>CAIYYN010000047.1 GCA_903930435.1 uncultured Hyphomicrobiales bacterium | reverse complement strand
TGGCCCGCGCTTCATCGCCCGAGTGGACACCACCAGCCAGACCGTACTCGTTTTGATTGGCGATGCGGATGGCGTCCTCTTCGTCTTTGAACGGGATCAGCCACCCCAACGAGGCGACCAGCAGGATCATAAAAATATTGCACCGAATCAGCATGCGCTTCATTCAATAGAAAGCTCAAACAGAGCGAGACGGCTAAGAACCACGACGAAAGAATATATCTTTTGAAATGAAGTAAACCGAAAGATTGTTGGCCTCTCACGGCCCGACGCATCACAATCATTACTTTTTGCCCTTAGCCCAAATGAGTGTCAATTCACTTAAAACTACACTCACCGAAATTGCACATATGTCGCCAAGCCAGTATATTGCCAACAACATTTTGAACGTTCAAAACCCTGAGTACTGAACCAAGGATAGCTGAAAATTCGCCCACATCAATCTCAATTTTTTAAGACATAACCAATTTAAGCGACACGCTTGACAGGCACGATCAATTGAATCGATCAATAATCACACAAAATATCTTCCGATCCGTAATTAGCTGGATTCTGACAGAGCCTATGAACCGTAGCCACTCTAATAAAGTATTTAATCGTTTTACCTGATCGACTAAAATCCAAAGCGATGATATCAGGAAGTCTCGATGTGTCGGTCCAATTATCAGCCCATTTAGGAACTGAATGCTCATCCATACTACCAAAGTACGAAAACGCAACCGACACATTGGTTGAAAACGATACTTCGTCACCGATATAACCAAAGCTTGCTTTAGATTGTTCGTCGCGATCGAAATGCCAGCTCACATGAAATCTATGGTCAGCCCCCGAGAAGAGGCGGTAGGCGACTGCGTCATCGGAACCGCCCTCGTCAGGCATGGGACCGAGGAATTGAACTTCGTCTTTGGAACCCTCGAATATTTTACGTGAGCGACTTTCGGTACTGCGAATAGTCGATGGTCCCGTTAATAATTTTTGAACAATCCTAAATATTCTATCAACCTCCTCCCCTTCGCGAGATAGTGTCTGTGCATGAAATAAAAATAAATTTGAAGATCGCAAAAAGGATAGTGTAAGGTTAAACAGGATTGAAGTCAGAATTAGAACAACCATAGTCTCAATCAGCGTAAATCCACCCTCATCTCTTTTTGGCATATTTATCACCGTTTCTTGCAATAATCGTCTCGAAATTGAGGGTAAACGGATTTCGGTCGGACGATTTCAAGGTTAATTTTACATGATAGACTTTTAGCAGCCCACTAGAATTGTCAGGCCTCGATCCGCCCAAGGATACGATCTCAATGACCCAAAAATCACCATTTGGGAAGGCTCCTTGTAACTGCTGGTGATTAGAAGAAGGATCCGGTTCCAGGTTCGCTAGAATGGAGTTGGTTTGCCAAATCGCCCTCTCAATAAACTGATCACGCCTTAAGTTTAAACTGCTAAACTCTACAACGCGTAAAAGTGTAACAGATGCAAATGATACAATTATAAGCGCAACGAGGGCCTCGATGATCGTAAATCCGCACTTACATCTACTTGCTTTTGATTTCAATCTGGCTATCCAATTGCCGTATAGTAATAGTAGATCTTTTGTCTGATTGCAGCAGATGTACTGCTCCCCCGCTTGAACTGCCATCAGACAAAAACCGAATAATATTCTGTTCATTAACATCTGGGGACACCGAAGCAGACGAAAATATGAGCGTGGCTCCGTCAGGAAGTTCGCGACGTACGCCTGAAGGTATTAACCTATAGCCTGACGACTCGCGAACGATAGCTGTCGGTATGTGCTTTCTAACTGCATCCTGACGAAGTGTGTCGAGGTCAGAAACTATTCCCGTAAGCATAATACGAAAACGCACTCCCGCAATTGAACCCATACCCGGAATCGCAACGAAAAATACAATCGACACAATGACCAATACAACCATCGTTTCCAATAGCGAAAACCCATCATTCAAAATTTTTTTACTATGATAAGACCTCAAAATCCCCTCATCATTACAGAGTTATAGAAGAAATATGATTCATATCACTGCATTTTATCTAATAACATCGTTTATACTTGTGACGATCACCATTACCGATACAATCAATGTAGCGACAAACCCGCCAATGAGAAAGGTCAAAGTTGGAACGAGCAATGCCACAAAACGGTCTAATATCCGTTGAACTTCGCGCTCGAGGATATCTGCTGCCTGCACCAATATTATAGCTAACTGACCAGTGGCCTCGCCGATGCGGATCATTTCCGACAACATGCCAGGGAAAAGGGCCGCGCGGCTGATCGCGCTCGTCAATGACGCCCCTTGGCTCACCGCATTCACGACACTATCAATAGAGGCGACCAGCGCCTGATTTACGATTATGGGACGACACAACTTTAGTGCTGATTGAAGACGAATGCCGCCGGCCAATAACGCGGCCAATGCTCTCGCAAATCGGGCACTTTCGATGCTTACCATCAATGGACCAATTATTGGTACGTTCAGAATGGCCTTATCGAACGCTCGTCGAGATGAGGCTTGCCGAAGCGCAAAACCTATCAATGTCAGGAATGATGCACCAGCAAGCAAAAGCATCCACCAATAATCAATCAATAAATGACTACTTGCAAAGATTGCCCGGACAAATGGAGAAGGCTGGATATCGGAACTCAAGATCAGAGGTTCAAGTTGAGGTACAACGAGAGACATAATCAAAACAATCGCTGCCACTGCGGTCGCGATCAATGTAGCTGGATATATAAGAGCGGATCGAAGCTTACTTTTTACCTCTTCGGTTCGCTGAAGGCGAACAGCCAACTGCTGAAGTGTCGGCCCCAAAGTGCCTCCCAATTCCCCTGCGCGCGTGATAGCTATAATCGCAACATCAAACGACGGCGATTCAAGTTCCATCGCGTCCGCAAAGCGCGCCCCTGTACGGAGCTTTTCCAGCAGCGAAGCCGCTAAGTTGCGATCTAGTGACTCATTTTCGAAGTGAGACAGAAGTTGGAGTGAGTGTTCTAGTGTAATGCCAGCCGTTAATAAAAGGGATAAGCGCTCGATAAATCTTGCTGCTATTACAGACTTGATTTGCTTAGAGGTACCGATTTCGGAATTCAAAAATGTCTGAAATCGGTTCTTGGATCTAATGTGATCGACCTTTAGTAAAACAAGCCCCTTAGATTGCAGCATTGATGCGGCCAAAGGTCGGTCGGAAGCTTCAATGATACCTGTTACAAGCACCCCACTGCGATCAATTGCCTGATATCGAAACCGTTCCATAGCCTGGAGACCTGCTTTATTACGCGTCAGCTTATGCCGACAGCCGCGAAAACCTCGTCAAATGTCGTAATCCCTTCGGCCACTTTGGCAAGGCCCGCCTCGAGCATTGTACGCATTCCATTTGCCTTGGCGATCCGAAATATTTCGGCCGTGGAAGCTCGTCTAGAAATGAGTTCACGCAGCTGCTCGGTAATTGGCAGCACCTCAAGGATAGTTGTCCTTCCACTATATCCGGTAAAATCACAGTTGTCACAGCCGTAAGGCTCGAAGATTGTAGCGGGCGTCGTGACATTCTTACTCAGACGATCACCTTCAGAACATGAAATCGGGCGTTCGCGTCTGCAATGTCGGCAGAGCTTTCTAACAAGTCTTTGGGCGACTATTCCACAACAGGTTGACGCAATGAGGTAATCTTCAATTCCCATGTCCAAAAGCCTTGTTACACCAGACACAGCATCGTTGGTATGAAGGGTGGACAATACAAGATGACCTGTTAACGCAACCTGGATTGCAACTTGTGCAGTTTCCTGATCTCGAATTTCACCGACCATCACGATATTCGGATTATGGCGCAAAAAGGAACGAAGAGCTCGCTCAAACGTTAAACCAATTGCAGCCTGAACTTGCACCTGTTGGACGCCGTCCAAGTAATATTCAATCGGGTCCTCGATAGTCATCAACTTTCGGGACGGCCTGTTGAGGTAGGCAAGTGCTGCATAAAGCGTCGTCGTTTTACCACTGCCTGTTGGGCCGGTAACGAGGACGAGGCCATGGGGCTGTGAAAGCATCGCCTTGAGCTTTGAAATCGTATCAGGATCGAAGCCAAGTGCATCAAAATCAAGCTGGACTTGTGAGCGATCGAGGACGCGTACAACAATGCTTTCCCCAAACGTAGTTGGGACGGTTGCAACGCGGAAATCTATTTCCTTTCCGCGCACAGGATGAGCGATGCGTCCATCCTGCGGTAAACGACGTTCGGCAATGTCCAAACCCGCGATCAGTTTTATACGGCTGACAACGGCATCGCGTTGACGCAGCGGCACTGACAAGTCCTGAACTCGAAGGTAACCATCAATGCGGAACCGGACGACCAATTGATCGGATTTCGGTTCAAAATGAATATCAGAAGCGCGTTCGTCAACAGCGCGACTTAGAATTGAGTTAACTAAGCGAATGACAGGTGCGTCACTGGCTGCTTCACGTAACCGATCAATGTCTACCGTGGCGAACTTGGCAGAGCTAAGGATGTCAACTTCTTCAATTGATTCTTTTGTTCGTTCGCCAGTATCGCTCTCGGCCAGAAGCACCTCAATTGCATTCTCTATGTCGGTGGGTAGTGCAATCTTACGTAGAATTGGGAGCTTGGTAACGAACTCCATCGCATAAACGGCTTCGTCATCGGTTACGTCAGCCATCGCAAGCCCCAACGTGCCTGATGATCCATCGTCAAGGGGCAATACTCGAGCACTTCGTAAAAATTGGAGATTCAAATTTGGAAATGGAATAAACGCTGGAGGAAATTGCGAAGCGGCAATCCGATCAAAGCCGAGTCCTTCGGAAAGTGCATCGGCAACATCATGTTCAGAGACCAGGCCTAACCGGGTCAATGTACTACATAAGCGCTCGCCAGCTTCGGTTGCCGTTCGATTTGCTCGACTAAGAGCGTCAGCATTCAGCAAACCTCGCGTTAGCAAAGCCTTCGTTAGCTTATTGACCTTGAACTCTGGGTCCGTGTCTTCATTGGCCTCCACCGATCGCACCCCCCTCAAAAGTCGAACAGATCTTCAAATTCACAAGTCGCCGGATAATCGACGTCCTCGAACTAGATAGCGGCGGGTAGTCGATGAATTAAACGCACTATCCAAATACCAAGCGCTAGCATTGGACCAAATGGAATTGCTGCTCCTACGGGAAGCAATTTCAAGACCTTGGTCATCAATATAAAGAAAGCGACCCCTGATATCGATGCAATCAAAATAACGTCTGGAATTTCAGACCAGCCAACCCACGCCCCGCCTGCCCCCAACAAATTTGCATCACCAAGGCCCATACCAGGCGTGCCTCTGATGCGTTCATAGAGCATGATAAACAGTCGCAAAATGGCAAAGCCTACGAAAGATCCAATCAAGGAAGCAGATATATTATTATCAATATAATAGGCGGTAAAAATTCCGAATAAAAACAGAATAATACAAATTGAAGACGGTATTATCATAATCCGAATATCAATTATCGATAATAGAATTAAAATCCATCCCAGAAGACAATATTCCCAAAATTCAACGACATCCATGGCCGTGATATAGGCTAAAGCTGACACAAACGTAACCGACAAATATAAAAATTTAAGTGAAATAGTTAAATTTATTGATTTCCAATTTTCACAGTGATCATTTGCAATGGAGTCCAACTCGCTGTTTAGCTGAGATTCGCAATTCCGCGAAAAATATTGCCGCTCAATAAAAGTCGACAAACAATGAACGCAAGTTCCAGCCACAAGAGAAATACCTAAAGTCGTGATAGCAACCTGAATAAGCAAAATCAAAACACTTCCCCGTTCGTTTACGTTTTATCAGATTTTCGATAACATCGACATTTTTTACTTTCTTGTAAGATGAACAGCCTTTATGCTGGCTTTTCCATCTTGACCATTAGAAACTATTTCATATGGCTCGTTCTCGTCGGTCAGTGTTTTATAGATATAGGCGTGACCCCACGGATCATTGGGAATGGCATTGCCCTTTAAGTATGGTCCCCTCCAATCGTCGGCATCTGCAGGCTTCTGTACCAAGGCTGACAACCCTTCTTCGGTCCTTGGATAACGGCCTACGTCCAAATAAAACATGTCAATGGCAGAGCTTAGATTTTCAATTTCAATTCGTGCCGTTTTAACCTTCGCATCAGACAAAGCAGAAAAAATTCTCGGCCCAACAAGTCCCGCTACAAGCCCGATTATGATCAAAACAACAAGCATTTCAAGCAGCGTAAATCCGGCAGCCTGCCGACGACCGCTTCGAAATTTCATCGCCAGCAAACGCACCCGTGTCTTCATCTCTTGCCTCCCGATGCCAAGATTTGCACCGACGGGCTGCAAAAGGCAAGTCACAGTGGAGATGAGTTTCAGATGTTTTCCGTGCACTGCCACCTCTGCATATCGAGGGCTCGAATCAGGACTGATTTTGTTTGCGAAAACTCATGTCTGATTGAGCTATCACACGAGAATTTCCGATCCGAGGTTTTCCGTTTATGCTCATCGGTTACCTGCGCGTCTCCACAGCTGATGATCGACATTCGGTCAACCTACAGCGCGACGCATTGATAGCCGCAGGCGTCGACGAACGCAATCTGCATCAGGATAGGGCGTCGGGCGCGAAGGACGACCGGCCCGGGCCGACGGGCTGTCTCGACTAACGTCGCGATGGCGACTGTCTAGTCGTTTGGAAACTGGACCGCGTTGGTCGATCGCGGCCACATCTGCTCTCGATCATCACTGATCTGAAGGGTCGAGTCGTTGCATTCCGGTCCCTGACCGAACATATGGACACGGCGAATTGGTGTTTTCTTTTTTTGGTGCGCTTTCCCAATATGAAAAGTCTCTCATCCGTGAGCGCGTCGTCGCCGGCCTCGACGCTGCGAGGCGCAGCGAGAATAAAGGGTGGACGACCGCCTGCCTTGGATCAAGAAAAAATCCATCACGTGATCGCTGCGTTGGAGAACGGCACGTGCAAAGCAGCCGTATGCCGGACCCTCTCAGTCGCGCGCTCGACCTCGATTGACACCCTTGCCAGAGTCGGCTGGACGGGTCGTTCCGGAACTCCGCCCTCGGCCTGACGCAATACGCCCATGATCTGGGCTTCAGTGAAACGGCTTACCTTCATCGAAATCTCCTCGTGCATCTTGCCGAGAAAATTCTACGTCCGCATCCCCTTATTCTCGGGGAGGATTACCTGATGACGCGCGGAATGATGCGTCTGACGGAGCTCGCGATGTCGGCGTAACGGCCGCCACAATGAGCCGCATGGAGCGCGATGGAGAGGTGCTTCGGCTTGGACGAGGCTTCTACCAGCTTGCCGACGCTCCGTTCGACGCAAACCGTAGTCTGGCCGAGGCTGCCAAACGTGCGCCCAGAGGTGTTGTATGCCTAGTATCAGCCCTTGCATTCCACGGTCTCACTGATCAGCTTCCAAAGCAAGTTTGGTTGGCGATTGGTGGAAAGGATTGGGCGCCGAAAGCTGATGGCATGCCCATCCGCATCGTGCGCTTCACTGGGAGTCTGCTCAATGAAGGAACGGAGATCCATGTCATTGAGGGCGTGGCCGTCAAGATTTTCGGGATCGCAAGAACGATTGCCGACTGTTTCCGATATCGCAACAAAATTGGCCTATCGGTCGCGATCGAGGGCCTGCAGGACGCTCTTCGGCAGCGCAAGGCAACTCTTGGCGAAATTGCAAAACAGGCCGAGCACTGCGGCGTGGCGACCGTGATCCGACCCTATCTTGAGGCACTCACTGCCAATGGCTAAGGAGACGAAGAATATCGGCGCGTCAGTACGCGCTCGCTTGCTGCAACTATCAAAGGGAGCTTCGACTTGGTCCTGACGCGCTTTGGCCTCAAGCGACTGCTCTTCCGGCCCAGCCTTTCACCACATGCGGAGCGCTTCGTGTTAAAGGGCGCAATGCTGATGATGACCTGGTTCGACGTCGAAAACCTGCGCGTCGAACGCAATCGCGAAGAGCGCCAGTATGGCGGACTGAGGTTGAAAACGACTGCCTCGATTAGCGGTTCCCGGATCAGCCGAACGATCGACATCGGCTTTGGCGACGCGCTGGAGCCGGACGCCGAAGAACTGAGCTATCCGTCATTGTTGGAATTTCCAGCGCCCCGGCTCCGGGGCTATGCGCGTGAAACCGTTATTGCCGAGAAATTCCAGGCCATGGTGGCACTGGGACGCATCAATACCCGGATGAAGGACTTTTATGGCATCTGTATTCTCAGCCGATCATTTACGTTCGAGGATAATAGGCTTGCTGAGGCGATCGCCGCTACCTTCGAACGTCGCAAGACCATGAGCCCGCAAGACCTACCCGACGCATTCACGCCCACTTTCGCGGCGGACGACGAGAAGCAGCGGTAATGGCGGGCTTTAGTCCGAGACGTTTTGTACGATCCTGGCGACCAGATTAAGGTCACAGGTGACCTAGCCGAATTCCTAATGCCCCACGCCGCAGCGGCGAGATTGAATCAACGACCGGTTTGAATTCCACTGTGCGTCGCGTCGCGATCCAAGAAAATAAGACTTCAGCTGATCGCAGTTCGACGCGGAGATGGTGGCCGCGGCTGGTTGTGTCCCTATTGCTGACCCGAGTTAAAGTCTGCGGCGGCAAAGGCATCCTGAACTCCCTCATGTGCGTTTGATCTCACCCTCAAAATGCCGCCACTTGAAACCGGACATGCACAACTTGGCTCTTGTTCAGGCATTATCACGCCGCCGGGACGATTTTTTGCGAAGGGCCCGGCGATGTGCGTAATTTGAAATTCACTCGCGTTGCCGTTGGCGGTCCTTTCCGAGGTGATGGTGACTTACTCAGGGGACGACGCAGGGAACGAACTGGTCAAAAGCTGACCAGTTCCGCTCGGCTTTATTGCCTGAACAACTGAACCGCCATCCTTGTAAGCTCTTGGCGATTTGCCAGTTTCCGCTTCCAGTCTTCCGGAATCTGGCTTGCGCCATAGATCGCGCCGGCGAACTGTCCTGCAATTGCTGCGGTCGTGTCGGCATCATCGCCGAGATTTGCCGCCATCAGGACGGCGGACCGAAAATTGGTTGTTCGGGCAACGGCCCAGACGGCTGCCTGAAGGCTCTGAACGACATAGCCGGAACCAGTTATCTGATCGCGATGAACGTTCCATCCGCCCTTGATGCGGGCAGTAGTTTTGCCGGCGAGGATTTCATGGAGGGGCTTGCCGGCGATAGCATCGGCAAGCATGTCTGCAAAGATTAACGAGGCCTCGATACACTCCGGCGATCCGTGCGTGGTCATTGTTTGCAGGCGAGCCGCTTCAAACAGGTTGATGGGATCGTCCCATAACCGGATGGCGACGGGTGATAGCCGCATGAGGGCACCGTTGCCGGATTTATTTGGATCGGGCGACCCTGCGAGGGGATCGCCGGTCTGTTCGAACCGCTCCAGCGCCTCGCGGGTAGTTAGCCCGATATCGAAACAGCTACCTGTGCAGGAGTAGGCGCCATTGCGATACCAGTCGACAAACCGGTGCATCAGGTCTGTCGGATTGAGTTCGGGGAACGCGAGGAGGGATTCTGCCAGGGCGCACGCCATTGCCGTGTCGTCAGTCCACTGACCAGCCGCAAGCTGGAACGGACCACCGCCAACCATGTCGTAAACAACTGGCTCCTTTGGTTTTGTCGTGAACTCAAGCGTCGTGCCGATCGCATCGCCAGCAGCGAGGCCCAGCAATGCGCCGACGGCTCTGTCCTGACGGGCATCGATTGTGATGGAGGGGGTTAGCGGACGCGACTTCGTCGATGCGACCCGGACTGACCAGTCCTGCAAATCCGGTGGATGGCCAAGACCTGCTGCGGCTTGTTTCACCGCATCACTCCAGAACACTCCCATTTCGATGAGTAGCTGAGCCGCGATGGTAGCAGCCCCTTCCATTCCGATCGATTCGTGAATCAGGACCTTCTGACCACAGGACAGGAGTTGCCGCATTGCCTCTGAAAAATCTGTCCATGAAAAAAGCATTGCCATGACTGGCTTGCTGTCCAGTCCATTGGGCAGCACGTGCCATTCCATGAACCGGCGTGTGACCGCATCACTGAAATCGTCAAGCGAAAGGCCCGCCACCTCATCACCTTCGAGGATTGACACAATTGCCGCAGCGTTCCAGCCGGCGATGGTATCAAGGTCGTCTGAGAGACGGGCGGCGGAATGCTTTGATTGACTGTCTTTAGCGTCGTTCGTGGGAATGCTCCCTGGGCATAGAGAGATCCCGATCGTGCCGCCAAAAGGAGTTGCGATTTCGGTGATCTTGAGCGATTGGGTCTTGGTCGTCATTGTGTGTCTCCGTTGTTTCTACCCTCACAGGCTATGAAACGGCGTAGACCGAGGCACGGGGCATCCGGGATTTTCCCGGTTTGGAGAGACATTTGATGAAGCAGCTCGTCGGGTTTTACTGGACATTGCCGGTGAAATGGGCAGGCTTCAGATCGTTACCGCCGGACGCTGAGGCAGCAGCCGGGCTCAGTCGAACGATCCGGTATCAGCGTGAATTGGTGCATGCCTGGACAAGGTCCGAGCACTGCAAACTCTCGTGTGAAATCGTCTGTATCGAGAGCGCACCCGACCGCGCGTCGACACTTACCCTGGACGCAATTGCCAAGGGCTTGAAAGGCGTCCCGAAGTCCGATGTCGAACTGGTTTATGTGGATTTTGCTCAAGCCGATGGTTCCAGATACAACCGGCATATCATGCACGATTTGGAGAGAGCCGGATTGACGCTGAACCAGTTAAGCCCGGATCCCATCCAGATTGACGGCAAGCGGTTCGATCCGATCAAACACTTTCGAAACTGGCGTGCGACAAACGAGACCGAGCGCAGGGCTCGTCATGCGACGGCGGCATCGGCAATGGCAGAGGCTCTGATCCTGTTCCCGGCTGGATATGGTCGATGGTCCGCGATTGCGGCACATCTGAACGCCAGGGAGATCACGACCGTTACAGGACGTGAGTGGACGTCAGACTCTGTGAAGAAGGCCGCTGCCAAGCTGACAAGCCCGGAGGTGGGTCAGGCGAGTAACGATCTTCAAACCTTCGATTGACGAACAAAGATTCGAGGCGGGATAAAAAATCTTCACCGTTTTGCAGTGACCTCTTGCAAGATCGGTGGGAATCAGTCAAAAACGCATCATCTTGAGTTGCGCACCACTGTATCTTCACGAAACACCTTCGTGACATCTTGCGATGTGCGTTGAATTCGGGACCCTAACCACCGCCCTGGCGTTTGCCTGAGGCGGTTTTTTTGTGCCCGCAGTCTGGCTTCAGAGCCGGAGCGGGCTTCCTCATCAGGAACATTGTCATGACACGTCACGAGATCCTCGAGGTCGCGATTGCGACCTTGCGTCCGTGGGCACGTAACGCCCGCACCCATTCGAAGAAGCAGATCGGTCAGATCGCCGACAGCATCAAGCGCTTCGGTTTCACCAACCCGGTTTTGATTGACGAGGAGATGACCATCCTCGCTGGACATGGCCGTGTGGAGGCAGCCCGCAAGCTTGGGATGACGACCGTTCCCTGCTTGCGCATCGACCATATGTCCGCGAGTGAAAAGCGTGCCTATGTGCTTGCCGACAACAAGCTGGCGCTGAATGCTGGTTGGGACGAGGACTTATTGGCTCTTGAGCTGAAGGAACTGATGGCATCAGATCCAACGTTCGAGATTGAGCTTACCGGCTTCTCCATTGCCGAGGTGGACACACTGATTGAGATCAGCGCGGTGGAAGAAAAGGGTGACCCGAAGGCGGATAAGCTGCCGCCGGTGGACGAGGGGCAAACCCGTTGCCGTCCGGGCGACATCTGGCAGCTGGGAAGGCATCGTCTGATTTGTGGCGACGCGCGGGACGGCGAGGTACTCACTGCGCTGATGAACGGCGAGAAGGCCGAAATGATCTTCACCGATCCACCGTACAATGTGCCGATTGACGGTCATGTCTCAGGGCTTGGCGCAGTCAAGCATCGGGAATTCGCCTGTGCCTCGGGTGAGATGACAAGG
>CAIYYN010000046.1 GCA_903930435.1 uncultured Hyphomicrobiales bacterium | reverse complement strand
GCAGAATTTTAAAGAGAGGCGCGACTCGGCACTGATCGAGTGGCGCGGTCTGTGCATCGCCTGATTTGGACGTTGAGGGGCAATCCAGACATAGTTTTTTTGGTCTGACAGCACCGGATGAAAGCGTAAGGCTCCTGAGGGCGGCGTGAGAGAGAGTGCGGGACGCCGGCGGTCTCGCACCCAGAGAGGCTCCCAACCTTGACCCAATACGCTTTCATATTTTGCTGCGTATATGACGACACTTCCTGCCGCTCGCGCTCAAACGACGGAAGAGTTCCTCGCAAAGTCCGGCCCGGAGCTTGCCGCTTTGTGTACGGAATGCGGAGCCTGTTTCAACGCATGTCCGATGGCCGATTATGTTGGTCTGCGTGGTGCCGATGCAGTGTCCGTCGTCGGCGGATTGCGTGGTCTCGCGAACGACGAGGCCGCCCCTGAAGAGACGGTGACCTGGGTCAATGCTTGCGCGAAGAGCGGCCTTTGCGTCGATGTCTGTCCTCAAAAGGACGCGGGCCTCAACGCCATGCTCTTGATTCGTATCGCCAAGCAACGCGCGATTAACGCGACGCGACAGCTTTCGGCCAAACCGGATCCTTCCTATTTTCCGCGCATCAAGACGTTTGCACGCATGCAGCTGAGCCATGAGGAGGTCGAACAGTGGCTTTGAGCGATAATCGCGTGACGTTCTGGTTCGGCTGCAACATGCTGCGCCACGCCGAGATGATCCGGCTTTCGATCATGCTGCTAGAGCGGGTCGGCTACGATGTCCGTGCAGCCGGCGGCCCGGCATATTGCTGCGGCACCGCTCACGACCAGCAACCGCAAGAAGCAAGCAACATGGCGGGCCGGACGGTCGGCCGGTTCAATGAAGCCGCAACCAAGGACGGTCGCGATACAGTCGTGACCTGGTGTCCTTCTTGCCATATGCACATGACCGATATCATGGCGCCGGGCAATACAGTTGCATTCGATATTGCGCATATTTCTGAATTGCTCGCCGCTTCGATCGATCGGCTGGCGCCCTTGTTGATCGTTCCCGTACCGCGCCGCGTGCTGCTGCACCGGCATATGGGCTTCGCAACCCACGTCCGAATTAACGACCGCGTCGCCAGCCTGTTGTCGCGCATCCCGGGTCTCGACCTAATTGAAGGGCCTTTGCATCCGGGTCACATGTGCAGCAGCATTGCTGCCGTGCCTGCCGCCCGCCAGGCGGTAGTCGGGGAGACTTGGTCCGCTGCGATCGCAAACCGCGCCGACACGGTATGCACAATCTTTCATTCATGTCATCGCGAATTTGCGCCCCTTAACGGCCGTGACGCCATCGAGGTCAGAAACTGGGTTCAACTCATTGCCGAAGCAATGGGTATCGAAGCCAGCGATGCCTATGTCGAGTGGCGTACCGGCGCCGCACCCGATGTTGCGGCGATCGAGCGGGCCGAACCATCACGCTATCAAGCGCTGATTGTACCCGAACTGCGCGCCCTGCCTGCAATCTCCGTCGATTTGGCGAAGTGATACGACAGGCTCTTTAAGATTGTCGTGTGCGATGACCGCCCTTAGCGCCTGTCAGCTACCCTCACGCATCCCCCACTGCCCGGCCCAGTCCAGCCGGGCATCCGCAAGCACGCTCAACCCAACCCCATGCGGCACGGTGTCGCCGGCGATGGCCCGGATGAGTGTGGGCGACAGGACGGCAAGTGCATCCCGCTATAACGTACATCGATATCGCCGCGCCGTTAACGTGACGCTGCCGACGTCCATAAATGTTGAAACTATGTCGTCTTCGGAAATGGACTTAGCGGATCGCTCGGCGCGTTGATAAAAAGACGTAATTTGAAGATTTTAGGCGAAACCGTCAGCAGTCCAATCGACCCAATATTGGCCTTGGGACGAAACAACACGATCCAAACTGCGGCCTAGCGAAACCGTAGCCACCCAATTTGCATCACAGGGGCTTGTGGTGCGTTCAGATGCCTGACACGTTGGGTGCGTATAGGGGAAAACACGTTGTTGGCGTGAACATGCGTCGAAAAATGGCTCGTCCCCTTGCGTAACGGTTCCAGGGGCCTGCAATGTCCACCAATTGAAGAGGTCGGAACATGCTGTCGCGTCGCGGTTTCCTAGGTGCCTCGGGCGCAACATTGCTTGCAAGGCCGTCATTCGCAGGCGCCGTTGACAGTAAGGTCATCCGGTTCATCCCAAGAACCGATGTAACTGTGCTGGACCCGATCTGGACATCGGCTTATGTGACGCGCAACCACGGGCTTCTGGTTTTCGACACGCTTTATGGGATCGACGCGAACTTCAGTGCGCAGCCTCAGATGCTCGCCGGTCACACGATCGAAAATGACGGCAAGCTCTGGCGTTTGACGCTGAGACCTGGATTGAAATTTCATGATGGGTCGCCTGTACTGGCGCGGGATTGCGTGGCGAGCATCAATCGTTGGAGCAAGCGCGCGGCAATCGGACAGATGCTTCTGGCGTCTACCGATGCTTTGACCGCATCAGATGACAAGACAATTGAATTCAGACTGAAAAGGCCGTTTCCGCTACTACCAAATGCGCTTGCAGACATTTCCAGCATGTGCGCGATCATGCCTGAGCGATTGGCGAATACCGACGCGTTCACGCAGGTGAAGGAAATGGTGGGCAGCGGCCCGTTCAGGTACAAGGCTGACGAGCGCATTGTCGGGGCGCGGTCTGTCTATGAGCGGTTTGCGGACTATGTGCCGCGCGACGCGGGCGAAGCGCAATGGACCTCCGGGCCGAAGAAGGCCTATGTCGACCGGGTCGAATGGACCGTCATGCCGGATCCCTCGACGGCTGCCGCAGCCATGCAAAACGGAGAGATGGATTGGTGGGAGCAGGTTCCGGCAGACTCGGTACCGCTCCTCACGAAACAAACCTCGGTGATCGCAGATCCCACGGGTGTTATTGCGGTCCTCCGCCCCAATCACGTCATTCCGCCCTTCGATAATCCGGCAATTCGACGCGTCCTGTTGAAAATCGTCAATCAGACGGACTTCATGGAAGCCGCGACGGGTGATGATCCGAAGTTGAGGCAGGTCCCGGTCGGCATCTTCTGTCCGGGATTGCCCATGGCGTCGGATGCTGGGCTCGACGTCTTCACGACACCGCGCGACTATGAAGCGGCAAAAAGGGATCTGGCCGCTGCCGGGTACAAGGGTGAGAAGGTCGTGTTGCTGGGCACCTCGGATTCGCCGGGGCTTAAGGCGCTGGGCGACGTTGCTGCCGACATGCTCCAACGCGCGGGCTTTAACGTCGACTACCAGATGATGGATTGGGGTACGGTCGTGCAACGGCGCACAAAGCGCGACCCGATCGACAAGGGCGGCTGGAGCTTTTTCATTACCACCGTCGCCGGGACCGATATGGCCAATCCACCCGGACACCTGTTTCTCCGGTCTTCAGGCGACAAGACGACCTTTGGCTGGCCAAGCAGTGACAAGATTGAAGCGCTTCGTCAGCAATGGGTCGACGCGCCGGATCTCCCCTCGCAAAAGAAGCTTGCGTCGGACCTCCAAACCCAGGCCTTCAACGACGTGCCTTATGTGCCGCTCGGTCAGTATTTCGTCTACACAAGTTACCAACGAAACCTTTCGGGTGTCCTCAGCGGTCCCGCCGTATTCTGGAACGTGAGGAAGGGTTGAATTCTGGCATCGGTGGGAGCTCCGAAGCGTGTATTTTAATTCTCTCAATTATCGTCAAGTAACCGACTAGCGGGGCATGTTTTCCCGTACTTCATGGCCGGGCTTGCTTCTCTCAACTTGGCTGTTGTAATGATTCATCGTATTTCGGTTGTGTGCCCGCTCCAGATACTGGACAATTTACTCCATCATGATAGCGATTACCAAGAGAGGCGTCGTAATGAAATCATCTAACCATTTGCTCGCCATTTTCTGTCTCGCCATGATCTCAAATGGATTTGGCGGAAGCGCTTGTGCCGATGATTTGGTTGTCTTCGGTACTGTGGCCATGAAACCGGCGCTCGTGAAACTTGTGCCCATGTTTGAAAACGTGGCTCATACAAAGGTGGCCCTCACTTATACGGGCGGTTCCGACCTAAAAAATCGGGCTGAGGCAGGCGAGCAATTTGATGTCCTGATCGGGCTCAAGCCCGCCACCGAAGGTCTGATCAAGTCTGGTATCGTTCTGTCCGAGCCTAAAACTCAGGTCGGCACTGCACTTCCCCATTTGGCGATTAAGACCGCATCAGCGTCGCCCGACATCTCTAATGATGCAGCTTTGAAGGCGGTGCTTTTATCAGCACCGTCAATATCTGTAAGCGATCCTGTCTTGGGCGGAGCCTCCAGCACGTATTTCATGGCAGTCGTAAAACGTCTGGGTATCGAAGAAAGTGTGATGAGCAAATTGCTCAAAACGAAGACGGGCGAGGGTGCCGTGCCCGTTGGAGCAGGGATAGCGCCGCTCGGCATTGCATTGACGAGTGAGATTGCGGGTGTTCCCGGCGTAAGCGGCACATCGATCTGTGGGTCAGACGACTCATGCAAAATCGTCGTCTACGCAACGATTGCCAGTCATGCCCAACACGCCGATCTCGGGCTGAAGTTCATAGACTTTCTGGCGTCACCCGAAGCGATCGCAGTGCGTAAAGAAACAGGTCTTGCAGGTGAGTAAGCCAGGACGCGCTTTCGACTATTGGCAGCTTTTAAGGCGAAATTTTTATCTATTGGGCGTCTCGGCACAAACTGGAGCAAATCATGCGAACACGTATTTGCGATATGTTGGGGATCTCCGTTCCGATCATCCAGGCTGGCATGAGTATTCACACGGCGCCTGAGCTGGTGGCGGCAGTTTCGAACGCCGGTGGGTTAGGTAGCCTTGGTTGCTGGCGTCGGTCTGCCGACGATATCAGAGCGCATGTGGCGCATATTCGCGCAACGACCAATCGATCCTTCGCTTTAAACCATGTCGTGCCTGCACTCGATGCAGAGGCATTTGCCGAGTCGCTGGCATTGTGTCCGACGGCGATTACGTTCGCTCTGGGGGATGGCGGTGACCTTATTGATCAGGCTCATGACGCGGGCGCAATCGTAATTCAACAAGTTACGACCGTTGATCAAGCGCGACGGGCTGCAGACGATGGTGCTGATATCATCATTGCTCAGGGCGGCGAAGGAGGCGGATATGGCGGTTCGGTCTCCTCACTGGTACTCTGGCCACAAGTGATAGACGCCGTCGGACAAATACCAGTGGTCGCGGCAGGCGGGATTTCAGATGGACGCGGACTGGCTGTTGCCTTGATGCTTGGAGCTGAGGGTATCAATGTTGGAACCCGGTTTTTAGCCTCGATAGAATCCTCCATAAACGCGAACTATAAAGCCGCGATTGTCGAAGCACAGTCGCAAGATGCCATCAAGGTTGAATTACTAAATGATTTGCGGCCGATGCCTGGCGCGTTCGGTTACGGAACGGTTTTACGCAGCCTTCGAACGTCTTTTACCGACGATTGGCAGCCACGCCGTGAACAGGCGGCAAGGCATATCGATCAGTTGCGTGAAGAACTCGATGCCTCGTCACGGGCAGGGCGGGCACATGAACTTTTTGCAGCCGCGGGGCAAAGTTCCGGAGCTATCAAGGATATTCTGTCAGTCGACGAGATTATTCGGTCGTTTATTGTTGAAGCGCACGCGGCATTGAAGCGAGCAGGCTCATTTCGTCAGTAAGGTGTCAGCACGTAGTCAAAATAAAGCCTAGCCCGTTCAGCTCTTAAGGCGAATAGTCGTGATATATGACCAATATTATGTAGCATAGATAAAAATAATTAATTTGGTCGTACTGAAGAGTGAAAATGCAAGATATGCCATCCCGTTTCTATCTTTACGACAAGCATGGAAAAGCGGGCCGGAATTTCTATCACAACCCCATCTTTCGTTTGTGAGAACGTATCAAGTCCCGTGAAAAGGACAGCCGTTTCTGACAAAACGCGAGTTTCAACTTGATCGAACACAATTTTTCTAGGTGTAAGTTTCTTGAGACCCTGAAAATATGCGTCAATATCCTGAGGCGTCGTCGCGACCTTTGGGCTAACTGTCCCTAAGAAGACGGCGTCCGGTGCAAACAATTTATCGACGCCGGCGACATCGGAGGCATCGAAAGCAGTCTCGAACGATTTTACAACTTCGAACGCATCTTCTTTGGGGTCAGCAAAACACGGCGTATGAAACAATGTTGCAGCGACTATAATCAAGATGAGTGCACGCATCATAATATCCTCAATTTTAGGCCAATTTACGCTTCAAATCAAAGTCCAAGTATGTGCGGATCGCTCGCTGAAAAGCAGACCACTTTCGTCGCGTCTAACCGCATAAATGATAATACATCCTTGACGTCGAGGCAAACAACGATTTCTGCGCTTGTAATAACAGCGACATGACGCACGACTGATGCCTCATTTGCTTGCCAGAAGATTGCTCATTTTGGGAGCAACACGCCGAAATGACCAACTTGTCCGCGATAGAGAAGGATGCTTGAATCAGTCGTGACAATAGTGGAAGCTTTCGACATGGCTCATGAGCACGACGACGATCACTCCGAATTGTCCGAGGTTGCCTGCCGCGTGCGGGCGATTGAAACCATTCTCACCGAAAAAGGATACGTTGATACGGCCGCGCTTGACGCCATTATTGAAACGTATGAGACCAAGATCGGGCCGCGTAACGGCGCGCGAGTCGTCGCACGTGCATGGACTGATGTGGCCTTTCGCCAAAGATTGTTGGCAGACGCGACCGAGGCGGTTACAGAATTTGGATTTGAAGGCCGCAAATCGTCGCATCTTGTAGCGCTCGAGAATACCCCCACGCAGCATAATCTTGTGGTCTGCACACTTTGCTCTTGTTATCCGCACACGCTGCTTGGGCTGCCGCCAGTCTGGTACAAATCGCCGCCCTATCGATCTCGCGCTGTTATCGACCCTCGCAGCGTTATGTCCGAATTCGGGCTTACGCTACCGGCGACTACGAATATCCGTGT
The DNA here is from genome assembly GCA_903930435.1 of uncultured Hyphomicrobiales bacterium. Lineage (GTDB taxonomy): Bacteria > Pseudomonadota > Alphaproteobacteria > Rhizobiales > Ancalomicrobiaceae > CAIYYN01. Next base: position 1,411 of record CAIYYN010000046.1, on the reverse strand, counting down.
CTGGGATTCGACCGCCGAATTACGATATATCGTGATTCCTTTGCGGCCTGAAGGGACTGAAGGTTGGAGCGAGGTTGAGCTTGCGACGCTTGTCACGAGGGATAGCATGATCGGTGTTGGATTACCGCTAACGCCGATTCCGGGAGGGTTTGACACATGAACGGCGGACAGGATCTCGGAGGCATGATGGGTTTCGGACCGATTTCTCCGGAATCGAACGAACCGGTGTTTCATAGTCGCTGGGAAGGGCGCGCCTTTGCGCTAAATACCGCCGCCGGCATCCTCGGACTCTTCAACCTCGACATGACTCGTTATTCCCGAGAGTCGCTTCCGCCTGCTGAATATTTGTCCAAATCCTATTACGACATATGGATTTCGGGCTTGGTGCGCCTGCTCCTCGACAAGCACATCATTTCGATGGCAGAGCTTTCTTCTGCCAAGTCAATTGATCCCTCCCGTGCCAACGTGGCTCCACTTGACGCTGACAGAGTTGCGGATGCATTCGGAAAGCGGTCGGATTACACACGATCCGCTTCCACTCCCGCGCGGTACGCAGTCGGTGACGTTGTTCGGACGAAGGTTATGAACCCCGTGACGCATACACGCCTTCCACGTTATGCGCGCGGGAAGATGGGGATCATCGAAGCCGTAATCGGCTGCCATGTGTTCCCGGATTCCAACGCCCACGGCAAGGGCGAAGATCCCAATTGGTGCTATACGGTTGTTTTTGACGGCAAGGAGTTATGGGGCGAAGACTCCGACCCCAGCCTGACCGTATCGATCAATGCTTGGGAGCCCTACCTTGAACACCCAGGTGGTGGTGGTCGCTGTTGACCAATTTGCCGCCGCGCTAGTCGACCTGAAATGCTTCACCGGCTTCCCTGTTCGGGTCGATTTATTTCCCTGTTATGAGCAAGAAAATTCCCTGTTATCCGATCACTATAAAATCGAAAAACAATATATAATTCAATTTATTATCGAGCATAATCCAGAAATTTAGCAGTTCAAAACGCGATTTTCCCTGTAAATTTCCCTGTTATTGGCGAAATCGCCTTTCAGACCCGTTCAATTGGGACCGTGAGCTCCACCAAACACTCCCATGATATAAGTCTCTGGCAGAGAACCGGAAATTGGCGCGTTGCTGGGGTTAGTTGGCTGTTTGGGCGCTCTGGAGCAGGTCTTTCCGTCCCCGAACTTGGCGACCGATCGAACATTTGCCTTCGGGAGTTCTGTAACGGGAATTTAAAGATATTTGCGCAACAGGACACTGGTATTCTTGTCAATGGTCAGGTGATCGAGCCGGATTTCGATATCTTCAATGCGGCCGGAAATGCTGCGCGCCGGGCAGTCGTGAAGGACTATGTGATCAAGGGTGACAGCGATCGCGCCTTGATCAGCTTCGAACCGCTCG
>CAIYYN010000045.1 GCA_903930435.1 uncultured Hyphomicrobiales bacterium | reverse complement strand
CGAATGGCGAAATCCCGAGAATCAACTGTAATGCGAAGAAAGTATAAATGCCAACCACATCATGCGCCCGCTCTCAGTCGGAGACGTTAGATCCAGAATGATATCATCCACCTCCCGTTGAATTGGTCCATCTGAATCGCTCCGGATCTTGTGAACATCTCCGGCTTGAGTTTTTTGCTGCCGCTCGAATCCGGCAGGAGACTGCATGCCGGACCTGAAGTGTTTGCGTTGCGGATTGTCGAACATATCGATGTAGTCGAACTCGTTTTGACGGGCTTCGTCGCGGGATGGTTAGACCCTCCGACGGATTCGTTCACGTTTGAGTAAGCTTAAGAAACTCCCGGCGACCGCGTTGTCGAGGCAGTTGCCGCGATGGCTCATCGAGCGGACCAGATTGAGGTGCTTGAGAAACGAAGCCCTGTCCAGGCTGGTGAATTGCGAGCTCTGATCCGAACGTAAGGTTCCCTGTTAGAGCAAATTGAATTCCCTGTTTTGCCGTCGCGAAATCGCTGATCAAGTTGATCGAAATTCCTACGTAACCATCTAAGATTAAAGGAAAAATGCAGCCATGCTCGACGATGGCGTTGCCCTCAATTTGGCGTTTTCCCTGTAAATTTCCCTGATATCAGCGAATTTAAAGCGGAGACCTGTTCGCAACCGACTGCGCCCACCGCCAGTCAGTCCTGCAAATTGTCTCTGATAGTTGTCTGCGTTTGCAAGGCCCCGTTTGTTCGGGGCTTTTGGCTTTTCAAGGGCAGTTGAAGCCTTGTTTGGAGGGGCTGATTTCGGGGTCTTAATGGCCCGTTTTCGAGGCCAGTCTCCGGCCGTTTGCGATCAACTGCGGTTTGGTTGGTTTCCGCAAATTCCCTGTTTTCCCTGCAAGTGATTTTTTTGATCGACTGGTTTTCGCTCGGGATCAAAGCATGTTGGATCCTGGTCGTTCCGGAATATGGCGTGTGCTCAATTGGTTATGATGCTGATGGCTTTTCGCAAAGACTCTAAATTGGTTGAATTCGCTGTAGATTAACAGGGAATTTGAATAGCGCGAACAGGGAACTCGTTTTCAGGTAACAGGGAATTCGTTTTGCTCGAACAGGGAACCCGCAACGTCGTTGCAGGGAACGATCACTCTGTGATCCCGAATAGTTTACGCTGATCGTCCCAATTGAGGGGGATTTCAGAGGCAAGGAGGCGGGAGAGTGTGAGGTTGCGCGGTGTTTTGCCGGTGAGGATGACCTTTTACAGGTCAGGCGCAAGGAATGCGAGGCGACACAGGCGTCTTTCGTAAGTGCTGGATGGTATTCTCGCGATCTCGGCGGCGGGGGCGGCGCCCTTGGTCCAGCCAATCCCGGCTACAAAGATATGCGCCTGCCGTAAAGCCTTGATGAGGACAGGATCCGGCCTGGCGATGGATTGAACGCTTTTATCGGTTTCAACCCAGCTACGACCGGAGGCAACGCGGCAGCGGATCGGGAGCGTGAGATAGCCGAGGGCGGGATCGGTCGGATGCGGATCGAGGTCTTTGTGGAGGCGTCTCGGTACCTCGCCGCGCCTGATCGTTAGATGCACCTGGTCCTTTTCGAGTTCAACGCGCCGGATCGGTCGGCACAGCTCCTTCAGGGGCGTATTCGGGTCGCGGCCGAGCCATGACCTCAGATGATCGGCAAGCGCGTGTTCAAGGATGTCGACGGCAACCCTACGGATTGCGTCTGTTCGCTGACGGATGGGTTTGCCCTGCTGCAAGGGAGCCGAGACATAGTAGCGATAGAGCTTGCCACCACGGCCATAGGCAAAGGTCGGATTCATCGGATTGCCATCGATATCAAAGAGGATACCGGTCAACGCCATGGCAGCTGCCCGTGTCGGTCGGTCGCGTCGGTCCTGGCGCTGATTATCGAGATGCCGCCCGACAGCCTCAAACAGGTCCTGCGGCACGATGGCAGGGTGAGCTTCGGGGCGTGGTACGCCATCGACAGCGAGTTCGCCGAGGTACATCCGGTTGCGCAGGAGATGATAGAGCGCGCTGCGTCCGATGACGGCCCCGCCACGTGGTTGCCCCGCCAGCGTGACCCAGCTCTTGGATCGGACGCCAGTGCGTTCAAGGTCAATCGCCAGGGCGTTGACCGAACCCAGCTCGAGGTACCGCCTGAAGATCATGCGGACGGTTTCGGACTCTGCCTCGTTGGGCACAAGGGCGCGTGTCGTCAGGTCTGTAGGGCGGTCATAGCCGAGCGGGACCGTCCCGCCCATCCACATGCCCCGCCGTTTTGAAGCCCTGATCTTGTCGCGGATCCGTTCGCCAGTGACCTCACGCTCGAACTGGGCAAAGGATAAAAGGACGTTGAGGGTCAGCCGTCCCATGGATGTCGTCGTGTTGAAGGCTTGCGTGACGGACACGAAGGAGGCGGACGCTTTCTCCAGACGCTCGACGATGCGGGCAAAGTCGGCGAGTGAGCGGGTCAGGCGGTCGATCTTGTAGACAACGATCGTATCTACTCGGCCAGCATCCACATCTTGTAGCAATCGCTTCAATCCGGGCCGTTCCAAAGTACCACCAGATAATCCGCCATCATCATAGCTAGCGGGAACCAGCCGCCAGCCTTCATGCGCTTGCGATTTGATGTAGGCCTCACACGCCTCCCGCTGTGCATGGAGGGAGTTGAAGGCCTGATCGAGGCCTTCCTCGGAGGACTTGCGGGTATAGATGGCGCAGCGAATGCGTTTGGTGGTGGCGTTGCCGGGTTGCGAGGCTGCCTTCATTTGGCGTCTCCGTCTGCCCTGAGCCCGAAGAAGCGTGGGCCGTTCCAGCGCGTGCCAGTGATCAAGCGGGCGATCTCGGATAGACTGTGATAGTGGGTCCCGCGATAGACGAAGTCCTCTGACCCGAGCGCGGTGACCTCATGCCGCTCGCCTTTCCATTCCCGGATCATTCGGATGCCTGAGACGGCAAGCTTCCTTGGCTTCTCATCCATCGGACGACGCAAGGCGCGCCGTGTCTCGGTATCAAGACCGTTGCCGCCCTCAACCTGAAGTCGCCAGGCGAGCATGAGTGCCAGAAGCTCGGTCGAGCGCGTTGGCTGCGGCGTGCCGAAGTGGCGGCGCCATTCTGCCCGAAGGCCAGTGAGATCAAGGGTCGAGAGGTTGCTCAAGTCGGCGACGAGATCTGTCATGATCCAGCTCCCGCGCGATCACGGATGCTGAACCAGATGATGCCGTCGATCTTGACGGTCACGACTTCAATTGCGGCGTGCTTACGCAAGTTGCCTGAGATGAACCCACGCACCGAGTGCTGTTGCCAGCCCAGTGCCTCCGCGAGGTCGGCGATGGTCGCTCCGCCGTCGGCCCGCAACATAACCTCGATCTGACCGGCGCGGGTATGGGGTGGAAAGGTGGCTGACCTGACGCCCGTGTCCGCACGTGTTGCGGCAAGATCCCGCCATTCTGCCATCGACCCAGGCAAGTCCAAAACACTGGCGTCAACTGGCGTCACTTTGTTGGTGCTGGTTTTTGATTTTGGCATATCGCGTCTCCCGAATACCGAGGCGACCACTTCGCCCGGCACCGGGACAAGCCCGAAACCGGGCAACACCACCAACGCTCCAATCGAAGACGAAGTCCAGTTCGCAGTGCGCGCTTAGGTAACGCGACTGCAAAAGAACAGCAGATGAAATCTACAAAATGACAATGATTGACCGTTAAACACAATATATTGATTGCGCGATTGTGAATGAGGCACGAATTTGCTATTGAGGGAGCATGAATCAATCACAGCCTTATCCGGATATCGAACACCGAGCGCCGTCTGCACTTCGGCCCTATGTTCGTAATGCCCGGACCCATTCCAAACAGCAGATCCGCCAGATTGCCGACAGCATCAAGCGGTTCGGATTTACAAACCCAGTCCTCATCAGCGAAGAGGACGAGATCATTGCAGGCCACGGCCGCATAGCGGCAGCAAAGCTGCTGGGCCTTAGCAGTGTGCCAACCCTCCGCCTCTCGCACCTGACCGAAGCTGAGCGGCGAGCCTATATCCTGGCAGACAACAAGCTGGCCCTGAACGCGGGCTGGGATCAGGAGATCCTCGCGATCGAGCTTCAGGCACTGATTGATCTGGACTTCGACACATCCCTGATCGGGTTCTCAACGACGGAAGTCGATCTGACCCTCGACCTTGCGCGGGATCAACGCACCGATCCCGGGATTTCGTCTGAAGACGTGATCCCCCCGATGGCACATAAAGCCGTTTGTCGGGTTGGTGATCTCTGGCAACTCGGCAGGCATCGGCTTATCTGCGGTGATGCCCGTGATCCCGAGACCTATG
>CAIYYN010000044.1 GCA_903930435.1 uncultured Hyphomicrobiales bacterium | reverse complement strand
GACCGAGCGGAACCATATCAACGGGATCGAGAATTTCTGGAACCAGGCCAAGCGGCACTTGGCTGCCTATAATGGCATTCCGAAGAGCCACTTTTTTCTCTTCCTGAAAGAATGCGAATGGCGCTTCAATAACCGCCCAGCAAGCAATCTCTTGAAGATGCTGCGAGAATGGGCCAAAGTATAAAAATCAATGCCTATCTATGTCAGCCCCATATACTTAATACCGAATAGACCGCCTTTATTTATCAGTCTTTGCAATAATAACTAATAATGGCGTTTTAATTGAGTCGATGTGATACCACGCAAGATCGGCGCCTCCTGAGTATCAGGCCGTGCACTTTCAACTTAATTGTCGGTTTAATTTCGACCCGAATTGCAATTCAACGAATGCAATTGAAATAAACATTTGCAGTCGGTTATTGTTATGATCTCGACAGTTAATGTATGATCGACATTAAAAATCTGGTCTCTACGGTTGTCGCAACCGGACCCGATGATACACTGAAATAATGGGCAGTCTTTGGCATACAAGCCCTGACGAGTAATTTCACTTAACTGTCATTTTTTCATAACAAACTGAGCTCGCAGCATCAGTTATCACTTTGGCACCGCCAGCCAAGACATTGAAGAACGTCTGCAATTCGTTCGCAGATTCCGTGGCAACGCAAGCAATGTCCCGTTCCTGAACGACCACATAGAACCGACGATCCTGAAAAACCTCGATAATCGGGATGCTCTCGGCGATCAAATCGACCCGCTCGCTTGACTTGCTACGGATTAGAAGGGCCGCGTAACGCCCAGGCTGGCAATTTCCAGGACTGTTGCGTCAACAGCTTCGTCAATTTGCTCCGGCGTGTGTGACTGATTCAGGAAGAACCGCAGCCGAGCCGATTTTTCAGGTACACCAGGAGGCAGGATCGGAAAGGCGTTGATACCACGTTGGAGCAGGCGCTCGGCGAGATGAAGTGTCTTGATCGTATCGCCGATAACGACCGGGATGATCCCATAACCCCAGGCGTCCGCCACATTGAGACCTTTCGCCTTGGCACGATGGTAAAATTGCTGGGACCGCTCATGCAGTCGGGCAACACGATCCGGCTCTCGCGCCATGATTTCCAGGGCCTTGGTTGAGGCGACTGCTGCGCCTGCCGGCATGCCGACGCTGTAAACAAACCCGGGCGCCTGATGCTTCAAGAGATCTACGACAACTGCATTTCCGGCGACGTAACCGCCGCAACTGACCAATGTCTTCGAAAGAGTTCCCAACCAAAGATCGACGTCAGCGGGATTGACGCCCTGATGCTCGAAAATGCCCTTCCCGGTCTTGCCCAGCACACCAAGGCCATGCGCATCGTCCACCATGAGCACCGCTGAATAGCGTTGCTTGATATCGATCAGACGGGCGAGATCGGGTCCATCCCCGTCCATCGAGAACAGCCCTTCGGTCACAATCATCACGCGTTCGAACTGATCGCGTTCATCGCTGAGCAAGGCTTCGAGGGCGTCCAGATCATTGTGCGGAAAGAGCCGCCGCGCCGATCCAGACAACTGCGCGCCCACGACAACGCAGTTGTGGATGACGGCGTCATGCACAATGAGATCCTTGGGGCCCATCAAGGTTGCCAGCGTGCTGACAGCCGCCGCGTGCCCTGACACGAAGGCGATGCAGTCGTCGGTGCCATAATTCCTCGACAAGGCAGCTTCGAGATCGCGGTGGACCTGACGTTCGCCCGCGCTGATGCGGCTGGCCGAAACCGATGTGCCATATGTGCCGACGGCTTCACCAACCGCTGCCACGATTTCCGGATGGCCGTTGAGCCCCAGATAATCGTAGGATGCGAAATTCGAGACTGGACGACCGTCGATAACAGAATTGGCGCCAGCCTGTACCTCATGACGGCGATAATAGGGATCATTGATTTGCAGCAGCTGTGCAAAGTCCCGCTGGACCTTCATGTTGAGATAAAGCGGATGCGTCTCGAACCCTGTCGCTTGCCTTGGCTTGGATCTGGTTGCGCCTGTTTTAGCCGGGACTTTGGACAGACCCATCTGCATGGAACTCAAGAGGCTATCGAGTTCCTGTTGGGAAAGAGGGTCACTTCCGCTTGCGGTCATTCCGCTCCTCCCCGGCTGCCCGCTGCCTTCAGCTTGATTTGCAAGGCTCCGACGTCCTCGATTGAAATGCCTTCCTGCAGATGCGTTTCGACCAGTTGCATGATCTGCGCTGCCGACGCATCAAGGACCGGCGTCTGGACACCGTCCTCTTCATCGTCCGCAATTTCAGTATAAATCAAGCCCGCGATATCAGACAGCCGCCGGTTATTGATCCCGACCATGGGGATCTGGGCACCCGACAGACGCTCAATACCCATGTGCAATTCGAGCGCCATCAGGCTGTCCAGCCCCAGTTCGCTTAACGGACGGGCAACATCGACCTGGGCTTCCGCCATGCGCAGAATATGAGCCACTTCGCGCCGCATCGCCTGCGTGATCACGACCAGCGCCTCGGCCTTCGATTTGCCTGCAATCAGGCTTGTGAGATCGGAGCTGCCATCACCGCCCTCATCGTGTCGAACGAGGCCAAGACCGCGGAACGCCGGGCTGTTGATGAGCGCAAGCTTGCCGGCAGCGGCACCACCGCCAATATTCGTGTAGAACTGCGTTGGATGCGCCGCATTGCCCAGAAGCAGCAACCGACCCAGTTGGGCCAGCAATTCCGACGACCGCAAACCGACAACACCTGTCGTGCGGCGCAACCTTTCGCCCAGGCGCTTGTCGCGAGCGATGATGCCCGCATCCGAGATGGCCCCCCAACCAATCGAGAGACCCGGTTTGCCGGCCGCTCGGCGTTTGCGCGCGAACCCTTCAAGGAAGGCATTCGCGGCAACATAGGCTCCTTGACCCGGGCTTCCAATCACGGTTGTTGCCGATGAATAAACGACAAAGAATTCCAGCGGTTGACCTTCGACGGCAGCATCCAGATTGATCACGCCTTCCGTTTTCGCGGCAAGCACGGCTCGCAAGCGATCCGGTACCAGACTGTTGATCAGCCCGTCCTCCAGCAGCACGGCTGCATGGACGACGCCGAGTATCGGTCCGTGGGCCGCGCTAACCTTGTCAACCAAGACCTTGACGGCGCTGGCATCAGTCACATCGAGCGCCTCAATGAGAACCTTGATGCCCATTGCGCGCAACTGTGCAACGTCAGCGTCAAGGCCATCCTCCATCCGTCCGCGACGCGATGCCAGCACAAGTGTCGTCGCGCCCTTGGCTGCCAGCCAGCGGGCTGTCTGGAACCCGAATCCGGATGTCCCACCAACGATCAGATAGACCCCTGGCTTGGCGTTATAATAACGCGACGTCAGATCGACCTGCGCGACATGGGGCGGATGAACGACGATCTTGCCCAGATGCTCGGATGCCTGCATCGAGCGAAAGGCTTTGCCAATTTCATGCCCTTCGTAAACCTGGTAGGGCAGCGCATGCAGTTCATTGCGCGCAAAGGCCTCTGAAATTGTCGACATCATGGTTTCGACGCCGCGCCGGTCATGCGCCAGCAGTTCATCGAGATCAACGCCTGAATACTGGATATTACGGACAAATGGTCGCAAGTTGAGCTGCGTATTGTCGAGATAATCGCGCTTGCCCAATTCGACGAAGCGCCCGAATGGCTTGACGAGATTGAAACTCGCCAGCATCGCCGGTCCGGCCAGCGAATTCAGAACAACGTCTACGCCACCGACACTATCGGCAATGGCAGAGGCAAACCGTTCCTGTCGCGAGTCAAACATCATGTCCGCGCCAGCGCTTTTACTGATACGGCGGCGGGTCGGATTGGAAGCTGTCGCCAGAACGCGTGCGCCGGCACGCTTGGCTATCTGGATAGCAGCAAGACCGACACCGCCCGCGCCACCGTGAATCAGGACATCGTCGCCTGCCCTGAGCCGTGCCCGATCCATGAGCGAATACCAGGCTGTAGCGAAAGCAACCGGAATGGACGCGGCTGCATCGAGCGATATCCCCGCCGGTATCTGGAAGAAGTGCCATTCTGGCGTCACGATATGCGACGCGAACACGTCGCTCGCAAACCCCATCACGGGATCACCGACCTTCAGGCGAGAGACGGAGCGCCCGACGCGCGTGACAATGCCTGTGCACTCAAAGCCCAATGAGGCGGCAGTCAATCCAGCGCCAAGCAGGTCATCGTCCAGAATACCGAGGCCAACCAGAATATCCCGGAAATTCAGGCCAACGGCTGCGACCTCGATTTCGATCTCGTCGTCCCCGGGCGCACTGCGCTTGTCAAGATGCCAGACAAAACTGTCCAGTCGACCGGGTTGCTCAAAGCGCAACACGCTGCGCTGGTCATCGCCGATCGCCTCAGGACGGACAATGCCGCGGCGGACCCGGTTTGCCGATGCGCCCTCTGAATCGATGACCCATTCCAGTTCATTCCCTGTAAGAGAAATGACCTGGCCGATCGCCTCGATCTGGCCACCCGGCAGCACGTCGATCAGGCGCAGATCGACTGCAGGATACTCGTTTATGGCAACCCGGACAAACCCGTAAATACCGGACTCGACCGGTCCGTTCTCGCTTTCGCCGGAATGGGCCCCCTCGGTTATGACGAAGACACGGATCTTCCGCTTCACGGCATCGAGTGTCTCCAGAATCCCCTTCAGATATTCGATGCGGCGCGCGAGTTGTTCGGTCGGTGCTTCGTTGAGGGCATGTGCTGGCATGATCAACGTGGGCACTTCATCCGCAGGATGTTCCTCAAGCCAAGCCGACAGGGCGGTCTGGGGATTACTTCCTGTGATTAATACCGGAATGAGGTTCATAAAAGCGCCGGCGCGCGAATCCTCGCTGTGATCAGCAATGATCACGACCGGACCAACGGCCATGCCGACGCCATTTTCAGTTGTGCGGTCTGACGACGCGCGACACAGGATCAATCGCCCAAGACCATCGCTGGTGGAAAGGGTTTCGACGTCCTCCAGACCCGCCCTGCGCAGCCGTCGCGCGACTGTTTCCTCCGCCGGTACCTGACCCTGTCCAAATCCCGAAACGCCCGACTGGAGCCAATGCTCCCAGAGCCCGCAAAGCATGTCGAGTGTCGGATCCGATCCGGGCAATCCGATGATGACAGGCGCATCTGAACGTAACAATCCGACGGACTGAGCCAGGATTGCTGCATCGTCACCCGCAATAGGCGAAACAGCTAGTCCGATGAGAACATCATAGGGGATCGGGATTTTCGCCATATCGCTGCCAAGCAGCAAGATATCAACCAGCGCTTCCGGTCCGAACTCGCTGCGTTGCAATTCGAGAGCAGCAGCATCGTCCGAGACAAATGTAACTTCAATTCGACCGCTCTGGACCAGAGGCATGATCGCTCGCGTCAGCCCGTAGCTGAACGGCTCTACAGCGAGCACCCGCAGTTGTTTTGGGGTGGCGTTGACCAGCGCATCGAGTGTCTCTGTCAGCGCCTTTATCGCCGGGGCAAACAAGACTCCCTCGCTTTCAAGCCGACGGACCATCCACTGCGGCGTTGACGGAGACTGACCGGTCCGAAGGAACTCCTCGGCGTGTTCCAACGCCTTGGCACAAAGACTGATCTCGATATTGGCAGCCTGGAACCGATGAACAAGCGTCGCCAGAATTGACTCTGGCATTGGGAGCTTCAACGCCTTGAAACCACCCTCTTCGTCGGTGCCGCTTGGAATCGTGCCGAATTCGCTCAGCAAATCATACATGACGCCGAGGTAGGCGCGCGCCTTCTCCGAAACACGACCGGACGCAATCAATGCGTCAGGCGATGCCCCGACGCCATCACCTGCGAGATGCGTCACGATCCTGTGTGCCAGCGAGACGCAGAACGCCTTGACCAGCAACCACAGCGGCAGGATAGGCGGCTGCGCGTCTTTGCCAGCCTGGCGCAAGGCCTCGAACGCCAGTGACAAATCCGGTCGCGCAAGTGAAACGGTTGCGCTGTGGAATGTCCTGTCGGGAATGGTCGCCTTCGACAGGATCACGGCACGCAACACAGCCGCATCGACCGACGCAGCGACAACGCCTTCTTCTGACAGGAGTGTGATGGCGATGGTCTTGAAACGAGCCGATTCCTGAATTTTCAGCGTGATCGCGCGATGGATCGACGCGCCGTGATCCCAGACACAGACGCTTCTGAAACGCACCGGCATATGCGCCGTCGTCTCGCCGTCCTTTTGCGGGCGGGCAACAAACAACCCATGCATCGACGCATCCAGCGAAACAGGATGCAATACGAATCCGTGTTCGGAACCGATACCCACATTGGGTTGCAGCAGTTGTGAATCTGTCGTGACTTCGTCGCGATCAACATTGCTCACGAGTTGGAAACAGGGACCGTAATCCAGTCCTGCCCGCGACGCCTCCGTATAAACCTCACGGGCCGAACTGTTAATCCTCTCGGATTCGATCGGCGGAGCGAGCGCATGAGCGCGCGGGCGGCGGCATTTGATGATCCGCCCCCGCGCGTGCAACAGCCAATCCCCGTGAACTTCGGCGAAACGCTTGCGGCTCCAGATCTCGACCGTTTCAGTCTGTTCTGACCAGCGGGTGGAAACTTCCCGGGTCTCGTCCGTGGCAAGAACGAGCGCCTTCCAGATGTCGAACTCGACGAGTTCCAGCGGCACCTCGCCCAGCAGATCACGGCCAACTTGCAAGGCCATGTCAATCAGACCCGACGCCGGCACGATCACGCCGCCATCAACACGATGATCGGAGAGCCAGGGCACAAGAGTTGCGTCAAGGAGATTGCGCCATTCTGGTGAGCCGTCCGACATCCGCGATCCCAGCAGGGCGTGACGTGGTTTGGCCCCGACCATCGTGCCGTAGGACAAGATGGCCTCGGATGTACCTCCCAGCGTATAATCCTGACGCTGGAACGGGTAATGCGGAATGGCCAATGGTCGACTCGGCTTTCTGCCGAAGGCTGCTGACTTGTCGAAGCTCGCGCCATGACTGATCAGTCGACCCACGATCGCCATGACGGGATCGACCGAGGACGTGTCCTTTTCGGACAGTGTCGCCATGGTCTGACCTTCAATGGCGCGGGAGCGCAGGATCTCCTTCACGGCACCTGTAAGAATACTCCTCGGGCCGATTTCGACAAAGCAGGTATGTCCGTCCTCAATCGCCGCAGTGACAGCTGTCCCGAACAAGACCGGATGACGAATATTCTGCCACCAGTACTCAGCATCCAGACCTTCGCCCGGATGCGGCAGACCAGTCACCGTTGAAAACAGTGTCGTGTAGGCGGGCTGCGTCTTGATTTCAGCCAGGTCGCGCAGGATGTCATCCCGAACTGGGTCAAGCGCCGACGAATGAAAGGGATAGTCGATATCGAGGCGAATAGTCGCTACTTTGGCGTCTTTGCAGTGTCGCGCGAAAGCACCAAGCACCTCTGACGGCCCGGAAACCGTTGTCGAGGCCCCGCTGTTGACCGCGGCAATCTCAATGCCTGCTTGTCCGAAGTCGGCAATCTGCGCCAATGTCGTTGCTTCATCGGCTGCGATGACGAGCATCGTGCCTTTGCCGCGAACAGCTTCCTGATGCTGGCTTCGAAGATAAATAACCTTCACAGCTTCGGCCCGCGTCAGTCCGCCGCTTGCCTCCGCCGCGGCGACTTCGCCCATGCTGTGGCCGAGTACACTATCTGGCTTGATCCCGAATTTGGCCAGGCACGCCACGAGTGCCGACTGGATCGCAAAAATCAACGGCTGGCTCACCGAGGTCATGGCCAACCTGTCAGGCGAGACGCCGGTTTTCAGTGTCTGGGCAAGAGACCAGCCGGACAAGGGCTGAAACAGCCGGTCAAGATCGTCAATTTCACGACGGAACAAGGGCGAGGCCATGTAAGCCGCCTGCCCCATTTCCTGGAATTGGCATCCATTGCCGGAAAACACGAACGCGATTTTTTGGCGGTCCCAGGATGCTGAGGTGTAGGATCCGGAATCAATCTCTCCATCGTGTCCCGGATCAATCGCTCTGAGCGCTTGCATGACACGACTGGTATCCGCGAGCGGCATGGCAATCCGATATTGCAGGATCTCGCGTTGGTGCCCGAGAACAGAGGCCAATTCGCGCGGCGAATTACCTTTCGCCAATACATCATTCATCTGCCGAACGCGCTTCGTCAGCGCCTCGCGTGTTGCAGCCGAAATGACGAGGACTTGCGGGTCAGAGGATTGACGATCGTTCGTGCGGTCGATCCGGCCAGCAAGAACCGGGTCAGCTGCCCGGACAACAACATGTGCATTGGTGCCCCCGAAGCCATAATTGCAGATCGAGGCCAAACGCGGAGCCGAGCTCGCGTCCAGCTCGACCGCAGTCTGAGCGGGCTTCAGGTTCAGAGCGTCGAAATCAATGGCTTCGTTGAGATTTTCGCTGAAGAGCGACTTCGGCAAGAATCCATGCTGCATGGCCAGACTTGTTTTCAGCAGACCGACAAGCCCCGAAACGGCTTCAAGATGCCCGACATTGGACTTGGCCGAGCCGACCAGCAATGGCGCGCTGCGTCTTTGGCCGAGCGCTTCGCCGATCGCTGTTGCCTCGATGGGATCGCCGACCTTCGTGCCGGTGCCATGGGCTTCAACGAAAGACAGCCGATTTGGATCAAGGTCCAAGTCGGCATAAAGCGACTGAATGAGACTCTTTTGGCCATGAAGCGATGGCAACGAAATGCCGGACGTGCGACCATCCGAGTTAACGGACGCTCCCATCAGGACACTTCGGATCGGTTCACCGTTTGCTGAGGCATCTTCCAGGCGCCGCAAAAGCACAACGGCGGCACCTTCGGAGCGAACATAGCCGTCGGCATCTTGTGAAAATGGCCGCGAAAGGCCAGTGGGCGACAGCATACGCGCCTGGCTGAAGCCAACAAAAGGAGCGGGCGACAGGAGCAGATTGACGCCCGCAACCAGTGCAAAATCGATACGCCCATCGCGCAATGCGGCCATGGCCTCGTTCAGGGCGACAAAGGAGGAGGAACACGCGCTGTCAACGGTGAAGCTCATTCCGTGAAAATCAAACGCGTAGGAAATCCGGTTGGACAGAATGGCGAGCGAATTGCCCGTCATATAGTGGCTTTCCATCACGGCCGGATCGACGGAAGCGCTATTTTGGTAGTCAACCTGCGATGCGCCTACAAAGACGCCAACGTTCTGGTTCGTAAGCGATGATGGCGGAATCCCGGCATCCTCGAACGCTGTCCAGGCCACCTCTAGCAGCAATCGCTGCTGAGGATCCATCTGGCGGGCTTCGCGCGGTGAAAGTCCGAACGGGCTCGGGTCGAATGCGAAGGGATCATCGATATATCCACCGGCGAACGTATAGGCAAAACCGGCTTCAGGTGCTCCGGGCCTCAGGAAACGATCAACGCTCCAGCGGCCTTCGGGAAACGGACGAACTGTGTTGCGACCCGATTTCAATACATCCCAATAGGCGTCAAGAGAATCGGCCCCAGGAAGCTTGCAGCTTGCCCCGACAATTGCGATTTCTGCTACGACGGAACGTCGGTTATTGTGCATAAAGACTAACTCGATCGGAAATAAGTCTTGTCGATAGTGCGTTGACCGTTGGGCGTGACCAGTTCGTTCACCATGCCCAAAATCTCTACCGCAGTGGTGGGGTTTAGTAACAGCCGTTCCTGGTGATGTCTAGCTTCGGCATCAAGGGATGGTGCAGAGAACACCGTTCAGGGGGTGATCAATTGGAAGCGATCAAGTCTTGACCAGAAAAATCGGGCGCGGCAAAAATAAACCTACCTCGAATATATGTTTCTTTTGAATATTCATTTCATTCAAGCTCAGATACCCTGCCATTTAAATCAACAGCGATAAGAAACAGAAATCGACACTTGAAATACTATAATTTGCGGATGCGCTTTTTGTTGCAAATAAAGACTCGTGTGGCTAGTCAGCCGAAATGAGCAAGCTGAACGTATGTATCCTGCATGGGATTGCACCGTCAAACTCATTGAATGTAGGCTGCGGAGCGAAAGTCGACGTGTGATTAAAGGTGCATCTTTTCGATCATGTCCGGAATTAAGCTGTCAACACATCGCCTTGAAACTGCGACCGTCCAACTGCGACCTTGTGACACAATCCACAATATTACCCGTCACATGCGGGGGCTATTACTTCTGTCCTGTCGTGTGATTTCAAGATCTGTTTGAGCAAGGTCATGAATAGGTCGGCTTCCTCAACCCCGAGGCCTGACAGTGTCTGCCTGTGAGCCCGCCTCGCAGATTCTTCCATGGAACGAAGCACCTCTCGCCCGGATTGGGTAAGCGCAGATTCGTGCGATCTCCGGTCCCTCGTGGACCGTTCGCGGCGAATGAAGCCGCGCGATTCAAGTCGTTTCAATGCGCCGGTTGTTGTCGTCCTATCAAGCGCCACATGATTGGCTAGTGTCGTCTGATCCGCAGACGTGATCCCGGCCCTAGCCAAAGTCGCCAACGCTGTCATCAGGCTATATTGGAGCGGGGTAACCTTGAAATCTGCGCAAGCATCATTGAACAGTCCGACGTGGATCTGATGAAGGCGGCGAATCAGGTAGCCGGGGCGCGATTCAAGCGGCCAGTCCGTCTCGGCAGGCATGGTTTCTGGCGTTTCTGAAGGCATATGCGCCTCTGAAGATATCAGCTCTGCGCTGAAGGGGTATCAAGCGCCCTAAGACGGCTTGCGTAAAATTACGAAGCATGCTTCGCTTTAGCATCGAACGCCTGGCGAAGGGAACCGTCAAGATGGCTAGTGGGATGCATTATGATCTGATCCTCAGTGGTGGCCGCGTGATTTGCCCGGCATCGGGCATTGATGGCGTCAATGATATTGCGATCAAGGACGGCAAAATCGCCGCCATCGCTCCAACCATCATCCCGTCTAGCGCTGCG
This sequence comes from uncultured Hyphomicrobiales bacterium, assembly GCA_903930435.1. GTDB lineage: Bacteria > Pseudomonadota > Alphaproteobacteria > Rhizobiales > Ancalomicrobiaceae > CAIYYN01. The sequence continues at coordinate 19,695 of CAIYYN010000044.1, read as the reverse complement.
GAAGTCGTCAATGTTGGCGGCAAGATCGTCGTGCCCGGGCTGATTGATACACATGGCCACGTTTATCAGTATGTGACCGGTCGCTTCGGTCTGAACCCCGACATGGTGGGCGTGCAGTCGGGCGTGACGACCGTTGTTGATCAGGGCGGTCCCTCGTGCATGACGCTGCCAGGCTTCCGCAAGTTCATCGTGGAACCGAGTGCGACCGATGTCTGCGCCTTCCTGTCGGCCTATCTGGTCGGCGGCCTCGAAGGTCACTTCTATCCGGAGCTCTATAGCCCGGAGGGCGTCAACATTGATGCGACCGTGCGCGCGGCAAACGCCAATAAGGACATCGTGCGCGGCATCAAGGCGCACGCCGAAATGGGCGGATTTGCACGCTGGGGCATCCGCGTCATGGAAATGGCTGCCGAGATCGGCAACCAGACCGGCCTGCCACTCTATGTGCACTTCGGGACATTGTGGACCTTGCCCGCGAGCGGTGCCAACGGCGAAGACGCAGACACGATCATCGAACGCGTCATTCCACTCCTGAAAGCAGGCGATGTTCTGGCTCATCCGTTCACGCGGCATCCCGGTGGCTTCGTCAACCGGCAGGGCGAGGTGCATGCCGTCATTCAGGCCGCGATTGACAAGGGCCTGAAGATTGACGTCGGCCATGGCAGCCATTTTTCCTATCGGCTGGCCAAGAAGGCGCTTGATGCGGGCATCATGCCCGACACGCTCGGCGCAGACATGCACGGCTACAATACCGATATTCCGGCTCCGGCTGGAACGCCCAAGGAACATGCGGACGATGAAAATCATCCATTCCGCGGCCAGGCCAAGTTCAGCCTCACGCAGGCCATGAGCTCAATGATTGCCCTCGGCCTCACCCTCGAGCAGGTCGTGCCGATGGTGACATCAAACCCGGCCAAGATGCTGGGTCGACAGGACGAGATTGGCGCGCTGAAGGTTGGGCGCACTGCCGATGTGACGGTCCTGTCCGATGATCGCGGCCGCTTCTGGCTGCGCGACAATGAAGACAACCGCGTCGTCGCCGAACGTTTGATCCAGCCCGCATTCTGCCTGCGCAAGGGCAAGCGCTACGATGCAACATCGCCCATTCTCCCGATGGCAATCCCTGCCTGATCAGACAAGCCAAAGAGGACCTGGAATGAACACGTTTCCTCGATCCAACTGGGCTAACCTGTCGCAGGCCGAGCGCGATGCCTCCTACGACAACGCAAAGGCCGTGGCCAATAGCCCGGACCTGATTGCAAAGCGCAATGCTGCGTCCGAGATCTATCGCGCAGCACATCCCGATCACCTCGACGTTCCCTATGGTCCGGCTGAACGGCAGAAATTTGATCTCTACCCGGCGTCGTCACCCAACGCACCCTGCCTCGTGTTCATTCACGGCGGTTACTGGCAACGTAATTCCCGTGAAGGCTTCGCTTGTTATGCAGCAGGGGCTGCTCAACTGGGTTGGTCGGTGGCCATGCAGAGCCACACACTTGCTCCTGACGCAAGCCTGTCAGAGATCGTCGCCGAAATCCGCATGTCGCTTGACTGGCTAGCCGAGCATGGGGCCGAACATGGGATTTCGGGGCCAATCATCCTGTCTGGCTGGTCGGCAGGAGCGCAATTAACCGCCATGTTGCTGGAACATCCCTCAGTCATAGGCGGCCTAGCGATTTCGGGCGTCTATGACCTTGAGCCCATTCGCGACACCTATTTTAACAATGCGCTCAAGCTGACAGATCAGGAAATAGCGGCGCTTTCGCCCCTGAAATTGCCCGCGGTGCCAAAGCCGCTCGTGATCGCTTACGGGGCCGATGAGCTCGCCTCGCTCGTCTGGGATTCTTGCGAGCTTCATGCCCAACGTCTGGCAGCAAACATCCCCTCCGCACTGGTCGCACTTGAGGGGGCGGATCATTTTACCGTGCTGGATGACCTGTTGAAACCAGACGGCCAGATGCTTGGCCTGGTGACGATGATTGTCGGCTGAGTACTGGCCGTACGTGCGTCGAGTGACGACTGCCTTGCAAGGATATCCACCATGACCGTTCATTCGCCGCTGCCATCGAAAGGGATTGGTGCCTCAGTCCGGCGCAAGGAGGATGATCGGCTCACGCGCGGACGCGGGCGCTTCGTCGGCGACATGAAGTTTCCGGGACAGTTGGAAGCAGCCTTCGTGCGGTCAACCGTGGCCCACGGTCTGATCCGGGCGATCCACATCCCAGCCTCCATCAAAGCGCAAGCTTTCACGCATGCAGATATGGTCGGCGTGAAGGACATTCTCGCGCGGACCGGGTTGCCCGGCTTCCGCGTGTCCGAGCAGCCGTCCCTCGCCACTGGAAAGGTCCGCTTTGTTGGCGAGCCGATTGTCATGGTGCTGGCGGCAAGCCGTGCCGAGGCCGAAGATCTCGCAGAATCCATTTCGGTCGACTACGAGGAATTGCCCGCCAATGTCGACATGCTGGATGCGGTCAAACCGGGTGCGACGCTGGTGCATGACCATTGGTCGGCGAATGTGTTCCTGGAATCCTATTTCGAGCATGGCTTTGACGCAGACGGACTGGCTCGGCTGGACGCTGCGCCCATCAAGGTGACCCGCGAGATCCGCACATCCCGCCAGTGTATGTCGCCGCTCGAAGGCAAGGGCTGCATCGCCCAGTTTGATCGGCATACCGAACAATTGACGCTTTGGACATCGACCCAGATGCCGCACATCGTCCGCACGGGTCTGTCGGACGTTCTCGGCATCGACCATCGCAAGATCCGCGTTGTCGCCCCTGACGTCGGCGGCGGCTTTGGCTGGAAGGGCCTGCTTCAGCCTGAGGAAGTCTGTTGTGCCTGGGCATCGCTGAAACTCGACCGTCCCATCAAATGGCTGGAAGATCGCCGCGAACATCTGATCGCAGCGGCGAACTGCCGAGAGCATCACTATCAGGTCACAGCCTACGCCGATGCGGACGGCCACCTGCTGGGTCTGGACGCCCTGGCGCACGTCGATGCCGGCTCCTACTCCGTCTATCCCTTCTCCGCCTGCCTCGAAGGCGCGCAGGTCGTCTCCAACCTGCCTGGCCCCTATAATTTGCCAGCTTATCGTTGCCGCGCCTATTCCGTGTGCACCAACAAGCCACCGATCGTGCCTTATCGCGGTGTTGCCAGAACGGGCGTCTGCACGACGATGGAATGGCTGATGGATGCCATCGCACGCGAGGCAGGCATTGACGCTCGCGAGGTTCGGCTGCGCAATCTTGTTTCCGCAGGCCAGATGCCGTTCCGCTCGATTACCGGCAAGGACTTCGATGGCGGTGACTATCCCGAGAGCTTGCGGCGCGCTGCCGAGATGATCGGACACGACGCGATCCGCCTGCGCCAGGCAAGTCCAGAACCGGACGGACGCAAGATCGGGCTGGGCTATGCGATCTATTGCGAACAGGGCGGCCACGGGACATCGGTCTATTCCGGTTGGGGGATACCCATGGTGCCTGGCATCGAACAGGCCGCCGCCCGCCTGACGCCGGATGGAACGCTCGAATTGCGCATCGGCAACCAGAGCCATGGCCAGTCCATGGAAACGACACTGGCCCAGATTGCCAACGAAGTGCTTGGCATCGATCCAGGCCTCGTCAACCTGATCCATGGCGACACTGCCATGACGCCCTATTCGACCGGCACCTGGGGATCGCGGTCGGCGATTGTCGCCGGTGGGGCCGTAGCGACGGCGTGTGAAAAGCTCGGTGAACGCATCATCCGCATCGGTGCGCATCTGTTGCAGGAAAAGCCGGAAGCGGTTCGCATCGCTGGCGGCGAAGTCGTATGTGGCGCAAAATCCGTGACGTTCCGCGAGATCGCGGCCACCTGGTACCTGAAGCCGCAGAACCTGCCTGCCGACGTCGACCCGGATGGATTGGAACTCACCGCCGGATACAAGGCAAAGGCCGATACCGGCACATTCTCCTATGCGACACATGCCGCACTCGTCGCCGTGACACCGGACACCGGCAATGTCGAGATCCTGGATTATGTGATCGTTGAGGACGGTGGCACTCTGATCAATCCAGCCGTTGTCGATGGCCAGATCTATGGCGGGACGGCGCAGGGGATTGGCACCGCGCTCTATGAGGAAATGACCTACGACGGTCACGGCACGCCACTGGCCTCGACCCTCGCAGACTATCTGCTGCCCGGGGCCAATGAAGTGCCGCACATGCGGGTTGCGCATATGGAAACGCCGTCGCCCATCACCCGATTTGGCCAGAAGGGGATCGGCGAAGGTGGTGCCATTGCTCCGCCCGCTGCCATCGGCAATGCGATCAATGATGCGCTTGCCGGACTGGGTGTAGAACTCTCGGTGTCACCGATGTCGCCAAAGCGGATACGGGATGCAGTGTTGGCAGCTGAGCGGGGCAACGCATGAAGGCCGCACGGTTTGACTATATCCGGCCCGCCAGTGTCGGCGACGCCATCGCATCGCTCGGCAGCACAGGCGCCAAACCCGTGTCCGGCGGACAAAGCCTTGGGCCGATGCTGAACCTGCGTCTCGCACGACCGTCGGTCCTCGTCGATCTCGCGCGCCTGTCCGATTTGCGGGCAGTCCGTGAGTCAGACGGTGGCGTTCACTTCGGCGCAGCCATCACCCACGCCGAATTCGAAGATGCAATCCACCCCGATCCGACGAACGGAATTCTGTCGAAGGTCGCCAGCGGGATTGCCTACCGGGCCGTACGCAATCGCGGCACCATCGGCGGTAGCCTCGCCCACGCCGATCCGGCGGCCGACTGGCCGACAGTGCTGCTGGCGCTCGGCGCAAGTGTCGAAATCATGGGCCCAAGGGGAAAGCGAACGTCGACAATTGACGATCTGATCCGGGGTGCCTTCGAGACAAGCCTCGATGCAGATGAAATCATCACAAGCGTCTTCGTGCCGCGCCTGTCTTCAGGGGCTCGCTGGGCCTATGTCAAATCGTGCCGCAAGGTCGGTGAATTCGCCGAGAGCATGTGCGCTATCCTCGTTGATCCGGCAAACGGCGTCAGCCGCATCGTCATCGGCGCGATCGAACGCAAGCAGATCATCGGCAACACCCGTGAGGCTGTCTCGGATCCGGACTGGGCCATCAACGCCTTGGCAGCGGCCGGGCTCGGCGATGATCCCGCGACCAATCGGCTGCACCGCGCGACCATTGCCAGGGCCATCCACGATCTGCAGCTTGAAGGAGCCGACGCATGACCGCCGTCACGTTGATCCTGAACGGTACGCCCGTGACCGCCGATATCGAGCCACGCACGCATCTGGGCGATTTCGTACGCGAAGACATGCTGCTGACCGCGACCCATCTCGGCTGCGAACACGGTGTCTGTGGCGCTTGCACCGTGCTGATCGACGGCGCACCCGCCCGCTCCTGCATCGCCTATCCCGTGGCACTCGATGGCTGTCAGGTGACGACGCTTGAAGGTCTGGCAGACGATCCCGTCATGGCGCAATTGCGCGACGCCTTTTCCGAACATCACGCCCTGCAATGCGGCTATTGCACCCCCGGCATGCTGATCATGGCGCGTGACATCGTGCTCCGCCTTCCCGGTGCGTCCGAAGAAACCATCCGGGATCAGCTTGCCGGCAACCTGTGCCGCTGTACCGGCTATATGGGCATCGTCAAGGCAATCGAGACGGTCGCTGCTTCGCGACTTGGCCTTGCGCCCGTGGTGACACGCGGCTTGCGCGGGCCGGATCGTCCGGTCGATCCGTTCCTGAAATCAACCGGACAACTAGCTGCCCCGACGCCAACGGCGGAACCGGCATCCCCCGTGGCGGCAACCGTCGCGCTCGAACCGCTCGTCAATCCGGTTGAACTCTCGCAGTCCTTCACGGTGCCCGCAGAGCCGGACGTCGTCTTCGCCCTGTTCCAGGACCCGGCGCGTGTCATTGCCTGCCTGCCCGGCGCACGTCTATCGGAACCGTCTGAGGGCAAGACATTGAAGGCCGAACTCGCGATCAAGCTCGGTCCGATCAGCGCCACATTTGCCGGCAAAGGAACCCTGTCGTCCGATCCGGTAACGCGTTCCGGCGTGATCGACGGGCGCGGCGAGGACAGCCGCAGTGCAACGCGCGTTCGTGCGCGGCTGAGCTACACCGTCGCCAGCGACGCGCCGGGCACAACGCGTGTGACCGCCAATGTCGCCTATGTGCTGCAAGGCCCCCTGGCACAGATCAGCCGTGGCTCCATCGCCCGCGATCTCGCCAACCGGATGACAGAGTCATTTGCCAAAAATCTGGCCGCAAGTCTGACGTCGGGCAATGCGCAGCCCGATGCGACGCAGGCCCCACTGGACGCAGGCGGCATGGTCCTGACATTGATCAAAAGCTGGATCGCGCGGCTCTTCGGTCGATCCTCAGGTTAGATTTACACAAGGCGTCGCTGATGCGTTCGGACCGGACGGACCGGTCCCTGTCACTGCCGACACCATCGCCGCCGGTGGCGGCATTCGCGGGTCGATCTATTATTGAGACGACGACCAACCGGACTTGCGACGCAAGCGTGCAGGGACGAGGGTGGATTGACTTTTGCGATACAAGCGATAATCGTTAGCTGGTGGATGGCTTCTCGCCGCATTCTTTGGCCCTTGATGCTACTGCCGATGGTGTAAGAACGGGCAGAACAAATCGTTCCAATATTGCAGATTTGGTTGGAGTTCACATCCTGATGGATCAAAGTGCCATTGTGACGTTTCACCCATCGATTGGGGGACGGATAATTAGAATTTTAACTGCAATCTGTTTTTCGGTTATGATATTTTTTTTGGGATCAAAGACTTTGGCCCTTACCCTTAAATATTACCTAGCACACGCAAATTTTTCTGGTTTTTTTCATCAAGATTTTATGGTTGATTATTTGCTATTATTTTTATTTTTAGCAATTGCAACGGATTCAATTCGCGTTCTATACTCCAAAATTGAATTAAATTCCGAAGGAATATATTACATTGCACCTCTGAAGAGACGATTCATACCGTATAGCGATATCAAAAATGTTTATCGAACCTATGTTTCAAGAGGGGACCTATATACGTGCTTGACCCAAACCCAAAGATGGACTAATGTCTCTCCATAGACGGAGAGCGACCATGATTGGCCAAGTGAACAGCCTCTTTGAACTTCTGACGGTGTTTCCTGACGAGCAATCTTGCATCGATCACATGCGGTCGATCCGTTGGGCTGATGGCGAGTTCTGCCCTCACTGTCAGGGCAACAAGATCTATCATTTTTCCGATCGGAAGACTTTCAAGTGTGGCGAATGCCGCCAGCGCTTTTCGATCAAAGTTGGCACGATCTTCGAAGACACTAAGATCCCGCTACAAAAGTGGTTTATGGCCATTTGGATGATTACCAATCATCCGAAAGGCATTGCATCCACGACAATGGCTAAGGATCTGAAGATCACGCAAAAATCCGCTTGGTTCATGCTGCATCGCTTGCGCCATGCGGCTCGTACGCAGTCATTCAATGCGCCGTTGAAAGGGACCGTTGAGGCCGATACGACGTTCGTTGGCGGCAAGGAAAAGAACAAGCATGCTGTTGATCGCACGGGCGGCACACAGGGTGGCGCTGGCAAAGAAATCGTGCTCGGCATTCTCGAGCGCGACGGCGAGCTTCGCACGGAGCATGTGAGCGACCAGACCGCACAGACCTTGCAGGGCACCGTTCGCGAGAACGTCGCCTCAGGTGCAACGGTAATGACCGACGAGGATCGTGGGTTCAAGGGCCTGCGCAAGACGCATCGCCACCACACCGTGAACCATTCGGCTGGCGAGTACGTTCGTGATTACACGATCCACACGAACGGGATCGAAAGCGTTTGGGCGCTTTTGAAGCGGCAGATTGTTGGCACCCATCATTGGGTTAGCCCAAAGCACCTCAGCCGCTATTTGGACGAGATGACGTGGCGCTTCAATCGCCGTGATCAGAAGGTCGGCGCGCGGCTCAATGACCTGTTCCGGTGCGTTGAAGGCCGACTCACATACAAGGCGCTGATCGCATGACCGATGAAAAGCGCAAGGCAGAACCGCCGCTAAACCTCGGCATGAGCTTTGATGAGGCATTCGGCCGATTTATGCAGACGAAGCCCGAAGAGGTCGACGAAAGCATAGAGCGGTCTAAAACGAAGAAACCGCCGCTAGGGGTAAGCCAGCGACGGTCAAGGCCAAAGGCCGATAAGTAGCTACTTCTTAGTTACAGCAGCGCCAATATGCGCAAACATGCTCGATGCGTCCAAACCGAATGCGGACATAGTTCCGCACGCGGTGACAAACCCGCCGATATGACATGGTTCACCATCCCTTTGAATAAGGGTTGCAGGTGAGCGCACAGTGTGAGATTCTTAGCAGTGCTAACCGCATTGAATCAGGCCGTGCGCCCGATTGCCTTGCTACCAAAGGGGCTATCATCCTTGCCGGGATGGTAGCCTTTTTCGTTAGTCTCCCCGCAGACGCCGGTAGCAAGGGCGGCGAGGCTTAACCAATAACGTCAAGGGCATCTCCGATTCGCAGCCAACCGCTGCAAGTCTTGGATACATGCGGCCGGGGCACTCGTCAAGGGGTATGAAGAAACAGAAATAGAAATAGAATTTGCGACGTTTTGAAATTCATGCTATCTGATTTCCATGAGATATGGAGAAAAGCTATGGCATCCGATGACGTATCGACTAGGTTCCCTTTTATAAATCTGGAAAAGGCAATCGCTCGTGCGGAATTGCTTTTTTCAGGCGATAAAAGTGGGAAGCCAATGGCGGTTCCTACAGCATTTGAATTGTGGAGCTACAGCCCAAAAAGTAGCGGTGGCTTTCAGACAATCAGTGCGCTGAAAATGTTCGGTCTACTTGAGGATGAAGGATCAAACGCGGAGCGAAAAGTTAGACTTACCAGCAAAGCTCGTCGGTTTTTCTTGGATGAACGCGATGATGTACGCAACCGAGCGCTTGAGGAATTTGCCCTCAACCCGCCGCTTTTCAAGATACTCTGGAATAGCGATGGATGGTCGGAAGGAATCCCTGCCGATACCGTCGCGCGTAGCCATCTTAAGGTTGAAAGAGGCCTGAACGATCAATCTTCAAGATCGCTACTTAGTGTTTTGAAAGAGACTTTGCATTACGCCGGGATCAGAACTGGCGTTCAAGCCGATGAAGTCGTAGAATCGTCGCTTGCGCCAAGGTCCCCGCCCCCCTTGGTCGAACAGGAAAGGGATTCGATGTCGAACTATGCCGAAGAGACGCCAGCGCGCGAAACACCTACGAGGGCTTCGAACTTTGTCATTCCAAACGATCGACCCATCATATTCGATATGGAATCGGTGACCGTGTCTGCTCGATTGGCAACAGCAGAGGAACTCGAGGAATTCATCGCTAAGCTTGAGAAACTTAAGCCGTTGATGCCATCAAAGCATTGAGAACTTTGATGTTAATTACCAAAGCCCGGCCATTGAGCCGGGCTTTTTGTTGGGTATTACTGCTGGCTCTCAAGCTTCTCAATAGCTTTAGCCACTTCATTTGCCAGTTGACCAATTTGGCCAACCCGAGCGGACAAAGCGTCCTGTTTGGCGGATAGGTCTGTTAGAGCGCCCATCATTGATCGAATATTAGATCTCAGAGCTTCCAATTTCTCATCCGTCGTCATCTGATTCCAAGTGTCCGCCATTTGATGCCTCCCTGGTTACAGGTTGCACCCTACCACATTTCACGCGGGTCTGTCATGTATATAGGTCCCTTCAAGAGGACCAAATTTCTATATCGTGATTAGCAGCACAAGTAAAATCAAAGTTGATCTTATTCTATTTGGCGTTGATCAAGTGGCGATGATTGAAAAGTATCTTTATCAGGAATGCCCCATCCTTAAAAGCATCAAGCGACCGTATTTCAACAAACTATCATAGTCAGCGCTTTCTTTTGCAATGGCATCTCGTTTGGATTTAACCTGAATTGTAGGAACTATTTACAATCCTTCGCGTTATTATATGACTACACACAAAAGTCCTTCGGACACATGTGCTAGGCGATCTCGCCGCGCAAAATTGGACGGATCACGCGACTATTCGGTCGGTCCTCAATTCAGGCCCTTGGACGCCGGGAAGGCCGGGCTCTGCGCTCGGGTGATAAGCTGCCGACACCATCGCCGCCGGTGGCGGTATCCGCCGGTCGATCTATTATTGAAACGGCGCCCAACAGGCGGAAATCAACGCAAGTCCAGCGTCCACGTCTGGCCGATGAGGTCGTGGCCGAAGGAGTGATGCGGGGCCTCGTCGACAAGCCGGAAACCGAGCGACACATAAATCCGGCGGGCCGCGATCAGGATGTCGTTGGTCCACAGGGTGATCTGTGCATAGCCGAGGCTGCGGGCGCGCTCGACGCAGGTTTTGACCAGAAGTTTACCGACGCCGAGGCCGCGCGCTGATTTCTCCACATAGAGCAGGCGCAGCTTGGCAACCTTTGCGTCGCCGCTCTGCATGACGAAGACGGAGCCGACGATGTTGCCGTCGTACTCGGCAATCCAGACGTCTTCGCGCGCCGCGTCGAAATTGGCGATGAACTTGCCGACGATATCGGCCACCAACCCTTCAAACGTCCAGTCCCACCCATATTCGCTCGCATAGAGGACGGCCTGCCGATGCACTACCCAACCCAGATCACCGGGGACGGGGCGACGAAGAACAAGCCCGGCGGGCGCGTCGGGGGAGCGGATGCTCGGTGTGGAAGCCATGCTATGTCCTTGCGTGGAGCGGATCACATCAGACTAGCAAATGAAGGCGCGCCAACGGAAGCCGCCTCGGTTTCTACCTCGCGATAAATCTGCGCTGGCCGATCAGATGCAGCAGATCGGCAAGGCTTTCGTCGACTGACTTGCCCGACGTATCAATCGCGGCATCCGATTGCGCATAGGCTGCTTCCCGGCTGGCGAGGATGGATTTCAGGCTTTCCATCGCAGCCGGGAAGCCTGCCATCGGACGTGTGTCGCCCTGTTCGCGGACGCGGCTCATATGCTCGTCCGGCTTCGCCTTCACCCAGATCGTGTGATAGTGCGCGAGCAGGAACTGGAAAGTCTCCGGTTCGGACACGATCCCGCCCGCCACCGCCATGATGAGCACATCGTCGGACTTCGCCCGGTTCTCAACGACCTGACGTTCCAGCTTGCGATAGCCTTCCTGACCATAGAGCGCCATCACCTCGGTGACCGGCATACCCGCGGCGCGTTCAATTTCCTGATTGAGTTCGACAAACGGCACGCCCAGTCTGGCCGCCGACAAACGTCCGAGCGTCGACTTTCCTGCGCCGCGCAAACCGATCAACGCGATCCGATGGGCTCTGGGGTTGCCGGGATGCGGCACCCCGAGGATGTCCATCACGCGCCGTTGATCATCTGGACTGGCTTTGGAATAGAGCTCAACCAGCTGCCCCACGTCGCCCGGTTTTGCCGCATCTGCCGTCACCAGATGCCCGACACTGACACCCAGCGCGTCGGCAATACGCTTCAGCAGGCCAATCGAAATATTGCCGATGCCAGCCTCAAGGTTGGCGAGATACCGTTGCGAAACCGACGAGACATCGGACAGCGCCCGCCGTGACAGCGATTTCGCCAGCCGCGCATCGCGGACCCGTTGACCGACGTCTGCCAGAAATGCCGCGTCCACTGCGTCTGGACTTGTTGCGCCGGTTTCAGCCCCGTCAATCTCACGATCTGTCATTCTTTTCGCCTCTTTCACTGCAGTATAGTGCAGTTTCTGAGGACGGCAAGCCGAAGCGGCGGATCAAAGCCGATCCAGCCTTTGACAGAACTCCGCAATCGCCGCCACCGTCCGGTCAACCTGATCGACGTGCGGCGAATGGCGGCATTGATCGAGGACCAGCTCGTCATATGGCGAATAGAGTCTTGATTCCATGGCCTTGAGCTGCGCCACCGTGCCATATTGATCGGCCTGCCCCTGAATACCCAGGACCGGCACGCGGATATAGTCGAGCGTATCCTCGATGTTCCAGCGCTTGAAACCCGGGTCCAGCCAGGCCCCGTTCCAGCCCTTGAAGGCCCCATCGACATCGGCATGATATTTCGCAAGTCGCTGGCGCAGATCACCCTCGTCAAAGGCGCGTTTCGCGTCAGTAATCGCCGCAAGCCCCGCCGGCTCGGTGAAGAAATGCGGTGCCATCAGCACGAGGCCGTTGATCCGGTGATCCTCGACATGCCCGGGATACAGCGCCGCAATCGAGGCACCGTCCGAATGCCCGACGAGTATCCCGCGTTTGAGGCCAATCGCATCGATGACCTTCGGCAGCACATCAACGGCTTCGCGTGTCATGTAATCGAGCGGACGCGGCAGAGGGACGGAATCGGATTGCCCGTACCCGCGCCGACTATAGGCAAAGACGCCCCGCCCGGTTGCCTCCGCCAATCGGGCCGGAAAATCCCGCCACAGCGCGACGCAGCCAAGCCCCTCGTGCAGCAAGACGATCGTGTCGGCTAGCTCTGGCGCTGGTCCCCAGCATTGGGCTTCCAGCGAGACACCATCGATCACGAGCCGCTTTGGAACCTGCTGATCCCACTGCATCACGATTGATCTCCCATCTGACGCAGTTTGAAGCGCTGGATCTTGCCGGTCGCCGTCTTCGGCAACTCGTCGACAATCTCGACCCAGCGTGGATATTTCCACTTGCCGACCTTGTCCTTGACGTAGTCCTTCAGCTCGGCTCCGACCAGGTTCGGGTCCGCGCCCTTCTTCAGCACGACAAAGGCCTGCGGCTTTTCCAGTCCGGCTTCATCCTTGCGGGCAACGACGGCTGCCTCCAGCACGCTGGCGTGACTGACAATGGCCTGTTCGATTTCAAACGGGGAAACCCAGATGCCGGAGACCTTGAACATGTCGTCGGTTCGCCCGCAGTAAACGAGACGCCCATCGGCACGGCGCTCGTATTTGTCACCGGTGCGCGTCCAGGCCCCTTCGAACGTGCGTCGCGAGGTGGCCCGCTGGTTCCAGTAGCCGTCTGCGGCAGAAAGTCCATTGACGAGCAATTCACCTATGCCACCAACAGGGACTTCGGCTCCGGTCTCATCGACGAGACGGAGTTCATAGCCCGGAACGGCCGTGCCCGACGTCCCGTAGACGATATCGCCAGGCTGATTGGACAGGAAAATATGCAGCATTTCGGTAGAGCCGACACCGTCCAGAATGTCGACACCAGTCAACCGTTTCCAGGCCAGACCGATCTCCTCCGGCAAGGCTTCACCGGCTGAAATGCACCGCCGCAATCGATCAAACCCGTCAGGTTTCTTGCCATCGAAACTGGCAACCATGGCCGCATAGAGTGTTGGCACACCGCAGAAGATCGTCGGCTGGTTGGCCCTGAAAATACCCACGACCGCATCTGGCGTCGGTCGCACAGCCGAAAGCACCGTCGTAGCCCCAACTGACATCGGAAACGTCATTCCATTGCCTAGTCCATAGGCGAAGAACAGCTTGGCAGCCGAAAACACGACGTCGTCCGCCTTGATGCCGAGGACCTTGGCCCCATAGGTGTCTGACGTTGCCTTGAGGCTGGCGTGCACATGTTTGACGCCCTTCGGACGACCCGTCGATCCCGACGAATAGAGCCAGAAGGCCACCTGATCGGGCGACTGTTGCGTTGTTTCCGTCACCTCTGCCGCCGCAAGCTCGTGTTTGAAGTCGCGATAGCCATGTTCTGCTTCACCAACCACGAACACATGCCGGATCGATGGTGCCCGTTGGATGGCTGGCTCAATGGTGGCCAGTAACTCCCGCGACACAAAGACCACCTTGACCGCCGCATCGCGGAAGATCGCCTCATAAATGTCGGTTCCAAGCAATGTGTTGATCGGGATCGGAACGACGCCAGCCTTCAGACTGCCCCAGAAGATGACGGGGAATTCGATGCAGTCGAGCACAACCATGGCAACGCGGTCTTCCGCTTGCAGGCCACAGTTCGCATAGAGACCACCCATGCGGGCGGATTGCTCGCCCAGTTCGGCATAGGAAAGTGTGCGGTCACCGTCGATAAATGCGGCTTTCTGAGCCGCCGAACCCTGCGCATGTGCGTCAACGAAATAGGCGGCGGCATTGCCATTTGCATCGGTCAAGGCGGTTCCCTCCCAAGGGATCGATCAGATTTGATTGATTATTGTTGTGCGGAAAGGGCTGTTTATCGCCCTGTGAATTCGATCGCGCCCTCGGGCAACAGATAGAGCACATAGGCATCGCCATTGGTGACCGTCGGATGGTGGTCAGACCCCGGCGGGTAGACATACCAGCCTTCTGGCTTGCCATCGAATTTCGGCTCACCCTCTATCGTCATCAGAAGGCCGATCTCGCCATTGGTATGCACATGATGCGGCCCGGCGATGTCCTTCATGCGCACGACGTCGACCGAAAATTTGCCCGCCTTCGTGTGTGGCTTGATCGGTCTGCCAAACTTGATCCCGCCATGCTCGCGCTGCATCAGCCAGCCATCGCGCTCGCCTTCGCGACACAGGGCCTTCAGAGTCGTAAAGGCGTGGGTTGCCGGTCCAAATTGCCGGTTAAGTTCGGCGTCCATCGTTGCATCGACCGGCATCCCGGCGATAACGGTCGCGATTTCGCCCAACAAGGCATTGAAAGCGTCTACCGGCATGGTCCCTCCGTTCAGTCTGTCTTGTCCGCGTTGCCGGACAGCCATCCGTATTTTGCACTATCATGCCTAATTTTCTCGATCTCGCAAGGGATTTTACGGATCACGGCCTTGATTTGGCAAAAAAGCGCCTATTTTGCCGCATCAAAATACCACTTTATTCTGATTGATGTATTATAATGCATTTTTACTCCCTGCGAACTTGTGATAGCGGCGGTCAGTGAGCAAGTGTGCTCACTCATCAAATATGCATTATATTGCGTTATTTTGGCATTTGTTTTATAATTATACGTATTTTTATGCAATTTTCCAAAATTTGCCCTTGCTTTTTTGCATCATAATGCATTACGCATTATTCCATAAACCGCCGAGGAAATGCCCGATGACAAAAATGATCGACTTTCAGACCGATCCATCAAAATACCGCCATTGGAAAATCACCTACGACGGTGAAGTGGCGAACCTCTTCATGGATGTCAGCGAGACAGGTGGTCTCTTTGAAGGCTATGAGCTGAAGCTGAATTCCTATGACCTCGGCGTCGACATCGAATTGGCCGACGTTGTACAGCGGATGCGGTTCGAGCACCCGGAAGTGAAAACGGTGGTCCTGCAATCCGGCAAGGACCGTGTATTTTGTGCAGGCGCAAACATCCGCATGCTGGGCGGTGCGGCCCATGCCCACAAGGTGAATTTCTGCAAGTTCACCAATGAGACCCGCAACACCTTTGAAGCGGCCGGTGCAGAGTCCGGCCAGTTCTATATTTGTGCGGTCAAGGGCGCCTGCGCCGGCGGTGGCTATGAACTGGCACTCGCCTGCGATTACATCATCCTGACTGACGACGGCTCCTCCTCCGTCGCTCTGCCGGAAGTGCCGCTCCTCGCCGTGCTGCCCGGCACGGGCGGACTGACCCGCGTCACCGACAAGCGCAAGGTCCGCCGTGATCTCGCCGATGTCTTCTGCTCGATCGAAGAAGGCATCAAGGGCAAACGCGCCGCTGACTGGAACCTCGTTGACGAGGTCGTGCCGAACACGAAATTTGCCGAAGTTGTCGCCAGGCGGGCCAAGGAATTCGCAGCCAAGTCGTCGCGTCCATCGGACGCGAAGGGTGTTCAACTGACCGCCCTGGATCGCCGTATCAATGATGACGGCAGCCTGACCTACTCGACTGTCGAAGTCACGATTGATCGCGACAAGCGCGTGGCAACACTGACCATTCACGGCCCCAAGGACGCCGCGCCTGCCTCTGCCGATGCGCTCCATGCCGAAGGCGCGCAAACCTGGACGCTGCGCTGCGCCCGTGAATTGGATGACGCAATCCTGCATCTGCGCCTCAACGAACTCGAAGTCGGCATGCTGGTGATCCGCACGCAAGGTGATCCGGCATTGGTCGCAGCCCATGAAGCCGTGTTGACGGCCAATGACGACAATTGGTTTGCCAAGGAAATCCTGCTCTACTGGAAGCGCGTGCTCAAGCGTGTCGACCTGACATCGCGCTCGATCTTCGCCTTCATCGAACCGGGGTCCTGCTTTGCCGGCATGCTGGCCGAATTGACCTTCGCCGCTGACCGGTCCTACATGGCCGACGGCGAATTTGACGGCGACAATCGGCCGGTGGCAACCCTGACGCTGACAGAAACCAACTTCGGCGCGTTCCCCATGTCGAATGGCCTGACACGACTTCAGACCCGTTTCCTTGCCGAACCGCAAAAGGTCGATGACGCCAAGACCCATATCGGCAAGTCGCTCGAAGCCGAGGAAGCCAATGATCTTGGCCTGGTGACCTTCGCCTTTGACGATGTAGATTGGGACGACGAAGTCCGCATCGCCACCGAGGAACGCGCCAGCTTCTCGCCCGATGCCCTCACAGCGATGGAAGCCAATCTGCGTTTTGCTGGCCCGGAGACGATGGAAACCCGCATCTTTGGCCGCCTGACGGCCTGGCAGAATTGGGTCTTCCAGCGTCCGAATGCCGTCGGCGAGCATGGTGCCCTGAAGCGCTACGGCTCCGGCAAGCGTGGCGATTACGACATGAAACGCGTCTGAAGGGTACGACGCAGGCCCGCGCCGACGCGACCATTCAGACCATCGAACACATTGGACCAAACGAGGAAAATGCCATGACCGACTCGATGAGCGTTGCCTACGACACACTGATCCCGAACAACGTGGGTCTCTCCAGTGACAAGCGCGTCCTCAAGGCGCTCGAGCGCTGGCATCCCGGTTACATCAACTGGTGGAACGGCATGGGGCCAGAAGGCTTTCAGGAAAGCCTCGTCTACCTGCGTACTGCGATTGGCGTTGATCCCAAGGGCTGGGCCAAGTTCGATTACGTCAAGATGCCCGAATATCGTTGGGGCGTTCTCTTGGCTCCGCAGGTCGAGGATCGGCGCATCCCGTGCGGCGAGCACGTCGGCGAGCCCGCCTGGCAGGAAGTTCCCGGCGAATATCGCGCCATGCTGCGTCGGTTGATCGTGATCCAGGGCGATACCGAACCGGCATCCGTCGAGCAGCAACGCCATCTCGGCAAGACCGCGCCGTCCCTCTATGACATGCGCAACCTCTTCCAGGTCAACGTTGAGGAAGGTCGCCATCTCTGGGCGATGGTTTATCTGCTGCACAAGTATTTTGGCGCTGATGGTCGTGACGAGGCCGATGATCTGCTGCGCCGTCAATCCGGTTCGGAAGAGGCGCCGCGCATGCTCGGTGCCTTCAATGAATCCACGCCAGACTGGCTGTCGTTCTTCATGTTCACCTATTTCACCGACCGCGACGGCAAGATGCAACTCGAAAGCCTTGCGCAATCAGGTTTCGATCCGCTGTCGCGCACCTGCCGCTTCATGCTGACGGAGGAAGCCCATCACATGTTCGTCGGCGAAACCGGTGTGGGCCGTGTCATCCAGCGGACCTGCGAGGCGATGAAGGAAGCCGGCATCGAGGATCCCTATGACATCGACCGCATCCGCGACCTCGGTGTGATCGATTTGCCGACAATCCAAAAGAAACTGAACCTGCATTATACGCTGTCGCTCGATCTGTTCGGCTCGGAAATTTCCACCAATGCGGCCAATGCGTTTAACGCTGGCATCAAGGGCCGGTATCAGGAGGTCAAGATTGCCGACGACCATCGCCTGACCAATGCGACCTACCCGGTCGTGCAGGTCGTCGACGGCAAGATCATCCGGACCGAGGTTCCGGCGCTGTCAGCCATCAACATGCGTCTGCGCGACGACTATACCAATGATGCCGCCGGCGGTGTGGGCCGTTGGAACACGATCATCGAAAAGACCGGCATCAAGTTCGAGATGAAGCTGCCGCACGGCGGGTTCCATCGCCAGATCGGTGTCTTCGGTGCCGTCAAGATCGATCCGGATGGCAACCTGTTGACCGAAGCCGAATGGCAGGCCCGCAAGAATGAATGGCTGCCAACCAAGGCCGATGGCGATTTCATCCAGTCGCTCATGAAGCCGCAGTGGGAGCCAGGCAAATACGCAGGCTGGATCGCACCGCCCCGCGTCGGCATTGATAACAAGCCCGGCGATTTCGAGTATGTTCAGCTGCACATGGCGTGAGACCGTAAGCTACGCAACGGTTTCAAGTCTTGCCCCCGCATCCGGCATGCGCTTTCGATTTGGCCCTTCTCCCCTTGTGGGAGAAGGTGGCCAACGGCGGGATGAGGGGTAACGTACCCCGCTACCGAAGACACTTTCGAAGCAGGAACCACCCCCATGAACCAGCCCGTCAAGCAGCACCTGATCGACCCGGAAATCTGCATCCGCTGCCACACGTGCGAAGAAGCCTGCACTGTCGGCGCGATCACGCATGATTCCAACAATGTCGTGGTCGATGCGTCGAAATGCAACTTCTGCATGGATTGCATCGCGCCCTGCCCGACCGGCTCCATCGACAATTGGCGGAGCGTGGAAACACCCTATTCGCTCGAGGATCAGTTGTCCTGGGGGGAGTTGCCGCAGCAGGCAGAGTTCGGCTCGATAGACGATGGCGCCGCAGCCGTCGACGATATTGTCGCAGCCCTGTTGGCCGAGGCGCATGCTGGTGCAGGTGGTGCCGCGAAGGCTCCGGCATCTGCCGCCAAGCCGTCAGTCAATCTGTTTTCAACGGCAAAACCCGCAATCGCGACGGTGCAGGGCAATTATCGCCTGACGGCAGACACCGCCGACAGCGACGTGCGTCACATCATCCTCGATCTCGGCTCGACAGCTTTTCCGGTGCTGGAAGGTCAGACCATCGGTGTCATCCCACCCGGCAACGATGCCGAAGGCCGTCCGCACAAGATGCGGCTTTATTCGATCTCGTCGCCGCGCGATGGTGAGCGACCCAATACAAACAACCTCTCGCTGACCGTGAAGCGTGAACCGCATGGCGTCGCGTCAAACTACATCTGCGACCTGAAAAAGGGCGACAAGGTCCAGCTCGCCGGCCCCTATGGCTCGACATTCCTGTTGCCGGACGATGCTGCGACCCCGGTTATCATGATCTGCACCGGAACCGGCTCAGCGCCTTTCCGTGGCTTCACGATGCGCCGTCAGCGCACCGCTGCGACGGCGTCAGGCGGCATGACGTTGTTCTTCGGTGCGCGTTCGCCGGAATCGCTGCCTTATTTCGGCCCTTTGGGCAAAGTCCCGGAAAAGCTTCTCAAAAAGCATTTTGCCTTCAGCAGGGTCGCGGGCCAGGAAAAACATTATGTGCAGGATCAGATGCGTCTCGAAAAGGCGGCGCTGGCCGACGCCCTCACAAATCCGCAGACGCACATCTATGTCTGCGGCCTGAAGGCGATGGAAGCCGGCGTGGAGCAGGCATTCGAGGATATTGCGCGCGGCGCGGGCCTTTCCTGGAAATCCGTGCGCGATGCCATGCGCGACAGTGGCCGCTACCACGTCGAGACATACTAGGCTCCAGACTCATAACCAGTAGCAGACCGTTGCCGCGATATGGATGGCGGCCAGGAAGTTGATGGCTAGTCGATCGTACCGGGTAGCGATGCGCCTGAAATCCTTGAGGCGGCAGAACATGCGTTCGATGGCGTTTC
>CAIYYN010000043.1 GCA_903930435.1 uncultured Hyphomicrobiales bacterium | reverse complement strand
TCGACCATGTCGCACTTGTTCAGGAACACGACGATCGCCGGGACGCCAACCTGACGGGCGAGCAGGATGTGCTCGCGGGTCTGCGGCATCGGGCCGTCGGCAGCCGACACGACCAGGATTGCGCCGTCCATCTGCGCAGCGCCCGTGATCATGTTCTTCACATAGTCAGCGTGGCCTGGGCAGTCGACGTGGGCATAGTGGCGGTTCGTCGTCTGGTACTCGACGTGCGCCGTGTTGATCGTGATGCCGCGAGCCTTTTCTTCAGGCGCTGCGTCAATCTGATCATACGCCTTGAACGTCGCTCCACCCGTCTCAGCAAGCACCTTCGTGATTGCTGCCGTCAGTGACGTCTTGCCGTGGTCAACGTGGCCAATCGTGCCAATGTTGCAGTGCGGCTTATCGCGATTGAATTTCTCTTTGGCCATAATCGATGTGTCCCTGAAGTCGGTCGGCAGCGCCAAGCTGTCAGATGAAGTCCGGCGTTAAGATCTGTCAGCCAAGGCGTGAGGATATGGAAATCCCGCGTTCAAGGCTGCGCGTTTGAGGTTCGGATCAAGGCTGGCAACAACAGGCTTGTTCTGCCAGCAAAGCTCCAGAGTGCGCGTTCGAATAAGGAATTTCGCGAAAAGGTTCAAGTCCCTTTTCTGCGAATTGCACGATGGCCCCGGAATCGTTCCATCAGGCCAGGGCCGCTTCGATGTCATGGACGAGGCTGGCCGGCGTATCGGCTGGCGCAAATCGCTTCATAACCTCGCCGGACCGACCGACAAGAAACTTGGTGAAGTTCCACTTTATCGCTTCGGTGCCGAGCAGACCCGGCTTCTCCTTTTTAAGAAACTGGTAGATCGGATGAGCATCGCGACCATTCACATCGACTTTTTGAAACATCGGAAAATCAACGTCATAGGTCAATGAACAGAAGGACTTGATCTCCTCGGCACTACCAGGCTCCTGCGCACCGAACTGGTTACATGGAAAGCCGAGAACGACGAGCCCCTTATCGTTATAAGACCTGTAGAGTGCTTCCAGCCCCTCGTATTGGGACGTGAACCCGCATTTTGACGCAACGTTCACGATCAGCAGAACCTTGCCTTCGTAGGGGCGCAGCGTCGTCTCCACGCCTTCGATCGTCCTGACAGGGTAATCATAAAGGCTGGACATGATGCTCTCCGTTTTTTCAAACCTGTCGTCCTTGACAACATGGGGATGAATTTCCGCGAGGCAAGCTGGAGCGGGTAGCGGGAATCGAACCCGCATATTCAGCTTGGAAGGCTGCTGCTCTACCACTGAGCTATACCCGCGCAGGCTTTCGAATAGCGTGATCGAGCGATGTTGGCAACAGTGATGCGTATCGAAGGAACACCGCGCATAAAAAAGCGCCGGTTTTGGCTAGTTTTTCAACAGCAGAAAAATGGGATGAAACGTTAGGCTGAGCCCGATCAGGTCATCATTGCCGCAGGAGTTTCACCATGTCCGCCAAACGCTTCCATCTCGGCTGGTTCATGAATTTCACGCCCGATGACTGGGATGGTCCAATCGCAAATGGCGGCAATCCATGGGACGGCGGCTTTTATCTCGACATGGCCAAGGCCATGGAACGCGCGTGCTTCGACTACATCATGCTCGAAGATACACTCATGATTTCAGACAGCTATGCCCATAGCCAGGAAGCCTATCTGAAGCATGCGATCATGGCCCCGAAGCATGATCCGATGCCGCTTGCGGCCCTCATCGGGGCCAATACGACCCATCTTGGCGTCGTTGCTACGATGTCGACCATGGCCTATCCGCCGTTCATGCTCGCGCGCCTGTGCACGACAACGGATCATATCTGCAAAGGGCGATTCGGCTGGAATATCGTGACATCAGGCGAAGATCTTGCCGCGCAGAACTTCGGCATGGATGAACTGCCGCCGCGCCACCTGCGCTACGACATGGCCGATGAATATATGGATCTCTGCAATCAGCTCTGGTCGAGTTGGGCACCCGATACGATCATTCTGGATCGGGCGACGCATACCTACGCCGATCACACGAAGGTCAAGCCGATCAATTTCGTCGGCAAGTATTTCAAATGCCGGGGTCCCCTGAACGTGGCGCCCTCCCCGCAGATTCGCCCGACCTTCGTGCAGGCAGGCGGCTCGCCACGCGGGCGGACGTTTGCTGCGCAGACTGCCGACAGCATCATCGCGCCATCGTTCGGTATCGCGGGCAACAAGGCCTATCGTGATGACGTCAGGGCGAAGGCCATTGCAGCAGGTCGCAATCCCGATGACATCAAGGTCCTGTTTCTGGCTGCCCCGATTATCGGCGCGACCGAAAAGGCCGCCTGGGAGCGCTATCACCAGATCGCGGAAACACCGGGCTATTTCGAAAAAGTCCTGGCCATGATGAGCTCGATCACGGACATCGATTTCTCGATTTACCCGATTGACGAAGAGTTGCCGAAACTGACGACAAACGGAGAACAGGGGTCACTTGACGCTTTCGCCCAGTGGGGCGCTGGCAAGACGTTGCGGCAACTGTGTCTGGACATGATGTCGCGGGGTCTGGACGGTCTCGTCGGTACACCGGAGCAGGTGGCAAAGCGCATGGACGAGGTCATGGAAGAAGTCGGCGGTGACGGGTTCCTGATCACCAAGCCGAATACGACGCTGATTTCACGGCAATATATCAACGAAATCTGCGATGGCCTGGTACCCGCCCTGCAGAGGCGCGGCGTAGTCCGAACCGAATACAAAAGCAAGACGTTGCGCGAGACCTTGCGCGAATTTTGAGGCTCGAGCACGCGTTCCTGATTGAAACCTGTTGCACGCATGTCTGTTTGAGGCTTTCTCGACAGAGCGCCGCAGGGGCGTAGACCGCGCAACGGATTGCCGATGGACTCAACACTGATCGTTTGCCGGTTTGTTCATTACCTGGCATCGCTACTGCTCTTCGGTCTGACGCTTTTCCAGGCGGTCTTGGCTCCCGTTCCGTTGGCCAACAGTGTCAATGGTCAATTCAGGCGTTATGCCTTCGCACTGTCAACAACGGCAGCGGTGTCAAGCGTCGTCTGGCTGGCGCTGACGTCGGTCAGCATGGCAGATGGCTGGAGCACAGGCCTCGCCCCGGACATCGTGTTCCAAACAGCCTTTGGTCAGGTCTGGCAATGGCACATGGCTTTATCCGTCGTATCCGTCGCCTTGATCGCCTGGCCCTCGACCCGCCAGCCGAATCGTTGGTGGATCGTGGCTGCTGCCATCTCGGGGCTACAAATCATCACATTGGGTCTTGTTGGCCACGCCGTCATGCAGAGCGGGTTGTCCGGCATCCTCAGCCGGGCATCGCAAGCTGCCCATCTGCTGGCTGCCGGATATTGGATCGGCACCCTGGTACCTGTCGCCATGTGCGCGCGCTCGATAGACGATCTGTTGAGCAGAGACCGGGGCGTCGCGCTTCGGCGCTTCTCCGCAATCGGGCAAGTCGTCGTCATTCTTGTGGTCGGAACCGGCTTCTTGAACATGACGCTGATCGAGGATCATCTCACCCTCGATCCATCACATCCCTATCAGATGATGCTGGATATCAAGATCGTGATCGTGGGCTTGATGGCAGCGATGGCGCTCGCCAATCGCTATTGGTTCGTCCCGAAACTGGCAGGAAATGCGGCGGTCGTCGAAACAATCCGCCGCATCATCCTCCTTGTTGCCGCTCTGGGCATCGGCGTGATCGGGTTGGCGAGCGTGATTGGAACACTGTCGCCAACCTGACGCGTCATTTGACCGAGAACGAAAATGTCCCCTCGGTCCTGTGCGTATCGACAGACACAACATGCCAGCGGATCGTATAGCTTCCGGCTGGCAATGGTGCACTTAGGTGGAGCTGGACGGTCTTGTTATCGCCGCCGAAGGCGACCGAGACGCCTCCCACAAGACCAGTCGGGCCTGTCAGCTCGAATTTCGACAGACCGAGTTCGATGCCCTCGCTGAAGGTCATCTCCAGGTTCGTCGGGGCCGATGCAGTCGCGCCAACAGCAGGTGACGACGATACCAGATGCGCATGCGCGAACGCGATGGCAGGCACGCCAATGATCAACAGGACGGACAGGATCAAGATTTTCACGCGGATCATCGGCTGGCTCCGAAAATTGGCTTACCAAGACTGGTCGGGAAAATATCGTCGAGGAAGAAGTGGAGCTGGACCACGGCTCCAACGCCTTGTTGTTGGCGTGTGGCGGCATTGAGCGGGAATACGGCTTCGGCTCCGACCTGCCAGGTATCGGCTTCATAAAGCAGTCCGGGTGAGATCGTGCCGGTTTGCGGGCCTTGTGTCGGTGCGTTGAAATTGACCTCGACCAAAGGCGTCAGACGCGCAATGACGTCAGGCAGACCGAACGACTTTACGTGTTGCTGCAGATAGGGAATCGAATACTGGATCGTGCCGCCAAAATTCCACGCGTTCGGCGTGATACCGGGGCTATCAGAGAACTGGCGTGTAAGGACACCGGTAATTGCCAGCGGGCGCAACAGGCCAATAGGCAGATCACCAAGTCCCTTGCCGACATAAAGTGTCGGATTGGTGCTGCTGACGGAGCCAATATAACCGTTGTTGATCAGGGTCTTTGACCCGGTATAGGCAAATGTCCGGTTGACGCCAAACGACGCCATGAACTCCCAGTCGGGGTTGCAATAAAACTCATATTTCAGGCCGGCATTCCAGTTATCCCACCCCTGAAAATGCAGCCGCTGATCCGTAATCGATTGATAATCGCTCTGGATCGAGAAGCCCAAATGCTCGGTGATGGTCTTGTCCCACTCGAAGCCGAACTGGGTCACGGGCTGACCGGATGAAGCTCCCGACGATTGATAGTTGATTGTCGGCAGGCTCAGTTCGTCACCGACGCCGGGATCGTCGACGGTAAGCGTTGGGGGGAAAACACGATTGCCACAAACAGCGTGGGCCAAGGCGCTTGAATTTGAAGCAAGCAGCGCAACAAGTAGCGTCGCGGCCGCCGCGACGGATCGGGCATTGAATGGATTTTGCATGATGAAACCTGAACAGACGTCGGGATCTGGTCTGCAAACATGACTGAAGGCCGATGCCGACGGTCGGCATTCAGGCGGAGTCAGTTTACAGGATGGACATGAGCCAAACGGCTCGACGGTTGACTTTGCACGGCGGCAAAGTCAGCTCCGCGTCAACCAGATACCGGGGGTGCCCTTGGAAATTGGGCTCGCGAAACAGTCGCGATTTCATGAACTTGCGGCGCACTGATTCCAACGCCGGCTTGAATGGCCGGAATAGGCTCAACTGCCTCAACAGCCGTGGGTTCGGGCAGCAGCGCGTGCCCCTGGCCCGACAAACAGCAGGGACAGTCATACATATGCACCTGCGAAGCAGGCGCATCCTGACCGGTCGCTACCGCGTCGCCCTGATGGCCGCAGATGATCGACAGACCGTAGTCCGTATCGGCAGCATAGACAAGCTGCTGCATCAAATTCGGGGCAAGCAGGACCTGCATCGCCATCGCCATGATGGCGACTGCTTTGGCGATCATCGAACCCAATTTGCGATCTTGCCGATCACGCATTCTGTCAGGCACCCACTTGGTCCAAGAGCCGGCCCCGCCCTTCGGTTGGTGGCGTCCCGGCGGGGACAATTCCTATCACGACGCGGGGCCAAGTAAAGTGAGGCGGGACTTGCATTCGATCATCGGATAATACGACCGTAACTTCCGACGCGACTGTGGGCAGCCGGTCACATATCGCTAGCCTACGCCGTCTTTCGAACAGCCATAATATCGAAAGGAAGGAAAATGGTGGAGGAAGTAGGACTCGAACCTACGAAGGCTTAGCCAGCGGATTTACAGTCCGCCCCCTTTGCCGCTCGGGACATTCCTCCACGTCTCCAAGGCAACCGCCAAGTCGAAGTGATTGCCGTGGCGATGGATTCTCCGTTGACCGAAATCGTTCGGCGAGGGGCAACCCGTCGTGGCGCGTGTTATGACGAGTGAGTTGCCCGGTGTCAACGCCTGAAACTCATTTGAACCGGCAAAATTGTGACAATCCGTCTCGACTGCTTTCGGCTTCAGGATCTTACCGCTTCTTCAGCGCCTGCATCCGTTGCCGGAAGGCAGCTGCCCAGCCATCCTTGTTCGCCTGTCGACCGCGCCCAACCGCCAGACTGTCAGCCGGTACGTCCGACGTGATCACGCTACCAGACCCGACATAGGCTCCGTCTGCAATCTTGACCGGAGCTACCAGTGAGGAATTCGAGCCGATGAATGCGTTGGCACCGATATCGGTGTGATATTTGCCGAACCCATCATAATTACAGGTGATTGTGCCCGCACCAATATTGGCTTTTGCTCCAACACGGGCGTCACCAATATAGGAGAGATGATTTGCCTTGGCGCCATCTTCGATGGTCGCGTTCTTGATCTCGACAAAATTGCCGATATGCGCGGACCGCCCGATATCGGCTCCCGGCCTCAAGCGTGCGTAGGGGCCGACGATAGCCCCTTCCCGCACGTGGGCCCCCTCAAGGTGCGAGAACGCTTTGATACGTGCCCCCCGTTCAACGACGACGCCCGGCCCGAAGACAACATTCGGCTCGATGATGACATCAGCGGACAACTGCGTATCAGCGGCAAAAAACACGGTTTCGGGTGCCTGGAGGGTCACGCCTTCCAACATGGCCTGGTTTCGACGACGAGACTGAAACACGGCTTCGCAGGTTGCGAGCTGCCGGCGATCATTGACGCCAAGGAATTCTTCCTCGGTGCCTTCAACAACCGTTGCGTTGAGGCCTTTTGCGCGAGCCACTTCGACGGCATCCGTCAGATAGAACTCGCCCTTGGCATTCCTGTTATCGATTGCATCGAGAATGCCCAGAATGTGCTCTCCCGAGAAGCCCATGATACCCGAATTGCACAGGGTCACTTTTCGCTCGGACTCCGTGGCATCGCGCTCCTCGCGGATCGCCAGCAACTTGCCATCCTGAATCAATAATCGCCCGTAACCCATTGGATTTGCAGCTTCAAACCCGAGAACGACGACATGACCACCTTTGTCAAGCTCGGCGCGGACGCGCGCAAGTGTTGCAGGCGTCACGAGCGGCGTATCCCCATAGAGGACAATCACATCGTCGACAGGTTCGAGCAGCGCCTCGCGCGCCATGAGGACGGCATGCGCGGTCCCCAACCGTTCGGACTGGACGAATACGCTCGCGCCTGGAGCCTGAACAAGGGCAGCTTTTGCGACATCCTCGCGCCCCGGCCCGACAACCACGGCGAAGCGATCAGCCCCGGCGGCGGTTGCGCCTGCAAGTACATGCTGAACAATCGGGCGACCCGCAATCTCGTGAAGCACCTTCGGCAGCGCCGATTTCATCCGCGTGCCCTCGCCTGCCGCGAGCACTATCATCAGGCAGCTTCTGTCGGTCATTGCATCCTACCCCGATTGGAAAACGAACTGGTCCGTCGCCGCGTCAGTCTTCAACGCGAGACGTCGCCCGAGTCGGCGATCCGGTCAAGGCCTCCCGCGCAGAACCGGACAATCAAGCGAGGCGACTGTCATATTCAAGCACTGCGTTCAGCAAGACCTGGGCACCTGCCGCGCATTCCTCAAGCGTCGTGGATTCTGCTTCGTTATGGCTGATACCGCCGAGACACGGCACGAAGATCATCGTCGTCGGCGCAACACGCGCGATATAGGCAGCATCATGCCCGGCACCCGACACCATATCGCGACTTGCCAATCCTGCCTTCTCGGTCCCGACGCGCACACAATCAATCAGCTCCGGGGCAAATTTCACCGCCGGCGATTTCCAGATCATTTTTCCGTCAAAGGTGAGCTTCAGCGGATCAAGTATCTCGGGCAATGCGGCTCGGAATTCATCCTCCATCTGCTGCAATACGGCCTCGTCGGGGTGCCGCAGATCGACGGTGAAAAAGACTTCGCCGGGGATCACGTTTCTGCTGTTCGGCTGGTTTTCAATCAGACCCACGGTTCCAACGGCGTTCGGCGCGTATTTTTGCGCGATGGCATCAATACGGTCGATCATGCGCGCACTACCCAGCAACGCATTCTTGCGCAGATACATGGGCGTTGCGCCCGTGTGGGCATCCTGACCGGTTACGGTCACCTCGTACCAGCGCATGCCCTGCACGCCCTGCACGACACCAATCAGCTTGCCTTCATCCTCGAGAATAGGTCCTTGCTCAATGTGCAATTCGAACATGGCACCGAACTTGTGCTGTCCGACAGGTTCCGCCCCCCGGTAGCCGATCCCTTCGAGCGCGTCGATAAAGCTAACACCTTGTCGGTCCGCCCGCTCATAGGCGTAGTCGCGGGTAAAGGCACCGGCGTAGACGCCAGATGCCAGCATCGCGGGCGCAAAGCGCGAGCCTTCCTCATTGGTCCAGTTGACGATCTCTATGGGCGCGTTGGTCTCATACCCGGCCTCATGCAGGGTCTTCATGGCTTCCAGCGCGCCAAGTACTCCCAAAACACCATCGAACTTGCCGCCGGTCGGCTGCGTATCGAGGTGCGACCCCATCGCAATCGGCAGCAAGTCCGACCGCTTGCCTGGCCGCACGGCGAACATGTTGCCAATTTCATCCACAGTGACCGTGCAGCCGAGTTTTTCTGTTTCCGCCTTGAACCAGTCGCGAACCAGCCTGTCCTCTTCCGTCAGCGTGAGCCGCCGGATGCCTCCCTTGGGCGTACCGCCAAATTTCGCGGTGTCCATGAGCATGTCCCAGAGGCGCTGGGGGTTAATTGCGAGGTTCGGAAGGGTCATGACAGGCTCCTGATCTGCAATGAGAAACGATCTTGCTATTTGTATCGTTTAACGATACATTTTGACACATGATCAGATCATTTCGGAATAAGACCACCGAACTGGTCTTTCACGCAAAATGTCCGAAGGGCTTTCCAGTCCAAATATTCGCGGTAGCGCGCCGTAAGCTGGAAGCTATTGCGGCGGCGGAACGGTTGTCCGATCTTATGCAACCTCCTGGCAATCGTCTTGAAGCGCTGTCCGGCGATAGATCTGGACAATACTCCATTCGGATCAATGAACAATTCCGGGTCTGTTTTATCTGGTCCGACGACGCTGCCGAACTGGTTGAGATCGTCGACTATTACTAGGGATAAGCGTATGACCGAACCCATCGAGATCGTAACAACTCTGCCCCCGATGCATCCCGGCGAAATGCTACGGGAAGAATTTATGCTCCCATTGGGGCTCACCCCGGGCAAGATCGCTCGCGCCTGCCATGTCCCCCGCACGCGCATCGAGCGGATCGTGCGTGAAGAACTGGGCATTTCCGCAGACACCGCTTTAAGGCTCGCCCGGTTTTTTGCCACGACACCCGAATTCTGGATGAATCTACAAAAGCGATATGAATTGCTGATCGCTGAGCAGCATTCAACTGATGAGATCGCGAACATCAAAGCATACGCATGACTTGTTTCTATTCATTTTGATTCCTCTAGATATAACTCGTAAACATCAACGAATTTTACGATCATTTGTTTTCAAAATTCCGTTATTTATAGCGGAGACCGCTATAAATAACGTTTTTATTTTATTCGTCTTGCTTTTGCATCGCATTGGCACGGACGAACAGAACCAAACATAGCCCTCGAACAAGACGTTCTACGCTATCAAGGCGTGACTTCAAGCCGTTCGACTGCACGAGGCTTGGTCAAGTCCTTCCATGTCGTATTGGCGACATGGACTGCGGGGAACGGATCGCGGGCGACATACTGTCCGTCGCCCTGCCGAGCCGTCACTTCGCCGTCACGATAGACAACCTTGCCGCGCGAGATCGTCACAACTGGCAGCCCGCGCACATGGATGCCTTCGAACACATTGTAATCGATTGCACTCTTTTGTGTCTTTGCCGAAATGGTCTTTTCGGCTGCGGGATCAAGGATATAGAGATCTGCATCAGACCCTGCCGCGATCCGCCCCTTTTTCGGATAGATGTTGAGGATGCGGGCAATATTGGTTGACGTGACTGCAGCGAATTCTTCCTTCGTCAGGCGACCCGTGTTCACACCATGCGTCCAAAGTACCGGGATACGATCCTCAAGTCCGCCCGTCCCGTTCGGGATCTTGCGGAAATCCCCGATGCCGAAGCGCTTCTTTTCGGTTGTGAAGGCGCAGTGGTCAGTCGCGACGACTTGCAGCGAACCTGACTGCAATCCGGCCCACAGGCTGTCCTGATGCGACTTGTCGCGGAAGGGTGGCGACATAACGCGCTGGGCCGCATAGTCCCAGTCTTTTGACTGATATTCGCGGTCATCGAGCACCAGATGCTGCACCAGAGGTTCGCCATAAACACGCTTTCCTGCCGCACGAGCGCGGGCAATGGCTTCATGTGCCTCGCGACAGGACGTATGCACGACATAGAGCGGACTGCCAGCCATATCGGCGATCATGATGGCGCGGTTGGTCGCTTCGCCCTCGACCTCAGGCGGGCGTGAGTAGGAATGGCCCTCCGGCCCATTGACGCCGATGTCGATATAATGCTGCTGGAGGCGGAAGACGATATCGCCGTTTTCGGCGTGGACGAGAGGCATCGCGCCAAGCTGCGCGCAGCGCGAAAACGAGTGATACATCTCGTCGTCATTGACCATCAAGGCACCCTTGTAAGCCAGGAAGTGCTTGAATGTATTGATGCCATAGGTCTTGACGACGGTAGCCATCTCGTCAAACACCTGCTTGTCCCACCAGGTGATCGCCATGTGCAGGCCGTAGTCGCACAAAGCCTTTTCGCCCTTGTGACGCCACTCCTGATAGGCGGCCAGCAAGGACTGGCCGGGTCCCGGCAAACAGAAATCGACCACCATCGTTGTGCCGCCAGACAGGGCAGCGCGCGTGCCCGTCTCGAAATCATCGGACGAGAATGTCCCCATGAAGGGCATGTCGAGATGTGTATGGGGATCGATGCCACCCGGCAGCACGAAGGCTCCGGATGCGTCGATGACTTCCGTTCCAGAGGGCGCAGGCAGCTTCGGACCAACAGCCGCAATCACGCCGCCTTCGATCAGGACATCGGCCTGGATCGACTGATCGAAATTCACGACTGTACCGCCACGAATGAGAATGGACATTGATCTCGGCTCCTCTGGGCAATCATCCAGTGCTGGACTTACAAACTCGGTATCGAAGTATGATCACTCCCGGCATCTCTCCGGAAGTGACCCTGGCAAAAGGCAAGCAAGTTTCAGACCGCTCTGATCACTTCAATCCTGCGGCGTCTGTCACAGCATGGGTCCAGGCACCCGTCGGCTCCTTGGTGATGACCGGATCGGATCCTGCCGACAAAAGCTCCTTCACCGTGCGCTCGTAATCAGCAGGAACCAGCGCCCCGTTGGAGCCAGCGGTCAGCTTGTTCACCTCGCCGAGCATGCGGGCCTGATGCTTTTCGGTCTGAGCGCCGGAAGCGTCATTGTCGAGAACGATCTTGACGGCCTCATCGGGATGCGCGCTCGCATAAGTCCAACCCTTCATCGAGGCGGCGACAAACTTCCCGAGCTTGGCCACATAGGCGGGGTCCTTGAGCTTGGCCTCCATCGCATAGAGGCCGTCTTCGAGTGTCGATACGCCCTGCTCCTCGTACTTGAACACGACAAGTTTGTCCGCAGGAATGCCTGCGTCAATCACTTGCCAATATTCGTTATAGGTCATGGTCGAGACGCAATCTGCCTGCTTCTGGATTAGCGGATCGACGTTGAAGCCTTGCTTCAGGACCTTGACGCCACCGGCAGACCCATCGGTCTTGATACCCAGTTTCGACATCCACGACAGGAACGGATACTCGTTGCCAAAGAACCAGACGCCGAGCGTGTGCCCCTTGAAATCAGCGGGCGACTTGATGCCGGTTTCAGCGCGGCACGTCAGTTCCATGCCGGATTTCTTGAAGGGCTGCGCAATATTGACGAGGCCAACGCCCTTTTCGCGGGCGGCCAGCGCCGCAGGCATCCAGTCGACAATGACATCTGCGCCACCGCCTGCAATGACCTGCTCGGGTGCGATATCCGGTCCGCCCGCCTTGATGGTTACATCAAGGCCTGCATCCTTGTAAAAGCCCTTGTCCTTGGCAACGTAATAGCCTGCGAACTGGGCCTGCGTGACCCACTTCAACTGAAGGGTCAGACTGTCAGCCGCCGAAGCAGACGAAACCGCTGCAAAACCAAGCGCTGCTGCGATAAGGCCCGTCATTCCAAGCTTGCTCAAGATTGTCGTTGTCATCTGCATCTCCCCTTTTTAACGAACTGAATGCGAAGCCAAGTCCACTACCGCCCCCGATAGGACGGATGCCAGAAGGTCACCGACCGCTCGGCCAGTACCAAAAGCCCGTAAAAAAGCGATCCGGTGACCGCTGCAAGCGCAATTTCCGCCCACACCATATCGAGATCGGAGCGGCCCACTTCGGTCGAGATCCGGAATCCCATGCCCACAATCGGCGTGCCGAAAAATTCAGCCACGATTGCGCCGATCATGGCGAGCGTGGAGTTGATCTTCAGCGCATTGAACAGGAACGGCATCGCCGAGGGCAGCCGCAGCTTCCAGAATGTTGGAGTAAATCCAGCGCCGTAGGAGCGCATAAGGTCGCGTTCGAGTTCACCGCTGGCCTGCAAACCTGCGATACTGTTCACTAGTGCCGGAAAGAACGTCATGATGACAACGATGGCGACCTTGGATTGCCAATCAAAGCCGAACCACATGACCATGATCGGTGCCACACCGATCATCGGAAGTGCGGATATGAAATTTCCGATCGGGATCAGCCCGCGCGCCAGGAAAGGGACGCGGTCGCAGACGAGCGCAATCAGAAACCCTGACAGCGAGCCGACCATCCAGCCAGGAACCACCGCGCGCAGAACGGTTTGAACAAAGTCTGCCTCCAGAATGGGCAGAGAACTGGCAAACCGTGATCCGATGTCCGACGGTGCGGGAAGCAGGACCTTCGGCACGCCTGCCCCGACGGTGATCACTTCCCAGAGAAACAGGATTGTTGCCCCGAAGATCAGCGGCACACTTGTTTCAATCAATCGCCCCGCGAAGTCGTCATTGGCCGGAAATGTCGACAAGCGACCAACGAGGATCCATGCAGCCAACCAGATCAGGGCGACCGCAAACCAGAACCAGATCGGTGTTTCTCCCTGCGCGGCAAATCCATGCGCCAGATGCACCAGCGTTCCGAACCCGACGACCAAGCCGACACAGCCAAACAAGATCAAGAGAAGCGCGTTGCCTGTTGTCTTTGCTGGCTGAATCGGCGGGTGGCTCATCTGCGGCTCCCCATGCCAGCCAGCGTCACGCGCTCAATCAGGCCCACCGCAAACACGACAACAGCCGCCAGTGTCGCTGCCGCAAAAAGGGCGGCCCAGATCTGGATCGTCTGACCATAGTAGGACCCGGACAATAATCGGGCACCCAGACCAGCCTGCGCGCCGGTCGGCAATTCTGCCACGATGGCGCCAACGAGGGAGATGGCGATCGCCACCTTCAGGCTCGCAAACAGAAACGGGACCGAAGCCGGAAATCGCAGCTTCCAGAATGTCTGGCGGCGTGACGCATGAAAGGTCTGCATGAGGTCGATCAGCATCAGGTCAGGAGAGGCCAAGCCCTTGGTCATGCCGATGGTCACGGGGAAAAAACAGAGATAGGCGGAGATCAGGGCTTTCGGCAAAGTCCCCGTGATCCCGATATTGCCGAGCACGACAACGACAATGGGCGCAATTGCGAGGATCGGGACCGTCTGCGAGGCTATTATCCAGGGCATAAGGGCCTTTTGCAGAACCCGACTGTGAACAATGCCAACTGCCAGCAAAACACCTGCACAGGAGCCGATCGCAAAGCCGATCAGCGTTGTCTCAAGGGTGACCTCTGCATGAAAGACGAGACTGCGCCGTGACGTCACCGATACATCCAGCACGGTGCGTTGCAACTCGGCAAGGATCTGGTGCGGCGCTGGCAGCAACGGTCGCTCGGAGTTGAGGGTTGCCCAGATCAATTGGGACAGTGATGGATGCGCGTCGTCGCCCATCAGGGTCAGCACTACCGCTCTGTTCATGAAGAAGGCAGCAAAATACCACCCGCACACGAGAACCAGGACAACAACACATACCGGCAGAAAATGGCCCGCCACAGCTGCGTTGATGAAGCGCCGACCGAAGCCGGATGGCCGGTGTGGCGCTGGCTCAATCATCATAGGAATGGCCCGCCCTCAAACCCTCACGCACGCGGTGCGCAATCGTCAGGAATTCCGGCGTTTCCCTTAGTTCAAGCGTGCGATCCGCGCCAAAATCACAATCGATCACGTCGATGATCCGACCGGGCCGCGGACTCATGACGACAATTTTCGTCGACAGGAAAACGGCTTCCGGGATGGAGTGGGTCACGAAGACAATCGTCTTTTTCGTCTCCGCCCATAGCTTCAGAAGCTGCACGTTGAGCTTGTCACGAACGATTTCGTCAAGTGCGCCGAAAGGTTCGTCCATAAGCAGCAAGCCGGGGTCAAACGACAAGGCGCGGGCGATGGAGGCGCGTTGCTGCATTCCGCCCGACAATTGCCAGGGAAACCGGCTTTCAAAACCGGACAGGTTTACCAGAGCCAGTTGGGCCTTTGCCTTGGCGAGCCGGTCGGAGCGTTGGACGCCCATAATCTCGAGCGGCAACATCACGTTGTCGATCACCGTCCGCCATGGGAAGAGCGCGGGTTCCTGAAAGACATAACCGTACTGTCGACCTATCCGCGCCTGACGCGGCGTCCCGCCATTGACCGTTATGTGTCCACCGGTGGGTTGCTCGAGATCCGCGATCGTGCGCAGCAGGGTCGTCTTGCCGCACCCGGATGGGCCGATCAGAGAAACAAATTCTCCGGACCGAATCGTCAGATCGACATTTGACAGCGCATGCACCGGCCCATCAGCGGTCGAAAACGAGAGAGTGAGGCCACGCACGTCAATCGACGGCTCGCGATCATCGGAAGTTGCGGCTTTGTGCTGCTGGCGCACAGCATACGACATCGAACCGAGCCTTTCAGGGCGACTGATAACTTGGGCATCGCCACCAAAAGATTTGATCAAATGGACAAATCAGACGCAAGGGATTTTTTGCCGAAATGATATGCAGCAACAAGTTTAATTCCGGCAAGGATGCCGAGTCATCAATCAACTCGGTCGGGACGCACGCTTATCCAACGCGCCTCGAAAGCCCGCATTATAACAGACTCGATTGCGACCATTTGCCTTAGCTTGATAAAGCGCGTCATCGGCCGCCTTCAGCAGCCAACGCCAATGATCCCCATCGCGCCGCCCGACACTCACCCCAAAGCTGGCCGTCACAGTAATCGTCTGCTCGTCCTCGATCTCGAACGGGATAGAGCTCAGAACAACCCGCGACCTCTCGGCAGCAATCAAGGCGGTCTGTTGATCGGCCTCATGCAGGATGATGGCGAATTCTTCGCCGCCAAAGCGGACAATGATCGCGTTATCGCCTATCGTTTGCAGCAGCCGTCGAGCAGCCTGACGCAAGACCGTGTCGCCGGCTTGATGGCCATATGTGTCATTGATGGATTTGAAGCGGTCCAGATCCATCATGATGAGCGACACGTCTGACGGCAATTCATCAAATTCGGCCTGCCCTGCTCCAATTCGGTCTAAAACAGACCGACTCCAGAGACCCGTCAAGGCATCCGTCTCAGACCTGACACGCAGGTCCTCGGTATAATGCTGCCGCTCTCCCAGAATCTGCCGGAGATCATCCAAGGCCTCATAGAGTTCGCGAATTTCGGCAGAACTCGAGTTGCACTGCGTCTGCGTCAGCAGGTCGCCTTTGGCCAGCGCGATGATATTCTTGCTGGCGAGCAAGAGCGGCGTGAAAATATGCCTGCGAAGCGCATACATCAATCCACCAGTCACGACAACAATCGTTGCTGTAGCAGTGCCGATTGCAACCAGAAGCACGAAGGCGTTCAGGCATTTTGCGTTCAGGCGCGCTATCTCTGTGTCGTAAAATGCGGACTTGAAGTATTCGACCTGCGGTATTGTTGGCAAAAATTTAGTCGCCAGAACGTCAATCGTGAAACCAGAACCGCCATTCATGCGCCCATTCTCAACGATCCCTTTCTTCAATTCGGGCAAGCCATCAAACAGGATCGTCTGAACCGACTGGCGCAAGTTCATAAGCTCCGTATTACTATTGAATAGCCCATCCTGTTGCTTAACCAGTTGCCAGATGTCCGCCAGACGCGTGCTATCGCGTTCCAGATCGGCAAAGGCGGCATCGGGCATGGGCATTGTCATCGCTGCAAATGGAAGTAACTCAGCACCTATCCGGCTTGCATAATTTTGCAGATCGTTGAACTTGGTCAGTAGTAGCATCTGCCCTGCCAAATCTGGGTCAAGCAC
Source organism: uncultured Hyphomicrobiales bacterium (assembly GCA_903930435.1). GTDB lineage: Bacteria > Pseudomonadota > Alphaproteobacteria > Rhizobiales > Ancalomicrobiaceae > CAIYYN01. Next base: position 629 of record CAIYYN010000043.1, on the reverse strand, counting down.
GCTCATCCTGCCAATCGCCAGCAACTCAAGCCCGCGCATGTCGTCATCAACTGAAAACGAACGGTGGAGTATCTCAGAAATACATTTGCCTTTTTCGGACACCAATTGTGCTTCAGCAAATTCTCTTTGCATTTTGCGCGTTTCACCGATCTTGCTATGAACATCTTCAATTGCCCGCCAAAAACTCAGATCTGCGTCAAGCACCCCAAGGGTATCGAGTTGATCACTGACTTTTTCGAGTAGCTGGTCTGTTTTTTGTCGGGCATCCTCCAACGCCGACAGACTCGCGCCCAGTTTATCGTCGTCAGCAGTCAGGAACTTGCTGAGGAGAGGCTGCTCTTGATTAAATGAAGCCGAAGCTTCGAGAAGTGAATCGAACCAAACCAGCGCTGCCAAATTTCTTTCCGCGCGCGTATAATTATAATTCAAGATAACCAAGACTGCGGCTGATAAGGCCAGCAAGACTCCAACACTCACCAGAATCCCGGAAGACAAAATGGTTCTCAAATGTATTTTCGATCGCTTATACACATAGATCTCCCGTAAGATCCGTCCATAAAATATCCATACGGGATTTTTATTCATAAAATATAAACATATACATTCATTATATTGAATTTAATAAATTT
>CAIYYN010000042.1 GCA_903930435.1 uncultured Hyphomicrobiales bacterium | reverse complement strand
TGGAGCAGCCCGGTAGCTCGTCAGGCTCATAACCTGAAGGTCGTCAGTTCAAATCTGGCCCCCGCAACCAAATCAACAACAAAATCAACGCCAATCACCCGCCGCAAGGCGGGTTTTTGCGTTCCAAAGTCCTAACACACTGCTAACACATTTTGACGGAATCCCGAAAACCTGATAGTCTTACGCCTAATTTGAACGAAATGGCGTGGTGGGTCCCATGGAAAGCCATGTTTTGCTGGGTGGTAAGGTCCAGGTTTATCGTCGCGATAACAGTCGCTTCTGGCAGTGCTCGGCCTCGGTTGGCGGCAAGCAGCGCAGAACGAGCACGAAGCAAGAAAGCGTGGTCCTCGCCAAGGAGATTGCCGAGGATTGGTACCTGACCCTCGTCGGCAAGAAGCGCGCCGGAACGCTCGATAGCGGCCCGACGTTCGGCAAGGCCGCTGACCAGTTCCTCAAGGAATATGCCGTTATTACGGAAGGGGAGCGGAGCGGCAAATGGGCCGAAGGCCATGCCATTCGCCTGAGGCTCCATTTGGTCCCCTTCTTTGGAAACCTCCCCCTGAACAAGGTCACCCCCGGCAAGGTGCAGGAGTACCGGGTCCACCGTATGACCTCGTTCGCGGAGCCGAACCCGCTCTCCAAAAGCAAGCACAAGCCGAGGAGCAAGCCACCGTCCCGCAGCACCCTCCACGATGAAATCGTGACGCTGCGGATGGTCCTCAAAACGGCCATCCGGCATGGGTGGCTTGAATACCTCCCCGATCTTTCTCCCCCCTACAAGTCGCAGGGGAAGGTGACGCACCGGCCATGGTTCAGCCCTGAGGAGTACAGGCAGCTTTACGAGGCTGCACGTGCGTACGCCAAGGAGCCGCTGAATAGCCGGTTCAAGTGGAACGCCGAACAGGTCTATGACCTCATCCTGTTCATGGCGAACACCGGGCTACGTCCCGACGAAGCCTTTAACCTTCAGCACCGCGACGTGACGATCGCTCACGACGATGCGACCGGCAATGAAATTCTGGAAATCGAGGTGCGCGGCAAGCGTGGCGTCGGCTACTGCAAGAGCATGCCAAGCGCCGTGCGCGTTTATCAGCGCATCAAGGCCCGTCCGAAGCCTGTCCAAGGCGAATCGCGCCGAGCTGGGCAGTTGCGGCGCAAACAAGGGGGAGAGCCACCAACGCCGCCAGCAGTGGAATACCCAGGTCCAACAGATCTTCTGTTCCCCGGCAATCACATCAAGCTGTTTAACAACCTCCTCGATCGAACCGAATTGAAGTTTGATCGAGACCGCAAACCAAGAACAGCCTACAGCCTTCGTCATACTTACATCTGTATGCGATTGATGGAGGGGGCCGATATTTATCAAATCGCCAAAAACTGCCGCACCAGTGTTGAAATGATTGAAAAGCACTATGCAGTTCATCTGAAGAATACGTTGGACGCGTCCGCGATCAACGTACTCAAGCCGAAATCAAAAACGAAAAAGAAGGAATCGGCGACAGCAAGTCGCTCCAATTACCCAAACGACGATGATCTTTAATTCACGAACCGCTTGCCGGTGAGATAGGCGCGCCCCTTGCGGGCAGCGCCCTTCGGGGCTTGGCCCCCTTAACCCGCTTCTTGGAAGGGCATCATCGTCTTCTATTGGCGGTCCAATGTTCGATAGTATTTCTTCTGGCCGTTTGTTGGGTCCGTCCACATGAAGCAATCAGCGAGGTCATCGACACTCTGAAGCACGCCGAGTAAGGCGTACGCGTTAAACGGATTACCTACGCCCGTTTCATAGTGGCTGACGTAATTAGTCATTATCGTGGGCACATGGCGGCTCTGTAGATCAGCAATTTGCTGTGCTGTCAGCACGCAGCGTCCAGCGGCCTGATAAAGGGATACTGCACCCAAGATGGCATCTGTAAAGGTAGATAATGTACGCTTGTCGCCCCTGGTTGCGTAGTCTGGGGGGACCGGCACTGCAAGCCGTGTTATTATCTGACCAAGTTTGTATTCAAGGTATTGACGCACAAATGGCTCGCCAATGTCGACCTGTCCAGCATTCAGGTATTGCTGTGCTTGCGCTTTCAAGCGGTCGGCCTGTTGTGCTGAAACCATCAGTCGCCCTCGCGGCGGCATTCCCTGTAGCTTCTGATGATGCCATTCAGCTGTTGCATTCAATCGATCAAAATACTTTTCCAGACTGTTATCATGACTGAGGATAATGAATTGCAACCCGTCCGGTACCCCACCGACCGCACCGTAACGAAGGCGGCTGCGAATAGTGTCCATGAGGCTAAACTGATGCCCTGCGTCAAAGCTAGAAGTCACGTCGTCAAGTATCATGAAGCGCGGAACGCCGCTATGGAGTGTGGCGGAAGCGAGGAAGATCGAGGCTGCAACCGCGTTCCGATAGCTCTCAGAGAGCAACGCGCGTGCACTTTGATCTTGTAATCCAAAAAAGTCAGCTAACTTCAGGTCGACGTTTTCACTGTTCTGCGCACGGCTTAAGGTTGGCTGAACATCAGGGCCGCCTCGCACTAGGTGTCCAAAGAGTTCCTGACAGCTTGTTTGAATATCCGCGATTCGGGCATTTGCTAGTGCTGTTTCAGCCGTAGCAAATGATTGCGCCGCATTGGTAATAAATGTTTTCCAACGATTGAGTTTGGCAAGTTTCCCTCGTTTGGTTACTAATAGCGGCATATCCCTTTCGTATTCGAATATCGCATCACGAAATTGCTTTGCTTGTCCTAGTGTCCTCGTGACCTGTACTAGAGAAGGGGGGAGAACGGCTTGAAGTTTGGCTATCTCCTCATTCGCAGCAGCACTCGCAACTGCTCGTTTTGTTTCCAGAGCAGAAAGCTGGGTCTTCATGCGCTCTATGGTTGAGGTTGGAATCGATGCCTGGCGCATTGCCATGATAAGACCCGATGAGACACGATCTGCCGCCGGTATAGCGAATCCGGCAAATTCTTCCAACTGCCGTAACTTGCTGAGGCAAGCTGATGCAGCGAGTTGACGGCCCAGTTCGGTATCAAGACGCTCTGCATCGTCGTAGAGCGCGATTTTGGCCTGCAACTGATCCCGCAACGGGCCATCTGACATCTTTTCGCAAACGGGGCACTGACGTGGATCATGCCATTCTGCACCGCTTACGACGGCCAGGGCATCTTTTAGCAACGCGTGAATTGCAGCAGCTCCGACTTTCCGCATTGCGTCATCACGCGTTCGCGCCAAAGCCAGTAAGCTCTCAAGCTCTTCAATCTCTGTCTGTGAAACTACAAGTGAGGTCAAGGAGGTGGCTGTGTTGTTTAGACTATCCAAAGTCTTGCGGGCAGCTCCACCTTCCTCGCGATCAATAGCTTGTTCGGCAATATCGAAGTCCAAGTCCATCACATTCCCAGCTGCCAAAAGCGGCGCAAAGAGGGGAATGCCGACAAGAGCCAAGGTCACCTGGGTTTTGAGCGGATCGATACCCTCGATGGAAGTCAGGGTTGTGCCCGTCACTTCCCGATAGGAAGACTTGATGCGACCTTCGATTCCGCTTATCGCACGGGTGTAAGTCGCGACCTCAGTTTGGAGAGCGGACAGCCCCAAATCGCTATTGATATTCCGCGTGTTGCGCGCTCCGTCCAATGCCTGACGCAGGCGGGAATACCGACTTAATCCGACCAGCGATGCAAAGGACCGGCCTCGCTCCAAAGCAGAGCAGTCTACGAATGATGCAAACCTAGGATAGTCAACCAGAACAAAATCTTCCCGAAGGCTGGCCATAAATCCTTCGGGATCACCATGGCCCGAAGGCGACGAGACCGTCCGCACCCCGACTGCCGTCCGGGTTACTGTTACGGAAATTTCCGGGGTGCCATCATCGCTGGAAAACACTAAGGCAATCGTCGCCTGCTGCGAAGGATGGAACTTATTGACTATGTAGCTTGATCCTTGTTCCGCGCCTTGCAAGATTTCAAGCCTTGGCACGGTGCCATGAATCGCAAAGTGCAGAGCCTCAAAAATGGAGCTTTTGCCTACACCATTCGGGGCGTGAACAGAATTGACCGCATCAGGTCGGAATCGTAGCACAAGTGGATCGCCATCATTGTTGATTCCCCTGAAACCTTCAATCGATGCAGATGTCAAAAAATAGCGGCTCATGGCGCGGGTGCCTCCGGAAGCGCGTCGATCGCGGCTAGAACGGCCTGATGAAACTCCTGAATTGCCTGTCTATCTCTCGCCGCGTCACCGTCGCGCGAAAGCGTTGCCAGATTATCGAACAGGATGCGTGCGCAATCGGCGTCCAGTCTTTCGGCTTCCGCCTTGAACTGTGCCAGGTTGTCTTCAAACGACGCTGCCGGATCGAAGTTCACGATGCTTTCCCCCCAATAGATTGCGTTACTAGGCTTGCAGTCTTCGGATCGTAGACAAATCCAGTTATCGTGCCGTCTTTGATCTTCTCCATCGCTTCGTCGATCACAAAAAGCGGGACAAGAAACCATTCACGCGGAGTGATGGGCTGCCCAAACCGATCTTTGATTTCGATATCAAGACGCGCAGCGCCGAAAATGCGATGGATTAGGTTTTCCAGCCGAGTTCGGTTGATATTGAAAAGCTCATACGTGGCGACGACCTCGACATCAGCCATCAGGAAAGTCGGATCGAGGCGAGCATTGGTGATACGTCTGGCAAGGTCGCCGCCGGTCACACCGATCTTGTGCAGAACGTCGCGATGCGCTGCAACGGTCGGGTGTTCCGACTTGCTTCGCAACACATAGACGATGCCGCTTGCTTCGTCCCCTTCTTCGTTCTGATCAGCAAACAACGGTCCCGCCACCGGATCACTGATCCGCCTGCTGGCCTCATCTTTGTAGAGAGCGCGTTGCAGCGATCTCAGAAGCAAGTCGCTTTCTGTTCCGTTTGAATAGATCACGCGTAAGCGCGCATCGGTTTCGCCGTTCGGAGCCTTCAGAGCTTCCCCAACTTCGGCGACATAGGCGGTTTGCCCGCCCAGAATGAAGAACTGCCCAGCCTTGATTTCAGCTTTAGACAGACCCGTGTCCCTCACAAATCGGCGGGTAGTTCGCTGACCGTTCTGAAGCTCACGTTGCACTTGCTCGAACAATGGCTTGAAGCGGTCAAAATCCTCGCACCTTGTGCGATCAGCGATTTCTTCAGCCGCTCGCTTCTCTGCCGCCGAGCGAACATGCTTCAGTTCGGTGATCGCAGGGGAAGGTTCGGCGTCGATTCCGAGCTGTGCCAGAAGCTCATCGTCATTCAGTTCCTCAGCCGCGCCGTTGGGCGAGGCATTCGCGCCTGTCAAAAGCCCTTGATGATCCAATGGCTCGACGACGATGCGGCAGTCAGGCTGTTCCCGGATGCGGTCGAGGCGCACCGCATAGAGCCGCTCGAAAATATCTCGATCTTCGCCATGTTGCGGAGCGCGACCATTTTGCTCAACGAAACGCTGAATCTCTTCAAAGCCAGCAATGATCCGCTCTTCGCGGGGCGTCCGGCTGGATTTCTTGTCGCTTTCGACGTCAACGCCGAGTTCGTCCAGAAGGGCTTCGTCTTCGTCGGTAAATTTAGCCACGAGCCGCCTCCGCTTTCATTCGTGCCAAGAAAGCGACGCCTTCGGCCATCCGCTTTTCCCAGGCATCTGGCGAGGTGATCGAAGGAAGTCGGCCACGCTCTTGCTTAAACTTTAAAGCGCGCTTGGCGAGTTCACGCGCTTCCTCGATCGTGAGATTGACCCGCTTGGCACCGATAACGGCGGCAACCTGTTTTAGGCTCTCCTCGCTCATCGTCTTGGCGAGGATTGCGTAGGCTTCACCAAAGGGGTTGATCCGGTCGATGAGGTCTATGTCCAGATCGCGCACATCCATCGCGAACTTGCGTACGCCATCGACGAAAGCCGTGTTCACGCCCTTTTCGGCGTCGCCATCACTGCCGCCAAGAGCAACCTCCTTGGCCTTCTGCGTCAGGTTCAGGGCTGCCACTGCATGCTGGCGCACGGCTTCCTGATCCTCATCATCCAGTTCGGGATACTTCTCTTTGATGATTTTGCCCATGCGGACCTGGGTCAGTTCTTCCGGCACCAGTTCTGCGTCGAATAGGCCCCGTTCAATCGTCGTCTTGTCCTGCACGAAGGCGGCGACAACCTCATTGAGGTCCTGAGTACAAATCCGTTGAGCCTCTTCGCTTTTCGGCGTCACCAGTCCCTTGATCTCGATCTGGAACTTTCCACTCTCCTCATTGAATCCGACATTGCACTTGTTCGGATCGAACCCGCCTTCACCGTAATCGAAGCCGGGTGTGGCCTCGTTGTTGGGGTTTTTCGGCTTGAACTCGAACCGAGGCGCGAGCACTTGCTCCATCAGCAGGCTTGCGGCAATGGCCTTCAGCGTGTCGTTGACAGCTTCCGAGACGGCCTCTTCGGACGCATCCGGTTCGGCGATCAGATTGGTGAAGCGTGCGCGCGTCTTGCCCGGAGCATCGCGGGTAGCGCGACCGATGATCTGCACGATTTCGGTGAGGCTTGAGCGATAGCCGACAGTCAACGCATGTTCGCACCAAATCCAGTCGAAACCTTCCTTCGCCATGCCAAGTGCGATGATGATGTCCACATGATCGCGATTGTTCTTTTGGCTTTGATCTTTCAGCGCGGCAGACACGCGGTCGCGCTTCGCCTGATCATCGTCAACAAGGTCTGCGATCCGAAGCGTACGGCCTTCTTTCGTCTTGACCAGTTGAAAGCCCGTCGTGGGATCACTGCCCTGCCATTCGCCCAGCGCTTCGATAATATGCTCGACTTCCCTGATCTTGTCCTTCGTGCTTTCCCGCGAATTGACGCTTGGGATATGGATGATGGTCTTCTCAGACGCATCGAGCACATTCAGAATGTCGTCGGAATATGATCCGGCGTAGAAGAAATAGCCGATGTCGAGCTGCTTCAGATAGTCGTAGCCATTAAGCTGCTCATAGTAGGTGTAGGTGACGCTATCGAATTTTGCCTCATCACCGGGTGACAGCACTGCATCGGCATCGCCCCGGAAATAGGAGCCGGTCATCGCGACAATATGAGCGCGGTCGCGAGCCATAAACCCGCCCAAGTGACCGCCCAGCTTGTTGTCGGGATTAGCAGAAACGTGGTGGAATTCGTCGATGGCTATCAGCCGGTCATCGAAGGCTTCCACACCGAATCTGTCGACGGCGAAGCGAAACGTGGCATGGGTGCAAACCAGCACCCGGTCATCACTTTCGAGGAATGCGCCAACGGAATTCACCTTGCCGCCGTCCGTGCCCGGAGCGTTACAGAGGTTCCATTTCGGCGCGACGGTCCAGTCAGCCCAGAAGCCGTACTTGGTCAGGGGCTCGTCATGGAAGCTGGAGCCGATGGACTTTTCCGGTACGACGATGATGGCCTGCTTGATCCCCTGATTGTGAAGCTTGTCGAGCGCGATGAACATGAGAGCGCGGCTCTTGCCCGAGGCAGGAGGTGATTTGATAAGGAGGTATTGCTCACCACGCTTCTCGTAAGCGCGTTCTTGCATGGGCCGCATGCCGAGCGCATTGGCCTTCGTTGAGCTGCCATTACGGGCATAGGAAACGGAGACAGAGGGAACAGCTTTTGTGGCGCTGATGGTCATTTAGAATTCCTCTGTCGTTGGTCAGTTTGGTCTTTTTTTAACGCCTTCCCAAACCAGTCGGGCACGTCAGTGACCTGCGAAGCGTATATGTTTTCGGGGACTGCCCGCCAGAACTCAAGGATAGCGTCAGAAAATCCTTGAAGTTGATCTTTACTTACATTCAAATGGTTGTGATCACGAATATCAATATTTTGGGAATATTCACCTGATAACAAAAGCGGATCACGAAGATATTTGGGATATTTCTGCTTTAAATCGTTTAAAGAATTTCCTTTTCCGTGCTTATAGACATTCACCACGAGTCGGCAGGCATCAATCACACGGAAATATTCTGTGTCAACGATAGTCCAGCCAATACTTTCGAGAAGTTTGGTTATCTGTTCAAAATTAGCCGACCAGACTTTTTCAGCAGCCATATCACCTTGATGCCAATGCTGAATCTCACGCACCAACCAGTCACGCAACTGTTTGTCCCATTCATGGAACATTCCAGCGACGACACTAAGGCAGGTCTGGTCGCGCATCTCGCTCAGAAGGCTATAGAACTCGATACCCGCCTCATTTGCGGCCTCGTAGAAATCGCCAGGATCGTGTCGATCAGGGTCAAAGTAATCGCTGCTTCTCTCTAGCCATTCCTCTGAGGCTTTCTCAGATTCCGCTTCTATATCCTCAAATTGTGAAATCAAACGCTTTTGCGCTTGATCAAAATAAAACAAATGGCCTTTAATCAAAGACTGCCGAAACGGTTCCCACATCTGAAACAAAACATGATCTCTCATTTCGCGACTGCCTTTCGCGCTTTGGCGGTCTTGTCTGGCGTGGATGTTATCCGAGTGTACATCTCGAAAAGCTTTTCGAGTCGTTCGGTATCATTCTTGAAACGGCGACCTATATAAATGCGCTCAAGTACCTCGTCGTTGCGCTCATGCGCCGCGCGAAGGCCGGCGGGCATTTTTTCCGGATCATAAAGGTCGGCAATCGTGGCTGGAAAATGCGCTTCACGCGCCAGAAGAATATCTTTGGCGCAACCGATTAGATCAACACGCATCTTTTCTGTCAAAACAGGAACTGGGAAAGTGTTCCATCCGAGTGTATTGGAATACGAGAAGTCTGTCCGCATTCTTACACAAACAGTTCCAATCCAAACCCAATGTAATCGTGACGCAATTAGCGCCATATTCCAAAGAGGAGCATCGTAAAGCGCGAAATTTCTGTCGCCTATAATATAATCCGATGTCAAATAATCAACAGGGAGAAAATCACGGTTCTCAGACGACACACGCGGAACGACGATTGCCGCCACTTCAGACTTACCCGCAATTTGAACAAATCGATATGGGCGACCCGCAAATTCACGTGTTGATGCGGCTGGAGATTGCAATCTATTACTGGCTACCTGCTCTAATCTGTTTGCGATGAATTGATTTTTTTTTGCTATTTCGGCATCGCGGTCCTCTATCCAAAGACAGTATCGCTGTTTTCCATTAATTAACTCCTCAGAGCCGACGAACTTTCGCACAAAGCGACGCCCGCTAGGTTCTTGTTTGAGTCTCAAGGCTTCATCGACCGTAAGAAACAAGTTTCCTCCATCACGAGGCATGTTACCGAATAGCATCATTGATTGCTGCCCAACAGGAACATTGGCCTTTTGAACTACTTCTGCCCTATCTGGAACAAGATATGGGCCAATCACACTGCATTCTCGTACAAGGCCAGCATCGTCAAATACCCACTTCGGTTTGCTGGATTTACGACCAAGGCCGACTATTATAACAGTAACTCCAGCATTATGACTGGCAAGATTACTCCATTTGAACGCAGTATGTGCAAAACGAATTTCGATTTCGCGCTGGAATACAATTGGCCAAATATCTGAAGCTTGTTGGCCTTGGCAAATACTATTCGTCGTCACGAACGACGCAACGGCTTCTGGTACTTGTTCAACGTAGTCAAGATAGCGAGCTACCCAACCCGAAACGTAATCGGTTGTCTTTGCAAGATGGGGATATTTTGACCAAGCACTTGCCATTTCGGCCTTTTGCTCTTCGTTTTGCCACTTGCTACCCTTGTATGGGGGGTTTCCACAGATGTATGTCTCTCCGCCAGAATTTTCAAAATCGATTTGTGTTTGTTCATTTGGTGTGAAAAACAAGTCATCGCCTCGATGCTTTACGCTGGTGCCAGTCGGCGGGCAGATACTTTGCCAATCGAGTTTTAGTGCATTGCCTTGTGTGATCCAATTTTGCGAATTCAGCGGCAGGAAGTCTGCGAGGGCGTCCTTCTGTCCCCGATAAAGGACATCACATTGATATTCAGCGATTATAAGGGCCAGTCGCGCGATTTCTGCGGGAAAATCGCGCAGTTCGATCCCGCGAAAGTTCGTCAATGGGATTTCGGACTTTTGTTCGATCTCGCCGCGCCGCTTATTGATCTCGGCTTCAATCGCGCGCATTTGCTTGTAGGCAATGACAAGGAAGTTGCCTGAGCCACAAGCCGGATCAAAGACGCGGATGCGTGCCATGCGCTTGCGCAAGTTGAGCAACATGCGCGCATTGTCGCCAGCCTCTTCGAGCTTGGCTCGTAGATCATCAAGAAATAGCGGGTTCAAGACCTTCAGGATGTTCGGCACGCTGGTGTAGTGCATACCAAGCGCGCCACGCTCATCGTCTTCGGCGATGGCCTGGATCATTGAGCCGAAGATATCAGGATTGATCTGTTTCCAATCGAGATTGCCGATATGGATCAGGTACGTCCGGGCAATCTTGCTGAAACGTGGCACTTCCGGACTGCCGGAGAACAAACCACCGTTCACATAAGGAAAGGCGTCTGCCCAACGGGGAAGGTTCGCCGCCTTGCGATCTGAATTTTTTGTATTCATCGCTTTGAACAGCGCGCCGATCACTTCGTGGGTATTGGAGGAGTCCCGTGCGCTCATTTGGGCAACGGTGTCTGTGAAAAGCTTGTCGCCGAAGAAAATGTCGGTCTTTTCAGCGAAGAAGCAGAATATCAGCCGCGCCATGAGATGATTCATGTCATGGCGGCGGGCGGTTGTTCCCCAATCGGGATTATCTTTCAACAATTCAACATAGAGCCGGTTCAGGCGGCTGGTCGCGCGTATGTCGAACGAGCTATCCCGAATTTGCTTGACGGTCGTGATGCCCGCAAGTTGCAGGAAGAACCCGAAATGGTTCGGGAAGTCGGGATAGGCACAGGCGACCGTTTCGCCCGATGCCAAATCTTCGGCCTCGAACGTCTCGCCATCTGTCGCGAGTACGAATTTCGCCTTGAACCTGTCCGTCGCCGGGCTGGCTTTCAGCCGCATCAGCGTCTTCGTGACCTCGCCAACGGGCGCGACGGCGATATGGATGTTGCTGGTTTGAAGCACGCCGCCTAGGTCTGACTTATTGGTCTCGCCCTTGCGCAGGCGCTTCAGCGTCGTTTCCTTGTTGCCGAAGGCTTCAAGGAACGCATAGGGAAACTCTTCCGCGTCGAACGGACGTTCAGCCAGTGCCGATATCGCTTCTTCGATTTCAACGGCGTTCATCGGGCCTCCTGCCTTTCGCCAGACTGGGACTTGGCGTGGAAAGGCTCCACCTTGATCTTCTTTGTCCTACGCATTGCTTCGGCGAGTTCATAATCGAGCTGACGCAGCAGCCATTCGCGTGCTGGCGTGCCGAAGGCTTTCTCCAGCCGGATCGCCATTTCCGGTGAAATGCCGGACTTGGCGTTCAACAGGTTGCTCAATGTCTGCCGGTCAACGCCGAGAACGCGGGCCGCGTCGGTCACGCTCAGCCCGTTCTTTTCTATGCAATTTTGCCGGACGGATGTTCCTGGGTGCATCGCCTGATGATTCTCATTGTTTTGCGCACCGAGGCTAGAGTGAAAATCGACACTCGACAATCAGATTTCGCATAAGCCACTAAAAGACCAACAGAATTTAGCATAGGCTAATCCGGATGGAGCTAGTCCATTGTCGGCTGACGGGCGTTTTTTCAATCTTTGTCGGGACTTGTCCAAACGGATTTACCCGGCCCCGTTCGTCCTCTCTTTTCGCCGTGTTCTGCCGAGGCGCGCGGGGCTGTCAAAGCCGCTCGCTTCCGCACTGCGTTTGTGCAGCTCCGCGCCTGCGGTGTCCTTCGGACAGCTTATGACAACCCCGCTTCTCCGCCTCGGCCTTGAACCGGCATCGAGGCCGCCAACGGGGCGGGCTCACAGCCGAAAGGACAATTCCATGTCGACCAAGAACAAGAAATCCGCGCCAACCCATCGCGTCTACGCCGTCACCAAATCCGCCGATGCCAAATTCTGGCAGCCGGTCGGTGCTCTTTGGGCGCATACCGATGGTCAAGGGTTCAATCTTCGCCTCGAAAGCCTGCCGCTCAATGATGCCGATCTCGTCATCCGCATCGCCAAAACCGACCGCGTCGCGGCGAAAGGGGGTGCGCAATGAGCGCCCCCGTCATGGCTTCGAAGCCCCTGTTTGCTCTCGGCATGATCGTGGCAACGCCCGGCGTGATCGAAGCCGTCGCGCCGGAATTGAAACTGGCCTGCCTGATGCGTCATGTACGCGGCGACTTCGGCTGCGTCTGTGGTGACGATGCCGCCGCAAATCGCGAGGCGATTACGGCTGGCGACCGGATCATATCCGCTTATCCGATCGATCCGTCCAAGCCTTCGGCTGGCTTTGGTGCGAATACCTTCTGGATCATCACCGAAGCAGATCGCAGCGTGACGACGTTCCTATTGCCCGACGAGTATTGATCGGGCTTTGCAAGCCCCGCCATTCCAGCGGGGCTTGCTTTGCGTCAGGGGACAGGACCCTGACGGCGGAATTGCAGCGCGGAGCGGATCGCTGAGATATTTGCTTTTGCCTGCGTATGTTCGGGTTCGGTTGTTGCTGTGGTTTTGAGGATCAGTTCGGCTTCCGTCAGCAGACGGCACAGCTCGGTTTTGGTCATGCGGATCAGTTCCAGGATCGTGTATGCACGCATCGTTTCCTCCGTCGTTTCCGACCGCGCCAATCGCGGCCTTCTGGACGAGGCCCGTGCGCCGGAGGAGGCGGGTGCATCGCCCGCGACCGAAACGAAGTGGAGGAGTGCGTCCCGTCCGCCAATGCCTTGGCGAAGGCGGAAGCACTTGCAGCCATGTAGCCGCCGAACGGTGCGATATGGCCTGAAGAAGAACGTGGTTGGTGGGGTTGGGATGGGGGAAGCGGGCGCAAATACGAGCTATTGAACGAGGATCAGCTGCTTTGCGGTCGCGACGTGCCGCGTGTTATTCTTGGTTTCTAAATCTGGTGTTACCCATGCGAAGCTTCACGCTCGATACGAATTGTATAATTGCTGTCGATGAACGTCGGCCAGAGGCGGCGGCAGTTCGCGCACTGGCGGAAGCTCATGCTGATAGAACGGCGGACGTGGCCGTGGTCGCGATCTCGGCGTCAGAGAGGCAAGTTGGTGGGCGATACATCGCGAACTTCGTAGAGTTTCGTGAGCGCATGGCGGCGCTAGAGATTGCTCATTTGGGCATGATCCCACCCTTGGCCTATTGGGACATCACTTTTTGGGACTATTCGGTCTGGTCCGCCCCCCCTATGCTGGAACTCGAACAACGGATTCACGAGGCCCTTTTTCCCAATGTCGAATTTGTCTGGCAATCATATTGTCTAGCCAACGACATCAATCCTGAATCGTCTCCTGCTGGCAAATGGCGCAACTGCAAATGTGACGTTCTCGCCTTATGGTGCCATATTCATGGCAATAGGGACGTGTTTGTCACAAGCGATCAAAATTTTCATGCCGCTTCGAAGAAACCGACACTGATCAATTTGGGTGCTAGGCGCATTGAATATCCAAATGACGCTGCGGCACTTCTACCGGGCATTTGAGGGTATAAAATGGTCACGGCCCGTCAACAGGAATTGATCTTCGAGCAGCCATCCACAATGCCGGATCCGTTGCCTGGACCAATTTCGTATCTGATCGAAAGCCCCTCGCATATGGCGAGCGATACACACTTGCGGCGGTTTCGGGCGCAGATGGAGCAGCTTGCCAAGGACCGCCCCGACGACTTGAATTTCCCGGCCTTCATCGCCCAGATTGATGGCGTCCTCGATTGGCGCAAGACCGTGGCACCCGAAGATCGGTTTTGGAGAGACGATCCTTGATGCCGTTTGGCCGCTAATGGTGAGGACTTATCGCTGACGATTTTCGTTGCTTGAGCGAGGTGCTATTTGCCGTGTGGGACCTGATTTGACTTAGCTGTGGCTCGTTGGGCCATCTTCTGCATCGCTTTTTGGAAACGTTCACTTGATTGAATTTCAGCGAGGAGATGACTGTTCTCTTTGGCAAGCCCTTGAATGGTCTCCGTAAAGTCAGGCCGGAAATCCATAACAGATCGATCGGTTCGAGCTACGTCACCTGCAACACCGTAGAAAAAATCCATTATCGTTATTGCAACACTACTGATGAGCCATAAATCAGATTTGACGAAATACTCGTCTTCCGTATCGAAAAAAGGTGCGCTTACGGCGGATTGATCGCTCGTTATTTTAAACGTACTGTCTCCGCTGATAATATTTGCATGTGCGGCCGAGGTATTGATTTTGTCCTTGGTGCTTTTTATCCAATCCGATTTCGTGGGATATTTTTCGTCGAGCCATTTGTAACGCTTGCCTGCAAGTTTTTGTGCTGGGTCCATAATACCGAACTCATCAACATCGACGAAGTGATGCGTTTCCGGGTTTGCGATTGCGAACGCGGCGGCAGCCCCTGCTTCGAGTACTTGGCGGAGGTTCATCATCGATTGGACTTTATGGAGGCGTAACGTCGAAAATAGACTGAGGGTATGATGCTTCTTCAACAGTGAATACAGGCGGCCAAACATATCGGCTCGATCAAGTTCAATGCAATTTACGCATAACGATAAATAAACTGTGGTTGCTCTCGCATGTTTGTAATGTTGTCCATATCGTTCATTTGCATCGAGGATCATTGACCGTTCACTGTCAATGATTTCCTCAAGAGTAGATTGTGGATATATCATTTTTGACCATGTGCTATTCGTTGTTCTGTCGAATTTTTATTCAATGCACTGGATTAGCAACAAGATCAAGAATGGGTTTCTCCCCTGATTAAAACAGATCATAATAATTGTCGAATGATTTGGCGCGTCCCGACAGGCAGGACCGGGCTGTCGTAAACCGAGCCGCATGGCGTCTCGGCCCTGCGGGCTTCCATCCCTCGCGCATGAAATTGTCAGCCTTTGGCTGAAGTCTTGGCGGCCACATTGGCCGCCTTTTTTTGTTTTGGGGGTTTGCAACCCCGAGGCCGTCAAGGCCACGCCCTCCGCAGGCTTCGGGCGCAAGCATCAACAAAATTGGGGGCCGTGTAGTCGCTGCGCTCCGGCCCGCACCACCCCCCAATTTTCTTGACGCTTTCGGCCTGTGACAGCCGTTCCCCCGCTCATTGGCGCTGGCCTAGCGCCGGTTGCATGCGCAACCGGCAGAAAGGAAAGCCACAATGCAGAAGGACATCTATCAGAAGATCACGGATCAAATCGTCGCCGAACTGGAAAAGGGCGTCAGGCCTTGGCTCCAGCCTTGGAAGGCAGAACACGCAGCGGGACGGATCACGCGGCCCTTGCGTGGTAATGGCAAGCCCTATCAGGGGATCAATGTTCTGATGCTCTGGTCAGCAGCGCTGGAAAAGGGTTACAGCGCGCCAATCTGGATGACGTACAAGCAGGCCGCCGAACTCAAGGCCCATGTTCGCAAGGGCGAGCAAGGCAGCCTTGTTGTTTATGCCGATAAGCTCATTCGCACCGAGACGGACGCCGCGACCGGCGAGGAATCCGCCCACGCCATCCCCTTCATGAAAGGCTATACGGTTTTCAACGTCGAGCAGATCGAGGGCTTGCCCGCGCACTATTACACCCAGCCCGAGTCGAACCGCGAGACCGTGGCACCGCTTGCCCATGCCGAAGCGTTCTTTGCCGCGACAGGAGCCAACATCGTGCATGGCGGCAGCCGGGCTTGTTATGTCCCTTCGACTGATAACATTCACATGCCCTGCATCGACTTTTTCCGCGATGCAGCAAGCTACTACGCAACCCTTGCGCATGAGACGACCCACTGGACCAAGCATGAATCCCGCCTCAATCGGGAATTTGGCCGCAAGCGCTTTGGCGATGAAGGCTACGCGATGGAGGAACTCGTTGCCGAGCTTGGAGCCGCGTTTTTGTCCGCCGATCTGGCCTTGACCCCAGACGTCCGCGAGGATCACGCCGCCTATATTGGCTCATGGATCAAGGTTCTGAAGAATGACCGCCGCGCAATTTTTACCGCCGCTTCGCATGCGCAAAAAGCCGCCGATTATCTGAACGGGTTTCAGGTGGGTGCTGAACAGGAGGCCGACGCCGCTTAAGGCGTCCCATTTTTTCAAAGACCCGTGCGGCCCGGCCAGCGACGCTGTCCGGGCCGCAGCCGCTTGTCAAAAGCGGCAAAGTGTCACCGGATCGTTAGTCGCTCCGGTGACTTTTCTGATTGCGACGCAGCAATTTTTTGCCCGGCACGACGTGACGATTGATGATCGTGAGGTCAGTCAGAGCAGTTGAGGCGAGGTACAACAGAGGCAGCAGAGCCAGGGAGAAAGAGTTAGTCGCGGCAAAAGTTGTGGTGCAAGGCAATCAGGTGAGTCGGGTTTGGCGATGCAAAAATCGCATCGAATCCGATCAATTTTTAAGGCAGGATTAAAGGTGGTCGTGTAAGATAAAAATTGAAATAGGAGGTTTGGCAAGCCATGTGATGTTACACGAAAATGCCTTCGGCATTTCGCTCCACATCACGCTTGGCAAGGGGGCTCAGCCCCCGTTGCATCCCTGTAGAAGCAGAACCTCCATGTATCGGATAATACGCCTTATGGAGGCAAGAGGCGATGAGCGAAGACGCGAAAACGCGTCAATCATCTGCAACGTCCCGACGCGGCCGAAAGCCCATCACGGACGTGAAGACCAGCTTTATCGCTGTACGCTGCACCGCCACTGAACACGACCGAATTGACGCCGCCGCGCAGAAGGCGGGGCTTAGTATCGGGGCCTATGTTCGCCAGCTAGCACTCGGTTCTGCCGGACCTCGTGCCGTCAGACGACCGCCCATTGAACGCAAAGAGCTTGCCCGCCTGCTCGGCGAACTTGGCAAGATTGGGTCGAACATTAACCAGCTCGCCCATGCCTATAACGGCCAGGGACAGCATCCCGCTCTGGCTGAACTTGCTGCAATGCAGAAGGACATTGCCAAGCTGAAGGACACCGTTCTGACGGCGCTCGGCCGTGATTATTAAAGGGACATCCTGCGCCGGGGCCAAACGGCTTGCCGCCCATCTGACCCGCACCGACACCAACGAGCGGGCCGAAGTGCTGGAGATCAAAGGCACCGTTTCGGAAACACTCTCCGGTGCGCTTAAAGAGATGGAGGCGGTCGCTGCCGGTACGCGGTGCAGCAAGCCCTTCTATCATGCATCGATCAATACGCCGGTCGAGGAACGCCTGTCCGACGAACAGCGGGCCGTCGCCATCGACCGGCTTGAAGAAGCTCTGGGTCTCACCGGCCAAGCGCGCGTCGTCGTGCTGCATGAGAAGGAAGGCCGGGAGCACTGTCATATTGTCTGGTCGCGGATCGACCTCGAAAAGATGCGCGCTGTCAGCGACAGCAATAATTACCGCAAGCATGAAGAAGTTGCCCGCGCCCTCGAACGCGAGTTTGGACATGAGCGAGTCCAGGGTGCGCATGTCGAGCGAGGCGATGCGCCGCGACCGGAACGCACACCATCGCACGCTGAAATGCTGCAAGCCGAGCGGACCGGCATATCGCCGCAAGATGCAAAGGAGCTGCTGACCGGGATTTGGCAGGGCTCGAAGAACGGCAAGGAGTTTGTCGCGGCGCTCGAAGAGAAAGGCTGGACATTGGCGCGCGGTGATCGTCGCGATTTTGTTGCGATCGATGCGGCCGGTGGCGTGCATAGTATCGCCCGCAGGATTGACGGCGCACGCGTCGCTGATATTCGCGAGCGCTTTGCCGATCTCGATCCTGCCAAGCTTCGAAGCGTTGCCGAAGCTACCGCCTTTCAGCGCAAACAGCATGCCGACCGCAACAAGGAAGCCGGACCATCCCGTATCCCCAAAATGGGCGGCAAAGCCTTCAAGCTCAAACCGGCGAGTTCGAAAGACGACGCAGTGCAGGCGCGCGGACCTAA
The DNA here is from genome assembly GCA_903930435.1 of uncultured Hyphomicrobiales bacterium. Taxonomy (GTDB): domain Bacteria; phylum Pseudomonadota; class Alphaproteobacteria; order Rhizobiales; family Ancalomicrobiaceae; genus CAIYYN01. Next base: position 196,993 of record CAIYYN010000042.1, on the reverse strand, counting down.
TGAACGCGGACGAACGCCGGGGGTCGGTTCCGCAGTAGGCCTCGCCAATGGGCTGTTCAGTGCCCTGCTCGGCGAAACTCCGACACCAAGGCCGAAGCCAACCACGCCGCCCACTCAGGAGATGGATGCGGAGGCCCAGCGGCGACAAGACCTCATGCGCCAGCTCTCGCGCGAAATCACGCCGGAGACACAGCGCGACGCCGAAATTGAACGTGACCGAGGGCGAGAGCGCGACCGGGGGTGAACGGCCCGGCGCAGGGGCATCGCCGAGGCCAAATAAGGGACAGCCCCGGCCTTCCGAGGGCCTGTCCGGACAGCGATATCGACAACACTTTCGTCACACCGGACGCCGCTTGACCAGATGGGCCGGTCTTCGGCGCTTTCAAGTGCGAACGCGTCAAGGCACGACGAATGCCATATCGCCACGCTTTATGTTCCCGGCGGCAAGCCGACAGACCTTCGGGCACGATGCTTTGGCGAGGCATGCCGAGACCGAGAAGGAATTGCCGTCGAAGATTGAAAATGCCGCGCCTGCCAACCTGCAAGGACAAAGCATCACAGTCGTGGGGAGCACGGTTGCAGGCGGTTCGGACGGCGGCGCAAGTTTGGACGTACCGGAAGGTTCCGGTGGGTTCCAAAGCGAATTGGCCGCGATCATGGACTCTTATGCCGAACAGATCGCCGCCGCCCAGATGTTTTACCCGGCGGCCGTCGCGCGCGGGATCGTTCAGCGATTGACGAACGAGCGCACCGTCGCCGTTCGAAACCTCATGGAACGAAGAACTGCCGAGCAAAAGAATAAGCAGGCACCACGGCCGAGCGGCAAGCCGCCCGTTGGGCCTGATCCACCCTTACCGAAGCCGGGCTTGTAGAATTCAGCTATCGTAATAAGGGCTCTTTCGCGCCCGCTGCTGGCATTGGTCAATCTTCCAATAGGGGGGCGCAAAGAAGCGCACGCCGTTCGCCATACCGGCGAGAAACAACAGGCCAGTACCTTCTGGAAATCCCATAAGTTCCTGAGGGTAATAAAGCGGTCTGCCGACCTGGCTCCAGCTTGTTGTCTCGCTGACGCGGCCATCGTGATCGGATCGGCTCTCGCTGGAACCGGATGCAAGCGCCGTAGTTTGTCCGGCGCGTCGTGACATCCAGTCAGCCGTAGTCAGGTCATTCGGCGTGAAGCCATACACGACACCTGCGTTCGCCAGAAACGACTCCCAGCGTTCCTTATAAAGAGCCTTGAGCTGCGCCAAGTCCTGACAGATTCCGGCGATCTGGACCTTATAGCCGCGCACCAGACCGAAGGCGTCTTCGAGTGGCCCCAGATGGCCGAGTGCGGGCATTTCGTCGATAAGCATCAGGGTGCGAAGGCCACCGGGCCGGTAGAGCGCGCGCAGCGCTGATACAATCACTAATCGCAACCATGAACTATGGGTGCGCATGCGTTCAGCAGGTAAAATCACGAAAATTGTGGTCGGGCGGTCCTTCAGTTGTCTGAAATCAACTCCGGGTTTCTTGAGATCGGCACGAACGAGTTTTGACAGAAGCCATCGCGTTTGGGTGTCAGCGGTCGAGCGGATGCTGGCCAGCTCGCTGTTGTGGGTGGCGAGAAATCGCGAGGCAAGGCTGGCGATTTCATAACCGCCGTCGATGGCCATCATGGTCGCGGTGTACTTTAGACCAGCGACCAGACGTTCATGCTGTTTACCGTCATCGCCGAGATAGCTTTCCCATCGGTCCGGTTCCGTTAGCAGATAACGGACATGTTCGAGATCGGCCGCATCTCGGCGCGTCTTCTTCACCCACATAATGAGCGCGACCAAGAGACCCTGGGCCGACTCCGACCAGTGCGGGTCTTTACCTTCAATCTTGACCAAGGCTTCACCGAGTGCTGCCGCATCATCATAGAAATAGGGTGAAGCGGCATCGAGCGCGGCCAGTGGATTGTACCCGGCTGATCCCAGCCCAAGCACGTCAAAGGGATTGAGCATCACCACATCGCTGACCGTGCGGCGGTAGTCGGCGGTGACCGCCGCTAACTCCCCCTTGGGATCAATGACGATGATCGAACGATCGGTGATCGAGAGCAGGTTCGGGATCAGGAACCGCGTGCCCTTACCGGTTCCGTTTGGGCCGAACAGCAGGATATGGCGCTCGCCTTCATAGATGATCTTTTCGCCAGCGAGGCCGGTGCCGTCGTCATAGTCACGGCCGAGTGTAATGCCATCGGTTACGTTCGCCATGGTCAAACTCAATCGGTGAATTTTTGTTGGTGCGCTTGTTGCTGCGCGAGCTTGCCTTGTGCGGCGGCTTGAATCTCAGTCGGTGACGCTGGCCGCGACGATCCTTGCGCAAAGTTGTTGCGCGGAGCAGATGTTGAACGGCGCGGTACAGCCGCTGCTATTAGAACCGATCCGAGTACGAAAACACCGACCAGTTCAGAGACATTGACGATATGGAGAGCGGCGAGTGCGCCGCCGCAGCCGAGCAAGGCTGCGGCGACGCCCAGGACCAGCAAACTGCCAGCAAGGGGGAGCCGATGTTGCATCACTGTGGCCCGCATTCTTTATCCAGATCACGCGTGAGTTCTCCGGATATGAGCTTGTTCAGCGGCGTGAAATTGATCGCGTTCTTCTGCCTCTCGATGCAGGCTTCGGCCCAAGACTTGTAAGCTACGGACCGCAGTTGCAGGGCTTCAAGATAGACAAAATAACCGATGGCAATGAGGGCGACCATCTTCACAGTCAACGCCATCGCGCCGCCGACCCGTGTCGCCATTTCCGCCCGGCTATCAAAGAGGCGTTCAAGATCGTTCTTGAAGCTCGGCATCAGATGACGCGCATGCGTGACCACCGCGTCAAGATTGTTCAGAAAGCCAGTTGCGACGCCGGAGCCGAAGGATGATTTCACGGCGTTGCCGTTCGTCTCGCGAGCGACAAGGATTTGTGAAATCTCCACCTCTCTGAATCCGGAATTGCGCAACCGCTCGCGCTCGCGTTCCGTCGCCGATACCAGTTTGGGAATGTCGGTTGCCTCAGCCTTGGCTGGTTCGGTTCTGGTTTCTGCCGGAACGGCTTTTCGCTTTTCGGGCGACGGCTCGCGCCTTTCGGACCGCGCAGAATAGGGATTCCGATCCCCTTGCGCCGCCTTCAACGCAAGCAGGACAGCAAGAAATCCTGCCCCCGCAGCGCCGATCCTGAGAAGATCGACGTTGTGGGCGGTAGGTCCTTCCGCCAGCCAGACCAGGGCACCAGCCAGAAATCCCGACACGGATGCCGTCGCAAGCAAGCTGACATATTTGACGTTCGAGGAATTGCGGATGTTGTGCGTGTTCATGGCTCTACACTCCTCAGTGTCTCATGAAGGGAAGGCGAAGCGCGTTCGGTCGAAACGGCAAGCGATTCAAAAATCCGTTGAAATGCTGGAACGGGACCCCGCGTGCAGGCCCCATGATCGGCCTTGCCATAGAGACGGCATGGCCTGGATTCGGACTTATCGCGCGCGGCAGTTGTTTGGCCGGAAGGTGCGGTTCAGCGGGCTGAGGCACTACGATCATCGGTGGTGGAATGAAGGCAACCGGTGGCGGCGGAGTCGGTGCTGGCGTAACGCGTGGCGACGGCGGACTCACGACCACCGGACCGGTCTGTTTTAACGGCTGTGGCTCGATCGGTAACGGCGGCTGAGGCGCGTGCCTGACGGTATCAACCACCGCGTGCGCTGTGGCCGATGGCATGAGTTGTGGCAAGCCACGATAGGCGCAAAGGGCTGACGCTGCGACGAGGATGAAAGGCAATGCCCGACGGATATGTCCTCCGTTGCTTTGGGGCGGTTGCCAGACGACGAGCGCGCGCGACGATGAAGAGATGATTTCGTTATCTGACATGACGATGCAGCCTCCAAAAAAAGAGCTTGTCGAGGGTTTTGTCAGTTGGTCGAGGCGAGCCTGATGAAGCTGAGCAAGTCCGCCTCGATCTGGTCTTTTCAGACGGCGGACGCCATCAGGTCGTCCAGCCAGCCCACATCAGCGGACGGTGCAGTCTTGTGCTGCGGCAAATGGGAGGGAGCAGGCTCGAACATATATTCTTGCTGCAAGTAGGCATCCCATTCAGAGGTGCTGCCCCTCACCTGGTGGTGGCTGACAACAGTCTCATTGAATGATTTCTCAATGAGCGCTTCCGACGTGGCGGGAAGACGCGGATCGATTACGACCGATTGGGTGATGTCATCCATGTTCGTACGAGCTCCGTTGATCGTACGAAAAAATTATCTATCCGAGAGGGTTTTGGGGAGATTTGCTTGGAATTCGGCGAAAACTTCACCGCAGTCTATTGTTTTAAAAGCCAAATTAATTTGTACGATAATTAAAAACAGAGTTATGGTCATCGGCGAAGGTGCGAACTCCGGTCCTGACGTCCCCCAACATTGCCTCTTGTTTGGTTTCGGTCCGGGTTCTGGTAAGTGAGATCAGACCTCTCTAAACCGCTGGCTTCAGCATCTGCGCGCATGCTATCGCGGGTAGCACCAGTTTGCTTACGATAGACCGACCGAATGTCTTTAAGTAGCCTGGTTCCCCCAAATTGAAAGAGTTCCGTTGGATTCAATTTTTTTGTATCGCCATATTTTGTCAAGAGATCAATGAGCGGTAAATAATCACGTATTTCCGCTCTGCTATAAATATCAAGCAGACGCTCGACGCTCGTGCCCTTGTCGAATCGACGCATCACTTCTCTCAAGAGATTGACCTGCCGGGGAAGCTCACCTGCTTCACGGTAAACCTCGGAAAACGCAATCCCGGCAAGAAAGACTTGATGTGGCCTTACACCGGCATCGTCACATGTTTTCTCAATTGCTTTCCAGTTTTTGTCGTTGAATGTATCGATATTGCGCAGAAAATCGTTCAAAAGGTCCATGAATCCAAACTTTGCTGAACGCGCGATCTGGCCTTCAACATCTCTCGCGAGTTCTGGATCTTGACCGACCTTGCGAAGGCTCCTCCTTGATGCTTGCCGAGCGCTGATCGCCTTTTGCTCGTAGCAATCATAAAGACCATCCCTGAGAAGTCGCTGGAACAGATCAATAATAAATTCAAAATGCAATTGTGTTTCATGCTCTAAGAGCGATCTCGATGGATTAGTTCTTGTGTGATCTGGCAGTGATGCGTAGATACCAGCGCCAGCGCGCATTTTCTCTTCTGTATTTTCAAGAATTGATGCGCGATAGCGTGCGATGCGATCTGCATCTATATTTAAAATGTCCATATTTATGCCTGTAAATTTTTTTGAATTATAGCTTGTATTCAATGAAACTAAAAATAATATATCCAGATCAATAAAATAAATTATTTCAAGTGGTTACAATTAAGTTTTCTAGATTTTCCGGCTTTGTAATGCCCTGCATCGGTTTTCGAATATGGTGCGGCAGTGACCCGCACGAGAGCGGGGAAAACGGAGTGCAGTCATGCTAGTCGAATGGTTATCCGACGAAATTCTGGTCAACGAGACCGCATCGTTCTTTGCGGCCAACATCGATCCTGATCCAGCTTATATCTCCCACTCCGAACTGATGTGGGGCCGAGCGCTTTCTGCGGATGCATGGACACCGGACCTCGGAAGCGTGGTCGAGCGCGAGTTTCGCGATCTGGCGGCAGAGATCGCCTCAAGCAATAAGCGTGTGGCGCGCTGTTTGATCGATGGCGAACTTGTTGCAATTGCATTGGTTGCTTTCGAGCATGATGCCCCAATTCCTTTCGCTGTGCTGGAAGACATCGTGGTCGCACAAGACAGGCGCGGTGAGCACATCGGTCAATCTCTCCTCGATTGGGTTTTCGGCCAAGTGCGGGAGCAGAAGATTGGACGCATCTTCCTTGAAAGCGGTTTGAACAATCACGTCGCCCATCATTGGTTTGAACGCAATGGCTTTCACCAAGTGTCGATCGTGATGATGGCTAACGTCTGAAGCATTCTCGCTTCGGCTTTCTTGTCTCCAAAAAGGAATGCGATCATGAATCCGTTCGAGTTTTCAGAGTTTCATAAGCTGAGTGCGCGAGATCAGCTTAAAATGCTGATTGATCAAGGATTAGAAGACGGGGAGTTCAAGACTATCCCCGGCAAGAATCCTTCATTGAAGCGTAGCAATCGCATACCTTGGGTTATTGATGGACCGGCCGGGCTCGCCGTCAGTCTGAAAGAGTGGTTTTATAAATATCACCCAAGACGGGCAAATGCACAGAACCCGGTCTCGTCTTTCAAGAAAAATATTGAAAACTGGCTGCGGGATGATGGTCCTGTCATTTCGGTAAAATTTTGGGCACCCCTCGCGGAAGTCTTTTTTGGCGACAATGACCAATGGGCTCCTTTTCGCGAGTCTTTTCTCTCGGCTCTCCAAGCGGCCTGGGATAAAAGACATGAAATCGGTGATGACGAGCTGTATGGGCGACAAATCCTTACCGATGTGCAGTTGCGCAAGGTGTATGATTTTGACGACTATCATGAGGACGACGGCAGCGGTGTAGAGAATATCAGTTTCGAACTCTTTCAGGCCTGGTACCAAGCTTATTCGACAGGATTTCTGTATCACTGCCCGTCTAAGAAGTCGGAAATTTCGGCCGTGACCGGTTTCTTTCCGGTTTCTGATGAATGGGCTGACGATTTTCTGGCGCGCAGGGTCAATGAAGGCCAACTGTCAGGAAAAATAATTGGTGATGCATACCAAGATCAACCATGCCTGACGTGGTATTACTCCGGTCTTTCTGCAAAGGAGGCCACGAAGGTAAAAGGGATTCGCTCCTATCTACCAAAAATTGTCGGCTATTCTCTTATCGCTTGGGCGCGCAGGGAAAGTCATTCAATTGGACGACAGCGTATCAGAATCGTCTCGGAAGGGGCCACCACGATCGGAGAACGTATTCTTGAGCGGTGGTTCAAGGTTCCTGCCGCAGGTAAACCGCCTGCGTCAATTGAGGAGCAGCCAAGGTTTGAAATTTTTCTAACCTTGGACCAGATAAAGAACTTTCTTCTGACCGACAGGCATTTTCCGGACACTGAAGAATTTCGAAATCAGGTCCGGACGGCATTTTCGCGGGGCTGACTATTCGCAAGGCTTTCTAGGAAATGGACATCAAAATTGGTGAGTGGCTTCCCTTGCGTCAATCGGATTGGTTTGAAGGAAGTCAATTATGTCCAGTTTAACTTGACATTGCGGCCTAATTTCAAACTAGCTTTTGGTTTGAATTTGTGCCATAATGTCAAGTATGGCTAAACAATATGGCGGCAAGTTAAACCAACTCGAAAAGTCCCTCCCTGAAGGGCTATTGGTCGATTCCGCGTGGCTATCCCGACACGGCTACTCGCGATCCCTGCTCAATCAATACGTTTCATCGGACTGGCTGGAACAGCCGACGCGCGGCGTCTATCGACGCCCTAGAGGCACGCTTGGCTGGCAGCAGGCTGTCATATCACTGCAAGCCCTACTTGGTGGTGGCCCACTGACCGTTGGTGGGCGCACCGCGCTCGAATTGCAGGGGTACGCCCACTATCTTTCTCAGCAGCTAAAAGAAGTTCATCTCTATGGAGTCAAACGGCCGCCAGGCTGGCTGTTTAAGCTGCCGCTGGATACAAGTTTTGTTTTTCATAATAGCCGCGTCCTGTTCGCTACAGACCTGACCGATACAACGGATACGGCCATCCACGCCGACGCAACCATACGCGCAGACATACGGAGCACGATCTCTGGGGAAGGGATTGTCGCGCAGCCTTGGGGCCAATGGGATTGGCCGATCATGCTTTCAGCGCCAGAGCGCGCCGTGCTGGAACTTCTCGACGAACTTCCCGCACATGAAAGCTTTCATCAGGTGGATATGCTGTTTGAGGGACTGGCCAATCTCAGTCCACGCCGCCTCATGGTCTTGCTCGCCGATTGCAGGAGCGTGAAGGTCAAGCGCTTGTTCTTCTTCTTCGCGGCCCGCCATCAACACGCTTGGTTTAAGCGGATCGACCGCGCGAAAGTTGATCTCGGTTCAGGCAAGCGTGTGCTCGTCAAAGGCGGCCGACTCGACCCGGCGACACTCATCACTGTGCCGGAGGATATGAATGGCATTCGCTGAAACGTATCGTCGTCAGGTCGCCCTTTTGCTGCGGACCTTGCCCTATGTCGCGGTGGAAGATTGCTTTGCGCTGAAGGGTGGAACCGCCATCAATCTCTTTGTCCGCAATCTACCGCGCCTCTCGGTCGATATTGATCTGACTTATCTGCCGGTGGCACCCCGCGCGGAATCGCTCGCTGCGATCACAGCGGCCATGGAACGTATCGCTCAGCGGATCGAGAGCGGTATCCCCGGCGCGAGGATCACGTTCGGCCGGGCAGAGAATGCCGTGACGAAGCTCATCGTTCGCGCCGACAGCGTTCAAATCAAGATCGAGGTGACGCCGGTCTTGCGCGGCACCGTCTATCAACCCGAACTACGACCTGTTTCGCCAGCGGTCGAAGATGCTTTCGGCTTTGCGGAAATCAGTGTCGTCTCCTTTGCCGATCTCTATGCCGGGAAAATCATGGCGGCGCTCGACCGCCAGCATCCGCGCGACCTCTTCGATGTCCGCGATCTGCTCGCGAATGAAGGTATTGGCGACGAGTTACGGCGGGCGTTCGTGGTCTATCTATTGAGCCACGGCCGCCCGATGTTCGAGGTTTTGGCGGCGGTACCGAAGGACATTTCGGCGGAATTTATGCGGGGTTTTGAAGGCATGACGGATGCGCCGGTTACGATCGACGAGCTTGTTGCTGCCCGCCAGCAATTGGTTGACGAGATCGTCGGCAAAATGCCAGTTACGCATCGCCGCTTTCTTGTTTCCTTTGAGCAAGGCCAGCCGGATTGGGCGCTACTCGGCCTTCCAGGCGTCGAAACATTGCCTGCGGTCCTCTGGCGACAGCATAATCTCGACAGCCTCGACACAGTTCGCCGTCAGGCGCTGGTCGAGAATTTGAAGGCTGTGTTGGGTATTTCCGAATGAGGGTCACAGGTCTAGCACCGTCCGCTCTGTATGTGGCGTGCAGTCGGCTGGAAAGCGCGGCTAACACATTTTTTGGCCCATTGAGGCAAAATCCCAAAAACTTAAGCACATTTTCTAACACATTGACCACCTAAAGAACCAAATACATAATTATTTCAATTATTTATAAATTAGCAAATCGGTCTCATAACCTGAAGGTCGTCAGTTCAAATCTGGCCCCCGCAACCAAATGATACACATCATTGCAGGAATGGCGTCCGCTAAACACTGGTGGGTCAACACTATGCTCAATTCAAGAGCATACTGAACTATATTGCCTTTATGAATCTTGATTGAGTTTTGGCACTTTTTTGCCCTCTGGTGTATTTGCGCAAAATCACGTATTGATAAATCGTGCGTCTCGACGGGCAACATTTCGTCAGGAACTCGGCATTATAGTGCTTGTTTCTTGTCAAATTCGACCCCTGCGGGCACTGAACGACAGTGATAAGATGACGCCCTCATGGAGACGACTCCAGGCAAGAGGGTGCAAGAGGGAGAGCTTGAATGACGAGAATCAAAGCACCTGGGTTGTTTTTTGCTTTAGCGTTTGCCGGATTGGCGATGTTTTCAGGGAGCGGCGCTGTTTCAGCACAGACGATCAAGATCGGCGTCGTCAGTACATTTTCCGGACCTGCTGCCAATTTCGGCGAATATTCCGTCAAAGCCATGCAGCTCTATGAAAAGCTCCACGCCTCGGAGTTGCCAGCCGGCGTCAAGATTGAGCTCCTCGTGCGGGATGATGGCGGACCGAATCCTGACAAGGCGAAACAACTGGCCCAAGAGCTAATCGTACGTGATAAGGTACAGATCCTCGCGGGCGCAGGGTTCACGCCCAATGCGATGGCGATAGCTCCATTGGCGACCCAAGCCAAAACGCCATTTTTGATCTTGAACGCCGGTGCGTCTGTCGTGACGACCAAGTCTCCCTATATTGCGCGCTTCTCTTTCACCATGGCACAGTCTGCTGCGCCACTCGGGAGCTGGGCGGCTAAGAAATACAAGACTGCTTTCACGCTCGTGGCCGATTATGGTCCAGGAGTCGACTCTGAGACGGCCTTTACCTCGGCCTATTCGGCAAGTGGCGGTACGATTGTCGGGAGTGTTCGTGTGCCGCCCATGACACTTGAGTACGCTCCGTTTCTGCAACGCGTGAAAGATGCCAAGCCTGATGTGTTGATGGTTTTCGTGCCTGCCGGCAAGACGGCGACTGGTCTCATGAAGGGGTTTGTTGATCTTGGCTTGAAGGATGCCGGGATAAAGCTCGTCGGACCGGGTGACATCGTGCCTGACGAAGAACTGGCGAATATGGACGATGGCGCGATCGGTGTGACAACCGTTTATCACTACTCTGCTTGGGCAGACAGGCCTGCGAACAAGGCTTTTGTTGAGGCTTGGCAGAAAGAATACGGGACATCGACGCAGACAAATACTTTCGCCGTGTCCGGCTGGGACGCGATGGACGCGATTTTCCAGATCATCAAGGCGGGGAATGGCGTTGTTGACGGTGACAAGGCGATGGAGGTTCTCAAGAGCTACAAGGACGCCAATAGTCCTCGTGGAGCCATCTCGATAGATCCTGAAACTCGCGATATCGTTCAGAACGAATATTTGCGTGAGGTTCGAAAGGTCGATGGCAAGCTTGAGAATATCGAGCTCGAGACCATTGCGACCGCTTTGAAAGATCCGGTTAAAGACCAGATGAAAAAGTGAATCCAGTGTCCGATTTGGCAGCTTCCCTGATCAGCATAGGATTTTACGGCATTTCCTATGCAATGATTCTTTATGTGATCTCCGTCGGTCTTTCGATAACAATGGGGATGATGGGTTTTGTGAACCTTGCTCATGGTGTTTTCGCCATGGCCGGCGGGTTTGTATTATCGATCTGCCTTGCCAGATATGGGATACCGTTTCCGCTTGCGCTGGCTGCTGCCTTTTTGTCAGTTTCGGTAGCCAGCGTTGCACTTGAACGAGGTCTTTACGCAAGGTTCTATGGTGCCGGTGAGCTGACCCAGGTGCTATTTTCCATCGGACTGATTTATGTGGCGATTGCATTGGCACGCCTAGAATTCGGTACCCAGGCAGCGCCGATTATGCTGCCGGACTACCTGAAAGGCCAAGTAAAGATTCTCGGGCATGATTTTCCGACCTACAGATTGTTTGTGATCGTGTTTGGTTTTGCAATTGCGTTTGCGCTCTGGATTGCTATTGAAAAAACGCGGTTTGGGGCATTCGTCAGGGCTGCTGTCGATAATCGGGCGATGGCGCAATCAATCGGCATCGATACGCGCAGGCTCTTCACGCTGACCTTTGCACTCGGCTCTGGAATGGCTGCGCTTGGCGGCGCTTTGGGGGCAGATGTACTAGCGCCTCAGTGGAATTATCCGCTGGAACATCTGGTTTACTTTCTCATTGTTGTTTCTGTCGGTGGTTTTGGCAGCTTGCATGGGCCGTTTGTGGCAGCCCTCCTCATCGGGATTGCCGATACGCTGGGCAAATACTGGTTTCCTGAGTTTGGCGCCTTTTTGATTTACGCTGCGACTATCGGTCTTCTGTTGTGGCGCCCCCATGGCTTGTTCGGGGCATGCTCATGACGGCTGAGGCAAGGTCGGCGCAAGCTGGATACGCAGGTGCAACGCGCTACCGCTGGTATGAGGCGGTTCCGTTTATCGTTGCGATCGGCTTTTATTTTGCCATGCCGGATTACCTGTCGCTCGGATCACGAATCCTGATTTTCGTTCTTTTCGCCTTGTCCCTCGATCTGGTACTCGGGTTCGGCGGGATCGTGACACTCGGCCACAGTGCCTTTTTGGGGACTGGAGCCTATGTCGCGGGCTTTATCGGTGCGTATTCGCCTGTAAGTGATCCGATTATCCAGTTGTTGGGTGCGGTGCTGGCCGCTGGTCTTGTTGGCTTCTTAACCGGTTGCATTATTCTTCGGACAAAGGGGCTGACAGTTATCATGCTGACGCTCGCTTTTGCAGCGATCCTGCTTGAGCTGGCTAACAAGGCCAGTGCGATTACCGGCGGAACCGATGGTCTGAGTGGCATTCAGGTTGCGCCGATTTTTGGCCGGTTTGAGTTCGACCTCTACGGGCAGACAGGATACCTTTATTGCTTGGGTGTACTGCTCGTTGCCTGGTATCTCGTCCGGCGCCTCGTGCATTCTCCGTTCGGCACTTCATTGACGGGCATTCGGGATAACGCATCCCGGATGCATGCAATCGGCGCACCGGTCTATTGGCGCCTTGTGGCGGCCTATTCGATTTCTGCGGCGATCGCGGGCGCGGCTGGCGCATTGCTGACCCAGATCAATCAGTTGGTCGGTCTTGATGTGCTTGGCTTCGAGCCGTCCGGCGAGGTTGTCGTGATGCTGATTCTGGGCGGCGTCGGACAGATCTACGGAGCGTTTCTCGGTCCTGCAGTGTTTCTGGTGCTTCAGGATGCACTGGCCAAACAGTTTCCGGAGTTTTGGTACCTTGGAATTGGCATCGGGCTGTTGTTCGTCGTCTGGTATGCGCCCACAGGATTGATCGGTCTGATCTCGCGCGTAGCGCGCAGGTGGGGAAGGCCATGAGCGTTGTTCTTGAGACCTTGAACCTGCAACGGTCGTTTGGCGCACTTATGGTGACGGACAATGTGTCACTGTCGATCCCTGTGGGTGCGCGCCATGCCTTGATCGGCCCAAACGGGGCGGGCAAAACGACGCTGATCAATCTTTTGACCGGTGTTCTGTCGCCGTCAGGTGGAAGTGTCCGGCTTGATGGTGAGGACATCACCGGCGTAGGCCAGGCTGCACGGGTCAAGCGGGGTATCGCCCGGACGTTCCAGATCAATTCACTTTTTCGCAATCTCACCGTCCTTGATACGATCGCGCTGGCAGTCGCAGAAAGAAGCGGCATCGGTTGGAGTATCTGGCGACCGGCCAATAGCTACAGATCGGTTCGTGACGAGTGCATGGAGATCCTGACGAGATTGGGGATCGCCGATGAAGCCTTGAGACAGATTTCCGAACTGGCTTACGGCAAGCAAAGGTTGGTTGAGATAGCGGTGGCGCTCGGTCTCCGCCCACGCGTTTTATTGCTGGACGAACCGGCGGCCGGTGTTCCGTCAATGGAATCCGGTCGAATTCTCGAGGTATTGGCGGAATTGCCATCCGATATCGCAATCTTGATGATTGAACATGACATGGACCTTGTCGCCCGATTTGCCAACCGGATCACCGTGCTTGTCGCCGGTGCGGTATTGACGGAAGGCGCGCCATTGGAAGTCATGGCTGACGAGCGCGTTCGATCCGTCTATCTCGGTGAGGCACTACATGGCTGATTTGCTTCAGATTTCAGCCTTGTCGGCTGGTTATGCAGACACAACCGTTCTCGAAGATGTGTCGATCACGGTTTCCGATGGTCGCTCGTTGGCAGTATTGGGCCGAAACGGGGTGGGAAAGACGACGTTGCTCGCGTCCATCATGGGGCGGACGACGTTTCGATCCGGGCAAATCCAATTCAGTCAAACTCGAATTGAAGGGCTACCAACCTATCAACGCAACAGGCTGGGCATTGGTTACGTACCGCAAACCCGTGAGGTATTTCCGTCGTTGACGGTTGCCGAAAATCTGATAATTGCCGAGCGCCGGTCGCGGTCGGGATCCAGCAATCGGTGGTCCATTGACAGGGTCTATGACTTGTTTCCGCGTCTTGCCGAGCGCCGCACAAACGGCGGCAACCAACTCTCGGGCGGCGAACAGCAGATGCTTTCAATTGGTCGCGCCTTGATGGGAAATCCTCGTCTGCTCCTCTTGGATGAACCAATGGAAGGGCTTGCACCGATCATTGTCGACATGTTGGTGAAGGCTATTGAGCGATTGAAAACCGAGGATACGTTGTCGATTATCCTGGTCGAGCAACATGCGAAACTCGCGCTTTCCGTCACCGATGATGCAATTATCATGCGTCGTGGTCGAATCGTTCATTCTGGAGGCAGCCAAATGCTTCTGAATGCCCCTGACGAACTGGCAAATCTGATTGTGGCGCATTGAATTCTTGGTGCCGTCTGCACGAGGGGCGGCTTGGGTAGTAACAAGTAACGTTGTCAGGCAATCTTTTTGAGATTGGAAACGGCCTCGCCAGCACGAGCGGCAGCCGAAAGGACATGGGTTACGAGTGACGTAATGTCACTGTCACCGCTTCGAACACCTCGTTCCAGAGCAGCACAACAATTTGCCAGGTCGATGCAGCCAATGCTTCTGGCAGCCGAGGCCAGGGCATGCGCTTCGGCTGCTGCTTCAGTTGCTGCTTTTGCCGCCGACAGCACGGCTACGCGCTGTTTCAAGTCGACTGAAAATAGCGTGATTATTTCTTCTACCGCCTCTTCGCCAAGTTCGGCGACAAGTTCGTCAAAACTGGCTTTGTCGATGGCATTACCCCATCGTGTATCATCGACGCCTTCTGCAACATCTGTCGGATTTGGTTGAGCCGCGATATCCCGAGTCAGAAATTCCGACCGACGGTTGGCTTCAGGCGTTTTGGCTTCGCGGCTCACCAGACCGTCGATCGTTTCGAATAGCTTTGGCCAATCAATCGGTTTGAGCACATGGGTGTCCATGCCGATTGCCAGATATTGCGCGACTTCCTCCGGGAATCCATTCGCCGTCAGAGCGATGATCGGCATGCGCCTGACATCAGGCAGTCTGGCCTCATAAGCCCGCACTTGCTTGGTGGCTTCTTGACCGTCGACTTCTGGCATCTGGATGTCCATCAAGACAATGTCGTATCTGGTCCTCGTCGGACCCGTCAGCACGTCAATTGCCTCACGGCCGTTCGTGACCAGCGTTACCTCGCACCCATATTTGATCAGCATGCGTTCGATGAGCATGCGATTGGTCGGATTGTCTTCTGCGACAAGGACATTCAGCGTGAACAGGCCGAAGTCTGCCTGTTCCGGCATCACTTCGACTTCGACAAGGTCGGCTCTCTTTGCCGGAACCTCAAAGTAGAATGTCGAGCCGAGCCCCGGTTTGGAGGTGACGCCAATGGTCCCTTTCATCAGTTCAACGAGTTGGCGACAAATGGCGAGGCCAAGCCCCGTTCCGCCAAAATGCCGGGTTGTCGAGGTATCGGCCTGGCTGAAGCGAGTGAAGAGGGAGCTGATCTTGTCTTCGGGAATGCCAACGCCGGTATCTGTTACGGAAAATCGAATGCGCGCCGGACCTGCCGTCTGGACCGACAACGTCACCGACCCGCCTTCGGGCGTGAATTTGACGGCATTTGACAGGAGATTCAGAAGCACTTGCCGAAGACGCGTCGGGTCACCAAGGATGGCCGCTGGTAGATTGTCATCCAGCTTTATCTCAAGCTGAATACTTCGTCTGTCAGCATTGGGTTTTAGGGTTGAAATACTCCGGGATACGAGTTCGCTGAGTGTCACCGAAATCTCTTCGAGTGTCAGGTTTCCAGCGTCAGCCTTCGAAAAATCAAGAATATCATTGACGATCGACAACAGATCCGACCCGCAGGTTCTTTGAAGCTCGACCAGCTTGCGATGTTCTGGGGGCAATGGAATATCGTCGTCGCCCAGCAGGATATCGGCCGTTCCAATGATGCCCGAAAGGGGTGTCCTGAGTTCGTGGCTCATGTTTGCGAGGAAGTCGGCCTTCGCTCGAGCGGCAGACTCTGCTGTTTCCAGTGCTTTCTGCAGTTCGCTCTCGATCTCCTTACGTTCGGTGATGTCCTCCGTCATCATGATCAAGCCTTTGACGGCTCCGTTTTGATCATGCCACGGCCTGATTTCCCAGGTGAGCCATTGCACTGCCCCGTTCGGACCGATGAACGGTTCCGCATCGCCAAATTCGATTTTGCCGGTTAACGCTCGTTCGTAGATGTCGCGCCACGCTTCGCCAATGTGCAGCATCGTGTCATATTGGTTTTCCCCGACAAACGTTTGGCCGTCACGATGGTGTTGAGAAGCCCATCTGCGTGTATGAGCAATATAGTTCATATCGCGATCAAACATCGCTATCGCCGCAGGCGCATGCGCGATAAATTCCTGGAGCAGGGCGTTTGCTTCACGCAAGGCGCTACGCTTTTCGCTCTCGGCCAGCGCTTCTGCCTTGATAGTTGTTTCCATCAGAAGTTCGAAATCGCGGGTTCTCTTCGCGACCTTTTGCAGCAATTCACTTTCATTACGGGCAGATGTACGGATGGTCCGCTGGATCACCGACCAGACGATCAAGGCTGAAGCTGTCAGGGTGAAGACGATCAACAGCCCCGCTATCAGGGACGATGACGCAGATTTTGCTTCCGTCGAGGCTTCGAAGATTTGATTGGGTTCCCCGGCCCACAGCAGCCAATGGCCGCGATCGTCGCCCGCCTCGATTGATTGAATTGTGGAATAGATCAGGTTTGGATCATTTTCGATACGACGTGCATAATCAAAGGATGTGTAGTCGAGTTTTGGTGAGGCGCCTTGAATCTGTGCGTCATAAGACTTGTTCAAGAGCATTGTGTCGGGTGGTAACAATGTCTGTAGCGTATTCGTTCTTATCACAGCGCTAATGGTTCCACCCAAGTTGCCATCTTCGCGATAGAATGGAACTGAAAAAATAAAACCCCTGCGATCGGCATCGTTGTGCGTCAGGGCGAATTCACTGTTATCGCTCGTAATGGTTTCCCGTCCTGAAATCATCGGGATATTGTGTTCAAAACCTGGTTCCAACCGCATTGCATTTTGGCTGAGCCATGAGATCTGATCTTTGAGCAACAGATATTCTTGGGTTTCGTCGCCGCGTGTGCCGTTCCCGATGTCTCCAAGGGGGGTACCTGGAACGCGTGGTCTGATTTTATGCTCGCTGTTAGGGGAGTCTTTCTTTCCGATCAGACCATCAAACGCAATGATGGGTTCTTCATCGTGCCCGGTGACAGGATCAACTGCGTCGGGGTTAAAATCCGCCGGCACGATATAGATTTCGGAAATATCGAGTTCATAGGAGAGATTGAAATACAGTTCGGAAACAGTGGTAAGCGTTGACGTATCCGCGTTCTCTGCGTGTCTTTGTAGCGAGCGTACACCGGGCAGGAAGCTGATTGCCTTCAGATTTTGGTGTAAATGCGTAAGTCGGTTTTCAATTTGGCTCACGTCTGACTTGGTCTTGGCGAGTTGTATATCGCGAAAGTGCTGAATGGCACCTTTGACATCGTTCTGATGTCTCATTTCAAGCAAGCAACCAAGGAATACGCCAATCATGATGATCAGGCAGTAACCGGTATAATTGATAAATCGCCCACGGTTGGCTGGGTGCGAGACCTGGAAATGGGCGCTTTGCTTGTTCATGATTGCGCGATCTTCAACGTGGCTTCGACACTATTTCCCTTTCCCTTGTAGGCCAACGTGTCGAAACTGATTGTCGTCGCTATCGCAATACCTCTGCCGTTCGGCAAATCCAGCGACAATTCGCGTTTCATGGCTTCATCATAATTGAAGCCGTCGCCCTCGTCCGTGATAACGATTCTGATATCGCTGTCGATTTGATCAAATGTGACGATTACGATGCGCTTTTTATAGGGATCTTGTTGCAGTCGGCGTTTCACTTCAAGCTCGAACGTACCATACCTTAGCAGTTCGGTCTTTTCTTCAAATGAGATCGCCAGATTTCCATGCTCAATGGCATTTGACAAAAGCTCCCAAAGTCCTGGGGCGACCCGTTCGGGGTCCGGGCAATGTCCGGCCAAGAGGGTTGACAACTGCTCTGCCTGATCATGCGTCTGTATTTCAAACCGTCCATTGATCAGGTGTGTCATTCCTGTTTTTGGATCGGTGGCAAAGGTCTGGCATTCAGAGTCGATTGACCCATGCGCGCCTTCATCGGACCGCGCTTTGGATGCTTTGTCGTTGACGTTTCGAGCCAAAGCTGCGTCAGCAGCACGATGATGCAGAGCTATGATCGTCAAATCGTCGGTCGGCTTTTCGCCGGCCTCATTGCCGAGCGCGGCGACGAGTGCCTCTTGCGCCGCTTTTGCGTCGTGACCTTGTTCAAGTCCATTCAGGAAATCGCAAAGCTTTTCTGTTGTGAACACCGCGTTCGGCGGTTCCGGCGTCTCGATCAGTGCATCGCTGTAGAGAACGAGCGTTGAACCTGGTGGAAAGTCCAGGCGCTTCGTTTCGTAAGTTGCCTTGCGGGTTATGCCGATGGGAAAACCGGTCCCGTCGATCTGTTGATAGGCACCAAAAGCTCCGGTCCGCAGCAACGGAGGCGGCGCCGACGCCGCAGAATAGCGAATTTCATCTCGATCAAGATCAACAATTGCAGCAAACATGGTCGCAAATTGACCGACCGGCAAAGCACCGCACATGAACTCGTTCAACTGGGCCAACCAGGCGCCTGGCTCAATCGCGTTTGCTGCGCCACTGGTAATGAACGAATGCAGGCGAAATGTATTCAGGGCAGAACCGACGCCATGTCCGGTAAAATCCGCCGAAAAGAGCCGAATTGACCGGGCCCCGACAGGCGTCATGCCCCATATGTCGCCGCCCAAACCCAGCGAAGGCTCGTAACAACTGGAGAGCATGATTGGTAATTGGCGTTCAATCCGTGCGATTTCGGCTGGCTCTGGTAGAAGTGATTCCTGCATCACCCGAGCCAGCGTCAATTCCTCAGCCATTCGCCGCTGATATTCTGTTAGACGGGAAATCAGCGCTCTGCGCTCAAGATGGACCCTGACCCGAGCAATCAACTCCTGACCTTCGATTGGCTTGGTCACCAGATCGCTTGCGCCATTGGCAAAGGATCGCGTCCTGTCTTCCTTGAACTCGGACCCTGTCTGGATGAGGATTGGAACATCCGCAGTCCTTGGATCTGACCGCAATGCACGACAGAGGTCAAAACCGTCCATGTTGGGCATTGCCAGATCCGTTATGACCAGATCGGGCACACTTGCCTGGGCGGATTGAAGAGCTTCGACGCCGTCATTTGCGAAACTCAGGTTCTCAAAGCCGCTCCGACGAAGGTGCGACGCAATGATGGTCCGCATGATCGTGCTATCATCGGCGATCAGAATCCGTGACGTGGTCAAACTGTCATTATCTGCCAGAGTGACGGCAGAATGGGTATTTTCTGACAGTGAAGACTCAAACTGCACGGCTAACTCCTGTTGCCGAATACGTAGGCTCAGTCGACAAGCGTCACGAGCTTGTCGAATTTTGCTAGCAAAAGTAATTGCTTCACGGATGGGCGTGGTGCTTTGAGCGTAAGCGACCAGCCGTTTTTGCTGCCGGACTCCATCGCGATCACGAACATTCCGAGCCCCGCCGAGTCGATCGACACCAGTTCACTCAACTCCAGAACAAATTCCTTTGCACCTGTCGTTGTGACTTGCTGGATCATTTCGCGGAATGCCTGGTGATCCGCGAACGTCAATCGATCTGACAGCCGAGCCTCAAATGTATTTCCGGTCGTGCTTGTCTTGATTCGCATGCAGGTGTCTCCTTCTGGGTGGCCTGACGCTAACTTTAAAATAGTTCGATGCCGGCATCATCGTCAGCTACCGGACGATCATTCTGCGGCGAGCCAGGGCGAAGCTTTTGCTGCAGGCGTTCTCGAATTTCGCCAAGTGTGACGCTATCGATCAAACTGTCCGTCCAGTGTTCTACGGCGGCCTCGTCGATGCTGTCGATGTATGTTTCTATGTCGTTCGCTTTTTCGCTGGTTGCGCGCAAAGAGTCTCCCAAGCATTTCAAGCCCGCGCTAACGTCTTGCAGTCGCTGTTTTGCGCGATCTTGGAACTGCATTGCGATAATGGCGTGCTGGATATCGGTCGTCATTTGCCTGGTAACATCACTGCTCTCAACCAGTGCGTCTGCAAAGCTTTGATGCTGCGAAATGATCTTTGTCATCATCCGTTTGATCCGTTCATTGGCAAACAGATTCTGTTCAGACAGATCCAGCGTCGCAATTTCGCGCAGCAGGTCATAACTCTTTGTCAGCCCTCCAGTAATCGACTGGATCTGCATTTTCAGTTGGGAGGACATGGAGTTGACGGTTTTGGCAAGTTCACGAACCTCGTCTGCGACGACGGCAAATCCGTGCCCCGCCTCTCCGGCACGGGCGGCTTCAATCTTTGCATTGAGCGCCAGCAAGTTGGTCTGGTTGTTGATCTTGTCAATTTGTAAAATGGTCCGGTCCACGGTCTTCAAGGCCGCGATGACGTCATCGAGCGTGTAGACCATCGAAACGCCGCGAGAAGACAGATAGACGATCTTCGAAATAAGGTCTGAAAAGCTCTCCGCAATATTCTCCGCGACCTCAGTGAGAGCAATATCCTCTTCATCGTTGCTTGTTGTAGATGCCGTAGCGGTCAACAACTCAATCATGGATGTTTGCTGACGTGCTTTTTCCGCAATCCCTTGAAAACGCGCAGAGAGGTCATCCACGTTTGTTTCGACAAGCTCCGATACCATCCCGACTTCGCGCATCAAGGCGTCGAGAGCCTCGCTTTGGGCGCGGTCGAGGTTCAGACGATGTCGTATGACATCGACCGCTTGGGCATAATTCACCGTTCCATCGCTGATCGCGATTGGTCCGGGTTGAATGAAGTTTGCCGAAGCGGACTTCTGGCTTGTCGATCTGTCAATCATGATAGCATCTTGAGCGCATTACACTAATTTCAGGTTTACGCATGGATAACGCCTCGGAACAAATTTTATGTAACCTCATGATCCACTGGCCCGATGAACCGCATCTGGTTGCGTGTTGAATTGCCTGAGGGTCTGGTTTGCTATCTGTTCAAGGGGGACCTGTGTCTCAACCGCACCGATCTCGAATGCAGCACGCGGCATGCCGTAGACAACGCAAGTTGCTTCATCCTGGCCAATCGAATGGGCTCCGGCTCGACGCATGGCAAGCAGGCCCTTCGCGCCGTCTTTGCCCATCCCGGTCAAAATGACGCCGACAGAGTTGTGACCTGCGACCCGTCCCACCGAATCGAAGAGTTCATCGACTGACGGACAATGGCCTGATACCCGGTCGGTACCTCCGACCTGGCAAACGAATTTGCCGCCGGACCGAGCAAGCCGCAAATGCTGGCCACCAGGCGCAATATAAGCGTGCCCGGGTAGCACAGTCGTGCCATCTCTCGCTTCACTGACGTTGATTGAGCAGACGTTGTTGAGCCGTTTTGCGAAGCTTTCAGTGAATTGAGCTGGCATATGTTGTGTAACGAGAATGCCCGGTGCATTGGCCGGCATTGCTTTCAGGACAACCGAGAGCGCTTCTACGCCACCCGTTGACGCGCCGATCGCGATGATCTTGTCAGTTGATGAATAGCGTATCGTTGTTGTTGACAGGGTTGTTGGCGCATGGTTTTGATTCCGCAATGAGCGAACACGTGCACCTGCGGCTGCCTTTGCTTTGGTCACGATTTCCTGCGCCAAATCGCGCAACCCGACCTGAAGATCAATGGTCGGCTTGCCGACAAAGTCCACGGCGCCGATTTCGAGAGCCCGAAGCGTTGCATCGGCACCCTTTTGGGTCAGGGACGAGATCATCAGCACCGGCATGGGTCTGAGCGTCATGATCTTTTCGAGAAACTCAAGACCATCCATCCGCGGCATCTCGATGTCGAGCGTGATCAGATCCGGATTCAGTTCCTTGATGCGTTCACGCGCGATGAAAGGATCGTTCGCTGTTCCCACCACCTCGATATCCGGGTCTGACGACAGGATCTGTGTCAATATCTGTCGTACTAAGGCGCTATCATCGACAATAAGTACGCGTGCGCGTCGGCCCTGTGTCACGGTCTTCTCCATTACATTCACCGTCTTGTCGTGATTGCGACTTGTATTCAATGCGGCTAATCAAAGAGCTCAATACCGCCATCGATGACATTCGTATTGATGATCTTTTTGTATTTTTCTTCGGAGTCGCTGATGAATTGCTGCGATTTTGTCTGCAATAGAAGTCGCTGAACTTTGCCGGTTGTCGGATTGTAATGAATCCGGCGGCCGCTTATGCCGCCCAGATCCTCGGATGAAATTTTAAGACCTTCTGCCGCCAGGTAATCGCGAGCGAACTCGACATTTTTCGAACCGACCATGGATGGACCGTCGGTCAGGTTCGCCCCGCCAAACATTTTGATCTCGAGATCCTGACGACGACACCCGCTTTTGAGAATCGTATTGATGAGGGCTTCCATGGCGAAATTGCCGTATCTGAGAGCCAGACTGCTTCCGTTCCAATCGCCAGACGTGCTTTCCGGCAACATGAAATGGTTCATGCCGCCAAAGCCATTGAAAGGATTTCGGATGCAGGCTGCAACGCAAGATCCGAGTACCGTCACGATCAGCTCGTCAACTTTTCCCGTCGCATAGAAGCCGCCGGGCATGACCCGCACGAGGTAGGCGCCGTAACGTTGATCAAAGACACGTTTGCCCGGATCTGACTGAACGTCTTCTGGTTCGATGACGCGCGGTTTGGCTGCTGTTGCCCTCATGGCATGGCTTTCCGATAGACTGTCCTGCCATCCAGTTCGAGTTTGGATTTGTTGTCGAAGAGGGTCTCGGAGTGTCCGATGTAGAGCCAGCCGCCAGGTGCCAGCATGTCCACAAAGCGCTTGATCAACTGGTTCTTGGTTGGACCATCAAAGTAGATCATGACGTTTCGACAGAAGATAGCGTCGAACGGTCCGCTCATGGGCCAGGGATGCAAGAGATTGAGTTGTTTGAACGTGATGTACTGGCGCACCTGTGGCTGGACTGCCCAGACGTCACCTTCCTGGCGCGTAAGGTATCGATCGCGCAGGGTTGGCTGCAATTCATCAATGGCTTGCTGGGAATAGAGGCCAGTTCGACCCGTTGCGACCATGTTTGTATCGAGATCTGTCGCAAGTATCTTCGCGTCCCAGCCTGATTGCCTTGCCAATTCATCAGCGACGACCATGGCTATGGAGTAGGGCTCCTCGCCCGAGGAACATCCGGCTGACCAGATCCTCAGTCGCTTTGGCGTTGCCCCTTTTCGGGCCGCGACAGCGGGGATGACAGTGTTGCGCAGGTGATCAAAATGGTGGGATTCGCGGAAGAACTTGGTCAGATTTGTCGTCAGGGCATTGATGAGATTTCCCATCTCCTGATCGCCTGTCGAACTTTGAAGCAGTTCGCAATAGGCCGCAAACGTCTTCAGATTGAGCTCGCGAAGCCGACGGGCCAAGCGGGCGTAGACCATATTCATCTTGCTCGAATTCAGCACGATGCCGGTAGAGTCGCGCAGAAGCCCCGCGAGATAGCTGAATTCAGCCTCGCTGAAGGGAAACTCGTGCAGGACATCGGATCTTAGGGCTGAGGATTTTAGGGACATGGCGTGTCTGATTCTTCGCGACAATACGTGACTTTTGCGCTTCTGCTTCCGTCCTCTCGTGACACTTTTTCCAGCGCCACGAGAGGACCAGTCACATCAGAATTCCTTCCAGTCATTGTCTGTTTCAAATGCGGCGGCCAGGTCCGCCTGCATGCGTTGGGCACCTTTGACAGCCACTTGCCGCTTCACGGGTTGGCGTGCTGCCTTTGGCTGTTGCGTGATCTTGGCTGGCTCGTTCGCTGCTTGCTTCAAGAGCGTCGGGGTTGCGGTATGCGAGGCTGCAGAGCGATGTCCCGGTTCAATTTCGAAGATGGACATGCGCTGCTGCATGTTCTCGGCCTGTTGCTGCAACATACGACATGAGGCGGCGTTTTCTTCCACCAGAGCGGAATTTTGCTGAGTCATTTCATCCATCTGACCAACGGCCCGGTTGATCTCTTCGACCCCGATCGACTGCTCCTTCGATGCAGCAGCGATTTCGGACACGATGTCCGTGACACGCTTCACGCTGTCGACGATCTCCTGAAGCGAGGCTCCGGCATTGTTGACAAGCGTCACGCCATCCTTGACCTGGGCGCCACTCTGGACAATCAGACCCTTGATGTCTTTTGCGGCCTCGGAGGAGCGTTGAGCGAGGGAGCGCACTTCCGACGCGACGACAGCAAAGCCACGACCAGCATCGCCGGCGCGGGCCGCTTCCACAGCTGCGTTGAGCGCCAGCAAGTTTGTCTGGAAGGCGATCTCGTCGATCACGCCGATGATGTCGGAGATTTTGCGCGAAGAAGACTCGATCTTGGACATGGCGTCGACTGCCTTGGCAACGACCTGACCGCCTTCGGTTGCAACTGTCCGAGCGTTGATGGCCAGTTGATTTGCCTGCTGGGCGTTATCGGCATTTTGCTTGATGGTCGTCGACATTTCCTCCATCGAGGAAGATGTCTGCTGCAGGCTGGAGGCCTGTTTTTCGGTCCGCTCCGACAGGTCGTTCGTTCCGGACGTGATTTCACCAACTGCGGCGCTGATGGTCGCCGTAACCGAGTTGATGTCGGTGATGACCGTCGCCATCGTGTCGATAAGGCCGTTAACGCCGGCGCAAAGGTCGCCGATATCGCCGGTCTTGCCTTCCATGGGAATGCGTTGCGTCAGGTTATTGTTTTTCGCTGCCGCGACCACGTCCTGCGTTTGCTTCACGGCTGTCTGCAGCAAGGCGGCTGCCTCAACCTCCGCAGTGCAATCCATCGCAAATTTGACAATTTTGAAGGGCTTGCCGTCCAGGCCGATGATCGGGTTATAGGTTGCCCGAAGCCAGACCGTCTTGCCTGCCTTGGTAAGTCGCGAAATCGTTCCATGTTGATATTCGCCGCGCCCAAGCCTCTCCCAGAACTGTCTATATTCCTCAGACTCACGATGAGCGTGTTCCACCAGAACGCGGTGGTGCTTGCCGATAATTTCTTCTCGGCCGTAGCCCATTGTGGTCGCAAAGACATCGTTGGCGTCAATGATTCTTCCATTCAGATCAAATTCAATGACGGCTTGGATCTTTCTGATCGCTTCAACCTGACCGCGATAATTCGCGGTCAATTCTGCGACTTCGAGACCGGTCGCCTTGAAGACTTCGACTGCACGGGCGATTTCACCAATTTCGTCCTTGCGCTTGGTTCCTTCCACCACGACCGAGTAATCGTTCTGGCGGATGCGATCCATAGTCCCGATGATGCGTGAAAATGAGCGCGCTGTTTGCATCGAGATGAGCAGCGCCGTACCAACGGCGACGACCAGAACAGCAAGCCCGATGGCAAGCATGGTGTACATGCCCGAATTGATACCGTCGATACGGCCATTCAGGAGCCGCGTCAGTTCTTTCGCGCCTGTCAGCCACAGATCGTTGTTGGCTACGTCGGCGGATGCGCGCGTCTTGTACATCGCGCTTGGATCAATTTTGTCGTTGGGCGTGTCTGAGTCGAACTTCGAACTCAGGTCTGAAGCGTCATCAGCAAATTTCGATGCATCGGCATTCAGCTGCTTTGTCTTCGGGGTGATAGAGCTCTTGATCGCAAAGTCTTTACCCAGCGAAATCGCCGTATCGTAGGACGATGACGTATCATCTACGGCCTTCTTGTACATCGCAATGTTGATTGCGATGCCATGCTTCTTGTCGATCGGATACGTCTTTGACTGTTGCAGGTCTGTTTCGGAACTGCGGATCAAGTTGGAATAGCGGAGCACTGACGGCTGGTTCACGGTCAGCGCCGTGATGATGTAATAAGTGTCGATCTGTGGATCGATTGAAAGTCCAGCACCATCGCTGACGGCTCCGATCAGATCGTTACCCGCATCGAGGATAGGGGTGACATCCACAGAGGCATCAATCGCCTTGGCAGGCCAGCCGATTGTTTGAAGCTGATCCTTGAAGGCCTTCATCTTGTCGCCCGAGCCAAAGGCCGCATCATATTTCGTGCTGAGGGCACCGAGATCGGGAAGATTGGCGACCTGGGAGGCTAGTGTCGCCCCCGCATTGCCCTTGGCCATGGCAACCGAGGTCATGGCCTTCCAGACGGCCTGCTCATATTCAACGCCCGAAAGCTCTTGCTGAGCAGCTAGCGCATCCTTCTGGGATTGTTGGACGTACATCCAGACAAACAGTCCGATCGGGATCGCCATGAGGGCGACGATGAGGCCGATCTTGGTACGTAACTTGAGCGAATTCAGGGACATGATACCAGACTCCTGTGATCGTTTCAGCCAGGCCTCACGCAGCTACTGCGGATGCATCTTCGCTGGGGCGTTGGGCAAACAGAGTTTCGAGTGACAGCAGCACGACCATTGTTTCGCCGATGGTGATGAGTCCGCTCAGGAATTCGTTGCTGACCGATTTTTCCATCTCCGGAACAGGCCGGATTTCGTTCGAATTGACGGTCAAGATGTCGGAGACAGCGTCGACGAGAAGGCCGATCGTCCGGTCAAGCACGGAGACGATGATGACCACATGGCTCCGTGTCGCGACGGTCAAGCCCAGACCGAAACGGCAACGGAGATCGTAGATCGGGACAATGGTGCCGCGCAGGTTCAATACGCCCAGCAGATATTCTTCCTGGTTCGGCAGGGTTGTCGTGTCCGTCCAACCCTTGATTTCCCGAACTGCCATGATGTCAATGGCAAATTCCTGTTCACCGACCCGAAAGCTGATGAATTGGACTGTCTTGGTCGAATGTTCATGTCCCTGGGCGTTGCCCTGGGAACCGGACATCATGTCTTGAGCTGATCGCATGAGCGTTGGCCTTTCTCGTCATCGTGAACCGACGGCGAGACGAGGCAACGCGCCATCGTCCACGTCGGAATGGGGCTGTGAGGCTTGATCATCGAGCAGGGCAGGCTTGGAGCCGGACAATCTGCCGTCGATCGTCGCGTGACGTCGACGTTCGGTCATCCCGGCGAGTTGTTCGATGTCGAGGATCAGGGCCACTCGACCGTTACCCAGGATCGTGGCGCCGGAGATTCCTGGAACGGGTGTGAAGTTGTCGAGCAGGGACTTGATGACGACTTGCTGTTGGCCGATCAACTCGTCCACGACAATGCCGAGCTTGTTACCGCTCGCGGTTTCGACAAGCACAACCAATCCCTTCCACGGTTCGAGCACCGCGCCGGGAACGTCGAAGATCTTGCACAAGTAAACAAGCCGCACGTATTCGCCTCGGATCGAGGCGACCTGACCTCCGCCCGTTATCTCGCGGACCTGACTTTTGTCTGGCCTGAAACTTTCGATGATGCTCGTGAGAGGCAGAATGTACTTTTCGCTGCCCGAGGCGACGATCATTCCATCCAGCACGGCCAGCGTGAGCGGGATGATCAGTGTGAAGCGTGTGCCTTTGCCAAACGTCGACTGGACCTGAATTCGCCCGCCCAGGCCGACAATATTGCGTCGAACCACATCCATGCCGACGCCTCGTCCTGAAACGTCGGTGACGGCTGCGGCCGTTGAAAAGCCGGGTGCAAAGATCAGTTCGTCGATTTCTTCGTCCGACAGATTCGCATTTGGGGTGACGATGCCCTTCTCGATGGCCTTTTTCAAAAGCCGCTCGCGATTGATGCCAGCGCCGTCGTCACTGATGTGGATCAGGATGTTGCTACCGACGTGGGCTGCGGAGAGCACGATCTTGCCTTCGGCTGGCTTGCCCGCAGCGATGCGGACGTCCGGTGTCTCGATGCCGTGATCGATTGAATTGCGGATCATGTGGGTCAGGGGATCCGCGAGTTCTTCGATGACCGTCTTGTCGACCTCGGTCTGCTCGCCATGCGTGACCAGATTGACCTGCTTGTTCAATTTGCCGGCAACTTCGCGAACGAGCCTCGGCATCCGCTGGAAGACGGATTTGACGGGCTGCATGCGGATCGCCATGACGCATTCCTGGAGTTCACGCGTCAATACCGCGAGATCCTCGTGCCCTTGTATCGCCTGCTGACCTTGATCCTTGCCCTGGTCAATGATCTGCTGCGCCAGCATCGCTTGCGTAATGACCAACTCGCCCACCATGTTGACGAGGCGGTCAATCCGCGCAAGATCGACACGGATCGTGGCATTTGCGTTTGATTTCGCGCCGCTTTGGGCCTTCTGGGCGGGTTCCGCCGCTGGCTTGTGCTCAATAGTTGGCGCAACTGCTGGGCTGCTATCTGGCGCAGGTTCATTCAGCGCCTTGGGTTCGTCATCATCGAACAGTCCGAAGGCTTCCTCTTCGGCGCTCTCCGAGATGTCGAGGATGCAATCCTGGTCAACAAACTCAAAAACTTCGGCGATATCCGCCTTGCTGCGATTTGTCGACAGTTCGAACGTCCACGAAAAATAGGCGTCTTCTGGCTCCATCGCTGCCAGGCTTGGTAATTTGCTGGTGTCACAAAACGTGTGCAGCGTTCCGAAGCGTTCCAACTCCTTGATCAGAAGCAACGGTTCGTTTGCGTGCCGAAATAACTCGGCATGCGGGCTGAAGCTGATGCGATAATCGACCGTGGCTTTTGCCGGAGTTACCGACTCGCTTGTTGATTTTGGTTCGGCCTTGGCCCGATGTGTAGAAGTGCCGCCACTGGCCTCTTCGAGGAGGCCGTGGAGCTCATTGGCGATTTCCGTTTCGAAATCGGCTGCTATTTCCTTGCCTTGTTGTGCTGCCTCCACAAGTGCGGCCAAAATATCGCCTGCCTTGACCAGGATTGTCGCGACGCGTTCGTCCTGCGCAATCCTGCCGTCGCGGAGCCAGTCCAGTAGCGCTTCGAATGTATGGCTGAACGTGACAAGCCGCTTGAGGCCGAATGCCCCGGCTCCCGCCTTGATGGAGTGAACGGCGCGGAAAATCGCGTTCAACTCTTCCGAATCGGCTGTTTCAGTCAACATGCAACTGAGCCGCGACTCCATGTCAGCAATCAGCTCGGCGCACTCCTCGAAGAAGGTCGCGCGGAAGCGATCGAGTTCATTTGCGCCAAACGATGAGTCGCTCATGCTGCTATTCACTCCAGCGTGGATCGTTGGCAACGCGCCTTGATCCTTTGTTTTTCATAGGCCTATCGGGCATAGCTCCGCCCTTGGGCGAAACCCATCAGTTCAAAGTCACGAATTAAGGCCTGAGGGCTTAAGGGCAGACCTTCGTCACCACCTGAAGGAGCTTGTCCGGTGCAAAAGGCTTTACAATCCAGCCCGTCGCGCCGGCCGCGCGCCCTGCCGCCTTTTTGTCTTCGCCGCCTTCGGTCGTCAGGATCAGGATCGGTGTGGATTTGTGCGACGGTTTGGCACGGAGTTGCTTGACGAGAGTCACGCCGTCCATATTCGGCATGTTGATATCGGTGATCACCAGATCAACATTGGTCCTTTCAAGCACAGACAATGCTTTCACACCGTCTTCGGCCTCTACGACTTCAAATCCGGCTCCTTTCAGGGTGAAGGATACCATGTCACGCATGGTCTTTGAGTCGTCTACAGTCAAAACGCGCTTTGCCATTAGTTTGTGCTCCATTGTGAAAGCTCTGCGTCCAATCCGAGATCGCGGAATGCGGTCTTCAAGGCCTCAGACGGATTGTGAAGTGTCGGCTTTCTTCCTTCGCTATTGATGGCCTTTGAATAAGCCAACAAAATCTGAACAGCCGGAGTCGTCACGCGCGATACATTTGAAGCATCAATCGTGGTATTGACTCCCTTCTCAAGCTTATCGAGGAGCATGGACCTCAATTCACTTGCAAAATTCAGATCTAGGACCTGAGGTAATATGTAGTTTTCTGTATTTGTCTCCAAGGTGCTCATTTATACGGGGTCCTGATGGATCGATATTTATAGCTACGACGAATCCGTCCTTGCCACTCCGAACCTGCTGGAATCGAGGGTTGCAAGACTTTCTTGACTTTGATCGTATATTTTCGCGGTTTACAATGTGTTACCGGCTTCAGCGAATTGATTCAAAATCGGACGTATTGATGCGATTTATGTTCGAAAGTCCCTGTACTCTTAAGATCGATGTTCAGAATTCGGTTGCCTTTGGGTCGTAATATATTAAAATTTTTTTAAATTCAGGATAAATATAGTCTTATATGGACGTAAATCTGGTTTTTTTATCAACCAAAACCCGGAATCTGATCGATCATCTTAAATTAATAGTTTAATAAAACAGATGAATGATTTCTTAATTTTAACACTTACTGGGGGGATATCGCAGGGCCGGACTTGAAAGTCCGTTTCCGAGTCTGTTTACGGCTTTCAATTTTTGGTTGAACGCGTCTCAATTCTGTTTAACGGCAATAAGCAAAGAAAGTCTCTGCTCCTTCGCCTGAATACGCTTATGAGAGGCAGCTAATTTCAGAAAATGCGCGACGATGGAATCGGTTACGAGACTTTTCCTTGCGCCGGCAAGCCTCACCGAAACGGCTTGGCTCATCTCTTTCCATATGTTCAAAACGGAGTGTTTTCAGATTGGAGAGCCTGTCAGGAATAGCGGTTGGGGCTTTCGGTTTCGGGCATGTTCGGCTAATAAAGGCATATGACACAGAATATTGACCGTATCGACCATATCCTGAAGCTCGCTCCGGTGGTTCCGGTGCTGATCCTCGATGATCCGTCCATTGCCGTCGCGCTCGGTAGAGCGCTGGTTGCGGGTGGCTTGCCGGTGTTGGAAGTCACACTGCGGACTCCCGCTGCGCTTGAATGCATGAAGGCAATGACAGCGATTCCGGGCGCAGTGGTTGGTGCTGGCACAGTGCTGGACGAAGCTCAACTTCGAGCCGCGGTCGATGGAGGAGCGCAGTTTCTGGTGTCGCCGGGTGGTTCGCCGAAATTGCTCGATGCGGCCGATCGTTCAGATGTGCCTCTGCTGCCGGGAATAGCAACGGCTGGGGAGGCTATGACGTTGATGGAGCGTGGCTATCGCCGCCTCAAGTTCTTCCCGGCTGAACAGGCTGGCGGAGCGGATTATGTGAAAGCCCTTGCGTCACCCCTTCAGGCACTCAAGTTCTGTCCGACCGGCGGCATCACCCTGGAAAAGGCACCTGCCTATCTGAAGCTCCCCAATGTCGTGTGTGTTGGCGGATCATGGGTGGCACCTTCGGACGCGATCAAATCTGGTGACTGGTCGCGTATTGAAGCCTTGGCCCGCGAAGCTGCGGGATTGGCCCGCAGCTGAGATGTTGATTCACGACGTCGGCGTCCACAAGCGCTCCATATCGAACTTGTTCACATCCTCGAGAAGCTCGATAAAGCGTCTTGCTCCATAGTCGAGGGAAGCGAGTCCTTTCGTGGCGGTTGCGATCGAGGCGTCACCAACGGTCCCCTGCTCATTCAGATCTTGTGCTTTCCAGCCAAACTGGCTCGTCCCGTGCGCGCGTAGATGCTTGAATTCCTGTTCGAAATTTTCCTGCGCCGAGCGGAAGTTTTCGGCTTTCTCCATATGTACAAGATCAGGATGGAGGGCCAGCATCAAGGACGTTTCGATCTCACCACCATGGATGCCAAAACGCCTGTCATGATCGCCATAAAGGCCCTCGGGATGGCCGAGGCGTGACCATGCCGTTGATACAACGAGCATGTCATGTTTGACGCGTAATTCACGGGCGACGATGTCGTGGATCGGGACATTGCCGCCATGGCTATTGACGATGACAAGCTTTTTCACCCCGGCTCGAGCAACGCTGTCTCCGATTTCGATCCAGGCGCGCGTAACAGTTTCCCAATTGAAGGTCAGTGTACCCGGTGACGAAATATGCTCATTGGATTTACCGATAGCCTGGACCGGGAGCACGGTTGCCGGAATCGAGTCGGGTAGCAACGACAACATATGGGCCAGATAGCCTTCATTGATCAGACGATCCGTTGCCACTGGCAAATGTGGGCCATGCTGTTCGATCGCCGCGATCGGGAGGATTGCAATCCAGTTGACGACATCGGGCGTGCGAAATTCGTAAGTTGTCATGTCCTGCCATAAGTGACGCGGCAGCTTTTGCGGTTTTGAGGCCATGTTTGGTCGCCTTCCCTGAATTCGGACCCGGATTGATATCGATGATTCTAGCGCGCAATTCGGTTGGGTCGAAGTCTATTCTGCGGGCACTGGTGGTGTATCCGTCACTGATCTTGCATTTCTCGCTTCAAGATAGATCAAGTACAGACCACTCAGGATGACAATTCCCGCACCGATGATCGTGTAGAACCCAGGGACGTCGCCGAACACAATGAGTCCAAGAAGCGAACTCCAGGCGATCTGGGTATAGCTGAACGGTGCAATTACCGGTGCAGGTGCCTTTGAATAGGCCGAAACCAGCAAGAAATGCCCCAAAGCCCCAAATGTGCCCGGTACCAGCATCACAATCCACTCGGCTGGCGATTGCGGCATTATCCAGACAGACGGGACGAGCGGGACCAGCATCGCCGTCGCCAATCCCGTTGAAATCAGCATCATGCTGGCTGTTGAGGCCTGTCGGGAGAGTCGGCGTGTGGCCAATTGATAGAAGACATTGCAGCCGACAGCACTGAAGCAGAAAAAAACGGCCGGATCAAAATGGGCTCGACCCGGTTGGGCAATAACCAGAACGCCGCCAAATCCGGCGATGATGGCCAACCACTGTTTCAGCCCAATGTGTTCACCCAGGATGGGTCCCGCCAGTAGCGCTATGAAGAGCGGCAGTGAAAAATTGATCGCGATGGTGTCGGCCAACTGCATGGTGCGGAAAGCCATGACCATACAGACCGTTGATCCGAGGAGTGATACTGCGCGGAGGGTTTGGAGCCAGAGTTTCGGTGTATGCCACGCTCCGGGAACGCGCCAGGGGTTAAGCCACAATGCCGTCAGGCCAAACGCCACGGCATAGCGCACAAACAGGATCTCGATGAGCGGGAAGCTCTGCTGTCCCAGCCATTTGGCGGCGCAGTCGAGACACGACAGACAGGCAAGCGCCGAGCACATCATAAAGATGGCGATCAGACGATTTGCGCTCAGGCGCTCGACTTGCCGCGTTTCATTATTGGCCGATGTTGACAGCGTCGTCACGTGATTGGCTGCCCCGGCTGTTCAAATTCAAGTCCACTACCTGAAGCGGAGTTGCCATTAAGGCATTTCTTTCTCCGCTCCTTGGCTGAACTTTATACAAACTCGGGACATTCTCGAAAAGCACAGGATCGGCATATTGTCCATGCATAACATTGGTACGTCTTTCCAGACGTCCGGTCCTGAAGCACCGGCCATTATTCTCCGGGTTCGTCGTCCGCTTCTTCGTCAGCATCGTCTTCGATCGACCCTGCGCTCAGGTTCCGTTCAATCTCTCGCAACAGACGACGTACGCGCTTGCGATCCTTCTCATCCAAGCCTGAAAGAGCTTCCTTTTCCAATTTTTTCCAAGCAATATCAATGTCTTCGATCCGCTTGTGCCCCTCCTCGGTCAAGTGCACGCGAGCCAATCGTCCATCTGTCTCGGATGTCGCTCGGCGGACGAGACCTTGTCCGGCTAGACGGGTAATCATTTTTGTGACGGTCGGCGGCTGAACCGCGAGTATCTGGGCCAGTTGGCTCATGGTCTGACCGTCAAGATCGGCCAAAGCCTTGAGCACGGACTCCTGGCCCGGATGGAGTCCTATCCGGGACAAATGCGCGCCTGACCGCGAACGGTGCGCTTTGGCTGCTTGCGCCAGTCGATAAGTGATGGTTTTGCGATAATTGAAAGCCATGATGAGACCCTAACTATCATAGTGTCATGTCATTTGCATGAAATAGATTGCCGGCATCATTTTCGGCAACCATCTCGGAACGAGATATGCCAGGCGGACACTGCATCCGACTTCTTTAAATGGTCGATGAAAATAAGCGGATGGTTTCACAATGCCTTCATTGCGGCGGCAACCTTGACCAGATGCGCCGCCCTTGTCTGGGGCGTGCAACGGTTCATGTCGTAATGGGCGAGATAGGTCACCGGCGCAAAGGGTTTGATTACGGCGCGTATGACACGTGTGACAATCTTGCGCGGAGGGTCGCCCGCCAGAAACGCTCGCATTCGAGTGCCGCCGTAGGTGGTCAGGCCGACAAGCCGGGTGATATTGTGGAGTGAAGGTTTGACTTTGCCTGCTTCCATCCGGAACGAAACGCCCGGCAAGAATACGCGATCGAAGAACCCTTTCAGGATTGCGGGAAAGCCGAAGTTCCAGACTGGCGTGACGATGACGAGTGCTTCGGCCGCCAGCAGTCGCTCGACGTAACTGCTGACGGGGCCCCGGTTCTGCGGCACGTCGTGATACTTGATCCGTTCTTCCCGCGTTAGTATGGGCGAAAATCCCTCTGCGTAGAGGTCGCAATCATCGACGTCATGACCGGCCTCGCGTAGCGTCTGGACGGCGGTGGCGTGCACAGCTGCATTGAAACTGTCTTCAACAGGATGGGCATAAAGCACGAGTACTCGCATCCGGATCTCCTTGCAGCGGCAGTCTTTCAGGTCTCGGACGTCAGTTCTGGTCCAGTCCCGGAAAGAGATACATTTTGTCTGAATCGAAATTGTAGTTCGGATCTTCCCACGCAATCATCTTGCCCGGATTAAGAAGACCCTTCGGATCGGCTTCGCGCTTGAACGACAACTGAACAGGATTTGACTGTTTCATCCCGCCTTCTTCCAATGTGTAGCGATGCGGATTGAAGACGGGCACGCCGTGATCTTCATGAAGGGCGATGATCTCGGCCAAACGCTCTTCGGTCGTGAAGCGAACAATCGGCAAGCCGAACGAGATGATATTGCCATTGAATCTGGAGACTTCCGTGTGCAGTGGCACTTCGTCGCCGAAGAGGTCAATCATCTCGGCGATATGCTGCAGGCTGTCAGGGTGCGGATAAAGGGTCTGCAAATAGGTGATCGACGGATCGACGCGGAGGCCGCGCAAGGTCGTGTGATTCCAGGCGAGTTCGTAGGCAGGCGGCAGCGACTTAAGGTCCTCGTCCGATGCGAGGTCGGACCGGTAGAGGATCTCCGCCCGTGATCTTTGGCAAAAGGCTTCAAATGCACTCATCGCATGCGGCGCTACCATCGTGACGACAACCGACGTTTCGCGTTTGAGGAATTTCTGGTGCCGCAGGAAATAGTCATAGGGGACCGGCGCGGCAATCGCGGCAATTTCCTTGGTCAGGATACCATCCTGCAAGCCGAGGGATTGCGCAAAGCTCGCGGCAGCCAAGACCGTGTCAAATCCGACCAACACATCGATCCAGTCGTATGCGGCGCTGAGCGGGATCTCGACCTCTGTGATGATGCCGTTGGTCCCATAGGCGTGGCTCACGCGCTGGAGGTCATCCCCCGTGAGATCGAGTACACGCGGTGTCGCCTCCATTGTTAGCACGCGGGTTCGGATGACGTTGCCGGGATCGCGCAAACCGCCCCAGTTGATCGAACCGACGCCGCCCGAACCGCCGGCAATGAACCCACCGATTGTCGCGGTTCGATAGGTTGACGGATGCAGTCTGATTTCCTGGTTGGAATGGGCGCGGGTCGCCAGATCAATATCGGCCATGATTGCGCCGGCTTCAGCAATCACCGAGCCGTTCCTGATCGCCTTTACAGCGTTCATCTCGGCGAGATTGAGGACGATACCACCTGCAAGCGGCATCGCCTGTCCGTAATTGCCCGTGCCTGACCCGCGCGTTGTGACCGGTATTTCAAGCTCGAAACAGGCAGCCAGAACCTCAGCCACCTCAGCTTCTGTTTTTGGCGTCACAATCGCATTGGCCGTGACATGCTCAAGCTGCCGCTTCAAAACCGGTGAATACCAGAAGAAATCGCGGCTCTTTTGCCGGACAATCTGGGGATTCGTTTCGACGTTTATCCCTGTTATGGCCTTTTGCAACGCTGTGATATCAAACATCGCGGGCTATCCCTTTTCGCTTGTTCGCGCGGATCAATGAACGATATCGTCGAGTTCCCGATAGTCGGGCAGGGTCTGGTCGATGGCCTTGCCTGATCGCAGAACGGTTCGATCCGATTGTGGCCTTGATAGTAACTCGCTCCAGCGACGCCCCCGAAACACGATCAGATCGGCCTTTGCGCCCTCAGATATCCGCCCATGGTCTGGCATTCGCATCACGTCGGCCGGGGTCCGGGTAATGACGTGCGGCCAGTCACCAAAGGGATGGTCGAGATGGGCGATGCGCACGGCTTCTCGGAACACTTCCAGCCCATCGAGATCACCATAGGCGTAAAATGGGTCGCGGGTGTTGTCTGACGCGACCGCGACCGGAATCCCGCGCGCTGCCATCTCGTGCAAGAGCGTGATGCCGCGCCAGCGGGGTGTTCTGCCTGAAGTGCGATCCTGAAGATACATGTTGCACATCGGCAAGGACACCACGGCGATCCCTGCCTCTGCGACGAGATCAAGCGTCTCGTCTGCCTCGGATGCATCCTGTCGGGCGAGCGAACAGCAGTGCCCGACCGTGATCTTGCCCTGAAATCGGGTTTCGATTGCCTTCCGGGCGATATGGGAGAGTGTGCGAGCTGCCGGATCGGCTGTCTCGTCGACGTGAAAATCGAGATCCAGCCCCTGATCTGCGGCCATGCGGAACATGGCAGACAAGCCCGCATCAAGTTCGGGTATCATATAGGTCACACTTCCAAGGATACCCTTGGCGGCAGCAATCATCCCGACCAATTCGGCCAGAAAATTGGTGTCAAGCGCGAAGTTGATCCCGAAGAGGGCGGACGCTTGCAGATCGACGCGACCTGCCCACCTGTCTCGCATCGCCTCGAAAACAGGCCAGGATATCCGATGCTGCGGGCTCACGGAGTCCAGATGCGTGCGGATGGCGCTCGTGCCGTGCGCGTAGGCGCATCGCAATGCGAAATCCATGCGGCGGTGAACGTCCTCTGCTGACCAGTTGGCGGCCCGGTCGATCGCAACGTTTTCAAGTGCACCGGCAAAGGTTCCGTCAGGATTGCGGCGTCGCGGCCAGATGTGCCCCTTGTCGAGGTGCGTATGCATGTCGACGAAGCACGGCAGCACCATCCCGTTATCGAGTGCGATGTGTGGTGCGTTAACAGCTTTGGCGCCGCCGGACGATTGAATTTTCGCGATTTTGCCGTGATCAATCAGTAAATCGACTGCGATCAGGCCGTCCTGATCTGCGTCCGGGAGTGAACTGTCCGATACGCCTTGATCGATGAGGGTCTTGGGTACCGTCGCATCTGTCAGCCAGTAGACCGGCTCCTGTAGGGTTTTGAGAAATCCGGTCGTCATTGGCTAGCCCTTAGTTTTCGCGCCGGATGGCACTCTCATGCCAGCGCCGAAGCAGCAGGTGACTTGCCCAGGACGTCACGAGGTAAATGGCAATACCGGTCAGCGAGATCAGCACGACAGCTGCATACATGCGCGGGATATTGAGACGGAACGCCGATTCCTGGATGCGTGAGGCAAGCCCTGATCCTGCGCCCTGGGCTCCAACAACAAATTCTGCAACCACTGCCCCGATCAGGGCCAGTCCGCTGGCAATCTTTAATCCGGCCAGAAAATAGGGCAGGGCCGCCGGGAGCCGCAGCAGCCGCAATGTTTGCCAACGGCTGGCACCATAGAGTTCGAACAGGTTGCGCAGGTTGTGATCCGCCGAATTCAGTCCGATCGTCGTGTTCGACAGGACCGGGAAGAAGGCCACGATCCAGGCACATGTGAGCAATTGCAAGGTGACGTCGGAGAGCGTGACAAAGCCGAGATCAAGCGTCACGTCCTTCAGGTAGACGATGATCAACGGCGCGACCGCAATGATCGGTGTGACCTGCAACGTGATGGCGAAAGGCACCAATGCCATCTCGATCCAGCGCGATTGTGCAAACAGGATTGCCAATCCGCCGCCGCCGATCACCGCGAGCGCCAATGCGCCAAACGTGATTTCCAGCGTGTTCACGAGGGACGGCAAAAGAAGTTGCCAGTCCGCACCTAGTGTCTGCACGATCCTGAGCGGCGACGGCAGCAGATACGGTTTGATCTCGTAATGAACGACAGCCCATTGCCAGTACCCCAGTGCAAGCAGCAGGACCAGGAAAGGCAGAGCCCAGCTTGCAATCTCGGTCATCCGCTGGCTGCGTGCCCGCGCCAGTTCGACGGTATCGATCGGAGCGGTCGGCGTGGATCCAATGTTCGCGGTGTTCATGTGACTGTGCCCCGCTGTCTCAAAGGTGATCCGCTACGTCCATGGCCTCGTGAAGAGCCATGGATGCATTGCGGCAGGCTTCGTTGTAGGCATCGGAGGTCCGAAACACGTCATCGCGCGGATAGCCAGCGGAGATCGCCATATCCGTCACGACGCGGCCAGGACGGGCCGCCATAACCACAATGCGGCTCGACAGGTAGACGGATTCATAGACGGAATGGGTGACAAAAATTACGGTCCAGTGCTGGTCCTGCCACAGCCGCAAGAGATCGTCATTCAACTTGTTGCGCGTGATTTCATCAAGCGCGGCAAAAGGTTCATCCATCAGGAGCACTTTGGGCCGTGTGACGAGCGCGCGGGCGATGGAAACCCGCATCTTCATGCCGCCGGAGAGTTCACGTGGGTACGATGTGGCAAATTTGGACAAGCCGACCATGGCCAAGGCATCCATGATGCGCTCATGGCCTGCGGTCTGCGATACCCTCTTCAGGCGCAGCGGTAAGCGGACATTGTCATAGACCGTCGCCCAGGGCATCAATGTCGGTTCCTGAAAGACAAAGCCGATGTCGCGCTCTGGTTTGCCCGCTGCATTGTAGGTCGACGTCGGCCAGTCGATTATTCCCGTTGTCGGTTCGCCTAATCCCGCGATGATCCTGAGCACCGTCGATTTGCCGCACCCTGACGGTCCGAGCAGCGACACGAACTCGCCTTGACCAATATCCATCGACATGCGCGACAGGGCGATCGTTCCGTTGGAAAATGTCTTGGAGATATCAGACAGGGAGATGATGGGTTTCAAGTCGCACTCACACGCCGATTGGCCGGCCAATTGAACCAGACTGAACGGGAGGCAACAGCGGGGGTGTCGCCTCCCTGATTTGCTTACTTTTTGAGATCCATACCGACGCCCTTGTTCACGAAGGCTGTTGTGTAAACCTTGGACAGATCGAGGTCCGGCTTGACGACCTTGGATTTGACCATCTTGTCGTAGAAGCTCTTGAACCGCTCGGGCAACATCGTGCCGATGCCCGTTTTCAAGGCGTCGCCCGAATCAAGCAGTCCATAAGACTTCATCTGGGCGATGGAGAATGCGATCTGATCATCATCCATTTCCGGGTTGTCTTTCTTGATCATCGCGTTGGCGGCCTTGTTGTCGCCATAGAGATAATTGTACCAGCCCTTGATCGATCCATCGACAAAGCACTGCACGACGTCCGGTTTTTTGGCGATCATTTCATCGGTTGTTTCGATGGTGGTGGCATATGTGTTGAAGCCGATATCGCCCATCACCCAGATCTGTGGCTTGAACCCGCCGGCTTTCTCGACGGCAAAGGGTTCGGATGTGATGTAAGCCTGCTGGACGGATTTTGGATCAGCGATGAACGGGGCTGGATTGAACGTGTAGGGACGCACTTGCTCCGGCTTGAAGCCAAACTCGGTGATCATCCACTGGTAATAGGACTGGACACCGCCTGCCGACAGAAACATCGTCGCAGATTTAAGATCAGTGAATTCCTTGTAGGCGCCGGGATGCGAGAGCAGAACTTGCGCGTCCTTCTGGAAAATGGCCGCGACAACTTTTGTCGGAATGCCCTCGGACACGGAATTGAAGGCTTCCAGCAGATTCGCGCCCATCAGGAAATCGACCTTGCCGGTCGGCAGCAAGATGCGATTGTTCACCTGCGGGCCGCCGGGAACAATGGTGACATCAAGGCCACATGCTTTGTACGTGCCATCAACAACCGACTGGTAGAACCCGCCGTGTTCGGCTTCAGCCTTCCAGTTCGTTCCGAATTTGACTTTGACCTCAGCAAGCGCACCGGACACGCCGAGTGCCAGGCTCGTACCGAAAACAATAAAGGTCAGGGCGGATTTCAAGCGCATGTCACAAGGTCCTTCTCAATGCTCGATATACTTCGTTGAAGTCTGGGCAACGCGAATTCTGATCTCTTGCCACCGGTCTGTGCGATCCCGAGTCAGGTGGCTCTCCTCAAAAAAAGCAGCATCTTCTTGAACCCATTGCATCAAGGCATCATGTTCTCGCAATCGGTATGCCAGTTTTCCAGGCCACTTATCACCGCTTCATTTCATGTCGGGGCGCATCGATTGGGCGGAAACATACAGGTCTGCCACCTTTTTGTGCAAGCTTTGAAGCGCGGGAATGGGCAAACTTGCAAGACAAAGGCACTTTTACCCGGAGGGTCACATGCACCAAGCGCTCAATCCTGCCAGTGTCCGCACGCCATTTGGCAACTATAGCCACGGCGCACTGGCACCAGCAGGTCAACGCTGGATCCTGACCTCCGGGCAATTGGCAATCCGGTCTGACGACTCGATCCCTGAGTCCGTGACCGAGCAAACCGAGCTGATCTTCGCCAACATCGCCGCCATTCTTGCCGAGGGCGCCATGACGTTGGCCGATATCGTCCGGATCAATGCATTCGTGACGGATCGGGCCTACATGCGGGAGTACATGCAAGTGCGTGATCGCGTTGTTGGCTCGCCGCCGCCCGCGTCCACGCTGGTCATCGTGTCCGGCTTCACAAGACCGGAGTTCAAGGTCGAGATCGAAGTGACGGCTGCGAGAGACCTGTGATAAGGAGTGTGAGCGTTGCGAGATCAACGTCAGCCTGGCACTCGCGCGCGTTCTAGAGGACTTTCTCCAATGAGGACCTGGATAAAAGACCCGATTGCCGTCCTGGCAGACGGAGCGGAGCGCGGTATTGTCGTCGAAAATGGCAAGATCGTTGAACTTGTGGCCAAGGGCAAAGAGCCGCTCGGGCATGTCGACGAAAAATATGACGCCAGTCGACATGTCGTCATCCCCGGCCTGATCAACACGCATCATCATATGTATCAG
Organism: uncultured Hyphomicrobiales bacterium; assembly: GCA_903930435.1. Lineage (GTDB taxonomy): Bacteria > Pseudomonadota > Alphaproteobacteria > Rhizobiales > Ancalomicrobiaceae > CAIYYN01. The sequence goes on along the minus strand of CAIYYN010000042.1, from coordinate 156,127 downwards.
ACGTTGACCCGTGCCCATCCAAGCGCGATCAACAAGGAACTGTTCCCGTGGCTTGAAGCGCTGTTTCCGATCTGGGCCCGCCACGTCAATCCTGACAATTTGCGGCTTGCAACCCGTTTGGCGCTGACCGAACTGATGTTATCCGGCTGCACGACCGCGTCAGACCATCAATATCTGTTCCCGCCAGGCACAGAAAGCGCGATGGATATTCAGGCAGAAGAAGCCGGCAACGTCGGCATGCGCATGGTGTTGAACCGTGGCGCACTCAACCTGACGACAGCCGAGGGCGGCAATGCATTCCCCGGCGCGGTTCAGGACACCGACGTCATTCTGGCCGATTGCGAGCGTGTCATCGGTCGATATCACGATCCCAAAGAAGGCGCCATGTTGCAGGTCGCCTTGGCCCCCTGTGCGCCCTTCAACGTCACGAAGCGCCTGATGGTCGAAAGCGCCAAACTCGCGGCCAAGCACAATTGCCGACTGCACACACATCTGGCCGAAACCCGCGATGAAATCGACTATTGCGAGGCCAAGTTCCAGTGTCGTCCGGTCGATTATCTGGAAGAAGTCGGCTGGATGAATGACCGTGTCTGGCTCGCCCACGGTATCCATTTCAATGATGACGAAATCAAGCGCCTTGGTCGACATGGCGTTGGCGTCTGCCATTGCCCGACATCGAATATGGTTCTGGCTTCCGGTCAGTGCCGTACACGCGAACTGGAAGCGGCTGGTTCGCCGGTCGGACTGGGCGTGGACGGGTCTGCGTCAAACGACAATTCCAACCTGATGGAAAGCGTCCGCCACGCGCTCATGATCAACCGCCTGACCTATGATGCAACGGTCACGCATCTGGACGCCTTCCGCTGGGCCACTGAGGGCTCTGCTGCCTGCCTGGGCCGCAAGGATCTTGGCCGGATTGCGGTTGGCGCTCAGGCGGACATGGGCTTCTATTCGCTGGATGAACTGCGTTTTTCCGGTGCCGGCGATCCAATTGCCGCCCTTGTCTTGTGCGGAGCCTACAAGGCCGACCGTGTGATGATTGCCGGCAAGTGGACCGTTGTTGATGGAAATCCTGTTGGCATCGATGTTGCTCGGCTTCGTGCGCAGCATGGCGAGGCGGCGAAGGCATTTCTTTCCGGCCTCTGAACGGCTCAAGGGATAGACTAGATGGTCAGTGGAAGCACACCTGCCAAACCGGCCAAACGATTGACGCTCGCCATGATTGGCGAGCGTCTCGGTCTTTCAACGGCGACTGTGTCGCTTGCCTTGCGCGATCATCCCGACGTCGCTGCCGAAACAAGGGTCCGTGTCCGCCAGTTCGCCGAGGATCTCGGCTATATCTACAACCGGTCGGCGGCCAGCCTGAGGACATCGCGCTCGAACATCGTCGGAGTTCTGGTCCACGATATCCTGAACCCTTACTTTGCGGAGTTGGTTGCCTCGCTTGACGTGCATCTGGCCAAGCGGAACCTGACGGTCATTCTCGGCAATCACGGCGATGACTTCCAGCGTCAGCGGCATTTTCTGGAGACGATGCTGCAATACCGGGCCGATGGCGTGATCATCTGCCCGTCGGTCGGAACTGTCGCCGACGATATTCGGCGCATGACGCGAGCGGGAATGCCGACAGTCCTGGTTGCGCGTGATGTGCCGGGTAACGACTTCGCCCCGGTCATTCGGGGCGACGACCGCACCGGTATCCGGCTGGCAACAGAGCATCTGATCAGTCGCGGTCATCGCCGGATCGCGTTTGTGGGTGGGCGTCAGCAGTCATCGGCTGGTCGTGAACGGCGAGGCGGTTATGAGGATGCGCTGGAAGCCTTTGGTTTGGCATTTGAGCCAGACCTGATCTTTCCGGACGTTGAAAATCGGGCTGGCGGGCGAGATGTGCTGCCAGCCGTTCTGGCCAGCAAGGCGACGGCGATCGTGGCATTCAACGATCTGATCGCTCTTGGACTGATGACCGCGCTGCGTCGTCGTGGTCTGGAGCCTGGACGGGATATTGCCTTGACGGGATATGATGACATCGGGGAAGCCGCTGACTGGTCGCCGGCTCTGACATCGGTCTGGAATGGTCAGCAGGAAGTCGGGCGCCTCGCAGCCGAATATCTGGGCGAATTGATTTCGGGCAATGCGATATTGGCACCCGTATCGCCGCCTCTTGCAACACTGGTTACCCCCGAGTTGCGAATTCGGGATACCAGTCTATCCGCTATGGGGCCCTGAACCGTAAAAATACGAAGCCCGACAGATTGAAGCTTATGGCGTGGCCAGATAGTTTGTCTGCAATCACCCTATCAATTCAAAGCAAAGCGACCAGTGGAGAGACGCGACATGGAACCGACCGAAATCCTGATGCCTGGACCCATGCCGCTCGTCCTGCCCAAACTTGAAACGCGCCTCAAGGTTCACAAGCTGTGGGAAGCCTCTGATCGGACTGCGCATCTGGCCGGGATCGCGTCCCGCGTGAAGGGCATTGCCACCGGCGGTCACGTCAAGGTCGATGCATCCTTCATGGATCAATTCCCGAACCTGCAGATCGTTGCCAATTTCGGTGTCGGGTACGATTCCGTTGATGCAGCCCACGCGGCAACACGCGGCGTGCTCGTCACCAACACGCCTGATGTCCTCAGCGAAGAGGTCGCAGATACGGCGCTCGGACTTCTGCTGATGACTGCACGCGAACTGGGCGCTGCCGAGCGCCATTTGCGAGCTGGCAAGTGGATGCAAGGCGTCTATCCGCTGACCCGGTCCACGTTGCGTGGCAAGACACTCGGGATCGTCGGCATGGGCCGGATCGGCAAGGCCATTGCGACGCGCGCCGAAGCCTTTGGTCTGAAGCTCGCGTATCATAATCGCCGCCCGGCTGCCGGAACCGATATCCCCTACTTTGACACGCTCGTCGGGCTCGCCAGGCATGTCGATATCCTGTTGTCGGTCTTGCCCGGCGGCGCGTCGACCCATCATCTGATCGACGCATCTGTGCTGGAAGCGCTCGGACCAGAAGGCATCCTCATCAATATCGGGCGTGGGTCGGTCGTGGACGAAGTCGCGCTGATTGCGGCGCTCAAGGCGGGTACGATCTTCTCAGCTGGCCTTGATGTCTTCGAGACAGAACCCTGCTACCCGCAGGAACTGGCCGAATTCGAACGCGTTGTGCTCTTGCCGCATGTTGGCTCAGCCTCGGTTCACACCCGGCAATTGATGGGCGATCTGTGTGCGGACAATCTGATCAACTGGTTCGAAAACGGCGCGCCGATCACACCAGTTGCTGAGACACCTTGGCCAAGATGATCTGACCAGTTCCTGACATGAATTCGCTCGTTTTGTCCTCCCGGCTCTGACGGGAGGACAAAACGACGGACACGAAGCTCGTTCCTACCCCTCGTTCTTGCGTTCGAGGAATGCCTTCATCCGGTCAAGCGCTCGCAGGATGTTTTCGGTCGAATTGGCGTAGCTGAGGCGGATATAGCCTTCGCCGTAGACGCCAAAATCCGGGCCGCCGATGGTGGCAACACCGGCGTCTTCCAGAAGCGCCGAGGCGAGCGGCTTGGACTTCCAGCCCGTCCTTGAAATATTCGGGAAGGCGTAAAATGCCCCTGTCGGCGTGGCGCAGGTCACGTTTGGCAGCGCATTCAGCCCGTCAACAACGACCTTTCGCCGTCTGTCAAACTCCGCGACCATTTCGGCAACGCATTCCTGCGGACCGGTGAGAGCGGCGAGCCCGGCAAACTGGGCGCTGGCATTGACGCAGGAATAGGAGTTGACCGCCAGTTTGCGAGCCATCTCGTAGAGCTTTTCTGGCCAGACCGAATAGCCCATGCGCCAGCCTGTCATGGCGTAGGTCTTGGACCAGCCGTCGAGCAGGATGAGACGGTCGGCGATTTCCGGGAACGTGGTCAGTGATACGTGCTCCTGACCGTCATAAACCATCTGGCCGTAGATCTCGTCGGACATGATCGCGACATCGGGAAACCTCGCCAGTCCGGCAACCAGCTTTTCGATCTCGGCACGCGGGGTGACGCCACCTGTCGGATTGGCTGGCGAATTGAGGATCAGCAGCCTGGTTTGCGGCGTAATGAGGCGGAGGGTCTCTTCGGCGGAAAAGGCGAACGCGTTTTCCTCGCGGATCGGCACCGGAATGGCCCGGGCGCCGGTAAACTCGATCATCGAGCGATAAATCGGGAATCCGGGATCGGGGTAAAGGATATCCGCGCCCGGTTCGCCGAACATCATGATCGCCATATGCATCGTCACCTTGCCACCCGGCACGATCAGCACGCGGTCGGGTGAAATCGTGACCCCGAAACGGCGGTGGAGATCTGCAGCAACCGCTTCACGCAAGGGCAGGATGCCTGTTGCCGCCGTATAACCGTGATGTCCATCGCGCAACGCCTTTATTGCACCCTCGACGATGTGTTCAGGCGTGCGGAAATCGGGCTGGCCGATGCCGAGATTGATGATGTCGCGGCCTTGCGCGGCCAGATTTTGAGCTCGGGCCAGCACCGCAAACGCATTTTCTTCGCCGATACGGTCAAAGCTGGAAACTGTATGAAGCATGATATCCCCCTCGGCGCCTTCGATAGACAGCTATCTTGTCGTTGATGGGCGTCTAAATACTGCCTTGTGTCAAAAACGCAAAGGTCACAAAGGACTAAAATGCGGGATTGCCGTATGGTCGGCTTGTGCATTCTGCCGAATTTCTGTATGAACCCGCCAACGGATTAAGGGACGGCTGGTGTTTCATGCGCCTGTCGTCAGAATCTAAGGTCGGTGGTCCAACTCGGACGTCGTCGGTCGCAACTGAAACCCCCAGAGAGATCATGGGTTTAGGCCTGAGGCAGCAGTTTGACTGCCTCCGCCTGCTCCTCATGATCCATATGACGCAGGATTTGGAAGATGAAACCAGATATCCATCCGGATTATCACCGCATCAAGGTCGTGATGACCAATGGCACCGAATATTGGACGCGCTCGACCTATGGCAAGGAAGGCGATACGCTGAACCTTGACATCGATCCGAATTCGCATCCTGCCTGGACCGGCCAGACCGGAACAGTACTTGATCGCGGCGGTCGTATCTCGCGCTTCAAGGACAAGTTCAAGGGCATGGGTTTCTGATAAGAGCGCTTGCCGTTCCCAGTCGTTCCAAAAGCCTCGGTTCGTCCGAGGCTTTTTTGTGTCTGGATGGCACCGATGCTTGTCTCCGACCGGGCTCGGGAATACACATGGACCGGACCTTAGACACCGACACTTGAAAAAACAGGACCTGCGGCCATGAGCGATGTTTCATCCTATCCGATCACAGCCAAATGGCCACCGGCCCATCCTGACCGACTGCAACTCTATTCGCTGCCGACACCGAACGGGATCAAGGTCTCGATCATGCTTGAAGAGATCGGACTGCCCTATGAGCCGCATCTGGTCAATTTTGCCACGAATGATCAGCTGAGCCCCGAGTTCCTCTCACTCAATCCCAACAACAAGATCCCGGCGATCCTTGACCCAGATGGTCCCGACGGCAACCCGATCGCGCTCTGGGAATCCGGTGCGATCCTCGTCTATCTTGCTCAAAAGACCGGGCAATTGATCCCCGAAACCGCTTCCGGTCAGTTTGAGGCCTTGCAGTGGCTGATGTTCCAGATGGGCGGCATCGGACCGATGTTTGGTCAACTTGGATTCTTTCACAAGTTTGCCGGCAAGGATTACGAAGACAAGCGTCCGCGTGATCGCTATCTCGCGGAGACCCGGCGGTTGCTCGGTGTGTTGAATACACGCCTTGAAGGACGCGAGTGGGTCCTCGGCGATCAATATTCCATTGCCGATATCGCTATTTTCCCATGGATCCGCAGCCTTGTCGGGTTCTATGAGGCAAGCGAACTCGTGGGCTTCAGCGACTTCAAGAATGTCCAGCGGGTGCTGGACGTGTTTGTGGCACGCCCTGCGGTGATCCGTGGCGTTGATATCCCCAAACGCGTCTGATCTCGCACGGCGCTTGATCGCGTGCAGGATTGATTCCCTCAAATTTTGACGAGTGTCTGATGCGATGCGGCTACAGCATCGGCATCGACCAGCAACCCAAGGCAATTCGAATGACACTGATCCCACCCCATGCCGCCCAGCCTCCGCAACGCGTTACCCGCGAGGGACGTTTGACCCGCGTCGAACCGCTCGTTGTTGCCCGGCATGGGGCGGATCTCTGGTCTGGCGGACTGCAAGATCCGGCTGTGTGGACCTATCTTGCCTATGGGCCATTCCAGTCTGAGGCTGACTTCCAGTCATGGCTTGCAACGCGGGATCAGCTTGATGACCCGCTCTATTTTGCGATCATCGACAAGGCTTCAGGCAAGGCGCTCGGGTGTGCGACTCTGATGGAAATCCGTCCCGCCAATGGTGTAATCGAAGTCGGCCACATCTTCTTTTCGCCGGCGCTGCAAAAGACACCGCTTGCAACGGAAGCCATCTTCCTGCTGATGCGCTATGCGTTCGAGGATCTGGGAAACCGGCGCTTTGAATGGAAATGCGACAACGGGAACGAGCCGTCAAAGCGTGCGGCCAAGCGGTTCGGATTTACGGCTGAGGGCCTGTTTCGCCAGCATATGATCGTCAAGGGACGCAATCGCGATACGGCCTGGTTCTCGATTCTGGATCATGAATGGCCAGCCTTGAAGTCTGCCTATGAGGCGTGGCTTGCGCCGGACAATTTTGATGCTGGCGGTCAGCAGAAGGTCGGACTGGCTGATATGATCGCACGAGCCCGCGCCTGACAGGATCACTCAAAAAAACAATGGAACCCAACCAAGCGTAAGTTGCAGACCAGATCTGGCGGAGTTTAGGGGTTCCATGCTGGCCAATTTCCGGTACAAGCATACTAACATGTAAGCTTGGGGAGGAAATGATGTCAGGTCGGTTGGCGGGTAAGCGCGCATTTTTGACGGCAGCTGGAGCAGGTATCGGGCGCGCGACTGCGCGTCTGTTTGCTGCCGAAGGTGCCCATGTGATTGCGACTGATGTCGATGTCACCAAGATCCGCGATCTCGTCGAGCATGGCGTCGCGGAAGTGCACGGGCTCGATGTGCTGTCAACGCCCGCCGTCCAGGCACTGGCAGAGGCCGTAGGTCCGGTGGATATTCTCTTCAACTGCGCCGGTTTCGTCCATCACGGTACCGTACTTGAGTGCTCGGAACACGACTGGGACTTTTCGTTCGACCTGAACGTGAAATCCATGCATCGCACGATCCGCGCCTTTGTGCCGGGCATGCTGGAACGCGGCAAAGGCTCGATCATCAACATCGCATCCGGGGCATCATCGGTTCGTGGCATTCCCAATCGGTATGTCTATGGTGCCTCGAAGGCCGCAGTGGTCGGCCTGACGAAGGCCGTCGCGGCTGATTTCATCAAGCGGGGCATCCGCTGCAATGCGATCTGTCCTGGCACCATCGAAAGCCCGTCGCTTGATGACCGCATTTCCACGCTGGCCGCCAACACAGGCCAGTCGATCGAAACAGTGCGACAGTCGTTTATTGATCGTCAGCCCATGGGTCGGCTCGGCAAGGCTGAGGAAATCGCCGCGTTGGCCGTGTATCTGGCATCCGACGAGGCCAGCTATACGACCGGGCAGATCCATCTCGCTGATGGTGGATTTGCTCTCTAACCGGCTCTTACGTAGCTTACTGGCGTCTGAATACGACCTACTCGGAGATACCCTATGCATATTCTGATCATCGGCGGTGCTGGAATGGTCGGTGCCAAGCTGGCGCAGCGACTGGTTCGGGATGGACAACTTGGCGGTCGGGCTATCTCGGCCTTGACCCTCCAGGATGTCGTTGTTCCCGGCTATCCCTCGGGCGCAGGCTTTCCGGTTGTGACCCTGCAGGGCGACCTGTCGGTGACGGGCGAAGCCGAGCGTCTCATGGCCTCAAGACCGGATGTGATCTTCCATCTTGCAGCCATTGTCTCCGGTGAAGCCGAAGCTGACTTCGACAAGGGGTACCGGATCAATCTCGACGGGACACGTTATCTGTTTGATGCAATCCGCGCAGTTGGCGACGGCTACCGCCCGCGTGTGGTGTTCACATCGTCCATTGCTGTTTTCGGTGCGCCCTTCCCGGACGCGATCCCGGACGATTTCTTCACGACACCTTTGACCTCCTACGGCACCCAGAAGGCGATTGGTGAACTTCTGCTGTCCGACTATAGCCGTCGCGGGATCTTTGATGGGATCGCCATTCGCCTGCCGACCATCTGCGTCCGACCGGGTAAGCCGAACAAGGCAGCCTCCGGCTTCTTTTCCAATATTATTCGCGAGCCGCTTGCTGGCCTCGAGGCCGTCTTGCCGGTCAGCGAAGCCGTCCGCCACTGGCACGCAAGCCCTCGTTCGGCGGTTGGCTTTCTCGTCCATGCCGCAACAATCGACCTCGCCATAGTCGGTCCGCGCCGGGCCGTCACAATGCCCGGCCTGTCAGTAACTGTGGGCGAACAGATCGAAGCACTGCGCAAGATTGCTGGCGAGCGCGTTGTCTCTCGCATCCGGCGCGAGCCTGACGAAACGATCACACGAATCGTATCCGGCTGGTCCGAGAATTTTGATGCCTCTCGTGCCCGGTCGCTGGGCTTCACGTCCGAGGCAACATTCGAGGAGATCATCCGGGTTCACATTGATGATGAGCTTGGCGGCCATTTCGTCGCCTGAACACATCATTGCCGAAATTGACCTCGAAGAATGTTTTGGCATGATGGCTATGATCCGACCATAGCCGCGTTCCAGCCCAGCCTTCACTGCGGAAAACCCAAAGCATGTCGTCTACACCTGTTGTCCTGATCGCAACCGATAACCGGCAATTCGAGCATGTGCGCTGGCATGTGACGCCTGCGCAATATGCCGAAGCGGTGGTGATCGGAGCCAAAGCGATACCCGTTCTGTTGCCGTCGGTTGGTGACATGATGGATGTGTTGCCGGTTCTTGACCGGGTGGACGGCGTTGTCCTGTCCGGAGCGAAGTCAAATGTGCATCCGACCCGCTATGGCGTGACACCTGCGCCCGAATATGAGCCCTATGACGAGGCCCGTGATGCCACGACGCTGCCATTGATCCAGGCGGCGCTGGATCGGGGTATTCCCTTGTTTGCAATCTGTCGCGGCTATCAGGAATTGAATGTCGCGCTCGGCGGGACGCTGGCGACCGAGATCCAGGAACTCGAGGGTCGCTTCGATCACCGCAGCCCGCCCGGCCCAGCGCCGGATGAGCGTTACAAGTTGCAACATCATGTCCGCGTTGTCGCCAATAGCTGCATCGGGCGCATTCTGGGTGATGCGGAAGTCGATGTGAATTCGCTCCATCGACAAGGTATTGCGACGCTTTCCTCGCGTTTGGCCGTTGAGGCGACTGCAGAGGATGGCACCATTGAGGCTGTCAGCGTCATCGGTGCCAAGGCTTTCGCCGTCGGCGTCCAGTGGCATCCCGAATACTGGGTCCGCAATGATGTCGCGAGTGCGAGGCTGTTTGCTGCTTTTGGTGATGCGGTTCGGGCCTATGCCGACGCTCGTCAGATGCGGCCCGAAGGCGCGATTGCAGCGGAATAATCAGCCACCGGCTGGAGTACCGAGCAGGGTCGCGCCGAGCAGCAGTGATCCCAGCGTCAGTACTGCAAGGGAAGCCAGAATTTCGGCTGTTCTGACGATTCGCTCGGCCCAAAGGCTATCGAGACCTGCCAGAGCGACCGCCTTGTCCTTCGCATAGACAGCCAACCCGGCCAGGATCGATACTGTAATCCCCGTGCCAATCGACATCGCTGTTACTGACAGAACGCCCGCCAGGTACATCTGCTGACTGAACGCGAACACCAGAATGAAGATCGCACCGGAACAGGGGCGGACGCCGACAGCGACAATCGCGCCGATGGCCTTGCGCCAGTCCATTGTCCCGGAAATCATTGCTGGATCAGGCATATGGGTCGACCCACAATCGACGCAGACCATCATCGCCCCGACTGTCGAGCCACGCGCCTGTGGAGCGAGGTCGCCAAATAGGGCATGCGTACAATCAGCGCTGTGAATGTGTCCTCGTGCATCGCCTGCTGATATGTCCGCAGATCGAAACAGCTGCAGCCGGAACACCTTCGTTACCAGCAACCATAATCCGAGCGCTGTGATCATGAGCGCGCTGGTCAGTTCGAGCCCTTCGGTCGCCACGGTCATTTGGACTGCTGTAACATCGAAAATGAACCGGGCGACAGAGACGAAGGCAACGGCTACCGCGCCCTGGAAGAATGCCGATATGAACGAGAGGCCGATGCCACGCTTGAGTGTCTGTTTGTTGGCAATGAGATAAGACGCGATGACCGCCTTGCCATGCCCGGGCCCCGCTGCGTGAAAGATGCCATAGGCCGCCGAGACCGCAATCAGCAGGAGAGAAGCGTTCGGATTGGTTCGAAACGCTTTCAGTGCGCTGGTTAAAGTTTTGTAGAAGGCTGCCTGTTCTGCCGCGATCCAGCCGAAAATGCCATAGGCAGATGTTTCCGCTCCTGCCTCCGGTGCTCCGACGCCGAACGGACCGGCTCCTTGAGCATGGGCAGCCAACACTGATGCACCGATTGCAATGATCGATATTGCAATCGCGAGAGCGACATGTGTGCCTTTGGCTGGTGTTCGTGACGGCAACATCATGGACAGCTTACCGTGATCCGATTGGTCAGGTCTTTGGCCAGTGACTGGTATTCTGGCGGCAGCTGGCGCTGTGAGGCGGGAATCTGGCTAAGGATAGCCGCAGCAGCTGGATCCGGATCCCCTTTTGGCGTCACGGTCAGTTTGGTGCCTGCCGGGGCATTTATCAAAAGTGCAGGCTCGGACGGAACCAGGGTGAAATCGACGAAATAGGCGGGATCATAGACGTCAAGCACGATGGTTTGTTTGGCGGTTTTGACGGGTTGGGTCAGGTTCAGCGTGAAGAAGAGCGTCAACTGACCCTGATCCATTTGCAGCCAGTAATCTGTTGGCAGCTTGAATCCATAACGCTTGCCGCCGATGTGCAACAGACTGAAATAATCATAGTCCTTGAGCGAATCGACGTTGACCTTGGCGAGGGGTTGCAGGATTTCGCGCGTGATCTGGCCATCGTCATCGGTCGCCATTCCTTGCGTCGCATAGGCGGAGAACGCCTCGTCGAAGCGCCAGACGTGGCGGATTGCGATCAATTGAGCCTGATCATTGAAGACCAATTCCGCGCGAGCATCGACGAACACGTGCGGGTGGGCCTCGGCCTGCGTCGTGACGACTTGCATGCTCAACAAGAGCACTATGACAGCGATGCTGCGTCTAACAATCGTCATCACATGGGCCAATCGCTCGATACCTCCAGTGATATAGGCACTCGGGCTCGGAACGCCAAATCACTTACCATTTTTCAATCACGCAAAGATGGCGTAACGGCGACCGCAGCCAAGGTTCATGTCAGAACACGAATACACTGTTCATCGTCGATCTTGTTGCGTTCGAACCAAGTTGCGAGAAAGTCAACAAACGCACGCACTTTTCCTGAGAGATGCCGCCTGTGCGGATAGACCGCGTACATGCCAACCGGCGGATTATTGTACGTTGTGAGCAGCGGAACCAGGCGGCCCTGTTTAAGTTCGTCCTTGCAGATGAATAATGGCAGCGCCGCAAAGCCGTGCCCGGCGAGCACGGCGTCGAGAACCACTTTCGGGCTGTTGACCTCGATCCGGGGCTTCACCGTAACTGTGAACCGCTCGCCATTTGAGGTGAAGTTCCAGTTGGCTCGGGTCCGCAAATTCGAGTCAACAATTGTCGGCAAATGGACCAGATCGATCGGAGCGGTCGGCGTTCCATATCGTTCAATGCAGGTCGGCGCAGCCACAATCACAACTCTGAACGTCGACAGGCGCCGTGCGATCAGGCTCGAGTCTGTCAACTCAGCGAGGCGTACTGCAACGTCAAATCCCTCTTCAACCAGATCGACGAAGCGATCATCCAGACGCAAGTCAAGCGCGATCTCCGGTTCAGCAATCAGAAACTCCATGATGGCCTCGCCCAGCACAGCATCACCGAAGCTGCGTGGCGCAGAAACTCTTAGGAGCCCGCGCGGTTCCCGGTGCGTGTCGCGCACGGCGTCTGCGAGATCTTCAAGTCGCTGGAGGATTTCGGTCGCCTCGCGATGATAGGCTGCCCCGACTTCTGTCATCGACAACTGGCGCGTCGTCCGGTTGAGAAGGCGTACGCCGAGTTCATCTTCGAGATCGCGCACATACTTTGAAATCAAAGCCTTGGACTTCGACAGTCGCCGCGCTGCCGCGGAAAAGCCGCCGGCATCCACGACCTGAACAAAGGCTTCCATGCGCGTGAATGTATCCATTTGAACCCTCGCAATTGTTCAAAGATTGGAGACAATGACACCTGATTGTCAATCGGTCTTTTAATCTTGAGGCTCCATTTTTGGTGCGGAAATGCGTAACAGCAAGCATCTGTTAAGGCCTTCATCCTTCATGATGTTTAGCCGGATTCACAGTCTCGAAACTTGACTGAAAAAAATGTCGCAAAACGCGAAAATAATGCTTGCATCAATCGGGTGAAAAACTTATGTGTCCCCTCGCCCACATTCGCACGTGCCTGTGGCTGCGTGCCGGTTTGACGATATCTAGGGACAAGAGGCCCGGATCCGTCAGGGCAAAACCGGCAGCCGGAGTTAAACCGGCCCACCTTGTGTCTCACACAAGGGACGCGGCTTGAAGCAACGACGTAGAAGGGCTTTTTTGGTCTCTTCCGGCTTTCCATCAGCTGGAGTCACTAAAGAGGCGTCTATATCTTGCCGGGCGTGCGGTTCGGGTTTCCCGATCCAATCCATGGCACCCATGACGAGATTGATTTGCGTGTTCTGTCACGCAATGAGAACTCGTCTCCGCGTTTGCACGAACGCGGATCTGGCTGACTTCGGTCAGCTCATCGGACTTTGATGTCAACCAAGTGCCGTCTCCATCGCGGCGTGAACGTAGACAGCAAAGACCGACGATCCCACGACTGCGGCGTCAGCCGTTGCCGAGGGGCAGTGCTCGCGTGAGGCTTTCTCAAACGCGAGGGTGACCGCTGAAGCGTTTGTGCTCCGACTGATGTCGGTGCTTGCGCTTTTACATCTGCCACAGGTCGAGACCTAAAGGGTTTCGCCGTCGATGTCTTTTGGATTGGAGTGTAGCCATGACTGACCGGATCCGCGATTTCCTGCGTACCCGTCGCCCCGAAGGCCCTTGCCTCGTCGTGGATCTCGATGTTGTGCGTGGTCAGTACGACCAGTTTGCGCGCGCCATGCCAGACACGCGGATTTTTTATGCCGTGAAGGCAAATCCGTCGCCGGAAATTCTGAGCCTGTTGACAGAACTGGGGTCATGCTTCGACACGGCGTCTGTTGCGGAAATCCAGATGGTTCTGGCGACTGGTGCGACGGCTGATCGAATTTCGTTCGGCAACACCATCAAGAAGGAGCGCGATATCGCCCGCGCCTTCCAGCTAGGCATCCGGCTTTATGCCGTTGATTGCGAAGCCGAGGTCGAGAAGATTGCGCGTGCTGCTCCCGGTTCCAAAGTGTTTTGTCGCATTCTGTCGGACGGAGCGGGGGCAGAATGGCCGTTGTCGCGCAAGTTCGGCTGCGATCCGGAAATGGCACCGCGCGTTCTTGAGCTGGCTCATCGTATGGGACTTGAAGCCTATGGCGTGTCTTTCCATGTCGGCTCGCAACAATGCAATACAGAGGCCTGGGACAGCGCACTGGCTTCTGCTGCCTGGATCTTCCGCGAGATGACCGAACGTGGCATCAACCTGCGCATGGTCAATATGGGCGGCGGATTCCCGACCAAATATCTGCGTCAGGTTCCAGAGGTGAACGCCTATGGCCAATCAATCACGTCGGCTGTTCGCAAGCATTTCGGGAACGATTTGCCTGAAACCATCATCGAACCAGGCCGTGGCATGGTTGGGGCTGCCGGTATCATCAAGGCGGAAGTCGTGCTCATTTCAAAAAAGAGCGACGATGATCAGGTCCGATGGGTCTATCTGGATATCGGTAAGTTCGGCGGTCTCGCCGAAACGATGGACGAGAGCATCCGCTATCCTATCCTGACGGAGCGGGATGATGCGGAAAAAGTTCCGTGCGTTCTGGCTGGTCCGACGTGTGACTCTGTCGACGTGATGTACGAGAAGGTGCCGTATTATCTGCCGGTCAGTCTGGAGATCGGCGATGAGGTGCTGATCGAGGGCACCGGGGCCTACACGACGACCTATTCTGCCGTGGCGTTCAATGGGTTTGATCCGTTGAAGTCGTATGTGATCTGAGCCTCGCTCAGATGCAGTGATCGAACCGGGCGATAGGTCGTCCGGATTTGTTCCGACCCCTTTTTGCGTCTTGCCGCCTGATGGCCGGATGATGCAGGGGAGCTCAGCTATGAACTTGTTTTCTCGAAATGGCGCGGTTCGCTCCGCCGCCTCGCTGTTTGTCGCCGCGTCTTTTCCGAATGTGATCGTGACGCATGAAACGTCGCATGATGTTGCCGCGCGCGAGCGGCTGCTTGATCGCGCCTTTGGGCCTGGCCGTCATTTGAAGACCTCTGCCCGATTGCGCGCGGGGCGCGAGCCTGCGTCGGGCCTGTCGCTTGTGGCGCGGGACTGCGAAACCGACCAGTTGCTTGGGACCGTTCGCCTCTGGAACGTTGCATTTGGCGATGACGCTGATGAACAAGCCGCCCTCTTGCTCGGACCTTTGGCCGTCGATCCCGAGGTCCAGGGTGCCGGTGTAGGCTGCAAGCTGATGCGCCATGCGATTGCGGAAGCGACCTTTCGAGGTCACGCGGCAGTTATCCTCGTCGGCAATCCCGAGTATTACGCCCGTTTCGGATTTTCGTCGGACAAGACAGGCGATCTCCGTCTGCCGGGTCCCGTCGAACAACATCGGTTCCTCGGTCTCGACCTTCGCCCCGGTGCGCTTGCAGGCGCGCGTGGTCTCGTCCGCGCAACCGGCAAGCTCGCCACGGCGGCAAATGACCATCGACTGACGGCGCTCGCTGTCTGATACGAGTGCTGGCGCTGCTCTTGCCGGGTTGACGCCCTTATTTCATAAAAGTCCGCTACAGATTGGCGCATGCGCCAATTCATGGGGCGTGACGCCTCTGCCCTGTTCAGAAGCAGGGACAACTTAGCCTAGCTCTGGAGTAGTTCCCAAATGACCACCTGGCCTGTTTATCACACCATCACCGGACCGATCGTCATGATCGGATTTGGCTCCATAGGTCGCGGCACGCTGCCGTTGATCGAGCGTCATTTCACCTTTGACAAATCCCGGTTGACTGTGATCGATCCGGCGGATGATGACAGGGCATTGGTGGATGCCGGCGGGTACCGCTTTATCCAGAAGGCCGTGACACGGGACAACTATCGTGAGCTGTTGACGGGCCTTTTGACGGAAGGATCAGGGCAGGGCTTCTGTGTGAACCTGTCCGTTGATACCTCGTCGCTCGATCTGATGAAGCTCTGCCGTGAACTGGGTGTGCTCTACATCGACACCGTCGTTGAGCCATGGCTCGGGTTCTATTTTGACCCCAAGGCCGATCCGGCGGCCCGCTCGAATTATGCACTTCGCGAGACCGTTCTGGCCGAAAAGCGCAACAATCCAGGCGGCACGACGGCAGTCTCCTGCTGTGGTGCCAATCCCGGCATGGTGTCGTGGTTCGTCAAGCAGGCGCTCGTCAATATTGCGCATGAGACAGGCGTTGCTGCGCCTGAACCAAAAACGCGTGCTGAGTGGGGGGCGCTCGCCAAAACCCTCGGCGTGAAAGGCATTCATATTGCCGAGCGCGATACACAACGGGCAAAGGCTCCCAAGCCGGCAGACGTGTTCGTCAATACCTGGTCGGTCGAAGGCTTTGTCTCGGAAGGCAACCAGCCCGCCGAACTCGGCTGGGGAACAGCTGAGACCTGGATGCCTGAGAATGCCCGCACCCATGCCGAGGGCTGCGGCGCTGCAATCTATCTCCTGCGGCCAGGTGCCAATACGCGTGTTCGCTCATGGTGCCCGACGCCTGGCCCGCAATACGGCTTCCTCGTCACACATAACGAAGCGATTTCCATCGCCGATTACCTGACAGTCCGTGAAGGTGAGACGGTGACCTACCGTCCGACCTGTCATTATGCCTATCACCCGGCCAATGATGCGGTTCTGTCCCTTCACGAGATGTTTGGATCGGGCAAGATGCAGTCCGATTGGCATATTCTGGATGAGAACGAGATCGTCGACGGGATCGATGAACTCGGCGTCCTCCTCTATGGTCATGCCAAGAACGCTTATTGGTATGGCTCACGGCTTTCGATTGAAGAGACGCGTGCCATTGCCCCGCATCAGAACGCGACGGGCATGCAGGTGACTTCAGCTGTGCTCGCCGGCATGGTCTGGGCCCTGGAAAACCCGACGATGGGCATCGTCGAGGCGGACGAGATGGACTACAAGCGCTGCCTTGAAGTTCAAATGCCGTACCTCGGGCCGGTTGAAGGACATTATACCGACTGGACGCCGGTAGATGGTCGTCCGGGTCTTTTCCCGGAAGACATGGACACGAGCAATCCCTGGTCGTTCCGCAACATTCTGGTGCGCTGAAGAAGCTATTTCGAGGGCGTTCACAGGGGGCTGGCTTGTGCTGGGCCCCTGACGTTCAAGGCTGCCCATCGTTATCCCGCGTTGTGCGCTTGCTACTCCCATGCTACGTGGTTCGGGAAAGCTGAACTAACGAGCGTGGGAGCGAAATCATGACAACTGCAAAAGCCGTCCGACTTGAAGCCTATGGTGCGCCCGATGTCATGCAGGTGGTGACAGTCGATGTGGCTTCACCTTCGGCAGGCGAAGCCCAGGTGCGGCATACGGCCATTGGTTTCAACTACATCGACGTCTACCAACGGTCGGGTCTGTACAAGATCCCGCTGCCGTCAGGCCTTGGGTTCGAAGCGGTCGGTGTTGTTGAGGCTGTTGGACCAGATGTCACTGACGTCAGTGTCGGCGATCGGGTTGCCTATATCAACGCGGGCGGTGTCGGGTCTTATTCGACCTTGCGCAACGTGCCCGCCGAGAAGCTCGTGAAGATCCCGGCAACGGTGTCCGATGAACAGGCTGCTGCACTGATCTTCAAGGGCATGACCGCACAGTATCTGGTGCGCAAGACACACGCCATCAAGCCGGGCGATCTCGTTGTGATCCATGCCGCTGCAGGCGGCGTCGGCCAGATCCTGGTGCGTTGGGCGCGCGCGCTTGGAGCGACTGTTGTCGGCACAGCAGGGGGACCTGCCAAGGTCGCGCGCGTTCTTGAAATCGGTGCGCACCATGCGATCGATTACAATAAGCCCGATTGGGTCGAGACGTTGTTGGCAGAGACGGGTGGTCGCAAGGCCCGCGTTGTCTACGATAGTGTCGGCAAGGCAACCTTTCTGAAATCGCTGGACATCACCGCGCCTTTCGGCCTTGTCGCTCTCTATGGCAACGCATCAGGTCCGGTTGAGCCGTTTGACCTCGGTCTTCTCAATTCGAAGGGCTGCCTCTACGTCACGCGGCCCTCGATCTTCCCGCACAACTCGACCACAGCCCTGTTGCGCGAAAATGCCGCCGATCTGTTCGACGCTATCGCGCTCGGTCACGTCGGCGTTGATATCGGCGCACGCTTCAAGCTTGATGATATCGTCGCGGCACACACCGCCGCCGAAGCGCGTGCAACGACGGGTGCGATCCTGATCCAGCCGTGATTGAGCCAAAGGATTCGTTGCTTTGCCGGCTATTCATCTATTGCCAAAGCGACGTGCATCACTGCATCAACGCGACCAGGTGCGCAAATTGCACGCCTGGTCGGTTGCAATGACACTGGCGTTTATCGCTAAACAGCATTTAGCACAGATAATAATCGGCACGATCAATCTGCCTTCGTCAGGTCATCCACACGGGTAACGAGATCTCCGACAGCTGCGCGGCCATCCCTGAGAACTTTCGCGGTAATGCCGCCCTGCCCACGCATTGCGTTATAGCCGCCGACCCCAAGGATTTCCTCCATGCGTGAACATGGGTGACATTCGCCGGAGGTCTCGAGCAATGCGTCTCCCATCTGGAATCGCTGGTCCTTCAGCGCGAGCAGATTGATGCCCGCAACGACGATATTACGTCGCAGGTTTTCTGGAGCGATAGGCTCGTTCGATCCAAGGAAGGCAGCGACTGCGCTGAGGTTCTCCGCGCCAATCAGGGTCACCTGACGGTTGCCGCCCGGGCTTTGATAGCGATCCCCCACAATGCCGCGCGATGTCTTGAGTTCGACCGCCTGAACAAGTGTCATGGGTGCTCGTCGCTCGGGACGAAGACCCAGCCAGATGACGCGCCCCGGTCGGACTGGTGCGGCGAACAGTTTTGCGAGCGTCGAGTGCGGATTGAGAGCCATGGCCTGTCCGTTGGTTCGTATATGCCTTTGCAGAGTGAGAGCGCCCCATACAGACCCATTTTCCGTCAGAGTGGAACCCATCCGCCATCTGGCGCGCGCACAAGCATCGGCGAACGCATGACGCTGGTTATTTTGTCTGGCGCAATCCAGCCACGCCCCGCGAGGGGCTGCCGCCAGCGATCCGATTGCAGCATGGCCGTGCCGATCGCAATAGGCGTGATCCCGCAGAGGTCAAGCAGATCGAGACCGGCCAGGATGGAGGCGCCGCTGGAAATGACGTCGTCCACGATCACGACGCGGCGCTGTTCAATGAGGGCCAGCATGCGTGGATCAATGTAAAGCCGCTTCGATTGATTTGGCGTGGTGATGGATTTGAGCGGGACTGACAGAGCTTCATCGTACCAGAATTTTGCCGATGTTCCCAATGGCACGTAGCGGACATGGCCGAGCGCTTCAGCGAGAGCTGCCGCCAGCGTCAGCCCAAGCGTCGGCAGTCCGACGATAACTTCCGGCGCGAATGGTCGCAACGCCTGAGCCAGGTCAGTTGCAAGCGCGCGCACGACGGTAAAACTCGCCTGGTTCAGGATCAACGAGGCGAGTGCGTGCTGACCATCGGCCATGGGACGGATCGGCAGGCGCAGATGCCGTCCCCCGGTGAGTGCCGCCGGAAAATAGCCCGTAAAAGGTGCTTCCTGCGTGCCGCTGGCCGATAGATGAATCTGCTGCCAGAAGGCATGAGGCGGCAGTGTTGGCTCTGTCATATGACGCCTCATGGTTGATGATTGCAGCTTGCCTCTGAACCGACACGGTCTTGACGACAGCGATATTCCTATCATCTTCTTGCTGCCGGTAAATTTCAATGCGCGGCAGCCATCTTCGGGATTGCCCGGCACGCTGAAGTGACACCAAAATTACCGTTACTAAAACTAGTCGACGATGTTATGATGAATGAAGGCAATATATATAAATATTGGAATTCATAATTTGTCGATTTATTTGCTTGTAAAAGCGTAATTATAAATTTGTAATCTGAAATTTTATTTGAAGAATAAACAAAAAGTTCAAATCTGAGATTTGACAGAAAGGGAAGACGAAAATAAGCTTTTCAGCTACCTCTATAAGATGGAAAATGCGTATGGCTTGAAAGGTTGCCATCCAACCGGAATTGAGCGAATTTTCGCGAAAATACCTGCGTGTAAGATTGTAAAATATTGACTAGAGGGTGTGAATGGTGGGATTAAGCGCCAACTTTCGCCTGATCAATCCGCGTGCCGTCGGCACTCCAGATTGATTGTGCAAATGATGTCGTGGCCAGTCCACGCAGTGGTTTCGTGTATCTGGAATGAGAAGCAATGATGGTAAGCAGAAATAAGTCCTCGTTTCGGCGTCTTGTTCTTACAGCGGCCCTGTTGTCGATTTCAGCCCTGATGGTTTTGGGGGGGCTCGACGAAATCGCACGCGCGGATGACGCCGTGCCGGTGCTGACACGCGGTGAAGGACGCTTCGTATTGCTCTCCGATGGACGAGTGGTTGGTTTTGATTCTCCGAACGATTGGGCTAACTTGGCTTACTTGACTGGGTTGCTTGGGGTTAAGGACATTGCGGCAGGCGGAAGCTTCGTTTATTTTACGCAAACGAAGGATGAAATCAACTATTCCCATTACAAACGTATAGGTCAGCTGGCGGCCCTAACAAATTCTGGCGCGCTGAATATCGTTGATAGCAGCTGTGGTGCGAGCGACGCTGGAACCGTGGATTGCACGTATCTGCCTGCACGAGAAGTGCCTTTGAAAAATAAGGTGAAAGAGATAGGCGGGTCCGACGCGTTTCTTGCTTATATTGACGTAAACGGCAGGCTATATCTGCATAAGTGGCGGGAAATTCGCGAGGGCAACAACACTCTGGACTTCCGGAAGGCGTTGGCTGCGGAAAATAAGATCAGTTTTACATCAATCGACATCAACACAAATTTCGTTCAGATTTCTGTGTTCGAGGATATGATTGCTGCGAGAGATGATAAAAAACATATTTTTATCATCGGAAATAAAGCAGAATTATATGAAAAATTTGGTCAAGCGCCAAATAAATTATCGTTAAATGACATGTCGTACGTCATGTTTCAGGCAAATATGCCAATTGAACGACTTGACCTCGGGAAGCTTCTCTATATTCGGGAAAGCAACGGGAATTTATATTCGTTAGGACGGCTAAGCTATAAAGAAGAGCATTCTTTATTTGCAATTTCACTGCAAGACTATGATCTAAAATACAAGAACTTAAACTATGGACAAATTTCTCTTATTGATAAGAATGTCAAAGCTGTATTCGCATTAGCTCAGTCAACGATTTTCGCGCATAATAATCGACAAGTGACTTACATGTATCGTGCTCTCGGCAATTTCTTGTTCGGTGACAGCGAGGGTGAGCCAGTTGCAGAACAAAAATTTGGTGTGAACTCAAATAGAAATTCCCTAAATTCAGAAGACAATTCTAAATTTTATGTTTCTAATTCTCGATATGAACCGGATTTGTTTTTGAGGGATGTAGAAATTGTTTCAATCGACGAGTCATATAACCGGATTATTATTATTGTGGATGGCAAAATCTACATAAGTGGATGGACTGACGTCTATGGTTATTCGGTTTCACAAGTAAAACCAGATTGTGGAAAACTTACGACAATCAGAAACACAGTCGAAATCGACATCCCGAATTGTCTCAAGCGTTAAGACACTAGCCTTTTACCGGAGCTGACATCATGTCCAAAGGGGCTTGGCCCTGGCGCTTGGAATAACGCACGTTGACCCGGTTGACGTTAACAGCGGCGAGTCAAGGCATCGAATGCAAAAGCAACTGGATTTTTGGGGGCTGGCCCAACGAACGTCAGCTTCGGCGGCTTTCGTGTGGCGATCGCTTGCGGCACGCTGCTTCATCTGCCCAACTCGTCCCTAATATCAGGCTGTCGAAAACGTTTTTGCCGGTGCAATGACGTGGTTCCCGGTCTCGAATGCGACCGTGATCGCACTCCACAGCGTCTGGCTTACCTCCGGCTTCCCCAAAGCCAGCGGCGTTGACAGGTCTCCAGCGTAGCAATGGCGAACAGCTCTTTATAGAAGCAGATTGAAATGGTGGGCGTGACAGGGATTGAACCTGTGACCCCTACGATGTCAACGTAGTGCTCTCCCGCTGAGCTACACGCCCATTTCACCAGATTTCGTGGAAACCTGAGGTATTATTCCGTCGGCGGGCGGGATTATCGCGCGACGGAGCGGTTCTATAACCGGGTTCATCGCGCGCCGCAAGCCCGAATGTCACGGAAGTGTCGAGAAGGGTAACGCCAATGCGCGTGGCTTGGTCAGACGACCAGATCGCTTGCCTGCCAGTCAGCCGATTTGCTGACTGCGTTCCAGACTTTCCCGGCCGACGCGATGGGCAAACGAGTTCATCCATCGCGGGGTAGCTCCAGCTCGCTCCGTTGCGTGTGTTCACGTCACGTGGAACGAGCGCGAACTCAGGCAGCGAGCAATTTCTCGACCTCGCGGACGAGATCACGCAGATGGAAGGGCTTTGAGAGCACCTTGGCATCCTTGGGCGCATTGGAGTCCGGGTTGAGCGCCACGGCCGCAAAGCCGGTGATGAACATGACCTTCAGGTCCGGATCAAGCTGCGTTGCCTTGCGGGCAAGTTCGATGCCGTCCATTTCCGGCATCACGATGTCCGTCAGCAGCAGCGTGAACGGTTCCTCGCGCAGTCGCTCGTAAGCGCTTTTGCCGTTATCAAACGATACGACGTCATAGCCAGCGCTTTGCAACGCCTTTGCCAGGAAGCGCCGCATATCGTTGTCGTCCTCAGCGAGGAGAATCCGTGACATATCGTCCATCCGATGACCTTTTGCACTAGAGATACTATTCATCACATAGATACCGTGCGCGGTAAATATCAGGTGAAATGTCGGTTAAATTTGAAGGACCCAACGCTAATTATCGCTGGGCGGGCAGCGTCGCTGGCATAAACGCCTGGAAAGTGCCATTTTGAGGAGGGGTGAAGGCGTGACATAGCCCATCCGACACATCGAGTTCGCCCGCCAGTCCCTCTCTGCCGCGATGGACAATGGCACGATTTTATTGAAAACATGCATTCAGGACATAACAGCGGGATTCGAGTTGACGAAGCTCCCAGACAGATCGACGGGCTCGAGCGAGATGATCGTTCGTGAAGCGCATTTCTCCGGAGACGCAAGTCAGTCGTTCTCGGCTGATGCAGATGAGGCTGTGCCTGCCTTCGAACTCTTGTCCCCGGAATGCCCGATAGCGCCATTCCTGTTCAATTCGCCGCATAGCGGTCGACATTACACCGATCGCTTCCTTGCTGCATCACGGCTTGACGCGCATACCATCCGGCGTTCGGAAGACAGTTTCGTCGAGGAGCTGTTTGCCGGGGTGCTCATGGGCGGCGCTCAATTGCTGAAGGCCAATTTCCCGCGCGCCTTCCTCGATGTGAATCGCGAGCCCTATGAGCTCGATCCCAAGATGTTTCGCGGACGCCTGCCATCCTATGCCAATGTGCGATCGCTTCGCGTTGCCGGTGGTCTGGGAACGATTGCCCGGATCGTAGCAGAGCATGAGGAGATTTATCGGGAGCCGCTCGACGTCCAGGAGGCCATGAGCCGCATCGAAGCGATTTACAAGCCGTATCATGCGCTTATCCGAAAGACCCTGGCCCGGTTGCATGTCGGGTTCGGCTTTTCCGTGATAATTGATTGCCATTCAATGCCATCGGTTGTTCGAGGCACTGATTCTGCCAGTCGACCCGATTTCGTCCTCGGTGATCGCTACGGCACAAGTTGCGCTGCTGAGCTGGTCGACATTGCCGCCCGGACGTTGAGGTCGCTCGGGTATACAGTCGCCCGAAACAAGCCCTATGCTGGCGGATTCATCACCGAGCATTACGGACGCCCTGCGCAAGGTTTGCACGCCCTTCAGGTTGAGATCAATCGTGGTCTCTACATGAATGAAGCCACTTACGAAAAACTGGACAGCTTTGAGCGTCTCGGGATCGATCTGACAGCGTTTGCCGATGAGATAATGAGCTATCAGAAGGATCGGCAACGGGCTCGACCGCTGGCGGCGGAGTGATCAATCGATCGCAGAAGGATAGGTCGGTTGAACGTTCAAAAGAAAAAAGGCCGCTTGCGAAACCGCAGCGGCCCTAAGTCAAGGGAGGAAACGCCCAAGGAGGGCTGCAGCAGGCAATGCCATGCTGCGGTGCAAAATGTGCCATTGCGGCGCACTATTGTCAACCAAATAGCCGCGACAATCGAATTACTTGCACTTTTGAACACTCAGGGATTTCATGGTTTGAAGTCTAGCGCTTTGCGTGTCGGGGGTTCAATTGGCTTCTAATTGGGTTCACTTTCAACACGTTAGGCTTCAAGTGACTTGGATTGAAACACCAGGTGAAAATAAGTTCGGAGATAATTTGCATGTCTGACGTGAATTATATGCATAACATTGCATCATTTTTGGATGAGTTAGCCGATGCGTCGGCGCAGTCAATTCTGCCGTTGTTCCGCAGTGCGCTTGTGGTGGAAAACAAACTGGCCGGACAGCATTTCGATCCGGTCACGGCCGCAGATCGCGCTGCCGAAGTTGTGATGCGGGACCTTATCCTTGATCGCTTCCCTAATCATGGGATCCTGGGTGAGGAGTTCGGCAACGACCGGACAGACGCTGACTATGTTTGGGTGCTCGACCCCATTGATGGGACGCGTGCCTTCATTTCCGGCCTTCCAACCTGGGGCACCCTGATTGGGCTTACCGAAAAAGGACGACCTGTCCAAGGCGTCATGAACCAGCCATTCACCGGTGAACGTTTTGCGGGCGACACCAGACGTGCCTGGTATCGAGGCCCGGACGGGGCTCGAGAGCTGAAGGCTCGCCCCTGTCAGGATGTTGCCGATGCCGTCATGCTGACGACGACACCCGCGCTCTTCAAAGGTGAAGAGCGAGTCCTCTACGACAGGATCGAGCAACAGGTGCGGCTGGCGCGTTATGGCACTGATTGCTACGGCTATGCGATGATTGCGGCGGGGCAGGCCGATCTCGTGATCGAATCGGGACTCAATCCCTATGATATCGTAGCGCTTATTCCCATTATTGAAGGTGCGGGCGGTATTGTGACGTCGTGGACCGGCGGGTCTGCTGCCAATGGCGGGCAAGTGGTTGCAACCGGCGACCGACGGCTGCACGACAAGGTTCTGACATTGCTTTCGCAGATGGTGTAAGTCAGCTTCCCGGCACGAAACTGTCAAATCCGGCCCAGAATTGCTCCCGATAGACGGCGCGTTCCTGAAGTAGTTCGTGTTCGGCACCAGACATCATCACCAGATGGACCTGCTTCGATGTCACGGAAAATCGTTCGATTTCAAACGGCGAAACGATGCGGTCAGATGTCGATGCCATGATCAGGGTCGGGATGCGCAGCCGCTCGGCAAAGTCAGGATGCTTGACCTGGTCAATTGCCCGAAACGCTGCGCGGAGCCAGCCGATGGTTGGCGCACCAACGGTCACTTGCGGCACAGACTTCGAGACAGACTGATTGCGCGTATATCGAGCCAAATCGCCGGTCAGGCGGTTGCCTTCGAAGGGATCGCTGTCAACGGCACGGCCACTCCCGCCGATGATATAGCTCCGCGAAAATCCGGTGTTCGCGAGAAAGCTTGCCAGTACGCGGGCAGCAGGCTCTGATATTCCATATTTGCCCAGACCCAGGAATGGTGATGACAGCACATAGCGCCTGAACCGGGTGCGCATTTCGTGCGCCTGATGCAGCAGGATGAGACCGCCGGTTGAATGCCCAAGGCCATAGTAGGGGGGCGGGCAGTCGGGGAGCACGACCTGTGTCATGAAGGCGGCAAGATCAAGACCATATTCATCGAAATCGACGACATGGCCACGCCGGGTCTTGCGTATGAAGCGCTGTGATCCCCCCTGTCCACGCCAGTCCAAGGTTGCAACGGCGAACCCGCGCACCAGAAGGTCCCGAATAGTCTCGTAATATTTTTCAATGTACTCGGCTCGACCCTGAAAGAGACAAACCGTGCCCCTTTTGTGAGATTGTGCCGGAACCCATCTGGCTACCCGCAACTTGCGTCCATCGTCTGCCGCAATGAATCCTGCAACCGCTCCTTCCGGGATTGGATTGTCGGGATGATCGTAAATCGACATTGCGGCTCCAGGCTTCGATCCTAACTCAGGGCTCACTTTTCACATCAAAGTTGCTTCATTCGCAATCCAAATCACTTATGTCGCGGATGCCAACGGAATTTCAGTGTGACCAACAATTTCTGATAATGCACCCCTTGAAAGCCTATTTGCCACTGCACACATGATAACCGTGGACGCCGAAAGGGTTCATGGAATGGATCAGATAGTGGTCGCGCCAGATCGGGCGACCAGGCTGAAATAATTGGCTCTATCTGATCTTTTGTTCAACACACATGTCGCTCATTCTGGAGGACTACTATGCGTTATGATCTTTCACCACTCTATCGTTCGACCGTTGGATTCGACCGACTGTTCCAGCTTTTGAATAATGTTGGCAACGTCGAAGCTGTGCAAAATGCCTATCCACCATACAATATCGAACGAACCGCTGAAAATTCCTACCGGATCAGCATGGCTGTGGCCGGTTTTGGTGAGAAGGACCTGACCATCGAGACCCGGGACGGGTCGCTTGTGGTCAAGGCGGAAAAGACCGAAATCGATTCGCCGAAGGAAGTCCTTTATCGCGGCATAGCATCGCGAGCCTTCGAGCGGCGTTTCCAGCTTGCTGATTACGTTGTCGTCAAGGGTGCTGTGCTTGAGAACGGTTTGCTGCATGTTGATCTGGAACGTCAGGTTCCCGAGGCCTTGAAGCCGCGCCAGATCCCGATCGCAACAGTCGGGGCGCAACCGATTGCGACGAACACGATCGAAACGAGCACGAACGCCCAGATCGCCGCTTAAGTCACGGCTGACTGTTCTATCTACGCCCCGGTCAACGCCGGGGCGTTTTTGCGCCCGGATCAGCCAAGAACCTGCAGGAATTGATCGATATCGTCCTCGGTCGTCCGGAAACTTGTAATAAACCGATAGAGTGCCTCGCCCGGTTGCGGTATGTCATGCGCCTCGAGCCCGTCGGTATCCCATTCATAAAACTGTCCACCTGCTGCGCGCAGCCGCTCGACGGTGGAGGGGCTCATATAGACAAACAGGGCGTTGGCTTCCGGCGACCAGTTGATACGGGCATTGTTGGATCGCCTGATCCCATCTGCGAGACGTTTGGCCATGGCGTTGGCGTGTCGGCCGAGATCCAGCCAATGATCCCCTTCAAGCCAGGCGTCGAATTGCGCCGATAGCGTGCGGTGCTTGGAGACAAGTTGCCCCGACCGCTTGCGCAGGAATGCGAATCGGTCTTCGTCAGATGGGTCGAATAGAACGATAGCTTCAGCGAGCAGGCACCCACCTTTCGTTGCT
Organism: uncultured Hyphomicrobiales bacterium; assembly: GCA_903930435.1. Classification (GTDB taxonomy): domain Bacteria; phylum Pseudomonadota; class Alphaproteobacteria; order Rhizobiales; family Ancalomicrobiaceae; genus CAIYYN01. The sequence goes on along the minus strand of CAIYYN010000042.1, from coordinate 129,153 downwards.
CCGAACGACAGCACGTCAACGCCAGCCTTCCAGGTGATGTCTGCTGGCGTGCAGCCGAGTGTGACGAGTGCATTGACCAGCCGCGCACCGTCCATATGAACGGTGACATTCTTGTCCTTTGTGAGCGAGGTCAAAGCCTTGACCTCGTCAACTGTATAGACTGTGCCAAGCTCGGTCGATTGCGAAAGCGTGAGTACGGATGGCACGACGTGGTGCACGCCGCGTGGCGGGCGGGCGAGCAGATCGGCAAGCGCACCAACATCAATCTTGGCTCGCCCACCTGGCAGGCCGAGGATTTTGTTGGAACCAAAGAACTCAGGCGCACCGCATTCATCGGTATTGAGATGAGCGGTCGTGTGACAGAGGATCGCACCATGGGGGGGACAATACCCCGTTGTTGCCAGTGAATTCGCAGCTGTCCCGGTCGCGACCAGCAAAACCGCGACATCACGCTCGAACAGGTCACTGATGCGGCGTTGGAGCCGGGTCGTGTGGGGATCGGCGCCGTAGGCCGGAACGAGGTCGGCATTGGCCGCCATGAGGGCTTGCATGACCTTGTCGGATGCTCCCGCCCAATTGTCGCTGCCGAAACGCATGTCTGTCTCCCTCGAACTGTGACCCGATGCCAGTTAACATACTCGCAGACCAGCGTCACGTAGGCCGAAACCATAATGGTTCTGAAACGCTTTCAGATAGAGAGACTTGAACCTGATCTAAGCTGATCGATTTTCCGCCGAGCGGGACGTCTGCTGGCTACGGGTGCGACACACGCCGTGGCCATCAATCCTTTACAAGCCAGAGGAGCGACATATCTCTCCCGTTTATCGCGGTATGCTTGCGAAGCTCACGGTTTTCTGGCATGGTCCTGATTGTAATAGGACAGCAATACTGTCCCATTTGTTCCAGGCTTGTTTTTGCAATCTTGAAGGCGTGCGCATCAAAGCTGGTGTGGACGGCAAAAGGGATGAACAATCAGCGGCTTGTGGACGGTAGACAGTCATCGCTTTTTCGGCTGCGACCACTCTGTGCGTCGCTGGGAAATCAAGGCAAGGCATCTTTGCCTAAAATTTGGGCATTAGCATGCTAGTGAAGAACAGACGCATGGCTTAAAGCCGCCTTATTCTGCCGTTGCAAGGACAATAGCCTGTTGGCGAGCGACTTGCATGATGGCTTCAATGAGCCGGTTGTTGGCCTTTTGACCAGAACGATAAGTGTGAGGAGCGGCCGATGGCCAGAATCGAAGCTGAAGGAGCCTACGGGTTGGGACGCGTCGTCGAGACGAGCGCCGCCAAAGCGGCTAACTCAGGGTCCGATCTCGCCAAAAACCGCCTGATCACGGGGCGAGACGGTCTTCCCGAAAGCCAGGGTCTTTTTGACGTGGCATCGACACGCGACAGCTGTGGTGTCGGCTTTATTGCGCACATGAAGGGCGTCAAGTCGCATTCGATTGTTCAGGATGCATTGCAGGTCCTTGAGAACCTCGAGCATCGCGGCGCGGCTGGTGCCGACCCGTTGATGGGCGATGGTGCCGGTATCCTCGTCCAGATCCCGCATGCCTTCTTTGCGCGTGAATGCAGCAAGCTCGGTTTTATGCTCCCGGGAGCTGGCGAGTATGGCATCGGGATGTTGATGCTGTCGAAGGATGAGGCGGAGCGCAAGCGCGCCGTCACGCTCACCGAAAAGGCAGTAACCGAAGAAGGCCTGACAGTGCTCGGCTGGCGCATTGTGCCTGTGGACAACGCATCGCTGTCAGATGGTGTCCGCGCGACCGAGCCGGTGATAGCGCAGGTGTTCATTGGCTCTAAGTCGCCAATCACGGATCAGGATGCATTCGAGCGGCGTCTTTACATTGTCCGCAAGGTTGTTTCGGGCGAAGTATACGAAGCAGACCGCAATGGTTCAACCAAGCGCAGCCAGAACGTGTTCTACTGCGTGTCGATGTCTTGCCGGACGATCGTCTACAAGGGCATGTTCCTGGCCTATCAACTGGCCGACTATTACCCTGACTTGGCAGACGAAGATTTCGTCAGTGCGATCGCGCTTGTGCATCAGCGTTTTTCGACGAACACCTTCCCGAGCTGGAAGCTCGCACATCCCTACCGGATGGTTGCGCACAACGGCGAAATCAACACGCTGCGCGGCAACATGAACTGGATGTATGCGCGGCAATCCTCGACCACCTCGTCCCTATTTGGCGACGAGATCGAGAAGATGTGGCCGATTTCCTATGAGGGGCAATCGGATACGGCCTGCTTCGATAATGCGTTGGAGTTCCTTGTTCAGGGCGGATACTCGCTGCCACATGCGGTGATGACGCTGATCCCGGAAGCCTGGGCTGGCAATCAGTCGATGGATGCCGACCGCAAGGCGTTCTATGAATACCATGCCGCCATCATGGAACCGTGGGACGGGCCTGCGGCGATCTGCTTCACGGACGGTCGCTCCGTTGGCGCGACGCTGGATCGCAACGGACTGCGTCCAGCGCGTTATGTAGTGACCGATGACGACCGTGTGATCCTTGCCTCTGAATCAGGCGTGCTCCCGATCCCGGAAGACAAGATCCTGCAAAAGCTGCGCTTGCAGCCCGGCAAGATGCTCCTGATCGATCTCGAGGCGGGACGCATCGTTTCCGACGAGGAAATCAAGGCGCAGATGGCCAAGGCGCATCCCTATGCCGAATGGATCCGTGATGCCCAACTGGCCATCGAGGATCTGCCGGAGGTTGCGATCCAGGCACCAAAGGCGCTCGACAGCTTGCTCGATCTGCAGCAGGCGTTCGGCTATACCCAGGAAGACCTGAAGCTGCTGTTGCCACCCATGGCAACAACGGGTCAGGAAGCCGTTGGCTCGATGGGGACCGATACACCGATTTCGGCACTCTCCGACAAGCCAAAGCTGCTCTATACCTACTTCAAGCAGAACTTTGCGCAGGTCACGAACCCGCCAATCGATCCAATCCGTGAAGAACTGGTCATGAGCCTCGTGTCCTTCATCGGACCGCGGCCAAACCTGTTTGATCACGCTGACGACGCCGAACAGAAGCGGCTTTATGTCCGGCAGCCGATCCTGACAAACGAGGATCTTGAAAAGATCCGCGCGATCGAGAAGGTCAAGGACGCCGGGTTCCGGTCGATCACCATCGATATCACCTATCCGGCGTCGCAAGGCGCGGCTGGCATGAAGGCGGCGCTCGACTCGATCTGCGAGAAGGCGGAAAAGGCGGTCGAGGGCTATTTCGAAGGCGAAGTCTTCAACATCATCGTTCTGTCGGATCGCGAGATCGGGCGCGACAGGATTGCCATTCCGGCGCTTTTGGCGACTGCGGCTGTTCATCATCACCTGATCCGCGAGGGTCTGCGCACCCGCGCGGGGCTTGTCGTGGAGACGGGCGAAGCCCGCGAAATCCATCATTTCGCGCTGCTGGCGGGCTATGGCGCCGAGGCAATCAATCCCTATCTCGCCTTCGACACCCTGCTCGCCATGAAGGGCCAGCTGCCCGCGACCGTCGAAGAGCACGAACTCGTGCACCGCTTCATCAAGTCCATCGGCAAGGGCCTCCTGAAGGTCATGTCGAAGATGGGCATCTCGACCTATCAGTCCTATTGCGGCGCGCAGATTTTCGACGCCATCGGCCTGTCGAGCGAGCTGGTGAAGCAGTATTTCTTCGGCACGGCGAGCCAGATCGAAGGCATCGGATTGGCCGAGATTGCGGAAGAAACCGTGCGTCGGCACCGGGAAGCCTTCGGCGATGATCCGGTCCTGCGCAACGCGCTCGACGTAGGTGGCGAATATAACTTCCGCCTGCGTGGCGAAGCCCATGCCTGGACACCGGAACTGATCGCATCCTTGCAGCACGCGGCCCGCAGCGACGGTGGTGCGACGTCCTATGCCAAGTATCGGCGCGAATTTGCGGATGTCGTCAATGCACAAAACGACCATCTGATCACGATCCGTGGCCTGTTTGATATCAAGTCAGCGGCGGACCTTGGTCGCGCACCGGTCGCACTTGAATCCGTCGAACCGGCGTCGGAAATCGTCAGACGCTTTGCAACGGGCGCAATGTCTTTCGGCTCGATCAGCCGCGAGGCCCATACGACCATTGCCATTGCGATGAACCGGATTGGTGGTCGATCGAACACGGGCGAGGGTGGTGAAGAGGCTGATCGCTTCAAGCCGCTGCCGAATGGCGACTCCCTGCGCTCGTCGATCAAGCAGGTCGCTTCAGGCCGGTTTGGTGTCTCGGCGGAATATCTGGTCAACTCCGACCAGATGCAGATCAAGGTAGCGCAGGGTGCCAAGCCCGGCGAAGGCGGACAATTGCCTGGGCACAAGGTCGATGCCGTTATCGCCAAGGTCCGTCACTCGACGCCCGGCGTTGGTCTCATCTCGCCGCCGCCGCATCATGACATCTACTCGATCGAGGATCTGGCCCAGCTGATCTTTGACCTGAAGAACGTCAATCCGGCGGGCGAAGTCTCGGTAAAGCTCGTCTCGGAAGTCGGTGTCGGCACGGTTGCCGCCGGTGTTGCCAAGGCGCGCGCTGATCACATCACGATTTCCGGCTTCGAGGGTGGCACGGGTGCGTCGCCGCTCACCTCGTTGAAGCATGCGGGATCGCCCTGGGAAATCGGCCTCGCCGAGACCCAGCAGACCCTCGTGGTCAACGGATTGCGCTCGCGGGTTCGCCTGCAAGTCGATGGCGGCTTGAAGACTGGTCGGGATGTCGTCATCGGTGCCTTGCTTGGCGCAGATGAGTTCGGCTTCTCCACGGCACCGCTGATTGCGGCCGGATGCCTGATGATGCGCAAGTGTCATCTGAACACTTGCCCAGTTGGAATCGCCACGCAGGATCCGGTGTTGCGCAAGCGCTTCAAGGGAACGCCCGAGCATGTGATCAACTACTTCTTCTTCATCGCCGAGGAGATCCGCGAGATCCTGGCCTCCATGGGCTTCACCAAGCTCGAGCAGCTTGTAGGTCGCACGGACTTCCTGATGGAGAAGGCTGACAATAGCCACTGGAAGGCACGTGGCCTCAACTTTGCCAAGCTGTTCCACATGCCCTCAACGGATGAAAGCGCGATCCGGCACAACGGGTCGCAGGTTCATCCCATTGACGACGTGCTTGATCGCAAGCTGATCGCAGAAGCCGAAGCCGCGCTGACGGCGCGCCAGCAGGTGAAGATCTCGACCACGATCAAGAGCCTCAACCGGTCGGTCGGTGCAATGTTGTCGGGCGAAATCGCCAAGCGCTTTGGCCATGCAGGTCTGGCGCAGGACACGATCCACGTGGAACTGAAGGGAACCGCTGGTCAGGCGTTCGGTGCGTTTGCCGCGCGCGGTCTGACGCTCGACCTGATCGGCGACGCCAACGATTACGTCGGCAAGGGCTTGTCAGGCGGCCGGATCATCGTGCGTCCTGATCCATCGTCGAAGATCGATCCGGGTTCCTCGATCATCGTCGGCAACACCGTGCTTTACGGAGCCATCGAGGGCGAATGCTACTTCCGCGGTGTCGCAGGCGAGCGCTTCGCCGTGCGCAACTCGGGTGCGATTGCCGTTGTCGAGGGCTGCGGTGATCACGGCTGCGAGTATATGACCGGCGGTCTGGTGGTTGTGCTTGGCAAGACAGGCCGCAACTTCGGCGCCGGCATGTCAGGCGGCGTGGCCTATGTTCTGGACGAGGAAGGCACCTTCCGGACCCGCGTCAACATGGCGATGGTGGATCTTGAGCCGGTTCCTGAAGAAGAGGACCTGCTGGAGGAATCCTACCATCACGGCGGCGATCTGGAATTCAAGGGCCGTGTCGACACACATGCTGACATGACCCGGCACGACAACGAGCGTATCCTGCAACTGGTCCAGAACCACTTCCTGCACACGGGCTCGACGCGGGCAAAGGAAATCCTGGACAATTGGGAGACCTTCAGGCCGAAGTTTGTGAAGGTCATGCCGGTCGAATACCGCAAGGCCCTCGAAGCCATGCGGTCAGATCGGTATAATGCTGCTGCAGAGTAGTTTACCTAACACTCGTTGATACGAACCGTCATCACGTTGACCTACCTTTGGCTCTCTCGGATTATCCTGATTGCAGGGCCAAAGGCACAGTGCCGTCGTGATCAACATCGACACACAGGTAATTTTTGAGGACGATGATGGGTAAGGTCACTGGGTTTCTTGAGTTTGACCGGCAGGAACAGAAGTATCAGCCGGCAAGCGACCGCATCCGCCATTTTCGTGAATTCACGTTGCCGCTGTCGGACGTTGATGTCGAACGGCAGGCGGCACGTTGCATGGATTGTGGCATTCCGTATTGTCACACCGGCTGCCCGGTGAACAACCAGATTCCGGACTGGAACGACCTGGTCTTTGCCAAAGACTGGGAAGAAGCCTCGCGCAACCTGCACTCAACCAACAACTTCCCTGAGTTCACCGGTCGCGTTTGCCCTGCGCCCTGCGAGGAAGCCTGCACGCTGAACCTCGAAGATGTGCCGGTCACGATCAAGTCGGTCGAGCAATCGATCGTCGACAAGGCGTGGTCGCGTGGCTGGATCCAGCCGGAACTGCCGAAGGCCAAGACTGGCAAGTCGGTCGGGATCGTCGGGTCTGGCCCTGCCGGTCTGGCCGCCGCCCAGCAACTGGCTCGCGCCGGTCACGATGTGCACGTCTATGAGCGGGAGCCCAAGGCCGGTGGTCTGCTGCGCTATGGCATTCCCGACTTCAAGATGGAAAAGCGGATCATCGACCGTCGCCTCAATCAGATGACGGCGGAAGGCGTGACGTTGCATTATGGCGTCAATGTCGGCGTGACGATCTCGAGCAAGGAATTGACGGACAAGCATGATGCAGTGCTGATTGCGATCGGTTCAGAGCATCCACGTGATGCAGGGGTCCCGGGCACGGATGTTGAAGGTGTGCATTATGCGATGCCCTTCCTGGTGCAATCCAACCGTCGCGTTGGCGGTGAGGATATCCACCGTGAGGCACCGCTGGATGCGCGCGGCAAGCATGTTGTCGTGATCGGCGGCGGTGATACAGCCTCTGACTGCGTTGGCACATCGTTCCGGCAGGGTGCTGTGACCGTCACCCAGCTTGATATCCGTCCAATGCCACCGCTGCGCGAAGACAAGCTCTCGATCTGGCCCTATTGGCCCACCAAATATCGTACATCTTCCAGCCAGGCTGAGGGCGCGGAACGTGAATTCGCGGCTGCAACGCTCGAAGTTGTCAGCGAGAACGGCCACGTGACCGGTGTGAAATGCGCGCGTGTGGATGAAAAGCGTCGGCCAATTCCCGGAACGGAATGGATCATCAAGGCGGATCTGGTGTTTATCGCCATCGGCTTTGCCCGTCCGATCCACGAAGGGGCGCTAGAGCAGTTTGGGACGAGCTTTGACAAGCGCGGCAACGTGCTTGCAGATGAGATGTCCTACGCCACGTCGGTGCCGAAGGTATTTGCGGCGGGTGATGCACGCCGTGGTCAGTCGCTCGTTGTCTGGGCGATCCGTGAAGGACGTCAGGCCGCGCAGGCGATTGATACCTTCCTGATGGGATCTTCGAGCCTGCCTCGTTGAAGACAGGCCGCACTTGTGACGGCTTTACCGCTCCCAGGTAAAGTCGTCGACGCGACCTGACTGGGCCGGAATGGGTTCGCCAAGCATGATGCGGGCATAAACGGGCGTTTCCGTCAGCGGATAACCGCCTGGCAGCTTGCCTTGTGACTCCGTCGGTTTCATCGCCGCGGTTGCGCGCGGTGGAGGTGCCCCTGCCAGCTCAGAGTCACCATTGGAACCAGCTTCAAGAGGCATGACTGGGCCGACGCGATCCCAGGGGGCAGGTGGCAGCGGCGGCGGCGCGGCCAGCATTGCAGCCTGCGCCTTTGGTTGCGCACTCACGATTTCTGGTGTGCTGGCTTCGGGTCTGCTGGTTTCGCCGCGCATGATCTTGCGAATTTCGGTCTCGACGTAAAATGCGAGCTTTCTTTGTCCGGCTCGGGTGAAATGAAAGCCGTCGTAGGCTCTGAGCCGTTTCATCTGTCCGTCCACATCGGGACCCTGATAGTTGAAGTGTCCGTCCTCATCGACAAACCCATTCCAGCTATCGACGGAAACACCTCCGGCCTGCTCGGTCAGCGGCTTGTAGATCCCGTTCAGATAGCTCGCAAATGCAGACAGGCTGGGGCGTTCCATCGGTGGCAAACCGACCCAGAAGAACGGTTTGCCAGAGGCCTTCAGAGCGTCTTCGAGCTTGCGGACCTTCGCGGTATAAAGCTCTTCCCACTTCGGTGAGCGAACGTCTTCCGATTTGCCGTTTGTCAGAGCGACGGGGAAGGTGATCCGATCGTTCTCTCCGTTCATCACAACGATGAAGTCAACCTTGCGTTCTGCAAGAAGTCCGCTCAGGCGTGTCGGCCAATCCGCTCCCTGATCACGCACGAGACCTGAATTATCGCGCGATTTGTCAATGACCTGGATGGAGGGCGTATCGGCGAACGCGACTTGCAGGCCGACAGCCAGATCACTTGCCTGTTCATCACCGATCACCAGGATCGTTTGTGCATCCGGGTTTTTGGGCAGTTCCACGACCTTCGGTTCGACCGGTTCCGCTGGCTTCGGTTTCGCCGCAGGGGCGATCAACTGTGGAGGTGGCGGAGCGGGTTTGGGCGCACCAAAAAGCGAGCGAAAAAATGATCCGACCGGATCGGTCTGCGCGTAGGCAGCCTTTTCACCTGTCGCACTGAGCATTGCCAACAACAGGAGTACCAACAGGCTCTGGCCGATCAACGTCCGTCGCATCGCTCACCGTCTTTCCGAGTCTGGAAGTACTCATAGCTTCGGAGCGGCTGCGGGGCAATGTTGCAAATTGAACGATGGTCAGAAGGCGAACTTATCCGCCTCGCAAGAGTTGCAAGGCCTTGTTTGTCGGAAAACCATCTGCCGGTTGGACGCCAACCGAGGCTTGCCAAGCTTGTAAAGCTGCCTGGGTCTTGTCGCCAATGCGGCCATCGGTACCGCCAGTATCAAATCCGAGCTGCGTTAGGCGAGTCTGCAATTCTTGCGCTTCAGCCAGCGTCAGTTGGCGCTCATCAACCGGCCAGGGCTGAACCAGATCCTTGCCGCCACGGATCCGATCCGCCAGTAATCCGATCGACAGGGCGTATTTGGTTGAGGGGTTGTACGACCTTATCGCGGCGAGATTGGGCAGAAAGAGAAAGGCCGGACCGTTGATTCCGGCTGGAATGGCAAGTCGGGCCATATCCGAGGGGCGTGGAAAGGCATCGCCAGTCGCGCGTATAACTCCCAGCGACCGCCATTGGGCAATGGGGCGCGGTGTTTTCATATCAGCGAGGCTGGCATCAAACCCTTGTGGCAACCGAACCTCATAGCCCCACGTCTCACCGCGCCGATATTTGCCGCGTTCGACGAGATAGCGGGAGGTTCCGGCTAGGGCATCATCGGGGCGACCGAAAGGTGTGATCTTCCCGTCGCCGACGAAATCGACGCCCATATTGAGCCAGACCTCGGGCATCCACTGCGTATGTCCCATCGCGCCTGCCCAGGAACCGATCATTTCTTGCGGGGACGACCAGCCACGATCAATGATCACCAGCGCGTTGAGCAATTCCTGCTCCCAGTACGGTCGCCTGCGCGCGTCGCCCCAGGCCAACGTAGCGAGACTGTCAACCACGTGCTGCTTTTCGAGCACCGTTCCATAGGCGGACTCCATGCCCCACAGAGCACAGATGTGATGGCGGTCGACGCCGTAAACTTCCTCGATACGCGCAAAAACCGGCAAATGCTCCTGCAAGCGGATCCGGCCGGTATTGATCTTCCATTCAGTGACACGTTGTTCGAGATAGCGCCAGATCGGCTGGACTGTCTCTGGCTGCGATTTGTCGAACTCGAACACCTTCATGTTCGGGGTAAGCGAATACATGACGGTGTTGTAGGTCGGCATGGAGATGCCGTGTTGTGCGGCGCGAGCCCGAAATGAGTCGACCCATGGGCCGAAGTCGAGTGTTGCCTGTTGTGAAAACGCGGATTGCGAGACTGCCCCCGCCAGCAGCAGGCTGCCTGCACCGGTCAGCATTCGACGTCGACTGGCGACACCTCGCGTTACGGCGTTCGATATGTCGGTTCCGTTTGAAACGGCACGATCGGATCGACTTTCCATGTCTCTTTTCCATCAACCGGCGATCATCGCAGCCAGACCGTTGAACCAAAACGGTTTCAGTCAGAGCTCTGGCTATGCCCAGATGCACATCAAAGCCTGATCACCAGATTTCATCGCGAACTCAAAACGGAAGCGAACTCGATTGAACCGTCTTCCAGGTTAAAATATTCTTAACCGTAATCAAGCATTTGAATTTTAATAGACCTGCTTTTGTCATGATTTGCGCGCAGAATGGCATCTTGTGATGGTGTGTACTTCGCGCTATCGAAGAACTGGAGGCGTAACGGCTCTCAGTCAATTTTATGGTTTGACCTCCATTCGAATTGCATGGCCTATTTTCTTGTCCCCTCAAAAAGAGCAATCAACAAATGACACACACGATTCGAAAGGCCGTATTCCCCGTTGCTGGATTGGGAACCAGATTTCTGCCGGCAACCAAGGCCGTTCCCAAGGAAATGCTGACGGTCGTCGACAAGCCGGTCATCCAATACATTGTTGATGAAGCAAGAGAAGCCGGTATCGAACATTTTATCTTTGTAACGGGTCGTAACAAGGGTGTCATCGAAGACCATTTTGATATGGCTTATGAACTTGAGGCGACCCTGAAATCTCGCAACAAGACTGCCGAACTCGAACTGCTCGGCGCACAATTGCCGATGGCCGGGTCAACGAGCTTTACGCGCCAGCAGGCTCCATTGGGGCTTGGCCATGCGATCTGGTGCGCACGCGATATTATCGGTGATGAACCTTTTGCTGTTTTGCTGCCTGACATGATCATGCGATCCAAGAAAGGCTGTCTGGCGCAGATGTTGGAGGTGTTCCGTGCGACCGGCGACAACGTAATCGCTGTCGAGGAATGCGAACCGGACATGGCGCATCAATATGGCATCGTCGGTGTCGGTGAGGCACGCGGCAAGGCCTTTGAAATCACCCAGATGGTCGAAAAGCCAGCAAAGGGAACGGCGCCGTCCAATTTCTACATTTCCGGTCGCTATGTCCTTCAGCCCGAAATTTTCAAATTTCTGGCCATGCAGGAAAAGGGTGCCGGTGGCGAGATCCAGCTGACGGATGCGATGTTGAAGCTGATGTCTCGGCAAAAGTTCTGGGGCATGAAGTACGAGGGGGAAACCTTCGACACCGGTTCGAAGATCGGGTTCCTGGCAGCCAATGTTGCATATGGCCTGTCGCGTCCGGAGCTGTCAGACGGGTTTCGCGCCGAAATCGAGCGGTTGCTGCGAAAAGCCTGATTGGAACACGCGGGCGGGCACTCCGGTGCCCGTTTCATCTATTGCTGCAGGCGTACGCCCGCAAAGACGCTCAGCGCATTGTAATCATCGGTATGCGCCGACGATGCGAAGGCATCATAGGTGCCGCGAACGAAGGTTTGTAGCGTCGGATTGATTTTCCAGGTCAATGCGCCGGTGACTTCATCCAGATTTTCGGTGCGGTAGACACCGGTATAATGTCTGGCCAGATAAGAGCCGCCGACGTCTACAGTCAGATTGCGCAAGATATCATCTGAAACTTTCAGACCCATCGTGCGCGACACCGCACCCGATGCTCCGGCGAGCAGGGTGGGCTCAATTGCGGTGACGGTCGACACCGTGATCCGCGTCAGGCGCGTCGGTGACCAGACAAGATTCTCGTCAACCGTGAACGCGCGCAGGGTCTGCAGTTGATTGTTCAGGGGTGTCTCGAAACCGTAACCTGACGAGGCCTCGCCCTTCAGAAGGGGTCCGAAATCGAGTGCGACGCCGCCCTTGAAAGCAGCCCCATTGCCGTCATGCGAGATGACCCCGGTTGTCGATGACACCTGGGAACCCGCATCGTATCGCAGTGCGTTTGTTTGTATTTCGATAAACGGTTTGACACCAGCCGATACGCTGTAGCTACCGCGCAGGGCTCCGATCAGATTCGTATTATTGAGACTTGCGGCTGGTGTTTCTGCCTGGGTTGTTGAATCAAGCTGATAATCCGTGCGATCGACCTCGCCGCGCAGCGTGATTGCGAACCTGCCGACATCCCGTGTCAGCCCTGCCGATCCGGTGTAGGTTTGCTGAAGGCCTGCCCCCGTGGTCCCCGCCGCATTCAGGGCACTGGAACTCGGCAGCTTATCGAGTCCGTATGCCGTCTTGAGCGTTATCTGGGTTTCGTCGCCCAGATCAATTCGGCCATTCGCCGAGGCCGAGACGGTCGGTCGTGCCAATTGCGGATACTGCGGAAACTCGGTGAAGCTGCCGTGCAGATCGAATCCCAACTGATGTCTTGACCAGTCGGATTGTCCGATCAGTTCCGGGGCCACCCGCAAGGCAGAGCTGGAGTTGCCGCCGGCGACTGCCTGAATATTGCTGTTGGCGCCGGCTGACAATTCGATTGCCGGCCGCCAGATGAACGAATTTACCCGGATACCGCGTTGATCATAGGCGGTGCTCTGTGGGTCGGTTAATGGATCATCAACAACGAGCCGCGGGTTGGGAGCAGTCGCCAGTTGAGGTACCTGCGCGATGGAGCTCGTGATGCCAGTGGGTGGTTGCGGCTGCATCGGTTGAACCGGGGCTGCCGTCGGTATCGACGGACGCAGACGCATCGGCGACGCAGCTTGAGCGGCTTGGCCTGGGCGTGTCTGGTCTGCGGGCTGATTGCCGGTATTTCTGGCACCCGCTGGTGTTGGTTGGGTTCTCGATCCAAGTGGGCCTAATCCTGACCCCGACGGATTGGTGCCAATGACGGGATCGGTTTGATTCGTCGGCAGGGCACCGGGGAGTTGCGCATTGAGAACCGGATCCGGAGTCTCCTCACCTGGACCATAGTCTGGCTCGTTGGTCATCACTGCGGTATCTGTTTTGGGACCGGAGTTGATGAGCGCATTGCCAGGATCGATCGTTTGTTTTGAATCAGTCACTGGCCTTGGTGGCAATGGCGCAGATTTTGGCATCGCCTGTCGCGGCTGCATCCTCTGCTTGTCCTGGTACTGGGGGTCATTGGGGTCTTGCACGTTTGGATCAGGATTGGTCTGATCCTGTGGTGTCACCGCCCCTGTCGTTCCGGGATCATTGGAGACTGGCTTGCCGTGAAGTGGTTTGGCTACGGGTTTGCCATTTGAGAGCCTGACAGGCTTTTTCGTCGTTGCTGCCTTGGCTGCTTCGGGCGTCGGCTCACTGGTTGCAGCTGACTTTTGCGGTTTGGACTTTACCGTCGGTACCGGGTCTTCTGTTCCGGGAACGACCCTGATCTCGCCATCTGCGCCCACCCATGTTTCGACAGCAGCCGCCGATCCCTGCCAGACCATAAAAGTCATAGCCGGTGCCAGCAGCAAGGCACGAAATCGAAAAGGTGACATTGGCTCCCAAAGCGCAATCAGGTGGTCTTGGCATCTGTGGCGTTTTCTGTCCGGGTTGGCGCTCACTTGGCCTAAGCTGGGGCGAATACGCATTGGACCCTCACGCGTTCGCACAACTCCGGTTTCTGTCTCTTGCCGACACCCGCTCCGCCGTCGATTCTTTCTGAAACGTAAACATGCTTGGTTAACAGAACCTTTCCGGCCTGTTCCAATTCGGAAATCGCAGCGTCTTTTCTCCCTGCGAAAACATGCTACAAGCCACCTCCAATCATCATGGTCGAGGAAATGATCGGCCACCACGAGAGCCTGGGTCACCGCATGGGCCGACCCCGCCGAGGGACACCATTGAAGATGCCGACGTCTGCGCACGTTTCTCACAACCGGCCAACCCCGATCGAGTCCGCCCGTCGGACGCTGGCGGTTGAAAACGATGGTCTGACAGCCTTGATCGCGAGCCTCGATGGTCCTCTCGGCCACACGTTCAACGCAGCAGTTGCCGCCATTGTTGCAGCTGCGGGGCGGGTCGTCGTAACGGGCATAGGCAAGAGCGGGCACATCGGTCGCAAGATTGCCTCGACCCTTGCGTCGACTGGCACACCATCGATGTTCGTTCATCCCAGCGAAGCCAGCCACGGCGACCTCGGCATGGTGACGCCCGATGACATTGTTCTTGCCCTGTCATGGAGTGGCGAATCCAGCGAACTCGCGGCGATCCTCAATCACACCCGGCGCTTTCGCGTGCCTCTGGTCGCCTTGACGTCGGCTGCGGATTCCACGCTTGGGCGCGCTGCCGACATCGTCCTGGAATTGCCTAAGATTACCGAAGCTTGTCCACATGGTCTGGCACCGACAACATCGACATTGCTTCAGCTTGCCATGGGAGATGCCATTGCCATCGCCCTGCTGGAAGGCCGTGGTTTTACCGCTCAGGATTTCAGGATCTTTCACCCCGGCGGTAAACTGGGCGCAAGCCTGCGCCTCGTCAGTGATGCGATGCACGTCGGGGACAGACTTCCGCTTGTGCTTCAGGGAACACAGATCAGAGCGGCCATCGATGTCATCAACAAGAAGGGTTTTGGCTGTGTGGCCGTCGTCAATGACGCAGGATTATTGGCCGGTATCGTGACCGATGGTGATATCCGGCGGAACCTTGCCGACGGACTCCTCGAGAAGCCGGTCGATTCGATCATGACGCGGCGACCGATCACAACACGCCCTGATGCATTACTGGTCAGCGCGATCGAAAAACTGAACTCATCCAGCCGCCTGGCGCTGATCGTGGTTGAAGACGACCGTCCGGTCGGACTGGTTCACCTGCATGATCTGCTGAAGGCCGGCGTTGCCTGACACAAACGGTTTGCGGGGCTAGATCCATCCACCAAGTTCGCGCCGCACAACGGCTTCGATGACATCAATTCCCTCATCCGAATCGTTCAGGCACGGCACGGCGTGGAATTGCTCACCCCCTGCGTGATGAAAGATCTCGGCGTTTTCGACGGCGATTTCTTCCAGGGTTTCGAGGCAATCGGATGTGAACCCGGGGGTGATGACTGCCATTCGCTTGACGCCAGCGTCTGCCAGCGCCTCGACGGTTTTGTCTGTGTAGGGTTGCAGCCATTCTTGCGGTCCGAACCGCGATTGAAAGGTCAGTCGGAGTTTGTCTCGATCATAGCCCGCCACTTCACGCACAAGACGCGCCGTCTTCGCACACTGGCAATGATAAGGATCACCCTTGTCAAAATAGGACTTTGGAATTCCGTGAAACGACGCAAGGATTACTTCCGGTTCCCAATCCAGGCCAGCGAGGGATGCTTTCAACGTTCTGGCGATGGCGTCGATATAAACGGGATCGTCGTGATAGGGCGGCACGGTCCGCAAGGCCGGCTGCCACCGCTCTTTCCTGAGATGCTCGAAAACGACGTCATTGACGGTGGCTGTCGTCGCGGCGGCATATTGGGGGTATAGCGGAAACACGAGGATGCGTTCGCACCCAGCCGCCTGTAATGCGTCAAGCCGGGATGGAATCGAGGGATTGCCGTAACGCATCGCCCAGTCAACGACGATGTCGTCAGACCCTATCCGGGCGGCAAGCTTGTCACTTTGCGAGCGCGTAATCGTCCTCAAAGGTCCTTCGTTGCGCTCATGGTTCCAGATCGAATCGTAATCCTTGCCCTTTCGTCCCGGTCGGCGGGTCAGGATGATGAGATTGAGGATCGGCCACCACAACCAACGTGGTGTCTCGATGACCCGGCGATCCGATAAGAACTCCTTCAGGTAACGACGCATCGACCAATAATCAGTCGCATCAGGCGTTCCGAGGGCAACAATCAGAACGCCGATCTTGCCCGCAGCGACCCTTGGATGCCCATCCGGGAACTGGGTCGAACGGAAGCTCTTGACGCGCGGGTCAAATGACAGACTTTCAGTTGGGCTATGAGTCACGTCAGATCCAGCATTTGAGTGTCGATGAACCTTAGATAGCGCATAGATGCTTTTATGAAACCCCTGCAGCGCATCGTTTATTCCATAATTCTCGAACTGACATGCGCCAACACGTGTCAGTTCGAGTTGTGAGTTCATGGCACGGATGTCCTGCGATCAGTCTTTAACGGGCCAATCCTTGAGCTTGCCGGGATTCATGAGGCCATAGGGGTCCGCGAGGCGCTTGAATTCGGCTGCACCGAAATCAACCCGTTTCCAGCCTGCATCATTCAGCACGAAGGTGTGGGGATCGGCAACGGCGACGTCATTGGCATTGAGCTGGTCGATGATCTGATAAAGCCGTTCCCTTGAGCTGTATCGGACGATCGGCAGGGCTGAATTTGTCACGTGGCCAAAGCGACGCTGGAATTCGAGGTGAAGCAGCACTTCGTCGTAAAAAGTCGCGTGTATCCAGTCCACCAGTTCAAGATTTCTTCCGGGTGGGAACCTGAGCTGAAGATAGGTGATCGAGGGATCGGACCTGAGCCAATGCAACGTCGTGTGATTCCACGAGTATTCGTAGATCGGCGCGAGATCTCCCTCGCCTTCGAAGGCGGCCCGCTCAGCCTCTTCGGCCCCCCGGCGGTAGACCGTTGAACCACCGTGGGTCGCAACGAGTTCGTCCAGTGTCTGGATCTGAGGCTCTGAGACCATGACAAGTGCCATCGCCATTCCATCCGGCACGATCGACCGGAGGCGCTTGATCCCCGCCGGTATTCGGGCATCGTGGATGGATACGAGCTTTTTTGCGATGGCGTCGCGTGAAGTCAGGTCTTGTCCAAATGCTGCTGCCGAGCGGAGTGTGGGAAAGGCGATGATTTGCTCGGCCCAGTCGTGTCGCGGCGCAAGCGCCACTTCGACTTCGGTGATAATCCCATTCACGCCATAGGCATGCATGACCTTGTAGACGTCTGGACCACGTAACTCGATGATGCGTGGCTGTTCTTCGACGGTTACAACCCGAACCGCAAGGACCGCGCCGAGATCAGAAATCTGACCCCATGTGCAACTGCCTGCGCCACCGGCTCCACCTGCAACAAATCCCCCGATCGTCGCCTGCTTGCGTGTTGAAGGATAAAATCTTAGCTCCTGGCCCATTGATTTGAGATTGCGATCAATCTCAAGCATGCGTGACCCTGCGGCAAATCGTCCTACTCCCGGCTTGACCCAGATGGTTGCCTCAAGCCGGGAAACGTCGAGAATCAGTCCGCCTTTGAGCGGCACCGATTGTCCATAGTTCCCTGTACCACCGGCGCGTACAGTAATGTTCAATCGCAATTGAGCAGCCAAGGCGGCAATCTTAATGATTTCAAGTTCGGTTTTGGGAAAAGCGACGAAATCACCCGACTTTCCATCAAGCTGCTCTTTTAAGATTGGCGAGAACCAATAAAAATCACGACTTTTCAATTTCAGGGTAGCAGGATCATCTGCGAAATCTATTTCGGGAATCGAGTTTTTGACGCGGTTCCAGTCAATCTTCGACATTTTATCCATGTCTAAATCCATGTAATTTTCGTATTAATCGCTACTTGTTTCCCTGATTCCTATCACACCACAAAAACAAATGACTATTCAATATCTTAATTCATCATCATTTTTTTGAATATTTGAATTGCAAAAACAGACGAATTCATCTGAAAATAACATATCGAGATGTGTTGCTTGATTCGAGCCTGTGTTGCCTTTGACATTAACACAGATTTTCTGATATGTTTTTTGTCAGATGCGCAGCAGGTGGTGGCGTCTCGGATAGTCGCAGGTAAGGTAGTTAACTGTTGTATGCGACAACCGAGATGAAATACGGCGCTGGAACGAAACAAATTGGCTCTAAAAGGACCTCCGTTCTAGAAAACACGTCAAAATGTGAATTCAGGAAGTCGTGAGGATTTTAACATGACTGTAACGCCATTTCATAATCATGCACTTACCAACGACAATGTTGCGATAAAGATGTCGGAGCAGGAAATTGCTCTGAAGGACTTACTTGTTTCATTGTGCAAAACGACGCGGCAGTTGGGCGAAACACTTAATTTGGAAGAATTGAAGGAACTGAGTGATACGCTAGGCGAAATGCAGCGACAGGTACAACGGACGCCTGAATTCAGCATGGAAGGCATTGTGCTCCGGCAGAGATGCAATCAACTGCTTGAGTCCGCGGCATGTGCGTTGATCGAGACAGCGCGAGCAAGTAATCCGATCGCAGATAATTTGGGGCGTTAGTCGCTGGGTTATTTCGGTGAATTGGATAATTATTAAAATATTTAAATTGTGATATATATATGTGTGTTTCTGCGCCATTTTGGCAGACGCTCAATGATTATCGGGTGGGAATGTTATGTAATTTTTAAGATTAATAGGATTAACAATCGTGGGAGTGTTAAAGTTTAGGGCCCCACATGTTCGGATCGATTTCTTCCCGTCTGGCTTTGCTCTTCAGTCTCATCATCCTTTCAGCGATGACCTTGGGGGGGCTCGCTCTCTGGCAAGAGGCGGAAGAAGCTCGATTGGCAAACGAAAATGCCCGAAATCTGCGCGAGGTAGCGTCAATTGAGCGGGTCAATGGACTCGTTTACGCTGCGGTCATGGACTCGCGCGGAATTTACATGTCCAGCGATCACGCCAGCGTGGAGAAATTTGGTGTTGGCTTGAAAGCGAGCCTCGATAAGCTTGAAAAGGTTGTAAATGATTGGGAACGTGACGTTGCCGCAGACATGCGCGGCAAATTTGAAAAGCTTCGCGATGATGTAACCACCTTCCGGAAATATCGCACGGAGACGCTGCGGCTCGGGCTTGAAGAAGGTGCACCTGCGGCACGGCTGCAGGGCGACAACGATGCCAATCGTGCCGTGCGGTCGCAGTTGAACAAGAGCCTTGAGAATTTTTCGCGTGACCTCGCTCAAGAGGCCAGCTTGATCGCATCGGAAGGTAAATCAGTTGCCTGGGTCGGCGAAGTCTTCACAGCACTGGCATTGGGACTCGTGTTGCTCATCAGTCTGGGCGGCATGTGGGTTGCGCATGCGCGTATCAGTCGACCGATCGTTCGACTGGTTCATAAAATGAACGAGATTTCTGGTGGCAATCTTGACTTCGAATTGTCACCAACCACCAGCAAGGACGAAATAGGTCAGCTGACGATGGCGGTGCTGGCCTATCGGGACACGGTGATCACCAGCCGGGACCTGCAGACCGTTGTCATGCAGCGGACGAAGGAGCGGGAAGACTCGCAACACCAGCTTCAAGCCCGGATCGGTGAATTCGACGGTGATGCAAAGTCGATCTTTGGTCATGTTCAGCAATTGGCGGAATCAATGGCTGCGGCGGCTCAAGCCCAGATCGTTCTTGCCGATAAAGGGGCGTCTCGTGCAGCTCAGGTGTCCGCTATTTCCGCCGAAACCACCGCCAACGTTCAAACCGTGGCAACGGCTGCCGAGGAGCTGTCGACTTCCATCATCGAGATCAATCACCGTGTGTCCGACGCGGCATCTACGGTCTCGCGCGGAGTTGAACTGACACGAACCTCATCGGAGGCCATTGCTGTGCTGGGTTCGGCTGCCGACCGTATCGGTGCCGTTGTTGGTTTGATCCAGAGTATTGCTGCCCAGACCAATTTGCTCGCCCTCAACGCAACCATCGAGGCGGCGCGTGCCGGTGAAGCTGGTCGCGGCTTCTCGGTCGTTGCCAATGAGGTCAAGGCGCTTGCCTCTCAAACCGCTCGCGCAACAGAAGAAATCACTTCGCAGATCAGTGCGATGCAGGAAGCGACGCGCACGACGGTCAATGCGATTGAGGAAATCGCCGATACGATCAATTCGATTGATAGCATCACAACCCTTGTTGCAAACGCCGTGCAGGCACAGGGCACTGCGACGACCGAAATCGCGAATAATGTGTCCGAAGTCGCGGGTGGCACCAGTGCAGTGGACTCCGAAATCGCGAAAATTGAACGCGTTGTCAGCGAAACGGCAGACAGTGCCAAAAATGTTCAGGCTTACTCGGATCAGGTCAAGCAAGAGATTGAGATGCTTGGTACACGGATGGAAAGCTTCTTCCGGTCGGTGAACGCGGCCTGAGGCTGAGGCGAGCACCCATTTGCAAGTGTTCGGCTTTTTATCGCGGATTCATGATCGGATATCGACAGTGCCGGCTTCACCTTGCTCGGTTCCAAACGCCAATCGGGAGCCATCGGCATTCCAGGCAAGCGCCGAAACCGGTCGCAGGGCAGGGTGGCGCAGCACCACTTCGGCCTGGTCGCTGAAACGGACCGCCAGGATCAGGCCGTTGTCATACCCAATGGCCACGACGTCTTCGGTCGGATGGCAGGCGACACGCGTGACCAGTTGTGCGGTTGCGCCCAGTTGAAGCGGTGCCTTGCCCATCGGGCCATCCTTGGCGGTGAAGGGCCAGAGAATGGCCGCAGATGCGCCTGACGTTGCGAGATATTTGCCCTTGGCACTCCATGAGACGGATTTCACCTTGGCTGGATAACCGGTCATGCGCATGTGTTTACCGTCTTCGATGCGCCAGCCGTGCAGGGCGGGTTCCTGCATGGTTGTCGCCAGAAACCGGCCATCGGGGGATGTCGTAATGCCGGTATGCGCGCCCTTCCAGTCAAGATCGACGGGCGCACCCTTGGCAGTCACCCAGAGCAGTCGCGCTTTGTCGGTCGTGGCTGTCGTCAGGCGCAGGCCCTTCGGCAGAAAGCCGACGCCGCCAACCGCCTTCTCATGCGGAAACTCAATCACCTGTCCGTCACTGAGCGCGACCCAGGCTGTCCTGCCCGCCGCAAAGGCGACGGCGCCTTGTGGGCCGCTCGCCAATTGATCGATCCATTTGGACTTCTTTTCTGCGACAAGTTCAAATCCGCCGTCTGGGCCAGTGCGCATCACGCGGCCATCATCGCCGGACGTCAGGACGGACTTGCCATCGAGCGATGCGCAGAAGGCGAGGATGGCCTCGGCGTGCGGTTGCACGATCACCTGCCGATCCTCAAGCCCCAATGCGACCCGGCCATCCGCGAGCCCGAAGATCGGGGTGCTGCCCAGAAAGGCTGCGCCAATGACATGAGCATCAAATGAAGCGGCGGTAAGTGCTGGCACGGAGGCAATCCCTGTCGGTCAGTTGGAACTTGAACTTTATCTTGTAACGCAGTCGGCGCGTCCTGCTCCCCTTCATCAATCCGAAGAGCAGGTGCGTTACAAGTTCAAAGGGCGCAAGCCTCGAAACCCTTGCGGATTTTCGCGAAATCAAGATCCCGACCGATGAACACCAGTCGGCTCTCGCGTTTTTCGGTCGGCTTCCATGGGCGTTGGTGATCGCCCTCGATGATCATATGGACGCCCTGGACCACATAGCGGTCGGGATCATCAGCAAAGGACAGAATGCCCTTCAACCGCAGAATATTGGCCCCCTGTTCCTGAGTAACGACATTGATCCAGGCCATGAATTTCTGGGCATCAAGATCACCGGCTGTGAGCGAGATCGACGTGACGTCCTCATCATGGCGATGATTGTCTGAGGTCAGGAACTCTGGCTCAACTGTCAGGATGCGATTGAGATCGAACGCTCCGCGATCAAGCACTTCAGAGATATCAACGCCGCAGCGTTCGGTTTCGATCACGCGCGCATAGGGGTTGATCGCGCGGATTTCGCGGCGCACCTGTGCCAGTTCAGTCTCATTCACCAGATCGACCTTGTTCAACAGGATCACATCGGCAAAGGCCACCTGATCTTCTGCCTCCGGACTGTCATCCAGACGCATGGCCAGATGCTTGGCGTCCACCACCGTCACAATGGCGTCAAGCCGGGTCAAGGCACGGACGTCATCATCCATGAAGAAGGTCTGGGCGACGGGGGCAGGGTCCGCAAGGCCTGTCGTCTCGATCAGGATCGCGTCGAATTTGCCCTTCCGCTTCATCAGACCTTCGATGATGCGGATCAGATCGCCGCGCACGGTGCAACAGATGCAGCCGTTGTTCATTTCGAAGATTTCCTCGTCCGTGTCCACGACGAGGTCATTGTCGATGCCAGCCTCGCCGAACTCGTTGACAATGACGGCATACCGCTTGCCATGGTCTTCGGTCAGGATGCGATTGAGGAGTGTCGTCTTGCCGGCACCGAGGTACCCGGTCAGCACGGTCACAGGCAATGGCGCAATTTGCGGCTGGGACATGGGAAATTCGTCTCCGGTAAAGTCAGGTTCGAGCAGCAGATATGGGCGTTCGCGTGTCAGGCTTCCAGATGGCGACGCGGCAAAACACGCCAAAGGAGGCCGCTGACGCGTCCAAACACCAACGAAAGCAGATAAATCGTTCCGGCCGCCAGGATGATGGCTGGCCCGGACGGAAGGCCACGAGCGTAGGACATAACCAATCCCGCATAGCCAGACAACATGGCAACCAGAACAGCAATGCCGATTGTCGCACTCAGGTCCCTCGTCCACAGCCGCGCACTGGCTGCCGGCAGGATCATGATGCCGACGGCGAGCAAGGTTCCGAGAGCATGGAATCCAGCCACAAGATTGATCACGACGAGACCCATGAACGCGAAATGCACGGGTGCGCCAGCGCTGCTGACCGAGCGCAGGAATGCCGGATCGACGCATTCCATGACCAATGGCCGAAAGATCAGCGCCAATGTGACCATCGTCACGGTTGAAATGCTTGCGAGTAATACAAGCGCATCGTCATCGAGTGCCAGCACAGATCCAAACAGCACATGCAACAGATCCACATTGCTGCCGTGCAATGAGACAATGGTGACGCCTAGCGCCAATGACAGAAGATAGAAGGTGGCGAGTGCCGCGTCTTCCTTCAACACGGTTGTCCTCGCCACCGCACCCGCTCCAAACGCGACGGTCAGGCCAGCCACAATGCCGCCAATCGTCATGGCGGTGAGCGACAGTCCGGCGATCAAATAGCCGATGGCCGCTCCCGGCAAAATGGCGTGCGCCATGCTGTCGCCGGTCAGTGACATGCGTCGCAGCAACAGGAAAACGCCGACCGGTGCAGCACCGAACGCCAGCGCCAGCATGCCAACCATGGCGCGGCGCATGAATTCGAAATCGAAGAAGGGAGCTAGCAACAGATCGTAAAGCATCATGCTGCCCCCCGCGCGCATTCGTTGGCGCGACTGTCGAAAGCCTCGACCATCTGGCGCGCTGCCAGCAGATTTTCCGGCGTGCAAACATCGGCGGTCTTGCCCCAGGCAATCAGTTCGCGGGCCAGAAGCATTGTTTGCGGGAAGTGACGGACCACCGTGTCCATATCGTGCAGGACGGCAATGATTGTTCGTCCCTCGCTTTGCCAACGATGTATCAGTTCAAGCAGATCTGACGAGGTGCGCGTATCGATGGCGTTGAAGGGTTCATCGAGCAGGATGACCGACGAATCCTGGAGTAACAGTCGCGCAAACAGCGTGCGCTGCATCTGACCGCCAGATAGGGTACCAATCGGTCGACGTTCGAAGCCTTCAAGTCCGACTGCCGAAATCGCGGCTTCGATGGACGTAATCTGCCGTCGGCCAATCGTTCCAAAGGCTCCGACCTCGCGCCACAGCCCCATGGCGACGAAATCATAGAGATTTATCGGGAAAGTCCGGTCCACGTCAGCCAGCTGCGGCAAATAGGCAATGTCTCGAGATTTCATGCCGACGAGGTCCACACGGCCACCGAGTGGTTTCAGCGAGCCGATGATGCCTTTGAGAAGCGTCGATTTGCCAGCGCCATTTGGTCCAATCACGGCGAGCAGGCTGCCTTTGGTGACCTCGCCGGAGAGGTGATGCAAGGCAGGGTGCCGATCGTAGCCAAGTGTCAGGTTTTCGAAGCGAATGGCTGCTGTCGCGTGATGATGGGGCTGTCCGGTCATTGAACAGCCCAATGCACGGCAATCCAGATCATGGCGGATAGCATCACCGAAAGCCCCAGCCGAGTCATGAGTGAGAACCGCAGCAACGACATGCCGGGATCATTTCCCGATACGATCGCATGGGCACGCGCCGAGTTCATTGGAGTCCGGTGTTCATGATGATGGTGGCC
Organism: uncultured Hyphomicrobiales bacterium; assembly: GCA_903930435.1. Classification (GTDB taxonomy): domain Bacteria; phylum Pseudomonadota; class Alphaproteobacteria; order Rhizobiales; family Ancalomicrobiaceae; genus CAIYYN01. The sequence continues at coordinate 105,130 of CAIYYN010000042.1, read as the reverse complement.
GATTTGGGTGACGCCCTCAGCTTCAGTAGCGCTCGGTGGGTCAATGGTGCGCCGGTGAGGCATGTGCTCGATTGCCATGGGGTGCTGACCTCCAGTCAACGAGGCGTTATAGTGTAACACTTGGTGCGAAAGCAAGTGGCTGCCGACGTAAAACAATCCGATCAGGTCGCTAACCGGGCAAAAGTAGATTTATCAGTGGATTACGCTGAAATTTCGTGAAATGATCTGCCAAATCCATGCGCTCTTCGAACTGAGCGCCAAAGTTGATAATGATGGCGAGGGGCCCCGATATGGTGACGAATAATGCTGTTCCAGATGAAGCGATATCCTCGAGTGAGGCAAGAAGTCGCATTTTTTCAATCGTTGGAGCGGCGACCGGCAATCTTGTGGAGTGGTATGACTTCTACGTCTACGCTTTCACAGCCATTTATTTCTCGTCGCAATTCTTCCCCTCGGGCGATCAAACCTCACAATTGCTCAATACCTCCGCGATCTTTTTTGCCGGATTTCTGCTGCGGCCAATCGGCAGTTGGGTATTTGGCCTGATTGCAGATCGGTATGGCCGCAAGACGTCGATGGTAATTTCGGTTCTGGCGATGTGTCTGGGATCAGCCATCATTGCGGTTTTGCCGACCTACGCCTCCATTGGTCTTGGCGCTCCCATTCTCCTGTTCTTGGTGCGCGTGCTGCAGGGCCTATCGGTCGGTGGCGAATACGGCACCAGCGCGACCTACATGAGCGAGGTCGCAATCGGCGGACGGCGCGGCTTCTATGGATCATTCCAGTATGTGACCCTGATCGGCGGACAATTGCTGGCGACGCTTGTTCTTGTGATCCTGCAGCTTTTTCTCACCCAGCCGGAGATGAAGAGCTGGGGTTGGCGCGTGCCGTTTGCCATTGGCGCAGTCGTTGCGGTCGTCGCATTTTTCCTGCGTCGCGGGCTACACGAAACCTCGACCGAAGCGACGCGGTCACAAAAGGGCGCCGGGACGCTCGGCGAAGTCTTTCGTGTCTCGACAAAGAATTTCCTGATCGTTGTTGGCTTTACCGCTGGCGGTTCGTTGATTTTCTACACATTCACCACCTATATGGGTAAATACCTCGTCAATTCAGCTGGCTTCTCCAGTGCGACGGCCACCAACATCATGACGGTTGTCTTGCTCGTTTACATGTTGATGCAGCCAATCTTCGGCATTCTCTCTGACAAGATCGGTCGCAAGACCTCGATGATCCTCTTCACGGGCTTGTCGGCTCTGACGACTGTTCCGCTCATGACGGTAATTGGTCATACAAAAGACCCGACCACCGCGTTTATCCTGATCACGATCGCGCTCGCGATCGTCAGCCTTTACACCTCGATCAGTGGCATCGTGAAGGCTGAGCTGTTTCCGCCGCAGATCCGGGCTTTGGGTGTTGGACTGTCTTACGCCATCGGCAATGCACTCTTTGGCGGCTCGGCCGAATATGTCGCCCTGCAGCTGAAAACCTGGGGACTGGAAACCAGCTTCTTCTGGTACGTCAGCGCCATGATGGCGATTGGCTTTGTGATTGCGTTGTTCATGCCTGACGCGCGTAAGAACGGTTATCTGCAGGGTAACGGCATGGAGATGTAAATCGACCTCGGTCGCGTTTATTGTGTCGTGCAATCGCGTTGAAAAGAGGGTTTCGCGGTGAGCATCGTGCCGGGCGGAGTGCTCAAACTTGTTGAAGGTAATCCAGAACTGCTCTGGAATGATGCACGCAAGGACCTCTGGGACCGTGTCCAAGCCCATGATTTCGAGCCGGACACGACGCTGAACTTTACGCGTCGCCTGGCTCGGGATCACGGGTGGAGCCTTGAGACGACCCGCGCCGCAATCGACGCCTATCGGCGGTTCTGCTTCCTCGCCGTCGTGTCGCCAACGCCGGTGACGCCGAGTGAGATTGTTGATGAAGTCTGGCACCAGCACCTCATCTACACACGTGACTATTGGACAATCTGGTGTGGTCTCGTCCTGAAGGCCAGCTTGCATCACGATCCGACCCCGGGCGGATCCGAAGCCCAGCAGATCTACCGTCGACAATACGCCGAGACACTGGCGCTGCATGAACGATTTTTCGGGCCTCCTCCAGCGGATCTTTGGCCGGCCACTCATCTTCGGTTCAGACAACCGCGTTATCATGTGACGGATAGAACGCGATGGTTCATTCTGCCGAAGCCATTTGCTTGGATCCGCCGCATCGACAGGTGATACGATGGTCTGGAACCCCCTGGATTGGAGTGGTGACTCGTTCTTCTTCCTCTTTTTCTTCATGGCGGTAAGTTTGTTTTTTTATGGTCTTTATTCTCGCTCCAGGTTGGGGCCGGAAAGGCCGCCTTACCAGCGATTGACGGAACTGGAATTGGCTTACCTTGCTGGCGGGCCGAATCGTGTCGGGGACATGCTTTTGTTGGGGCTGCTGCGGGGCAAGGGCGCGACAATAACGCCCAAGGATTTAAAGATAACTGTTTCTGATAAGTCTTTATTGGTGCCCCTCGTCGGTGAAACCGTTGCAGTTGAATTTCAGCCTGAAATGCGCCGTTCGCAGTTTCAAGGAGCAATCGCGCCAATTGTTAAGCAACTGGAAAATCGGATGCGGTTGCTCGGTCTGTCGCCTACCGTCCATGATATGGTGTCATTCATGGGTGCGATGGCGGTTCCTTATGGCCTTCTAATGCTGTTTGGAATCGTGAAAATGCTGATTGGCTCCGGGCGCGGTCATCCCGTAGGTATACTATTGGTGCTGCTCGTATTTACAGCATTAAGTGCACTTTTTCTTGCTACACGTCCCCGTCGAACCTGGGCAGGAGCTGAAGTTTTGCGATCCTACCTGGCGCAAAATGCACGAGCGGCCCGTGCCCCGCTTGATCATGAGCTTCTCCTCGCGTTGGCCCTCTCCGGGACATATATTTTGTCAGGTACAGCTTATGCTGAGGTTCACGCGGCCGCGCGGACCTTATCCAGCAGCGGTAGCGGAGATAGTGGAGGATGCGGCGGCGACAGCGACAGCAGCGGTGGCGGCGGTGACGGCGGCGGGGGATGTGGCGGCGGCGGATGTGGCGGGTGCAGCTGAGCCAGGTTCCGCGATCCGCAGCATCCGTATTGCCAATTCTCTGGCCGCGTGGTTCTTCAACACGCGCGCCAGTCACAATCGTGTTGCGCGCGAGACTATGTAATCCAGCGTAGGTGCACGTGAGCGGTCTCTCAGTCTCCAACTTGTTTCGGGCGCGCCTCCAGTCCCTGATTGATCGCTCCGGCCTCAATCAGGCGGGCTTTGCACGCATGGCCGAGATTGACCGGTCAACCCTGTCGCAACTGCTTGTGCCGGATGCGATCCGGCTACCGCGCGCCGAAACGCTTATTGCGATTGCCCGGGCCTGCAATGTGTCAGTCGACTGGTTGCTCGGGATCAGTCAACGCGAGGAAATCGGCTCGGAAATCATCGAGGCCATTGTCAAGGTCGAGCCGCACATCCGTACGCCGATTGACGATCGGTTTATCGGATGGTTCCGCGAGGCCGAAGGCTACAAGGTGCGCACCGTGCCGGAGAGCTTTCCCGATTTCATGAAGACCGAAGAACTCATCCGCTATGAATACTCTGGCGCGCACATCGACTATCCGCAGATCGATGCGCGCCTTGCTTTCATGCGTCAGCCGGACCGGGACCTGGAAGTCTGCTCATCCATGCAGGAAATCAACGCAATGGCGCTGGGGCAGGGCAAATGGCACGGGTTGCCTCTTGCGTCGCGACTTGCGCAATTGACGCATCTGGTCAATTTGTCGGAAGCGCTTTATCCAAATTTGCGCATCCATCTCTACAGCCAGTCAGAGACTTACGCCAATGCCTTTACGGTCTTTGGACCTAAGCGTGTCGCTCTGTTTCTGGGTACCAACTATCTGGTTCTGAACAGTGTTGATCACATCAAGCTCTTCAATCGGCGGTTCGAAGAGCTCATTCGGGTCACAGTGGTGCAGCCAAATCAGTTCTCGCGCTATGTCGCCGACCTGATCACTGAAATCAGCAGCTGAAATAGTCTATGTCAGTGCCGTATTTCGGTAAGGTAATTTACCTATCGAATGGTTTGCGCAATCACATTTGTTTCGTGAATGAAATTTCTGGTTCATTTTTTATATATGTCAAAACAATGACGAATAGACGAGCCTTGCCAGAATCAACGAAACTCTCATTAAATAGAGCTAGTAAGGACCTGTTCGCTCCCTAGGCTGACTGTTTATGACTCTCACCACTCCAAATTCCGGGATCACTATGCTTCGCGTTCGCCGGACCTCGGACTCAGCGTCCATTGAATGGCCGACGGCGCTGTTGGTGGCAGGTGTGTATTCCGGCTGGTTGTTTGTGTCCTTCATGTATGGGCGATGGCCGCTGTGGGTTGTTGCGCCGCTGATGGCGGTGCTTTTGACGCTGCACAGCTCGACCCAACATGAGATCCTGCACGGTCATCCGACGAAATGGCGTTCGTTCAATCGGTTCCTTGGACTGATCCCGCTGTCGCTCTGGTTGCCCTATGAGCGATATCGTCAGACACATCTGGTCCACCATGTCGATGAACGGCTGACCGATCCGCTTGATGACCCGGAATCCTATTACTGGACGCCGGAGGATTGGGCCTGTCTTGATCCCGTTTGTAGAACTCTGGTCTGGATGCAGACCACCTTGCTTGGTCGCATGTTAATCGGTCCCTTTTGGATCATCCCGCGTTTCTGGATGGCCGAATTTGGCCGCGTTCTGCGCAATCAGGGCAAGGCCCGCTATATCTGGACGGAGCACTTGCTCCTGTGCATTCCGGTGGTGCTCTGGATAACGCTGGTCTGCGGAATGCCGCTTTGGCTTTATGTTCTCGTGATGGTTTTGCCGGGCATGTCGATCCTGCTCGTCCGGTCATTTGCCGAACATCGCGCACGCCCGAACACGCGCGAACGCATTGCCATCGTTGAGAATTCCCGGATCCTCGGACCCTTGTTTCTCTTCAACAACCTTCATGCCGTTCACCACGAGGCGCCGACAATCCCCTGGTATGGCTACAATGCCTACTATCGCGAGAACCGTGACCGGATTGTTCGGGAGAACGGAGGGCTCGTCTACAATACCTATTTTGACGTGGCTCGCCGCTTTCTGCTCCGCCCGCACGACGTGCCGCGGCATCCGATGGGCCGGATCACGGGTGTCTGAGTGAAGGTCGTCACAGTCCGATCAGACGACGTTTTATTGCTCAGCGACGCTCTGATTACGGGACGCATACCCGTGTATTCGCGTGCTCTCCGCCAGCAGGGTCAATTCGTTGATAACCGCCTCGGGAGCGGAGAATTGCGGCATGTGGCCCGCGTTGGTGAGGGTGAACAGCTTGGCACCCGCGATGTCGCGTGCCAGCACGTCGGCGTGTAGGTCATTGCGCACCACCGTGTCTTCGCTCCCGGCGAAAATCACCGTCGGCGCCGTGATTTCGCGGTAATGTGGGGCCATCGCGATCACATTGCCTTTGAGATTGGCGACATCCTCGGCATTGGCCAGGAATTCCTGAGGCCGCAGTACCAGAGGAATGCCTGCCTCATTGCCATAGGCTGGCGGGACAGGGGTCGGCGCAAACACCGACCTTAACGACCCCGACATCTGCAAAAAGCCGATCGGCATCACGAGCGTTCGCGCAAAAATCGGTCCGATAAGCGGTGTTGTTGCCACACCATAGTACCATTCAACGCCACCCGGCCAGGGATGGGTCGCAGGTGCCAGCAGCATCAAGCCGGCCGTCGATGCCTGGAACTTGATTGCATAGGCCGCCGCCACTGCCGCGCCCCAGGAATGCCCGACAATCACGGCACGGTCGATGCCGATGCCTGATGCCAGCTTGTGGATCAGTTCTGCCTGCGCCACCGGCGAGGAAACATCGCGATTTCCGCGCGTCGAGTAACCGTGCCCCGGTCGATCGACGAAGATCAGCCGAAACTTGCCGATAAGTCCGGGCCGAAATGCCAACAGTGGATCACGCAAATTGCCACTCGCGCCATGGATGAAGACAATCGTTGGTGCATCGGGATCATGGGCGGGCAAGTCAACATAGTGCAGGCGCACCCCGTTGATTTCGGCAAATTCGCCGATGGGCGGAAATCGGGCTTCAATCTGCGACTGCTCAAATGCCGTGAAAACGAACCCACAAATCGGGATCAAAACCACGATGAAAACAAGGCCCAGTCCAATAGTTTGCAACATCTTCAATGACAGTCTCTCAAACGATGGCTCACAAGTGCAGATACGTAGGCCAAGCCTCAAAGTTTCTTGCCATCAATGGTTCCCTGCAATTCCTCGAGCTGTTTGGCGACCTCCGAGTTCATGGGGTAAATGGCAAGGACCTGTTTCAATGCCTCCAGTGCGTGCTTGTCGTCCCCCAGTTCGTGCAGCATCTGGGCCAATCCGCTCATGGCCGCATAATGGCGAGGCTGCAAGCGCAAGACCATTTCGACATCAGAAAGGGCCTTTCCATAATCACGCTTCATGAAATAGAGCGTTGCACGCTTGTTCCAACCCTCGGCGTAATCTGGCTTGAGCGCGATGACCGTATCGAGCAGATCAAGCGCCAACGACATGTCCTGATTTTCAATAGCGCTTATGGCCCGGAACATGAGCAGGTCGATCGTATCGCTGCCTGAGCGGAGAAATTCGACAGCGATCATCGCATGAACGCGCTGCGCTTCTGCTTCTGACTTTGCTTGTTTAAGCCGATCAAACAACGTGTTCAGATCTGCCCCGGTGCCGCTGTCACGGATGCGCGGCGTTGGGTTTGCGTCGCCGGGAGACTGTGTCGACGGTGTTTGCAACGGTGCGATGCCCGGCGTCTGCGATTCAGCTGAACCTGGAATAGCGTCTGGGTAAGCTGCCGAACCGGAGTGTGGCATCCCTAACAATAACAAAAGTAACCCCGCAAGGCCTATTGAGCCGCTGCGGAGCAAGGAATGTCTGACGGGCGCTTTCGATGAAGTACGCATGATTTCATCTTAGGAAGGAATCATGCTGTTCGTCAAAAGGTGCACTCGCAAACGAGCACGCCTTCGTCCAGTTTTCACACGGTCCTATTCGATTTCAAATAGCCCGTGTGAACCCGATCAGCCCTGACGAGCCTTGAAGCGAGGATTGGTCTTGTTGATGATGTAGACGCGACCCTTGCGGCGAACGAGCCGATTATCGCGATGGCGCAGACGCAGCGTCCGCAGGGAGTTCTTGATCTTCATGACACGTCACCGCTTAAACAATGTTTGAGGCGTCCTCGAACTTTCAACCAGCCAAATTTGGGCTACGGCCCAAATTTCAGTCGATCCAGGTTCAAGCTCACCTAGGCTTAGCCAGGAGGAGCGGAAGAAGTCGCCACCGTCCGGCCAAAACGACAACGAGCGCGGTCTCGAACTCCGCGCCCTCTCGTATTTCGGGGCGGACCATAGGCACCAGAGTCGGATATGTCAATCATGTGTCGGTGTCTGATGGAGGGCCTCGGGCAGTTTTTTGGTGTGGAAACGATTCGATGGATAAATCGCTGATCAGCATGTGGTCGTTGCGGACCATCGCTCGCTTATCTGCAATGATTGTCATCATACTGATAGGCTTGAATTGGGTTGGGGGTGCATTGGGTCGCATGGAATTGAGCTGGAAGAGTCTCGGCCTGTCACCTCTTGATCGGATAACCTCATGTTGGGCTTGGTGTCCTGAACGTCTTGATCGTCAGCGCTTTAGGGCGGCGAACGTGGTCTGTTTGCTCACAATTCTTATGACCGGCATTTCAGTGAGGGCTGCGGAACCAGAGACTGGCCCGCCCGTCTGGACTCTCGTCCCAACGCATATTGATCGCGAAAAGCAGACCTATGATCGGCTTCCCGCGCATGATCCGAATGGCGGCTATGTCCCGGTTGTTGTTGATCGACCGGTCCGGTTTGCATCTGACGGCTCGTTCATGATCGGTGGCCAGCCAGCCCGGATAGCGGGTGTCGCGCTGCCAGACCGCCAAACGCTGTGCGAGACGCCAACAGGAGGGCGTTGGGCCTGCAGGTTGCGGGCAGTCAACGCCTACATTGCGTTGCTCGTGGCGCCCGGGCTTCAGTGTCTGCAGAGCAGTCCCGCAGGCGGTGCAGTCAAGCAGTTAAAGTGTCAGCGGAGCAAAGAAGACATTGCCGAGCGTTTGATCGGCGAAGGTTGGGCTATCGCGGAAGTTGATGCTGAGAGCGTGTTAAAATTGAGAGAGCAATCCGCGCGCGCAGCTCGTCTCGGACTTTGGCAGGATATGATGCCGAATGAGAAATAATTCGTCATTGTATTTCCCTGATGATGGCCCTCGATGGGCGAATTTTCAGGTCAAGATGTGTGTGACAATTGACATCTGATTGACATCTTACCTGCTTACATCGGATCTTGTTAAATCATTGATGCAAGCAGAGCCTCATAAAGAGGTCAGGTGGTTTGTTGGTGTCACAGATCGCGGTTGAGGCACTAAAAAAGCAATTTGGGACACAGAACGCTGTCAGCGACGTCAGCTTTACCGTTGACGCTGGCGAGTGTGTTGTCCTGCTCGGTCCGTCTGGCTGCGGCAAGTCAACGACCTTGCGCCTGATTGCCGGACTTGAGCCGACGACGTCGGGACGTATTCAAATCGCTGGCCGCGACGTTACCGGACTGAGCGCCTCTGGTCGTGAAATCTCAATGGTCTTTCAGTCCTATGCGCTGTTCCCGCATCTGGATGTCGCCCGAAATATCACGTTCGGCCTTGAGGTGCGTGGCGTTGCCCGAGCCGAACGAGACCAGCGCCTCGCCAAGGTCGCGGAACTGGTTGGCTTGACGCCGTACCTGCAGCGAAAGCCCTCACAATTGTCGGGTGGCCAGCGCCAGCGTGTAGCCTTGGCGCGCGCCATCATATCCGAGCGGTCTGTATGCTTGATGGACGAGCCGCTCTCCAACCTCGACGCCAAACTTCGGCATGACATGCGGGTTGAAATTCGCGATCTTCAGCAGCGCCTTGGCATGACGATGATCTATGTCACTCATGATCAGGTCGAAGCGATGACGATGGCGGACCGGATCATACTAATGAAGAACGGTTCCATTGAGCAGATTGGTATGCCGCACGAGCTATACGACAGACCTGCATCCACCTTCGTTGCCGGGTTCATGGGCTTGCCCCCGATGAATGTCATTGCCGGTGACGATGGGGCAGACCTGATCGGCGTTCGGGCTGAACACATTACCATCCGTGAAGCGAATTCTGCCCCACGCGCCGGGGTCGTCACTCATGTCGAGTATCTTGGCGCAGACACGATGGTTTCTGTGGATTGTCCCGGCGGTGTCGTGGTTGCCCGTGCCTCGGGCCAGGCAGTGAAACGGGGCGATACCGTTGGCCTCGCTTGGTCGAACGAGCATGAGCATCGCTTCGATTTAGCCACTGGTCGACGGCTGGAGCCGCGACAAACTCAGGTTTCTCATTTTGTTTCCAATTGAACGTAAAACGGGAGAGCAGCGCATGCGCATTTCAAGAGCGAGTTTTGCTTCGGCTTTGACGCTGATGGCCATCCTCACGGGCACGCAATTTGCCGCCGCGGATACGGAAGTGCGCTTCTATTATCCGATCGCCGTTGGTGGTCCGCTCACCAAGATCATCGACGGTTATGCCGCCGAGTTTGAAGCCTCGCATCCGGGCATCAAGGTGAAGCCGATCTATACTGGCGACTATATCCAGACAACGGCTAAGGCCCTGACCGCCGTCAGGGGCGGCGACAGCCCGGAATGCGCGATCATGCTCGCCGCTGACCTCTACACTTTGACGGATGCAGATGCTGTCATCCCGCTTGATGACCTAGCCACGACCCCGGAAGACAAGAAATGGCTGGCCGGTTTCTATCCTGCCTTCATGGAAAACGCACGTGTTGGCGGCAAGACCTATGCGGCCCCCTTCCAGCGTTCGACGCCGGTCCTTTACTGGAACAAGGAAGCCTTCAAGGAAGCGGGTCTCGATCCTGACAAGGCTCCTGCCAATTGGGACGAAATGCGCGAAGACGCCAAGAAGCTGACCAAGCGGGATGCGTCTGGCAACGTCACGCGCTGGGGGATACAGATCCCGACCGACGGCAATGCCGCTTGGCTCTATACCGGTCTCACGACGGCAGATGATGTCAAGCTCATCAATTCCGATGGTAACAAGACGGCTTTCAACGATCCGCGAGCCGTTGAGTCGCTCAAGTATTTGCATGATCTGTCCTATGTGGATGCGTCGCAAGCTAAGGGCTTGACCAGTTGGGGGACGACCCCAAAGGACTTTACCGAGGGCAAGGTTGCCATGATCTGGCACACCACCGGGTCTCTTGGCGTCATTCGCAAGAATGCCACCTTTGGGTTTGGCCTTGGATACCTTCCGGCCAAGGCTCATTTCGGCGCCCCGACCGGTGGCGGCAACTTCTATATCTTCAAGGGGCTCTCGGCTGAAAAGCAGAAGGCAGCCTTTGAATTCATCAAGTTCATGACGTCAGCTGATCGAGCCGCTGACTGGTCAATCCAGACCGGCTATGTCGCGACTCAGCCAGCCTCGTGGGAAACGCCTGTCATGAAGGCCTACGTCAAGGACGTGCCTCAGGCTGCCGTTGCCCGCGATCAGCTTCAGTTCGCCGTTCCCGAAGTCACGGCGCATGAAAGCGCGCGCGTGACCAAGGCACTGAACGATGCGATTGCGGCCGTCATGACCGACTCCAAGTCTGCCCAGCCCGCGCTCGATGAAGCCCAGCGTCAGGCCGAAATCGCGCTCAAGGACTATCGCTGATATTGGCAGTGCCAACCCGCCGGGGGCATCAACTCCGGCGGGGCGGTTCTGTTGCAATCCCACTCTCTCCGCGCCGGAACGATCCCATGCAGAGCCGCCAATCGACATTCCTTGCTCTGGCGATGGCGCTGCCTGCGATGATCCTGCTCGTCGCCTTTACGCATTTCCCGATCATAGCAACGGTGGTGGACAGTTTCTTGTCGACGCCGAAGCCTCGGCGTCCATCGCATTACGTCGGTCTCGACAATTACAATACGATGATTGCTGATCCGATTTTCTGGAAGGCGCTGACGAACAATCTGATATATGCCGCTGCCACGATCCCGGTCTCCGTCGCCCTGGCACTCGCCATGGCACTTGTCGTCAACAGCAAGATCAAGGGGCGCGGACTGCTGCGCATGGCGTTTTTCACGCCTACTGTCCTGCCCATGATCGCGGTCGCGAATATCTGGCTGTTCTTCTTCACCCCGACCTATGGCGCGATCGACCAGATCCTGTCGATTGTCGGGATGCATGCGACGAACTGGCTCGGCTCCACGCAGACGGCGCTCTTGTGTGTGATCATCGTTGCCGTCTGGAAAGAAGCCGGCTTCTTCATGATTTTCTATCTGGCTGCCCTGCAAACAATCCCGCCTGACCTGATCGAGGCTGCACGGATCGAGGGCGCTGACCGCTGGCAGATCCTCCGGCGCGTTACCTTGCCGTTGCTTGGGCCGACGACCCTGTTTGTTGCCGTCAACGCCGTCATCAATGCCTTCCGGACGGTCGACCATATCTTCGTGCTGACCGGGGGCGGGCCAGACAATGCCACCAATGTTCTCATGTACGAGATCTATCTCGTCGGCTTTGGCTTTTTTGATCAGGGCTATGCGGCAGCGCTGACTGTTGTGCTGCTGGCGGGACTCGCGCTGGTTGCCGTCGGGCAATTCGTACTTTTCGACAAACGGGTCCACTACCGATGAACGATGTAGCTGTTACGCCGGTTGACCCGTCAGCATTTGGTCGCTTCGCACAGAACCTGTCGCTTGAGACCGTGGCGGCGTGGCTGCTCGGGGTCATCTGGATCTCGCCGCTGGCCTATGCGGCCTGGAGTGCATTTCACCCGCAAGCCTATGCCGCGCATTTCAGCCTGTTTGCGCCGCTGACACTGGATAATTTTGCGCGCGCCTGGTCTGCGGCACCCTTTGCACGGTACTTTCTCAATACGACGATCCTCGTGACGTCGATCCTGATGGGTCAGTTTGTTCTCTCAACGTTTGCGGCCTATGCGTTTGCGCGGTTCACCTTTCCGGGTCGCGATGTCATTTTCAGTCTGATCCTGATCCAGTTGCTGATTTCGCCGGATCTCATGCTCGTGGCCAACTACAACACGATGCATGCGCTAGGATTGGTGGATACGATTGCCGCGATGGCGTTGCCTTATATCGCGTCGGCGTTCGGCATTTTTCTGCTACGCCAGACCTTCAAGCAGGTCCCTATTGAGCTGGAAGAAGCTGCACGCATTGAGGGGTGCGGAACCTTGGGCGTGCTTTGGCGCGTCTATATTCCGCTTGCCCGTCAGACCTATCTTGCCTACGGGCTGGTTTCTGTGAGTTTCCACTGGAATAACTTCCTGTGGCCATTGATCATCACCAATTCGGTCGAAACCCGACCCGTAACGGTCGGTCTTTCCGTATTCGCAACACCCGATCAGGGCGTGGACTGGTCCGTGATTACAGCCGGTGCCCTGATGACGTCGGCACCGCTATTATTGGCGTTCCTGCTGTTTCAGCGGCAGTTTGTGCAGTCGTTCATGCGCGCTGGCATAAGGTAGAACCGTTGTTCGGGGCTCAGATGCGGTTATCTTGAGCCCCGTTTCAGGCAATGCCCGAACACGCCAGGAGTTCAGCGGCAATTGACTTACCGGCCGTGTCCACCTGACACGACTTCGGCGATGCGCAGCATATTCGTTGATCCCGGTGTGCCGAAAGGAACGCCTGCCGAGATGATGATCTTCTGCCCCGGTGTGGCTACGCCTTCCAGGAAAGCAACCCGGGCTGCGCGCTCGACCATTTCGTCGACGTCGTGGGCATCTTCCGAGACTACGGCGTGAAGGCCCCAGACGAGTGACAGGCGACGGGCCATGCGCGGGTCCGGTGATAAGGCGATCAATTGCGGAAACGGACGTTCGCGCGCAACACGCAATCCGGTCGAGCCGCTTGTCGTGAAGCAGACGATAGCCGCGAGATCCAGGGTCTCGGCAATCTGTCGGGCGGCGGCAGAAATCGCGTCAGCCGACGTGGCTTCCGGTTCGGACCGTTGTGCGGCTATGATCTGGCGATAATTGCTGTCGCGTTCAACTTCCTCCGCGATCGCGTTCATCATGGTGACGGCTTCGACAGGGTACTTGCCCGCAGCGGACTCAGCCGACAACATGATGGCGTCGGCTCCCTCATAAACGGCAATCGAAACGTCGGATACTTCGGCACGTGTCGGGACTGGCGACGCAATCATGCTCTCAAGCATTTGCGTGGCCACGACCACTGGCTTGCCAGCTCGCCGACACAGGCGGGTCATCTGCTTTTGCAAGCCCGGAACCTTTTCCAACGGCATTTCGACGCCCAGATCCCCACGCGCGACCATGATGGCATCGGCGAGTTCAATGATCTCCGGCAGGCGGTCAATCGCCTGCGGCTTTTCGATCTTGGCCAGAATTCCGACGGTATTGCCGGCAACCGCCCGCACCTCTGCGATATCTTCAGGTCGCTGGACAAACGAAAGCGCAACCCAGTCGACATTTTGTGCAAGTGCTGCGTCGAGATCTGCGCGGTCTTTTTCCGTCACAGCCCCGATCGGCAATTCAGTATCGGGGAGGCTGACACCCTTGCGATCGCTGAGGCGTCCACCGACTTCGACCACGGTCACAATGGTCGTGGCGTCCGGCTTGGCCGTACAACGGAGCCGTATTTTGCCATCATCCAGCAACAGGCGATGGCCAGGTTGGACGGAAAGAAGAATCTCCGGATGCGGCAGATGCACCCGATTACGATCACCAGGCGCCTCGTTGGCATCCAGTGTAAATGTTTTACCGTTTTCGAGATCTGCGGGGCCGGCACCAAATGCACCCACGCGTAGTTTTGGTCCCTGGAGATCAGCCAGGATCGCGATGGGGCGTCCGACATTTTGTTCGACTCCCCGAATCAACGCCACGAGTTCGGCAAGTTTCGGATGGCTCGTGTGGCTCATATTGATCCGAAAGACGTCAGCGCCCGCACGGAACAGCTTTTCTATCGTCGCAGCGTCGCCCGAACTCGGTCCAAGCGTTGCCAGAATTTTCACTCGCCGATTGCGCCGCATATCAATCCCTTCCCGTGATTTCGTGGTCTCTGTTTACAGGCCGCAGAGACAATGCGACAGGGGTTTGTGCAAGAAATTGCGTCTATGGAACTGATTGAGTTTAGCAGCGTTGCCGACAAGCCACCAACTTATGCCGAACGGTGTGTTTCAAGATCGCAAGTCTATGTTCAATTCTGCGGGCCGGCTGTTGATCGACCCGGTTCGGTCAACTGAACCGTCCAGTTCTTCTGGTCGCCGGTATCGATTTCAAAAAAGCCCGTCCGTTCGAAGCCGCGTTTCAAGCAGTCTTCTATTCCTTTGATGGTGAATGTTTTTTCCTGCGCGCACATGAAGGATCGACCGCTCCACTCGCCACCGCGGTCATAGTCAATCGCATAAAGATAATAGTAGCGTGACACCAATGGACCCGCGAGCAATGTCTCGCAGCTTGCCGCAGGCAAATTCCACCAGCCCTCGGTCGTCCAGGCGTCGGTATCCTTGTAACCGACAGCGATGCCGATGCGGCTTGTCGTCTTGTTGCAAATCCGCAGGTCGGCTAGCGCTGGTGTGGATAGAAACACCGTGATCAGCCCCAAAAACATCAGGACTACGCGCCAGCTACGTGGATGCACGCTGGTCGCTTCGGTCTTCCGGCATTTCAATGCGAAGGCGGAACGCACAATCATGTCGATCAGGTCGGACCCTTTTTAGTTCAGACGCGAGCGTCGTCTGTCAGATGTTGTCATGTCAACGCTCTTGCGCACGAATTTGACGATTAGATGTTCAAAAGTGCCTTGTCCCGGTTGGCAGCTGATCGGACACACCTGAATGAACTGGCGCAAACGCCCGCCGCACCGAGTCAAGTTCCATTCAAGAGTGGCTTAACACCTGGGCCGCCCCCCTTCGTTCACCATGCTTGGACTGAGTGATTCGGTCTCTCTGTTGGCTCCCAGCCCACGGATGGCAGTCATAGCCGGAGGTCAGCGCTGTTGCGTTTGACTTGTCCGATCTAACACTGATCATGCTGTCGGGGAAGCCGGACACATCAAATGAGACTGCGCACTTGTCGTTTGATCCGAGCCGGTCCATTTGACTCGGCAGGAACAGTCGAACCAGATGATCGGACTGAAAGGACGCAAGCATGTCGAAGCTAAATGACACTGATCAGATTGCACTCGAGGCCGCAGCGTTCCGCCGTTTGCTCCAGCATCTGGCTGAACGGACGGATGTTCAGAATATCGATCTGATGAACCTGGCCGGGTTTTGTCGTAACTGCCTTTCCAACTGGTATCTCGAAGCCGCTCAGTCTCGTGGCATTGCGGTGACGAAGGCTGAAAGCCGCGAACGGGTCTATGGGATGCCCTATGAGGATTGGAAAGCGTTGCATCAGCGCGAAGCATCGCCTGAGCAGCAAGTCGCCTTTGAAACCAGCAAGCCGCAGCATTGAGTCGAACCTTGTTCAGCCACTTCTCCGAGATGGCCTGTTGAAGGCTGGGGATTGGCGCAACAGAGCGCTTGACCCGCGCGAAACCATGGGGCTTCATCGCGCGCTATTCGTCAGAAGCCGTCAGGCTTATTGAGTTCGGTGCGATTGAATGGCCGCTGGCCAAATCCTGGAGAGTGAAGAGATGGAAGGACCGGCTGGCGTTACCGCTGATCAGTTGAAGCAGTTTGTCGAGCGTATCGAGCGTCTGGAAGAAGAAAAACAGACGATCGCCGATGACATCAAGGATGTTTATGCCGAAGCAAAATCGACGGGTTATGACACTAAAATTCTGAAGCAGGTCATAAGAATTCGCAAGCAGGATAAGGCCGAGCGCGAAGAGCAGGAAGCATTGCTTGATCTGTATCTGAGTGCGTTGGGGATGATTTATGCTTCTTCAGGTGGCGAGGGCTAATAGAATACCTATTGTATGATTTATATTATTGGATGTGCTTCCAAGTCTCGGGCCGGTTCGTTAAAATGCGAACGAACATATTGTCCTTTTTTTAGGGTGTTTCTGCTCTGATAGGCTGGAAATTGCCACGAAAGATGGGCCCCGGCCAAGATGTTGAATTCGCTCGTTGAGCTAGCCCGACAAACGTCGCGAGACAGTCGTCGGGAGATGATGCACTCGCTCTCGCAGCTTTTCGTTGACGGAGCGGAGAAGCACACGTCACGCGAAGTCGAATTGTTTGGTGACGTTCTCGGCTCTTTGCTCGTTCACGTGGACATGGCCGATCGTCAGGCGCTTTCCGAACTGATTTGTCATCTCACCAACACGCCTCATCCGCTTGCGCTCAAGCTCGCCAATGACGACGCGCCCGTGGCGAGCCCAATCCTGGAGTTTTCACCTGTACTGACGGTGTCCGATCTGTTTGGAATTGCAGGTATCGCTAGCCAGAAGCACCTTCAGGCGATTGCCAGACGCCAGGAAATCATTGAGCCCGTGACGGAAGTTATTGTCGGGCGCGGTGAAATGCTGACGCTGACGACAGTCGTGAGTAATCTGACGGCGCGGTTCTCATTACGGGCCATCAACCAGATCGGCAGCCGAGCGATGATTGATCCGCTGCTTGGCGATGCGTTGTCTCTGCGCCGTGATTTGCCCGTAGAGACGGCACGACGAATTGTTGGAGCCTTGTCCCCGGAAGCCCGGAAACGTGTTGAGCGGATGTTGCATCAGAACGGTGGGCTGGTGACAGATCTGTTAGGCAAGGCAATGCGGGTGATTGATACCGCTCGCCGCGACCCCGCGTCTCAGAAGCGCGACCCGCGCCAGGTCCTGAAAGATATAAAGTCTGGGTATCGGAACCTGGATGATGCCCTGGATGAACTACTCGCACAACAACGGACCAATGAGCTGATCGCCTTGTTGGCCAGTTTGTGTAACCTGCCCGAAGTTCATGTGAACAACGTGTTTCATAGAGTCAATGTTAACGGAATTGGCATTGTTTGCCGAAGCCTTGGGCTCGGCGATGCGACATTTCGGCGCTTGTGTGCAATGCGCTGTGACCGGTTGCGTTTGCCAATGACGCAGACCGACCAGATGGTGCGCGAGTATCAGGCGATTACACTGGATACAGCAATCAAGACGCTTGATTATCAACGTCGGATGAGTGGCATGCCTGCACAGCGCCAGTCGGCGATACGATAGTCTACTTTGAGCAAACTGTTACTGCATTGCTATCACTGCAAGCGCGACGACGGCACGCCCTGAGAAATGATCGCTGGGCAGCGTGTCGGGTAGGGCGGCGAATGTCTCGCTCAATACCTCAACTGGCTTCACCATGAATTGTTGCAGTGATCGCTGATCGGGATGGACGAGCTGGGCAAACGGTTTTGATCGAGCGAAGTTACCGCCATCCAGTAATCGACTATCAAGCTTCTCCGTCACAAAGCTGATCAGGCGCAACATAGGGTCTGCCCGATCAGATTTGGTGGATGGTGCTGTGGTCGCTCTCGACTGCTTGTTATTTGACGCAATTCCGGTCAGACCTTGCGTCGGACCGAGGGAACGTCCGGCGTCTTGATTGCCGAGCGAAGCCAGTCTCACGCGAGAACCAGCGTCACCCGGGGTCGTTGAGGGATGTTGTGTCGCGGGACTGTCAATTGGTGCATAGCTCAAGGCTGTGCTGCTTCCGGTATCCCTAGGCGTGCCGGTCAGGGCTGAGAACGCGTCGTCGATTGGACGTGCGTCTGGTGTGCCTGCTCCGGCAACAGCACGTGATCGCAGCGCCTGCTCGTTGCCACTGCGCGGTCTGTCAGTTGGTAAAGGTGCGTCCAACTCTTTCGCGTAGGTCGTCTGTTGTGTCAGTGAAGCATAAGACGCGCTCGTCCCTGATCTGCCAGATACGGTCGTTGGCATGATCGCTCCAGCGGCCCGCTGTTGCTGCTGAAGGTGGGGTAATGGAATCAACGACCCCGGTTGCGTCAGCGATGCTGTCGGTGTTGTCGTGGTCGATGCTCCGGGGCGTTCAAGCGGCAGTGGCAGGCTTGCCATCACGATGGCTTTTGAACTTGCAGGCACATCGGTCGCGGGGACGGGCTCGACCGTTTGACCCGTCAGTCTGGTTGCCAGGTGAGGCTGATTGGTGGCTAGCACTGGCTTCAGAGGTTGGGGTGCGGGTAAAGGCTGGTTGGCTTTGCTTTGCGGGTTCGACGGTGCCGCCTGAACCGAGGGTCGGACGTTTGCAGCAGGCGGTGTCGACTCATCCTCTTCGTCCCCAGACTTCGTTCCAAATAAAGCCGTTATCAGATTTCCGCCTTTGCCGCGGGTTTGCTGCTGGTCGTTGCTTGCCAACTGTGTACCCTGGGATTGATGGCGTTGCTGGTAGGTGGCAAGTGCCTCCTGATAACCGGGTAACGGCGGACCATCGGATGGCAAATGCAGTGTTTTGCCGTTGGGAAATAGGCGAACCAATTGCTCTCGGGTCAGGCGTGTCGGCCAGTCGCGTACACCACCGGTATCCATATGCACAAACGGTGATCCGGACGTCGGATAGAAGCCGACTCCGCCGACTTCGTGTTTGACCCCTGCTTCGCGCAGCTTTTCCAGGGGAACACCCTGCAAATAGAAATCGATTGCCTTGCCGAGCGTATGCTGACTGAACTTGGCCACACCACGGGATCTGGCCCGCAGCATGTTGTTGGTCTCTGGCGCCCGGTACCCACACACGATCTGGACTGGACCTGTTGCGCCCGTTTCGTGATAAACCTCGTAAATAAGGTCGAACAGCGCAGGATCCATATGGACAACTTCGTTCCTGCGCCAATCACGCAGAATGTGATTCAACTTGGCAAGGCCATCCTGATCGTACACGCCATCATGCTTGAACGTGATGACTTCGTGCTCGCCGGTATGCAGATGATAAATGTCGAGCGCCCGCGTTTCAGCCCTTACGGCCTGAGAGGCAGCGCATGTGAGTGCTATTGTGCCGAGTAATCCGACTGCTGCATTGCGAAGCGACGGTAACCAGCCAGAAGTCCGCGACGTGTGTGCGTGGGAACGCCTACGCTTCACCCGGTTCGTGTGCGCCTTCGCGAGCGATCTCATACGCTGATCAACCAAGGACAACCTCTTCCCACGCGAGGTGCCTGGTCGCGGGAGCGAGACGGCCTCGCCCTCGCCGTTTACCGCTGGCACTATCACGGTCTTGCCCAATCCCTGCCCATCGCCAAATGGTGATCGGCAGCTCCAGGGCCATGAACGAATTTGGGAACGTGCTGTTGCTTGCTGGCATATTGCCGTTCCCGCACCTTTCAGGTTCGCGCGATCTGGTTAATGAACCGTTTACCCTAAGTTTTTCTGTGCTGAAAATACGACATGCGAATATAAAAAGATACCCGGTGCGTGATTTCTGGTAATTGTGGTAAATAAGTTATTGCGATCAGTCTGATGAGACAGCCGAAATCGCGACGAAATGGTTCAGCTGGAAAAATAATTCGATTGCCAAAATGGCTAGGTATGATCGATTTTCGTCGCTGAAATTTCAACACTGGATAAGTTATAATTTTGGTTTTATGTGTTTTTCGTACAGTTTTAAATTTTGGAAATCTTTAGTTGGCTGGATTTATGTTTGGTCGGTATGAGATCCATTATCGAAAGATTTATGTTCTGGGGCTTTAAAGCCCCAGAAGCTGTTTGGTTTTGGCATTATGGCCATAAAGGTCTGGCCGTGTCTGCAAGACGCCGGCATCGTCGACGAAATCTGTGAAGTAAGCGATATGAACCGGGATCGTCTTCTTCAGCCAGAGGTACTTTTCGTCGCCGCCAATCATTGCCTTGAGCTTGGCTCCGGTCAGTTGCGTCGGCTCGGCAGCGAGAAGCGCATCTGCGAATGAGAATGGATCTTGGACCCGAACACATCCATGTGAGAGCGATCGATACGATTGGACGAAGAGACCGCGTGACGACGTGTCATGGATGTAGACGGAATGCTCATTGGGGAACATGAACTTGATGTTCCCGAGGGCATTGCCCTCACCGGGTCGCTGGCGCAAATGAACTTCAGATGCGTTGACCGTGGACCAATCGACAGCGGAGGGATCAACCGTCTTGTTGCCGACCTGAACCTCGAAGTTTCCGCGTGTCAGCGCCTCGCCCTTTGTCTCCTGCGCCTTGCCGAGATATTCCTTTTTCACGATCGAATAGGGAACGTTCCAATAGGGATTGACGATGATGTGGGTCATCGTATTGGAGAACACTGGCGTCGGGTTCGCAACGCGCCCCACAATTGCCTTTGCCCGATGGGTTACAACCCCATCCCTGACCACCGTCAGAGCGAAGTCAGGAATATTGACCATGACGTGAAGCTCGCCCAAATCGCGCGGCAGCCAGCGCCAACGTTCCATGTTGGCAATAATGTCGGCTGCACGCGTATCGGCACCGGGGGCTGCTTCATTGACAAGGTCAATGGTCTGCGCGCTGATCAATCCTGACGGTTTCAGTCCATTCTTCTTTTGAAAGGACTTCACTGCGTCAACAAGTCCATCGTCATAGACATTGGCGTCGTTGACCGTGGTTGAGCCATTCACACCCAGCCGGTTTCGCAACAGGGCGACACGGGTGTCCTTTTCGCCGGGCCGAATGGTTGGACCCTCTGGTACACGCGCCTGTGGAACCAGCGGCGCGCCCTTCAGGATCTCGGCCAGTTTGCTCTTCAGCCGCTTGTATCCCTCGTGTGGCGGATTGAACGCTTCCAGGGATTCCGAGACGTTGGTCGACGCGGCGAGCGTCTTCAGGACAGCGTCCGGGTCCGGAATCGTTGGCTTGGCCGTGACGAGGTCCGACAGCCGGATGGGGTCAAATCGTCCTGCCTGAGCCTGTCGGGCATATTTGAGGGCAGATTCGGTCAGCTGCAGCTCTGCCTTGGTCAAGCTCTCGGCTGAAGTTGTCCCGCTCATTGTCGGCGTTGGATAGTCAGCAGCGTTAAGGCCGTCTTCCCGGGCACGGGCCAATCTGTCTGCGGCTTCCTTGCCGCGTTGCGTCAGCCCGTTTCCGTCAACCCACATTGGTTGGAAGCTATGAGCCACGTAATAAGCCATGATGCTCGCATGCGTCTTGCGCTCTTCCGCCGACAGTTTCTTGTCCTCAATCGGCTTTGTCCCGAAGCGCGCTTCGATCTCGCCCTTCAAGGCGGACGCCATCATCTCGGCAGTGATTGTCGTTGGCAACGCCGTGTTGGAAGCCGCAGGAGCCTTTTCTTCAACTGGCTTGGAAATGGCCAGAGCTGGCGTTGCAGGCGTTGGTGTTTGAACGCTGGTGGAATCGGTACTGCCGATATGTTCGCTCGTTGAAGCACTCGTGACCTGTTTCGATGTGCTATCCGACGCTTTTGGTGCCTCGAGGAGTACGGCTGCGGTTGACGCTGGCGCGGCAACGAGTGGCGTAGGTGCACTCGACGCCGGTGGCGCTTGCGTGGTGGCCAGGTCTGCGGGGCCTGTCCCGACTGGTTGAGCCGTTGCGACAGCATGGTCGCCGTCACTGCCAATGACAGGTAAGCTCTTCACGCCATTATCGCTCTGAACAACAATTGTGGACGGAGACTGAGGCAAAGTGTCGACAGCAGGCGCTACTTTGGCTTGAGTTGACGTCAACGAAGAATGGGTTGCCAAACTGTCAATCGTCTGATTGGTCCTTGGCAGGATCAAGATATCATCCGCCATCGCATTCGAGTAAACCAAGCTCAGAAGCACCGTCTGGTAGATCAGCGATGAGCAGATTCGACTAGACATGGATCAAGGTCTCCGGTCCGGCACTGGTCAACAGCTGCGAACTTAAATGATCGTGTTGCAGAATTTCAATCTTGGCTTGATGCAATCGAATTCAGCTGGCTGCTTCAAAATCGAGCGTATCATCCAAACCATATTCTTTGAGTTTTCGATAGAGGGTTGATCGCCCGATCCCGAGGCGACGTGCAACTTCCGACATACGTCCGCCGTAGTGTTCGATGGCGATGCGGATCATTTCCTCTTCGATTGCCGCCAGTCGCATGACATGACCCTTGGCATCGAGCGATCTCAGGAAGCCGAAGGGTGCTGGGCCCGAACCGGACGAGAAGCCATTGGGTGTCGGTGACCACTGCGACATCGCGCCCGACGTTGCCACGACAGAACTCGTCGCCGTTGCGGCCAACGTTTGCAGTTCGCGCACTGTCGAGTTTGCTGTTGCAGTCGTCAGCCTGGGACTGGCTTGTGTTGGTGTCGGCTTCGGCAACACTCCGACCTGAGCTGCAATTTGAGGGAATTCGTCGATTGTCAAATGGCTGCCGTCGGCAAGGACAACGGCGCGAAATACGGTGTTTTCCAACTGGCGGATATTTCCGGGCCAATCGTAAGCTTGCAACAAGGTGATGACTTCGTCGGTTACTCCGACCAGTCTGCGCTTCTTTGCCTCGGCCGAGAACCTCGTCATAAAATGTTGGACCAATTCAGGAATGTCTTCGCTTCGTTCCCGCAGTGGCGGAATCCAGACCGGGAAAACATTCAATCGATAATAAAGATCCTCGCGGAAATGGCCGGCCTTGGTCATCTCGAGCAAACTGCGATTGGTCGCTGAAATCAGCCGGAAATCGACCTTGATCGGGCGTCGTGATCCGACGGGTTCAATCTCGCCTTCCTGTATTGCTCTCAATAACTTGACCTGAATGTCCGATGGCAGTTCGCCAATCTCGTCCAGAAACAGCGTTCCGCCATGAGCTTCCTGAAACTTGCCGATATGTCGATCGACAGCGCCGGTGAAGGCACCTTTTTCGTGACCGAACAGAATGGATTCGACGAGATTTTCGGGAATGGCCCCGCAGTTCACGGTCACAAACGGCTTCGACTTGCGATCTGATGAGCCTTGAATGGCTCGGGCGATCAATTCCTTGCCGACGCCGGATTCACCTTCAATGAGGATCGGAATGGTCGAATCAGCAGCGCGCTCACCCAAGCGGATGACGCGGGCCATGCCTTGGCTCCGTGTCACCAGATCTGAAAAAGTGAGCGTCCCGGTTGTAGTCCGCCGGATACGACTGACTTCACTTTCAAGTGAAGCCACGCGCAGGGCAGTCTGGATCGAGACCTGAAGCCGCTCTGCAGACGCTGGTTTGACGACAAAATCGACCGCACCAGCCCGCATCGCGGAAACAACGACGTCAATGCCGCCCTGGCTCGTTTGAACGATAACTGGAACTGTATTTCCTGATTGTTGCAGTCGGCCGAGGACTCCCATGCCGTCGAGATCCGGCATGACCAGATCTAGGATGACGAGCTTTATGTCGCTGTTGCTGCTGTCATTCAAGCATTTCAGGGCAGCTTCCCCGCCATCAGCGGTCAAGGTTGCATGGCCTAGACGTTTCAACGCTTCTTCAAGGAGGCGCCGCTGTATGGGGTCATCGTCAACGATGAGGATGCGATCGGCCATAAGATGTTTTCAACTCCCGAAGCAATTGTGTCGTAATGGGGCGACTTTCGCTCCGGAAAGGTTAACCAGTCTCTAACAACGCGATCCACTTTGATAATTTTCATTCAAAGTCCGATAGGTAAGGCGGCAGACCCGGTGACTGCGGCGTTGAACTCCGCCGATCATCGGTCCATATCTAGCCGTGAAGCTGTTCAATCCGTTCGAGGCAACCGTCAATGAAGACCCAAGAAGCAGTCGTGCAATCCAGTTCAGACCAACTCGGACCCTTGCCGGAATGGAACCTCGGAGACCTCTATTCCGGGATGGATGCGCCTGAACTCGCCGCCGATCTGGCGCAGGCAAGCCAGCGCGCCAAGGATTTTGAATCCAACGCAAAAGGGACACTCGCTGGCATCCTGGATCGCCTGGATGTAGCTCAGCTGACCACATTCATTCGGGAGTATGAAAGCCTGCAGGACCTGATGGGGCGCATCGGCTCCTATGCGGGTCTTGTCTATTGTGGTGATACGACCGATCCGCAACGAGCGAAATTCTACGGCGACATTCAGGGTAAGCTCACCGATGCGGCTTCACATCTGATCTTTTTCGAATTGGAATTGAACCGTCAGGAAGATGCGCGTCTTGACACTCTCGTGGCCAGCGATCCCGCCCTGTCTCACTACAAGCCATGGTTCGCGGATATACGCAGCGAAAAGCCGTACCAATTGTCGGACGAACTTGAGCGTCTGTTCCATGAGAAGTCGCAAACGGGCCGCAGTGCCTGGAACCGTCTGTTTGACGAGACGCTGGCTGCCATGCGCTTCCAGTTCAATGGAGAAGAGCTTGGACTTGAAGCAACGCTCAATCACTTGCAGGACGGTGATGAGACAAAACGCAAGGCAGCCGCTGAGGCCTTGGCGGAGACCTTCAAGGCCAATTTGCGGGTGATCACCCTCGTGACCAATGTCCTGGCGAAGGACAAGGAAATCTCGGACACGTGGCGGGGCTTCAAGGATATCGCCGACAGCAGGCACCTGGCGAACCGGGTCGAACCGGCTGTTGTCGACGCCCTCGTTTCAGCAGTCCGCGACGCCTACCCACGTCTGTCCCATCGCTATTACAAGCTCAAGGCAAAATGGCTTGGCAAGGATGTGCTTCAGCACTGGGACCGAAATGCGCCGCTTCCGAAATCCGACAATCGCCTGATTCCATGGGAGGAAGCGCGCGACACGGTCCTTGAAGCCTATGGTCAGTTTTCCCCCAAGATGGCCGACATCGCTCGGCGTTTCTTTGATGATCGCTGGATCGATGCGCCGACCCGTGCGGGCAAGGCACCAGGGGCCTTCGCGCATCCGACGGTTCCGTCTGCGCACCCCTATGTGCTTGTGAATTATCAGGGAAAGACCCGCGATGTCATGACGCTTGCCCATGAACTCGGCCATGGCGTGCATCAGGTGCTGGCAGGTCCGAACGGCGCGCTGATGGCACCAACGCCCCTGACCTTGGCCGAGACTGCATCGGTCTTCGGCGAAATGCTGACGTTCAAGTCTCTATTGGCAAAAGCCCAGACCAATGCGCAGAAAAAGGCGATGTTGGCGTCGAAGGTTGAGGATATGCTGAACACCGTTGTCCGGCAGATCGCCTTCTACAATTTTGAGCGCAAGGTGCATACCGAGCGCAAGGCCGGCGAACTCACGTCCGACCGCCTGAATGAGATCTGGCTTGAGGTTCAAGGCGAAAGCCTCGGACCCGCGATCGAATTTGCGCCGGGCTACGAGACGTTCTGGACCTATATCGGCCACTTCATCCATTCGCCGTTCTATGTTTACGCCTACGCATTCGGCGATTGCCTCGTGAATTCGCTTTATGCTCGCTACGAGCAGGCACATGAGGGCTTCCAGGACAAATATTTCGCGCTTCTCTCTGCTGGTGGCACCAAACATCATACCGAATTGCTCGCACCCTTTGGCCTTGATGCCACCGACCCGAATTTCTGGTCCCTTGGCCTCGGCGTTATCGAGGGCATGATTGATCAGCTGGAGGCGCTGGAAGGGTGAGGTTCTGCAATTGCCGTATAGTGGGCTTTTATCCAATCGATCCGTGAGGGACGCGCAGCCGTACAAGCGTGGCAGGTAGTGCAGGTTCGATAAATATTTTGGCCGATCAAGGATATCCCGCCGATGACCGATAATGAAGCGAACAGGCTTGTCTCGCGTGTGTCACGCTATGCGCGGGTGGGAGCGGGAGTCGGCACATCGGCTGTCCGGATCGCCGGTGCGCGGTTTTTTGGCGAGGGTGACCTGCAGAAGGAAGGCGAGATACTGGCCGCTGCGCTGGGTAATCTGAAGGGTCCCCTGATGAAGGTGGCGCAGATGCTCGCCACGATCCCTGACGTGGTTCCGGCAGAATGGGCGGCAGAACTGGCCCGTCTCCAGGCCAATGCGCCGCCGATGGGGCGCACCTTCGTCCGCCGTCGCATGACTGCTGAACTCGGGCCTGAATGGCTCAGCCGATTTGCTCAGTTTGATCTGGAACCGGCTCATGCGGCGTCCTTGGGGCAAGTGCATCGCGCAACCAGCCACGCCGGTGACCCGCTCGCCGTCAAGCTCCAGTACCCGGACATGGCCTCGGCGGTGGAGGCGGATCTTGGTCAGTTGGGCGTGATCTTTTCCCTGATGCAGAGGCTGAGGCCGCAGATCAACACGACCAAATTGCGTATTGAAATCAGCGAGCGATTGCGCGAAGAACTCGATTATGCGCGCGAATTGAAGCACATGCGGCTTTATGGTCAGATCCTGGGTGGGGATACTACGATCCGCATTCCGGAGGCTCTCGCGGAGCTCTCCACCGGGCGCCTGCTGACCATGTCGTGGCTCGAGGGCAAGGGATTGCTGAACTACAAATCGGCTGATCAGAACATTCGTGACCAATTAGCCGAAACCATGTTCCGCGCCTGGTGGAAGCCGTTTTGCCAATTTGGTGTCATTCACGGTGACCCGCATCTGGGCAATTACGCGGCATTCGAAGTCGATGGGCAGGTTTCTGGTGTCAATTTACTGGATTTTGGATGTGTGCGTGTGTTCCCGGCCTCCTTCGTTGATGGCGTGATCGAGCACTACAAGGGACTGCTCCACGGGGATCGGGATCGCGTTGCTGCCGCCTATGAATCCTGGGGGTTTGAAGGTTTATCGAACGAGCTGATCGATACGCTCGATATCTGGGCGAAATTCCTCTACGGCCCGCTGCTGGTTGATCGCAAGCGCAAGATCGCCGAGGGGGTCTCGCCGGTCGAATTCGGACGCAAGGAAGCGATGCGTGTCGCCGAAGGCTTGAGCAAGCACGGATCGGTGACGATGCCGCGTGAGTTCCTGTTCATGGATCGCGCTGCCGTCGGGTTGGGGGCCGTCTTTCTGCACCTTGACGCCGAACTGAATTTCCATCGCCTGTTTCAGGACTTGATCGACGGGTTCACCCAAGACAGGCTGCACGCCAAGCAATCTGCTGCATTGACGCATGCCGGATTGGAGCCTCTTCAGGGCACGAGCTGAAAGACGATCGCAAAGACGATAGTTCCGGTCATTGCCGTTGGCGGATGCTCTGCTATAAGACGGTTTGCACGGTGCGCTGGACGCGCGCAGTTTTATCACGCAGCGAGGGACGACATGGCGGATCATTCGACCACCGAACATGAATCACCAATGGATTATGCGCAGCATGAAGCAACCTATGCAGGCTTCATCAAGGGTTCGAAAATCGTTGGCGGCGCGATCATCGTGCTCCTGGTTTTGATGGCGGTTTTCCTCGTTCATTGATCAGACACGGCGGCGTTCGGCGCGCGGGGTTCGAAGCGTATTGCGCTTGCCCCGCGCTCAGTGACGTGCTTTGGAATATGGATGCAACGACGCTGGAAAAAGCGGCTTGGGTTGGGGGAATGCCATGAAGATTGCGGTTCCGAGGGAACGCGACGGCGGGGAAGGCCGCGTATCGGCGACGCCGGATACGGTGAAAAAATTCGTCGCGCTGGGTTTTACGGTCGCAGTTGAGACTGGCGCTGGTTTGATGTCGCGCATCACCGATGCCGAGTATCAGGCTGCAGGTGCTGAGATCGCGTTTGATGCGGCAAGCACGTGGGCCGATGCTGACATTATTCTGAAGGTACGCCGACCACTCGCCGACGAAGTCGCTCTGGCCAAGCAGGGCGCCCTGTTGATTGGCACGCTCGATCCGCATGGACATACCTCTGAAATCCAACTCTTGGCAGATGCCGGATTGGCCGGATTTGCCATGGAATTCATGCCGCGCATCACACGCGCTCAGGTTATGGACGTCTTGTCGAGCCAGGCAAACCTAGCGGGCTACCAGGCAGTCATTGACGCAGCTGCAGAATATGATCGCGCCTTCCCGATGATGATGACAGCCGCTGGCACCGTGTCAGCAGCGAAAGTCTTCGTGATGGGTGCGGGCGTCGCCGGCCTGCAGGCAATCGCGACAGCTCGTCGGCTGGGAGCGATCGTCACCGCGACCGACGTTCGTCCGGCCGCCAAAGAGCAGGTCGCCTCGCTGGGTGCAAAGTTCGTGGCTGTCGAGGATGATGAATTCAAGCAGGCCGAGACGGCAGCTGGCTATGCAAAGCCAATGTCGGCAGAGTATCAGGCCAAGCAGGCAGCGCTCGTCGCCGAGCATATCAAGAAACAGGATATCGTCATCACCACGGCGCTCATTCCGGGTCGCGCCGCACCGCGCCTCGTAACTGCCGAAATGGTCGCGTCGATGAAACCCGGTTCGGTTCTGGTTGATTTGGCAGTCGAGCGTGGCGGCAACGTCGAGGGCTCTGTCGCCGGACAGGTTACAGAGGTCAATGGCGTCAAGATCGTCGGCCACCTGAACGTGGCTGGACGAATTGCGGCAAGTGCATCGCTGCTTTACGCCAAGAACCTCTATGCATTCGTAGAGACCCTTGTCGACAAGAAAGAAAAGAAACTCGCCGTCAATTGGGAAGACGAACTCGTTAAGGCGACACTCGTTACCCGTGACGGTGCGATCGTCCATCCGGCGCTGAAGGCATAAGGAGAGGAAACTATGGCTGATCTTACTCCAGACCAGGCGCTTGAGCAGGCAAGGCAAGCTGCCAAGGTCGCTACTGAAGCCGCAAACCACGCGCAATCGATTGTCGATCATCTGGCCGCATCGGCTAGCCACGCGGCACATGCTGTTGCGAGCACGTCGGCAATTGACCCGTTCGTGTTCGAATTCTCGGTTTTCGTGATGGCGATTTTCGTTGGCTATTACGTTGTATGGTCGGTGACGCCAGCACTGCATACGCCGCTGATGTCGGTGACGAACGCGATTTCGTCCGTGATTGTCGTCGGTGCCTTGCTTGCAGTGGGTGTTGATACGGCGCTTGGTTCAGGCGCTTGGGCGGCCCGTGGCTTCGGCTTCCTCGCGGTTATCCTCGCGGCGGTCAATATCTTTGGCGGGTTCCTCGTTACGAGCCGCATGCTCGCAATGTACAAAAAGAAGTCCTGAGGGGAGGGCGAGACATGTCGGCCAATATCACGGCACTGCTCTACCTCGTTTCCGGGGTTCTGTTCATCATGGCGCTGCGCGGGTTATCGAGCCCCGCGACGTCACGTCAGGGTAACATCTATGGCATGACCGGCATGACGATTGCGATCGTCACGACGCTCACGCTGATCACCCCGTCCTTCAGCGGCTATCTCTTCATAGCGCTCGCACTGGCAATCGGTGGCGGCATCGGTGCGGTGACCGCCAAGCGGATCGCGATGACGCAGATGCCGCAGCTCGTTGCGTTCTTCCATTCGCTGGTCGGCCTTGCAGCCGTGTTTGTGGCAGCGGCTGCGATCAATGCGCCGAACGCCTTCGGAATTGCTGAAGGTACCGGCATCCGTGGTGAAGCGCTCGTCGAGATGTCGTTGGGTGTCGCCATTGGCGCAATCACCTTCACAGGCTCCATCATTGCGTTTCTGAAACTTGATGGCCGCATGAGCGGCAAGCCGATTCTGTTGCCCCAACGCCATGCGATCAACATTGCTTTGGCGTTGTTCCTGCTGGCCCTGATCGTGTGCCTTGTCATAACCGGTGGTCAGATTGTGTTCTGGCTCATCGTCCTGACAGCTATGGTCTTCGGTGTCCTGATCATCGTGCCGATCGGCGGTGCCGATATGCCGGTCGTCGTGTCGATGTTGAACTCCTACTCGGGCTGGGCTGCGGCGGGCATCGGTTTCACACTCGGCAACTCCGCCCTTATCATCACGGGTGCCCTCGTCGGCTCATCCGGCGCTATCCTGTCCTACATCATGTGTAAGGGCATGAACCGCTCGTTCATCTCGGTCATTCTGGGTGGCTTTGGTGGCGAGACAGCAGGTCCTGCAGGTGGCGGCGCTCGGGAATCGCGCCCGGTCAAGCAGGGGTCCGCTGACGATGCGGCCTTCATCATGAAGAACGCCGAGAAGGTCATCATCGTGCCGGGTTATGGTATGGCGGTGGCGCAGGCCCAGCATGCTGTTCGCGAAATGGCCGACAAGCTGAAGCATGCTGGCGTGGATGTGAAATACGCGATCCACCCTGTCGCGGGCCGCATGCCAGGTCACATGAACGTGTTGCTGGCCGAAGCCAATGTGCCCTACGACGAAGTCTTTGAGCTGGAAGACATCAACAACGACTTCGCACAGGCTGACGTTGCCTATGTGATCGGCGCGAACGATGTCACCAATCCAGCTGCCAAGACCGATCCGGCCTCGCCCATCTTCGGCATGCCGATCCTCGATGTTGAAAAGGCCAAGACGGTCCTCTTCATCAAGCGCGGCATGGGTTCGGGCTACGCTGGTGTCGAAAACGAATTGTTCTTCAAGGACAATACGATGATGCTATTCGGCGATGCCAAGAAGATGACGGAAGAGATCATCAAGAACCTGGAATGATGTGTCCAGTACCGAAACCAATCAAAGGCCGTCCGACCCGGGCGGCCTTTTTGTTTGGACGAGCACACGAATAGGTCCGGTTCGATCTCAGAATTCCATTATCGCGACATCACCTTCATAATCGTCCACGAGCGACAGCATGAAGTCCGAGACCGCCTCGAGTGTCTCGTCGGGATGTGAGGTAATCATAATGAAGCGGTTGCGATCCGGATTCGAGGCTCTGATCTTGGTGCGGATCATTTCTTCGCACGCCGCGCAGTGCTTGCCCACAACGGCGATCCAGGCGATCCCGTCGCGTTGCCAGTTCGACACCGGGTCCTGAAGCCAGTCACCGGGAGCGCGGTCGGTATGGAGGATGAGCTTCAGCGCGCGCGGCGCCTCGTCCTGTGTGTCCGCTATTTCAGCCATGGCAACTTGTTGACCTCGCGGTCGATCAATTCCGGGCGATGCGGGTTCAGCTTCTCGCCATTCAGGACCCGTTCGTAGATTTTGACGTAGGCTTCCGCCATGACGGCCGAATTATAGGTGTCGCGAACATAGTCGTGGCAGCGGCGGGCATCAAATTGCATCGTCTTGACGGCGCGCGCGAGGTCCGAACGCGAGTTCGAGAGATAGCCGACGTCTGGCCCGATCAGTTCTGGCAACGAACCATAGGGCGTGGCGAAGACCGGGCAACCGAAATACAGGCTTTCGATGATCGCAAGCCCGAATGGCTCGTACCAGCGCACGGGAAAAATCAGGCCCTTGGATTGGTTGAGTGCCGTGAATTTCTCTGCGCCGCCGACCATGCCGTAGAAATGGATGCTCGGTGACCATGTAAACCGGAAACCGCGACTGAAATTCAGCCGGTTGCCGCCGAGAACAGCGAGTTCCACGCCCGCGTCCCAAGCCACGTCAATGGCCCCACGCACGTTCTTGGCTGGCCAGGACGCCTTGCCCAAGAAGTGAAAATGCGTTCGCGGCTTATTGAAATCGACCGGGCCATAATCGTCCCAATTCAGGCCGTTATAGACGAACACGTTGGAATTATGCCGCTTGGCCTGATCGGCCGAGATGAAAACCGTGTTCAGGTAGCGCGTTGTCGGGGGTTTGTTTGCATTGCCGTGTTCGGTCATGATGTAGGGCTGATCGAAATCCGCATCCGGATCGAAGTCAGGCAACGATTGAAAATGAACGATGTCGAAACCGGAGGGAATTTGCGGTTTCAGCGGCGCATCCTTGTCGAGCACCAGAACCTTGGCAAAATCGCAGTGCGAGCCTTCCGGCACGAGAAATGTGACCTCGTGACCAAGATCGACCAATGACCGGGCGAGGTTCCAGATAACCCGTTCCGTGCCACCATAGGCAAAGACCGGAACTTTGGCCCGATTGATCAGGAGCACGCGCATATCTGCAGTCATCCAATTTGGCGGCACATGGCCGCAGCCTCAGGTCCATCAATTACAAGTCTCGCCTTTTCGGCAGGACAGTCGCGAAAGCGGCTCTTGATAGACCGAGGGGCGTGGGATGTCGATGGCTGCTTTGTTCTTGGGACCAATCAGTTTGTTTACCGGCCCAGACCTCCAAACGCGTTGTTGAGTCGGTCCAATTGATCGGCAACCGGGTTTGCAGCGACCACCTCTGGCTTTTCCTCGGCGTAAATCGCTGTATCAAGAATGCGGATCCGCTCCTGAAGCCGGATCGAGCGGTCGATGAGCGCCTTCAGCGGCTCCGGGATTTCCTCCCAGCCTGGCCCGGACCGGCTCGACGATGGTCCATCGATGCGCACCTTGGCCTTTTCGATCCCGGCCTGAGCCTGGGTCATCTCACCTTCGTTGACGGCGCGCTGCAGCAGGAGCCAGGATGCCAATTGCATCAAACGTGTCGTCAGCCGCATCGACTCTGTTGCATAAATCAGAGACCCTGCGCGGCCAAGTTCCTTGGACTCGGCGCGACCAGGGCCGTCAAGGTAAGAGGCGGTTTCCTCGACCAGGCCCATGCCCTCACGGAACAGGCTTCGGAAAGTTTCCGAGTTCGCAAACCGCAACGAGAAATCGATGGGATCGCGATCGGCATCATGCTCGGGTGCGTCCGGTGTCATGTCATCATCCTTTTTGCGGCGTCAGTCGGGTCTGACGACGTCTCGACCGATGCGAAGCAACACATCCGACTTGTTGTGGCCAAACCATGCATCGAAATGAGACCGTCGCTTCACGACTGGTTCTGTCAGCCATAGACTAAGCAGGCTTCGTGCCGAACGCCATATTGGCTTTGCCTGATTGCCTCGAAATTCCGCACAAGGGTTAATATGCACAGGCCCTCGCGCTCGCTCGGCGCAACACATTCGAGTTAAATTGTTGAAATATATCTTGAATATAAAAAAGCGAGCCGCGGAATGCGCGGCTCGTAAGATGTATTTACAGGGAGGCGTCAAACAGAGTGGATAGGAGCCACTCGCATCCAGAAGACTGGATAATCATATTTATCGCTTCTAAAGCTTAATAGAGCTTTAACAGTCGGTCTCGTTATTGGCTGGCTGACCCAAAATAATACGGGTCACGTGTTTGTGAATGCTTGCCTGTCTCAGTTTGGGATTGACCTGACTGCCAAGCCCTGGCCGAAATCTTCCGTTTGATTGCGCCATCAGTTTGCCGCGATTGGCTGGGCATAACGCGGCCCATCAGCGCGGCCAGTTGATCGGGTCACTGACCAATCGGGCGTGTTCGATCCAATAGCGTGAACTGACACGATTGTCGGTTCAATGTTCATCTGAAATTTACCATTGAAGTGAGTTGTCCAATATTTGAATGCCGAATGAACAACGTATTAAACCGTCATAAATCACGGTTTGTTATGGTGGACTATCGAAATTCACTGCGGACTGTGAGGACGTACATGAGCACCGACCAGATCATCCAAGGCGAACAACTAATTTCCAAGGCACATCTCACCGTCAGCGAGATGACAGCTCTGATCGCAGCGACGGTTTCTAAGCTGGCGACCGTTTCTTCTGTGGATGTCGCCGATGTTGGCGAAGTCTCCGTGTCGCTCAACTCGGGCAAGATCATTGAAATGCAGGCATTGCCGATGGCGCGTGCTTTCAATGTGTCGTTGGCTGCCCGTCAGGAAGCGCTCGAAGAACTCGTCAAGCGTTGCGCCTGAACATCGGGACATTGCTTCAGCGGTGTTGAAGCTCTGACTTTCGCATCGCATGTTCACATGCTGACCAATCAGTGCTAGCTCAAGTGGCGAGATGACCGTCCCGTCCTCCCGGACACTTGAGCACCTGCGAATGACATCCATCGATATCGGGTTTTACGCCGCTGCCGTGACTGCGGCCTTTCTGGTGGGCATGGCGAAGGGTGGCTTGCCGGCGATAGGATCGCTGGGGGTCCCGATCCTTGCCCTGGCAATTTCACCAATCCGCGCAGCCGGCCTTCTCCTGCCGATTTTCGTCGTCTCCGATATGGTCGGCCTATGGGTCTACCGACGCGAATTTGATCGGCGCATCATTTCAATCATCGTTCCTGCTGCGGCCATCGGTATTCTATTTGGCTGGATCACGGCGTCCTGGATGTCAGAGGCGCTGGTCACATTGATCGTTGGCCTGATCGGCGTCGTCTTTTGTGTGATCCGTGTCTGGCCACGCAAGGGTGAACCGGCGCCACGGGCTGCTGACATACCACGTGGTGTTTTCTGGGGGGCTATTACCGGGTTCGTGAGTTTCGTTTCCCATTCCGGTGCGCCGCCGTTTCAGATGTATGTCCTGCCCATCCGCCTGTCGAAAATGGTCTTTGCGGGTACGAGCACGATCACCTTTGCCATGATCAATGCCATCAAACTGATTCCCTATTGGGCACTCGGGCAGTTTTCGCCCGCCAATCTGCGCGAAGCTGTCATCCTGATCCCGGTTGCTATCCTGGGAACGCTCGCCGGCGCAAAGCTGACGCGGGTCATCCCGGATGTGATGTTCTTCCGGCTTGTCACCGTTGCGCTGTTTGTCGTGTCGGTGAAACTCAGTTGGGATGGTGCATACGGCCTCGCATTTATGGGATAGCTTTCGTTTTTGGATTACGAACCGACCAGTAGTCCAACGGCCAACTTGCGTTCTGTCACGCGAACGTTTCTATTCCGCCTTCAAGGGAGACAACGAACAGCGAGGCGCGAAGGCTCATGTCGGCGGAAAACAACTGGTATTCAATTGATCTCGACAAAAACCCGGCAAATTATCAGCAGCTGACGCCGCTCATGTTCCTTGAGCGATCGGCGCGCGTGTTTCCGGATCATACTGCGATCATTCATGGCAACTATCGTCTGACGTATCGGGCGTTTTATGCGCGCTCCCGCCAGTTGGCCTCCGCACTGGCCAGGGTCGGCGTTGGCAAGGGCGATACGGTTTCGGTCATGTTGGCCAATACGCCTCCGATGCTCGAAGCGCATTACGGAATTCCCATGACAAAAGGCGTGATCAACACGCTGAACACACGCCTTGATGCCGCGATCATTGCCTTTTCGCTGGATCACGCCGAGACGAAAGTTCTGATCACGGACCGGGAATTCTCGAAAGTGGTGAAAGAGGCGCTCTCACTGGCCAAGGTGAAGCCGCTTGTGATCGACTATGATGATCTCGAGTTTCCGCAGACCGGCGAAAAACTTGGGACACTCGATTACGAAGCTTTCCTGCAATCGGGTGATCCCGAGTATGATTGGCATATGCCGGACGACGAGTGGGACGCGATTGCCCTGAATTATACGTCGGGGACAACGGGCAATCCCAAGGGCGTGGTGACGCACCATCGTGGCGCTGCTCTCATGGCGCAATCGAACGTGATCGTGACGTCCATGTCCAAGCATCCCGTCTATCTTTGGACGCTGCCAATGTTCCACTGCAACGGCTGGACCTATCCGTGGGCGATTTCGGTCGTCGCCGGCACGCACGTCTGTTTGCGCTGGGTCCGGGCTGCTGCGATATGGGAATCGATTGCAAATTACGGCGTCACGCATCTCTGCGGTGCGCCGATTGTCATGTCGACGATCCTGAATGCGCCCGCCTCTGAAAAGCGAGAGCTGGATCGGGTCATTGAGTTTTTCACGGCAGCAGCTCCGCCACCCGAAGCCGTGCTCGCGGCCATGGGCGCCGCTGGCTTCAACGTAACCCATATCTATGGGCTCACGGAATGCTACGGTCCGGCCGTCGTGAACGACTGGAAGGACGAATGGGATCTGTTGCCAGCGGACGAAAGGGCGATCAAGAAGGCCCGCCAGGGCGTTCGCTATGGCGCTCTGGAAGGCTTGGCGGTGCTGGACCCGATCACCATGGAGCCGGTTCCTGCCGATGGCGAGACGCTTGGTGAAGTCATGATGCGCGGCAATGCCGTCATGAAAGGCTATCTGCGCAACAAGAAGGCGACTGACGAAGCCTTTGCCGGAGGCTGGTTTCATACGGGCGATCTCGGCGTCATGTATCCGGACGGCTATATCCAGCTCAAGGATCGGTCGAAAGACATCATCATTTCTGGCGGTGAGAACATCTCGTCGATTGAGGTTGAGGACGTGCTCTACAAGCACCCGGCGATCAGCGTCGCGGCAGTTGTCGCCAAGCCTGATGAGAAGTGGGGCGAGACGCCTTGCGCGTTTGTTGAACTCCGACCCGGCATGAGCTTGACCGTCGACGAGGTGATCGCCTGGTGCAAATCGCACATGGCCTCCTACAAGGTCCCACGGCATGTTGTTTTCACCGAGCTGCCGAAGACATCGACGGGCAAGATTCAGAAATTCAAGCTGCGCGAGATGGCAAAGCAGTCTTGATCAAACGGGTTCATCGCGGGGGCGATGGACCCGCTTGTCAATGGTTAGCCCGAATATCAGATCGTGATTTGTCAAATAAAAAGCGCCGCATTCCCTGGGAAGCGGCGCTTGAATGCGTTTATAACAGACATTGAAAGAAGAAGCTGAATTCGTTCGCTGTTGAATACGCGCCCGGGAGCCTCTTTTAGCCTGTTTTAATGGATTGTTTCACCGTTGCTCAGTCGTTTGATTTCATCTTTGAGAATGAGCTTTCGTCGCTTCAATTCCGCAACCGTCAAGGAATCTGTGGCTGGATGGGCAAGGGCTTTTCGAATTTCTCCATCCAATGCCGCGTGCCGGCGCTGGAGTTCCGCCAAATGCGATGCAATCGTCATACGCAAGCCTCCTTGTTTTCTAGGACTTGACGACAACAGCATGACACAGTGCCGATTGAATGCAATGCCGGGTTTGTTCGAGATTGTAGCCCGGGTTTGCGTAGCCATTTCTTCAAAAAATGAAAAGCTCTTACAATTCAGCTAGTTACAATTCACTTCTTTTGTTGTCGCGTTACAAATTGACTAAGCCAGTTCATAACTTGTTGGTGTTCTTCGCGAAAATTTTTTTGGGCAATGAATGATGTTCTTGCCGGTCAGACAGCGAAGATCGCCATGGACCGAATTCATGGTTTGACGGGGTCCCAATCGGAATTATTTTGCGGTATCATACGTCAAGCAGATCCGGGGAACGGGTCAAATATCACGCGTGGTTGAAAGCTGTCGTCCGTCAATGACCGAAGAAGAAGCCAGTCTGATTCGCCAGGAACTGAGCAGGCTCCGTCAGGAGCATCGAGATCTTGATTCAGCCCTGGACGCTCTTGTTGAGACAGGGCGCGGAGATCACCTGACCATCCAGCGTCTCAAGAAAAAGAAATTGGCCATTCGTGACCGCCTGACCCATCTTGAGGATCGACTGGTGCCCGATATTATCGCCTGACCGGCGTTGATGTTCCTTTGTGCAATTGCTGACGTCTTGCGCTTGCGTCAAAGCGCGCGATCTCCTATAGCCCACGGCTTGCGAAAAGCAGCCTTCGCCTGAATGTGCATTCGAGGATCGAGATGGCACAGCATCCGCCGTCAGTCGCCGTTATCATGGGGTCCCAATCGGATTGGGATACGATGCGGCATGCCGTTGAAACACTTGATGCGCTGGGGATACCTCACGAGGCCCTGATCATTTCGGCGCACCGGACCCCTCAACGGCTCTATGAATTTGCGCGTGGCGCGGCGAACGCCGGGTTCAGTGTAATCATTGCTGGCGCGGGAGGTGCGGCGCATCTGCCCGGCATGACAGCTGCCCTGACACGCTTGCCGGTATTCGGTGTACCTGTGGAATCTCGTACGTTGAAGGGTCAGGATAGCCTCCTTTCAATCGTCCAGATGCCTGCCGGAATACCGGTCGGGACCCTAGCAATCGGCAAGGCCGGGGCGGTAAACGCGGCGCTTCTGGCCGCAGCAGTCCTTGCCTTGCAGGACGCAGCGTTGGCTGGACGGCTTGAAGACTGGCGCCAACGCCAGACGGATGCCGTTGCTGATCGCCCGATTGACTCGGCGGAATGAACCTGTGAGCTTTTTCCCGCCTGTTCGCATCGGTATGCTTGGCGGTGGCCAACTGGGCCGCATGATGGCGCTCGCAGCGGCCCGACTTGGTCTTTCCGTGCATGTTTATTGTCCGGATCCCGCCAGTCCGGCGTTCGATGTAGCGCCTTTTCGCTCGATTGCTGACTACGACGATGAAGCAGCGCTTGCCGCCTTTGCCGACCAGGTCGACGTCGTGACCTATGAGTTTGAAAATGTGCCTGCTGAAACTGCGGCATTTTTGAACGCCCGTGTTCCCGTGCGGCCTGGGCCATTTGCCCTTGCCGTGTCACAGGACCGGCTCACCGAGAAGCAGTTCCTGAATGGTCTCGGGATCGCGACTGCACGGTTTGCCGTCGTTGACAGTCTGGAAGATCTGGAAGCCGGTCTGGCCCGGCTTGGCGTGCCCGCCATCCTGAAGACCCGTCGTTTCGGTTATGACGGCAAGGGTCAGGTCAAGATCACAAGTCTCGACGAAGCTGAGGATGCATTTGCCGCAATGGCTGGCGCTCCGGCTCTGCTCGAGGGCTTTGTGCCGTTTTTGCGCGAAGTCTCCGTCATTGCAGCGCGCGGTGTTGAGGGCGATATCGCGGTTTATGATATTGCCGAAAATGTTCATCGTGAGCAGATCCTGCGTGTATCGACCGTGCCAGCCAATGTCTCCGCGTCAACGGAGTTAGCAGCGCATGAACTCGGCGCGAAGGTGATTGCAGCCCTAGACTACGTCGGCGTTCTCGCCATTGAGTTGTTCGTCGTGGAGCACAATGGACAGGAAATCCTGGTTGCCAACGAGATTGCGCCGCGCGTGCACAACTCCGGACACTGGACGGAAGCAGGTTGCCTCGTCTCTCAGTTTGAAATGCATATTCGGGCAATCGCGGGCCTTCCGTTGGGATCGCCTGCACGGCACGCAGATGTGATCATGGAAAATCTGATCGGCGATGATGTCGAGCGGGTGCCCGAGTTGCTGAAATCACCGAACGCCCAGGTCCATCTGTACGGTAAGCAGGACGTCCGCCAGGGTCGCAAGATGGGGCACGTCAACTGGCTGAAGTGATCCTGTGTCGATGCCGGATTGCTTTTCATGACGTGGCACGAGAAAAACAGTTCCCAGTAGTGGACAGTTAAAGCTTGTTCTGTTAGACCATCGCTCCTCGGGGCGGCGTGCCTTTGGCGCGCGGGAATTTCTTTTCCTTTCGTCCAGTCAAATCACATGGTCCATTTTGGCTCATGCGAGCCACATCGAACACGGGATATAACGCGTGCAGGTTCTCGTTCGCGACAACAACGTCGATCAGGCCCTCAAGGCCCTGAAGAAGAAAATGCAACGGGAAGGCATCTTCCGCGAAATGAAGCTTCGCGGGCACTATGAGAAGCCCTCCGAGAAGAAGGCACGTGAAAAGGCTGAAGCCGTTCGTCGTGCACGCAAGCTTGCGCGCAAGCGCGCCCAGCGCGAAGGCCTGATCCCAGGCAAGCCGGTTGCTCCGACTGCCGGTCCGGCAGCCAAGCGCGGCGGTGCCATGTGATCTCATGCGGATTGCGCAGGGTTGGCGCGGTCCATTTGAGTTTCGGATGACGAAGCCTGCTTGGGCAACGAAATCGTTGATGGCGGTACGTAGATGAGAGCGGTCGTGCGTGTGTGCGGCCGTTTTTGTGCGTTACGCTCTCCTTCGTTTGATTTGCTGAGATATCGTTGCGGGGTCGCTGATCGCGAGTTGTGCGTTTGTGTCACACTGGCCAATGATTCGGCCACGGACCTTAAATAGTTTGGATGAAGTCCGGGTCTGACGTTTAGATTGAGTTCGAAATCGAGCCCATGCTGCAGGTGGTCACTATGTCACATCGAACCCGATTAACTGATCGCAATCGAGACCGTGTTCCTGTCGACGCATTTCGGAAAGCGTGTTCCGGTCTCCCGGCTCTTGGGCTGCTCTTTTCCCTTGTAGCCTGCTCGTCCGCCAATATGGGACCTGCTCCGACGATGCAGGAACTCAGTTCGGCCAATGCGCAGCAGGCCAACATCACCTCGCTGAGCGATGTAATCAAGGCTAATCCCAATAGTCCTGGTCCCTACAATGTGCGCGGCACGGCCTATGCCGCGGCCGGTCAGAATGCGCAGGCTCTTGAGGATTTCAATACCGCCATCAAGATCAATCCCAATTTCCATCAGGCTTACCTTAATCGCGGGCTGATTTACCGGCGCACGGGCAAGCTGGATCTGGCCATGCAGGACTTCAATCGTGCGGCACAATTGAACCCGAATTACGCTGCGGCTTTTGCGGCACGGGCCAATCTTGAGAAACAAGAAGGCAAGATCGACGCCGCTCTGAGTGATTTCCAGACCGCGTTGTCCATCGATCCGAATAACCTCGGAGCCTATAACGATCGGGCCCTGACCTATCAGTTGCAGGGCAATCACAAGGCAGCCATCACCGATTTTGATCAGGTTCTGGTGCGCGATGCCTCGTCGATGCAGGCTTATAATGGGCGCGGAATTTCGAAGCTTGCGGTGCGCGATTTCCAGGGCGCTCTGGATGATTTCAATGCCATCATTGACATTGATCGCAGCTATCCCGGAGCCTGGGTCAATCGCGGGCTGGCGGAAGAGGCGCTTGGCCGCAAGGACGACGCAAAGGCCTCCTGCCAGCATGGTCTGGCCCAGGATCCGACCAATCAGGTGGCACGTGGATGCGTGCAACGGACTGGCGGTAACTTGTTCTGATCGAATTTTGCAATCACTTTGAACTCAAGAAATGGCGCAACCGCTTCAGGCGAATTGCGCCATATCTGTTTAAGGGATGGGGTGCATCAGGCAGGCTTTGGAACGAAGCGGGTCCCCGACTTTTCTTTGTCGCCCGGTCGTGTGATCGTCAGCGCAAGCAAAGCACCCACGATGCAGAAGCCCCCGGCAACGAAAAGCGCTGGCATATAGGTGGAGAATTCCGTCCGGGTCGCTCCCGCACCAAAGGCCGCTGTCGCCGCCCCTAACTGATGCGCTGCAAAAATCCAGCCGAACGTTATGCCCGCCTTTTCCGGTCCAAACTTTTCTGCGGCCAGTTTGACGGTGGGCGGGACGGTTGCGACCCAGTCAAGGCCATAAAGCACGGCAAAGATCGAGAGATCATAGAGATTGAAGCTCGAGTAGGGCAGATAGATCAACGCGAGTCCGCGTCCCGCGTAGTAGACAAAGAGCAGGCGGCGGTTGTCAAAGCGATCCGACAGCCAGCCTGACAGGATCGTGCCAACGAAGTCGAACACGCCGATCGCCGCCAGGATTGACGCTGCGCTGATTGGGACGACACCGAAATCTCCGCACAGCGTGATCCAATGGGTCTGGATCAGGCCGTTCGTTGAAAGGCCGCAGATGAAAAAGGTGATGAAAAGTACCCAAAAGGTATGGGTCTTGGCTGCTGAAATGAAGGCCATCACCGGTGATGTCAGCAGGGTCAGCAATCCGGTGGCGCGCGCAGGTGCGGGGCTGCGCGTTGTCTCGCCGAAGGGTGCGAGTTCCACGTCGTCGGGATGGTCGCGCATGAAGAGGGCAACGAGGATGAAGGCTATGCCGAGCGCGCCGATCGTCACGCCAATCGCGGGTCTCCAGCCCATCGAGTCCGCAATGGAAGCGACAAGTGGCTGGAATACGAGCTGCCCGGTCGCAGTTGATGCTGACATCATGCCCATGACGAGACCGCGCCGGGTCTTGAACCAACGCGTCGCCACGGTGGCGCCCAGAACAAGCGCTGTCATGCCTGTTCCGAAGCCGACAACAATGCCCCAGAGTACCATGAGCTGCCAGAGCTGGGTCATGTAGAACGACCCGGCAAGTCCCCCCATGATCAGCAAAAGTGCCGACATCACGACATTCCGGACGCCAAAGCGGTTCATCAGGGCTGCCGCAAATGGCCCCATCATCCCGAAGAGGACGAGCCGGATCGCGAGCGAAGACGAAATATCTGCGTTTGACCAGCCAAATTCGCGCTCAAGCGGCTTGATCATCACCCCCGCGGTTCCAAGCGCGCCGGCCGTTGACAGGGCTGTCAGGAATGTCGTGCCCGCTACGATCCAGCCGTAATGGATACCGCGAGACGCTAGAGCCGATGAAAGCCTGTTAGACGCTGACAGGAAGGGAATTGAGGCCATGAGATCAGCTTTCAAGTTTGAGAATTCAGTACGGGTAGATACCCGGATTAGAATGTGCGTCTAGAGTGAGTGTAGACGACTGAGCAGATCTTTCGCGCCATCCGGACCGCCGAGGTGATCCTCAATCTTGGCCTGTGCCGCCGCATGAGCGGGAATGCTCTCGGCAAGCACCTTTTGGCCCATTGTGGAGAGCTCCAGCAAGGCTTCGCGCTGGTCCTTCCCGGAAACTGACTGAACAAGCCCCATCCGCTCCAGCACCTTGGCGTTCCGACCGATGGTTGATCGGTCCAGATCGCTGATGCTTGCCAGTTCCGTCAGGGAAATCCGTTTTGCCCGATCAATCTTCCTCAAAAGACTGTACTGGGCAATTGTGATCCCGAATGGCGCGAGTGCCTCGTCATAGATCGCCGAGGTTTTCCGGGCAGCGGCTC
Source organism: uncultured Hyphomicrobiales bacterium (assembly GCA_903930435.1). Lineage (GTDB taxonomy): Bacteria > Pseudomonadota > Alphaproteobacteria > Rhizobiales > Ancalomicrobiaceae > CAIYYN01. The sequence goes on along the minus strand of CAIYYN010000042.1, from coordinate 62,713 downwards.
GCAGTTCGATACAATAACACGGTGTTGACATAGGAGCGGGTATATACCCGCATATGGCGGACGTCAAGGTAAGTTGCCTTCAGCATTGGGATTGATACATAGCGCGCGCGAAATTTCAGTTGTTATTTAGTTATATAAATGTCAGGTGCATGCAGGTCGGACAGAGGAGACAGATCCAGTTCTGGGTGCGACGCAGATTTTCAACTCGGGAGCGAACGTTGATGCAATCCAATTCAATCATCAGGTTTGGAGTAGTTACTAGCCTCTTGCTGGGTGTGCTGGGGTTTTCACCATCTCAGGCAAATGCGGCCAGCGCTGCGGCTGACAAGGCACAGGGCGGAATTGCCGGTTATATGGTCATCATGGGGATTAGCAAGCTTTGCAATTTTGACGTCAAAGATCCGCTCGCCACCGCAGTCGTTGGCAATATCAATGCGCTCAAGGCAACTGCTGGCTGGACCGACAAGGATCTGGACACGACGATGGAGCAAGTGATTGCTGCGCTGGGCAAGTCGAAAGACACGTATTGCGCACCCGGTGCGAACGTTTTCTACAGCAAGATTCCCCAGTTTGAAGCCAACGCAATCAAGGAAGCCGACGGAAGTGGCGTCAAGCTGAAACCGCTCCCGGCCGCAGATTCGGCACCGACTGCGGCAGCGAAAGCGCCGGATGCGGAAGAGAACCTCAATCTGGCGATCATGCTGGAAGCTGTTTCAGATGAATGCGACATCAAATTGAAGGATGGCGAATCCCTCAAGATCGATCGGGTTCAATATTACTGGCGCGGCAAAGGCGATATTTCCGCCAAGAAGTTCAGCGACTTGCAGAAGTTCTGGGAGGATAAGGTAAAGACGGATCACGCCAAGGTCTGCGCAAAGGAATTTGGCTTCCGACCAGCCTTCGAAACCGCGCTCAAGACAATCGACTAATCGCTTCTGTTGCGTGTTGGTGATGCCCGGGGCGGCAACTTCGCCCCGGTTTAGTCACCTTCAGAGATTGTGCAAGATCAATTCGCCTGCCGTGTTGTTCTCCACGCGGCAGGCGTCTGCGTTTGTGTCTCACCGAATGATCGCACGCTCGCGACTGACATCAACGCGGCCCCCTTTTGTGTGGCGCAGGAACCGAGGAAGCCGCGGGTTCAACCTCGTGGCAGAAGTGTCGCCGACTTGTGTAGTCGACGGATTGTAGCAGGGATGAATCGGGAGGGACTCCGTTTCAAGTGGTGGGGCTGTCATCTCGATCAGTGTCGATGCGTTGAGCCAAGAGATCCGCCACGGCCTGCGCTTCCTGATGTGAATCGTAACGCCGCCCGATCCAGACAACAAAATCGTCTCCGGGCTGTTTGACCAACATCCTTCCTGCATCAATGCGATCATAGCCGATGGTGATCAATGTCTTTGCTTCAATGAGTTTGGCACCAATGAACAAGATCACGGATGGCAAGAGCATGTGATCGGCCAGCGAGCCGACAAATCGGGCCACAATGTCAAAATAGTCGAATTGGCCAAGATAAGTTGGGTTATGGCGTAGTGTAAAAATTTGAAAAATCGTCGCAGTCGTTGATATGCCGATGGACACAATGGCCGATATGCCGGCATACGTGCTGAGCTTACCCGAATGCAAAACTTGTTTGAACATGTCATGGCACCTCAACCAGAGAGTGCCTTCGTCATGCAACCAATACGAGATTGAGTCAAAGAAGACCCAATGAATATGATAGGGGAAGGTGAGGTGTGGCGGGCTTGATTGACTGCCCGCCATCACTTGTCTGCTCGATCAGTGATTATCTCTCGGCACACCCTTTGCCGCGATGTTCTGGTATTTGACGGCTGGCTTGAGCACCATGCCTTCCGAGAGTTGATCCACGATACCGCGCTGGATTTCCTGCCAGGGTGTCTGATGGGCAGGGTATTTGTACCCACCCTGCGCCTGCAACTCAGCCCGGCGAGCCGCAATTTCCTCCTCCGAAATCAGGATATCGGCGGTGCCCTTGCCCAGATCGATGCGGACCTTGTCGCCTGTCTTGAGAATGGCCAGCCCACCGCCAACGGCTGCTTCGGGCGAGGCATTCAAAATGGACGGTGAACCTGACGTGCCGGATTGCCGTCCGTCACCCACGCAGGGAAGCGCGCGGATACCGCGTTTCAGTAGATAATCAGGTGCGCGCATATTGACGACTTCCGCCGATCCCGGGTAGCCGACAGCGCCGACGCCGCGCATGAACAGGATCGTGTTCTCGTCAATTCCAAGGCTCGGATCGTCGATCGTGTGATGGTACTGCTCTGGACCGTCGAACACCATGGCCTTGCCGACAAACGCATCGGGATCTTCGGGATTTGACAGATAGCGATCCCGGAATTCGGGCGAAATCACACTGGTCTTCATGACGGCTGAATCAAACAGGTTTCCCTTTAATACAAGGAACCCAGCTTCGTTGACGAGCGGCTTGTCGACGGAATAGATCACGTCGGCATCCTGTACCGTGGTTGCGTGGCAGTTTTCGCCAATGGTCTTGCCGTTCACTGTCAAAGCGTTTTCGTGGATAAGCTTGTGCTTCATCAGTTCGTTGATGACGGCGGGCAGGCCGCCGGCGCGATGATATTCCTCGCCCAGGTAAAATCCGGCTGGCTGCATGTTGACGAGCAGCGGAACTTTGTGACCGATCGTTTGCCAGTCTTCGATGTGCAGTTCGACGCCGATATGGCGAGCAATGGCGTTGATATGGATTGGGGCGTTCGTTGAGCCGCCGATGGCCGAGCAGGCGACAATCACGTTTTCAAACGCTTCGCGCGTCATGATGTCGGATGGCTTCAGGTCCTCGTGCACCATCTCGACGATCCGCTTGCCGGTCTCATAGGCGTTTTGGCCACGCTCCCTAAACGGACCCGGGATTGCGGCGGATCCCGGCAATGACATGCCCAAGGCTTCAGCCAGCGCGTTCATGGTCGAGGCCGTTCCCATCGTGTTGCAATGGCCGACCGACGGTGCCGACGACGACACCATTTCCATCATCTCTTCGTAGCTGATCTCGCCCTTGGCGTACATCTCGCGCGCATTCCAGACGACCATGCCTGATCCGGCGCGCTGGCCCTTGTACCAGCCGTTGAGCATTGGTCCGCCCGACAGAAGGATGGCCGGGATATTGACTGTTGCGGCTGCCATGAGCACAGCCGGTGTTGTCTTGTCGCAGCCGCCGGTCAGAACGACGCCGTCGAGCGGGTAGCCGTAGAGCACTTCCACGAGGCCAAGGTATGCCAGATTGCGATCAAGGGCTGCTGTCGGACGCTTGCCGGTTTCCTGGATCGGATGCACAGGAAATTCCATGGGTACGCCACCCATCGCGCGGATGCCATCGCGGACACGCGAGGCCAGATCCATCAGGTGGCGATTGCAGGGGCTGAGGTCGGAGCCCGTCTGTGCGATGCCGATGATTGGCTTGCCGGACTGAAGCTCTTCGCGTGTCAGGCCGAAATTCAGATACCGCTCCAGATAAAGCGCCGTCATGTCGGGGTTGGCGGGATTGTTGAACCAAAGCTGCGACCGGAGCTTGGGAGCGTTCTTCTCAACCATTGTATCGTTTCCTCGTGATATGCCGTGCCTGATCAGTCCCAAGCCACTAACATGTAAGTGACCATCTTACCAACATCGCGCGCTGAGTTGTACCGCTATTGCTGAATGGCTGGCCGTTGCGAAAATGCCGTATTGGGTCGTTAGTCGGGCGTGGCGATCCTCATAGGTGATCTGGCCTCGTGTCCATGAGCTAACCAAGTCTGCAGGTTCGTCAATTGAATGCGAATGCCGGATTGCAGATCTGCTGTTCCTGCCCTAAACGAAGGCATAATTGCCTGCTGATATATCATGACTGGCGTTTCATGGACGCCCTGATCAGGAAAACAACAAACCGATGACAACGCGTCTCTCTCGTCGTGACCTAATGGTTGGTACGTTAGCCACCACTTTTGCCGCCGCCTTGTCAGGCACATCGACGCCTGCGTCCGCAGCGGCGGTCAAGTTTGGACCCTCGAAGCCGTTCAGCTGGGCGATCCTTGTCGAGCGTGCCCGTGATGCTGCCGCCAAGCCTTATCAGGCGCCTTACAAGCCAGCTCCCGAGATCGTGTCGCAGATCGATTACGCCCAGCACGGCAAGATCCGTTACAAGTCCGACGACGCGCTGTTTGTCGACAATCCCTTCCCGGTCACATTCTTCCCCGTGGGCAAATATTTTGCCAAGTCGGTTCGCATGAATGCGATTGACGGGCAGACCGCTCGCGAGGTGCTCTACGAGCCCGATTACTTCGACATGCCAGCCGACAGCCCGGCGCAGAAGCTTCCCGAGGATACCGGCTTTGCCGGCTTCCAGGTGCGCGAGAAGTCGCGACCCGACTGGCGGACCCAGGATTGGTGCGCGTTCCTGGGCGCTTCCTATTTCCGTGGTATTGGCCAGTCCGGGGAATATGGCTTGTCGGCGCGCGGCATAGCGATCAACACGGCAAGCCCATTGCCGGAAGAATTCCCGGACTTTACCGAATTCTACATCCAGCCAGCCAGCGCGCCTGAGCAGCCGCTGGTTATCTATGCGTTCCTTGATGGTCCATCGGTCGTTGGAGCCTATCGCCTGGTGATCCGGCGCACCGAGGGCGTGATCATGGATGTCGAGAACCAGCTCTTCATGCGTCAGGATGTCGAGCGCTTCGGTATTTCGCCGCTGACCTCGATGTACTGGTTTGATGAATACGACAAGGCCTACCAACTGGAATGGCGGCGCGCCGCGCACGATTCGGAAGGACTGGCGCTCTGGACAGGTGCGGGTGAGCGCATCTGGCGTCCGCTGGTCAATCCGCCCGCGATCAACACCTCGGTCTTCGTCGACAACAATCCGCGCGGTTTTGGCCTCATGCAGCGCAATCGCGATCCCAATCACTTCCTGGATCGCTGGCTGAACTACGAACATCGCCCGTCGCTCTGGATCGAGCCAGTCGGAGCGTGGGGGGCAGGATCGGTTCAGCTGATCGAAATCCCGACAGATCATGAAGACTTTGACAATATCGTCTGCATGTGGGTGCCCAAGGAGCCGGTCAAGGCGGGGCAGGCACATGACTTCCGGTATCGCATGCACTGGATGAACGATGAGCCATTCCCGGCTCCCAATCTCGCCCGCACTCAGGCGACGCGCGTTGGTCGCGGTGGGTTCCCCTATTCGAGGCAGAATCCGCCACCGATCAAGCGTTTCGAAATCGAGTTCAGCGGTGGCGAGCTGGATACCTTGCCCAAGGACGTAAAGCCCGAAGTGGTGATCACGCCAAGCCGGGGAACTGTCTCGAGTATCTTTGTCGAGACGACGACCTGGAACAAGGCCTGGCGGGTTCAGTTCGATCTCCAGACAGAGGGGCCCGAGCCCGTGGATATCCGTGCCTTCCTCAAGCACGGCGATACCGCGCTTTCTGAAACATGGCTGTTCCAGTTACATCCGCAGCAACAGAAGCTCTGATTACACACAAGAATGGTTGGGCCATCGCGTGCGTGGCCTAAACTGGCTTCTGTTTGATCTGGCGCAGGATCAGCAGTGACCGATTCGGGCTAAACAGCACTTGGTTTTAGCCAAAGAGGATGGGTGTTTTGGCGGTTGATAGCGAAGCGAAATCGGCAAACGGGGAAGCGAGTGGATCGAAAGCTGGACGGCGATCCCTGAAATCTCTGGGATCGCTCGGTGTGTTGTTGCCAATCATCGGGCGCTATCGATTTCGTGTTTGCCTGGCCTTTGGTGCGCTGTTTCTGGCAGCGAGCACGACACTCGTCCTGCCGCTGGCTGTGCGCCGGATGATCGACTTTGGCTTTGGACAATCTGATCCAGCACTTATCGACCGTTATTTTCTGATGCTGCTTGTCTTGGCCCTTGTGCTGGCCGGTGCAAGCTCAAGCCGATACTACCTCGTGACATCGATGGGTGAACGTGTCGTGGCTGATCTGCGCGATCAGGTGTTCAGCCACGTCATGCAGTTGTCTGCCGCCTTTTATGATCAGGCGAAGTCCGGCGAGATCGTCTCACGACTAACGGCAGATACAACGCAATTAAAGTCGACGGCAGGCGTTTCGATCTCGACTGCGCTTCGCAATCTGTTTCTGTTTCTGGGCGCCGTTTCAATGATGGTCTACACGAGCCCGGCGCTTTCCGGTCTCGTGTTGATCGCCATACCATTCATTGTGTTCCCCTTGGTCTGGTTTGGCCGCAGTGTCAGCCGGCAATCGCGCAAGGCGCAGGACACGGTCGCCAACTCATCAGCCTATGCAACAGAGGCTATTGGCGCTGTCCGTCAATTCCAGGCGTTTAACAATGAGATGTTTGCGGTCCGACATTACGCCGAAGCCGTCGAGGAAGCCTTTGAGGCAGCGCGTAAATCGATTGCCTCGCGATCGTTGCTGACAGCGGTCGGGATTTTTCTTGTTTTCGCAAGCATTGTCATGGTTCTCTGGATCGGCGCAAAGGGCGTTCAGGCCGGAACCCTGACTGCCGGTACACTCTCGCAGTTTTTGTTGTATTCATTGCTGGCCGCGAGTTCCTTGAGCGAACTGAGCCAGGTCTGGGGCGACATCGCCTCTGCTGCGGGCGCCGCTGAACGGTTAGGCGAGTTGCTTGCCACCGTCGCGACAGTGCGTGCACCGGCCAATCCTGTGGATCTGCCAAAGGCAAAGGGCGCGATCCGCTTTGATCATGTTGCCTTCGCTTATCCGACGGCACCTGACCATCTTGTGTTGCGCGATTTCTCGCTTGACGTGCGGCCCGGCGAGACGATTGCGCTTGTCGGCCCCTCCGGCGCAGGCAAGTCGACCGTGTTCCATCTGCTTGGACGGCTCTATGATCCCGTCAGCGGAACCGTCGCGATTGACGATGTTAACGTGGCTGATGCGCGACCTGGAGATATCCGGTCCCGGATTGCGATTGTGCCCCAGGATTCCGTGATGCTATCGATGACCGTGATGGAGAACATCCGTTTCGGTCGACCCGGTGCCAGCGATAGCGAAGTCCTGGCTGCGGCGCAGGTCGCGCTGGTTGATGAGTTCGTCGCCAAGATGGCCGATGGTTATCAGACGCAAGTCGGCGAGCGTGGTGTGACGCTGTCCGGTGGTCAGCGCCAGCGACTGGCGATTGCGCGTGCGGTGCTGCGGGATGCGCCGATCCTGCTGCTGGATGAGGCGACCAGCGCGCTGGATGCAGAAAGCGAGACGCTCGTGACGACGGCACTGGAGCGATTGATGCAAGGACGCACAACAATCGTGATCGCGCATCGGCTGGCGACAATTCTGAAATGTGATCGTATTCTGGTGCTCGATGATGGTCATATTATCGAGCAAGGCACACATGACGAACTGGCCAACGCCAACGGGCTCTATTCGAGACTTGCCCGGCTGCAGTTCGAGACGGGCGCTATGGCACTGGAGCATATGGCGCAATAGGCGGATCGAAGATCGCCGGACGCGAGAAAACCGACCATGACCACCTCTGACTGGAATCCGGCGCTTTATGATCGCTTTGCTGATGAGCGCGAGCGCCCGTCGCGGGAACTTCTGGCGCGGGTCCCACTGAGCAATCCCGGCAGAATTGTCGATCTCGGCTGTGGTTCAGGCTTGTCGACACAGCCACTCGTCGACCGCTATCCGACAGCATCCGTACTGGGAATCGATACCTCCCCAGCCATGATCGAAAAGGCGCGCGGCACGGTGAGCGGCGCTGAATTCGCGTTGGGTGACGTTGCGACCTGGGTTCCTGATGAACCGGTTGATCTCCTGTTTGCCAATGCCGTGTTGCAGTGGCTGCCAGATCACGAAAGCCTGTTACCGCGTCTGGTCTCTTTGCTTGCACCCGGTGGGGTCTTGGCGGTCCAGATGCCGGATAATCTGGAGGAACCCAGCCATCGCGGCATGCGTGACGCTGCCCTGCAGGGGCCCTGGACGACGAAGCTTGCGGCCGCGCAGGGCGCCCGAACCGAGTTGCTCTCAGTTCAGAAAACCTATGATCGGCTTGTTGGCCAATGCCGGATGATCGATCTCTGGACAACAACCTATAACCACGTCATGGATGGCCACGCAGGGATCATCGACTGGTTCCGCTCCACCGGCTTGCGTCCCTATCTTGATCCACTCGATGCCGATGAGCGGGACTGCTATCTGAAAGCCTATCGGGCACGGCTCGAAGACACCTATCCGGTCCAGTCAGATGGCAAGGTGCTGTTGCAGTTTCCGCGACGGTTCATGGTCGTGGTGAAATGACTGCACCGAACCTATCGCTTTAGCTACTTCTTTCCGAAGGCATCCATAGCATCCGAATGATGGGCAAGCCCGATCGCGGGTTTGTATCCCTGCCGCATTCCTCAAAACCTTCACGCACGTAAAAGGCAAACGCGCGTGGATTGTCTGCATTTACATCCAGTTTGAGCTGCTCGGGGGATATCTGTCTAGCCGTTGCCATCAAGGCTTCAGCGACGCCGCAGCCCCACCACTCAGGGTTCACGCAGATCTGGTCGATATGCCCATCGCGCGGATCGACCGTGATGACGCCCGCGATCTTGGCGTCTTCTGCAATCGCGACCCGGATTGCTATGCCATTTGACGACAGCGCCTCCATATGCGCCAAGAACCAGCCACGCCGCTGTTCAAAGTCAATTGCAGGCATCGTCTTTGCCCAGGACGCGACCCAGAAATCGGCAATCTCGGCCAGCTGCTGCGCCGCATAGACATCTATTTTGCCGGCAAATTTTTTGAAATTCGTTTCCATTCGTGCGCTTATCGGTCCGTCAGCTTGATTTCAATGCGGCGGTTTTTTGCATAGGCGTCAGGGGTATTGCCGTCGACAAGCGGCTGGAACTCGCCAAACCCTGCAGCAACGAGATGTCGCGGGTTCACACCCTTTTCCACGAGATACCGAACGACGGAAATAGCGCGTGCGGCCGATAGTTCCCAGTTCGACTTGAACCGGCCCGTCGCTGTTGTGGGTTGAGCATCCGTATGGCCATCGACGCGAATGGTCCAGTTCACGTCCGCCGGTATTTCGCCCTCGAGTTCCTTGACGGCGGACGCCAGCTTGTCCAGATCCTTGCGCCCACTGTCGTTGATGCTTTCCTGTCCGACGGGGAACAGGACTTCGGACTGGAAGACGAAGCGGTCACCGACGACGCTGATATCGGAGCGATTGCCAAGAATTTCGCGAAGCCTGCCAAAAAAGTCGGAGCGATAGCGCTGGAGTTCCTGGACCTTCTGGGCGAGCGCCAGATTCAGCCTGCGACCGAGATCGGCGATCTTCGTCTGGCTTTCCTTGTCACGATTATCAGAGACATTGAGGGCCGATTCCAGCGCGGCTATCTGGCGTCGGAGAGCTGCGATCTGTTGGTTGAGCAGTTCGACCTGCGCCAATGCGCGCTGGGTAACACGCTTTTCGTCATCCAGTTGGCCAGTTAACGCCTGAACCTTGTCATCACCCGTACCGACGCTTCCCGGTTGACCCGCAACCAATGCGGCCAGTCGTCCTTTCTCGGCCTCCGCATTTGCCAGTGATGCGCGCAGGCTGGCGGCTTGTTCTTCCGTGTCACCCTTCGCCGAGCGCTCCAGCGAGAGAAGTTGCGTTAGTTCGGCAATCTCTGCGTTGAGTTTGGAGAGGGCAGAATCCTTCGTATTGACCTCTTTCGACAGGAAATATTGCGACAGCATGAAGACTGATAGCAGGAAGATGATGACAAGCAGCAGCGTTGCCATGGCGTCCACAAAGCCTGGCCAGTAGTCGATGTGCGTGTCACGTCGCCGCATGCGCGCCAGGCCCATGGTTACTCTCCTTGCCGGTCAGGATGCGCCGAGCCTGTCAGATGGCTGGCCTCGAGGCGGGTGCGGTGGTCGGCAGCCAATTGTTCCAGCAGTGCACGCGCCTTGCGGCTTTCGGCTGACTGATCCTCCATCCAGTTTCGCACCATTTGCTGCTCGCTGCGCAAATGTGTGACCAGCCCCTGAATGCCTTCAGCGAGGCTGGCAAGCGCCTGATTGGCGTTCACCTTCGGACCGCTTGGCGCACCTTCGTTCACCGATCGAGAGAGACGTTCAATGGCAACCCGCAGAGCCTCGACCGAGCCGATTTGTCCTTCCGCATCAAAGCCATTGGCAAGATCAAGCGCCGTCACATTCGAAAGCCAGTCTTCCAGTTCGTTGTAAAAGCGATTTTGGGCCTGACTTGCCTGCAGATCCAGAAAACCGATGACAAGGGATCCGGACAGTCCGAAGAGGGAAGACGAGAAGGCGACGCCCATGCCGCCGAGTGGCGCAGCAAGACCGGTTTTCAGTTCGTCAAAGACAGATCCGAGGCTTCCAGCGCCAGCATTCAGGGATTGGATCGTCAGGCCGACCGCTGCGACGGTCTCGCTGAGACCCCAGAAAGTTCCGAGCAGTCCGAGAAAGATCAGCAATCCACCGATATATCGCGTGATATCGCGGGTCTCATCAAGGCGCATCGCGATGGAATCGAGTATCGATCGCATGACCTCCGGGCTGATCTCGACCGGACCATTGCGGTCACGCAGCAGGGCCGCCATCGGTCCAAGCAGGCGCGGCTGACGACTTGTCGCAAGCCCCGGATCATTGCGCCGGAATGAATTGACCCATCGGACTTCCGGGAACAACCGGATCACCTGACGCACGGCCAGCAGGATGCCCATGGCCAGGACGCAGACAATCAACCCGTTCAGCCCGGGATTGTTCCTGAATGCGACGATGATCTTCGAGTAAAGGATCAGCACGACGAATGCCGCGATGATGAGAAAAATCAACATCCGCCACAGGAAAAGCTGAGGGCTGGAGAGTTTGTGTGGGTCGTAGTCCCGTGCCATTGAAACCGTCCTCAATCGCCGACATCGCGCCGATTCACCAAATGGATGAAGCGATGATACGCGATTGCAGCGACAGGAAAACGGTCAATTGCGTCGAGCCTGAGGCCAAGCCAGCAATTCAGGTGGCCTGTGCCTTTCCTGTTCGGTCATTTTGCCTTGGCGAGGATATCGAGCAGCTTTTTGTGAACCGTCTCGTTCCCGGCGGATATCCCTTGCGTTTCGAACATCTTGTCGCCTCCGCTCAGATCAGAGACAAATCCACCGGCTTCGCGGATCAGCACGATGGCCGCTGCCATGTCCCAGGGATGCAGGCCCTGTTCCCAAAACCCGTCAAACCGGCCAGCGGCAACCCAGGCCAGATCCAGCGCCGCTGATCCGCAGCGGCGAATGCCGGCGGTTTCGTTCATGACGGCCTGCTGCTGTTTCAGATAGGCATGATGATCGCCACGCCCGACGAAGGGAATGCCTGTGCCGATGACGCATTCATGCATCTCGCGCCGATTGGCGACGCGCAGTCGGCGGTCGTTGAGGAATGCGCCACCGCCCCGCTCGGCGACGTACAGTTCGTCCATGACGGGATTGTAGATGACGCCTGCAACCAACTGACCCTGCCGTTCAAGAGCGACCGAAATTGCAAAGATCGGGATGCCATGCAGGAAGTTTGTCGTTCCATCGAGCGGGTCGACGATCCAGCGATGCTGGTCATCGCTGCCCGCAATGGAACCTGACTCCTCCATCAGCAATCCGTAACCCGGACGCACGCGAGACAGTTCCGTTCGCAGGATGTCTTCAGCGCGGCGATCGGCTGCCGAAACGAAGTCCCCGGGACCCTTCAAGGAAACTTGCAGATTTTCAACCTCGCCAAAATCACGCACGAGCGATCGGGCTGCCTTGCGGACGGCGTCGACCATGACATTGAGAAGTGCTGAACGAGCCATCGGCGGATCCTTTATTGGCAATTCCGAGTTTAAGATATGCACCCTGCCGAGCGGCGTCAGGAATTGCGACGCCTGTCGTGAGCAGGAACACAGGCTTGAATTCACGTGATGAGTTGCAGCAACATGCCCGCCACGTCAACGTTACAGTCGTAAAAGTTTGACCACGGCCGCAGCTTTAGTGTGTTGCGACAGGATTTGTCGGGGTTTCGGGTGGTGCTATTGTGTTGCGAAGCGGCCCGGATAGATCAAATTTGGCACCATCCGCGCTCGCTGGTCGAAAACTGCCTGGTACGGTCACGGCGGGGATCCCGGGCCAATTTGCAGCCAAAGCCTTCGCTCTGTTGAGGTCATCCGGCTTCAATGTCGAGAGCAGATCTTCAAGTTCCGGGTCCTGCACGCCTGCAGTCTTGGCGAGCAGATGCCATTTGGCGGCTTCAACATCGTTGAATGGCAATCCGGTGCCGGTCGCAATCAGATGCGCGATACGATTTTGCGCAATCGCGTTGCCCGCCCAGGCTGCCCGGTTGAGGAATAGCACGGCGGTATCCAGATCTTTCTCCGCTCCTCGCCCTTTGGCGAGCCGTAGACCGTATTCGACTTCAGCAGGCACATGACCAGCCCGCGCGGCCAAACCCATCCAATAGGTAATCTCCGATTCATTGCTCGGCAGGGCGTCTGCTTCCAGCATCAGCGCATAGGAATATTGTGCCTCGACGTTTCCAAGCTGCGCTGCCTTGTGCATCAGGTCGCGTGCACGCGGGATATCAGGTCGCTGTCCGAGTCCCTGAATGAGCATCGTCGCCAGATTGAACAGGGCAACAGGCTGATCCTGCTTTGCAGCTGCCTCAAACAGGTCTGAAGCGCGCTTTATGTCAGGCTGGACGCCTGTTCCGCTCAGGTACATCAAGCCCAGCGACACCTGAGCTTCCCTGTCGCCACGGTCAGCCCCCAACGCATACCATTGAACGGCGCGACCGAGATCCCGCTTGATCCCCTGACCGACTTCGTAGAGATGACCAAGCATGGTCATGGCCTGCGCATCACCCTTTCCGGCCATTTCGGTCGCAAGAGCAAATGCTTCGATGAAATAGCCGCGCTGGTAGGCTGCATAGGCATCGTCTTCAGTCAGCTTTTCTCGGTTTTGCGCCGCATCGGTTTTCGTGCCTGATGACCCGACCGGATATTTGAGCGCAGGAACGGATATTGATGGGACTGACGCCGGCTTCGTCGCTGGAGCGGATTTCGGTGCGACTGGCGTGTTGGTTTCGTTTGATGACGCAGCATGACTTTGGCCGCAGAGCAGCGGCAAAGCCGCCGAGCACAACGCGCCAATGCGCAATAACCACATGCCGAACGATATCACGTAACGCGATGACATTGCTGTCACGCTCCGCTCGTCAGTCGAACTTCTGTCAGGATGCGCTCCGCCTCTTCGATTGCGGCTCTGGGACCACGAGGATCGAGCCAGATCGCATCGCGGAGGGCCACGAAATCGGCACCGGTCTCGGCGACAGACTGAACCGACGAGAGAGATGATCCAGCCATGACCACGCAGGGCGGTTCAAACAACGGCACCCACCAGTCCGCAAAATCCAGTGACTTGACGTTGGGTTCCGATTCTTCGGGCCGATCAATCAGGCCGAAGAAGATATAGTCAGCTCCGGCTTCAGCCGCTTCCATCGCATCGTGGCGTGTCTTGATTCGTCCGGCACCGACGATCCGCTGCGGATGAAACGTGCTGACTGCCTCTTTCAGATCGTTGATCCCGGCCTCGACGTGAATGCCATCGGCTTTAGCGCGCACGCTTGCACGCGTGTCGTCTCGCACCATGACGGCTGCACCTGCGGCCTGGGCGATCGGGGTCAAAACCTCCGCCATCCGCTGCAGTGCCATCTCGCTGACACCTTCCGGCGCAATCAGCAACGAAGCCACATCACCACCTGCCAGCGCGTCGGACAGTTTGTCCGGGAATGTCGTGAGATCGATGTCGCGTGGCGTGATCAGGTAGATGCGGGTCAAAGGTCAAACTCCGGAGTCCGTGCAAGCTCAGCATCTCATAGCATGGACTGGCACCAACGATGCCATCCCCTGAACCAAAATTGTGCTGGTGGTGAATCTCAGCTTGAGCGTGACAGGTTGGAGCGCAATTCCGGCATCACTGTGACACTGGATCGCGGGCTTACTTGCGCAGGATTTCAACGCCTGGCAGAGGTTTGCCTTCCATCCATTCCAGGAATGCGCCCCCTGCGGTCGACACATAGGTGAAATCGCTCGCGACGCCAGCGTGGTTCAGGGCTGCGACCGTGTCACCGCCGCCTGCCACGGACAAAAGTTTTCCGATTTTGGTAAGCGCGGCCGCATGACGCGCAGCAGCGACTGTCGCAGCATCAAAGGGTTGAATTTCAAAAGCTCCCAACGGTCCGTTCCAGACTAGTGTCGAGGCCTTGTCCAGTTTGACTGCAATCGCGACGACTGTGCTGGGGCCTGCATCCAGTATCATGCCCTCTGCCGGAATCCGGTTGATCGGCAGAACTTCACTGGCGGCTCCGGCCTTGAATTCCCGGGCCACAACGCCGTCAATCGGGAGCACAATCTCGCAGCCGACCTCATCCGCCTTTTTCAGGATGCGCAGCGCGGTTGAGGCCAGGTCATGTTCGCACAGCGACTTGCCAACGCCATACCCTTGAGCGGCCAGGAATGTGTTGGCCATACCGCCACCGATGACGAGGACATCGACCTTGGTCACGAGATTTTCCAGGAGGTCGATCTTCGAGGAGACCTTTGCGCCACCGACAACGGCCATCACCGGGTGCCGAGGAGTGCCAAGCGCCGCTTCAAGGGCTTCGATCTCGCGCTGCATGCAGCGACCGGCGAAAGCTGGCAGCACATGTGCCAGACCCTCTGTCGAGGCGTGCGCCCGATGCGCCGTCGCAAAGGCATCATTGACAAAGATATCGCCGAGTTTGGCGAGTTGATGGACGAAATCGGGTGCGTTCTTCTCTTCGCCCTTGTGAAAGCGGGTGTTTTCAAGGAGCAGCACGTCGCCGTCCTTCATGCCAGCGATTGCAGTTGCGGCCTTGTCGCCGATGCAGTCGTCTGCAAAGGCAACCGGCTTGCCCAACCGCTCCGCAAGCGGTTGCACCAGTTGAGACAAGGAGTATTTCGCCTCCGGTCCCTCTTTCGGACGCCCGAAATGGGCGAGCAAGATGACCTTGCCGCCCTTGGCCGAAATCTCCTGAATGGTCGGCAGGATTGCCCTGATACGCGTGTCGTCGGTCACGACGCCATTTTCATAGGGAACGTTCAGGTCAACACGGGTGAGAACGCGCATTCCTGCAAGAGACACATCGTCAAGGGTTTTGAAAGCGGTCATCACAAACATCCCTGGCGCGACACGGCGCTCACGTGTTGGCTGAACAGGGGAAAGGCGTAAGCCGATCCCCTCTGTGTCAACGGCTGATCAGATCAGCTTGCCCATCGCGACGGCTGTGTCGCTCATGCGGTTTGAGAAGCCCCACTCATTGTCATACCAGGTCAGGATACGCACCATCGTCCCGTCCATCACCTTGGTCTGGTCCATGTGGAAGATGGATGAATGCGGATCATGGTTGAAGTCCGAGGACACATTCGGCTGCGTCGTGAAGCCGAGGATGCCCTTCAGGCGACCTTCGGCAGCAACCTTGATTGCCTCATTGATTTCGGCAACCGTCGTCGAACGCTTGGCTTCGAACACGAGGTCGACAACCGAGACATTCGGTGTCGGAACGCGGATTGCGACGCCATCGAGCTTGCCCTTGAGTTCGGGCAGTACCAGGCCAACCGCCTTTGCTGCGCCCGTCGATGTCGGGATCATCGACAACGCCGCTGCGCGCGCCCGGTACAGATCCTTGTGCATCGTATCCAGTGTCGGCTGATCGCCTGTGTAGGAATGAATCGTCGTCATGAAGCCTTTTTCGATACCGACGGCATCGTTGAGGACCTGAGCGACCGGCGAGAGGCAATTCGTCGTGCAGGACGCGTTTGACACGACGACATGGTCGGATGTCAGCTTGGAATCGTTGACACCAAATACGACCGTGAGATCAGCGTTGTCACCCGGCGCCGAGATCAGGACGCGCTTTGCTCCGGCTGTCAGATGAGCTGACGCCTTGTCCTTCGCCGTGAAAATGCCTGTGCATTCAAGGGCGACATCAACGCCGATGTCCTTCCAGGGAAGTGTCGAGGGGTCCTTGACCGCCGTCACCTTGATCGGGCCACGACCTGCATCAATCGTATCGCCAGATACGGTCACCGTGTGTGGAAAGCGGCCATGCACGCTGTCGAATCGCAGCAGATGAGCGTTGGTTTCCACCGGCCCCAGATCATTGATGGCAACGACTTCGATATCGGTGCGACCGGATTCAACGATTGCACGAAGGACATTGCGTCCGATGCGTCCAAAGCCGTTGATAGCAACGCGTACAGTCATTGAAAGTCTCCCTTATGTCTCGATCTGAACGACCGGTTCGATCCTGGACAGGACTTGATCTGCCATTCGGACCATCTGCAATAAAGTCGCCGACAGATAGCAGCCAGCGGTCTTTAGTCAATCGTCACTTTGGCTGGCGGCGTTCGTGCGGGCTTGTTGCAGCGAGCTGGGATTGCCGGGAGCCAGTCCACAGGTGTGATCAGACCCGTCAGATCGTGCGTTGGCTCAAGGTTTCATGCAACGTTTTGACAATGTTTCTCCCGCTTGCTCGAAAGGGCATTGACCCGCTTGTTTGACCCCGCATATCTTCGGTCGCGAAGCAGAGATGACAATTCTGCGACGAAGATTCCCTCTTCGATATTTGTTCAGCGAATGGGTGTGTTTGATCAGCTGTCGATTGACCGCGAAATCAGCTAACCAATTCTGATTTCTAATCATGTTCCCGATGATATTCAGCCGGGAGCGTCATAGTGCCGTTTATCTGGGAAAACGTGGTCGATTGTAAAGGCGGAGGGTAATAATGGCAGAACCATCGCCGGTGGAAGCGTCGCTGAAGCGGCTGAGCCTCGCGTTGACAACGCTTGAGGCAGCTGTTGAGCGGCGATTTGATCGGGATCGCTCTGTTCGCGATCTGCAGGATGAGCTTGCGCGTGCTGGCGAAGACCGGTCACGCCTGGCAGGCGAACTGGATCAGGAGAAGACACGCTCCACCCGTCTGGAAGAAACAAATCACGAGGTGTCGCGCAGGCTTGTTGCTGCGATGGAATCGATACGCTCCGTACTCGACGCGCATGGCGGATGACGAATGACTGAACCCGCCGAAATGACCCAGGTCAATGTCAGCATCAATGGACGCGTCTATCGCATGGCATGCGAAGGTGGCCAGGAAGCGCATCTGCAGGGGCTGGCGCTGAAGCTCGATGGCCTGATTGAGCAATTGCGGGGCTCGTTCGGTGAGATTGGCGATCAGCGTCTGACCGTGATGGCGGCAATCATGGCGATGGACGAGATGTCGGACCTGCACCGTCAGATCAGGGAATTAACGGCAGAAAACCGCGCACTTCGCGAGGCCCGCTCCGCATTGCTCGATCAGCAGTCGAGGGTCGAGGGTACGATGCTGAGGCACATTGATGATGTTGCCGATCGACTTGAGGCAATCGCTTCTTCCTTGACGACGGTCCGTCCGTCAACCTGACGCAATTCGGTGGACGATTGGTCGAGATTCCTGGCAATTTGCTCGAGAACAGCCTATATCTGTCAGTGACGTTGCTGCCCTTCCCGGCAGGATCACGCATCCCCGGGGCCTTATCATCCCAAACGGGAGCTGTACCTGGATTAGCCCCTGGGCTTTTTCACACGGCGCCCACCTACTTTGTAGGTTTCCCGGGATCGATACATCCACCGGTCGTGGCGGCACGTCACTGTTCGATTTGAGCATCTGCGGCTTTGTATCTTAGCGCGCGTTCGTCGTGACCCCGGCAGATGTTTATCTGGTTGCCCAGATCTCGGGCCTAATGTCTCTGGCGGAAGAAAATTGAACACGTCGCCTGATCAATCCCGGCTAAACGATACAAGAACTGCCAAGGAGGTCTTGCGGCGAGACGCCTTGTCGCGTCGGGATGGGTTGTCGCTGGCATTTCGCCGTGAGGCAAGCGACCGGCTGCTCAGCTTTCTGGATCAGCTGCCAATCCCCCCGAGTTCGAGCGTTGCCGGATTCATGGCCATTCGCAGCGAAATCGACCCCCTCCCTCTGATGCACGTTTTGCTCAAACGCGGGCATGAATTGAGCCTGCCCGTGGTTCTGGCTGATCGGGAAACGACGATTTTCCGGGCTTGGGATGGTGTGAGCAGCCTGGAAAAATCCGGTTTCGGTCTGTCGGTACCGGCATCGAATGCTCCGCAAGTCGATCCGCAGGTGTTGCTGATACCGCTCGCTGCGTTCGACCGACGTGGCTATCGCATCGGTTACGGAAAGGGCCATTATGATCGCGCCATCGCGCGACTGGAAGCCAAACAGCCCATCGTGAAGATTGGGCTTGCATTTGCGACGCAGGAAATTGCAGATGTGCCGTCAGAACCGCATGATCGGCGGCTCGATTTCGTGCTGACCGAAAATGGATTATTGACGATCGGGTTCTGACCGGAGCCGTTCCGTCAGTCTGTTTCCGGTCCTGTTCCAGGAACCCATCCATGCGATTGTTGTTTCTCGGCGATATCGTCGGACGCGCCGGGCGCAAGGCCGTTGTTGACTGCCTGCCGAACCTGATCCGCCAATTGAAGGTCGATTTCACCGTCATCAATGGTGAGAATGCCGCAGGCGGGTTCGGTATTACCGAAGAGATCGCCGATGCTGTGCTCGATGCGGGTGCTGACGCCATTACGCTGGGCAATCATTCGTGGGATCAGCGCGAAGCCCTTGTCTTCATTGAACGCCAGCAGCGTTTGATCCGACCGGTCAATTTTCCGGCTGGCACCCCGGGTCGTGGCGCAAACCTGATCACAGGACGCAACGGCCATCGCGTGTTGGTGGTCAATGTGATGGGGCGGGTATTCATGGACGCATTGGACGATCCGTTTGCAACTGTTGCCCGAGAAATCGAAGCTTGCCCCCTCGTTCAGGCGGCGGACGCGATCCTCATCGATGTTCACGCTGAAGCCACCAGCGAGAAGCAGGCCATGGGGCATTATCTCGACGGACGCGTGAGCTTCGTTGTTGGCACCCATACGCATGTACCGACGTCAGATCTCCGCGTCCTCTCCGGTGGTACGGCCTACATGTCGGATGCGGGCATGTGCGGCGATTATGACTCTGTGCTTGGCATGGACAAGGAAGAGCCGATCCAGCGTTTCGTGACAAAGATCCAAAAGGGCCGGTTTGAGCCAGCCATGGGCGAGGCGACGCTCTCGGGTGCGCTCGTCGATCTCAACGACATCACCGGTCTGGCGAAGCGCGTTGCGCCTGTCCGGCTTGGTGGGGTGTTGCCGGAAACCTTGCCGGACTGGGATTGATCGGCGAGGCTGGATTTCAGTCGTGCGACGGCCTATAAGCGAGCCGCTTTCAAGTGTGACGGCCAAATGACGCGCCGGGACCATGATCCCTGCGTCCGTTGGTCGCCCTGAACGCAATACGACGAGAGACTTCCAAAGAGGCGACCATGGCGGGCCATTCACAGTTCAAGAACATCATGCACCGGAAGGGCAAGCAGGACAAAATGAAGTCCAAGCTGTTCTCCAAACTTGCGCGCGAAATCACAGTCGCAGCAAAGGACGGCGTGCCTGATCCCGCGATGAATTCGAAGCTGCGTCTGGCTGTGAACAACGCCCGCGCTGAAAACATGCCGAAGGATAACATCGAGCGGGCCATCAAGAAGGCGTCCGGTGTCGACGCGGCCAATTACGAAGAAGTGCGTTACGAAGGATATGGTCCCGGCGGAACCGCTGTCATCGTGGAAGCGCTGACCGATAACCGCAATCGGACGGGCGGCAATGTGCGCGCTGCCTTCACCAAATACGGCGGGCAGTTGGGTGAAACCGGCTCGGTGTCATTCTCGTTCTCCAAGCTTGGCGAAATCACCTATCCCCTGTCGGCGGGCTCCAATGATGCCATGCTTGAAGCGGCAATTGAGGCGGGTGCCGACGATGTCGTGACCGACGAAGAAAATCATGTCGTCGTCTGCACGTTCGAGGCCATGAGCGAAGTGTCCAAGGCGCTCGAAGCAACTCTCGGCCCGGCCAAGTCGGTCAAGTCGGTCTGGAAGCCGCAGAACACGGTACCGCTCGACGAGGAAAAGGCGATCACCGCGCTCAAGATGATCGATGTGCTCGAAGATGATGATGACGTCCAAAACGTCTACACCAACTTCGAAGTGACTGACGAGATCATGGCCAAATTGGCAGGCTGATGACAACGAGTGGCGATGATCGTTCCGGTCACGAGGTGATCATCGCCCGCGAAAGTCCCTTCTCCGAAGGCGTAGCGGCTCTGATTGAAGCCTCGGACGCCTTCGCTGCCTCGCTATACCCGCCGGAAAGCTGTCACGGCATGTCGCTGGTGGCATTGGCGAATGACGATGTGTGTTTTTTGGTCGCACGGTTTGCCGGGAAGGCGATTGGTTGCGCAGCGTTTCAACGAAAATCGGGTTACGCCGAGGTCAAGCGCCTGTTCGTGGCAGATACCGCGCGCGGACTGAAACTCGGCGAACGGTTGATGCGCGCGCTTGAGATTGAGGCCGCGTCGGAGGGTATTGAATGCCTTCGCCTGGAAACCGGGATTCACAACGTGGCAGCCTTGCAGCTTTATCGAGGGATTGGCTACACAGAGATTGGTCGGTTCGGTGATTACCCCGATGATCCCCTGTCTGTTTTCATGGAAAAGCGGATTGTCGGGTGACAGGCTCGGGTGTACCGTGCCACTCTCGATCCATCAAACCCGGTGGAGCAGAGCATGGGACGGCAGCGGCTTGAGGCGTTCTCCGATGGTGTCTTCGCGGTCATCATCACGATCATGGTGCTGGACCTGAAAGTGCCGGTCGGCTCTGGTCTGACGGACCTGCTCGGCCTGTTGCCGAGCATCTACGGTTATGCGCTGTCCTTCATCTTTGTGGGTATCTATTGGACCAATCACCATCACTTGATGCATACGGTTGGCAAGACCAACGGTGGGATGTTGTGGGTTAATCTTTTTCTGCTGTTCTGGATTTCCCTGTTTCCATTCTGCGTGTCCTGGCTGGATACCTCCCATTTTGCCGGCGTTCCGACGGCAGTCTATGCCGTCATCCTGTTCATGGCGGCGATTTCTTATACGATCTTGCAGAACACCATCATTGCGACCCACGGCCGTGACTCCCTGCTTGCCAAGGCGCTCGGCAATGATTTCAAGGGTAAGATATCCATCGGTTTTTACGTTGCCGCACTGGCTGCCGCCTTCTACATGCCGATGATCTCGCAAGTCCTGTTTGTCACCGTGGCGATCATTTGGCTGGTCCCGGACCGGCGGATCGAGCGCGTGGTGACACAGGAATGAGTTCGGCCGGAACATCGCCAGACGTCGGGCATTTGTCGATTGCGGACCATTGCATCTAACTTGCGCCCCTATCTTTCCATCCATGTTCGCGTTATGTCTCGCGTCATGCGGGATGTGACACGAATCATTGGTATTGATCCAGGGCTACAGCGAACCGGTTGGGGACTGGTCGACGCAGTTGGTAACCGACTGAGTTTCGTCGCTTGCGGAACCATAACGTCAGACGGCAAGGCGGATCTCGCCGACCGTTTGCTGGAGTTGCATGATGGTCTGGTGGCGGTCATCGCTGAGCATCAACCGGATGAAGCCGCCGTTGAACACACATTCGTCAATGCCAATCCGACAGCCACCCTGAAGCTTGGTCAGGCACGTGGAATTGCAATGCTTGTGCCCGCGAGGGCAGGGCTGGCAGTCTCGGAATATGCACCAAACGCGGTGAAGAAGGCGATTGTTGGCGCCGGTCACGCCGAAAAGGAACAGATCCACCACATGGTCAAGGTACTGCTGCCAAAGGCTGTTTTTTCCGGCAATGATGCGGCGGACGCCTTGGCGATAGCGATTTGCCACGCGCATCATCGCACCACTCCCGAAGCGCGGTTGAAGAGGGCAATGTTATGATTGGCCAGTTGAAGGGCGTGATTGATGCCTATGGCGACGATTATGTGCTCATCGACGTGCACGGCGTCGGCTATATCGTCAGTTGCTCCGGTCGTACCCTGCAAAACCTTCCGCGCCCCGGTGAAGCGGCGGTCTTGTCCATCGAAACCTACGTCCGTGAAGACCAGATCCGCCTGTTCGGGTTCGCGTCGGCGGAAGAGAAGGACTGGTTCCGGCTGTTGATGATGGTGCAAGGCGTCGGGGCCAAGGTCGCCCTCAACATACTCTCGGTGCTCAGTCCGAATGAAGTTGCCTCGGCCATCGCGCTGAAGGATGTGACCGCGATTTCGCGCGCCAATGGCGTCGGCAAACGGCTGGCAGAACGGATTGTCCAGGAATTGAAGGACAAGGGTCCCGCCTATTCCAGTGTGGACCCTGCCGTGATTGCCCTGTCCGGCCAGATTGGTGACAAGACGGTTGCCAAGCCACTGGCTGATGCGGTGTCTGCGCTCGTCAATCTCGGCTATCCCCAAGTGCGGGCTGCAGCGGCCGTCGCGATCGCCGGGCGCGATGCCGGCGAAAATCCCGCGACCGAAAAGCTGATCCGGCTTGCGCTCAAGGAACTCTCGCAGAACTGATCGTCCGTCTCATACTCAGGTCCAGTGCCATGATACAGGTTCCGGTGTCTCCCGGTGAATTGCTCGACAAGCTCACGATCCTTGCCATCAAGCGGCGGCGCATCAATGACCCGGTCAAGCTTGCCAATGTGGAGCGCGAGTTTGCCTTGCTGGACGGCGTGCGCAGCGCCGAAGTGCCGGAGTCCCCTGAACTGACGACGCTTTATCAGCAGCTCGAAGATGTCAATCAGCGCCTTTGGGATGTCGAGGATGATTTGCGACTGCTCGAAGCCGAAGCCCGTTTCGATGCCCGCTTCATCGAGCTGGCGCGGTCCGTCTATGTGCTGAATGACGAACGTGCGACGGTCAAGAAGGCAATCAATCTGTTGCTGGGCTCGCTGATCGTCGAAGAAAAGAGCTATGCTGATTATCGTGCGAAATCAGCCTGAGCGGCTTGTGAGGGCCAGTCTGGCCAAGGAGATGTAATGGCCCCGCCGAAGCGATTGTTGTCGCCGGAAAAGCGCGAGGAAGATGTTGACGCCAGCCTGCGTCCGCAAACACTCGACGATTTCGTCGGTCAGGCTGCAGCGCGCGAAAATCTCAAGGTCTTCATTGAGGCGGCCAAGACCCGTCGGGAGGCGCTGGACCACGTCCTGTTCGTCGGTCCTCCGGGTCTCGGCAAGACGACGCTCGCCCAGATCGTCAGTCGCGAGTTGGGGGTCAACTTCCGTGCAACGTCAGGCCCGGTGATCGCCAAGGCCGGTGACTTGGCCGCGCTCCTGACCAATCTGGAAGAGCGCGACGTCCTCTTCATTGATGAAATCCACCGCCTCAACCCAGCCGTTGAGGAAATCCTCTATCCGGCGATGGAGGACTACCAACTGGATCTCATCATCGGCGAAGGCCCGGCGGCGCGGTCGGTCAAGATCGATCTGGCCAAATTCACGCTTGTCGCCGCTACAACCCGGCTCGGGCTTCTGACGACCCCCTTGCGCGATCGTTTTGGCATTCCGGTGCGGCTCAATTTCTATACCGTCGAAGAGCTGGAATATATCGTCACCCGTGGCGCCCGCATCCACGGGATTGGCATCACGCCCGAGGGTGCAAACGAGATCGCCCGTCGTTCGCGCGGCACGCCGCGTATCGCTGGTCGCCTGCTGCGGCGGGTTCGTGATTTCGCGCTCGTTGCTGGTGCTGATCGCATTGACCGGGTAGCTGCAGACCGGGCGTTGCTCAGGCTGGAGGTCGATCACGCAGGCCTGGATCAACTGGATACGCGGTATCTCAACGTGATTGCGGTGTCATTTGGCGGCGGACCGGTCGGTATCGAGACCATTGCCGCAGCGCTCTCCGAACCACGCGACGCCATTGAGGAAATCGTCGAGCCCTATCTGATCCAGCAGGGGTTCGTGCAACGCACGCCGCGTGGTCGCGTGCTGACGGCGCAGGCATTCCGTCACATGGGATTGGCCGTGCCGCCCAGCAGGCCCGAGCAGATGGCGCTGTTTCTCGATGATGGTGAGTGAACTTGGATTTACTCGAACAAATGCGGCGTAATCCACGCTCGGATTGGACAATTCGTGATGTGATGATGCTTTGTTCGATCCATGAGATCGAATGTTCTTCCCCGCGCGGAGGCGGCTCTCACTACAAGGTCAGCCATCCACTGCTACCGTCAATTTTGACGATACCCTTTAAACGACCAATAAAACCGGTTTATATTCGCTCATTGGTTCGCTTCGTCGATCAGGTTCGCGCCGCGAGAAACGGGACATAAACTGACATGAAGCCGCTGATTTACCCTGTGATTGTTGAACCGCTTCCGAGCGAGGACGGGGGCGGCTTTGCTGCTTTTGTGCCGGATTTGCCGGGCTGTATGAGCGATGGAGAAACGCCGGAAGAGGCCTTGATCAACGTTCAGGATGCGATTTCAGTCTGGATCGAGGCCGCGCTTGAACTCGGACGCCAGGTGCCCGAACCCAGCCGCCACCTGGCCCCAGCGGGCTAATTCTCTGATGGTACAAACCTATCTCGCCCATAGTTTCGACATCCGCGTCTATTACGAAGACACGGACGCCGGAGGCATTGTCTATCACGGCAGCCATGTGCGGTTTTTGGAGCGCGGCCGCACCGAGTTCCTGCGTTCTATTGGACTTGACCAATCGGTTCTGATGTCAGCCGACCGTGGCAAGCCGCTCCTGTTCGTCGTTCGCAGGATGGAACTCGACTATATCAAGCCTGCCCGTCTCGATGATCTCCTGACAGTCACCACTGAACTCAAGGAACTCGGCGGTGCCAGGCTCGTCCTCGAGCAGCGTCTCATGCGTGATATCGACATGATCCTGACCGGACGTGTCACTGTTGCCGCCATCAGCAGCGATGGCCGTCCGATGCGCATCCCGTCGGATATTCGCAAGCGGTTTCTGGGTGCCTGACGATTTGATCTGCTCATCCCTGTTTTCTTGCATGCTGCACTGCAAAACGCTAACGGTTCTTTAACCATACAAAGGGTTTGGTATCAGCTGCGTGCGTGCTGATCGAACGGCTGCCGAAGGGCCGTCGTTTGGCCATATTCCGCAGGCAGATGCAGGCTTATCCGATGGGTAGCAGCCAGATTGTCTCATGCGTCACGCCTGGTTTTGCAGACCGGGAGTGTCGGTGACCGAACATTGAGCCGACTGGCTCGAACATGTGATCGATATGGCCAGAGTTTTTGCCGGGCAGTGAGGGAAAAAATCCATGAACGAAGTATCGCAGGTCGCCCTTGCAGCACCCGCTGCGTCCCTGTCGATCCTGGCCTTGTTCCTGCAAGCAGGCATTGTCGTGAAATGCGTGATGATCGGGCTCATGGCCGCATCGGTCTGGTGCTGGGCCATCGTCGTCGACAAGATCTTTCTCTATCGGCGTACGCGCAGCCAGATGGATGCGTTCGAGCAGGTGTTCTGGTCCGGGCAGAGCCTTGAAGAACTCTATCGGACACTCGCCAGCCGCGATAACACTGGCATGCCAGCGCTATTCGTCGCGGCCATGCGCGAGTGGAAGCGCAGTCATGAGGGCGGTCGCGCGGCGATTGGCTCGCTGCAACAGCGCATTGACAAGGTGATGGATGTCACGATTGGCCGCGAGCTTGAACGGCTTCAGTCCAAACTGCTCGTACTGGCAACCATCGGTTCTTCCGCTCCGTTCATCGGTCTGTTTGGTACCGTCTGGGGCATCATGACGGCCTTCACCAGCATCGCGGCCTCCAAGAATACCTCGCTTGCCGTTGTCGCCCCCGGTATCGCCGAAGCCCTGTTTGCGACGGCCATTGGCCTTGTTGCAGCTATCCCGGCGGTCATTGCCTATAACACGCTGACGTCGGATGCCAATGCGCTCAGCGGCCGGCTTGAGACATTCGCCGATGAGTTTTCCGCCATCCTGTCGCGTCAGATTGACGAACGTCAGGCAGCCTGAGGAGCAACCCGATGGCAATGGCTGTCAAATCTGGTGGAGATGCAGGTGGGCGTCGCGGCCGGCGTCGCCGCACGAATTCTGCCATGATGAGCGAGATCAACATGACGCCGTTCATCGACGTCGTGCTCGTGTTGCTGATCATCTTCATGGTCGCCGCTCCCCTTATGACGTCGAACGTGCCGATTGACCTTCCTGATGCCAATGGCAAACCAGCCGAGGGCAACGTGCGCCCGATCACGATTTCCGTTGATCCGACGGGCAAGATCTTCGTGGCCGATGCCGAGGTTCCGCTGAATGATCTCGTCAGAACCATGCAGGCGATCTCTAAAGGCAATGCTGAGGAGCGGATCGTGTTCCGGGGCGACAAGGCAGCCGTGTGGGGCACGACGTCGAAGGTGCTGGCCGAGCTGAACAATGCCGGCTTCCACAAGATCGCCATCCAGATGAATCCGAACTAGGAGTGTCGAGGCGGTGAGAGTTGGCCTTCCGACGTCGATCGTTCTGCACGCTGCCGTTCTTGGCTGGGCGTTGCTGTCGTTCGCGTCGGAGCCACCGATGGTGATTGAGGCGCCAGCGTCTGATCCCATTGACGTCGAACTGCTGCCACCCAGTGATACGACGCAGCAGAAGCTTGGCTCCAAGACCGGCAAGCCCTCGGACGAGATCACCAGGGATACGAAAGCGTCAGCAAAGGAAAGCGACGGCAAGCGGGCAGGCGATACGAAGTCGGAAGAGCCACCCCCGCCGCCTCAGCAGGTGCCGACGCCGCCTGAAAAGCCGCAGCCACCGGTTACGCCGCCGCCACCAGTGAAGCCTGAACCAAAACCGGAGCCAAAGCCGGAGCCGTCCAAGCCTGACCTCTCGAAGCTCGTCAAGCCTGAGCCGGTGCCCGTCCCGCCTGCCAAGCCGGATGTCCTGAAGGAATCCGAGACCGCCAAGCCGATTGCCGAGGCGAAGCCGCCGGAAGTCAAGCAGCCTCCGAAGGATCAGAAGGCGCTCGACAAGCTTCTGGAAGATGCAAAGGCACAGGAAAAGCCGCCGGAGAAGAAGCCGGATCAGCCAAAGCCTGCCGACAAGCCACCCGTCAATCCCACGCCCGTCAAATTGGCGTCCAATGATCCCAAGGCCTCTGCTGCACCATCCCAAACACCATCGGCGTTGCGCGGGCAGGTGACCGACATTCAGAACCATGTCGATACGGGAACCTCGTCCAGTCGTGCTCCAAAGTCAGCCAGCCTCGGCAATCCGAATGGACCCAATATACCGACGCTGAAGCTGTCTCAGAGTGAACTGGAAGGCTTGATCGGTATGTTGCGGTCCCAGATCCTTCAGTGCTGGAACATTCCGCCAGGAGCGTCTGAGTCTGGTGTCAAAGTGACCCTGAACGTGTCTCTCAACCCGGATGGCACACTTCGGGGTGAGCCTGAACTTTATGGCGTCAGCGGCGGAACAAATCCTCAAGGACCGTCGATTGTTAGCAGCGCAAAGCGCGCCGTGAAAATGTGTGCAGCTGAGCATCCTTTCAAGCTGCCGGCCGACAAATATGCGGCGTGGGCCGAAAATCGCATCACCTTCGATCCGAGTAATCCGAAATGATTGGCTCGCACTCCGTGAATGACAGGACCAATAGCTGGTCTACTGCTTGGTTTAGATGAGGACGACGATGGTTGCCAATAAGAACTTGCCTCTGACGCGACGTGCGTTTTCTCTGGGTGCATCAACGCTTGGCGTGGTTGGTGTGGCTGGATTGCTTGCTCCGCGACCTGCGTCGGCCCTGACCTTTACACTGAACCCTGGCCAACCCTTCACGCCGATGCCGATTGCGGTACCAAATTTTGCGGGCGATCCGAATTTCGCCAGCCAGGTATCGCAGATTGTCGCCAATGACCTGAAGCTGTCCGGCTATCTCAATCCGCTGGACCCCAGCTCCTATCTCGACAAGACGGTCGGGGCCAGCGACGCGCCGAGGTTCAACAACTGGATGACGATTGGCGCGCAGGCGCTGGTTGCCTGTACCGTGCAGATGCAGGGCGGGCAGATTGTTGCTGCCGTGCGCCTGTGGGATGTGACGACAGGTCAACAGCTGCTTGGCCAGCAGTTTGCGACCTCGCCGGACAACGTGCGGCGTCTCGGTCACATTATTGCAGATGCCGTCTACTCACAACTGACCGGTTTCAAGGGCTTCTTTGATACGCGCGTTGCTTTCGTTGCCGAAACCGGTCCAAAGACAGCGCGCATCAAGAGGCTGGCGCTCATGGACTGGGATGGTGCCAATGTGCGCTATCTGACGCAAGGGTCGGAACTGGTGCTGACACCGCGTTTCTCGCCGTCGACGCAACAGGTCGCCTACATGGCCTATGGGCAGGGCGACCCCCATGTGTTCATCCTCAACACGGCCAACGGGTCTCGACAGCTGGTTGGTGAATTCGCCTCCATGACGTTTTCGCCGCGCTTTTCGCCCGATGGCTCGAAGCTGATCTTCTCGGTCGAGCGTGAGGGCAATTCGAACATCTATGTGATGGAACTCGGCTCGCGGCAAATCCGCCAGTTGACCGATGACTCCTCGATCAACACGTCACCGTCCTACTCGCCGGATGGTTCGCAAATTGTCTTCGAATCCGATCGTGGCGGCGCGCAGCAGGTTTATATCATGGGGGCCGACGGCTCATCGCCACGCCGGATTTCCTTCGGATCAGGCCGTTACGCGACGCCGGTGTTTTCGCCGGATCCGGAAAATCCCTATGTCGCCTTCACCAAGCAGGACGGCGGCAATTTCAAGATTGGCGTCATGAAGCCGGACGGATCAGCTGAGCGGATAATCGCCGACGGCTATCACAACGAAGGCCCGAGCTGGGCACCAAACGGGCGCTACGTGATGTATTTCCAGGACGGTGGCGGCGCGTCAGGCGGTGCATCGATCTGGTATGCGGACGTGACCGGAACCGTCAATAATCAGGTTCGCATCCCCGGATTTGCCTCAGATCCGGCCTGGTCACCGCTGCTGCGCTGATCAGGCGATCTGCAAGCCAAACCGTGTCGTCATGCAGGCTGGACAACAGTCCGGTCTGCGTCACCCGCCCCAGGCGGCGAGCGCGTCATTGAAAACGCGATCCCCGGCTCCAGCTTTTTCAAGCGTGAGCATGGCGCGTTTATTGGTGTCATAGACGATGGGAATATCGATCCAGCCACGATCCCGGATCAACTGAATGTTGCGCGCCTTGTCGGTATCCCCGGCATAGAGTGCAATCCAGAAGATGTTGCTCGTGATCTTGGCCGTTGCTCCCGACAGCGGATCACCGCGTGCCTGTTCCGCTGACTTCATGATGATGCCGGGAACTCTGGCCACGCTCTTGTTATTGAAATCTGCCGGTAATTTAAACTCGAGCTTCAGCAGGTGCGTTGCCTGCAGCGTGACGTCGGTATTCTGCTCGATTGTCAGGGTCATGGCCACCCCACGATCAGGAATTTCCACACGCCCCTGAAGCCGTGTGATATCCGGTTTTCCTGAAACGGGATTTGGTGCCTTCACCAATTGCCAAATGACCGTGCCGCCGGTCAAAATTGGTGCGGAGGTGCCATCCTGAGCCTCTTCAAGCAGCGCTGCCTTCTGCGCAATCGGCGGGACATCGGCGTTGGTTGGCAGTGGCGCTGCCGACGTGACAACCGTTGCCGCGGTTACCGCAGCCGGTGCCGCGTCCGTCTGCCCACTGGTTGCCGCGACGGGCGGCGCACTGTTGCCCGGCGTAATGGGCTGAGTTGTGACGACTTTTACATTTGATGGGGATGTCGGTTTGGTCGTTTGTTCGTCTGGCACCAGACGATCCGTCGATTTCACGATCGGCTTCTCGATCGGGGCGCGCTGGGCCAACTCGATCAGTGGCTTCTGCGCGCCAAGATAGGCAGCAATCACCTCACGGTTCATGTAGAGTCCGGCACCCGCCAGTGCGACGACGGCCACGACGACCAACCCGATGATCACCGGCAGACGCGATCCCCGTCGCGCCGTCGGGTTGCGTGCTGGCTGCAACCCGGCAGCAGGCGCTTCCCTCGGCGGGCGATCACGTGAGGTCAGCGGTTTGCGGTCGCTCCGTTTGCCGGATGGCCCTGCTGAAGACAGGTTTTCATCAAGTGGTGTCTCTGCAACTGACAAGGCGTCGCGCGCACGGCGCGCTGTTTCCTGGGTTGCATTTCCAAGGCGGTCGCTGTCACTTACGGCCCTCTTCAAGACCCGGTTCGCGACTGACTGGGTGACCTCTTCCTGCTCGTAGCTCGCGGCGCTGTCCGCGCTGGCATTGCTGCTGGCTGAAAATGATCCGCCGGTGTCGGCGGGGAGCGGCTGCGCAACCGGCTCCGGGGGCGTTTTGGTTGGCGATATCGGTGCGGCCGCACGTTCCGGTGCGGACGTCGGCGGAGTTATCGGTTCAAACTGCGTTTTTGAAACGCGCATTCCAAGCGTTGGAGCCGTATTCGAACCAGACCCGGTTGCTGAGGTGGCAGAGAGTCGCGCCAGTGGCGGACGGGTTGGCGCAGTCGGCTCTGCGCTCGGCATCGCCGCTCTGGGAACAGAGCCCGTTACCGGCTCGGTGGTTTTGCTCAATGATGCCGTGTCGGGTGCGGGTGCCGCAGACTTGGCAATCGGTACGGTCGAACGCGGTGTGAGACCGAGAGTGACGGGTTCCGGGAATGCACGCGCCGCTGGTGCCGGTGGATTGGTTTGCGTGCTCGTCGGTACGCCAGTCGGAGCCGTCCGGTCAGGCAGCGAAGCTCGGCTCAGCGCCTGTGTCAAAAGGCCCTTGGCCGATTCCGACTCGACCTTCCGGATCGCATCTTCAAGCTGGAGCCTTTGCTGGGTTATTTCCGATGCACTGAGCGGTGGGTCGAAGGATTTCAACTGTGCAACAAGCGCGGTCCGGGCTTTTTCGTACACGGACCGGCGTGACTCACCGGTCGGTTCCGCGAGACCGTTGATGGCACGTTTCAGGATCGCATAATAATCAGCCATTGCGTGCCATCAGCCCCGTATCACCCTCCAACCCGTTGCGCTGTTTCAGGATATCAAAAATATCGTTAATCCTGAAACGGGTCTTGCACAAGAATTGTGTCTTCGCGCTCCGGACTTGTCGATAACATGGCGACGGGAGCGCCGATCAGTTCCTCGATGTAGCGGACATATTTGATCGCCTGGGCTGGCAAATCCGCCCAGCTACGTGCACCGCGCGTCGATTCCTGCCAGCCTGGCAATGTCTCGTAAATGGCTTCAACGCGTCCCTGATCCCCTTGAGCCGCAGGCAGATGGTCAAGTTCAATACCGTCGAGTTTGTACTTGACGCAAATTTTGATCTCGTCGAGCCCGTCGAGTACATCCAGCTTCGTCAGCGCTATTCCGTTGATTCCGCTGACCTGGACGATCTGCCGGACCAGAACCGCATCAAACCAGCCGCAGCGACGTTTGCGGCCTGTGTTCGTGCCAAATTCGTGCCCCCGTGATCCCAGGAATTCGCCGACCTCGTTCTGCTGTTCTGTCGGGAACGGGCCTTCGCCGACGCGCGTCGTATAGGCCTTCGTGATCCCAAGCACGTACCCGATCGCACCGGGTCCCAGACCCGAGCCAGTCGCCGCCTGAGCGGCCACGGTATTGGAGGAGGTGACAAATGGATAGGTACCGTGATCGATATCCAGAAGCGCGCCCTGTGCGCCTTCAAACAGGATACGGCTTCCGGCACGTCGCCGCTGATCCAGAAGACGCCAGACGGTATCGATGTAGGGCAACATCGGCGCTGCGATGTCCGAGAGTTCCTTGTAAATCGTCTCCGCGTTGACTTCGGGTTGGCCAAAGCCCCGCCGCAAGGCGTTGTGATGCGACAAAAGCCGTTCGATCTTTGGTGCCAGGGTGTCCAACGTCTGGAGATCCATCACGCGGATGGCCCTGCGTCCGACCTTATCCTCGTAAGCAGGTCCGATACCGCGTCCTGTCGTGCCTATGCGTGTTCCTGAGTTAGAGGACTCACGCCATTGGTCGAGTTCGCGATGCACCGAAAGGATCAAGGTCGCGTTGTCGGCGACACGAAGGGTCTCAGGCGTGACGGTCACGCCCTGCGCGCTTAATTTTTCGATTTCAGCGATGAAGGCATAGGGATCGACGACGACGCCGTTGCCAATAACGGAGAGCTTGCCTTTGCGCACGACTCCGGACGGTAACATCGCCAATTTATAGGAGATCCCGTCAATGACCAGCGTGTGCCCGGCGTTGTGCCCGCCTTGAAAACGAACAACCACATCGGCACGCTCCGAAAGCCAATCGACAATCTTTCCCTTGCCTTCGTCGCCCCACTGCGACCCAACTACGACGACGTTGGCCATCGAACTCCATACCTTTCAGTCCAAAAACTCTATCAAGACCCGTGCAACAGATTTGTGGCCATTTCTGGCAACAATTTCTCGATTGCGCAGTTCAGTGCTCCTCGTCCGCGTCCTCTGATTGCCATCGGGCAATGCAGGCAACGGCGGCGGACTATAGCTATTCTTTACACGGCTGACGACCCTTTAAACGGCACCATTGGGGATAGTCGCTGTAAAAGCTGGAAGTTCGCTGTTGGACGGTGGAAAACAGCGCCACTGAAGCAGTCGGATTCAAAACACCGCTTCGCATTTGATGGCGCTTCCAGCTATACCGATATTGATGGATTATAAGTAGTAATACTTATGCTGTTCCTTCAACGTTTCGGGGAATTGTCAACCCTTCGAAAAGTTTTTTGCTGTATTAATAAAATCATATGAATCGATCTGTTGGCGATTTTCGCCAGGACGGTGTCTTCGTTCACCTCCTACGTCAATCTGGCTCAAGGAAAGCTATGCGAATCGTCCTCGTTGAGCAAAGCCGAGTCGGCCTCAAGATCATGAGCACAATGCTTCGGCAGCGCGGTCATGAAGTCTACGAGTTTCGCGACGGTGAAGAGGCGATAAAGTATATTGAAGCGGACGAGTTTGTCGAACTGGTCATCACCAGCTTTGAATCACTGACGATTAGCGGGTTGCAGGTTTGTTGGGAAGCCAGATTGCTGGCTGGAGAGTCGCGTGCACTTTATGTGATCGCAATGTCGTCAACATATGATGGACATTCCCTGGAGCGGGCGCTCGATAGTGGTGCCGACGACTTCATCGCCAAGCCGCCGAATGACCAGGAACTTCATGCACGCTTGCGTGCTGCAGAGCGGTTGCTTGCCGCCCAGCGCAAGCTGATTCGATTGGCTAACCGCGATCCCTTGACGGATTTGCTGAACCGGCGTGCCTTTCTTGAGAAAGCCGCCGCCGCGCGTGACCGGGCCATTGAAATGAAGATGCCGCTCAGCGCAATCATTGTTGACATCGATCATTTCAAGCGTGTCAACGACACCTATGGCCATGATGTCGGCGACGACGTGATCCGCACTGTTGCGCAAGAACTGAACAATTGCAGTTCGGTTGTCGGGCGCCTTGGCGGCGAGGAATTCGGGATCATTTTGGAGTGGCAAACGCCTGAAGAGGGCTTCGAGGTTATCGATCGTTTGCGCAAGGTGATCGCGGGGCTCGAATTTGACACGGCGCTGGAGCCTATCCGGGTAACGGTCAGTGCCGGAATAGCTTCGGGACCGATAACAGAATCCATCCGGACGCTCCTGAAGCGAGCGGATCTGGCACTCTACAGTTCGAAACAGAACGGTCGTAACCGGGTTACTGCATTCGATTCGATTGAAGCAACAATTGAACCGGGCTCGACTGACGCAGGGACGGTCGCTGCCTGACAAGGCTGACATGTGTTAGATGCACGGCCCGTGAACCTGATGCAGCTTGACGATCTCGGCGCGATCTGATCAGTCGTGCGCGACAAAAATAACAAAGTGATCAGTGATGCGTGCTCGGGCTGTCCGATTAGGCCACCTACTTTACGATCAGCCCTATATATTGCTGGCGCTATGCTCCCTGTTCTGGGGCGGCAATGCGGTTGCAAGCCGGATTGCCATTGGTCAGATATCACCAATGGCGCTGACGGCCTTGCGTTGGGTCATTCCCATCACCGTGCTTGGTGTTCTTTATCGTAAGCAGGTTCGCGCAGACTGGCCCGTTCTGCGCACACGTATACCTTTTCTGCTGATGCTCGGTATTATCGGCCTGACAGCCTTCAACGCGATCATGTATGTCGCGGCTTACACGACCTCGGCGGTCAATCTGACGATTATCCAGGGAGCAATTCCGGTTTTTGTGCTTCTGGGCGCTTTCGTTTTCCACCGCACGCCGATTCGGAACGCACAGAC
The DNA here is from genome assembly GCA_903930435.1 of uncultured Hyphomicrobiales bacterium. Lineage (GTDB taxonomy): Bacteria > Pseudomonadota > Alphaproteobacteria > Rhizobiales > Ancalomicrobiaceae > CAIYYN01. Next base: position 28,464 of record CAIYYN010000042.1, on the reverse strand, counting down.
AGTCGGAGTCGTGGTCACGATCGCCGGGATCGCGATTGTGGCATCAAAGGGTGACATCGCCACAGTCCTCGGCTTGAAATTCGCCATTGGCGATCTTCTGATGCTTGTCGCCTGTGCCTGCTATGCATCCTACACCGTTGCACTTAAAAGCCGACCGGATGTCTCTGGCATTGGGCTCTTCACTGTGCTTGCGACGATTGCGGGATCGATGGCGGCTCCGCTTTATGGCGTCGAGCTGGCGGCAGGCCAGTCGTATTGGCCAACGCCAATCGGCTGGTGCGTCGTCCTCTATGTGGGACTGTTCCCGTCACTCTTCGCACAGATCTTTTATATGCGCGGAATTGAATTAATTGGACCTGGCCGAGCTGGCATCTTTGTCAACCTGGTCCCGGTTTTCGGCTCGGCCTTGTCGGTGCTGATTTTGGGCGAGCCATTCGGCTGGTATCAGGCAACGGCACTCGTCCTCGTCCTCGGCGGCATTGCCTGGGCGCAACGCCGCTGATCTCGTTCCCGTAAACATATCAATCCACAAGGACGAAGCCACTCATGGCTCGCCATTGCGGGATCGTGATCAGAATGACAGTGGCTTGACCTGGATGACATTCGGGAGGGCAGCAACGCCTTCGATGAGACCGAGATCTGCCGGTGCGTCGATCCCGATGAGCGCGATTGCATCTTCACCCGGCGCCGAGCGGCCAAGGGCGAAGGTGGCAATATTAATCCCCCGTTCCCCGAGAAGCGTCCCGAGGCGACCGATAAAGCCAGGTTTGTCCTTGTTGGTGACGTAGAGCATAGACCGCTGGAATTCGGCATCCAGTTGAATGCCCTTGATTTCTACAATACGCGGCTTTCCATCGGAGAAGACCGTGCCTGCGACACTCCGCTCCAGTTTGTCTGACTTGACTGTCAGACGGAACAGGCTGTCGAAGGTCCCGCGATCATCACGGCGGACCTCTTCAACGTGCAATCCGCGCTCCTTGGCCAGCGCGGGCGCGGAGACCATGTTGACCGAGTCCAGTGAGGGCTTCAGAACACCCGTCAGGGCGGCGGCTGTGAGGGCCCGCGTGTTGAGACTTGCTACTTCGCCTTCATATTCGAGCCTGACGCCCGTGAGCCCGGAATCCGTCAATTGACCTGCAAATGATCCGATCAGTTCGGCCAGCTTGACAAAAGGTGTCAGTTTCGGGGCTTCTTCAGCCGTAATTGATGGCATGTTCAGTGCGTTTTGAACCGCACCGCGCATCAGGTAATCCGAAATCTGTTCGGCCACCTGCAGCGCCACATTTTCCTGTGCTTCCGTCGTCGATGCGCCGAGATGCGGCGTGGCGATCACGTTTGGATGACCAAACAGCGGGTTGGTGACAGCTGGTTCTTCGACAAACACGTCAAAGGCGGCACCCGCTACATGTCCGCTGTCGAGTGCGGCGCGCAACGCGACCTCGTCAACAAGTCCGCCACGGGCGCAATTGATGATGCGAACGCCTTTTTTGGTACGCGCAATGCTGTCTGCCGACAGGATATTGCGGGTCTTGTCGGTCAGCGGCGTATGCAAGGTGATGAAGTCAGCCCGCTTGATGAGATCATCGAGTTCGACCTTTTCAACGCCGAGCGCCATGGCCCGCTCCGGGCTGAGGAATGGGTCGAAGGCGATGACCTTCATCTTGAGGCCGACAGCGCGATCAGCAACGATGGCACCAATATTGCCGCAACCAATGATGCCGAGCGTTTTGGCCGTCACTTCGACGCCCATGAAGCGGTTCTTTTCCCACTTGCCAGCCTGTGTCGAGGTATCGGCCGCAGGCAGTTCCCGGGCCAGTGCGAACAGCATGGCGATGGCGTGCTCGGCCGTTGTGATCGAATTGCCGAATGGCGTGTTCATCACGATTACGCCGCGCTGCGTTGCCGCTGGTATATCGACGTTATCAACGCCGATGCCGGCGCGCCCGATGACTTTGAGACGGGTCGCCCTTTCAAGAAGCTTCGCCGTGACCTTGGTTGCCGAGCGGATCGCAAGGCCATCGTAATCACCGATGATCTCTGCGAGCTTCTCCTTGTCTTTGCCGAGGTTCGGCTGATAGTCGACATCAATGCCGCGATCCCGGAAGATCTGCACGGCAGTCGGTGAAAGTTGATCAGAAATGAGAACGCGTGGTGCCGACATCGGTGTTTCCTGATTGTAGGCTCAAGGCCCTCGGCAGTGTGCCGGGCCGAGCAACTTCAGAGTTTGAAGGGCTAACGACTGCCGCCTTCATTCAAGTTGGAAGGCGCGACGGGTGCCAGTTCTTCGAGGCATGGGATAACTGACAGCCGAAGCTGGGGACACGAAGCCTGACGCTTCGGCTGTCGAGATTTATCAAACCCTCAGGCCGCCTTCGCGAGGCCTGCCTTGGCTTCTGCATAGGCCCAATCGAGCCATTGCGTCAGGATCGCGACGTCGGCTGCATCGACGGTTGCTCCACACCAGATCCGCAGTCCTGGTGGTGCATCCCGATAGGAACCAAAATCGAATCCAGCGCCTTCCTTCTCAACGAGCGAGACGATCTTTTTTGCGAAGTCCGCGATCTGATCCACGTTGATGTCGGGATCGGCGATGGTCAGACACACCGATGTATTCGACTGAATAGCCGGGTCCTTGACGAGGAACTCCGCCCATGGCGTACGTGCAACCCAGTCCGCAATGACTTTCGTGTTCGCGTCCGCCCGCCCGATCAACGCCTTCAGGCCGCCGATCGAATTGGCCCACTTCAGCGTGTCGAGATAGTCTTCGACTGCGAGCATGGAAGGCGTGTTGATCGTCTCTCCGACAAAGATGCCATCGATCAGCTTGCCGCCTGATGTGAGACGGAAGATTTTTGGCAAGGGCCATGCAGGCTTGTACGTCAGGAGCCGTTCGACCGCGCGCGGGCTGAGAATCAGCATGCCGTGCGCAGCTTCACCACCAAGCACCTTCTGCCAGGAGAAGGTGACGACATCGAGCTTGGCCCAATCGAGATCCTGCGCAAATGCCGCCGACGTCGCATCGGCGATGGTGAGGCCTTCGCGATCAGCTGCGATCCAGTCTGCATTGGCGACGCGGGCTCCAGACGTCGTTCCATTCGAGGTGAAGACAACGTCGCGGGTTTTCGTGTCGATCGCTGATAAATCCGGCAACTCGCCATAAGGTGCGGTGATAACGCGTGCATCCGTCAGCTTCAACTGTTTGACCACGTCGGTTACCCAGCCCTCGCCGAAGGATTCCCAGGCAACCATATCCACGGGTCGTGCGCCGAGCAGCGACCACATCGCCATTTCAACCGCGCCGGTATCAGAGGCCGGCACAATCCCGATACGATAATCGCTCGGTACGCCCAGAATTTCGCGCGTCAGATTGATGGCTTCGAGAAGCTTTGCCTTGCCTGGTTTTGAGCGGTGAGACCGGCCGACGAGGGCGTCGTTGAGGGCTTCAACGGTCCAGCCAGGACGCTTTGCGCATGGGCCGGATGAAAAATGCGGATTTGCGGGCTTTGCGCCCGGCTTCAGTATGCTTGTCATTTGATCCATCCTCTCAGATGGGCGCCCCCCGGTGGGGAGGGGTGTCCCGGAAGGCGAATTAACCTAACGGTCACTAAAAGGCAAGCTTCTAACGGGGAAGAGGATGTTTTTGTGGATGCAATCCTTGGGCGGTGTGACGCTCGGTCATTGCCTCTTCGTAAGCCAAGCTTATACAGAAACGGCGCACCATTCCTGGTACGCCGTTCTGGGTGTGGGTTCATTGCTCGATCAGTAACGGGCAACAACCGGTGTCTGGCCGCCCTGATAAACCGGTGCCGACGAAGACTGATAGCTGGTCGACGACTGGCGGAATGTGGTTGGTTGCTGCCAGTTTGACTGGAAGTTGGATTGATAGGAGGATGAACCGCTTGCCTGACCATCAAGCAACCAGCGCATGCCAAGATGGAAATCACTGGACGTCAGGCTATGGATTTTGAACATGTCGTTACAGGCGACAGGCGTCGATGAGCCATAACAGGTCAACGGGCCAGCTTTGGTATCGCCGTAGTTCAGGAACGAATAGCCCATTTCGAGCTTGAGCCGCGAATTGATGTCGTAGGATAAACCAGTGTGCAGTGCCCATGCCAGATTGGTCTGTCCGCCCGTGGGATAAACGCCGTATTCGTTCGGGCTAAATCCGCCTTGCTGGGTCGAAGTTGCGTGCATCTGGTTATATGCGAAGCCGATACCAGCACCGACATAAGGGGTCAGGCCATTCCAATGTGTGATATCGTAATAGCCATTCACCAGCCCGATTACAGATGACGTCGCACCCGTAATGGAATTTTCGCCGACCGCCTGTGTCGTGTTGTTTTTGATGTAATTGCCGCCCTGGAAGGATGTCGCGGTGCGATACTGGAGCGTGACGTCACCCCGCAGGTTGTCGGTGAATTGATAGCCGACGCCGGCATCAACAAAGGCCGTGTCATTAACCGATTTGTTGATCCAACCGGTCGTGACGCCAGCCGACGGCGAATCAATGCTGCTCTCGTACCAGCTTGAGCTGTTTACAATACCAACGCCAACATCACCGCGCAGATACCATCCGGTCGGACCGGGATCAGCAGTAACTGGAGCCGGGTAGTTGATAACCGGAGGTGGTTGCGACAGGTCGGCCGCCTCTGCTCCATATGTCGCGCCGCAAAACATGGCTGCGGTCAATAGGAAACGAGTCATACATGTCATCTGCTTGATCCTGTAGCAGGGGTCGACCACCACATGTGCGGGGGTTCATAACCATCTAATCACAGTATCGATTTTCTCGAATTATGGTTAATTAACAGTAAATTTTGTTAAGAGAATAAAAAATGATAATAATGCTTGATAGGATCAATTTGGATGCAACAAAATTTCAAATAAAATGAGTTACGTCAAAAAAATTCAATGAAAAAATTAATTAATAAAGTATTTCAAGCCAAATCTAAGCTCGTGCACCGTGCTATTTCCAATGTTGACTTTGCTGGTCAGATGAGAAGTTGATTCAAGTCCTGTGGTGCTATTGCCAAACCATGCAAATTTATAGCCGAGGTCTGCCTGCAGGCCATGACCGATATCGAAACTAAATCCTGTTGTTGCTGCCGCAGCCAGAGTATAATTGCTGGCGCTGTTGAACACATAGGTGGTTGTGCCGTTGACTGACCGGGTGAGTTGATCGGCATTGATTCGGGCAGCACCGATGCCTGCGCCGATGTAGGGGGTAATGCCCATAAATTTGCCGATATCATAATAGCCATTCACGAGAACGGCTGTCATGTCCTGGTTAAGGGTGTCGGTTGTTGTAGCATTCAATGCGCCCAGCACGCGATGACTGGTCAGAAAATCCAGCGTCACGTCACTGCGGAGATTTTCGGTAAACCGATAGCCGAGCCCGAAATCGAATGTGCCAGAATTTGCAGCACGATTGCCACTGTATGACGTTGTTTGCCAAGACATAGAAGGTGCGACGTTGCTCGCGTAACCGATGTCTCCGCGCAGGTACCATCCCGCACCTGTTTCATCGGGAACGACCGACTCAGCTGTGATCACCGGCGGACGAGCCGCCATGTCTGCAGCCAACGAGGCAGTTGGCGTTGCTGCAAGAACGGCGATCAGGAGAGCAACTGTTTTATAGACGCACATGGAACAGCCCTGTTTGTCATTCCCGGCGGTATCTCATCCGACGCAGGAACCATCAGACAACACTGTCGCACCCAACTCTTAAGATGCGCTTAACTATAAATCTTAACCGTGATTATTAGTGTTAATGAATTGATAATGTCATGAGCATTCAGAAATAGGACTCTGGGCACAGCTTTATGCGAGCCAATGAAAACGGCCCCCCGAACGCTATCGAGGGGCCGTATTCAGATTGGTCATCAATGGGTTGCGCCATTAGCCCGGTTGCGGCACGCCAGCCTCTGGCTCACCGTCGTCAGCCTTTTTCGGCTTGGACGTGGTCGGAACCGCCGACGTGCGCGGGGAGACAGAGCCTTCGCCGTCAGTATTCCTGTTTGGCCGCTTTCCGTTCATGAGATCACGCAATTCGTCACCTGTGAGGGTTTCGAACTCGAGAAGTGCCTGCGCGATCGATTCGAACTGCTCGGCATATTCGGTGATGATGCGACGTGCTTCACCTTCACCATTTTCCACCAGGCGACGGACTTCCTCGTCAATCAGCTTTGCGGTTTCGTCCGACATGTTTGTTGTCTGGGAAACCGAATGACCAAGGAATACTTCCTGTTCGTTCGCCCGATACCGAACGCGACCGAGCTTCTCGCTCATGCCCCATTCCATGACCATGGCTCGGGCGATCGCCGTCGCCTGCTGAATGTCGCTCACCGCTCCGTTCGTGACCTTTTCCGGTCCGAACTTGAAAATCTCTGCCTCGCGTCCACCAAACGCAAGAGCCAGGCGTGCAACTGCCTTCTCGTAAGACCAGTTCAAACGGTCGCTTTCCGGCAGGGTCATGACCATGCCGAGCGACCGGCCACGCGGGATGATGGTCGCCTTGTGGATCGGGTCGATGACCTTGTTGAGGATCAGCGCGATGATCGCATGACCAGCCTCATGATAGGCGGTGTTGCGCTTGTCTTCTTCTGTCATGGCCATTGATTTGCGCTCCGCGCCCATCATGACCTTGTCTTTGGCATCTTCGAACTCTGCATGGGTCACAATCCGCTTGTTGCGGCGTGCGGCCAGCAGGGCGGCCTCGTTGACGAGGTTCATCAAGTCAGCTCCCGAGAAGCCCGGGGTGCCGCGAGCCAGTATCTTCAGATCAACGTCTGGGGCCAGGGGAACCTTGCGGACATGGACCTTGAGGATCTTCTCGCGACCATTGACGTCCGGGTTCGGCACCGTGATCTGCCGGTCAAAGCGACCTGGACGCAACAGGGCGGGATCAAGGACGTCGGGGCGGTTGGTTGCCGCGATGATGATGACACCTTCGTTTTGCTCGAACCCGTCCATCTCGACCAGAAGCTGGTTGAGCGTCTGTTCGCGTTCGTCGTTGCCACCGCCCAATCCTGCGCCACGATGCCGTCCGACGGCATCGATTTCGTCGATGAAAATAATGCAGGGTGCGTTCTTCTTGGCCTGTTCGAACATGTCGCGGACGCGCGATGCGCCAACGCCGACAAACATTTCGACGAAATCCGAGCCGGAAATGGTAAAGAACGGGACATTTGCTTCACCGGCAACGGCACGTGCTGTGAGTGTCTTACCGGTGCCTGGCGGGCCGACCAGAAGCACGCCGCGCGGAATACGACCGCCCAGCCGCTGGAACTTCTGCGGATCGCGCAAGAATTCGACGACTTCGATCAGGTCTTCCTTGGCTTCATCGATCCCGGCGACGTCGTCGAATGTGACGCGACCATGGGCTTCGGTCAGGAGCTTGGCCTTCGATTTGCCAAATCCCATCGCCTTGCCGCCACCACCCTGCATTTGGCGCATCAGGAAAATCCAGATGCCTGCAAGGATCAGCATTGGCAGCCAGTTCAGGATCGCGCCGACCAGATTGAAGGTCTCGCCAGCCTGACGCAAGGTCACCGTCACGTTCTTTGCCACCAGTTGGTTCACATAGGAATCGCCGCGTGGCGCCGTGGTCTGAAATCCACCGCCATTCGTGTATTTGCCGGTGACCTGTTGGTCGACGATATCGACGTCGCGCACTTTGCCCTGATCGACATCAGCAAGGAATTGTGAGTACGGGATCTGGTTCACTGGCCCGGCGCTGCGGTCCTGGCGATTAAACAATTGGAAAAGCGCGATCAGCAACAGGGCGATGATTACCCACAGCGCGAAGTTCCGGAAGTTGGCGTTCATTCAATGTCCCATCTGGCCAGCCAAGCCGGCTCGTCTGTCGTATCCCGATGACATCCGTTTCCGAGAAACAGCGAACTGTTTATCAAATAGAATGTCTTCAAGCTGCGCCGATCGTCGGCGTCGAAAGCTTCCATTTCCCAACGCGCTCTTGCAGCCGCGCTACTTGTTCAATGATACAGCAACCGAATTGATATCAACGATCACCGCCTCGATCACCCTGTTGTCCTGATCGGACTGCCCAAGGTGACAGAACACCTCGACCATCAAGATAGGTCTTGACTTCAAGCTTGCCAAGCACCCAGACGATTAACATCAAAGTCTATCATCAAAAGGTTACCACGCTCCAAACCGATACTGCCTGATTCCGGCATTCTTGGGCGCATTCCCCGCATCCGAAACACGTCATGCGCTGACAAATGCCGAGCCTGCGTTCCCTCCGACGGCCTGCAGATTTGGAAGTCGATCGGCCATTTCGAAGCGGTTTGTGACGCGAACCATCGATCTGATAAGCAAATCAATTGGCATCTGCCTTTGTCCCGTTCCCTGCATTTGCCGTTCGTGCATAAGCGAACAGGCGTCGACCTTCTTATATCGGTCCGGTTCCACTTTTCGGTCGCTAGGCTTTAGACCATTCATTGGCCATTGCGAGAGACATTGAAAACATTATTTCATCAATTCTAAGTCGTGAAAAGGATTTTAAAGAGGTCATATTATATAAGGCGGCTTATCTGTTCGTATTGATTTGCGGGGGTTGTCCGGATCATGATTGCGGTGTCCGCAAAACGCGTGAGTTCTGCCGAGCCGTCCTGGCTATCACCGGATGAACAACAGTTTTTTGAAATAAATGGGTTTCTGACACTGGATCAAATGACCGGTGCGGCAGATGTCTGGTTGATCCGACAAGAGTTGGAGGCGTTGTTTGCCCGACAGGCGGGATACAACGAGGGTGCACTTTACGATATGGCGGGCGACGAAACCGACCCGGATAATCCAAGGCTGCCACAGCTGGCAGGTCCGGAGCGCTACGCGCCCATCTTGCGACAGACGGACTTCTACCGGAACGCCAAGAGGATTGCGCAAGAGGTTCTGGGGCCCAATGTCCGCCTCACACAGAGCCACTGTATCGTGAAGCCGCCGGGGTCCCAGTCGATTACGCCGTGGCATCAGGACGAGGCCTTCGGAGATCCGGCTCGGACCTACAATGAGATCAACTTTTGGCTCGCCTTGCAGCCCGTTAACACGGAAAACGGCTGCATGCGCTATATCCCCGGCTCTCACCTCGGGCCTGTTGTGCCTCATGTTCCTGCCGATGGAAAAGGCAATGTCCATGCGCTGGATTGCTCGGTTGCCATAGACCCATCACTTGCGGTGGATTGCCCGTTGCCGGCTGGCGGCTGTGTCTTGCACAAGACGCGGACCGTGCATGGAGCAGGTGCCAACATGACCGATCAGCCTCGATGGGCTTATGTGCTGGTGTTTGGTCTGCCCCCGACACCGAACGACACAGGTCGTCAATTTCCGTGGCAATCAGAACGCTTTTCTCCGCGCGATCAGCGTCGGCGAGCCTGGCTCTGGCGTGGAGGCATCTTTATTGCTGCCTGGCGCAAGCTGCGCAATCGCTTGTTCGGTTGACTGACCACCCTCGAAACTGCGCGTCGGGAGCGGGGCAGCCTTGTGTCTTGCCCGATCACCTGACGCCGGTCAGTGACCGAAACACACTGATCTATGAATCACACTAGACGCATGGTTGACAGTGGGCCAGTCTCGGTCTGCAATGGGTCCAGAATTCCAGAGAGAAAGAGACCATCACATGACACCTGTTATAGCTCAAAAATCACCCTATCCCCTTGAAATGACTGCTGGTCAGACAGTTTATTGGTGTTCGTGTGGAAAGTCCTCGAAGCAGCCGCTGTGCGACGGCAGCCACAAGGACACGGGATTGACGCCGAAGCCCTTCACCGCTGAGAAGGATGGAACCGTCTATTTCTGTGGCTGCAAGCAATCAAAGACACCGCAGACCTGCGATGGGACACACGCGTCGCTCTGATGTGCATCGTGCATAATGACCTTGCCTCATTGCGGCAAAAAATCCCCGCTAGACCCGTCTGGCGGGGATTAGTGTTGGTTACCTGTCGTTAAGGCTTAGTTCAAGAAATCAAAACAATGTGACTGGCAGGCGCGAAACTTTTGTCGCCTTTTCGCGGTACTTAGGAGTAAGATGATCGCATGGCAGCCCGATAAGGGTGTCGTCAGGAGATCGCCGATGGTCGGGGTCTCCCGGAAATACAGACAGTCCAAGAAGACTGAAAGGCGCCGCTGAGAAGGCGGCGAAACAGGAGGGTGCATAAATGGCCCAGGTCTCATTACCGGCACTTGCGTCGCTCGAAGGCGGTTTATCCCGTTACCTGAACGAAATTCGCAAGTTCCCGATGCTGCAGCCGCAAGAAGAATATATGCTTGCGAAGCGCTATCATGAACATCAGGATCCCCAAGCTGCTCATCAACTTGTGACGTCGCATCTGCGACTGGTCGCGAAAATTGCGATGGGCTATCGTGGCTATGGCCTGCCGATTGGGGAAGTGATCTCTGAAGGCAACGTTGGTCTCATGCAGGCCGTCAAGCGGTTCGAGCCTGAAAAGGGTTTTCGGCTTGCGACGTATGCGATGTGGTGGATCAAGGCATCGATCCAGGAATACATCTTGCGCTCCTGGAGCCTCGTCAAGATGGGAACGACGGCAAACCAGAAGCGGCTGTTCTTTAATCTTCGGCGCATGAAGAGCCAGATACAGGCGCTTGATGAGGGCGATCTGAAGCCAGATCAGGTCAAGGCGATCGCGACCAAGCTTGGCGTCAGCGAGGAAGAGGTCAATTCGATGAACCGTCGCCTGAGTGGTGATGCGTCGTTGAATTCGCCGCTTCGGTCCGATGAGGAATCGTCGGAATGGCAGGATTGGCTCGTCGACGAGACTGAAAGCGCCGAGACCCGCCTTGGTGAATCCCAGGAACTTGATGGTCGCCGGATGTTGCTGCAATCGGCTCTTGGCGTGCTCAACGACCGTGAACGCCGGATCTTTGAAGCGCGTCGGCTGGTCGATGATCCAATGACACTGGAGGATCTCTCGGACGAGTTCGGCGTCAGCCGTGAACGTGTTCGACAGATTGAAGTGCGTGCCTTTGAAAAGGTGCAGGAAGCCGTCAAGGCCGGCGCCCTGGCGATTGCCAATGCCCAGGGTGCAGCCAAGATCGCTGCGGCGCATGCGTCGGCGGGCTCACATTGATTGACGAAGCATCAGACGCGGGCGGGATGTCTGTCCGCGTCTTTTTCTCGCTGGCGTGCCTGATGATGGCCAGTGGGGTTGGCGTCGCAGCTCTGGCCGCACATGCCGGAGCCGGTCGTGAATTGGCGACTGCTTCAAGCCTTTTGGTTGCCAATGCACCAATGCTGGGTGCTGCCAGCATCGCTTTTCCGTCCCGCTATCTGCGTCCCGTCACTGGTCGACTTGGTTGGGTGGTAGCATTTGTCGGAACAGTGCTTTTCTCGGCGGACATGATGTCTCGCGGGCTCGGTTACGGGGCCATTTTCCCCGACGCCGCGCCCATCGGCGGATCCATGGATATCCTGGGTTGGCTGGTTGTGGCCCTGAGCGTGATTTTTCGACGCAATTGAAGCCATGCTCGGCCTCTTGGCTGGCCTTCACCGCGCACGCGTGCTAACGGGCTGGCTGATTTCCGCCAGACCAAGCGAGTTCGACCATTATGCACGACTTGACCCGCCGCCTGCCGCCGTCCGCGTTTCACTATCTCGGCGGGGAACTCCACTGCGAAGGCGTTTCACTGTCTGAAATTGCGGCAAAGGTGGGTACGCCGTTCTACTGCTATTCTGCCACGCGTCTGCGTGAACGGTATCGGGCGCTCGCCGCTGCGCTCGATCCGCTCGGCGTCAAGATCCACTATGCTATGAAAGCCAATGGAAATCAGGCCGTTCTTTCGCTTTTTGCGTTAGAAGGGGCAGGGGTCGATATTGTCTCCGGCGGCGAACTGAACCGTGCTCTCTCTGCAGGGATGCTAGCCGAACGGGTGATTTTCTCCGGCGTCGGCAAGACGGCTTCAGAGATCGAGGCGGCTCTCAAGGCAGGCATTCACCAGCTGAACGTTGAAAGCTTCGAAGAACTCCGGTTGATCGACGCGATCGCAGGCTCGCTGGGGCTCGTGTCCGAGGTGGTTCTACGCGTCAATCCGGATGTTGATGCTGAAACCCACGCCAAGATCACGACGGGCAAGAAGGACAACAAGTTCGGTATCGATATCGCATTGCTTGACCGTCTCGATAATGAGGTCAAGTCACTGGAGCATGTGAAACTTGTAGGCATTGCCAGTCACATCGGTTCGCAGATCATGCGGACCGCGCCCCTGATTGCGACCTATGCTCGCCTGCTCGAAGTTGCAGACATGCTGAAAGGTCGAGGTTTCGCCATTTCGCGCATCGATCTTGGCGGCGGGTTTGGCATTCCCTACGAGAACCAGATCGAACTCAGCCCGACCGATATTGCTGATGCGATCGCAACGACGGTTGCGGGCAAGGGATATGCACTGGCTGTCGAGCCAGGTCGGACGCTGGTTGCCGACGCAGGCATTCTGGTATCTGGCGTCACCTATGTGAAGGACGCTGGACACATGCAGTTTGCCGTGCTCGATGCGGCCATGAACGATCTCGTGCGTCCAGCCATGTACGATGCGCACCACGATATCGTGCCTGTGCGCGAACCCGTGCCAGGGACGCAGATGACAGACTATGACGTCGTCGGACCAATCTGCGAGTCCTCTGATACATTTGCCAAGCGCCTGACCCTGCCTGAGATCAAGTCGGGCGATTTGCTTGCTTTTGCGACCGCCGGTGCCTATGGCGCAACGATGTCATCCACATATAACGCGCGTGATCTCATTCCAGAGGTTCTGGTCGAAGGCTCTCGCTGGGCAACGATCCGACGGCGCGTGCCGATTGCAGAGCAGATTGGGTGGGATCGCGTTCCGGATTGGCTGAAAACCGTCTGATGGGTGTGTTTCATATTTGGCACACATCCGGATGATGCTTTTGACTTCGTACAATCCTGATAATGTGACGTAGAAGCGCCGCAAGCCTGTCACCATTCGACCATACTTGAAGATCAGTGAAGAAGTCGAAGCAAACAGCGGTTATTTGCAAAGGTAAACTTCTGTTCACCATGCTTCTGCACCATCATTTAACCACATGGCGTTAGGGATACCAAAAGGTATCCAATGGTTCGAAGGAGTTTACGATAATGTTGAGTTTGATGCGCATCGGTCGGACCGCGAAGTTTGCGGCACTGGTTGCTTCCGCACTGGCACTGAGCGCCTGCGCCAGCCAGCAATCGCAGACCGGCCTGGAAGGAACGGCCGCAGCGCCCGGTAGCCCGCAGGATTTCGTTGTCAACGTCGGTGATCGCGTCTTCTTCGTTGTCGATCAGTCGGAACTGACACCGGAAGCTCGCGGTGTTCTGGATCGCCAGGCCAAGTGGCTGCAGAATTATCCGCGCTACACAATCACCATCGAGGGTCATGCTGACGAGCGCGGCACCCGCGAGTACAATTTTGCGCTGGGTGACCGTCGCGCTGTGGCTGCTCGCAATTATCTGATTTCACGCGGGATTCAGTCGACCCGTCTGAAGACGATTTCGTATGGCAAGGAGCGCCCGGTTGCGGTCTGTGAGGAAGAGTCCTGCTTTAACCAGAATCGTCGCGCTGTCACGGTCCTGAATAACAGCGGCAACTGACACGCCCTGTCGGAAATGAAAAAGGGGCAGCTTTGACAGCTGCCCTTTTTTTATCCAAGTCCATCAAACGTCAGGCTGCTACGCGCTTCAGGGACTCGACGATATCATCGACAACGCGTGTCACAAGAACCTCGTCGTCCCCCTCGGCCATAACGCGGATCAGGGATTCCGTGCCGGATGGCCGGATCACCAGTCGGCCCTGATTGCCCAACCGCTTCAATGCGTCAGCGATCGATGCCTGAACCTTGTCGTTTTCAAGCGGGCTGTCTCCGCCAAAGCGGACATTTTTCAGGATCTGTGGCACGGGTTCAAAGCGCCGACATACCTCGGAAACGGGTTTGCCTTGTCGTGTGACGACTGCGAGAACCTGGAGCGCGGCCACGAGGCCGTCACCGGTTGTCGAATAGTCGTTCAGGATAATGTGGCCGGACTGCTCGCCTCCAACGTTGTAGCCATATTCGCGCATGTGCTCAACGACATAGCGGTCACCCACCTTGGTGCGCGCCAGCGTCAGTCCATTGTCGCCGAGATAGCGTTCCAGTCCGAGATTCGACATGATCGTTGCGACGATGCCCGGCTTTGTCAGACGACCGTCTTCCTTGAACGAGGTGGCGACAACGGCCATGAGCTGATCACCGTCAACGACCTGACCTTTTTCGTCGACCACGATCACGCGATCCGCATCGCCATCAAGCGCGATGCCAATGTCGGCGCGTGTTTCCAGAACCTTGGCAATCAGTTTGCCGGGGGAGGTTGAGCCGCAATCCTTGTTGATATTGGTGCCATCCGGTTCGACACCCAGGCGGAAAACATCGGCACCGAGCTCCCAAAGGGCATCCGGTGCGACCTTGTAGGCCGCGCCATTTCCGCAATCCACCACTACGCGCACGCCCTGCAGGGACAGGTTGCGCGGCAATGTACGCTTGGCAAATTCGATGTAGCGATCTGCGACGCCGTCGACACGCTTGGCGCGACCAAGATCGCTTGATCGGGCCAGGTGAGGGGCGAGATCGCTTTCAAGCAAGCGCTCGATCGATAACTCGATCTCGTCGGAAAGCTTGTAGCCATCCGGTCCGAAGATCTTGATGCCATTGTCTTCGAAGGGATTGTGCGAGGCCGAGATCATGACGCCGATATCGCAACGCAGGGACCGCGTTAACATGGCGACCGCCGGTGTTGGGATCGGCCCCGTCATGAACACGTCCACACCTACAGACGTGAAGCCGGCCACCATCGCTGTTTCGATCATGTAACCCGACAGCCGCGTATCCTTGCCAATGACTGCGCGCAGGCGGCCTTGTCGTTGGCGCAATGCGAGGCCAACTGCCATGCCGACTTTCATGGCGATATCCGGCGTTATCGGCCAGCGGTTTGCCGTTCCACGTATCCCATCGGTTCCAAAGTATTTCCGCGCCATGCGTCCCGAGCCCTCGTTTATGTTCGAAGTAACATCGAAAAATTGCCAATTGTTTTTACGAGCGAAGCAAATTTTTCCCGATAGTTAAAAAAACGTTAATTGAAATCGAAAGTCCGATCAATATCGACAAGGTTTTTTCCAGGCGGATTTAGGTTTATCTATGTATTCAGCATGGTGCCGAAAGATAGCACGCGGCTGCTGTGGGCAAAGTGCAATAGCTTCAGGAAGTCAAGTATTTGAACCCGCAGTGGCCGGGTTCGCCGTGCGGCCACACCCCACTCGCCACAGACGCAATTATGACAAAAGTGCCGTTCAAGATAGTTCATCTGTCAGATTATGTCGCTTGGCGCGATGACAAGGCTGGGCTCGATCCACATTGCGTGTGCAGTTTAACTTTGCCAAATTTTGGCCGGAACGCTTGGCGAATGCGTTGAAATGTGGCGTAGAAGAGGTGGCGAATGCGGCTCAGACGCCCGCAGCCGAAAGGGGGCAATCAATTGATGCTAGTTAACGTTACAACTCAGTCGCAACATACCGGACGTTTCATGCCGATCAGTCGGCCGAGAACGGATCAAAAAGGTCGGGGGCCCTTTGTCCCTTTGATCCTGCTTTTCCTGTTTTGCATCGTGTTGCTCAACGCTCCTGTTGCGTCGGCACAAGGGTTATTTGGCGACGGCGATGCTCAGCGTCGGGAAGCCGAGACTGCCCTGCGCATCCAGCAATTGGAAGGCCAGATCCGCAATCTGAATGGCCAGATCGAGCAGATGGGATTCCAGCTTCGGCAGATGCAGGATCAGATGCTGAAGGTTCAAAAGGATACGGATTTCCGCCTCCAGGAACTTGAAAATGCACCCTCGCCCGGCAAGCGCCCGACCGTCCCGCCAAAAAAGACGGAGGCGGCACCAGTGGTTACGCCAGGTACGACCATGAACATGCAGTCGGGGTTGGCGCAAGCCGCCCCGGATCGCACACTCGGCACTGCAGGATCTGCCGGATCGTCGCAGCAAGGTGAGCCTCAGGTGGCAACTGCCATGAGCGACGATGACTCACTGCTCCCGCCTGCTGCCATCGGCGGACCAAACACTGGCCCAAGACAAGGCCCCCTCAATGGACAGCAGATCCTCGGGGCACCACCAAAGGTCCTTGGCCAGATTTCAGGAACAGACGAGACTGCCCAAGACTTGAGCGCCGATGGCCCGATTGATCTGGGGCGTGGTCAGCAGGTAGCTGTTGCTCCGCGTCAACCCGCACCGATTGTCGCGCCGGTCCCGGGTGTCACGCCCAAATATGCAAACGTTCAGCCAACGCCCAGTGCGCGTGATGAATATGACGCTGCCTACGGATACATATTGAATGGTGAATATGAATTGGCTGGCCAAAGCTTCAAGACGTTCCTTGCCAATCATCCGACGGACCGGCGCGCAGGTAGTGCTCAATATTGGCTTGGCGAAAGCTATTTCCAGCGCAATCTGCATCGTGAGGCAACCGATGCCTTTCTGAAAAGCTACACCCAATATCCCGATGATGTTAAGGCGCCCGATAGTCTGTTGAAGCTTGGTCTCGCCTATCAGGGGCTCGGTGAGCGCAAGGCAGCCTGCAATGCCTATGATGAACTTCTGACGAAATATCCCAAGGCTTCCAAGGCCTTGCGCGACCGGGCGGTCGCCGAGAAAAGCCGTGGCAAATGCACCTGATCTGATCTCAATGACCGACGACGATCTTGCAGCGCTGTTCAAGCCGCTCGAGACGTCACGCGGCATTGTTCTCGGTGTATCCGGCGGAGCTGACAGCACCGCACTGATGTTTCTATTCGCCCGGTGGGCCAGACTGCATCCCCGTTTTGCCGACTCCCATGTGGCGACCGTTGATCACGGATTGCGACCCGAATCTGTCGCAGAAGCGGAACTCGTGGCCCGACAGGCCAACCAATTGGGCCTGCAGCACATCACACTCACATGGACGGGCGAAAAGCCCTCGTCTGATATCCAGAATGCCGCCCGAACAGCGCGATACAAGCTGCTCACCGACGCAGCGAAGGCGGTCGACGCCGACACACTGGTGATTGCTCATACGCTCGAAGATCAGGCAGAGACATTCTTGCTCGCACTTGCGCGCGGTTCCGGCGTTTACGGGCTGTCCGGCATGCCCGGAGAACGCATGTTGCATGGGGTTCGGATCGTCCGCCCATTACTATCGCTTCGGAAATCGCAGTTGATGGCGCTGCTTCAGGCACAGAACGTGCCCTGGAGCGAAGATCCCTCAAACCGGAATGACCGTTATCGCCGTGTGAAGATGCGCCAGGCTACCCCGTTGATCGAAGGTCTTGGCCTGACGAGCACGACGCTGGCGGCGACCGCAACCCGTCTCGGGCGCGCAGCGAGTGCGCTGGATGCCTATGCTAGCCGACTCATCTCGGCCTCTACGACATGCCATGTGGGCGGTTACCTTAACCTTCATCCGCGCCAGTTGATCGACGAACCGGAAGAGGTCAGCTTGCGCACGCTTGCCCGATTGCTGCGTGCTGTGTCGGGAGCAGATTACAATCCCCGGCTTGAACGACTTGAGCGATTGCTCGACGAAATTCGGTCGGCAACGCAGTCTGGCACCCGCTTGCACAGGACGCTGTCCGGTGTGATCGCGCATATGCCGCAGGTGACCAGAACGCGTGCCACACCACATCTCTGGCTTTTTGCCGAGGCCGGGAGAGACGGTTTTGAGACGAAGCAGTTGCACCCGGGGCAGACGATCGATTGGGACAACCGCGTTCGAATCACACTTTCGCCGGACGCCTCCGAGTCCTATTCCATCCGTTGCCTTGGCGCTTCAGCCAAAAAGGCGATGCGCGGCGCGGAGCCGGATGACGTTCCTGTTGCCGCGCTGGCGACGCATCCTGGAGCCTGGCGCGCCGACGAACTCATTGAGGTCGCAGGCTTGGAAAACCCGCCTGTCCCTGCAAAGCATCCCATGTTGACGGCCCAATCTCTTGTCAGAGACCGACTTTATGCTTCGGTCTTTTGCTGACAAATCGTCGTTGACAATCTAAAGCGCCCGCAAGGCCTCGACGAGTCTTGCCAGATCGTCCGGAATCTCTCCTTCAAAGCGCATGAGTTTCTTCGAGGCTGGGTGCTCGAACGCCAGCAGATAGGCGTGCAAGGCCTGCCGCTTGAGTGCCTTCAGCGCATCGGCGACCTCGGGTGCTTCCCGTTCTAGCTTGTCGATCTTGGTGCGGAAACCCGAGCCGTAGGTCGTATCACCCAGCAACGGATGACCCATCGCGGCCATGTGGACGCGGATCTGATGTGTGCGGCCGGTTTCGAGACGACATTCGACAAGGCTGGCGAGCACCTCTGGCGGTGCGCTGCCTGGCACCTTCCGCCGGTTTGTATCTGTGTCCCTAAGGGTAAAACTCTCCAGTACCTCGTAATGCGTGATCGCTTCTCGGCCGCCGGATTTGACGACGGCCATCTGTTCCCGGTTTTTCGGTGACCGACCAATCAGGCTTTCAAGTGTCCCCGTCCGTTGGCGCGGCAATCCCCAGACGAGCGCCAGATAGGCGCGTTCCAGCACGCCGGTGCGACCGTGATCGGCAAATTGTCGCGACAGATGCACATGGGCCCGATCCGTCTTGGCGACGACCATGAGGCCAGTCGTATCCTTGTCGAGCCGATGCACGATGCCGGGACGAGCCACACCGCCAATGCCTGAGAGCGACGCGCCACAATGTGAGATGAGCGCATTGACGAGTGTCCCCGTCCAGTTGCCCGCACCGGGATGCACGACCAGCCCCGCTGGCTTCTCGATGACGATCAGATCATCATCCTCATGCACGATTTCGAGCGGGATATCCTCTCCCAACGGAATTGCCGATGTCGTTTCCGGCACCTCAATCGTGATCCGGTCACCTGCGTTGACCCTGCGCGACGGGTCCTTTAGGGTCGCGCCGGCTGAATGAACCTGACCTTCGGTGATGAGCACCTTCAGCCGACTGCGCGAAAGGGCGGGCACTCGCTTGGCAAGTGCTGCATCCAGTCGTTCGGACGCGGCTCCGTCTTCGATCACGACTTCGAAGGCACCAGCCGTGAGGGGCGCTGCGACTTCGAGTTCATCGATATCGTCGATGGCCAGGTCGGTTGCCTCAAGCTCGGGTTCATCCTCGACCCTGGCAACGACACGCGGTGGCTTGTAGGAAATTTTGCGGCTCAACGGCTGGACTTTCTATTCTCAAAGGTGAATGCGCTGATATGGCCCAACTGTTAGACGATCACGAGACCGACAAACCGCTCGACCCCGCCGTTGTCCGCGTTCAACAGCGCTTGCAACGCATGATGATGTGGTCACGCGGCATCATGTTGGTGGGTTTTGCCGCGCTCTTTGGTGTCATCTTCTACAAGTTTTACTGGACGCGGCCAACGTCCCCGACAGCCGACACTCTCGTGGTCACACCCGGTCAGGCCAAAGCCGCACAGTTTCCGATGCCAGAGGGTGGACATATCACCCAGTCGCGCCTCGATGGCAATCGGCTTGTTGTGACGATCGACGCGACCAAGGCCGAAAGTGTGCTGATTATCGATCTTGAGACCCTGCAGACGCTCCGGCGCATTGATTTCACCAAATCCGCGATCCAATAGGCTCCGTTCAAACAGCGAGACTAAGGCACCGGGCTGCTTTTTCCTTGCGCGTCGAGGCGCAGACAGCTATATCACGCCACCCGCTGGATGATCGCATCGTCGAGCGGCGGCCGGATACGATTTCCGACCAGTTCAGAGCAGATCAACCATCTGCCCGAGGCGCCCTTCGTCTATCGGTTAGGACGACAGCCTCTCACGTTGTAAAGGCGGGTTCGATTCCCGCAGGGCGCGCCAATTTTACACGTTTCACGCCGATGTGGCTGTCATTTCTCAGGTTTGAGCGTCGTTTTGGCATGCTGCCGCAATGGTGTTTGCGCTAGGGACCTGTCACCGCCTCGATCTCCTCGCGCAGTCGGTCTCCGACCCGATCCCAACTGTAGTCTTTATGAATTGCCTGATAGCCGCGATCCGCAATTTGTCCCCGCTCGAAGGGGTGATCGAGTAACCAGTTCAAGGCATCAACGAGTTCATCGGTATCACCAGGTTTGACAAGGACTCCGGTCTCCTTGTGCCGGATGAAATCGGTCATCGCCCCTTGCGATGGCGCAATAACTGCCAGCTTGTGCAACATGGCTTCGATGAACACGATGCCAAATGGCTCTATCCGCGTCGGCAGGCAAAAAATCGCAGCCTGCCGGTAATAGGTTCCAACCTCGGTTGACGGCACGCGGCCTACAATTTCGATGTCTTGCCCCTCGATTGCTGGCGAAACGCCGACGATCACAAGCTTTGCGTCCCGGTGGCGGTCGGGCAGACGTTTGAAGGCGTCAAGAAGTTGAGGGCCTCCTTTGCGTTCCCAATCGACGCCGACGAAGAGGATCGTCTTGTTTGTCTCTGGCCGGGGCGTCAGATCCCCGACAGGCAGCGTTAGATTGGCGCCGACACGCACTTTCTTAACGCGGTCGCCGCTTTGACCATACTGTTTATGCAGGGAGCTTTGGACATGGTCACTCATGACGAAAATGCGCGTTGCCTTTGCGTAAAGGGCGCGCTCCTGGTCAAGCCAGGGTTTGGAGGGGATCATTCGCATATCTGCCCCCGTATAGTAGAGATTGGTCAGGGCGGCAGAGTCTGTGTAGATAAAATTCGGTATGCCTTCACAGGTGTTGTCCCATAAACTCTGCGTCTGGATCGTGAACCAGACATTCGGGCGATCCAACTCGATGTGGTTTCTGGCAAAATCACCGATAGCCCTGAATATACGCGGTTCTCTCAACAACATTTGTATCGCGACGAAGGATAGGTCTTTCAGCTTCAGTCGAACACGAATTGCCTGCCAAAATAAGCGGGGGCTAAGCTTGAGAAGAACTAAAAGCAGTGCGAGCGAAGGCCTTGTGAAAAACGCCTTTATGTCGAGCACCTTCAGGTTTGCCTCGGGAAAAACGCGACGTAACTGCTGTTCGACAAATAGGTTGGTGTTGGAAAAGCGCCCAAACTTGACGAAATAAATGATCTTGCAAGCCATAACTGTTTGCTGCCTCAAACGGACGCGTTTCGTTTGTTTCAATAAACATCAAACATTAAGCCCGGGTTTTCCTCGCCCACATCATTCGGGCGAGACCAGTCTTGCAACGTCCCCTGCTCTGACGCCGACGCAGTTCAGCACTCCTTGAACGCTGCTTGCTTTCGGTGCGTGCCCGGTCTTAATTGCGCGCTTACACTGGAGGGAGTGAGCAAATGGCATTGAATGCGCAGCAGATAGCCGTTCTGGAGAAGGTATCGACGGCAACCGTGACGACTCTGCTTTTGAAAAAGGGTCTCAGGAACGTCTGGCTGCGTGGCACCTTGCCGCTGAACCCGACCGGCAAGCGCATTGTTGGTCCGGCCTTCACGTTGCGCTTTGTTCCTGCACGCGAGGATCTCGCGACGCCCGAATCCTGGTCTTCGCCGCGCTCGACACGGGGTGCCATCGAGGCGATGCCGGAAGGTGTCGTCGTTGTCGCCGATGCCATGGGCGTGACCGACGCCGGTATTTTTGGCGATATCCTGTGTGGCCGCATGGTCAAGCGCGGTGTGGCTGCGCTGGTGACCGATGGCGTCGTGCGTGATGGTGTCGGCTGCCTGGCGACCGGACTGCCGATTTTTGCCCGTGGCGTTGCAGCTCCGCCATCGGTCGCCGGGCTGACCTTCGTCAACTGGCAGGAGCCGATTGCCTGCGGCGGCGTGGCCGTGTTCCCCGACGATGTGATCGTGGTCGATGATGACGGTGCTGTCGTGATCCCCGCGGCTCTCGTCGATTATATCCTTGAACAGGGTCCCGAGCAGGAGCGCATGGAGGCTTGGATCGTGACGGAGGTTGAAGCAGGTGTCGCTCTGCCCGGTCTTTATCCCATGAATGCCGAGACGAAGCAGCGGTATGAAGCCTGGAAAGCAGGCCAGTGATCGATTCTTCGTGTTGACTTGCGAAGTCCATAGGCTCTGCGCGAAAATCAGGTTATAGTCGCGATCTGAGTTACGGCGTGTGGTCGCCCTGCGCAGAGCCGACGGGATATGGTCATGAACGAAATCGCAAACGTCGCCGCAAAATGTCCGGTGCCCCACCACGGCGGGGAGCCAAGGCCCGAAAAGCCAGCACCCGAGCGTCGCCGGACAATCGTGGTCACTGGTGCCAGCCGTGGCATCGGACATGCGATCGTGCGCAAGTTTGCAGATGAGAACTGGCGGATTGTCACCTGCTCCCGCCATCCCTTCGATCAGGTTCGCTGCCCGTGGTCGTCCGGCCCGGAAGATCACGTCGTTGTCGATCTCTCCGACCGGCACCGGCTTGGTGCTGCCATTGAAGCGCTGCGCGAGCGCCTGCAGGGTCAGCCGCTCGATGCATTGGTCAACAATGCGGGCATTTCGCCGAAGGGCCCGTCCGGTGAGCGCTACAACTCGCTGACGACACCCGACGATATCTGGATGAAGGTGTTCCACGTCAATTTTCTCGCACCGCTCTTCCTGGCGCGCGGCTTGATCAAGGAACTGATTGCGGCACGCGGTGCAATCGTGAACATCACGTCGGTCGTCGGTTCGCGCGTCCATCCGTTTGCCGGAACGGCCTACGCCACGTCAAAGGCGGCTCTCTCGTCGCTGACCCGAGAAATGGCGGCCGACTTTGGTTCGCTCGGAGTGCGCGTCAATGCCATCGCTCCGGGTGAGATTGTGACTGAAATTCTGTCGCCGGGGACGGAAGAAAAATTCGTGCCGTTGATACCCATGAAGCGGCTCGGCCGTCCCGAGGAAGTCGCCAATGTCGTGCATTTCCTGTGTTCGGAAGCCTCAAGCTACATGACCGGCGAGGAAATCAATATCAACGGCGGTCAATTGCTTTAGGTATCTGGCGAACTGTGCGTCGGCACGGCTGTTCCTAGCCTTTCTCGGGTTCATTTTTTGGTGCTACCGAGACGGTTCGTCTGATCATTTGGCAAAAAGTCCTGCATCCGTGTCGCCTCCCTATGCTGAGATTTCTTGCATGTTTCTCGGTTTTGATCGCGGGATCATGCGCACAACGAACGCAAATTTGAAATCATCTCACAGTTTCAATCAGTTGCACGCTAACATTCTAGCTGTCATCAATTTCATGTTCGGCATTGCTCTCAGCAATGGATCATGTAAAGTCCCCGTCCGTCAGAGATCTTGGCAGCTTGATCACAGAGCCCTTGGCTTGATCGTGCTAAAGCAAGTCCGGCGTTCCTGGCCGCCATCTGGTGGTGGCCACAGACTAATTGATTAAGGGTAGGGAGACAAAACGTGAGCAAGCTCAAAATTGCGATTGCAGCTGCGGCCTTTGGCCTGGCTTCGATGGTTAGCGGCGCTATCGCTGCTGACAAGGGAACGATCGGCATCTCGATGCCGACGAAGTCCTCGGCCCGTTGGATCGCCGACGGCGACAACATGGTCAAGACCTTGAAGGCTGAAGGTTACGGCACAGATCTGCAGTACGCTGAAGACGATATCCCGAATCAGCTCGCCCAGATCGAAGGCATGATCACCAAGAAGGTGAAGGTCCTCGTGATCGCGGCGATCGACGGTTCGACGCTGACCGCCGCTCTGCAGAAGGCCCATGATGCCGGCATCAAGGTTATCGCCTATGACCGCCTGATCCGGAATTCGCCGAACGTCGACTACTACGCGACATTCGACAACTTCCAGGTCGGTGTTCTCCAGGCCCAGACGCTCGAAAAGGCGCTCGGTCTGAAGGACGGCAAGGGTCCGTTCAATATCGAACTCTTCGCCGGTTCACCGGACGACAACAACGCCGGCTTCTTCTTCAATGGCGCCATGTCGGTTCTGAACCCCTATATCACCAGCGGCAAGCTGGTTGTCCGTTCCAAGCAGACAGCTTTCGACAAGGTCGCGACGCTGCGTTGGGATGCGGCTACCGCACAGGCTCGCATGGACGCAATCCTGTCCGCCTACTACGGCAAGGACAAGGTCAATGCAGTCCTGTCGCCCTATGACGGTATCTCGATGGGCATCCTGTCCTCGCTGAAGGCTGTCGGCTACGGCACCAAGGACCAGTCGCTGCCGTTCGTTTCCGGCCAGGATTGCGAAATCCCGTCTGTGAAGTCGATCCTGAAGGGCGAGCAGTATTCGTCGATCTACAAGGACACCCGCGAACTCGCCAAGGTGACCTCGTCGATGGTCAATGCGCTCCTGTCGGGCTCAACGCCGGAAATCAACGACACGAAGACCTATGACAACGGCGTCAAGGTTGTTCCGTCCTACCTGCTGAAGCCGGTTGCGATCGACGCGACGAATGCCAAGAGCATCCTCGTCGGTGGTGGCTATTACACCGAAGCCCAGATCAAGTAAGTCTGGTCCAGTCACATAAAGCGAGCCCTCGTCGACATAAGCCGGCGAGGGCTTTTCCGCCGATTGCGGTTTCCGAGGGGGGTACAGGCAAGTCGGCGTCCAGTTTCAACAGTTCAGGACGTACGATGAACGCAATTCTCGAGATGCGCGGCATCACGAAAGTCTTCCCTGGCGTCAAAGCGTTGGTTGACGTCAATCTGAGTGTGCGAACAGGCGAGATCCACGCCATTTGCGGCGAAAACGGAGCCGGCAAGTCGACACTCATGAAAGTTCTGTCGGGCGTCTACCGTTACGGGACCTATACCGGCGATATCGTTTACGAGGGTCAGATCCGTCAGTTCGCGACGATCCGCGATAGCGAACACCTCGGCATCATCATCATCCATCAGGAACTCGCGCTTGCGCCGCAGTTGTCCATTGCCGAGAACATGTTTCTGGGCAACGAGATCGCGCGCAATGGCGTGATTGACTGGTACCAGACGAACGAGCGCGCCAAGGCCTTGATGGCGAAAGTCGGGCTCAAGGATTCGCCCGCCACGCTGATCAAGGATATCGGTGTCGGCAAGCAGCAGATGGTCGAAATTGCCAAGGCGCTGGCAAAGGACGTCAAGCTCCTGATCCTCGATGAACCCACGGCCAGTTTGAATGAGCGTGACAGTCAGGCGCTCCTGGACCTTCTTCTCGAGTTGAAGGCCGAAGGCATTACGTCGATCATTATTTCCCACAAGCTCAACGAGATTTCCCGTGTCGCCGACAGCATTACCGTCTTGCGCGATGGGATGGCCGTAGAGACCCTGGATGCGAGCAATGGTGCCGTCGATGAAGGACGCATCATTCGCGGCATGGTCGGGCGCGAAATGAATGACCGCTATCCCAAGCGCGATCCGAAAGTTGGCGAGGTCTTTTTCGAGGTCAAGAACTGGATCGTCCATCATCATCTGACGCCAGAACGCCAGATGATCAAGGGCGTCAACATGAATGTGCGGCGCGGTGAAGTCGTCGGCATTGCCGGATTGATGGGGGCAGGGCGGACCGAATTTGCCATGAGCGTCTTTGGGCGTGCCTATGGCGTGAAGATTTCCGGCAAGGTCTTCATGGAGGGCAAGGAAATCGACGTGTCTACGATTCCGCGTGCCATTGATCATGGCATTGCCTATGTGACCGAAGACCGCAAGCAACTTGGCCTGATCCTCAACGAAGACATCCGGTTCAACATCCCGCTCAGTCGGCTCGAAGGCATTGCGAAAAATGGCGTGATCGACCGCGAACAGGAGGTCTTGCTCGCCCGGTCGTTCCGCGAACGTCTGAATATCCGGTCATCTGGCGTATTTCATACGGCCGTGAACCTGTCGGGCGGGAACCAGCAGAAGGTCGTGCTGTCCAAGTGGCTCAACACGGACCCGAAGCTTTTGATACTCGACGAGCCAACCCGCGGCATCGATGTCGGGGCAAAATACGAAATCTATACGATCATCAATGCACTCGCGGATTCCGGGCGTGGTGTGATCATCATTTCCTCGGAAATGCCGGAACTGCTTGGCCTGTGCGACCGGATCTACGTCATGAACGAAGGTCGGTTCGTCGCTGAGGTGAATGGCCGCGAAACCAGTCAGGAACAGATTATGAGCTTTATTGTCAGACCGGAGGACGCAATCAATGTCCAGTGAAACCATGTCACCGGCCTCCACCAGCGAGAAGCGCTCTTACGGGAGCTTCCTGAAGACGAACATGCGCGAATACGGCATGTTGCTGTCGCTGATCGTGATCATGGTGTTCTTCCAGGTTGCGACCGATGGCCGCCTGTTCCAGCCGGACAATCTGACCAACATCATTCAGCAGCGTGGCTACATCGTGGTCATGGCACTCGGCATGCTGATGGTCATCGTGTCGGGCCATATTGATCTGTCCGTCGGGTGGCTTTGCGGATTCCTGGGTGCCGTCTCGGCCATCCTGATGGTGAGCTATCATGTTCCCTGGATTGTCGCCGTTCTGATCACGGTTGGTGTCGGTGCCTTTGTCGGTGCGGCCCAGGGAGCCGCTGTGGCCTACTTGCGGATTCCGGCGTTTATCGTGACGCTGGCCGGCATGCTGATCTTTCGTGGTTTGACGATCAATGTACTGGGCGGCCAGAACATTGGTCCTTTCCCGCCGGATCTCTCGACGTTGCTGACCGGATTTTTCCCCGAGCCGATTGGCCGGATCGCGGATCCCTTTGCCTTGCCGCTTGAGCACCTGCGAGAAGCTCTTGCGCCCACGCTGGCGACGATCGCCAACGCCTATAATCACCTTGCCGATGCCGTGGTGGTCCTGCCGAATATGACGGTGCCTGACCCCGCACCACAGGACGTCGCCGACAGTCAGCTGAGCATTACCTCGCTGGTCGTGAGCGTTGTCGTGGTCTGTTATATGCTCGCAAGTGCGGTTGGCGGGCGCGTGAAGCAGATGCGGCAAGGCATGAGCGACGAGCCTTTGCTCATATTCATCATCAAGAACTTGGCGATTGCTGCCATGCTTTTGATGCTTGCCTATCTGTTTTCAACCTACAAGGGGCTTCCCAACGTTCTCGTGATCATGGGTGTGCTCATCGGGCTCTACTCGTTTGGTGCCAACCGGACGACGATCGGTCGCCGGATCTACGCGCTTGGCGGCAACGAAAAGGCCGCCCGGCTCTCCGGCATCAACACCGAGCGGTTGGTTTTCCTGACCTTCATGAACATGGGTATCCTGTCGGCCCTCGCCGGCATGATGTTCGCGACGCGACTTGGATGGGCTACGCCTAAGTCAGGCGACGGCTTTGAGCTGGATGTGATTGCCGCCTGCTTCATCGGTGGTGCCTCGGCATCGGGTGGCGTGGGAACCGTTATGGGGGCCGTGATTGGCGCGTTTATCATCGGTGTCATGAACAACGGCATGTCGATGATGGGCGTCGGTATCGACTTTCAGTTCATCATCAAGGGGGCCGTGCTGTTTCTCGCCGTGTTCTTCGACGTCTACAACAAATCCAAGGCCTGAACCGCGTCTGGACCTGCCTGAAAATCATGCCGGCGACCGTCCCTTGAGGTGGTCGCCGGCATTTTTTTATCCACAGGCAAAACCGTTGATTCCTGCGCTTCAACGCCTGATCCAAGACATTTGCGTGTCAGCCGCATGAACTTTTTCCGACGATCGGTGTTGACATGTGATGATTGAGGGCCTTATAACGCGGCCATCGACGACGGCGCTGCTGCCTCTGGGCGGCGGTTTTGTTGCCTTCTGGTTCTGGACTTTTGTTTGGACCTGGTGACATTGACTTTGTGTCCGTCGCGCTTCTCTCAGTTTCTGAGATTAGCCTGATCCTGGTGAGAGCCGGGACGATAGATGACCGACTAGCGATGGATATCGTTGGTCAGACGAGCGGGTTTAGGTCTGTTCGTGTTCTTTGACAATTTGAGATGAAGAAAGAGAAACGTGGTCGGCGTTTGTCCTTGCGGGAATGATCGAGAGATTGTTCTGCGGATTAAGAGACATACGGCGGTCTACGTTTTTAAAGGTTTTACTACTGTGTCTGTCTGGTGCGAGCTGGATGGACGTGGAGTGGACCTCGTCAAAACGTGAGTGTCTGTTGTCTTTGGACGATAGATAGACCAAGCCGGAATTAACTCGAAAGTCCAACTTGAGAGTTTGATCCTGGCTCAGAACGAACGCTGGCGGCAGGCTTAACACATGCAAGTCGAGCGCCTCGCAAGGGGAGCGGCAGACGGGTGAGTAACGCGTGGGAATTTACCCTATGGTACGGAATAACACAGAGAAATTTGTGCTAATACCGTATGTGTCCTTCGGGAGAAAGATTTATCGCCATAGGATGAGCCCGCGTAGGATTAGCTAGTTGGTGAGGTAATGGCTCACCAAGGCGACGATCCTTAGCTGGTCTGAGAGGATGATCAGCCACACTGGGACTGAGACACGGCCCAGACTCCTACGGGAGGCAGCAGTGGGGAATATTGGACAATGGGGGAAACCC
>CAIYYN010000041.1 GCA_903930435.1 uncultured Hyphomicrobiales bacterium | reverse complement strand
TGGCGTAGAGACTACAACGAGGTCCGACCTCACAGCGCGATCGGCAACAGGACGCCGATTTCGCTCCTCAAAGGCTCATCGGCACCCCTGCCGACATGAGCCCAAACCTCGGAATTTTCCAGCAATGGCTGGCCTAGATTCGGGGAGCACGTCAACCAATGCCGGATATGAACTCAGAATTGGATAAAACTTGGGGGCAAGGTCAGCCGCAGCGAAACACATAAGCCTGTTGATTGCCGCTTAGAACTGACCCACTTCGCAGGGATTTTTCCATCAAGAACTGACCCATGTTTGAACCTCCTCCCGCGTAGATCTGGCGGGGGACACCGGAGTGATCGACATGGAGTTATTGAGCGTCATTCGGCGCTGGCATTATCGTGACCATCTCCCGATCCGGGAGATCACCCGACGAACCGGCCTCTCAAGGAATACGATCCGCAAGTACCTGCGCGCCGATTGCGTGGTGCCGACATTCAAGGCCTTCGAGCGTGCGAGCAAGCTCGACGCCTTTGCCGACAAGCTGTCCATCTGGCTGAGGACGGAGGCGAACAAACCGCGCAAGCAAAAGCGAACGATCAAACAGTTGCATGCCGATCTGTCGGCTCTCGGCTACGACGGGTCGTACAACCGTGTCGC
The DNA here is from genome assembly GCA_903930435.1 of uncultured Hyphomicrobiales bacterium. Taxonomy (GTDB): domain Bacteria; phylum Pseudomonadota; class Alphaproteobacteria; order Rhizobiales; family Ancalomicrobiaceae; genus CAIYYN01. The sequence goes on along the minus strand of CAIYYN010000041.1, from coordinate 8,422 downwards.
AGCGTTTGCCCGTGGTTGGAAGGCAGATCGACAGATCGAGCAGCAGACGGGCGGTCGCGGTACATTTGTGCCTCTCGCCTTCCAGCCTGGCGAGGCGTTTCAGTTCGACTGGAGCGAAGACTGGGCGGTCATCGGCGGCGAGCGGACAAAGCTGCAGGTGGCGCATTTCAAGCTATCGTATAGCCGAGCGTTCATCGTGCGCGCCTATGTCCAACAGACGCACGAGATGCTGTTCGATGCGCATAATCATGCCTTCCGCGTGCTCGGCGGCGTGCCGCGGCGCGGGATCTACGACAACATGCGGACCGCCGTCGACAAGGTCGGGCGCGGCAAAGACCGCCAGGTCAACGCCCGTTTTCTAGCCATGACCAGCCATTATCTCTTCGATACCGAGTTCTGCAATCCAGCGTCCGGCTGGGAGAAGGGGCAGATCGAGAAGAACGTTCAGGATAGCCGTCACCGCCTGTGGCAGCCGATGCCGAACTTTCCGTCCCTCAATGCTCTGAACGATTGGCTGGAACAGCGCTGCCAGGAGTTCTGGCGACAGACGCCGCATGGTCTGCAGCGGGGGACAATCGAGGATGCGTGGAGAGAAGAAGCCCTCGTCCTGATGTCGATCCCGCGTCCTTTCGACGGGTTTGTCGAGATGACCAAACGCGTCACCCCGACGTGCCTCGTCCATCTGGATCGCAATCGATATAGCGTGCCGGCATCGTTCGCCAATCGCCCCGTCAGCATGCACGTCTATCCCGATCGCATCGTCATTGTCGCCGAGGGACAGGCGATTTGCGAGCATCGTCGGGTCTTCGTTCGCGGACGCGATCGCCTTGGCCAAACGGTTTACGACTGGCGGCACTATCTGGCCGTCATCCAGCGCAAGCCCGGCGCCTTGCGCAACGGCGCTCCATTCGCCGAACTCCCAGCCAGCTTCCTGTCGCTGCAACGCCATTTGCTCAAGCAACCAGGCGGCGACCGCGAGATGGTCGAGATTCTGGCCCTGGTTCTCCAGCATGACGAGCAATCCGTGCTGACGGCGGTCGAGATGGCGTTGCAAGCCAACGTGCCAACCAAGACTCATATTCTCAACCTGCTGCATCGACTGGTCGACGGCAAACCGATCATCCCGCCTGTCGTGGACGCACCGAAAGGGCTGACGCTCACCACCGAACCGAAGGCCAACGTCGAACGCTACGATGCGCTGCGCAGCTCCGCGGAGGTGCGCCATGCGTCATAACCCTGCCAGCGGCGCCATCGTCATCATGCTTCGCAGCCTCAAGATGCATGGCATGGCACAAGCGGTCGGCGAACTCACCGAACAAGGCTCGCCTGCCTTCGAGACCGCGATCCCGATCCTGTCTCAACTTCTGAAGGCCGAGACCGCCGAACGCGATGTTCGATCAATGGCTTATCAGATCAAAGCCGCCCGCTTCCCGGCCTATCGCGACCTGAACGGCTTCGACTTTGCCAGCAGCGAGGTCAATGAGCCGCTCGTGCGTCAGCTTCATCGCTGCGAATTTCTCGAAGATGCGCACAACGTCGTCCTTGTCGGCGGTCCCGGCACCGGCAAGACCCACATCGCCACGGCACTCGGCGTTCAGGCGATCGAACATCACCGAAAGCGAGTTCGCTTCTTCTCGACCGTCGAGCTCGTCAATGCGCTCGAACAAGAAAAGGCGCAGGGAAAGGCTGGCCAGATTGCCGGCCGGCTCGTCCATTCCGACCTCGTGATCCTGGACGAACTCGGTTATCTGCCGTTCAGCGCCTCGGGCGGCGCGTTGCTCTTCCACCTGCTCAGCAAACTCTACGAGCGCACGAGCGTCATCATCACCACAAACCTGAGCTTCAGCGAATGGGCGACCGTCTTCACCGATGCCAAGATGACGACTGCCTTGCTCGACCGATTGACGCATCACTGCCACATCCTTGAAACAGGGAACGACAGCTTCCGCTTCAAAAACAGCTCGGCTCAAACCGCAAAAACAGGAAAGGGGAAATCCAGGAACTTGACCGAAACATCCGCACGAACATAAATCACAGGCGGGTCAATTCTCGATGGAAATCCCGGGTCACTTCTGGGTGGAAATCAACAACATAAGCCGACGTAAACAATTCATCATTTCGATATATCCATGTCGTGAGTTCCTGGTTATAGAATTATGACTATAACGCTTTTGAAAGTTACTCAATTCAAAGTCGAAGAACGGTGTCATGGCATTTTTTAAAATCATATATATCGATGCCTGTGTTTATATAAGTAAATGGGATCCAAATAGCAAGTCTAGGATTGCACTTCTAATACGTCTAATTTTTTTTACGCCAGGATTTCAGTTAAATTTAAGTATTCGAACGCAGCAACAGTTAGCCTGTATTCCTGTAATTGGCAATGTTATGCGTAGAATTCTGTGGTATCTTACTACGATCTACTTCAGTTGCGATATTGATACAATGGCACACTTTGGGCCAGGCCTCTACTTTCCGCATCCAATTGGAATCGTTATCGGAGGCGAATGGGACGTTGGCAATTATGTTAGCATTCTGCAAGGGGTAACTCTGGGGCGGAGCACGGTGCCATCGCGGCGTTGTCGGGTCGGCGACAGAGCACTTATTGCGGCAGGGGCGAAGGTAGTCGGCCAGATTGATATAGGTGAAGATGCTCGCGTAGGGGCAAACGCAGTTGTATTGCGGTCGGTTCCGGCTGGAGCCACCGCTGTAGGCGTCCCGGCTCGAATTATAATGCCGAAATCAGTCGGCGATGGAACATTCTGAATGAGTAACCTTAGTTTTCGGCTGAATCGGCTACGTTCTTCTGGTTTGATTGTCGGTCTGCTTAACATGGGCATGAGGGGTTTAGGTCTGATCAGCCGGTTTGGCTTAATGGTGTACCTTGCCCGGCTCGGGGCCTTAGAAACAATTGGGTCATTTGGGCTAGTTTATGCGGTAACGGCAATGACGCCGGCTGTTTTGAGTTTTGGCCTCCACTATCGGATGAACCGGCTGATGGTTGGCGAGCCGTCGATCGAGATCGGGCATCGATTGCGTGATCGCCTTATTTTGCATTTGTTGGTGTTCCTGCCGCTCGCGGTGAGTGTCTTATGGTTCTGGTTTATATGGGAACCGCAACACAGTGTTCCTTTTTCCGGGTTGGCAACTTGTGCTGGGGTTTGTTTTGGTGAACTAATACTTAATGAAATTCATTTAACGTTGATCACCATTCAAAAGCCCTTCATCGCGAACGTTGTGTATTTCTTTCGTTCGGCCATATGGGTTCCCCCGTTTATTGTCATTTCCTACATTATCCCTGATGAGCGAAATCTTCAGGGAATTCTGTCGTGGTGGATAGCGGGTCAGTTGTCGGCTTTTGGCATTTTTATATTTGCGCTTAGGAGCTGGCCTTGGAAAGCGATTTTGAAATGTCCGCTAAATATTGGATGGTTACTACTCGATCCAACAAAGTCAGCTGTCATCTATCTGAGCGACATGGGAATGACGTGCGGCGTATTTGTGGACCGCTTCGTCATGAGCGGATTTCTTGACATCAGGGATATTGGTATTTACACCTTTTATTGGAGTATCGCAAATGGCTTTCAGCAACTCGTGTTTGCTGCGGTTGTACAAGCAGCATTTCCAGCGCTAGTAGCCGCAGCTCGCTCAGATGACAGAGGCCGTTCATTGCGCCATCAGCTTGAGGGCGAACTGCGAAAGACTATATTCGCGTCCATTGGGCTTGGCTCCGTATTGTATATTTCGAAGCCGCTACTTGACGTGATCATGGGGCGCACGATCTTAGCAGTTCATCAAGCGCTTTTCCTCACACTTTTGATTGGTATGACAATTCGTCTCATCGCCGATTTAATGCATTACGGCCTTTACGCAAGAGGGCACGATACTCAACTCGCTTTAATCAACATGTGTTCAGCACCAATGGCGACGGGCTTTTCAGCTGCGGCTCTTACTTTTTTCGGCCTAAGCGGTGTTGGTTTTGCCGTTATAGCCAGCGCATGCTCGCTATTAGTGCTAAGGGTTTATGTACTTAGAAGGGACCTGTTATCGTGAGAAAGAGCCTTTCGGCGCGGGTAAGGTCTTGGCTGAATACCAAGTATGCCCTTCACGCTGGACCTGTCGTCTGTTCTGGTCCGGAGATTTCCGAGTTCGCGGAGCGCATCCGCGCAGATGTAGTTTCGATCGACTTGTTTGACACACTCGTCTTTCGTAGGTGCGCAACTCCGGCTAGCGTCTTCCAAATCCAGTATGGTTTGATAGCTAAACGCCTGCCAGAGGGGATCTCCCTAGAAGCTTGGAGTGAACTTCGACAAAGGATGGAGCACCAATTATCCCAAGCAGCCGGAGACAAGGAGATCCAGTTTGATGCAATCTACGACGCCATCGGCAGCGAATTGAGCCTGTCAGTTGATACGATCTACATTGCAAAACAGACAGAACTTGAGATTGAACGGCACCTTATTCGACCCTATCCTAGCGTGGTGGAGGCACTCAAGGTTTGCCTTGCGGCCGGGCGGAAGATAGTTATTACAACTGACATCTATCTGCCGTATTCTTTTATTTCTGAGCTTCTAGATTCCTTTCTTGATTTTCCATACGCCTTGATCTGCTCTTCGCAAACAGGGCTGACCAAGCGTCACGGGGCAGCCTTTGCTGATCTCGTTGCTCGCTACCCTGATCAGAAGATTGTGCATTTTGGTGACAACCCGCGGGCGGACATCGCAAATGCGGCGGGTACGGGCGTGGTTGCGTGTTTGGTGCGATGGAATCGGGAAGCATTTTTGCGACGAAACGCCTCGTTTGTCTCCTATGCGTGTGCGCTCGGCATAATGGAGTTAGCAACACCTTACGACGACGACCGCTCGGAACGGACTGAGTGGGATCGGGCGCAAGAAGAAGTGGCCTGGCGTTGGGCATTCGTTTTGACAGATTTCCTGCTGAAGGCACGCGGCATCTCGATGACAAGCGTTATCGATGAAGTTTGGCTGCTTTCTCGAGACTGTGAAAGCATGTTCGATGCATTGACAGATCTAGGTTCGGATTTCTTTCCCGTTCCGGTCAAGTATGTTTATACGTCACGGGCTGCCACTTACCCAATCCTTGCTATTGATGATCCAGATCGATTCACAGCGTGGTCAGGACGATCGGTCGCCGAGGTTGACAAGGCCATCGGCAACGATCTTATTGCAGCCTATCGCGATATAGTCGAACCCGCCAGCACGAGTATTCTGATCCTCGATATCGGTTGGAAGGGACGTGTGCAGGTCGCATTGCAAAAGGCTCTTGCGCCAATCGAGATCTTTGGCTTGTACATCTCTCTATCCAGCGAGGCCGAACCAGCAACTTTAGCTCGGAGTAAAATTTTGGTGGATTGGGATCGTAAGGTGCTCAATCAGGCTGGCGCTGAGGCCTTGGCTGGGTACAGGAAGGGGTCCTGTGTCGGCTACAAGAGGCTCGGTGACGGGTGGACCCCTGTTTTCAAGCCTAGTGCCGGTGATACAGCCCCTATAGCGTACTCACTGTATTTGCGTTACTGGCTGCGATCCTTTCTCGAATACAGCAATCTCGTTGAGACTGGAGTTTCGCCACAAGTGCGTCGTAAGGCATTGAGCAGTCTCTTTGCTTTCCCCGACAAGGTCACGGCACTTGCCTTCCGGGACTGGGGCATAGGCGCGGCCGTAGCGGGCGAACCAAACGGTTCGCTGGTTGCAGGCGGTACTGCGGACGCCATGGCTCGTGCACTGGGGCGTGAGATACGCGGCAACTATTGGCCGGAACTTGCATTATGGAGCCTCTTTAAACGCAAAGGAATCGTCTGGCTGGCTCAGAGAGCTGTTCACTTTCGGCGACTCTTACAGTCAGCGCTGAAAGTTCGAGTGCGATAGGTCGGCCCCCTTCGTCCTATAAGAAAGCTTTAATGTTAGCTTACCAATGATTTACGCGATCGACAGTCAACCGAATTTATCTGCGCTGGAGAATATGGATGCATTTCTTGATAACTGGAACAGCAGGATTCATTGGGTTCCATCTCTCTCAACGCCTGCTTGCAGCGGGACACACGATCGTTGGCATCGATGGGATGACATCGTATTACGACGTCGGCCTTAAAAAGGCGCGAGTCGCGCAACTAACCGCCCATAGCGGCTTCACCGATGTCACGACGATGATCGAGAACAGCGATGCTCTTGAAGCGACGGCCGTATATCCGACTGACGTGATTATCCACCTCGCTGCGCAGGCAGGTGTTCGCTATAGCCTGGAAAACCCTCGAGCTTACATCGATGCTAACCTTGTGGGTTCCTGGAATATTCTAGAGCTTGCCCGCAAGCTGAAACCCAAGCATCTGCTACTTGCGTCCACTAGTTCCGTCTATGGAACCAACACAAAGATTCCGTTTGAAGAGATAGACCGTGCCGACGAACCAATTACACTTTATGCTGCGACCAAAAAATCCATGGAACTTATGGCGCATTCCTACTCGCACCTTTGGTCGATTCCGACCACAGTCTTTCGGTTTTTCACTGTCTATGGCCCTTACGGCAGGCCTGACATGGCGCTTTTCAAGTTTGTAGATGCCATAAGAAAAGGTGAACCGATTGAGGTCTATGGTGAAGGCCATATGGCGCGAGACTTCACATTCATTGACGACCTTGTCGACTCTATTGTTGCGCTCGTTGATATTACGCCCAATGAAGCCAATCGGGTAAGCGCGATGGGGGTAAGTGACACGTTGTCCTCGGTCGCCCCTTTTAGGATCGTCAATGTTGGAGGTGGTCAGCCGATCGGCTTGATGGAATTTATCGATACAATAGAAACTGTACTAAAGACGGTTGCTATTAAAAAAATGCTCCCGATGCAGATGGGCGACGTCCCTAGAACCTTTGCGAGTCCTGAGTTACTCCGTTCGTTGACAGGACATGTGCCTTCAACGACGCTCTTAGCCGGAGTGGAGTCATTTGTTGAATGGCATCGTGGCTATTACAAATGATGGGGACTATTGTTGTCATCCACCCCATTGAGATGGCGTCGTGCTCCCGGCTATCTAGTGTCCTGTCCCGCAAATAGCTTTACATATTATTGAATTTGCGAGAAGAATCGTCGCCCGTATGGAGGGCGAACGATGGTTCGAATTGGTCGACCGCAGGAGCGTCTTCTCGGTCTCAGCGATTTTGAGCGCAATGAAATGGAGCGTATCAGCCGGTCCCTGTCGGCGCCGTTCTTAAGCGATGGGGTGGACGCCCCCACTCACCGGCATCCGTGTGCCAGAATGGTTGCGTTGGCGCCATTTTCGAGAGGGCACATCCATGGCGAAGGTTAGTATGATCTTGCGAAGAACAGCATCCAGGCGCATGGCGCCGACGAACATGGTACTGTTGACCTGCCACTGAACTTTCATCCAGCTGCGATTCGATCCTCGGCGGTTTTGAATACGCCAACTGGCGCGTTGGTAGCAACCGGCGGAGACGCGTAGCTTTCATGTGACGTAGCGTTGGAGCCGGTTGCGGCAATGATCTCGGCATAGTCTACCGGGGTCTGGTATCCGATCGACGAGTGCGGTCGGAAATGGTTGTAGTCATCCGCCCATTCGGCAATGGCGCTGCGGGCATGATCGAGACCGAAGAACAGGCTCTCAGAGCTGGTTCGGGAAATCTGCACAGCGGGGATAAGTGGATTTTTCGCCTGAACGCGGGCCATACTGGCCGTGAACAGGAGCGACGATGACGAGACGAGCACGCCGGAACCATAGCCCGGCTTTCAAGGCGAAGGTGGCTCTGGCTGCCATAAAGGGCGAGAAGACGTTGGCCGAACTGGCGCAACAGTTTGACGTTCACGCCAATCAGATCAAGCAGTGGAAGGACCAGCTTCTGGAAGGAGCGACCGGGTTGTTTGGCGGGGAAGCCAAGTCAGAACCCGCTGCGCCGACCGTCGATCTGAAGATCTTGCATGCGAAAATCGGCGAACTGACCTTGGAGAATGATTTTTTAGAGCAAGCGCTCACCAAGGCGGGATTGCTGAGCGCAAAGAAATGATCAACCGAGACTACGACTTGTCGATCTCCGCTCAGGCGAAGGCTCTCGGCATCAGCCGAAGCAGCGTCTACTATAAGCCACGTCCGGTATCGGCTGCGGATCTGGCATTGATGCGGCGGATCGACGAACTTCATCTGAACTATCCATTTGCCGGCAGCCGGATGATGCAGGCCCTTCTCAAGCGGGAAGGCCATTCGGTCGGGCGACTGCATGTCGCAACCTGCATGAAGAAAATGGGTCTGGAAGCAATCTATCGCCGGCCGAATACGTCGAAGCCAGCCCCCGGGCACAAGATCTATCCCTACCTCCTGCGCAAAGTGAAGGTCGAAAAGCCCAACCAGGTCTGGGCAATGGACATCACCTATGTGCCTATGGCCAAAGGATTTGTGTAT
>CAIYYN010000040.1 GCA_903930435.1 uncultured Hyphomicrobiales bacterium | reverse complement strand
TTGGCGACCTCCTTACGAAGCCGCGCGATCTCGGCTTGATCGGCCTTCATCTGCCCATTGCCAGGAAAGGCTTGGTCGGGCTCTGCCGAAAACTCCCTGACCCATTTGCGCAGAACATTCTCGTGGACATCCAAATCCCGAACAGCCTGAGCCACCGCAGCGCCGCGATCCTTGACCAGCAGGACCGCCTCAACCTTGAACTCTCGTGTAAACTTTCTGCGCTGCATTCCAATTCTCCGGTTTGCGAAAACATCTTATCTCGGTGTCCACAAATCCGGCAGCAGGCCAGTCGCCCGCGCTGGCGCCGAGGCCGACCATGCACTAACATTCAAACTGGACCGCTCACTGGGGGCCAATCAGGCAAACTTGCGGAGTTAAGAGGTATGGTTAAGGCCAAAATCATGAACTTGCTTAGATATTTATACGTATGTTCGGTAATCTTTGTTTTAGTGACCATGCGTGGTATTCCTGTTTCGGCAGGGTCATTTGATACGTCGATTCTTCGATCATCCATCGGTATAAATATTCATCAGATTTCGAATGAAGCGGATGAACTAGCCCAAATGTGGGATGCGGGGATTCGGATTGTTAGATTGGATCTTACTTGGCAGAGCATAGAAAACAGGGTTGGACTTTATCAATTTGAACACTATGATCATCTTGCCCATGTACTTTCAGAAAAAGGCTTCAGGATACTGTTCATTCTTGCGTATTCAAACAAACTTTACGAGCCGCAGATAAATGTCGTTGAAAATGGAATGGGGATGTTAAAGACAATCCCACCTATTTCTCGGAAGGCGTCTATGGCCTTTGAAAGGTTCGTCCGAGCAGCCGTCACAAGGTATCAGAAGTTTAACCCCATTTGGGAGATCTGGAACGAACCGGACTTCGGGTTTTGGCCTCCCGAACCCAACGTCTTTGACTACGAAGCACTCGCGAATGCGACGTGCCACGAAATTCGCGCCGTCGACGCCACGGCCACTGTGGTTGCCCCGGGCGCTGCAAAGACTCCTCGGTGGATGCGTCCGGTTCCCGAGTTTCTGTCAACTTTGCTGCGGTCGAACTTAGTCAGGTGCCTAGATGCAGTGAGTGTGCATCCATATCTCAATATCGGGGATCTCGATTGGACGCCGTCCTTTTGGTCTGCTCTTCGCCAGATGGCCTCAATCAACGCATCGGCGACTGTGGCGTCATCAACGAATACCTTTATAAGTAGTGAATGGGGCTTATCAACCTCACGCGATGGTATCACGGACGAAACTCAAGCTTCTTATTTGGCCAAAATGTTGATGTACAATGCGATGGACTCTATCGGAGTTAGCATTATCTACGATTGGCGCGACGACGGTAACGATCCCAAAAATCCCGAGCATCGTTTTGGCATTGTGCGGCACGACGGCAGCGCGAAGCCTGCATACAAGGCGATAAAGCAAGTCGCGGCAGAACTCGGCGACGCAAAACCGGCATGTCGGCTGGATTGGCCCCACTCTATTGGACTTGTGTTTGTTCAGCCTGCCGATAATCAAGTGAAAGTCGCGTTGTGGCCGAAGCAGGGGCTGTTCGAATGGTCGGCAAAGGCGACGGATGTGGCCCGCTTTGATGTTAATGCAACCGTTTCAACTGCAGTTGACCTTATTGGTGCACCGGTAGATGTTAAAGTTATGGGTGACACGACTATTATTGGTCCGGGTCTTCCCCCATTTTATCTTAGGTTAATGCCAACCGAGCACGTCGATGCTGTATGCCAAAAGGCTGTCCAGATGCTCACTCGCTACTAGGTATTTGATAGGTAAGCGCGTGGCCGACCACATTTGTCGCGCCGGCTGATTGGCTGCTGCTGACCTGCCCCTGAGAATTTCCTCCAGTTTGGATTAGAGTCCGGCCCATTGAGGACGGACAGATGAAGAAGCAGCGATTTACGGAAGAGCAGATCATCGGTGTTCTGCGTGAGCAGGAAGCCGGTGCCGAGGTGGCCGACCTGTGTTGCAAGCACGGGATATCGGAAGCGACGTTTTACAACTGGAAATCCAAATACGGCGGCATGGAAGTCTCCGAGGCGAAGCGTCTGAAGGCGCTTGAAGAGGAGAATGCCAGGCTGAAGAAGCTGCTCGCCGGGTAATCCTCCCCGAGAATAAGGGGATGCGGACGTAGAATTTTCTCGGCAAGATGCACGAGGAGATTTCGATGAAGGTAAGCCGTTTCACTGAAGCCCAGATCATGGGTGTGCTGCGCCAGGCCGAGGGCGGATTTCCCGTGGCGGAACTCTGCCGTGAGCAGGGGATCAGCAGCGCGGAGGTTCTATAAATGGCGTTCGAAATATGGCGGGATGGACGCGTCGATGATCAGCCAGATGAAGTCTCTGGAGGATGAGAACCGGCGGCTGAAACGAATGTATGCCGACCTCAGCATGCAAGCCGACTTGCTGAAGGAAGCTCTCGGAAAAAAATAGTGCGGCCATCTCAACGCCGCGAGATGGCCGAGGCAGCAGTGGCGCAACGAGGTATCAGTATCGCGCTGGCTTGCCGAGCCTTTAGCGTGAGCGAGACCTGCTATCGATACAGTCCGAAGCTATGCGATGAGAATGAGATGATCGCCGATGTTTTGATAGCATTGACACAGGCAAAGAAGACATGGGGTTTTGGTCTTTGCTTCCTATATCTGCCCAATGTCCAGGGCCAGCCTTGGAACCATAAACGGGTCTGCCGCATCTATCGGGAACTGGAGCTGAACTTGCGGATCAAGCCTCGCAAGCGATTGAAGCGTGACAAGCCCGACGCATTGGCTGTGCCCGATGCGCCGAACCTTGTCTGGTCAATGGAGTGCGGCGGATAAGAAGACAGTCCAGTGGACCGTTTTCCCGCCAAACGGCTGATAGTCTGGGCGACGGCCGGCCATTCAGGCTCCTGAACGTGCTGGACGACTTCAATCGTGAAGGACTTGGAATTGAAGTCGACTTCTCGCTTCCGACGGAACGGGTCATCCGCAACTTGAACCGGATCATCGAATGGCGCGGCAAGCCTGATGTCATTCGCGTTGACAATGGCCCGGAATACATTAACGGCAAACTGATGGAATGGGCCGCAAGGCGAGGTATCAGGATCCAGCACATCCAACCCGGCAAGCCGCATCAGAATGCCTACGTCGAGCGCTACAACCGCACCGTACGGCATGAATGGCTTGATCAATACATCATCGACAGCATAGAGGAGGCGCAGGACTAGGACCTGTTGACAAATAAGATTCCCAAGACTCGAAATTTCTGATTCAAAGTCGCTTTCAGATGGAGGCGACCTTGATTCGCGGGCTGATGAGCGACGATGAATGGACGTTTTTCGAGCCTTTTGTGACGACCCGGGGTGCCCACAGTGGGCGTCGTCCACGCGACCACAGGCTGGTACTGGACGGCATCTTCTGGCTTGGCCGGACTGGTGCACAGTGGCGAGATCTGCCTGATTTCTTTGGCAAATGGTCGTCTGTCTATCGGCAATTCCGACGCTGGACACTATCCGGGCTTTGGGATCTACTACTCGAAGCCATCAACGACACCGAGGGCGTCGGCGAAACCGTCCAGATGATCGACAGCACCGTTATCCGGGCACATCACTGTGCCGCCGGCGCAAGGGGGGGACTCCGAAGGAGGGTCTTGGACGCTCAAAAGGTGGCTTCACGACTAAAATTCATCTCCGTACCAACGCAATTGGCTTGCCGATAGCCGCCGAGATTAGCCCAGGGCAATCCTCGGATTTCAATGGGGCGATCCCGTTGATGGATGCGCCAGGGCCCGAGGCCAAGGTTCTGCTCGCGGATCGCGGCTATGACTCTGATAAAATCAGAGAAACCTTGGAAGCCCGCGACATTGTGCTGGTCATCCCGACCAAGCGAAACCGCAAGGTTCAGACCAAAATAGACGACTACATTTACGCACTGCGAAACCGGATCGAGCGCTGCATCAACAAGCTGAAGAACTCACGCCGCCTGGCGACCCGCTACGACAAGACAGCCGCGAGCTATCTCGCCTTCGTCCAAATCGCCTCCATCCGCCTTTGGACAAGGGTATTTGTCAACAGGTCCTACGCCACGCAATGGCTCTGGACCTACAACAATGATCGACCCAACATGGTGCTCGGCGGTATCACCCCAGCCAAGAAACTGAAAATCGCCGCGTGAATTCTACGACCGAACCCCGTTAAAAATGGGGGGATTACCGGTGCAGGTCGATTTACGGCAGAAGCCCACGTCTGGTGCCGTCTTCGCGTTCCGTGGCAAACCCGGTGACAGGATCGAGCTTATGTTCTGGGATGGGCAAGGGTTCTGCCTTTTCTACAAGGTCCTCGATAAAGGCCGCTTTCCCTGGGCATCGGCGGCGGACGGCACCGCGCGGCTGACGAGCGCCCAGATCTACATGCTCTGGGAGGGCATTGACTGGCGTCGGCCATCCTGGTCCGCACCACCCGCCAGAACGGCCTGAAAGTGAATGAATCCATAGGCTTCATTCTGGTTTGACGTCAGCAAATCAGCTATCATCTGGCCATGATGCAAACCGCTGCCTTACCCGATTACATCCACGCATTGCGTGCTATCATTCTCGCCCAAGCGACGGAACTGCACTCGCGCGACACGTTGATCGAGAAACTGAAGGCGCAACTGACGCTGTTGCGTCTGTCGCGCTTTGGGGCAAGTTCCGAGAAGATCGACCGGGCAATCGAACAGCTCGAATTGGCACTGGAAGAAATCGAGACAACGCCGTCCGAGGCCGCAGTACCGGCTGATTGCCCCCCAGTGAGCGGTCCAGTTTGAATGTTAGGCTCCAGACCCATAAAAGCCCTTTCGCGATGATTTGCGTTATGATTCCCTATCTCCGAAGGGAGATCAGGGATGAATCGGGACCTTTTTTGGCTTTCAGATGAGCAATTCGAAAAGATCGTCGCCCATTTGCCACGAGACACCCGCGGCAAGCCGCGAGTGGATGATCACCGCGTGATTAGCGGTATCATCCATGTGCTGAAGTCCGGAGGGCGTTGGATCGACGCTCCACCTGAATACGGCCCCAAGAAGACGCTCTACAATCGATATGTGCGC
>CAIYYN010000039.1 GCA_903930435.1 uncultured Hyphomicrobiales bacterium | reverse complement strand
TTGAGATCGAAGAAGCGAAATGGATGATTGCGGCCATGAGTTTCATCGCCCCCGATGAGACGTTGAGACGTCAGCCCGGGTTCAATATTGACCAATGGCGTCGCGATAACCCGTTTCCAGCAAGCCCTAAGAATAATGCTCGCCTCAAACGAAACCGTCCCTAACGAATAGAGAGCACTGGTTCTGATCGGCTTAACTTCACCAGAAGCATTTCACGGTTTTGCCCGATTGATTGGCGTTGAGCGTTGCCGTCCGGCTTTTGCATCACGCCCCTCACCGCTCTTTGATTGCCTCGGATGCCACTTCAACCAATGGCGAGAAGAAATATTCGAGTATCCGTCGGCTGCCGGTGGCGATTTCGATTTTGACGGACATGCCGGGTTTCAATGGGACGGCTTCCCCGTCGACGGCGATGGCCGTGGTTTTCAGGCTGAGGGTCAAGGGGAAGACGAGGTTCTGTGTGCGCTGGGCGGGCGTGAAGTAGCCGGGCTTCTGGCCTTGCGTGCCATTGGTCTCGGTCGCCTGGGCTTCCGGTTCCGGTATCGCGTCATGACCGACGCGGATGACCTCGGCAGGCACTGTGCCGTAACGGGTGAAGGGGAAGGAGTCGATCTTGAGGATCGCCTTTGCGCCGGGCTTCACAAAGCCGATGTCCTTGTTCGGCAGATAGCCTTCGACTTCCAGGCTTGCGCCCTGCGGCACAATGCGCATCAGCTCTTCGCCGACGGTCAGAACCTGACCGACTGTCGTCACCGTTGATGCCAGCACATCGCCATCAATCGGGCTCGTCAGCGTCATATGCTCGGAATGAAACCGCGCCTTGGCGAGCTTCTGTGCGAGATCTTCTGCCTGCCGTTCAGCCTCGGCGAGCTTCTGGCTGTTGTCGTCAATGAAGGTCTTGATTGTCTTGTCGCGCTCGCGGGCGAGAACATCGAGATTAGCGCTGGCAATATCCCGCTGGCTGCGTTGCGTCGTGAGTGTCGTCTGCTGGGTGAGCAGGCTCTCGGCGGCATCAAGGACGCCAGACCGACTGCCGCCGCCGGACGCCACCACGGACGAACGCATGTCGACCCGTTCTTTCAGCGCCGCGATCAGTTGCTGCTCGGCGCGGATCGTTTCGTCAAACCGATCACGTTCAACCTGCTTTTGCCGGGCCTGTGCCTCAAGACTGCCGACGGCCGCCGATAGTTGTCCGAGGTCACTCATCAGGATCCGCTCTTCACGCGAACGGGCATTTGCAGGGATCTCGGGAGGCCAGTTGACCGTCGGAATATCCGAGAACGTGCCTGATATCGCCGCGTCAAGCACGGCGCGACGTCGGATGGCTTCAGCCCGGCTGGAGGCGAGCGCGGCCCCTGCGGCGTGTTCATCCGCTTCGGCCTCGCCGCGATCCAGCTCGATCAGGACTTCGCCAGCCCTCACGCTCTGGCCATTGCGCACGCGGATATCGACGACCTTGCCCGTCTCCAGCGGTTGGATCACCTTTACCCGGCCTGTCGGCTGGATCTTTCCCTGCGCAATGGCGATGATTTCAATGTGGCCGAGCCAGCTCCAAACGAGCGCGACAACGACAAAGGTGCAGATGATCAGGATCAGCGCCGTCCTGACGGGCGACGGTGGCGTCTCCAGAATCTCGAGATCGGCCGGCAAAAACGCCTGATCCTCGCGCTTTGGCGTCATCGTGGCGACCGGCTTCGGCGTGGCGCGCCTGCGCATATCGAGCTTTCGTCTTGGCTGTGGGATTTCTGGAAAATCTGGCGCGGGGTCGGCGATCCGGATGTTCATGGGGCGTCGGCCCGCTGGTTTTGCAGGTTCCACAGATGCGAATAGAGGCCTTGGCGGTTGGCGAGCAATTCGTCGTGCGTGCCTGCCTCAACAATCCGCCCGTCGACAACCCCGATGATCCGGTCACAGGTGCGCACCGCTGCCAGTCTGTGCGCGATGATGAAAACGGTCCGGTTGCGCGAGATCTGCCGCATGTTCTGCTGGATGATCCGCTCGCTTTCATAATCGAGCGCCGAGGTCGCCTCGTCAAAGATCAGGATCGGCGGGTTCGGCACCAGCGCGCGGGCAATCGCGATCCGCTGCCGCTGGCCACCGGAGAGATTGGAGCCACGCTCCTCGATCATCGTGTCATAGCCCTGCGGCAGCTTGCCGATGAACTCGTCGGCCCCGGCGAGCCTGGCAATCGCGATCACCTGCGCGCGCGGCATGGCCGGATTGGAGAGCGCAATATTATCGTGGATCGAGCGATTGAACAGCAGGTTCTCCTGCAACACGACGCCGATATGCGAGCGGAGCCAGGCCGGATCGAGATGGCTTAGGTCGGCCCCGTCGAGCAGGATCTGGCCTTCGTCAGGGACATAGAAGCGTTGCACCAGCTTGGTCAGTGTGGACTTGCCCGACCCCGAGGGGCCAACGATGCCGATCACTTCCCCGGCTCGCACAGTGAGCGAAATCCCCTTCAGCACGGCGGGCGCACCAGGGCGATAGCGGAAGGTGACATTGCGGAACTCGACGTTCCCCTTTGGCGGCGGCAACATCTGGCGGACGGCAGGCGCGGGCTCGGGGGGTGCGTTCAGGATATCGCCAAGCCGCGAGACCGAGATCTGCACCTGCTGAAAATCCTGCCAGATCTGCGACAGCCGCAGGATCGGCTGCGATACTTGCCCCGCGATCATGTTGAAGGCGACGAGTTCACCGACCGTCAA
>CAIYYN010000038.1 GCA_903930435.1 uncultured Hyphomicrobiales bacterium | reverse complement strand
CTGCCGACAAGCCCGGCGCGCGTCGGCAGCGCGGTGTTCGGCGTGTGACCGCGTTGCCACTCGCCTCCAAGCGCTTCAACATCGCCGGTGTTGCCGATCTTGTCGAGTTCACAAGCCAAAATGGTTGCGAAGTGCCATATCCTGTCGAATTCAAGCGGGGCAAACCGAAACTTCACCGCGCCGACGAAGTTCAACTCTGTGCACAGGGCCTGTGCCTGGAAGAGATGACAGGTGTCGCTGTTACGGGAGG
The DNA here is from genome assembly GCA_903930435.1 of uncultured Hyphomicrobiales bacterium. Taxonomy (GTDB): domain Bacteria; phylum Pseudomonadota; class Alphaproteobacteria; order Rhizobiales; family Ancalomicrobiaceae; genus CAIYYN01. Next base: position 2,343 of record CAIYYN010000038.1, on the reverse strand, counting down.
TGCGCTCTTCTATGCCGAGACCAAACGACGTCAGGAGGTTCCTTTTGATACCGAGCTGAGGCAATTGACTGAGACGACCATCGCCGCACTGGCCGAGGTATTCGCCTCACTCGCCACGCCGCCGCCGACCTCGCTCAAATCCCGTTGTCGTGCCTGTTCACTTGCCGAACTATGTCGACCCGAAGCTATCATCCGCTCCGTTCTCGCCTGGCGCCGCAGCATGGTTACGAACCTAATCGAACCGGATGAAACAGTCAGATGAAGAAACTACTGAACACTGTCTATGTGACCACCGAAGGCGCATCCTTGCGCAAGGATGGCGAGAACCTTGTCGTCGAGGTGGAAGGCAGTGAGCGCGCCCGCGTCCCATTCCATATGCTGGCTTCCGTGGTCGTGTTCGGGGCGATCTACCTGTCGCCGGCCTTGATGGGCGCATGTGCTGCTGGCGGCATCACTCTTGTCTTGCTCGACCGCGCCGGTCGTTTTCAGGCTCGTGTGGAGGGTCCCGTCAGCGGAAATGTGCTGTTGCGTCGCGCGCAGTATCGCTTGAGCGAAGCGCCCGGTGGCATCGTCCGCTCATTTGTACTAGGCAAAATCGCCAATCAACGCGCGGTACTGATGCGCGGCCAACGCGATTATAGCGAAGATCTTTCGCCGGACGCCAGTAACGAACTCGGCGTCGCGATCGACCGTTTGGCCAGGTTGATGCGTCGTGTTGACATGGGCGACGACGCAATCGATACCTTGCGAGGATTCGAGGGCGAGGCAGCAAGCCACTATTTCAGTGTCTTCGATCACATTATCCGCACACCCGATGCAGATCTGCGCTGGCGCGGTCGTTCGCGCCGTCCGCCGCTTGATCCGTTGAACGCCCTGTTGTCATTTCTCTACACGCTCCTGACCCACGACTGTCGGAGCGCCGCTGAAGCGGTCGGACTCGATCCAGCCGTCGGGTTCCTCCACCGCGACCGCCCAGGCCGTCCAAGTCTTGCGCTCGATCTGATGGAGGAACTCCGCCCCGTGTTGGCGGACCGGCTTGCGCTCTCGCTGATAAACCGTCGTCAATTGCGTTCCGGCGATTTTGTTGCCCGCGACGGCGGGGCTGTCATGTTAACGGACGATGCGCGAAAAACAGTGCTCACCGCCTGGCAGGAACGCAAAAAAGATGAACGTACCCATCCATTTCTTGATGAAAAAGCTCCACTCGGCCTCGTGCCCTATCTTCAGGCGCAAATGCTCGCCCGCCACCTGCGCGGCGATCTTGACGCCTATCCGCCCTGGTTCTGGAAATAGGGATTTGGATGCTGGTTCTTGTGACCTATGATGTGAGCGTGACGGATACAGGCGGAGCAGGCCGCTTGCGCCGGGTTGCCAAGGCCTGTCGAGATTTTGGTCAGCGCGTGCAGTTCTCAGTGTTCGAGATCGAGGTCGACCCAGCCCAATGGACGGCGCTCAAGGCCCGGCTCGAAGGCATCATCAAACTGGAAACGGACAGTCTCAGATACTATTATCTCGGATCAAACTGGCAGCGCCGCGTCGAGCATGTCGGCGCAAAACCAGCGACCGATCTCGGTGGTACGCTGATCGTCTGACAACCCTTTTTAACTTTATTCGGTCTTCGGACATCTGCCACCCAACCCGAAGCGTCATCCTCTTGGCGCGAACCGCAAGCGTTCCATTTTCCCCGTCAGGTTCGCACTGTAGCTGACCCTTTGAAATTGCTCACTTTCAATCCCGCAAAGACCTCGACCCCATGTCCAACGGACAAAAAGCATTGACCTCGGGCCAAGTCGGCTATTTTCCAATTGAATACCAACGTGTTATTTAACAGGGGGTCGCCCCTTCACGGGGGCGTGGATCGAAACCGTTTGCACGGGCTGAACTCAACCGAATTCGCAGGTCGCCCCTTCACGGGGGCGTGGATCGAAACCTTATCCATTGTGTCGATGATTTGCCGCCTCGTTGTCGCCCCTTCACGGGGGCGTGGATCGAAACCTTGGTTAGGGTGCGTGGGTGACGCGGCTCAAGCCGGTCGCCCCTTCACGGGGGCGTGGATCGAAACTTCCAGCCGCCGACCGCTTGCATTAGTGCCTGTCGGTCGCCCCTTCACGGGGGCGTGGATCGAAACCAGCATGCCAGACGTAAGCCACGTCGCCGGGGAAGTCGCCCCTTCACGGGGGCGTGGATCGAAACATCGGTCAGCTCAACCGCCGTCGATTCGATCCTTGTCGCCCCTTCACGGGGGCGTGGATCGAAACGTTGGCTAATGCGGTGCGGTACCCGGCGACGACCGGTCGCCCCTTCACGGGGGCGTGGATCGAAACGTTAAAGCCTGTCTGCTCG
>CAIYYN010000037.1 GCA_903930435.1 uncultured Hyphomicrobiales bacterium | reverse complement strand
GCCCGATCGACAAGCCGTTCCTGATGCCGATCGAAGATGTGTTCTCGATCTCGGGCCGCGGCACCGTCGTGACCGGCCGTGTCGAACGCGGCGTGGTGAAGGTTGGCGAGGAAGTCGAGATCATCGGCATCAAGCCCACCAGCAAGACCACCGTCACCGGCGTGGAAATGTTCCGCAAGCTTCTGGACCAGGGCCAGGCTGGCGACAACATCGGTGCGCTGCTGCGTGGTATTGAACGCGCTGACGTTGAGCGTGGTCAGGTTCTGTGCAAGCCGGGTTCGGTGACGCCGCACACGAAGTTCGAGGCTGAAGCCTACATCCTGACGAAGGAAGAGGGTGGCCGTCATACGCCGTTCTTCACGAACTATCGTCCGCAGTTCTACTTCCGCACGACCGACGTGACTGGCATCGTCCAGTTGCCGGAAGGCACGGAAATGGTGATGCCAGGTGACAACGTGAAGATCGTTGTTGAACTGATCGTGCCGATCGCCATGGAAGAGAAGCTCCGCTTCGCTATCCGTGAAGGTGGTCGTACCGTCGGCGCAGGCGTCGTCGCAAAGATCATCGCGTGATCTGACGCAGAAATCGGCATCGACGTCGGTGCCGATTTCTCTCTTAACGTATTGTAGCTTTTTGCTGTATAAGCCTGCTTCTTTGCGAGTTGACTCGTTCAGGTGGGTTTATCGGGACTACCGAGGGTTCATTCATGAACGGTCAGAACATTCGAATTCGCCTGAAGGCGTTCGATCACCGAGTGCTCGATGCTTCTACGCGCGAGATCGTGAACACGGCAAAGCGCACAGGTGCGAATGTCCGTGGTCCGGTGCCGCTGCCGACGCGGATTGAGAAGTTCACGGTGAACCGGTCGCCGCATATCGACAAGAAGAGCCGCGAGCAGTTCGAAATTCGGACTCACAAGCGTCTACTCGACATTATTGACCCCACCCCGCAGACCGTTGACGCGCTGATGAAGCTCGACCTCGCTGCTGGTGTGGACGTCGAAATCAAGCTCTGAAGTCGCTGATTCCGAAAGGAATCACCAAGCAACTTCGCAAAGCGTACCTTTGGATTGTCACAATTTGACGACGATCCGACAACGAAGAGAGAACGCCATGCGTTCAGGTGTGATCGCTCAAAAAGTGGGCATGACCCGCGTATTCACGGAAACGGGCGAGCAAATCCCCGTGACGGTGCTGAAGCTCGACAACGTTCAGGTTGTTGCTCAGCGGACGCAGGAGAAAGACGGTTATACGGCACTCCAACTGGGTGCTGGCGTGGCCAAGGTCAAGAACACGACACAGCCGCAGCGTGGGCATTTTGCCAAGGCGTCGGTTGAGCCGAAGATGAAGCTCGTCGAGTTTCGTGTTGACCCTGCGAACCTGATCGAAGTTGGCGCGGAGTTCACCGCTGATCACTTCGTAGCTGGTCAGTTCGTTGACGTGACCGGGACGTCGATCGGTAAGGGGTTCCAGGGCGCAATGAAGCGCTGGAACTTCGGTGGTCTGCGGGCGACGCACGGTGTTTCGGTGTCGCATCGTTCTCCGGGCTCGACCGGTCAGCGCCAGGATCCTGGCAAGACCTTCAAGGGCAAGAAGATGGCCGGCCATATGGGTAACGAGCGCGTCACGACGCAGAACCTGAAAGTGGTTCGCACCGACGTTGAGCGTGGCCTCATCCTGGTTGAGGGTGCAGTGCCTGGACCAAATTCGGGTTGGATCATTGTGCGTGATGCTGTGAAGCGGAAGCCGAAGGACGTTCCGCTGCCCGGAGCATTCCGCGTTAAACCGGCTTCAGTGTCGGCAGAAGTTGGAGCCGAGTGATGGAAATCGAGATCAAGACGCTCGATGGCGAAGACGCAGGCAAGATCACGCTTTCGGACGAGATCTACGGTCTGGAGCCACGTGCTGATATCATCCAGCGTGTCGTTCGCTGGCAGTTGGCCAAGCGCCGCGCTGGCACCCACAAGGTGAAGGGTCGGGCGGAAATCGCCCGGACTGGCAAGAAGATGTACAAGCAGAAGGGCTCGGGCGGCGCTCGCCATGGATCGATGCGCGCTAACTTGTTCCGCGGCGGTGGTCGTTCGCATGGTCCGGTTGTCCGGAGCCATGAACATGGCCTGCCAAAGAAGGTTCGCGTGCTCGGACTGAAGCATGCGCTGTCTGCTAAGGCCGGGTCGGGTTCGATCATGGTTCTGGAAAATGCCGCTGCTGCTTCGCCCAAGACACAGGGTGTCGAGGCACAACTGGCAAAGCTCGGCTTGGCCAATGCCTTGATCATTTCGGGTGACGTTGTCGACACGAACTTCGGTTTGGCTGCTCGCAACATCCCGAATGTCGATGTTTTGCCGATCCAGGGTATCAACGTCTACGATATCCTGCGCCGCCATACATTGGTCTTGACCAAGGCTGCGGTTGCTGCCCTCGAGGCACGGTTTGCTGCGAAGGTGGAGGCTTAAATGTCTGATCTGGCTCATTACGATATCATTCGTTCGCCGCTCGTCACCGAGAAGGCAACGATCCAGGCCGAGGCCGACAAGGTCGTGTTCAACGTCTTGAAGACAGCTGACAAGGCTGAAATCAAGGCAGCCGTTGAATTCCTCTTCAAGGTCAAGGTCAAAAGCGTGAACACATTGGTCCGCAAGGGCAAGGTGAAGCGTTTCCGTGGCTTCGTCGGCAAGCAGGACGATGTCAAAAAAGCGATCGTGACCCTCGAAGCAGGGCAGCGCATCGACATCACGACTGGCCTTTGAGCTACTTGGGATACTTAAGACATGGCGCTCAAATCATATAAACCGACAACACCTAGCCTTCGCCAGTTGGTGATCGTCGCTCGCGACGGTCTCTTCAAGGGCAAGCCGGTGAAGACGTTGACCGAGGGGCTGCATAGCTCCGGTGGTCGTAACAACACTGGCCGCATTACGGTGCGGTTCCGCGGTGGTGGGCACAAGCGTGCGTATCGTATCGTAGACTTCAAGCGTCGCAAGCTTGGTGTGCCGGCGGTCGTTGAGCGGCTTGAGTACGATCCGAACCGTTCGGCGTTCATTGCCCTGATCAAGTATCAGGACGGCGAGTTAAGCTACATCCTGGCTCCCCAGCGTCTGGCTGTTGGCGATAGCGTTGTGTCTGACAAGTCTGTCGACGTTAAGCCGGGTAACGCTGCTCCGCTTGGTACGCTGCCGGTTGGAACGATCGTTCACAACGTCGAACTGAAGCCTGGCAAGGGTGGGCAGATCGCCCGGTCAGCCGGAACCTTCGCTCAGATCGTTGGACGCGATCAGGGTTACGTGATTGTTCGTCTGAATTCGGGCGAACAGCGTTTGGTTCTGGGGACATGCCTTGGAACGATCGGTGCGGTTTCCAACCCCGATCACATGAACACGTCGATCGGCAAGGCCGGTCGCCAGCGTTGGCTTGGTCGTCGCCCGCACAATCGCGGTGTCGTCATGAACCCGGTCGACCATCCGCACGGCGGCGGCGAAGGCCGTACCTCAGGTGGCCGGCATCCGGTTACGCCTTGGGGCAAGCCGACAAAGGGCAAGAAGACGCGCTCTAACAAGTCGACGAACAAGTTCATTGTTCGCTCGCGTCACGCCAAGAAGGGTTGAGGGTAGGCCATGACTCGTTCTGTCTGGAAAGGACCGTTCGTTGACGGTTACCTCCTGAAGAAAGCCGAAAAGGCTCGCGGTTCGTCGCGCGCCGAAGTGATCAAGATCTGGAGCCGTCGCTCGACGATCTTGCCGCATTTCATCGGTTTAACCTTCGGTGTGTACAACGGCCAGAAGCATATCCCGGTGAATGTCACCGAGGACATGGTTGGGCATAAGTTCGGCGAGTTCTCGCCGACGCGTACCTACTACGGCCACGCTGCCGACAAGAAGGCGAAGAGGAAGTAACCCATGAGCAAGCCCAGTGCTGAGCGTGCGCTCAAGGATAATGAGGCCCAGGCTGTTGCGCGCATGCTGCGCGTCAGTCCGCAGAAGCTGAATCTTGTCGCCGGTCTGATCCGCGGCAAGAAGGTGGCTTCTGCTCTGGCCGAGCTGACCTTTTCGCAGAAGCGCATTTCGCGTGACGTCAAGAAGGTGCTCGAGAGCGCCGTTGCGAACGCGGAGAACAATCACGATCTCGACGTCGACAGCCTCGTCGTCGCTGAGGCATTCGTTGGTAAGGCCCTTGTGTTGAAGCGGTTTCACGCTCGCGCTCGTGGTCGCGCCGGTCGGGTCGAGCGTCCGTTCTCGAACTTGACCATCGTCGTTCGCGAAGTGGAGTCCGCATAATGGGACAGAAGGTCAATCCAATCGGGCTGCGTCTCGGGATCAACCGGACCTGGGATTCCCGCTGGTACGCTGGCAAGAACGAATATGGTCAGCTCTTGCACGAGGATTTTGCAATCCGTGAGTTTCTGATGGAGAAGCTCAAGGCTGCTGCAGTGTCCAAGATCGTCATCGAGCGTCCGCACCGCAAGTGCCGTGTCAACATTCATACGGCGCGTCCGGGTGTTGTGATCGGCAAGAAGGGCACGGACATTGATGTTTTGCGCAAGGGCGTGTCGGCACTGACGAAGTCGGAAGTGCATATCAACATCGTTGAAGTGCGCAAGCCTGAGACCGACTCGAACCTGGTCGCTGCGTCGATTGCACAGCAGCTCGAGCGTCGTGTTGCCTTCCGTCGCGCCATGAAGCGGGCCGTTCAGTCTGCTCTGCGCTTCGGTGCCGAGGGCATCCGTATCAATTGCTCGGGTCGCCTGGGTGGCGCGGAAATCGCGCGCCTCGAGTGGTATCGTGAAGGTCGCGTGCCGTTGCATACGCTGCGCGCTGACATTGATTACGGTGTCGCGACTGCTCATACGGCTTATGGCGCGTGCGGCGTGAAGGTCTGGATCTTCAAGGGCGAAATCCTTGAGCATGATCCGATGGCTTCCGAGCGCAAGTCGCTTGAGGCGGACACCAGTGGTGGCCGTCGCGATAGCGGTCGTGAACGTGATCGTGAACCCCGGAATGACCGTGGCGGCCGTCGTGGCCGTGGTCGTGACGGCGATAATGCGGCTTGACGGCTGTTAGCCGGTAGAGAAGAAGTGAGAGAACGACGATGCTGCAACCAAAGCGCACGAAGTTCCGGAAGCAGTTCAAGGGCCGCATTCACGGCGCCGCAAAGGGAGCGACTTCGCTCGATTTCGGCACCTACGGTCTGAAGGCGCTGGAGCCGGAACGGGTGACTGCTCGCCAGATCGAGGCGGCTCGCCGCGCGATCACGCGTCAAATGAAGCGCCAGGGGCGTGTCTGGATCCGTGTGTTTCCGGACGTTCCTGTGTCGTCGAAGCCGACCGAAGTACGCATGGGTAAGGGTAAGGGCGCACCTGAGTTTTGGGCAGCTCGCGTTCATCCTGGGCGTATATTGTTTGAAATCGACGGCGTACCGCAGAACATTGCGGAAGAGGCCCTGCGTTTGGGAGCCGCCAAGCTGCCAATTCGCACGCGCTTCATCCAGCGCATCGCCGACTAAGGATAGACTGCCATGCTGGCCAAAGACATCAGAACCAAGACCATCGATGAGCTCACCGATGAGTTGGCACAACTGAAGAAGGAGCAGTTTAACCTGCGCTTCCAGAAGGCCACCGGGCAGCTCGAAAACACAGCACGTGTGCGGCTTGTACGGCGCGATATTGCGCGCCTCAAGACTGTCATCGGCGAAAAGACAGCGAGCTGAGGAGCGAGCCATGCCAAAGAGAGTTCTGCAGGGCGTCGTTGTCAGCGACACGAATGACAAGACGATCGTGGTTGAAGTAGAGCGTCGCTTTACGCATCCGCTGTTGAAGAAGACCGTTCGCCGGTCGAAGAAGTACCATGCGCATGACGAAGCCAACCAGTTCAAGGTCGGTGACAATGTTGCGATCGAAGAAGGTCGGCCGTTGTCTAAGTTGAAGCGCTGGGTCGTTGTTAACCCCGCCGGCACTGCCGGCTGACCGTGACCTGTACGGGCTAACTTTAGGAAAGGCTGTCGGTCATGATTCAGATGCAGTCCAATTTGGACGTCGCCGACAACTCGGGTGCCAAGCGCGTTATGTGCATCAAGGTTCTCGGGGGGTCGAAGCGTAAATATGCAACCGTTGGCGATATCATCGTGGTGTCGGTCAAGGAAGCTATTCCGCGTGGTCGTGTTAAGAAGGGCGATGTCATGAAGGCAGTCGTCGTTCGGGTCAGGAAGGATATTCGCCGGGCTGATGGCCAGGTGATCCGGTTTGATCGCAACGCGGCTGTGCTGATCAACAATCAGAAAGAGCCGATCGGCACGCGTATCTTTGGACCAGTTCCGCGCGAACTCCGCGCAAAGAACCATACAAAGATCCTGTCGCTTGCGCCGGAGGTGCTGTGATGGCGGCGAAGATTAAAAAAGGCGACAAGGTTGTCGTGCTTGCCGGTCGTGACAAGGGCAAGACCGGTGAGGTGACGCGGGTTGTGCCGGACGAGGGCCGTGCGTTCGTCGGCGGCGTCAACATGGTTCAGCGGCATACAAAGCCGCAGGGCGTGAACGAGGGTGGCATCATCTCCAAGGAGAGCGCCATTCATCTTTCCAACCTGGCAATCGCGGACCCCAAGGATGGCAAGGCCACCCGTGTCGGGTTCAAGGTCCAGGAAGACGGCACGAAAGTGCGTGTCGCCAAGCGTTCTGGAGAAGTGATCGATGGCTGAGGCAGAGACCTACGTGCCGCGCCTTAGGTCCTTTTATCAGGACGAAGTGCGCGCAAAAATGATCGAGAAGTTCGGTTACAAGAACCCGATGGAGGTTCCTGTACTCGATAAGGTTGTCCTGAACATGGGCGTTGGCGAGGCCGTCAACGATTCCAAGAAGACGCAGATTGCGGCGAATGATCTGGCCAAGATTGCTGGACAGAAGCCGGTTTTGACGCGCGCTCGCCAGGCAATCGCGACCTTCAAGATCCGCGAGAACATGGCGATCGGCGCTAAGGTGACCTTGCGCAAGACACGCATGTACGAATTTGTGGATCGTCTCGTGACCGTGGCTCTGCCGCGCGTTCGTGACTTCCGCGGGCTTTCGCCCAAGAGCTTCGATGGTCGTGGCAACTTCGCCATGGGCATCAAGGAACACATCATTTTCCCGGAAATCGACTACGACAAGGTCGATCAGGTCTGGGGGTTGGATATCATCGTCTGTACGACGGCGAAGACGGATGAGGAAGCACGTGAGCTGTTGAAGCTCATGAACTTCCCGTTCCGGGCTTGATCCGTAACGGCGGGGGATAGGGGCACATGGCCAAGAAAAGCTCGATTGAAAAGAATAACCATCGCCGCAGGCTTGTGGCGCGCGACTTGAAGAAGCGCGAAGCGTTGAAGGCGGTTATTTCGAACCGCGAGACAGCACTGGATGAGCGCATTCAGGCTGTGATCAAGCTGGCTGAGATGCCACGCAATGGCGCCAAGATTCGTATCCGGAACCGGTGCGAAGTCACTGGCCGTCCGCGTGCCTATTATCGCAAGCTGAAGATGTCGCGCGTTGCGCTGCGTGAGCTTGGCAATCTCGGGCTTGTCCCGGGTCTCGTCAAGTCGAGCTGGTGAGGAGTTATTAGATGAGCCTCAGCGACCCGTTGGGTGATATGATCACCCGTATCCGCAATGCGCAAATGCGCAAGAAGTCCAAGGTGTCGACCCCGGCATCGAAGCTTCGCGGAAATGTTCTCGATGTTCTGCAGTCCGAAGGTTACATTCGTGGCTATGCAGCGGTCGATTTCGGACCCGGCAAGTCGGAGTTCGAGATCGAGCTGAAGTATTACGATGGCGAACCTGTCATCCGCGAAATCCATCGGGTGTCGAAGCCCGGTCGGCGTGTGTACACCTCCGTGGCAAATATCCCGCGCGTTGCAAACGGGCTGGGCGTCACGATCCTTTCCACCCCCAAAGGGGTCATGGCAGATCACACAGCGCGCGACAGCAATGTCGGCGGCGAAGTGCTCTGCCGGATCTTCTAACAAGGCCTGAGGGAAAGCACATGTCGCGCATTGGCAAAAAGCCCGTAAGCATCCCGGCCGGCGTTACGGCCGAGGTTTCGGGGCAGACGGTAAATGTCAAGGGACCGAAGGGTCTTTTGACATATGATGTTCACGAGCTTGTCGGCGTTGAAAAGACGTCCGAGGGGATCAAGGTGACTCCGGTCAATGATTCAAAGGCCGCACGTTCCCAGTGGGGAACATCGCGTACACGGATCTTGAACCTGGTCGACGGCGTGTCGAAGGGCTTCGAAAAGAAGCTCGAGATTAACGGTGTCGGTTACAAGGCAGCGCTGAACGGCAAGACACTGACTTTGTCGCTTGGCTACAGCCATGATATTCTGTTCCCGGTTCCTGACGGGATCACGATCCAGGTCGCTGGTGCAAAGGGCGATCAGGTGATTGTGTCGGGGATCGACAAGCAGAAGGTTGGTCAGACCGCTGCAGAGATTCGCGAATGGCGTGGCCCGGAACCCTACAAGGGCAAGGGCGTCAAATATTCCACAGAGACGATCTTCCGCAAGGAAGGCAAAAAGAAGTAAGGATCGGCAACGATGGCCCATAAAACCAGTCTGGAGCGTCGTCGCGCCCGCGTACGTCGCGCCGTCAAGGCGGCGGCCAACGGTCGCCTGCGTCTCTCTGTACATCGCTCTTCGAAGCACATCTACGCTCAGATCATCGACGATACCGCCGGTGTTACCTTGGTTTCCGCTTCGAGCCTCGAGAAGGATTTGCGCGGCGAACTCAAGACCGGCGCGGATGTCGAAGCTGCCAAGACAGTTGGCAAGCTGATCGCCGAGCGCGCGAAGGAAAAGGGTCTGGGTGCGGTCGTATTTGATCGCGGCCAGTACATTTATCACGGGCGCGTTAAGGCGCTGGCAGAGTCTGCTCGCGAAGGCGGTCTCGATTTCTGATTTTATCGAAGCGCTTGGTGCGCGGATGAGGACTTGACACATGGCTCAGCGTGAGCGTGAAGAGCGTGACAGCGAATTCGTTGACCGGTTGGTGCATATCAACCGTGTTGCGAAGGTTGTGAAGGGTGGCCGGCGCTTCGGTTTCGCCGCACTCGTCGTCGTGGGCGACCAGAAGGGTCGCGTTGGCTTCGGGCATGGCAAGGCGCGTGAAGTGCCGGAAGCTATCCGTAAGGCGACGGAAGCCGCAAAGCGTGCGTTGATCCGCGTCCCGCTGCGCGAAGGACGCACCTTGCATCATGACGTTGTTGGGCATCACGGCGCTGGTCGGGTGATCGTTCGTACGGCGCCTGCTGGTACGGGTATTATCGCCGGTGGTCCGATGCGCGCAGTATTTGAGACCTTGGGCGTTCAGGACGTCGTCGCCAAATCGCTCGGTTCGTCCAATCCTTACAACATGATCCGGGCAACTTTTGATGCCCTGAAGCATGAAGATAGCCCGCGTTCAGTCGCTGCGCGTCGTGGCTTGAAGGTGTCGACGCTGCAGGGTCGTCGTCAGGGTGAAGGTGTTGAAGCTGCTGGCGCTGACGCCTGAGGCTGATTATAGAGAGATGGAAGGGGCGACCGCATGTCGGGCACCACAGATACAGGTACGGGCAAGACCGTGACGATCGAGCAGGTCGGTAGCCCAATCCGTCGTCCTGGCGAGCAGCGTGCGACGCTGATCGGTCTTGGATTGAACAAGCGGCATCGTGTTCGCACGCTGGAGGATACCCCTTCGGTGCGTGGCATGATTGCCAAAGTGAGCCATTTGTTGCGAATTGTTGCCGAGTCCTGAGACCCAGGGCGTTAGGCCGGAGGATAGATCATGAAGCTGAATGAGATCAGCGACAACGAAGGCGCGACCCATTACAAGAAGCGTTTGGGGCGTGGTATTGGTTCGGGCCTGGGCAAGACGTCCGGTAAGGGTGTCAAGGGTCAGAAGGCGCGTTCGGGCGTGGCCATCAAGGGCTTCGAAGGTGGTCAGATGCCAACGCATCGCCGTCTGCCTAAGCGTGGCTTCAATAATATTTTCCGGCTTGATTACAACGAGATCAGCGTGTCCGCGGTCCAGGCAGCTATTGATGCTGGCGTTCTGGGTGCCAACGTCACCGTAACGGTCGAAGTTTTGGTCGCTGCTGGCCTCATTCGTCGTGTCAAGGATGGCGTGCGGTTGCTCGGTGGCGGAGAGATTACCTCCGCGGTTACTTTCGAGATCGCTGGAGCATCGGCTCCTGCTGCTGCGGCAGTCGAAAAGGCGGGCGGAAAGATCGTGACGCTCGCGAAGAAGAAGGCACCAGCCGAAACACCGGTTGATTGATAGCTGGGTTTTTGCAAATCTGTGTGGGTCATTGAACGGATCCGTCGAGCGCCTAGATAAGGCGGGCGGCTGGGTCCGTTCAGCACGTTTACAGGTTGGCTCACGTCAGTGGGCAACATGACAAGACTTTTATCGGAATCCGGAGGCGCGCATGGCATCGGCTGCTGAACAACTGGCTGCTAATTTGAACTGGGGCGCATTCGGCAAGGCTGAAGAGCTCAAGAAGCGGATCTGGTTTACGCTGGGCGCGTTATTGGTTTACCGGCTCGGGACCTATTTGCCGCTCCCCGGGATCAGTCCTGCGGCCTTTGCTCAGGCGTTCAACAATGCCCAGACTGGCGTGCTCGGCTTGTTCAACATGTTTTCGGGTGGAGCTGTCGGGCGGCACGCGATTTTTGTGCTTGGCATCATGCCTTACATTTCGGCTTCGATCATCGTTCAACTGCTGACCACGGTGTTGCCGAGTTTCGAAGCTCTCAAGAAAGAGGGCGAGAGCGGCCGCAAGCAGCTGAACCAGTACACACGGTTTCTGACCGTGCTTCTGGCCTTGGTGCAAGCTTATGGCATTTCAGCCGGACTTGAGAGCGCAACAGGTGTTGTCTCGTCTCCTGGTCTCTTCTTCCGCATTTCGACTGTACTGACGCTGTTAGGCGGTACGATGTTCATGATGTGGCTCGGTGAGCAGATCACGTCACGCGGTATTGGCAACGGGATCTCGTTGATCATCTTTTCTGGCATCGTCGCCGAAATGCCGCGGGCGATTGCTTCGACGCTGGAATTGAGCCGACAAGGTGCGATTTCTGCAGGTTCGATTTTGATTATTGCGGTGGTTGGTGTCGTTGTGATCGCCTTCATCGTGTTCATGGAGCGTGCCCAGCGGCGCCTCCTGATCCAGTATCCCAAGCGTCAGGTTGGCAATCAGGTGATGCAGGGGCAATCCTCGCATCTGCCGTTGAAGATGAACACGGCTGGCGTTATTCCGCCGATCTTTGCGTCATCGCTGCTGCTCGTGCCGGCGACGATTGCGAACTTCCAAGCGGCCAAGGGCGCGCCAGGTTGGCTTACAACGATTACCTCGCTCCTCGGACATGGTCAGCCGTTGTATATGCTGTTTTATGCCGGCCTGATCATCTTTTTCTCGTTCTTCTACACGGCGATCGTGTTCAATCCGACGGACACGGCAGATAACCTGAAGAAGCACGGAGGATTCATTCCAGGAATTCGGCCAGGTGAACGGACGGCAGAGTACATTGATTACGTGCTGACCCGGATCACGGTGATCGGTGCGGTCTACATCGTACTCGTTTGTCTATTACCCGAATTCCTCATTTCCTGGACGGGCGTTCCGTTTTATTTCGGAGGCACCTCGTTGTTGATCGTGGTGTCTGTCACGATGGATACGGTGTCCCAAATCCAGGGTCATCTTCTCGCGCATCAGTACGAGGGCCTGATCAAACGGTCCAAATTACGTGGGGGGAAGAGATGAGATTGATTCTATTGGGGCCACCAGGCGCCGGCAAGGGTACACAGGCGCAGCGGTTGGTAGAGCGTCATGGTCTCGTGCAGTTGTCGACCGGTGATATGTTGCGTGCCGCTGTGAAGGCGGGCACCGAAGTCGGGCTCAAGGCAAAGGCCGTCATGGAGCGTGGGGATCTGGTTTCCGATGACATCGTAGTCGGTGTTGTTGCGGATCGGATCGAAGAGGCGGATTGTGCACGCGGCTTCATTCTGGATGGTTTTCCCCGGACAGTGCCGCAGGCGGAAGCCTTGGCGAAGATGCTGCAGTCGAAGGGCATGAAGCTTGACGCTGTGATTGAGCTGAAGGTGGACGAAGAAGCGTTGGTGGCTCGAATCGAGAATCGCGTTCGCGAGACGATCGCTGCCGGCGGAACGCCGAGGGCTGACGATAATCCAGAGAGCTTTCGCAAGCGCCTTGTGGAATATCGCGAAAAGACTGCGCCGCTTTCTTCGTACTATGCCGAGAAGGGTGAGTTGAAGTCCCTTGACGGCATGGCGTCGATGGACGTCGTGAGCCAACAGATAGATGCGATTCTGGCTTCCTGATTGAGTTGAACTGTTGGAGTGGCTGAGTTTCGCTGCTTTAGGCGCGTAAAATGAGATTGAGACAGGTTTGGTTCAATCAAATTAGACGTGCATTTACGTTGCGATTGATGTGGACGATTAAGTTTAGCGAGATTGTTTGCTCTGAGGTGTTGACGCACCAGACCAGAATCCGCTAAGAACGGCGCTCAATCGCAGACAGGAGCGATCGGTGCTGGATTTCTTGTGGGAATCCGGGAGCCGGTCTAGTGCCGCGTGGAAGGTAAGGTTAGGGCGCGCCCAACCTTTCGACCATGTAGAGCTGGTATATCGCAAAGACGTCGTTGTTTTTGTGTCATTCGACTGGAGAGAGTGCCGTGGCCCGCATCGCAGGCGTAAATATCCCGACGAACAAGCGCGTGATCATTGCGCTTCAGTATATCCATGGCATTGGCCAGAAGAAGGCCGCTGAGATTGTCGAGAAGGTTGCGATTGCACCTTCACGGCGTGTCAACGAGTTGTCGGATGCCGAGGTATTGCAAATCCGTGAAGTGATCGACCGCGATTATATGGTCGAGGGCGATCTTCGTCGCGAAGTATCGATGAATATCAAGCGTTTGATGGATCTGGGCTGCTACCGTGGCCTGCGTCATCGTCGCGGCTTGCCGGTCCGTGGTCAGCGTACGCATACAAATGCCCGTACCCGTAAAGGTCCGGCAAAGGCCATCGCTGGCAAGAAGAAGTAATATCGGCGTCACTCCGGGATTTGCGGGAGTAGTCCCTCTACGGAGAGCTGGTGTTTTGTGTAGCTGCTGGTGTTACGGCAGCGTTGATATGACAGTAAGGATCTTGAAATGGCGAAAGAAGCCACACGCGTTCGGCGTCGCGAACGCAAGAACATCACATCTGGTGTTGCGCACGTAAATTCGACGTTCAACAACACAATGATCACGATCACGGATGCACAGGGCAACACGATTGCCTGGGCGTCAGCTGGTTCGAATGGCTTCAAGGGTTCGCGTAAGTCGACGCCGTTTGCGGCTCAGGTTGCTGCTGAAGAAGCCGCCCGCAAGGCGCAGGAGCACGGCATGCGGACCGTGGAAGTGGAAGTGCGCGGTCCGGGTTCGGGTCGTGAGTCCGCGCTTCGCGCGCTTCAGGCGTCTGGCTTTCTCGTGACATCAATTCGTGACGTGACGCCAATTCCGCACAATGGTTGCCGCCCGCGCAAGCGTCGCCGGGTTTGATGCTGTCGATCCGGATAGGTGCCTTCGGGTCTGAGATCCAGGGGTGCTGATTATCCGAACGGCGGACCAGCGCGGCAAAACGTGTACTGTTCCGTTCCTTCTCAACCGACCCGCAGCCTTCCGATTTTGAGGGTATGCTGGGGAAAAGAGTAATGGGTGCGACATTGACCATCCACAAGAATTGGCAAGAGCTGATCAAGCCGAACAAGCTGGACGTGAAGGCTGGTGATGACGCTCGTCGTGTTGCGACGATGGTGGCTGAGCCTCTCGAGCGCGGCTTTGGCTTGACACTCGGAAATAGTTTACGCCGGGTACTGTTGTCCTCGCTCCAGGGTGCGGCGGTTACGGCTGTGCAGATCGATGGCGTGCTGCATGAGTTCTCGTCGATCCCGGGTGTCCGTGAGGATGTCACGGACATCGTGCTGAATATCAAGGAAATCGCCATCAAGATGCAGGGCGAAGGCCCAAAGCGGATGGTCGTGCGCAAGCAGGGTCCTGGGTTCGTGCGCGCTGGCGACATCCAGACTGTTGGTGACGTCGAAATCCTCAATCCGGACCTGCTGATCTGTTCCTTGGACGAAGGCGCAGAAATTCGGATGGAATTCACGGTTGATACTGGCAAGGGCTATGTCCCGGCTGATCGCAATCGTCCGGAAGATGCTCCGATTGGGCTGATCCCGGTCGACAGCGTGTTCTCGCCCGTGAAGAAAGTATCCTATCGTGTTGAAAATACACGCGAAGGACAGGTTCTTGACTACGACAAGCTGATCTTGACGGTTGAGAC
Organism: uncultured Hyphomicrobiales bacterium; assembly: GCA_903930435.1. Taxonomy (GTDB): domain Bacteria; phylum Pseudomonadota; class Alphaproteobacteria; order Rhizobiales; family Ancalomicrobiaceae; genus CAIYYN01. The sequence goes on along the minus strand of CAIYYN010000037.1, from coordinate 134,702 downwards.
CGATGGTTCGCTGAAGCCCGAGGATGCTGTTGCCTATGCGGCACGTATCATTCAGGACCAGTTGGCAATCTTCGTCAACTTCGAGGAGCCCCGCAAGGAAGCTGTCGAAGAGAAGGTTCCTGAGCTTGCGTTCAATCCGGCACTTCTCAAGAAGGTCGATGAGCTTGAGCTCAGTGTCCGCTCGGCGAATTGCCTGAAGAACGACAATATCGTTTACATCGGTGACCTCATCCAGAAGACGGAAGCCGAGATGCTGCGTACGCCGAATTTCGGTCGCAAGTCGCTGAACGAAATCAAGGAAGTGCTGGCTCAGATGGGCCTTCATCTGGGTATGGACGTGACGAACTGGCCGCCGGAGAATATCGACGAACTGGCTAAGCGTTACGAAGATCACCAACTCTGAGGACACTGGCACACTTATGTGTGGCACGGGTTTGAGCAAGGAACACGGTCGGCAAAATTGCCGATCGGGAGACCGGACCCAAGGGTTCGTTGAAAAGGACTATCAAGCCCGGATGCACAATTCCCGGGGTGCCACGGCTCCTAGCGCCGGGTTCCCGCTGTGCGTGGGGACCAAACAGGAGCGCATCGCGGTGTCGATGCCGGCGGCTGTGGCCGCCGAATAACGTGGAGTTAGACCAATGCGTCACGGAAATTCAGGTCGCAAGTTTGCGCGGACACATGAGCACCGTAAGGCTATGTTCGCCAATATGGCTGCATCGCTGATCACACACGAGCAGATCGTGACAACCTTGCCGAAGGCCAAGGATCTTCGCCCGGTTATCGAGAAGCTGATCACGTTGGCAAAGCGCGGTGACCTGAATTCGCGTCGTAACGCCATTAGTCAGATCCGTGACGAGGCGGCTGTCAAGAAGCTGTTCGACGTGATCGGTCCCCGCTACAAGGATCGTGCTGGTGGATACACGCGCGTCCTCAAGGCTGGCTTCCGGTTTGGCGACAATGCGCCGGTCGGGGTTATCGAGCTGGTTGATCGCGACGTCAGCGCCAAGGGTGCTGCAGATCGCGCGCGCGCTGAAGCCGCCGAAGGCTGAGATTGGAACCATCATTAGCAGGAAAGCGGCTTCGGCCGCTTTTTTGCGTTTTCAGGCCGCTGACCGTTTCTGCTGATAGCGTGCTATTTTCAGCGTTTTGTGATGGACCGGGTGAATTGCGATGGAACGGCAGGTATCCTACATCATGGGTCCTCGGAGGTTCCAGATGCTCAGGATTAGATTGATCTTTGCTGCCATTGTCGTGTTCGTGGTTGGCGCCGGCGCTTTCGCCGACGAAATGCGCGTGGTTCCAGGAGCACATGATGGTGCTTTGGTTTCCTATGCGCCTGTTGTCAAGGTTGTGTCGCCGGCGGTGGTCAATGTCTATGCGACCCGCAAGGTTCAGCAGCGTGTTTCACCCCTGTTTGCGGACCCTTTTTTTCAGCGATTTTTTGGCGAGAATGGCATGCAGGGGATGCCCCGCGAGCGCGTCGAGTCGTCGCTTGGGTCTGGTGTCGTGATCGAGCGATCCGGCGTTATCGTAACGAACTACCACGTCATTGCAGAGGCAACCGACGTCAGGATTGCTCTGGCCGACAAGCGTGAGTTCGACACGGATATTGTTCTGAAAGATGAAAAATCGGATCTCGCGATCCTGCGCATCCGTGAGAAAGGTCAGAGCTTTCCGGTTGCGGAACTCGGCGATTCCGACTCTCTGGAAGTGGGTGATGTGGTTCTGGCGATTGGTAATCCGTTTGGTGTCGGGCAGACAGTCACGCACGGTATCGTTTCGGCTCTTGCCAGAACGCAGGTTGGCATATCGGATTACCGGTATTTCATCCAAACCGACGCGCCGATCAATCCCGGGAATTCCGGCGGCGCGCTGGTCGATTTGAATGGGAAGCTGGTTGGTATTCCGTCCGAGATTTACTCGCGCTCGGGCGGCTCAATCGGGATCGGCTTTGCCATTCCTGTCTCCATGGTCCGGTTTATTGCCGCACAGGCAAAGGCGGGCGGCACAGTGCGGCGGCCCTGGCTTGGTGCCAGTTTGCAGCCCATGACATCCGAACTTGCCGAGAGCCTTGGTTTGCAGCGTCCCGTTGGTTCGCTCGTCGCTGCTGTTTTCCCGAAGGGACCAGCGTCCAAGGCTGGGTTGAAGGTTGGTGATGTTGTACTCGGTCTTGATGGCGTTCCGACGGAAGATCCGGATGCCTTCGGCTACCGGTTCTCCACAAAACCGTTGGGATCGACAACCTCCGTGATGGTTCAACGTGGGATCACGAAAATTGCGCTTGATCTGTTGCTTGCTTCAGCGCCGGAGGTACCGGCGCGCGATGAGAAGCTGATTCCGGGGGAGGGTCCGTTCGCAGGAGCAACCGTGCTGAACCTGTCGCCGGCGGTGTCAGAAGAGTTGGGGGTAGCCAGCGGTACGGAAGGGGTCATTGTAAAATCCGTCCAGGAGGGTAGCCCGGCAGAGCGCGTTGGTATCAAGCGGGGTGATCTTGTGTTGGAGGTCAATGGGACCAAGATCGCGGATACACGTGCACTGGCCCGCGTCGCTGCGAGTGACCCGCCCTATTGGAAACTCGCGATCGGTCGGGATGGACAAGTCATTCGCACGGTCTTGCGATGAGTGACCTTTTTTCGGCAAGCGGCTTGAGTGCGTCGGCTTCGCGACCTTTGGCGGATCGGTTGCGCCCAACCAGATTGTCGGATGTCGTCGGCCAAGACCACCTCGTCGGTGCAGACGGCGCGCTGACCAGGATGTTGCGATCCGGATCTCTGGGGAGTCTCGTGCTTTGGGGGCCGCCAGGGACTGGGAAGACGACGGTTGCTCGGCTGCTGGCGCATGAGACGGATCTCGCATTCGAGCAAATCTCAGCAATCTTTTCCGGAATTGCAGACCTGAAGAAGGTGTTTGAAGCGGCTCGGTCCAGGCGAGCAATGGGCAAGGGCACGCTGCTCTTCGTCGATGAAATCCATCGGTTCAATCGCGCGCAGCTCGACAGCTTTCTGCCGGTTATGGAAGATGGCACGATTGTTCTCATTGGGGCGACGACTGAAAATCCATCTTTCGAGCTCAATGCGGCTCTATTGTCTCGTGCCCATGTGCTGATTTTCAAGGCTTTGGATCAGGAGGCAATCGGCGACCTCCTGAAACGAGCTGAAGCTGAGGTCGGTAAGCCGTTGCCCCTTGATGAGGCCGCGCGTGATAGTTTGCTGCAAATGGCCGACGGAGATGGTCGCGCAGCATTGACACTTGCCGAAGATGTCTGGCGTGCAGCAGGTGAGGGCGAGGTCTTTACGCCAGCAACGCTTCAGCAGGTGGTCCAGCGTCGCGCTCCGATCTACGACAAGGGGCAGGATGGACATTACAATCTGATCTCCGCCCTGCACAAATCGGTCCGTGGCTCAGATCCGGATGCTGCCCTCTATTATCTGGCTCGCATGTTTGATGCGGGTGAAAGCCCGCTGTTTCTGATCCGTCGGATCATACGCATGGCTGTCGAGGACGTCGGGTTGGCCGATCCTCAGGCACTTGTTGTCTGCAATGCGGCAAAGGAGGCCTATGACTTTCTGGGGTCACCCGAGGGCGAACTGGCGATCGCGCAAGCGGTGATCTATGTCGCGACAGCGCCCAAGTCGAACGCGGCCTACAAGGCCTACAAGGCAGCTGTCGTTGACGCCAAGTCCGCCGGATCCTTGATGCCGCCGCGTCACATCTTGAACGCACCGACGAAACTGATGAAACAGTCAGGATACGGCGACGGCTATCGTTATGATCATGATGAGCCCGATGCATTTTCGGGGCAGGATTATTTCCCGGAAGCCATGGGTCGGCAGACCTACTACACGCCTGTAGAACGAGGCTTTGAACGGGAGATAGCCAAACGTCTGGCGTATTGGGCGCGGTTACGCCACGAGCGCGCGCCAAAAACCTGAAATCATTAGAATTTTGACCGTCTGGGGAGGCTGAGATCGCGTTCCCTGATAGCTCCGAATATTGCAATATTTACTAAAACTGAACTTTTGTAGTTCCTTATATAACAAAAGTGCGATTGCATTGACGAGGTAATGTTGTGCAGAAATTGACCATCCGGGAACACATTTTGCTGATGGTTTTGCTTCCAGCATTAACGGCAGTCGCGTTGATGCTTTACAATATCGACGCTGATCGGTCCCGGTTGGCACTGCTGGATCAGATGGTGCCGGCCGTCGCAGCTGCCAAGCGGGCAGGGGCAATCGTTCATGAACTTCAGAAGGAACGCGGGGTCAGTTCCGGCTATTTGTCAACCAAAGGGCAAGGCTCATTTCGGGACGACCTCGGCGCGACGCGTCAGAATACAGACGCGGCGATTTCTGGGTGGCATGATATCGAGATCCTGAAGACCTTTGCTTTATCGGAAGAATTGAAGCAACGGATTGATCGCACACAAAAGACGTTGGCCACTCTGGCTGATTATCGATCGAAGGTGGATGGCTTGCAAGTCGATGTGCCAATGAACTTGAATTTTTATTCAAATTTGATTGGCGATATTATCAGCATAAGCGGTAGTACAGTTGAACTACTCAAGGTTAATTCATTTGAAAGACAGCTTCAGGCTTATCGATTGTTTTTGATTGAGAAAGAAAAGGCCGGCATTGAACGAGCCGTTGGCACCGCGTTACTGAATGACGGAAAATTCAATCTTGATCGTTATCGTGCGTTCGTCGACACGGTAGCCCAGCAAAAGGCCTATGAAGCCGAATTCCAATACGTTGCGCCGGCAAATGTGCGTGATATCGCGACGGCGACGCTGGTTGGCCCTGCCTTTGATCGTCAGGCGTCCATGCGTGGAACGATCCTCGATCTCCCGTTGACCAACTCTGCGTCGAACTTGAAGGGGTCCGATTGGTTCAAGGCTGCGACGGACCGCATCAACGGAATGAAATCCGCGGAAGACCAGATCATTTCGCATATCAGCGACGAAGTCAGTGAGGTGCGCGCCGCAGCTGCCTGGCAATTCTGGGCCCAGATTGCGGGCGAGTTGACGTTGCTCGCTGTGTTCATCTGCTTCGTTGCGTTCACGGCCCGGTCACTTGCCCAGGCATTCCGGTTTGCAGCGGGCGTTATTGAGGCGATCGCAAAGGGGGATCATTCGGTTCGAATCCCGGCGGTGAATTCGATGCGCAGTGAGGTTGGCCGCATCATGTCCTCGTTGATGACGTTGAAGCAGAACGTCATAGAACTGGAAGACCGACGCACAAATGAAGCCAGGTTTGAACTGGAACGGGCGGAACTTGTGAAATCCGCGCGGAACACCATTGCCGATGATTTCGAGGCCAAGATGGGAAAATTGGCCGAATTGATGGCCAATTCTGCGGATCAGGTCGCCGGGGCAGCTGCCAGACTTCAGGTTACAGCGGACTCAACCGCCAAGCAGAGCCAGTCGATGGCGGGAGCTGCCGAGGTCGCTTCGAACAATGTTCAGATGGTATCAGATGCCACTGAAGAACTGTCCCGGTCGATCAAGGACGTGACCACGCATGTGGACCGTGCAGCGAAAATCGCGGGTGCAGCAGAACGCGATGCAGAGGTCACGACCGGCGAGGTGAGCAAACTGGCGACTGCTACAGCGACAATAGGTCAGATCGTCACGATGATTACGAGCATTGCCGAGCAGACAAATCTGCTGGCGTTGAATGCCACGATCGAAGCACGGCGCGCCGGATCACATGGAAAGGGATTTGCGGTCGTTGCCCATGAAGTGAAATTATTGGCCGACAAGACATCCAAGGCAACCGAGGAGATCTTTGACAAGATCCTTGAGATCCAGGAAGCCACCAACCGATCTGTGTCGTCCATCGAAAAAATTGTCGAGACCGTCGGCCAGATCGGGTCCATTTCCAAAGTGGCTGCCAATTCGATTGCGCTACAGGCCGCTGCGACCAACGAAATTGCTGCGAATACGGTGCATGCCTCGAAGGGGACGCAGACGGTTTCCAGAAGTCTGGACGGCCTCAAATTTTCTGTCGAGCAAACCGAGGGCGCATCTGTCCAGTTGACGCATCTCTCTCAGGGGCTGCAATCAACTGCCGTGGACCTCAAGCGCGAGGTTGTCGAGTTCGTGGCCCGTCTTCGGGCCGGTTGACCTCTTTCGCTCCGCCTCGTTTTACGTCATCGTGCCAACGGAAAATTGGCAACGACGAGGTGCTATGACTTTCCCGATTATGCATATCTTGTTGGTCTTTGTTGGTGGCGGCCTTGGTTCCGTGGCGCGTTATATGACAACATTGACGGCTCTTGCGATCCTGGGGCCGCAGTTCCCATGGGGGACGTTCACCGTGAACGTCGTCGGGTCTGCGCTGATGGGCTTTCTGACGGCATTTATTCTTGCTCGTTGGACTCCTGAAACGGGTGGAACCGAATTGCGCCTGTTTCTCACAACCGGCATCATCGGCGGCTACACGACGTTTTCAGCCTATTCACTCGATGCGTTCGTCTTGTGGGAACGTGGTCAAACGCTGACAGCGACTGTTTATGTGTTATCGTCAGTTGTGCTGTCGTTTCTGGCGCTTTCGATCGCAATGCTCGCGACGAGGGCCTGGCTGGCGTGAATTGCTTGCATCTCGGCATCATTTAGGCGATTGAGGGCGTTGAGGGTGCTGTTGCGCGGGTGGACCTGTCTGATCCCCGCATTTGATGGACCCGGGAGATCAGAAAATTGGCAGCGGTTGAAACCATCGTCGTCAGCGAGGAAGAGGGCGGGATGCGCCTTGATCGCTGGTTCAAGGTCCATTATCCCGGCCTCAGTTTTGTCGCGCTGCAAAAGCTGTTGCGTTCAGGGCAGGTCCGTGTGGATGGCAAGCGGGTCGACACATCTGACCGGTTGATTTTCGGTCAGATGGTGCGTGTCCCGCCGCTTGCGACGGATGCCAAGGCAGTTGTACCGCGCGGCGATCAGACTGATCGCCCTTCGGCTGGTGACGCTGAATTCATCAGATCGATCATCTTGTTTGAAGATGACGACGTCATGGTCCTCAATAAACCGGCGGGATTGGCAGTTCAGGGTGGCTCCGGCTTGACGCGTCACGTGGACAAGATGCTTGAGGCACTCGCGGACAAGCGTGGGAATGTACCGCGTCTGGTCCATCGTATCGACCGCGAGACATCCGGCTGCCTCGTGATTGCCAAGCGCCGACAGATTGCAGGCAAGCTGACAGCTGCGTTCCGGGCAAGGTCAGCTCGCAAGACCTATTGGGCGCTGGTGGCGGGCATGCCGCGACCCCAGCAGGGCCGAATTTCGACCTATCTCGCCAAGGGTGAAGATGAGGACGAAGACATGAAGATGTTCGTCGCCAAGCACGGCGACGACGGCGCAAGCCACGCGGTCACCTATTACGCCGTCGTCGACCATGCCGGCCAGACGCTGTCCTGGCTGTCCATGAAGCCGGTGACGGGGCGTACGCATCAACTGCGCGCGCACGCGGCTCATATCGGGCATCCGATCATCGGCGATCCCAAATATTTCGACAAGCAGAATTGGGAATTGCCGGGCGGAATGCAGAACCGGCTTCACCTCCTTGCGCGCCGGATCATCATTCCGCATCCAAATGGTGGAAAAATCGACGTAACAGCGCCGTTGCCGCAGCACATGCAGCAGTCGTGGAACCTGTTGGGGTTCGATACCAGTTCCTATGATCCAACTGATGATCTGGACGACTAGGCAATGCCCAGCCGCACCGTTCATCTCTCGGAAAACGGCATGCGGCTTGATCGCTTCATGCGGATTCACTTTCCCGATGTCCCCTTCGGGATGGTGTCCAGCCTCACGAGACGGGGCAAGCTGACCGTAGATGACTGTGCTGCCCAGGCTGATCAAAGCCTGAAAGCCGGGCAAGTCGTATCGATCGCGCACCGGGAAAAGCAGCCGAAGGCGGCTGATCCCTCGAAGATGAGGGCAAGACACGAGGCTCTGTCCGATGCGGATCGGAGCTTTGTTCAGGGTATGCTCTTGTATGAGGATGAGGATATCTTCATCTTCGACAAGCCGTCCGGTCTGGCTGTGCATCCCGGCTCAAAGATCACGCGGGATCTCGATTCGCTTCTGGTTCGCTATGTCTCGAGCGTGGTCGAACGCCCGGTTCTCGCCCATCGGCTGGACAAGGATACGTCGGGCGTCCTTGTTGCTGCAAAACGGAAGGATATCGCGCAAGCTCTCGGCAAGGCATTCGCCGGTCGTGATGTGGAGAAGGAATATCGCGCGATTGTGTCGGGCAAGCCGACATCGGACATCATCGATATCGCCATTGCGAAAAAGGACACGCCCAAGGGCGGTCGCATGGTGGCAGTCGATCCGAAGGCACCGGATGCTTTGTCGGCCCTGACCAGAGTATCAATCGTTGCGACCAGTCCGGCAGCGACCCATGTCGCCCTCTTCCCCGAGACTGGTCGCCAGCATCAGCTGCGCGTTCATATGGCGCTGGTCGGTCATCCAATCCTGGGGGACGCCCTCTATGGCGATCCTGCTTCCGCGCCAAGGCTCATGCTGCACGCCTATCGGCTGCGCTTCAAGCATCCCTCGCGGGGGTGGATGAACATCGAGGCGCCGTTACCCCAAGGGTTTGAAGACCTCTGAGCCTGCCGATTGTTGCTTTGGTATTGGTCTGCCTGCAGGGAAAAGTGCCTTGAACGCAAAACGAGGGCCCCTATAGAGGGCCCTCGATCTGTCGCAAAATCTGATTGTGTCAGATCAATTTTCGTAGGTGAAGATATCGCGATCCTTGGTTTCCGGGACAAGGAGCAATCCGACCACCACAGTTATTGCTGCGAAGATTATCGGGTACCAGAGGCCGTAGTAGATATCGCCGGTTTGCGCGACCATCGCGGCGGCGGAGGCGGGCAGAAGACCACCGAACCATCCGTTGCCGATGTGGTATGGCAGTGACATTGAGGAGTAGCGGATCTTTGTCGGGAAGAATTCGACCAGCATTGCTGCGATTGGACCGTAAACCATTGTCACAAGCAGGATCAGTACAAAGAGATATCCGATGATTGTCGCGACCTGAGGCCGGAATATATCCAAGGGGTTCGACATCTTGACAATCGATGGGTCGCCGGCCTTCGGATAACCTGCCGAAGTCGCGGCAGCCGAAATTGCCTTCTGGCTATCTACCGCTTTCGTCGGGTCGTAAACTAACTCAGTCTCGCCGATCTTCACCTTTGTGGCTGTCGCCGCAGGATCCAACTTGGTCGTGTACTTGTAGGAAAGACTAGACAGATATTGGCGTCCGAGGTCGCAAGATGACGTAAATTTTGCTGTACCAACCGGGTTGAACAGGCTGCCACATTCGGCTGGGTTCGCCGTCACTTCAATTTTTACATTGTTGATGGCGTTGTACAATGCCGGGTTGGCGACTTCTGTCAATCTTGCAAAGATTGTGAAATATGTCAGGACGGCGATTGCGCAGCCGGCCAATATGATTGGCTTTCTCCCAATTTTGTCAGAAAGCCAGCCAAAGACCACGAAGAATCCGGTGCCGAGCAAGAGAGACCACGCAATCAGCAGATTTGAGGTGTAGCCATCAACCTTGAGGATCGATTGCATGAAAAAGAGTGCGTAGAACTGTCCAGTGTACCAGACCACAGCTTGTCCCATCGTCAATCCGACGAGAGCGATCAGAGCAATCTTGGCATTTTTCCACTGACCGAACGACTCTGTCAGCGGCGCTTTCGAAGCCGTACCTTCAGCCTTCATCTTCTGGAACGCCGGCGATTCCGACAACTGGAACCGGATCCAGATTGAAACAGCCAGCAGCACAATCGAAACAAGGAACGGAACGCGCCAATAATCAGAAGCGAATGCGGATTCACCGGAGATCGTACGCGTGAAAAGAATGACTAGCAGCGAGATGAACAGTCCCAGTGTCGCCGTCGTCTGAATCCATGATGTATAAAAGCCACGACGACCCTGTGGGGCATGCTCGGCAACGTAAGTAGCCGCACCACCGTATTCACCCCCGAGCGCGAGGCCTTGCAGCAGGCGCAACGTGATCAGTATCACCGGTGCCCAGATACCAATGGTTTGCGAGCTTGGCAGCAAGCCGACGACGAATGTCGACAGACCCATCAAGGAAATCGTTACAAGGAAGGTATACTTGCGACCGACGAGATCACCAACGCGCCCAAATACAAGCGCGCCGAACGGGCGGACAATAAAGCCGGCAGCAAACGCAAGTAGCGCGAATATGTTGCGAGTTGATTCATCGAACATGAAGTTACCCGCAGCATCCTTCACGGAGAAGAACTGAGCTGCGATGACAGGCGTCAGCGTGCCATACAGATAAAAGTCGTACCATTCGAAAACGGTACCCAATGATGACGCGAAGATGACCTTTTTCTCATTTCCGGTCATCGGCCGCGCCTTATTGTCCGTGGACGTATAGGCTATTGCCATAATGTTTCCCTCCTGGTGACCAGCCGACTTAATCGAGATGCCCCGATTGCCCGGCTTGATTTTATCTATCTCTCTGCTTCGACTTCTGTTTGGTCGTCAGATCCCAGCATCACAATGACGAACCTGAATTCCGAGAAATCGCTGAACTCGCAAGCACCGAAATGAAATCTGGTTTTCCACGATCCCGGTGCTTCACGTGTTAGCCGTGCATAGTATACATTTTGCAGTGCGGTATATCCGCATCGCAAATGCGAGAATGCTTGAATGACCCAGAGATCTCGCAAGCATAATGTTTGCTCGATTGCTATCGCGTGCCTGGATTGAGACCCAAATCAGCGAACGCAGATCTTGTGGGGGGATTTATACTTCGCAAAACACGATCCAGACAGATGCGAACTGGTCAGTAAATGGTATATACGTATAAATACTTATCTCAAATGAAAGAGGAAAGTCTTGAAAAATCAGCTGCTTCGGACGCATTTATCCAACAGGTGTTGATAGTTTCAGTGTTGCCTTGACCCAAAGGGTTGGGGATGTTCATGTCCTCGCCCATGACACTCCATTTGGTGAAATTAAGCGTTGGCTGTGAAAGCTTTGACGATCTGGCGAACTGGATCGCTGTTCGTCGCCAGGAACGTATCCGGCGCGGTGTAGCGGATGATCGCATCCATAGAACGCGCCAGACACCCAAGCGCGGCCCAGAGCTGCTGGACGGGGGATCAATCTATTGGGTCATCAAGGGCGAGATAAAGGTTCGAGAGCGTATTCTTGAACTGCGCTCTGTGACCGATGAGGCCGGAATTGCGCACTGCGACATCGTGTTATCGGGTGAGCTGGTTCCTGTCGAACCAAGACGCATGCGGCCATTTCAGGGGTGGCGCTATCTGGCTGCCCACGAAGCACCCCGTGATCTCGCGAGTTTCGGTTCCGGGATGGTCGCATTACCACCAGAGTTGGCCCGGGAATTAAGTGCTCTCGGTCTGCTTTGAGTTGATGTCATTTTGCCGCAAGATCATCTAAATAGCTGTATTTGTGGTTGCTCTTCCAGAGATTGCGGTATGGTGACCATGTTGCGAATGGTACAGACACGTGTCATCGAAAAAGCAGGCGTTGGCCGATGCGGATCTATTCCCGTTTACTTCTTATGTTGAGCGTCTTCGTAGGGTGTGCCTCGCAAGCGAGCGCAGACCAATGCGGGAACGGGGCGGTCAATAATCCTGCTTTTTCCTCCGACGTATCGCCTGCGATGCGACCATGTCCGCCACCGGCCAAGCCGGAGCTGAAAAGCCAGCCTGGTGCGGTCAAGGTTCCAGCGTCTGGCCAACAGCCTGCCGCAACGTCTGTCAACGATCCTGACAAGGCAACCATAAAAAAGTCCGCTAATGGAACCTTGATGAAATTCGGGGACACAACGGTTTGCGTGAGCGGCGCCATTGTTGTTGATGTGACGACAGCCAAACATGCCGCCAAACCATCCCGACCGACGGAGACACCATGCGAATGAATGATTTTCGGGTTATGCCAGTTACATGAGCACACTTATCGTTGCAGCTGCCGTCCTGTTATGGCTTGCGTTCGTCGGCGGCTTTCTGAAATTCGACAGGGAACGCGTGATTGAGCAGGTGACGCGCCTGTCCGGCGGAGCGCTTGTCATTGTTGCGGTGTTCCTGGCCTTGATCGGGCGCGAACTTGTCGCTGCTGCGACGGCTCTCGTTGGCTTGACGATCTTGGGTGCGGCCACCGATGTCGTCTCCCATGTCGGATACAGCTTTGGGCGACAGCTGCGGTCGATCTTTCACCTCTTTGGACTAGGTGCGCTGGTTGGTGCCAAACGGTCCGTAATGCGATCCGGTTCGATCGAAATTCTCGTCGATGCCGCAAAAGGCATCGTTGGTGGCCGTGTGCTCAGTGGCACTTTCCACGGCAGGACGCTCAATCACCTGTCGATCACGGAACTGGCGATCTTGCGGCGTGAGATCTCTGCCGATCGAGAAAGTCGGCAGTTGCTAGACGCATATCTTGACCGCCGGTATTCCGGCTGGCGTGAAGACCTGAAGTTTGATCGTGACGCGGGGCAGGGCAGCTCGGCGCGATCGAGCAACATGACCGAGAAGGAGGCCCACGAGATTTTGGGGCTTAAGGCCGGTGCTGGGCAAGCGGAAGTTCGGGAGGCGCACCGCCGCCTCATCAAGGCCGTCCATCCTGACGTCGGTGGGTCTGCGTTCCTTGCGGCTAAGATCAATGAAGCCAAGGACCGGTTGATCGGCAAGCATTAGGTTACGCTCCACAAACACACTGTTACTGATGGATTACAAGGCAGGCAAACTCTTTATGCTTTAGACTGTTACAAGCGGCGTTCGCGGCCTTCTGGTCTTTGAAGCCGGCAAATCGCGCGCGATAGAGGGTTGTATTTCCTTTCGCGAAGGTCTCCGTTACGGGACTTTCGCCTTGAAGATTGGATCCAGCCGCAGATTTGGCGCGCAGCAGGATCGCCTTGGCATCACCAGCATTGTCGACAGCCGCAATCTGTATCAGCCAGCCCTCGTGAACAGGTTGGGGCATTGCACTGACATGGGTCTTCGTTGGATCAAGCTCGCGTCGCTTCTCAAGCGGGAGTGGATCAATCGAAGCTGTCATCAGTCGTTCGCTGCGATCTGCATCCGTTTTGGAGGGCTCTGCGGCTTTTGGCTGATCATTCGACCTGTCAGAGGCGATCTGCGCCTCCGGTGAAGTCTTGACGGGCGCAGGCTTGGCGACGGCGGTCGATGGCATGAAATTATCGAGCTTGGTTGCTCTTTTATGCTTTTTGTCTGCCAGCAATGCCTTCGCCATTAGAACGGAGGCGGCGTGTTCGTCGACTTGCGGATCTGGTTTTGCTGCAGTCGCCCCGCTGACAGGATGCGTGGAGGATGCATTCTGGTCATTTTCGGTCGGCGATTTGTCTGTCACAGTTACCGGAGCCGTGTGATTGGGACGGCTATGTTCGTCGGATAACAGCGGGGTGTCAGACGAGGTCGATGCCACGACAATCGGAGCAGCAGGTTTTTGTTCCCCGTCACGAGCGGCCATTCGGACATCTGTGAAAACGGAGGCCTTTTGGGGGCCGTCGCTTGCGTCAGCGAGATGTGTTGAGAGAAGATGAATCATCTGCGCGTCACGCGCGCCGCCCGATGAACCACCCATGACGGCTGCGACTATAAAACGACCGTCACGGTGCATGGACGAGACCAGGTTAAAGCCAGAGGCTTCCGTGTAGCCTGTCTTGATGCCGTCTATGCCCTCGATCTGTCCCAGCAAATGGTTGTGATTGCCATAGACCCGGCCACGAAACGCAAAGCTGCGGGTGGCAAAAACCTTGTAGTTTTCCGGGAAGCGCTCTTCAAGGGCACGTCCCAATGTGACCATGTCCCGCGCCGTCGTGTATTGCTCGGCGTTCGGCAGTCCCGAGGCATTATAGAAATAGGTGTTTTTCATCCCGATGCGATGGGCCGTCTGTGTCATGCGACGAGCGAAGGCCTCTTCGCTGTCGGCGATATTTTCAGCGATCGTGACTGCAGCATCGTTCGCCGACTGGGTCACCAGCCCATGAATGGCATCGGAGACCGAGATCTTGTCGCCGGGACGTAAGCCAAGCTTTGTAGGGTTCTGTACCGAAGCATGCCTTGAAACGCTCAGCAGGCTATCCATCGAAAAGCGTTTGCGCTCCAGTTCTTCGAACATGATGTAAAGTGTCATCATTTTCGTGAGCGAGGCCGGGTGACGCGGGGCGTCAGCGTTGGTCGCATGGAGAATGCGACCGGTTTTGGCATCGACCACAAAGTCTGCGTAACGCTCGGAAGTCTCGATTGTGCGCTCTGCACCAGTATTTGCTGGATGGCGATGACGCAGGATCCGGGCATCCGCTGCGGTTGTGGCCCAGGCCAAAGCTGCGATGGTCAAAGCCAGGGTTGCCGAGTACCGAACTGAATAGGAACGCTCTGAAATCACTGACTAATCCTCGAATTTACCTGCTTGCGCCGACTTGCGTCTGACTGGTCGTTCAGGTACCAGCCATCACGCCAAAATCTTGCCTGCGCGTTTTGACAAATCCTCGCAACCGCTTGAAAAAGAATGCATCCAAGCCTGTTCGGATTTGGTCTGATCTGCACTGTCGCGCGCAAACCACACATTTGAGAATGCCGTGAACGGGGTTGAGGAAGGGTAAATATCAAGCATAAAACTGAATGAATTGCGGTTGCTGCCCCCTTGAGAATGAGATCATTTCGGCGCGGGTCGGTTCTTTGCGGAGGCTCTGAGTTCGGTATGGATGCGAGGGTGGTGTTATGAAATTTTTTTGCAGTGCGGAAATTACGAATTGACGTGGCGGTCCTGCGTGATAATTTGTGCATCGCAACATTGTTTGCGCTGTTGCGAGATAATCGCGTGGTTTTTGACTTTGGGGTGTCTGGTTATGGTTCCTGTCAATATCGATGAAATTCAGAAAGTCGCCAAGGAAGGCATTGAGATCTCGATCAGCTCATTTGGCGTTATGACCAAGGGCTTCCAGGCTATCTCGGTTGAGGTGACGGACTATTCCAAGAAGTCATTCGAAGCTGGTTCGGCAACGTTCGAGAAGCTTCTTGGTGTCAAGTCGCTGGATAAGGCGATTGAAGTTCAGGTCGAATTCGTCAAGTCGGCTTATGATGGGTACGTTGCTGAATTGAACAAGGTGAGCGAACTTTATGTTGGTCTCGCCAAGGACGCATACAAGCCATATGAAGGCTTTCTGGCCAAAGTGGCCAAGTGAGTTGCATGGTCTGTGACGTGATCTCCGGCCCGTGATGCGCTTTTGGATGCGTATCCCGCCGGTTTAGATCCATAGCAAACGACGTACCTTCTAAAAGCCCGGGATTTTCCTGGGCTTTTTTGTTGGACTCGCGCCGGTACCATTGGGGGGGCGATCAGGCGTTTCAATGGTGACCAATCGGTCGGCTGACTTTTCTTGAATTCGGATTGCGCAAGTCATGAAAAGAGCTGTAGCATCACACAGCATATGTGATTTGGGGGCATGCAAAGGAACTTGTCGGACCGATATGGTGGAGCAGAATTGGCGACCTATATAGAGGTTACGATCGGAGAATTTTGCAGCGTTGAAGGTGCGCGTTGGATTGAGTTCGATCTGCTGTGATGCCCGCCGTCGCAGTGACGGTTTCGAGCTGGATAGTCCGGTTTTTCGGGTACGAGATAGATGAGCGATGCGAAGCGAACCTGATATGTCAAAGGACGGACCAAATTCTGGCGGCACCAAAAAGACTGGTCCGAGCCTGCCTGTCGGCGCGAAGGATCCGGGTACTTCTGTGGTCACTCGCGTTCGGCCGAAAACGAAACGGCCGAACATGTACCGTGTTCTGATCCTGAATGATGACTACACCCCGATGGAGTTCGTCATTCATGTGCTGGAGCGCTTTTTCAACAAATCACGGGAAGATGCGACGCGGATCATGCTGCACGTGCATCATCATGGTGTCGGTGAATGTGGCGTCTATACCTACGAGGTGGCCGAGACGAAGGTGACCCAGGTGATGGATTTTGCCAGACAACACCAACATCCCCTTCAATGTGTTATGGAAAAGAAGTGAGGACGACGCCATGCCAGCTTTCTCACGAAGCCTCGAAAAAGCGTTGCATCAGGCGCTTCATCTCGCAAATGAGCGGCGTCAGGAATATGCGACGCTTGAGCACCTGTTATTAGCTCTCCTGGACGACCAGGACGCTGCAGCCGTCATGCGGGCATGCAACGTTGACATTGAGGCACTGCGCCGGAGCCTGATCGAATACATAGATACTGAGCTGGAAAATCTCGTCAGCGAGTCCGAGGAAGATTCAAAGCCTACTGCAGGCTTTCAGCGAGTCATTCAACGCGCGGTCATCCACGTCCAATCCTCAGGTCGCGAGGAAGTCACCGGGGCCAATGTTCTCGTAGCCATCTTTGCTGAGCGCGAGAGTCACGCGGCTTACTTCCTGCAAGAGCAGGACATGACCCGCTATGATGCCGTCAATTATATCAGCCATGGGATAGCGAAGCGTGTCGGAATGTCCGCGGCGCGGCCACCACGTGGCGCGGATGAAGACATGACCCCAAATGAGAACGGCGAGCCTGCGAAGAAGAAGACGGACGCACTGGAAGCCTATTGCGTCAATCTCAATGAGAAGGCCAAGAAGGGTAAGATCGACCCGTTGATTGGTCGTGACTCCGAGATTTCCCGCACGATTCAGGTTCTCTGCCGTCGGTCGAAAAATAATCCGCTTTATGTGGGTGACCCAGGTGTCGGCAAGACAGCGATCGCTGAAGGACTCGCACACCGCATCGTCAACGGCGAAGTGCCTGATATTCTGAAAACAGCAACCGTGTTCTCGCTCGACATGGGATCCTTGCTGGCGGGAACCCGCTATCGCGGCGATTTCGAAGAGCGGCTCAAGCAGGTTGTGAAGGAAATTGAAGAGTATCCCAACGCAATCATGTTCATCGACGAAATCCACACGGTGATTGGTGCCGGTGCGACGTCGGGCGGTGCCATGGATGCATCTAACCTCCTGAAGCCCGCGCTTGCGTCCGGTGCGATCCGCTGTGTCGGATCGACGACTTACAAGGAATATCGTCAGTTCTTTGAAAAGGATCGGGCCCTCGTCCGGCGGTTCCAGAAGATTGACGTCAACGAGCCGACCATTCCTGACGCCATTGAGATCCTGAAGGGCTTGAAGCCCTATTACGAAGAGCACCACAAGGTTCGCTATACGAATGAGGCGATCAAGGCAGCGGTCGAGCTATCGGCCCGATACATCAATGATCGCAAGTTGCCGGACAAGGCGATTGACGTCATCGACGAATCCGGCGCTGCCCAAATGCTGTTGCCGGAGTCAAAGCGCCGTAAGACCATTGGCCTTCGCGAAGTCGAAGAGACGATCGCGACGATGGCGCGTATTCCGCCAAAGTCCGTGTCAAAGGACGATGCCGAGGTTCTGCAGCATCTGGAATCCAATCTGAAGCGGGTCGTCTATGGTCAGGATGCGGCGATCACAGCCTTGTCCGCTGCCATCAAACTGGCGCGGGCGGGTCTTCGGGAACCGGAGAAACCGATCGGCTCCTATTTGTTTGCAGGTCCAACTGGCGTCGGCAAGACCGAAGTCGCCAAGCAACTGGCCAAGCTTCTCGGCGTGGAACTTATCCGCTTCGATATGTCAGAATACATGGAGCGCCATACGGTCAGTCGACTGATTGGCGCGCCGCCGGGATATGTCGGGTTTGATCAGGGGGGGCTTCTGACCGACGGGATCGATCAGCATCCGCATTGCGTGCTCCTGCTGGATGAGATCGAGAAAGCGCATCCGGATCTGTTCAACATCCTGCTGCAGGTCATGGATCACGGCAGACTGACGGATCATAATGGAAAGCATGTGGATTTCCGCAATGTCATCCTGATCATGACGACCAACGCAGGTGCTGCCGATCTGGCACGTGCTCCGATGGGCTTTAACCGCACGAAGCGCGAAGGCGATGATCACGAAGCCATCAACAAGCTGTTTACGCCCGAGTTCAGAAACCGCCTCGACGCCACGATCTCGTTCCAGCAGCTGCCGATGGAGGTCGTACATCAGGTCGTGACGAAGTTCGTCATGCAGCTCGAAGCCCAACTGGCTGATCGCGGCGTGACGTTCGAACTGACGGATGATGCCGTGAACTGGCTTGCCGAGAAGGGCTACGATCAGTCCATGGGTGCGCGGCCACTGGGTCGAACGATCCAGGAATATATCAAGAAGCCGCTTGCTGACGAGGTTCTGTTCGGCAAGCTGAAGCGCGGCGGCATTGTCAAGGTCACGGTCGAACTGAAGGAAGATGGCACCAAGGTGCTGGCTCTGGAATCGATTGCTGGTGAGGCAAAGCCGGCAGAACCTCAGCCTGAGCCAGAGGTTCAGGCAAAGGGCGGCGACAAGGGGGCAAAGCGGCGACCGTCCAATTTGCCGGGTTCCCCGCCGCGTCGCGCAAGCGTCCCCAAGGTGCCGCTCTCGGGCGAGTGAATCGATAAGCGACTTCGATAAGACGGATCATTGAAAGACGACCGGTTCCGAGTGGACCGGTCGTTTGCGTTTGAGAAGCCCTTCGACAATTGATACGCACTACTACGATTTGAGCGCAAACGGCGGGTGACGCTTCAAAGAAGGCTGGTCTGTTCCGCGAATTCGCGTTTATGATCATGGTCAGAACGAGAAGCCGGTTGACGGACACGCGCAGATGCGATTGGCGGTACTTTCGGACATTCACGGCAATTACGAAGCACTGGAAGCGTGTCTGGAACAGATCGCTGCCGCTGGTGTTGACGGTTATGCCTTTCTTGGAGATCTGGTTGGCTACGGACCTGATCCTGGCAGGGTTGTCGACATCATTTCTGAGCTGAACGCCCGTGGCGCGATTGTCCTGAAAGGCAATCACGACGAAGCAATCGAGCGTGGCGCGGACCGAATGACAGGCATTGCGGCAGAGGCAATTCTCTGGACTCGCATCCAGCTCAACGAACGGCAAAAGGCGTATCTGGCACAATTGCCGCTAACTGAGGCTCGGGACAACGTGATGTTTGTCCATGCAAGCGCGGCCCGACCCGAGACGTGGCCTTACGTGGATTCGACTGCGTCTGCTGTCGCTTGTCTTGCGGCTTCAGGCACAAGACTGACGCTTTGCGGGCACACACATTTGCCACGCCTGTTCCATCAATTGCCAGGGCGTAGCGTTGAGGATTTTGTTCCCGTCGCCAATCGCAAGGTTCCCTTCTCCAGCGCCCGGCGTTACCTTGGCGTCCTTGGTGCGGTTGGTCAGCCACGCGATCGTGATCCACGCGCCTGCTGGGTTCTTTTGGAGCCGGATGGGTTGACCTATTTCCGGGTTGGCTATGATTTCGACGCTACAATGCGCAAAATCAAGGCTGCTGGCTTGCCGGAGTGGTTAGGGACGCGGTTGGCAACGGGTCGTTGATAAGCGATCCACTGAAGGATCGGCGACAGGAGAAGGCTTGATGATTGATAGCCCCAGGGTGCTGGCACCCGGACTCGAGATTGATCAATTCAGGCTGAAGGAACGGATCTTTACAGGCGGCATGGGTTCAATCTGGCGGGTTGACCTGACAGACGACTCCACCCTGTCAACGGGCGGGTCCGAGATCATACTCAAAATTCCGTTTATCTCTGCCGGATCCGACGTCGCTGCGATTGTTGCCTTCGAAATTGAAGAAATGATCATGAAGCGCCTGTACGGGCCGCATGTCCCGAAGGTCTACGCAACCGGGGACCTGTCAAAGATCCCCTATATCGCGATGGAGTTTGTGGAGGGCGCGCCGCTTTCCTCGATGCTTCTCGGGGTCCCTGTGAGTCCGGAAGAGGTGTTGCGGGTGGGGCGGCTGATGACGAGAGCGGTGGCAGATATCCATCGCCAGCACGTGATTCATCTCGATCTGAAGCCTGCCAATATCATCATGGCGAAGAGAGGCGCTGTCCTGATTGATTTCGGACTTGCCCGTCACGATGAATTGCCGGACCTCATGGGCGAGGAGACACGCCTGCCGGTCGGCTCAGCCGCCTATATGGCGCCTGAACAGACAGTGGGCGATCGCTCTCAGCCTTCAAGTGACCTGTTTGCGATCGGCGCGATCCTGTTCGAACTTGCCAGCGGCGTTGTCCCGTTTGGGGTGCCGGTCACGACGCATGGTCTCAAGCAGCGGATGGACATCGATCTCGCGACCTTGACGCCCAAGCTCTCGGTACTTCCGCCAGGGCTTGCGGAAATTATCCTGCGCTGCCTCGAACCCAAACCCGAAAATCGCTATCCGACGGCAGACCAACTCCTGTTTGATCTCAACCATCCGGACCGCGTCGTTCCGACCGAACGTCTGACACGACGGCCAAAGCGCTGGCTTGAACGACTCGGAAACTGGTGGGCAAAGCCACCACCGGAGCCGCGCCGGAAGCAAGGCAACATGGCACAGCATCTCGCGCTGGCACCGGTGATCCTGGCTGCGGTTGATCTGAGCCATGGCTCGGATCAACTGGCGGAATCGGTTCGGCTTTATGTCAGGCGCGCTCTGGAAGCTGAGCCATTCGCGCGATTGGCGTGCGTGACGGTGCTCAAGTCCAAGGTGATCGGTGAAGATCCCTTGCATGATTCCGAGGGGCGTTCCGCCTATCACGGGCGTCTCGTGGCGCTGAAGGAATGGGCACGTCCGCTCGCCTCGGATGATGACACGATCTCCTATCACGTTCTTGAAGGCGTCGATGCGGGTGCGACCATTCTGGACTATGTCGTCAACAACAGCATCGATCACATCGTCATGGGGGCACGCAGTTCGTCGACACTGCGGCGACACCTAGGAAGTGTGTCGTCCAAGGTCGTTGCCGGAGCTCCGTGCACCGTCACAGTCGTGCGATTGCGTGCCGGTGGGGAAACGGATCAGTCCGAGTTGCCTGAAGAGGCTGAATCGCCCTGATCAGTTTTTCGTGACATATCCCTCAGCAAAGCGCGTTCACGGCGAGCGAAACGCGCGGCGATATCACAGGGCGTTGCGGATCTTGTCTGCATGACTTTGCAGCAGAGCCTTGTCCGCGAAGCTTCGCGGCAAAGGGCGCATGGCGACGCCTGACTTGCGTGGCACAACATGGAAATGGATGTGAAAGACTTCCTGCCCGCCTGCAGCTTCTGAAAACTGCATCAGCGTGATTCCGTCCGCCTCAAAGGCCTTCTCGGCGGCGATAGCCACCTTGCGAGCCGTGACAATCAGGGCCTGCAGAACGTCATCGGGGCAGTCGATCAGGGTCCGGTAAGGTCCCTTGGGAATGACAAGAACGTGTCCGTCGGCGGCTGGCATGATATCCATGAAGGCGAGGGTCAGGTCATCTTCATGAACCTTGAACGCCGGTAGTTCGCCCCGCAGAATTTTCGCGAAGACGTTGTTGGTATCATAGGCGTCGCGCATGTGCGTCCTCATCGAAACGTGGTTTCAGTCTCCGGCGGGTTCTGCCATATCCAGGTTGCGACGGAAAGGGGCAGCCTCAGTCAGAATTTCCTGCATCGCCTCGACCTGCGCCCGTTCATGCACAAGGTGTCTTGCAACAGCCTGCCGAAGGCCGGGATCGGTGATGAAATGCGCCGACCGCGTTGTCACAGGCAGGTAGCCGCGTGCCAGCTTATGATCGCCCTGAGCACCGGCTTCGACCCGTTTCAGGCCCTTTTTTAGCGCGAATTCAACGGCTTGATGATAGCAAACCTCGAAATGAAGAAATGGGTGTTCCTCGATTGCCCCCCAATAGCGTCCATATAATGTGTCAGATCCGATCAGATTGAGTGCGCCTGCGATCGGACGACCTGCCCGATACGCAAAGACGAGCAAAACTGCCGAAGCCATGCGCTGACCAAGCAGCGAAAAGAACTGTCGGTTCAGATAGGGTCTTCCCCATTTACGGGCACCGGTATCCATGTAGAACGTGAAGAATGTATCCCAGTCGGCTTCGGTAATGTCGGCACCGGTAAGCCAGCGGATCTCGATACCATTTGCCGTGGCTTCGCGACGTTCGCGCTTGACCTGCTTGCGTTTGCGACTGGCGAAGGCTTCCAGAAAGTCGTCAAAATCCCGATAGTCACGGTTATGCCAGTGAAACTGCTGGTCCGTGCGCAGCAACCAACCGGACTCCTCGAACAGCGCGGTGTCGCCATCATTCAGAAATGTGGCGTGAACTGAGGATGCACCACCCTGCAAAGCAAGCGTCTGAAGTCCGGCAATCAGGGTCTCGCGGGTCGCAACAGGCGCATCTGGCCGCATGAGGAGTCTCGGCCCTGACGCAGGCGTAAACGGCACCGAGACCTGAAGTTTCGGATAATAGCGCCCGCCAGCACGCTCGAAAGCGTTTGCCCAGCCGTGGTCAAAGACATATTCACCCTGGCTGTGTGACTTCAGGTAACACGGAACAAGTCCGAGCGGGCGTTCGTCGGCACCCTTGAGGACGATATGTCTTGCCGCCCATCCCGTTCTGGCCGTCGCTGACCCGGACTCCTCAAGGCTCCACAGAAAATCATGGGAAATGAAAGGATTATAGTGCCCGATTTCCGGGGCCGGCACATCGGCGATGCGTTGCGGGCCGCTCGCACCGAGAAGCCAGCCGGGATTTGCGCAAGCGTCCCATGCATCGCGGGAAATGGTGCGCAGACTTGTTTCGACGTGCAGAACGGCTGTGCTTTCGGTCATGAATGCCTGACAACTGGTCTACCGTGATGAGTTTCAGAGAGCGAAGGTAGCGCATCCCACCGAAACAACAAGGTATGGGAGCGAGCAGCAAGCCCTTTACCTGACGTTTCGCCCCCTCTGTCTCGATTCAAAAGAGCCTTTAACCTCTGGATATTAGCTGAACAGATCAGCCGCCATAGGGGTTGAACCCCTCAAAAATGATCTGGTCCGCGTGGGTTGATGCCCGGCGGCGATCCTGCTCGGTCCTGACCGTCCATGTCATGATGGGGCAATTGAAGAAAGCACGCGCAATTGCAGGCCCGGGAGCGGGAAGGTCCTTGATGCGATAGGCGACAAAATCAGGCTGTGTCTTGAACCAATGCAACAGGTTTCGCCGGCTTGCCCGCTCCCGCACACTCAGGTGTCCGTAATATTTCAGATCTGTCGTGTTGTCGGCGATGATGCCTCTCGGCAGCTTCGGTTCCAGCCGCTTTACGGCCATCACGACCCCTGGATCGAAGGACATGACGGCTGCAGGTCCTTGATAGACCGACAAGACCTGAAGGGTCCTGTTCACCAGGTGCTCGTCGGGGCGGATCGGATCATCGTTCTTGATCTCGATAAAGATGGGCACCCGCCCGTCGATAACCTGAAGGGTATCCCACAAGGTTGGAATGCGGTCCGAGGTACCTTTTATCTGCAATGATTGAAGTTGTTCCACAGTCAGGTCATCAATCAGGGCGTTGTGACCGGTCAGTCTGGCAAGATTTCCATCATGATAGACCATTGCCTCGCCATCTCGAGACAGTTGGACATCAACCTCGATGGCAAAGTTACGCTGCGTGGCAGCCGTGACGGCGCTGAGCGTATTTTCGATAACGCCGCTTGTGGCATCATGAAATCCACGATGTGCGATCGGTCGGGCAGTCAACCAGTCGGGTCGGTTAGCCATCGAGGCGAATTCCCTTCATCGCGATCAGCGAATTTCGAAGATGCCTTCGACTTCGACGGCAACACCCATCGGGAGCGCTGCTACTCCGACCGCAGAGCGGGCATGTCGTCCGGCATCTCCGAGCACTTCCACCATGAGATCGGACGCTCCGTTGACCACCTTCGGATGGTCGCAGAATTCGGCGGTCGAGTTCACAAATCCTGTGAGCTTGACGACCCGGACCAGGCGATCGAAATCGCCGAGATAGGCTTTGACTTGCGCCAGCAGGTTGATCGCAGATGCACGCGCCGCCTTCGCTCCGGTCTCGATGTCGACATTCAGGCCCAACGTTCCTGCGTAGGTGTCGTCACCCAGCCGTGAGATCTGCCCGGAAATATAGAGCGTGTTGCCGCATTGGACCGCAGGCACGTAGTTGGCGACTGGAAGGGGGGGCGTCGGCAAGCTTATACCAAGTTCGGCAAGACGGGCGTCAATGGAGTTCATCTCACTACCTCACTGTTCATGTGAGCACTTTCATGGCGGAGAATCGTTTGTTTATCAACGGATGCGCCGGATGAACCCAATGTTAATTTTGGAAAGAGCCTGTCGTGTTTCGCCAGCCTCAAAGGACCAGTTCCACGAAGGTCGGTTGACCTCGGCACGTTCCCTATCCATCATGCGATGCAACGTGCTGTAATGGTGTTTCGACGATGTGGATTGACGGCGGCAAAATGAGGCAGGCATTGACTTTGTGGAAACTGACATCCGTTGGTTTGCTGGGCGCCGTCGCTATCAGTTCATCCGCTGTCGCGTCATCGGCTTCCGTGCCCGACCTGACCACGACGATCAAGACGTTGTTCGCGCATCGCGGTGTTTACGAATTGCACCTATCTGGTCAGAAGCAGGGCTCAGCGATCAACAAGGTCGAGGGACGCCTTGTCTACGAATTTACCGGTAGCGTTTGTGAAGGATTTTCAACGCAATTCAGGTTTGTCACGCGCATTGAAACCGAGGATGGCGACATAAAAGTGTCGGACATGCGAACATCGTCTTTTGAAGACGGTCCGGGGACCAGCTTTGATTTTGTGAACCAGACATTTGTCTCATCCGTCCTGACCGAGGATTCCAAGGGAATTGCGGCACGAAAGGAAGCTGACATCGATGTCGCTCTGACCAAGCCGAAGGTCGACAAGGTCAAGATCCCCGGCGATGCGCTTTTCCCAACCCAACATCTGGCTCGATTGATCGAAGCCGCGAAGTCCGGCGACAAGATCGTCGAAATCAAGCTTTATGATGGGTCCGAGGGTGGGAATAAGATCGATCTCACGACGTCGGTCATTGGGGCCGAGCTTCCGTTGACGGATACGTCTGCTGACGAACCGGCGGCCGATACGGCTGTGCTCAAGGACGTGCGGCGCTGGCCTGTCACGGTCTCATACTTTGATGCAAGCAAGCGCGAAGGGGCCGGCGAATCCGAGCCCGACTATCAGCTGTCGTTTATCCTCTACGCGAACGGCGTTACCCGCCACATGAAGCTGGATTACGGAGACTTCGCACTTGAGGGGCGGCTGATCGATTTGAAGCCGGTCGATACCAGACGGTGCGAATGATCCATTGAGGGCGGTGATAATGCCTACCAGGCCATGTCTCGAACGCGACCGCCTGCATCCAATCGAGCTTTGAATCTCGTGCTCCTCAGGTCTTTGGCCTGTCGTGCTTCATGAGCATGCCAACGTTCACCGCGTCCTTGCCGAACTTCCCGCGCAGCTTGTCCATTGCCGATTCCGCCTTGGCCCACTTTGCGGCTACTTCGTCGACGAGGTCAGGCGGATCGCAAAGATCGGCATCGCAGAGATCTGTCACGCCGATCCCGATCAGACGAAACCGCTTTCCCTCCAGTTCCTTGCTCAGCATCTGGTGTCCGGTTCGCCAGATGCGGTCGGCAAGCCGGGTTGGATCGTTCAATTGACGGTTTCGTGTGATGGTTTTGAAGTCCGGAGTCTTCAGTTTCAAGACGACGGTGTGTCCACCGATCCCGGCTGTCTTCAAACGCGCAGATACGGTTTCTGACAGGCGCCGCAAGATCGGGTCGAGTGTCCCGAGGTCCCCGATATCGGTTTCAAATGTGGTTTCCGCCGAAACGCTTTTGGTTTCACGGTCCGGCGAAACCCGACGGACATCTTCGCCAATGGATAGTTTTGCCAGCCGTTTCCCCATCGCACCATAGCGCTTCATCAGGTCGGTTTCATCCATGCCTTGAAGCTGGCCAATCCTGGTGATCCCGTTGGCTGCGAGTTGCGACTGCAGCGCCTTTCCGACGCCCCAGATGAGGGAAACCGATTTATCCGCCAGAAAATCACGCGCTTCGCGCGCCCCGATCACTGCATAACCCCGTGGCTTATCGAGATCCGACGCAATTTTGGCCAGGAACTTGTTGGCTCCAAGGCCAACCGACAGCGTGATGCCGATTTCGGTTTCCACCTTGGCTGCGAGCCGTGCAAGGGTGAGGGCAGGGGCTGCACCATGGAGCATTTCCGTTCCCGAGAGATCGAGAAACGCTTCATCGATGGATATTGGTTCGACGAGCGGCGTCAGTTCGAGCATCAATCGTCGGATGTCTCGACCGACTGCTGAATATTTGGCCATGTTCGGCGAAATGACCACGGCGTCGGGGCAGGCGTCTAGTGCCTTGTACATCGGCATGGCCGATTTGACGCCGCGAATTCGGGCGATGTAGCAGGCAGTGGAAACGACACCCCGCCGTCCGCCACCGCCTACGATGACCGGCCTGTCACGGAGTTGCGGGTTGTCGCGCTTTTCCACCGATGCGTAAAAGGCGTCGCAGTCGACATGCGCGACCGTCAGGTCCATCAGTTCGGGGTGAGAGACGATCCGTGGACTCCCGCAAGCCGGACAGCGAAACAGGCTCGTGCGCCGGTCTGTCTGGCTGGAAAGGGCCCGCAAGCAATCTCGGCAGATTGTCGACGTTGGCGGTGCGTCTGATGGCGGCATCTTTCAATCAATTCAGCAGTTTGGTGAACGGTTAATTGCGTCGCTGTGTCGAATTTCCTTCAATGTGTTAACACCGGTCTGATCTGGTCTTTCCGGAGCCGAATTCGATCCAACACGAATTCTTTCAGCCGTTTACCATTCGAAATGGCGGAAAACCTTCATTCAGCCTACCACATGGGCCCGGTTTGGCGAGAAAACATTCTCCGTTGACCATGGGTTTAAAGATTTATCAACGTTACAAGCGCTTACTGGCATCGAACACAGTTTTCAGTATGCCGTGAGTGTAGCGATGCGTGCCAAAGTCTCTGAGTGGCGGTCTTCAAGGGCAGTGCAAATGGCCGTGATTGCGGTCGCATCTGCCACAGTTGCAGGATGCTCGGACTCCTCACGATTTGGGGATGGACCGGGGTATGCCCCCGCAACGGCAAATCAGCAAGCCTATCTCGGTAGTCCTCAGTATCAGGGTCAGAATCGCTATCGTGCCGACACGACGGGATCGGTTCAACCGGGTTATGCCCAGCCTCAGCCAGAGCCATGGTATGGGCGTCCGTGGCAGTCGCCGCAGGCTGCGCCGCCAACGTATCAGCAACCCGTCTATTCCCAGCCGCAGTCATACCCGCAACAGCCGTCTTATCAGGCACCTACATACCAGTCTCAGGCGGCGCCGGTTTATCCGGCACCGCTGAAGCCGCTTGCGATGGCAAAGCCCGCGCCGCAGCCGATGCCGCCCGCGCAGCCTCAGCAACAGATCGTGCTTCAGACCGGACCGAGTGCCGTCAATGCGCGCCCGAAGGTTGCCGTTGCTCAACCAATGCCGCAGCCGTTGCCGGTGCAAGCAGCTCCGTCGCGCGTCGCTGCTCCAGCGACAACGGGATCGACCGCCAGTCAGCCTGTGATGCCAATTGCGCAGCCGAAGATGCCGGCACCGGTGGTCGCGACCATCCAGCCTCCGCAACATCCCGCGCCTGCGACGCCTGCGCAGGCACCCCATCCCGAAGCACGCCAACTCGCATCGAACTGGTCGTCGGTGGGTGGAACCTATGTGACGCTGAAGCAGGGTGAGTCGATCTCATCCCTGTCACAGCGCTATGGTGTTCCGGTTGTTGCCATCATGACAGCCAACAACTTCGCCGATGCGACCCGCGTACAGCCTGGCCAGCAGATTCTGATTCCGACCTATGTCTATCATGGAGATCAACAGGCCGCTGCACCGGCAGCGCCTGTCCATGTGGCCTCCCAGCCTGCACCCGTTGAGCAGTTGCCGAAGGCAGGCGAACACATCGTCCGTCATGGCGAGTCGCTGGAATCAATCGCCCGGACCTATGGGATACCCCTTCAGAAACTGGAAGCAGCCAATCATCTGGGTGGTGATGCGGTGCTGAAGCCCGGTCAGAAGATTGCTCTGCCTGTTGTTCCCGGTCGGCACGTTGCTGAAGCGGTGACATCGCCTGCGACAACATCGCCCACCACTCCGGTCGCAACAGCCTCCGCGGCACCCGTTGCCCCGCCGAAGCCGATTGCGCAGGTTGCGGCTGCCAAGCCGCAGGAGCAGAAGACCGTGACTGCGGCCGCAACACCTGCCAGTGAGCCGATTGTTGCCGTCGCTCAGGAGCCCAAGCCCTCCGTCGACACACCGCGTGTCGATCCGAACAAGCAGCCGTCCTTCCGGTGGCCGGTTCGCGGGCGTGTCATCGAAAGCTTCGGTGCGACGGCGAACGGTGCCCGTAACGACGGCATCAATCTCGCTGTCCCCGAGGGAACGTCCGTGAAGTCCGCCGAGGACGGCGAAGTAATCTATTCGGGCAATGAGTTGAAGGGCTACGGTAATGTCGTCCTCGTCAAGCATCCGGATGGTTGGGTCACGGTCTATGCCCACGCCAGCGACCTGCTCGTGAACAAGGGTGACAAGGTGACACGCGGGCAGATCATCGCCCGGGCCGGTGCCACCGGCAGCGTCACGCAGCCGCAGCTGCATTTCGAATTGCGCAAGGGTCAGAAGCCGGTCGACCCCAAGACCTACCTGACCAATTAAGTGCTCAATGAGGGGTGGCGACTGAACGCAGCTCCTCTATTTCCTTCCTGTGCGGAGAGGTTCTCGAGCGCTCCGGCGCATGCCTTGATATCTCTTCGCAATTTGGCATGAAGTGTTGCGATCGGTGCTTGACCTCTCCGGTCGAGGCACT
This sequence comes from uncultured Hyphomicrobiales bacterium, assembly GCA_903930435.1. Taxonomy (GTDB): domain Bacteria; phylum Pseudomonadota; class Alphaproteobacteria; order Rhizobiales; family Ancalomicrobiaceae; genus CAIYYN01. The sequence goes on along the minus strand of CAIYYN010000037.1, from coordinate 105,908 downwards.
TATGGTCCGCCGCACTTTGAAGGTAGTCCATACCGCACTAGAAACTGACAAATGGATCACACCCTCGGCGCTCGTCGATGTGTCCAGTTCGTCAAGGGGCCGGTAGCTCAGCGGTAGAGCACGTGACTTTTAATCATGTGGTCGCGGGTTCGATCCCCGCCCGGCTCACCAAATATGATCAATGGGTTATATGCGTCAGGTATTAGATCAGTCTGACGTTGTGGCGACGTCGATGGTCACGAAAGCGATATACGTTTAGGCTAATACCGGCGCCGATATAGGTATGCGGATTGGACGTCGCTCAGATTTTTGGCGATGGTCACCGCTCAGACACGAAACTTGCCTTGATGATTGTATGGGCTAGAGTGCTATCTGGCGCATAATTCGAATAGCGGACGTGGAATCATCTCCCGGTCGATGGGCAGCTTTCAAAAACGGATGAAGAGGAACGACAATGATCCGGCGGGCATTTATCCTGGGGCTGACGACTGCACTCCAGCTTGTGGCTTTCGCGCAAGGGTCCTTTGCGGACACCAGGCCGTCGCTCGCAAAGATCGAGCATATCCTTGTCATCTATATGGAAAATCGCTCGTTCGATAACCTATACGGCACATTCCCGGGAGCGAACGGGATCGCCAATTCCAAAAATCCGGATGGCACGCAAAAGTTCCCCCAGGTTGACGGGTCGGGCAAGCCCTACGTGACTTTGCCGCCGGTGCTCGACAGCGACCGTTCGCCAAAGGTGAAGGATGCCCGCTTCAAGGAAAATCTGCCGAATGGCCCGTTCCTCATCAACAATGGGGGCAAGGATAGTGGCAACGTCGGGCCACAGGAGACAACGGGTGATTTGATCCACGCCTTCTTTACCGAACGCGGCCAGATCGATGGTGGCAAGATGGACCGCTTCGTTTCGGGCGGCGACTCCGGCTCGCTGGTCATGGGGTATTTCGACACGTCGAAGTCGCCGATGTGGCGATACGCAAAAGACTATGTGCTCATGGACAATTTCTTCCATGCGGCCTTTGGCGGGTCCTTCCTCAATCATTTCTGGCTGATTTGTGCATGCACGCCGGTCTATCCGAATGCGCCTGACGCGGTCCGCAATCCGACGCTGAATTTGAAAGACCCGCCGCGCTATGAGCCATCGGGCGAAGTAATCGACACCAAGGTGACCGCCGATGGCTATGCGGTCAATACGCTCTTCCCGGACAATCCGCGTCCGGTGCCGACGGGGTCGCCGCTGATCCTGCCACCGCAGACCATGCCGACGATCGGTGACCGCCTGTCAGACAAGGGCATTGACTGGAAATGGTATTCTGGCGGCTGGAACGATGCCGTTGCAGAGACAGATCCCAAGACCGGCACGGCTTCAAAAGCCGATCCGCTGTTCCAGTATCATCATCAGGCCTTCGCCTTTTTCGCCAAATACGCCGCTGGTACGGAGGCACGAAAGGCGCATTTGCGTGATTTCGACGATCTCATCGCCGATATTCACGCCAACAAGCTGCCACCGGTCGCCTTCTACAAGCCGGTTGGTGAGAACAACGAACATCCCGGCTACGCCAACCTGATTGTTGGCGAACGCCACATGCATGATCTGATCGAGCAGGTGAAGGCAAGCCCTGCGTGGGCGTCTACCGTTATCATTGTCACCTATGACGAGCATGGTGGTGCCTGGGATCACGTTGCTCCGCCAACCGAAGCGCCAAAGGCGGATGAGTTTGGTCCGGGTAGCCGGGTGCCAGCGCTCATTATCTCGCCGTTCGCCCGCCGTGGGTATATCGATCATACGCAATACGATACGACTGCAATCCTGAAATTCATCGAGGCCCGCTTCGATCTTGCGCCTTTGGGCACGCGCGACGCAGCCCAGGCCGATCTCTCGGAAGCGCTCGATCCGGAACGGCTGAAGTAATCGAGAGAGGCGGATGCTTCTCAAACTGTCGTAACGATGCGGCCAGGTGCTCAAGGTGCCTGGCCGTACTTTTTTGGAATTGGTTCAATGACTTAGGCCATCGGTTTTGCGGTGATGGAAAAGGCGATCAACGAAGCTGGTTTTTCGGTTCTCGGCACGCTCCCGGTGCCCGTCGAACTGTGCCCCGAACAGGATGATGTGCGTTCGCGGCTGGTGCTGATTGGTTGGACCGGTGCCGGTCACTGGCAGCTGTTCGCGGACTCGCAGGAGCGTCGCGATGGGCTAGCCGATCCCCTCGATCGCTGGACACGTCGCGTTGTTGATGCTTTGGCGCATTCACTTGGGGCAACGGCGCTTTATCCCTTTGAGGGTCCTCCCTGGCACCCGTTTCAGACCTGGGCCAAGCAGGCAGGCATTGCATTTCAATCGCCCATTGGTCTGCTCGTTCACCCGGAATATGGCTTCTGGCACAGTTATCGAGCGGCGCTTATCCTCCCTGACTGTGGCCTGCGTGACGTCTCTCTAAAGCCTGAGAGCCCATGTCTGTCATGCGTCGCCAAGCCATGCCTGTCAGCCTGCCCGGTGGGGGCCTATACGATGGAAGGTTTTGACGTCGCTGGCTGTCGCCGCCATCTGGCGAGCGATAATGCGGCATGCCTCGAGGCTGGCTGCTTTTCCCGCGATGCCTGTCCTGTGGGTCGGCAATACCGCTATTGCCCTGACCAGATCGCATTCCACCAGCATGCGTTCGCGCCCGGCTGCTGATCCCGGAACATATCCGGAGTTAGATTATCATAACGAATTCGGCTGATCGACGCTGTCCCAACCGCTCTGTCGCTTGTTTTGACCTGACGGGCATTTAGGTCTAGGCATCAGGCTCGGCTGGCGCGGCTCTAGGATGGTCTTGCCCGCCAATTCACGCATCCAGTAACGTCCGACGAGATAGGGATCACCATGTCTAAACTGACGCTCAAGCAAGCCGACACAATCATCGATGCGGCCTTGAAGGAAGGGCGCAGCCGCTCGCTGTTGCCGTTGGCGATTGCCGTGCTCGATGCGGGTGGCAACATGATTGCCTGCAAGCGCGAGGATGGTGCTGGCATCATGCGGATCGACGTGGCCTCGGGGAAAGCCTGGGGCTCGCTCGGCCTCGGCTTTGGCACGCGTGAAATGGCAAAGCGTGCAGCGACCAATCCAGCTTTCATTACGACGCTGGCGGTCGCGAGCGAGGGCCGTGTGTTGCCATCGCCGGGTGGCTGCCTGATCCTTGATCACGACGGCGACGTGATTGGTGCGGTCGGCATCTCCGGCGACGTCGGTGATAATGACGAGCTTTGCGCATTGGCGGGTATCACAGCCGCAGGCTTCACTGGCACTGGTGGCGATCCCGCGAGCGCTGCCTGAGCGAGTCAGGCCGATTTCGGAAATCCGGCTTCGGCCCAGGCGTCAACGGCCTTGTCATAGGCCTCGACAGCCTCATTCCAGTCCGATTTCGCCTCCTCCAGATCTTCCGCTGAACCGCTCTTGCGCTTTGCGACGACAATCGCCTGAGCGGCGGCGACCTTCTCCGCCAATAATTTGACTTCCTGTTCCGTGGACATCGATCTTTCCTCTTCATCGCAATGGCCTACGCACCGGACGAGGCTCAAATCACAATCATCGCGGCGTTTCAACCTTGATCACGGTCGATAGCTTGAATACTGCACTCTCATGGCAGCGCCGCCGCCCATGCCCGGAAGAACAGGTCATGACACACATCCGCATCGAAGGGGTATCGAAGCTTTACGGGGAGACTGTTGCGCTCCGAGATGTCACGCTCGATTTGGCCAAAGGGTCTTTTACCGCCTTGCTTGGCCCTTCGGGATGCGGAAAGACGACCCTGTTACGCCTTATCGCCGGATTTGAGCGACCGACGACGGGGCAGATCCTGTTTGACGATGCGGTAATCTGCGACGCCAGTGGTGCGGTGCCGCCCGAAAGGCGCAATGTGGGGGTTGTTTTCCAATCCTATGCACTGTGGCCGCATCTGAGCGTCTTCGAGAATGTCGCCTATCCCTTGCGGGCGAGGGGCGTGCCCCGGCATGAGATTGCTGGGCGCGTGGAGGAGGCCCTGGCGACCGTCGATCTGAGCAGTTACGGCAGTCGCTCTCCTGAGGCGCTGTCCGGCGGGCAACGCCAGCGGGTCGCCTTGGCGCGGTGTATCGTCGCCAATGCTGGCGTGATCGTGTTTGACGAACCATTGGCGAACCTTGATGTTCACCTGAGGGCGTCAATGATCGAAAACATTGCGGATCTGCATCGTCGCACCCGGGCGACCATCGTTTATGTGACTCATGATCAAGCCGAAGCGCTCGCTCTGGCGGATCGGGTCGCTGTCATGAAATCCGGGCAAGTCTTGCAATTTGCGGAACCTGAGGAAATCTACGTGCGGCCAGCGACCCCCGAGGTCGCCACCTTTGTCGGGCGCGGCAAATTGATACAGGGAGTCGCACAGCTCTTGGCGGGTGACATCGCCGAAATCACCTGTGCGGGCCACTGGTTCCAAGCCCGGGTGTCAACATCAAAGCCTGAAGTGATGGACGGCGCAGTGACGGTTCTCCTGCGTCCGGAAGCGCTTTCGCTTTCGGGTTCCGGCATCGCTGCCACTGTTCGCCGGGTCACTTATCGTGGTGCGACCTATGAGGTGGATGTGGAAACAGCCAACAATGCGGGGATCTTGACGCTGGACTGCATCAAACCACCGGAGATTGGGGCTGCAGTTTTCGTCGCAGTTGCTGATGCCTGGGTCGTTCCCGACAAGGTCTGACGTGTCAGCGCCAGGGTAAAATGCCAGCTGGCAGGGATCGGCCAATTCGATCCAGCAAGAGCAAGATGCCGATCACAAGCATTTGTGACACAATGGCAATTGCTGCTGCCTGGGTGCCTAGCCCTGCTTCTTCAAGACTGAACAGGATGACCCCGAGCGTCTCCGTGCCGTGTGACCAGAGCAGGGCTGAAACTGTCAATTCATTCAGCGCCATCATGAACACGAGCAGGCAACCCGCAAGTGCCGCCGGTGCAACGATCGGTGCAATAATCGTCATCAAGCGCCACAATGGACCTGCTCCCGCAGCGGCAGCAGCTTCGGAGAGTGCGCTTGGTATCTGCGCGATCTGGGTAGTGACGGGGTTCGTCGCGAGCGTCAGAAAGCGCATGAGATAGGCAATGAGGATAATCCAGGGCGTTCCATAGAGACTGCCAGCAAAGGGTAGGGGACGCAGGAACAGAAGAATACAGGCGATAGAGAGAACGATGCCGGGCATGGCATAAGGCAGAACAATCATCGTCTGAAGAACTGTCCGGATTTGCGACCGGCAGCGCGAGAGGATCCAGCCGACCGGAATGGCAAAACCAGCCAAAAGAATCGCTGCTGCTGCTGATAAAAGACCAGAATTGAAAAAGGCGCGTTCGGTCGAAGCCTGCCGGAAAAGCACTTCGATATAATTGTCCAGGGTGATCGTCCGGATAGAAAGCGGCACACCGAACGCGGGGATAAGCGATGTTGCAACCAGCGCTGCCGTTGGCAAAATCAGCATCCCGACAACAATAGTCCAGGCGATAACTGCAAGCGGAATACGCATTGATCCCAGCTCTAATCGGGTGCTCTTTGATGAAGTCAGCTGATAGGTCTGGCGTGAGGACATCGCGAGCGACTGGATCACAATTCCGCAAAGCGCAGCAAGGCCGATGGCGATCGAGAGCGCAGCCAATTCCGGCAGAACGTCTGGTCCGGTGGACGTGAGCCTTTGGTAAATGAGGGTTGTCAAGGTAAGATAGTTGACAGGCAATCCCAGAAGGGCGGGAATGCCGAAATTGCCAATGCCCGACATGAAGGACAGCAAGACCGCGGCCAGGAGATGCGGCCTGAGCAAAGGCAACACGATTGACACGATGACGCGCTTTTGGCTGGCACCAGCGGCGCGCGCGGCCTCAATCAGGTCACCGGGCAGTCGAGATAGTCCTGCCCGGACGGTGATAAAGACAATCGGTGCCTGTTGAACCCCTAAAAGCAGGATGATTCCGTCGCGGCCTAGCATGGGATTGCCGGAACCGATCTTTGGTGGGAAGCCTAAAAGTTCCATCAGCGTGCTTGATGGGCCGAACAGATGCAGCCAGGCGATTGCCGTGACCTGCGGGGCGATCATCAGCGGCAAGATCAGGCAGAAACTCAAGATGCGGCGCGCCGGCAGATCTGTCAGGCCGACAACGAACGCGAAGGGGAGACCAATCAGTGACGCGACGACGGCTCCCCAAATCGATGTTTCGAGTGTGTGGGTCGCAGCGCGCAAGACTTGTGGTTTGAGGAACCTGGCCGCAAAACCGGCTCCGTCCCATGCACCATGTGGCCAAAACGCCGTATAGGCCAGTCGAAGCATCGGCAGGGCCGATAAACAAAAAATGAGCGCGAAGACCATGACCGTCAGAAGACCGATTGCGTCGAGCTTCCAATGTCTAGTCAGCATTGTCGACGTCACCGGTCCATCAAGTCCGAGAACCGGGCTCGGTTCGACGCTTCTTCTGTAAGTGCCTTCTTGGTGTCAAATCCGAGTATCTTTATTGAACTGCGAGCGGGGTAGCCAGGTGGCAAGGCCACATCATTTCGGGCCGGAATATAACCTTGACGAACTTCAAGCTGCTGGCCTTCTCGCGATAACAGGAAATCGACAAATAATCGGGCGGCTTCCGCGTTTTTGGCCGACTTGAGAATTGCGACGGGCTCTGTCACCGCCGACGTGCCTTCTTCCGGGAAAACAAACTCGATGGGCGCGCCCTTCTGCTTTTCGCGGATAGCCATATAATCGACGATCATCCCATACAACTTATCGCCACCGGCGACCGCTTTCAGGACATCGCCATTGCCACCATTGGCAAGCAAGCCGTTCGAGGAAAGCTTGCCGATATAATCCCATCCGCCAGGCAAGTTGGCGACGAGCGACAAGACATGGATCATCGCTGCGCCTGATCCGAGCGGGCTGGGCATGATAATCTGGCCTTGCATGGCAGGGTCGAGCAGGCTTTGCCAAGTGCGAGGCTTGAGCGGTGCCTTTGTATTGTAGACAAGTCCCGTTGTGATGAGCTTTGTCGAGAAATAGGAGTGGTCCGGGTCCATGACTGTCGTATCAAAGGCGCTGATATCCGCCTCAGGATAGGGCTGCAATTTGCCTTCTGATTTTAGACCTTCCATTGTGACGATATCGGCGATGAGCAGAACATCCGGTTGCGGTTGCCCGGCTTCAATCTCCGCTCTCAGCTTGGCGATGATGCGTGGCGTGCCATCACGCACCCAATCCACATGAATGTCGGGGTGTAGCGCTGTAAAGGCGTCAACGGTCTGTTGTGCATCCGTATTGGGCTGGCTTGTGTAAAGCACGAGACGTTGATTTGCGGCAGCCGCATGCATGACGCCGATGATAACCAAAAAACACGCAAGCACTGTTCGACGCATTTCGACCTTCCCACGGAATAAGTTCGCATGTCCAAATCACATCGGCTTAAGACAGTCAAAGCTCAATATAATCACTGAAAGTAACAGTATGTCATCGAAACACAGGCGAAAACTCTCAAATGAACTATTTGTGATTATTGCTTAAGAATTAAGCACAAAAAAAGCAGAAATATTCGTGCTTGTCCTTTTTGATTAATTGTCATTTCATATGTATAATTTGTATTATAATATAAATTTATCAATCTCTATAATACTAATCATCGTAATTCTCAGAAATCATGAAGTTATTAAATATTTTATTTATAAAATTGATTGTATAGATAAATTCAATTGTTTTTTAACTCTCAAAGGTTAGCTTCTGAGGCTAATGGAATCGAAGAACATCTCTGCTCTGTCTTTTGTTGTTCGATTTTTACAATTGTTTATTCGTGTAACGCTCGATTTTCGGGTTTGCACGGAAAACCAAACGTACTGCGCATAGTCAAAATATGCGCTGGAGAGGTGTTCGATCAAGTTCTTAAAGGGGAAGTATTTTGTAAATAATTCTCAATAATATTATAAATATAAATCTGATAATTATAGAAAATGATCTATATTTATTTGAATTTTGTCGTTTTTAGGAATTCCGGTTCGATATGATGTCTGGTGGTGAAGAGGATGGTTGGTGATGCTTAGGTTTTCCGATATTCGGATTCTCTGGAAAGTTCTTTGTCTGATGTGTCTCTTGTCATTAGTTACACTGGCCGGGACGATCTATTCGACATCGAGGATGCGTTTTATCGACAGCGCATATGGCGACTTGATCGATGGATATGAAAAAGCAAATCTCGCCATGGCGCGGGCAAATCGAAATCTGGTCTATATCAACCGATCCATCTATCGTTTGCTAAGCGAGACGACGGAATCCGGCAAGAAGCAGGCTCTTGCCGAGGTTACCGACACGATCGGGTATTATCAGAAGCAAATCAAAGTTGCTCAAAAGGCGCTTCCGGCAAAGGAAGCGGAAATTGCAGCCTTGGGTGCCCGGTTGGCGGGCGTCATATCCGGCGAATGCGCAGAGGTTCTGAAACTTGGAACGTCAATCTCCTCCGATGACAGCAAGTTGGCGGTCAACAAGATGCAGTTGACCTGCGATCCGGCGCTGAATCAAGAAATGACCAATATCAGCGGATTGACAAATCAGATATTGAAGTTGACCGACGCTGCAAGCGACCAAACCCTCGAAGTAACAAATTCGACAATCCGCGAGACATATATATTTGTCTTAAGTGGACTGTTTATTGTTCTGGGTGCGTCAGCTTATATGACCCGAAGGAGTATCGCATCCCCGATCACCACTATTGCGGACAGGCTGGAAAAACTGTCGCACGGAGTGCTTGATATTGATATTCCAAGCGCCAACAGAAATGACGAAGTTGGTGACATTTCGAAGGCGGCTCTCAGGTTCCGGGATCAACTTGCAGAAACCGCTCGATTGCGCTTTGAACAAGATCAAGCCAACGAACGCGAAGCCGAGCGGATACGTCGGCGCAATGCCGACGCGGAAAACTTTGTTCTTCGAATGCGCGAGCTGGCGGAGGGGTTTGTAACCGCCGCCACGACTGTCGCAAATTCGGCGAGCGCTTTATCTGCGTCTGCCGTTCAAACCTCAAATCAAGCGCAGACTGTCTCGAGTGCGGCTGAAGAAGCATCGGCCAATGTGCAAACTGTTGCCGCATCAACAGAAGAAATGAGTGCGTCGATTCGGCAGATCGGTGCATTTGTTCAGCAGGCTTCGGAAGTCTCCCAACACGCAAATGATGAGGCGAGCAAGACGGAGACAGAGGTACGAGCGTTGGCGGAAGCCGCGACTAAAATCGGCGAGGTCGTCGAACTCATCAACTCGATCGCTTCTCAGACGAATTTGCTGGCGCTGAATGCAACAATCGAGGCCGCCCGCGCGGGAGATATGGGGCGTGGATTTGCCGTGGTTGCCCAGGAAGTGAAACAGTTGGCGTCGCAAACCTCGCGCGCGACTGAAGAAATTGGTGCAAAGATTGCCGAGATCCAGACAGCGACCTACCAGACGGTTGGCTCAATCGAACGGATCGTCAAGACGATCGGTCAGATCAGGGAGCTATCATCGATGGTTGCTTCCTCCGTCGATCAGCAAGGTGCCGCTACACAGGAAATCTCCGCGAATACCCATCTCGCAGCACAGGGCACCGAGGCTGTCACCGCGAACATCAACGGTGTCAGCATTGCGGCGGAAACGACAGGGGAAGCGTCTGCTCATTTGCTGGATTTGTCCAGCAATCTCAATAAACAAGCATCGGATCTTCAGGTTGAGGTATCTAATTTCGTGAATCAACTGCGTGCAGGCTAATTCAGTCTGGTCCTTTTGAAACGCATGAAACAGGTCTTTGCCTGAGCGAGGGGTACCTCTTCAAGCTCGGCATCAGATTGAGGCTGACAGGCTATTTCGCCTTTCAGCCATTTCTGGCGTTGACGCCGAATTCAAGGCCCATCGTGATGAGTTCATCCCATAGGCTCCCGGCAAAACTGCGCATGACGATCAGCTCAAATTTCGTCGGTTCAGTCCGCGTGACAAGCGCGCTGGTATGCCCGACCAATGTCTGGTGCGACTGTCCCACGGGCCATTGGTTGATAGATAGATCGACTCCGGTTCCTTTCGCCAGCATGTTCTCCACTTTCGGTCCGGATATCTGCATCGGCGCATAACCGTGGCTCTGGTCGAGGAGCGTTATTCGGGTTCCCGACACGTTCCTGATACTGTCCAGATCCACTTGAACGTTGGGCTCCGAGATCACAAGCCATTGGTATGGGCTGACGCGCCGGATCGATACAGGCGTGTCCTTGAATGCCGCGTGAAGCGTTGCTTCAGAATCGGCTGCGAAATGGGCTGCCATGGCTTGCAAGACGCCGCATTCTGGCAGGGCTATCAGTTCGACCGCCGCCGGCGTTGCGCCGAATTGACCGGTTCGGGCCGTTGCAAGCGCTTTGCGATGAATGAGGGCGAACTCAGGCATTGAGCCTCCCGTCCGGTGTGAGGAATGCGGGGGAACACAGGACGCCAACACAATATTCGTCCTTCAATGCGTTCCAGATTTGCACTTCTTCACCGTGTCTATTCGGCCCATCTGCGACGAGTGCGAGTCCGATCGTCGTTTTTAGGTGCGGGGAATAACAGGAGGAGGTGACATACCCCTGATCGTTCTCCAGAGTTGCGGCTGCACCCTTGTTCAGGATATGGGCGCCACTTCTGAATACATGACTTGGATCAACCGGCTTTATCCCGACGAGTTGTGGGCGATTTTGCGAAACCAGACCCTCACGCCTGAGCATGGCTTTGCCGATGAAGTCCGGTTTGACGGCGCTCACCATTTTCGCAAATCCGAGATCGGCTGGCGTCACAGTGCCGTTGATCTCGGCATGTGTGACGTGCCCGGCTTCGATCCGCAGAACGTTCAAGGCCTCGACGCCATAGGCGCAAATGTCGTAACGCGCGCCAATCTGCATGATCGCGTCGGCGACCGACTCCGCGAACCCCGCAGGAACGGCCAGTTCGAAGGCGAGCTCACCGGAAAACGAGATGCGAAACAGACGTCCCTTCAGTGCGCCCTGAAACAGGGAAACGTCGCGCGCGCTGAGATAAGGGAAAGCCTCGTTGGAGATATCCGCGTCAACGATTTCGCTGAGAATATCCCGCGAACGCGGACCCGCAATCGCCATTTGAGCCCATTGGTCGGAGACTGATGCAAGGCGAACATCCAGGTCTGGCCAATGGACCTGCGCACAGAATTCGAGATGGGTCATCACCGGACCGGCAAGCGCGGTGGTCGTTGTCATGACGTAGGTATCGTCGGTCAGGCGTGACGTCGTGCCGTCGTCGAGGATCATGCCGTCTTCGCGCAGCATCAATCCGTAGCGGGCCTTGCCCACGGGTAATTTTGCAAACGGATTGCAATAGACCCGGTTGAGAAACTCAGCGGCATCTCTTCCGCTGACCTCGATTTTTCCGAGCGTCGAGACATCGCATATGCCTGCGGATGCCCGGACCGTTGCGACTTCGCGATCCACGCTCTGTCGCCAGGTTGTTTCGCCCTTTCGCGGGAACCAGGACGAACGATACCAAAGGCCGGATTCGACAAACTCGGCACCGTTCTTCCGGGCCCATTCATGCAGGGGGGATCGTCGGACGGCTGCAAAATGAGGCCCCACATGTGTGCCTGACAGGGCACCGAACGAAAGCGGTGTATAAAACGGACGGTAAGTCGTTGTGCCGATAGTATCTGGCGACAGGCCACGGGCCTCGGCCAAAATACCGATGGCGTTCACATTGGAGAGTTTGCCCTGATCGGTGGCCATGCCGTTGGTCGTATAGCGCTTGGCAAGCTCGATGTGGCCATAGCCCTCCTGTTCGGCGAGCAATAAGTCCTGGGCGGTGACATCATTCTGGAAATCGACAAACGCCTTGCCGGTCGGGTTTGCCACATGCCAGAGCGGCCGCGGAGCTTTCGACGTTTCGGTGTCACCGGAAAATGCCGGGCTGATCGCGCGACCGAGATCTGCACAAATGCGCGCAGACTTTTGGGCGCCGTCAATCATGCAGGCCGACGTGGACGACAGACCTGCGGCAGACCCCGCGACAGTCAATCCTCCTTGTTCAGGTGCCATGAACGCGGCGAATTCGTCTGACCAGACAGGTTTCAGACCGTGCTGGCAGGCCAGATGAATGATCGGGCTCCAGCCGCCTGACATTGCGACGGAATCCACGGCAAATGTATCTGTCGTCTCTGAGGAACCGGTCTGGCGGACCGAGGCCGAGGTTGGTCGACGTCCGCCGCTGACGCTTGCTACAACACCATCAATGACATGCGCCTTTCCGGCCCACGGAGTGGATGGAGATGGATCGACGATCGCAGCGACCGTCAACCCGCGCGCCTCCATATCTGCTGCCAGCGCATAGCCGGATGATCCATTCGTAAAAATCAGGGTCTGCTTTCCCGGAGCAATCGATCTGCGGTTCAGGTAATAGCGGGCAGCACCAGCCATCATGACCCCGGGCAGGTCATTGCCAGCAAAGACGATCGGTCGTTCTTCTGCACCGGTCGCAAGGATCGTGTGACGCGTCACGATGCGCCACAGTCGCTCGAGCGGACGGTTGGGATCGGGCTGGGCGAGGTGTTTCTGGACCCGCTCGACTGCCCCGAACACGCCATCGTCATAGTGCGCGACCACGGTCGTTCGCATCATGATGCGGACATTGGAGAGGCTCAGCAATTCGGCCGCAACCTCACCAAGATCGAAGTCCTCCGGCTCTTCGCGCTCATTCAGCATGGTTCCGCCGCGTTCAAACCGCTCGTCAGCAAGGATGACCTTCAACCCGGCACGTCCGGCGGTCAGTGCGGCAGCGAGTCCGGCTGGACCGGCACCGACAATCAGAAGATCACAATGCGCCCATGTCTTCTCATAGCGTCTTGGATCAGGGAGATGATTTGCCCGGCCTAGCCCAGCTGCGCGACGGATGAGTGGCTCGTAGACCCGCTCCCAGAAGGCCTTTGGCCACATGAATGTCTTGTAATAGAACCCCGCACCCAGAAAAGGCGCCAATAATCCATTGATGGACCCGATATCAAAATCGACAGACGGCCAACAGTTCTGGCTGCGGGCTTCCAGTCCATCATAGAGTTCGACCATCGTGGCGCGCGTATTTGGCTCTGCGAACGCACCACTTCCGATCGTCACGAGCGCGTTTGGTTCAGCCGGACCCGCCGTCAACACGCCACGCGGACGATGGTACTTGAACGAGCGCCCGACAAGCTGACGACCATTTGCCAGCAATGCAGCCGCCAATGTATCCCCAGCGCGCCCCTTCAGTCGCTTGCCGTCGAAGGTAAAGGATATCTCTGCTCCAGTGGTACTCGGCTCGAGGCGAAACGAACTCATCGTGCGCCTCCAGCCAGATCGGACACGACATCTCGGACGCCGTAAACCTCGTGCGTCACCGTATCCCGCTCAACAACAAGCCAGCGCCGACAGCCCGCGCTGTGGTGCCAGTGCTCACTGTGCCGGCCCCGAGGATTGGGGCGAAGAAAGACATAGTCATGCCAATCAGCCTGGCTCGCGTCCGGGGCAGGGCGTTTCAACGATGCGTCGCTGCGGATCGTAAATTCCTGTGTCGGTCTGCGGCCACAATGCGGGCAGGTGATGAGACTTGCCATGGCTGGAACGTCTCCTCTTCAGTGCAGATTGGGCATCGGCCCGGCGCCGCGCTCGTCAATGGCATAGCCACGCTCGAAACGGTCCAACCGAAACGCGCGGGCTGTCTCCTGCGGCTCGTTCCGTGCAATCAGATGCGCGAAACAATAGCCAGATGCCGGGGTCGCCTTGAACCCGCCGTAGCACCAGCCGGCGTTCAGATAGAGATTGTCGAGATGCGTTCGGTCAATGATCGGTGATCCATCCATGCTCATATCCATGATGCCGCCCCATGAACGCAGCGTCCGAACACGCGCCAGTGCTGGGATCATCGATACGCCCGCTTCCGCGACATGCTCGACCATCGCCAGATTGCCGCGTTGGGCATAGGAATTGTAGCCGTCGATGTCACCACCGAACACCAAGCCGCCCTTATCCGACTGTGAAATATAGAAATGTCCCACCCCAAAGGTCACGACCGTGTCGATAAACGGCTTCAGCCCCTCGGATACGAAGGCTTGCAGGACGTGGCTTTCAATGGGCAGCCGGATACCGGCCAAATCGGCGACAACACTTGAGTTGCCTGCTGTCGCGAGCGCGAGCTTGTCGCAGCCGATAAAGCCCCGCGAGGTCTCGACACCGATCACGCGGTACCCGTCGCGTTTGATGCCCGTCACTTCGCAGTGCTGAATGACATCCACGCCCCGAGAGGCAGCACCTCGCGCATAGCCCCAGGCAACTGCATCATGGCGCACGGTGCCGCCGCGACGTTGCAACAGTCCACCCTGGATCGGAAAACGGGCGTTGTCGAAATCCATGAACGGCACCATTTTGCGGACCTGTTCCCGGTCGAGCAGTTCCGCATCTACACCATGCAAACGCATGGCGTTGCCGCGCCGTGCATAGTCGTCACGCTGACCATCTGAATGATACAGGTTCAGCACGCCGCGCTGCGACACCATGGCGTTGAAATTGAAATCCTGTTCAAGACCTTCCCACAGCTTCAGCGACAGTTCGTAAAACGGATTGTTGCCTGGAAGCAGATAGTTGGAGCGAATGATCGTTGTGTTTCGACCAACATTGCCCGACCCGACATACCCTTTTTCGAGGACGGCCACGTTGCGAAAACCGAAGGTCTTCGCAAGGTAATAAGCGGTCGACAGCCCATGTCCTCCGCCACCGACGATGATGACATCGTAGTGAGACTTGGGCGTTGGTGAACCCCAGGCAGATGCCCAGCCCTTGTTGCCGGTAAGACCTTGCAGAAAGACGGAAAAAGCGGAATAGCGCATCATGCACCCACATTCAGATGTCGCTATCATCGCCAGATTTTATCGCGTGTCATCGGAAAAATGCGAAGCTGAAAGGCTTTCAACGCCTTAAAGCCCTGCAAATCCTGTTGATACCGTTATTTCGCTGGTATCAGGACTTCCGACCCGCTGCCATCTTCGCCTCTGACAGCCCACAAGCCGGAGAAACCGCCTTTCCGGTCGGACTCATAAATCACGAGGCCTGGTTCGCCGCCGATTGTATAGGTAGCCGCCAAAGATTCGTTGCGACGCATGCCGAAGCCTTTGTAAATGCTCCCGCCAATGTGCCAGACAATGCTGAATGTCGTGTCCGAGATCACGACAATATCGACAGTTCCTGAGTATTTCGAACCGTCCGGGTTTTTACCGATCGCATTATAATGCGGGGCCAGCACCATCGTTTCTGCTGCGGCCGGAAGTGAAAGCAAAAGCAGGCCAATCGTCATCAGTATCCGAATCATGCAAACATCTCCTCAGGCTCGGTCGAGCAGTCACAACCATATCGACAAATGACACATGCGATAGGGTAAAGGCGACAGAAACGCGTCGGATTGATCCGTTCAAAATGAAGAGTGAACGCGACGGAAGTGCAATTCCGTTCGAACCGTCGAAGCATGCCGCTTTACATTTCCCGCATCCACCGCAAATCCGGTTCTTCGGCGGTCGAGCGTCTTCAAGATAACGGTATAGTCGAATTCTGTTTCGTTTTATATAAGCCGGCTAATCAATACATCTCGCCGGCTTAGTGAATGATATTCCCGCTTTGAGGCAGCAAATATCGGGATAAGTCATCGGGCGGCTTGATTGGCCTGCTGATGCAAGATCGTGTATTTCAAGATCCATTGGTGCAGATGCGTGCGGCACCTTCAAACGTGTAGCAGATCTTGAAGTGCTGCTATTTTTGTTTCATCCACCAGAGTCCATATACTGAGTGCAGATTTCTGTTCTGAGATGACTTGAGCCTACTTGATCGGTGCTCGCGGCAATACGGTTTCGCCTGGCTCCATCCGGTAAACATAATCAAGCGAATACCAGGGCAATGTAACAGTCGCATCCGATGGATGAGGCTCGTCATGACGGATGAAATCACCCATCAGGGCTTGGGTCACGCCAAATTGCACGTCAGTATCGATGTGAGCGTCACTGGGGTCATAAACCTGCGATATCAGGACCTTGAACCCGGGCTTGACGATCAGTGCATGAAGATGGGCTGGCCGATAGGGGTGTCTGTTCTGCGCTATCAACAATCGTCCGACAACACCGTCCGTGGGAAGGGGATAGCCGACCATCTTGACGGTGCTGAACCAGAAACGTCCGTCGGAATCTGTCGTGAACTTGCCGCGCAGATTCATGTCGGCCTGATCCGGGTCCTGATTTTCATAGAATCCGGCAGGGGAAGCGTGCCAGACATCGACCTCGGCTCCGACAACCGGATCACCCTGCGGATCAACGACCAGGCCGGTCACCAGGAGAGGTTCGCCCGGTGTGTCTGATCGGATGATGGTCCCGCCATTGGCAACGCGGGGCGAATTGAGCCGCCAGAAAGGACCCAGGAGAGACTGCGACGTCTCCGAGTTACCGTTGTTTCCGTTGTTGAGAAGACAGACGAGCGACGAAACACCGAGCGAGCCGGCCATGAGCACGAACTCATTGTGTGTATCGGTCGTCAACTTGCCCATGTCATTCAGGAGGGCCGCAGCTTCTCGAAACTCCGCTTCCGTCAGGCGAACATCTCGCACGAAGGCATGCAAGTGCTTGACCAGCGATATCATGATCTCACGAAAGCGCGGATTGGACGTCTGAGCCATGACTGACAGGGCGTCCGTCGTCACGTCGTCTGGCCCCCTCAAGATCATGTCTCGGTCTCCCTCATGATACGTCTCGTTCAGATCGAAATCGAAGACGTGGATCAACCGACCGTCATCCGTTCAAAATCCCTGTCTTCATCTCCAGCATGCGTATTGCTGCAAGCGAACGCAATCAAGACCCGATGCTTCCCCGTCAGCAATTTTCATTGAAAAGGCTTCGCATGGTTCCCATCAGGCAGGTGGCGGGCTTGACGTTACCCCCAGGTTTTATTCATTTCAGGCTCTGTTTTCAGTGTCGCTGACGCGCTCCCCGAATCTCGGTTTGCCATTGCTGGAAAATGCCGGGGGAGCAGATCACCATCGCTCTCGGGCTTGACTGTGCTGCAGATACCCGTTCGACGTTTGCTCCGTGAACAGTCGTCTTCCTATTCTGTTTCGCGGTCGATTTGATCCCGTGCGCTTCAAGGCTCATGCCATCCGGCAGGCGGCAAGGCTGGGAATGGGCGTGACCTTCAGGGATTTCGACGAACTGACGTGTGCAATGACACTCATCGGCGACGCCTCGAAGTTCGATGCGTTCGTCATGATCATGAGTCTTGGGGGCGAGGACTGTTTCGTCCACGGCATTGAGCGAGGGTCCCTCAATCAGTCGCCATAAGACGTCTCGATTTTGCTCAGGGTATTCCTTTCGGTCTTCTGCCTCAACGCTTGATGCGTGCGTTGGGGCGCGACTTTCACGACACCGTCGTTGATTGGCGTTATGACGCAATCGCGCCGGGAAGAATTTGGCAAACAAGTTCGCCCGCAAGTGCTTTGCGTTTTGAATGTTAGCCGCTAATCTCCAATCTTCGACGACACTTGACGAGGAAACCCGATGAAATCGCGCGCCGCCGTTGCCTGGGAAGCCAAGAAGCCACTCACCATCGAGACAATCGAAATCGGTGGGCCAAAGGCGGGCGAAGTCCTCGTTGAAGTGATGGCGACAGGCGTCTGCCACACGGACGCCTACACGCTTGACGGTTTTGATTCCGAGGGCAAGTTTCCGGCCATTCTCGGTCACGAGGGTGCAGGCATCGTGCGCGAGGTTGGTGCCGGGGTGACGACCTTGAAGGTCGGCGATCACGTGATTCCGCTCTATACGCCAGAGTGCCGCCAGTGCAAGACCTGCCTGTCACAGCGGTCCAATCTGTGTACTGCGATACGTTCTACACAGGGGCAAGGTTTGATGCCCGACCGGACGACGCGCTTTTCCTGCGATGGCGGCGAGGTGTTCCACTATATGGGATGCTCGACCTTCTCGAATTTCACGGTGCTGCCCGAGATTGCGCTCGCCAAAGTTCGTGAGGACGCGCCATTCGACAAGATTTGCTATATCGGCTGTGGCGTGACAACCGGCATCGGTGCCGTTGTCTACACGGGTAAAGTCTGGCCGGGTGCCAATGTCGTCGTGTTTGGCCTCGGCGGGATCGGTTTGAACGTCATTCAAGGCGCCCGCATGGTCGGTGCAGATAAGATCATCGGCGTGGACATCAATCCGGGCAAGGAAGCGATGGCTCGCAAGTTCGGCATGACCGACTTTATCAATCCCAGCGTCGTGGGGGCGGACAAGGTTGTCTCCGCTGTCCAGGATCTGACGGATGGCGGCGCCGATTTTACGTTTGATTGCACGGGCAATGTCACGGTAATGCGGCAAGCGCTTGAAAGCTGCCATCGCGGCTGGGGGACGTCCATCGTGATCGGTGTGGCTCCGGCTGGCGCCGAAATTGCGACGCGCCCCTTCCAGCTTGTCACAGGCCGCAACTGGCGCGGATCGGCTTTCGGCGGCGCGCGCGGGCGCACGGACGTGCCGAAAATTGTCGATTGGTACATGGAAGGCAAGATCAATATCGATGATCTGATTACCCACACCATGCCGCTGGACGAGATCAATACCGCCTTCGATCTCATGCACGAGGGCAAGTCGATCCGGTCCGTGGTCATTTACTGAAGCTTACGGCTATAACGCATTGGGGAGAGACTGCGCTGGCGGTCGCTCCTTAATGCTTGATGTCTCTTGTTTTGGTCTTCTTGGCGGTCGGTCAGACGCTGCCACTTTGGACCTTGAATAGCCGGCAACCTGGATTGCCTGCCATTTTTGCATGGCTTTTAGCCTTAATTAATTTGATATGCACAATTCGCATGTCTGCCGACGCTTATGCTGCAATGCAAAATGTTGAAGTCGCATGTATATTGCAATGCAGCAGAGCAAGTCGAGTCGGACGGGATCTGATCACGTGACGGACGGTGTAGCGCCCAATCTGGGTTTGTCGCTTCGTACCTGTCTGACGCTTGCGAATGCTGCTTGAGGTGCCTGACCGCCTTGAGCTGATCGGATGGCCCGCCTGACACGGGGTGTCCGAATTGCCGAAAGGAGACAATAGATGTCCTCAATTTTAGCCCTTGTGATGACTGCTGTTGGCGCGTTTGTGAAGTTCATCGTGCCGCCAAGCCGCGAGATGCTCGAAGAGCGCTATCTCAATGACGCCAAGGATCTTTACGACCTCGAATATCGCATCCGCGAAATTGATCGGGGTAACTTCAGTTCTTCGCGCTTGTCTGAGACTGCGCATTACTGATCGTTTGATCAGGTTTGATTATTTGAAAATGGCGGGCTTGGCTCGCCATTTTCATTTTCGGACCGTGGTTCAAATACGGATCTTCGCTTGACCAGGCCGCTCCGCGTCGTGAGAGTGAAAAATGTAAAGGTGGAGACAGGTGCTGCATGATACGACGAGCCACGCGTGAGAAGACAGTGAGTTTGGGCAATCGCAAGATTGTTGCAAAGGGCTTGGCGAATAGCGCCTTCGCTGATTTCTATCACACGGCGATGCGCGTGAGTTGGGGCAGTTTTGTTCTCGCGACTGCCGTGATTTTCGCGATATTCAATGCGATTTTTGCAGCGTTGTATCTGGCATTTCCCGAATCGGTGGCCAATCTGCCTCCTGATCGACCCTGGCATGTCCTGTATTTTTCGATCGAGACGCTGTCCACTGTCGGCTACGGCGATATGCATCCGCAATCCGAGTGGGGCCATGCGGTCGCCAGCGTCGAGTCGTTTTCCGGTCTGATCTTTTCAGCTGTGTTGACGGGCATGATCTTCGCCCGGTTTTCGCGACCAACCGCTAGACTGTTGTTTTCGTCGCGGGCCGTCATTGGGCAATTTGACGGCCAGCAGACCCTCATGCTGCGTGTTGCAAATGCTCGGGCCAACATGATCAGCGATGCCGTCGCCAAGCTGTGGCTCCTGGCAACGACGGTCAGTTCGGAGGGTAAACGCTTCCGCCGCTTCTATGAGTTGAAGCTCGACCGCGTCGAAAATCCCTCGTTCATGCTCTCCTGGACACTTTTCCATCGGATCGATGGTGAAAGTCCATTGTTTGGCTGGGATGCACAACGGCTTGAAGAGGCAGAAGCCGCGCTCACCTTGACGGTTCGCGGCACTGACGAGGTGGTTGCTCAGGTGCTGCGTGCGCGCCAGACCTACAGTTGGCAAGATATTGTTTTTGGTCATCAATTTGTCGATCTCCTTGAAAACAATGCTGACGGAAATGTGGTGCTTGATTATACGCTGTTTCACGATATCGAACCGGAAGACCTGTCTGATGCGGTCGAAGCCTAGGCCCCTTATGCCGATCAGTCGGGGATGACCGAATGGGCAGGGTTGGCAGGTGAGGGTGGGGTCTCTAGTGTCGTCAGACACGCATCGTTACCCGTTTGACATCGTACAAAGGCAATTATGACAGCGACGATCACGAGAATTACCGCACAAATCGCTTCCGAAATTGGTGCCCGTAGCCAGCAGGTGACTGCAGCAGTTGAGTTGCTCGATGGCGGGGCAACAGTTCCTTTTATTTCCCGTTATCGGAAGGAAGTCACCGGCGGCCTCGATGACACACAATTGCGCAAGCTCGAGGAACGACTGACGTATTTGCGTGAACTTGAGTCGCGGCGGGAGGCTGTCCTCGCCTCCATCGAAGGGCAAGGCAAACTGACGCCAGATCTTTCGGCCAAGATTGTTTCCGCTGGGACCAAGGCCGAACTCGAAGACATCTACCTGCCATTCAAGCCCAAGCGTCGCACCAAGGCAGCCATCGCGCGGGAGAACGGCTTGGGGCCGCTGGCTGAATCACTGCTGGCCGACCGCAAGCTCGATCCGCAGACTGAGGCCAAGCGCTTTGTCAGCGAGGCGGTTCCCGATGTCAAAGCCGCGCTCGATGGAGCGCGCGATATTCTCGCCGAAACATTTGCCGAAAACGCCGATCTGATCGGCAGGCTGCGCCAGCATATGGTTGCACGTGCCACGATCCGGGCAAAGGTGGTCGAGGGCAAGGAGGCCGCCGCCGAAAAGTTTGCAGACTATTTCAATCACAGCGAACGCTGGGCAACGGCACCGGGACACCGTGTACTGGCGATGTTACGTGGCCGCAACGAAGACCTTCTGAGCGTTGATATCGAGGTCGATACGGATGACACCTCGACAGTCAAACCCTGCGAGAAGCTCGTTGCCGACGCCTATGGAATCCCGCTGAAAGGCTCTGCTGCAGACACCTGGCTGCTCGACGTTGCCCGCTGGACGTGGCGTGTGAAGCTGTCGCTGCATCTCGGGCTTGACTTGATGACAACGATCCGCGAGCGGGCGGAAACCGAGGCGATAGCGGTCTTTGCCGCTAATCTGAAAGACCTGTTGCTCGCCGCTCCTGCCGGAAGCCGGACGACGATGGGGCTCGATCCAGGAATCCGGACAGGCGTGAAGGTCGCTGTTGTAGATGCGACCGCCAAGGTTCTCGATACCGCGACCGTCTATCCGCTTCAGCCCAAAAATGACGTTCGCGGCACCATCGCGACCCTGTCTGCCTTGATCCGCAAGCATCGGGTTGAATTGATTGCGATTGGCAATGGCACTGGTAGCCGCGAGACGGATCGGCTCGTCTCTGAAATGCTGGCTGAGATGACACCGCCGAAGCCGATCAAGGTCGTCGTCAGCGAGGCAGGCGCGTCTGTCTATTCCGCTTCCGCAACGGCGGCGGCGGAAATGCCGGATCTCGATGTAACCCTTCGCGGCGCGGTTTCCATCGCGCGCCGTCTTCAGGATCCGCTGGCTGAATTGGTCAAAATCGATCCGAAGGCGATTGGTGTCGGCCAATATCAGCACGATGTTGATCAGTCGCGTTTGGCCAAGGCGCTTGATGCGGTCGTTGAGGATGCCGTGAATGGCGTCGGCGTCGACCTGAATACGGCCTCGGCATCGCTTTTGGCGCGGGTTTCAGGGCTTGGTGCCTCGCTTGCCGAAGCCATCGTTGCGCATCGAAACGCCGAAGGCCCCTTCAAGACCCGCAAGAGCCTCATGGCCGTACCGCGTCTGGGCGCTAGGACGTTCGAACTGGCCGCCGGGTTCCTGCGTATCCGCGATGGCGATGAACCGTTGGACGCATCCTCCGTCCATCCCGAAGCCTACAAGTTGGCCAATCGAATTGTGAAGGCGTGTGGGCGCGATGTGCGCTCGATCATGGGCGATACGACGCTGCTCAAGGGGCTGAACCCGCGCGATTTCGTCGATGAGACCTTCGGCCTGCCAACGGTCATCGATATTCTGGCAGAACTCGACAAACCGGGCCGCGATCCCCGCCCCGTGTTCAAGACCGCGTCATTCGCCGACGGGATCGAGGAAATCAGCGATCTGAAGCCTGGCATGATCCTGGAAGGCACCGTCACCAATGTTGCCGCCTTCGGTGCCTTCGTCGATATCGGCGTTCATCAGGATGGGCTGGTGCATGTCAGCCAACTTGCCGACAAGTTCGTGAAAGACCCGCGCGACGTGGTGAAAGCCGGCGATGTCGTCAAGGTTCGTGTTGTCGAAGTTGACGCAAAGCGCAAGCGGATTGCACTTTCGATGCGTCGTGATGATGGAACCGCGCCAGCGGCTCGTTCAGCTGGCACGGCAAGTGAATCTCGACGGGATATGAGGCCAGCCATCACGCCGCCGTCCGCGAACAATGCGTTCGCTGCCGCTTTCCAGCGGGCATCGAAGGACCGGAGTTCCAAGCCTTAGATCAAGGGTGCGGGATGGACTAGGGCTCGTTGACAGGATCGCGCTCTCGATGAGGCCCGGCACTCGCTTGCTAAAAGGCGATCGCGAATGCCAGAGCTCATTCTCGCTCAATTTCTACTTGACATTACTTTTACCTGGTCCGGTAAGATCAAGCTGAATTGAATAGGTGACAGCTTCGCTGGCAGAGCCTCCAACCGGGAGGTTCTGACCAATTAATGCTTTTAGTATCGAGATTTTTGATCCATTTGATCCTGTTGCACTCACACCATCTGTTACCTTGACCTGCCAATTCAGTGTCCAGACTCCAAGCGTTGCGCGGTTGCCGCCATTTATAATTTTGACCTCTTCTTCGTTGTAGAAATTGTCCAGTGTTTTCTTGAGCTGCAAGACCTGCACACTCGCATCTTTTTCTTCCTGACTGCGATTGCGACATTCGCTTGTAATGCTATCGTGTGGTTGTATTTTTTGATTCAGCGTAATCTTTATTTCATCTACAACTGTCTTGTCTGTGCTGTGGTCGTACGTTGGTTGAAATCCAGCGCCCAGCGCGAATGGGAATACATTTATACCAATATTAAAATCTTTTGTATGATCTATTGTTGCCTTGATATCGAGTACAGCAACTGTACCTTTGTCCATCGTTAATTTGAATGCGTCATCAGCAGTTCTGTATTTTCCGCGATGCTCTTCCAAAAAGTCTTCCAGGTCACATTTGACGGCGTTGATAATTGTGCCAAACCCTTTCGGCGTGTCCGGCATTGCGTTGCCCTGAAAATCACTGACACTTGCGCAGCTGCATAGTGAAAGAGCAATCAGGATCGATCCAAGCCCTCGAAATGCAATTGACATACTTTCGCCCCCCTTCGTTAAGGCCCAGGCGCAAGAGTGCGCATGGTTAACAAAAAGTTAGATTACGCGAGGGCTAACGTGCAACTTGAAATAATTGACATATTAATTTAGGTGTTGATAATTAAATTACAACTTTTTATATATAACTGTTGTCTCGTTGACGGAGTTAACTGCCGGACAGTTTGTCGCGGTTGCGAAGTGTCGGAAACCTCCACGCCCAGACCGCAGCGATCAGCAAGGTACCGAGGCCGCCAACGACGACGGCTGGTACTGCGCCGATCATGGCGGCCACGACGCCGGATTCAAAGTCACCGAGTTCATTCGATGCACCGATGAAGACCGTATTGACCGCTGCTACACGGCCCCGCATCACATCGGGTGTTTCAAGCTGAACAAGCGTCTGACGAACGAAAACGCTCAGCATGTCCGATCCGCCCATCACGACGAGGCAGATCATCGACAGCGGCAACGATGTGGACAGACCAAAGCCGATTGTCATCAGTCCGAACATGGTGACGCCGGCAAACAGGAAGTAGCCGGCATGCCGCCGGATCGGGAATTGTCCCAGCGTCATTCCGACCAGAAACGCCCCAATTGCTGGCCCTGAGCGCAGTAACCCAAGGCCCCATGGCCCGGTATGCAGGACGTCGCGAGCATAGATCGGCATCAACGACGCCGCGCCACCCAAAAGGACCGCAAAGAGGTCCAGCGAGATAGCTCCGAGGATCGCAGGATTGGCACGGATGTAGACAATCCCGGCGACAAGGCTTTCCCAACTGACGGGCTCGCGTTTGATGATTTCACGCGGCTTGCTGATGGACAAGGCGAGGACTGAGGCCATCGCCATACTCAGAAATGAGGCCCCAAAGACGACTTCGGGTCCGAACGCGTAGAGCAATCCGCCAGCCGACGGACCAGCCACGACCGAGATTTGCCAAAGCGAGGAGTTGAACGCGACAGCGGAGGAAAATTGCGCCTTTGGCACGAGCGTCGGCACCAGCGCCTGACTGGCCGGGTTTGCGAAAGCGCGCGCGATACCCATCAAAACCAGGAGGGCGTAGATCAGGGATACATTGGTATATCGGTAGGTCGTCAGAACTGTCAGCCCGGCAGCGACGACAGCGACCAAACCGAAGCACACACCGACAATCTTCGCCCTGTCGAAACTGTCGGCAATGTGCCCGGTGACAAGTGCGAGCGAGAACGTCGGCAAGAAGATGGCGAGGCCGACAAGCCCGAGTGCGAGCGCTGAGTCGGTGATGTCATAGACATACCAGCCCACGCCGACCACTATCATCTGCAGGCCAACTCCGGAGCAAAATCGCGCAATTGCAAAGCGCGTAAAGTCCAGATTATGGAAAACCCGCCAGCCGGGCCCTCTGGCTTCATTTAATGCCATGAACTGTTTAACTTTCCTGAGAGCGAGTTGGCGACATACGCCGGACCACTGGATCTTTCAAGGCAAATAGATGCCAGTTCACGACGATGGTATGGAATATCGGCGCTCGGCAATTTTTCGATTGAATGCTCTTCGGTGGCCAGACATTTCATGTCATGAATTCTGGACACGAAACTGATTGGTAAAGCTCAGTCGCCTGACGACTGTGCTGCTGCCTTTTTCAATTGACACGCTGTCCGGGAGTTCGACTCATGATCACCTTGTACACGTTCGGCCCGGCCTTTGGCTTACCCGATCCAAGTCCCTTCGTGATCAAGGCTATGCTCCTGCTGAAAATGGCGGGGCTTTCCTACAAGACGGATTCCCGGTTCAGTCAGTTCCGCAAGGCCCCCAAGGGCAAACTGCCCTATATCGATGACGACGGCCTGATCGTTGCCGACAGTTATTTTATTCGCAGGCACATCGAAGCCAAATATGGCTTCGACTATGATGCTGGCTTGAATGAGTATGAGCGTGCCGTCAGTTATTCGATTGAAAAGCAATTGGAAGACACCTTGTATTGGGCAACGGTCTATGCGCGCTGGATTGAGCCGCAGAATTGGCCTTTGAGCAAAGAGGCTTTTTTTGGCAAAATGCCTGTGCCCATGAAACTGCTGATACCGACCGTCGCGCGCCGTCAGGTCAAAGGCAATCTCGCTGCCCAAGGGCTTGGTCGACATGCTCCCGCCGAGATTCGCGCAATCGCCGATCACACGCTTGACACGGTCGCGACGATCCTCGGCGACAAGCCCTTTCTGATGGGGAATGAACCCTGTGGGGCCGACGCAACAGTTCTGGCATTTCTCATGGCAGCCGCCGCACCGGTTTTCACGTCCTCGGTTGTTGATAACGTTCGCTCTTATCCAAACCTGATTGCCTATTGTGAACGGCTGGGAGCCCGCTATTTCGATTTGGCCTGAGCTGCTTGTTTGATCGTGATTGGCAACGTCACGACAAATCTGGCGCCGCCGCCCGGGCTTTCGCTGCAAGATACAATGCCACCGTGGCTCGCAGCAATCCTGGATACAAGGGCAAGTCCGAGGCCCCAACTGCCGCCCGCCTCTGAATGTCCGGCAGGACGATAGAACGGCTCGAACACGCGCTGTCGCTCGGCCTCTGGTATGCCCGGTCCACGGTCTGTGACCGTGATCAGGATATGGCCGGACCCGTCCTGTTCAACAGGCGTGAATCGGACGGCTATCTCGACGGGCGGGGCACCGTGTCGAATCGCATTTTCGAGGAGATTGCGCACGAGGCGCCGCAAAAGTCGGCTGGATCCCTGCAAGACGAGGGTTTCCGGTTCGCCCTCGATGAGCAGTGTCGCGTCAACGCGTGCGGCCTCCTCTGCGGCAAGCCCGAGCACATCGACATGGTCACGCTCGATTGTCGAACCGGAATGTTCCAGACGGCTGGCAAGCAGGATCTCTTCAACGAGTTGATCGAGTTCTGCGATATCCCGAACGATTTCCCCGCGCAGGTCGTCGTTCGGGGAGACCTTATAGACCTCGACCGCCATTCGAAGGCGGGCGAGTGGTGATCTGAGTTCATGGCTCGCATTCGCCAGCAGCGTGCGATGCGCTGTGATGAGCGCTTGAATGCGGGCAGCAGCGATGTTGAACGATCTGGAAACCGACGCGATTTCGTCTCCGCCCCTTTCGAGAACGCGTGTGTCCAGATGTCCTTCACCCCAATCTTCAACAGCCTGTCGTAGTCGCTCGAGCCGACGCGTTATCCGAAGCACAAAAGGAAAGGCTGCGATACCGATGCCGATACCAACGAGAAAGAGATAATAGAACCCGGGCGGCGGGCCGTCATTGAAGCCACGGGTGCCAACCGCTGCTAGAATACGTCCGTCAGATAGATTAATCCGCCAGGTTCGGAAAGTACGTCCGCGCGGAAGATGAAGAATGTCGAGATCGGGGTGATGAGACGTGATCGCGTTTTCGCGGCCCGCTGTCGCGATGACCTGGCCATCGGCGCCCAAAAGGATGACACGGGCATCAAGCGACGCCGCGATATTTGCGATAGCTGCACGGGTAACCAGGTCCGGCGCATCGGCAGGAGGCAGTAACGCTTCCGTCAGACGCGAGTCCATGTCGTGCCCAGCCGGGTAGGGCGCTTCAGCCACTGTCCGCCAGATGAAACCGCCGATGACGACCATGATCATCAGGCTTGCCAGCAGCATCAGATAAAACCGCCAGAAAAGGCGCCGTTTGATCAGTCCGGCAAGCCCTCGCCGTCGTCTTGGACGATCTGATCTATCTATCCGTTTGCGCCAACCCATCATGAACGTCCGCTGATCAAAGTTGTGAGAGGCCTGTTCCAAAGCGATATCCGCTTGTCGAACTCGAATGCTGCTTGTTCCTCGGTCATTGGAGGCCGGCCTCAGATTTCGTCTTGCAAGCGCGCGAAAACATAGCCAGCGCCGCGCACCGTGATGATGCGTCGCGGATGTTTCGCATCATCTTCGATGGCTTGCCTGATCCGGGAAATATGGACGTCAATCGAACGGTCAAAGGCTTCCAGCTCTTCGCCCTTGACGAAATCCATAAGTTGCTCGCGGCTCAAGACGCGTCCGGCCCGGCTGGCCAGCGCGACAAGCAAATCGAACTGGTACGATGTCAGCTGCCGTTCATCGCCGTCTACCTTGACGCTGCGACCGCCTGGATCGATCTCCAGCCGACCGAACCGCAGGACTTCTGGCCCGTCATCAACTGCGCGAGGTCCGGCACGCCGCAAGATCGCCTTCAGCCTGGCGACGAGTTCGCGTGGATTGAAGGGTTTTGGGAGATAGTCGTCGGCACCGATCTCCAGACCGACGATGCGATCGGTTTCGTCGCCTCGCGCTGTCAACATCAGGATCGGCAGATCGGTGGAAGCCCGTAATTTCCGGCAGACATCGAGACCGTCCATATCTGGCAACATGAGATCCAGCACCAGAGCGTCATAGCGGTTCCCTGACTGGATTGCGCGCTGCAAGCTTGCCAGACCTGCCGTTCCGCTCGTTGCAACATCAACGGCGAAAGTACTCTGGCGCAAATAGTCGGCAACCATTGTGCCAAGCTTCAGATCATCATCGATAAGCAGAATGGACTGGGTCACTTATGATTGCGTCCTCGTGCTTGATGCCAATTTAGTTCGGGCAAGATGAAGCGCCTGGATCGCGGCTGACGCAAGAGGGCGCTTCATCTGTTCCAGAGAGTCGGTAATTTCGCGCACTCTCAGGGATGGGGCGGGAGTGGCGGAGGCGCGTGACGCAAATGCTCCATCAGCATCGCAGCCCGGATCCGTTGATCCGGCGTCAGGATCTCTGCCGCGTCCGAGATCGCCTTGACGAGCGTTTTGGATGCTGTGTCGGCGTCTGAGATCCGGGCTGCCCGCAAAGTCTCAAGCTTGTCGCGGTCAACGGTCGGCGACGTCAGAATGGTGGCGACTTGCAAACGTGATGTGAACATGGTTTCGGGCATGTCCTTCAGCGCTGCCGCTGTGGCATCAAAAATCGCGAGAATTTTGGTGGTCTGCTCCGGGGTCGCATCAAGGCTGCTCAGGGCATGAACGGCCATGGCGCGGCCCTGTTCGATGCGGTCAGCCTGCGACATGAACGACATCGAGCCGTTTGCCGGAGGGCCATCTGCGCGTTCAGACCAGGCCGCGTGGTTCATCCATGGGCCCGGATGTTCGCCCATCAGATAGGCGCGATGATGCCCGAGGATGAAGCCGCCTGCGAGGAAGGAGCCAATCAAGGCCACAACAATGAAAGCCTTGCGTCCACGACGCCTGCCGCAGCCTCGATCGCCGCATCGGCCATTTCGGTTGAATTCGGCGGCTGTCGTCTTGCTTGAATCGTTCGGGTTCGTTGGGTTGGTGTCGGATTCGTCGGTCATACCAGGTTCCTTCGTTTTAGCCGATCTGGGTGAGGTGTGTGATCGGTGATGGGAACAAATTGGCTGGCCCGCGTTTCCGACTTGCGCGATGCTGTGTAAAGTTTTGTGAAGTTTCGCGCCGACAGAGTGATGGCACTGTCCGTGCGTCTGCCGCTCGTTGCGCTGTAGCGAAGGCATAACTGTGGGCTTCCTGGCAACCGACCTGTCGCGATTTTGCAGCTTCCCGGCAGCCTCGCTGTCGGACTTCGGGTGTCACATAACTGTCGTATGGCGATGGCAAGTGAAGACCAAAGGGTTCCTTTCGGGATACGAGCTCACTAAACTGGTTTGACGTTTTGTCCGGACGGGCTAGTGCTAGCGGCCTCGCTTCAACAGTTGGCTGCTTTCATGCGTCTTGACCAATCGCCGACAATCGCGTGTTTCGTGCCCTTCAACAATTTCAATCAGATTGTGCGCTGCTCATGAAAGTTATCGGATTTGCCGGTTTGGCTCGTCGGTCACTGCCGAGTTATTGGGACGCTGCTGCCTTCGTGCTCGTGATCGCTGTTCTGGTGGCGATTGTCTCAGGCTCGCATGGAGTGGCAGTCCCTTTGCCGCCGCCGGAACAGGCCCCGGTTGACCTCGATTACTGGAACTTGCCCTATTACGCCCTGCGAACGACCTTGCGGATGTTCGCAGCGCTCATCGCATCGTTGATCTTCACCTTCACGTACGCGACCATTTGCGCCAAGAGCCGCCGCGCTGAAATGGTGCTGATCCCGGTGCTGGACGTGCTCCAGTCTGTTCCGATTCTGGGCTTCCTGTCCTTTACGGTGACGTTCTTCCTCAACCTGTTCCCCGGACAAGTTCTGGGTGCAGAATGCGCGGCTGTGTTCGCGATCTTCACCAGCCAGGCCTGGAACATGGCCTTTTCGTTTTACCAGTCGATGCGGACAGTTCCCAAGGATCTCGATGAGGTCTCGCGCGGATTCCAACTGACTGGCTGGCAGAAGTTCTGGCAGCTGGAAGCTCCATTTGCCGTGCCGGGTCTTGTCTGGAACACGATGATGTCCATGTCCGGCGGCTGGTTTTTCGTGGTCGCCGCAGAAGCGATCACGGTTGGCGATACGACGATCAAACTTCCGGGTATCGGTTCCTATCTGGCGGTCGCCATTGACGGTCAGCGGCTGGATGCCGTTTTCGCCGCTGTCGTGGCGATGTTGTTCGTCATTCTTGCCTATGACCAGATCCTGTTCCGTCCGGTCGTTGCGTGGGCGGGTAAGTTTCGTGTCGAACTGACTGCCGGCGACGTCGACAACGAGTCGTGGGTGCTCACCATTTTCAAGCGCTCCCGCTGGATTCAGGCTCTGTTATGGCCACTCGGCTGGGTTTTGCGCCGCATCGCTTTCTTGCCCCTCCGGTTTCCCCGGGTTTCTGTGCTGAGCGCGCGTCCAGCACCGGGTTTCTCGCGGATCATGGATGTGCTCTGGTATATCCTGATTGCAGTCGGCGTTGTCTGGTCGGGCTGGATGGTCGTCGACTTTGTCAGCACGACATTGGGCTGGGCAGATGTCGGTGAAGCCTTCAAACTGACGTTTTTCACGATGATCCGTGTTGTCGGGCTCATATTCCTTGCCTCGATCGTCTGGGTGCCGGTTGGTGTCTGGATTGGTCTGCGCCCGAAAGTGGCGGATATCATCCAGCCTATTGCTCAATTTCTCGCTGCCTTCCCGGTGAACGTTGTCTTCCCGTTCGTTGTGGTCGGGGTCATCTACTTCAATCTGAACCCGGATATCTGGTTGTCATTCCTGATCGTGTTTGGCACTCAGTGGTATATTCTCTTCAATGTGATCGCCGGCGCATCGGCTTTCCCGCATGATTTGCGCGAGGCAGCCGAGAACTTTCATGTGAAGGGCTGGCTGTGGTGGAAGAGCGTAATGCTTCCGGGCATTTTCCCCTATTATTTCACCGGCGCTCTCACGGCGTCCGGTGGCTCCTGGAATGCTGCTATTGTGGCGGAGTATGTCAAATGGGGACAGGACAAGGTCAGCGCTCATGGTATCGGCTCGTATATTTCGATCGCGACTGATGCCGGGGACTTTCCACGCATTGTCCTTGGCGTCGCGATGATGTCGATCTTCGTAACAATGCTGAACCGGTTCGTCTGGCGTCGTCTCTTCACGATGGCCGAACGTCGTCTCCGTCTCGATTAAGGACCTGATCCATGGCCCAACTTGCAAACGCAACCGATCTCCTCGACGTCCGTCACGTCAAGCAGCGGTATCGCAATTCGAATGGAGACGAGGGGCAACTCGTTCTCGATGACGTCTCGATCAAACTGGTCGAAGGCGAGATAGTCGGGCTGTTGGGTCGATCAGGCTGCGGCAAGTCGAGCTTGCTGCGCATTGTCGCTGGGTTGAGCATGCCGTCAGAAGGTGACGTGACGTTCCAGAGCGCGCCTGTCACCGGGCCAGTGAACGGCGTTGCGATGGTGTTCCAGAGCTTTGCACTTTTCCCCTGGATGTCGGTTCTCGACAACGTTGAACTTGGTCTCAAGGTCCAGGGCGTGTCAGACAGCGAAGCGCGCAGGCGGGCACTGTCGGCCATTGACTTGATTGGTCTGGACGGCTTCGAGAGCGCTTATCCGAAGGAACTCTCCGGTGGTATGCGCCAGCGTGTCGGCTTCGCCCGCGCGCTCGTGGTCAACCCGAAGATCCTGCTCATGGATGAGCCATTCTCGGCGCTTGACGTCCTGACGGCTGAAACGCTCCGCACCGACCTTCTCGATTTGTGGACCGAAGGCCGGATGCCGATCAAGTCGATCCTGATGGTGACACACAACATCGAAGAAGCCGTGTTGATGTGCGATCGCATCATCGTGCTGTCGTCAAATCCAGGCCGGATTGCTTCGGAAATTCGGGTCAGCCTGCCGCATCCACGCAACCGTCTGGATCCCGAGTTCCGTCAGTTGGTGAACGACATCTACGCCAGAATGACGCAGGGTAGCATCAAGACGGCCACCCATGGTGCATTCCCCGGATCGGGCATCGGCATGTCGCTGCCACATGTCTCTACAAACTCGCTAGCCGGTCTGATGGAGACGTTGGCTGGCAAGCCGTTCGAGGGCAAGGCCGCTCTGCCGATCCTGGCAGAAGAAACGGGGATGGAGATCGACGAGCTCTTCCCGATTGCGGAAACGCTTCAACTGATGCGCTTTGCTGAAATCGCCGATGGCCAGATCGGCCTGACTGATGCTGCCAATCGCTTCGTGCATGCCGAGGTGGACGTGCGCAAGAAGATCTTTTCGGATCACTTGATTGCCTATGTCCCACTCGCGGCGCGCATCCGGCAGGTGCTCGACGAACGCCCGACACATCGTGCGCCATCGAACCGGTTTCTTGGCGAACTCGAAGATCACATGTCGGATGATTATGCCGAGACAACGCTGGAAGCGGTCACAAACTGGGGACGCTACGGCGAACTGTTCGCCTTTGACGAGGCGGCTCAGGTCTTCAGTCTTGAAGATCCGACCTGACGGTTAATTGATACCCGATGCCGACCAGATTGAGGGGTGTCCAGTCAAGCGGACGCCCCTTTTTGTTGCCCGATGTGCCTTTGTTTGTCGCGGCTAGGTCGTCGAGTGCTCTTGCGAATTGGCGTGGCTTCGGCACCATTCAGTCGCCACTTGCCTCGGTTGGTATGCCGGTCACATCGCAAGGGCGCGATAACATGCCGTTAACCCTGATGATGCCATAGTCGCACTCGCGGTCCTTGTCCCGCAGAGTTGTGTTTTTCAGCGTGTGTGTGCGTCTCTATGGCTACTCGTCAGCGTCGGAAGTCCGTTATTGGTCCCTTGATCGTTCCTCTGATCGTCATCGGTTTTAGCGCCTATTTTGCCTGGCAGGCATGGCATGGTTCATTCGGCGTCGAAGCGCGCCGCCAACTCGATCAGACAGCCAGCCAATTGCGTGCTGAATTGCAGGATCTTTCCAACGAAAAGGCCACGATCGAACGCCGGGTTGCGCTGCTGCGACCGCAGGGGCTTGAAAGCGATATGCTGGACGAGCGTGGCCGGGAAATCCTGGGCTATGCTGAGCCAGACGAAATAGCGATCTATCCGAACGCAAAGCCCGCGACGGCGTCGCCACTGGCGTCGATCAAGTCGGTCATCCAGAAACCAGTTAACACACATAAAATAACTCAAAATGAGTTAAAGAAGCAAATACAAGAAGAATCAGAGGATTAATAAGCGAATTGCGTCGCGCGGGCGGGGCTTGCGCGAAATGTGATGATGATTATCCTCAGCGCTCGTGATAGCAATGATCCAAATCGGCAGTCGAGCGAATTGATCCGGGATCGATTCCTTCGGAATGGATGTCGATTGGGGCAAGCCGCTGCGATGCTGGGAAAAATCCCGGATGCAGAAGCTTTCTGGGCGGTTTAGGGAGGGACTGGAATGGCTGGGCGTCAAGCCGCTAAGGCAATCGTCGAAACGGGGCCAAAACCCCTCTCCAATGAACAAGAGTTGAGCGCCTACAGGGCGATGCTCCTCATTCGCCGATTCGAGGAAAAGGCTGGCCAGATGTATGGCATGGGCTTCATCGGCGGCTTTTGTCATCTTTACATCGGGCAGGAAGCTGTCGTTGTGGGCATCAAGCTCGCGATGGAGGAGGGTGATCAATTCATCACCGGGTATCGCGATCACGGTCACATGCTGGCGATTGGCATGGATGCCAACGGCGTGATGGCGGAACTCACCGGTCGCCGTGGTGGTTACAGCCGTGGCAAGGGCGGCTCGATGCACATGTTCAGCGTCGAGAAGCAGTTTTTTGGTGGTCACGGCATCGTTGGTGCGCAAGTCTCGCTTGGAACCGGCCTCGCATTTGCCAATCGCTACAAGAAGAACGGCAAGGTCGCGCTTGCGTTCTTTGGCGACGGAGCCGCCAATCAGGGGCAAGTTTACGAGAGCTTCAATATGGCCGAGCTCTGGCGCCTGCCAATTGTCTACGTGATCGAGAACAACAAGTATGCGATGGGAACGTCGGTGTCGCGCTCTTCTGCGCAGACGGATTTTTCCAAGCGCGGCGTATCGTTCAATATCCCCGGCGAGCAGGTGGACGGCATGGACGTCCGCGCCGTTCGTGAGGCGGCCGAACGGGCCTTGAAACATGCCCGCGAAGGCAATGGCCCCTATATTCTCGAGATGTCGACTTACCGCTATCGGGGTCACTCGATGTCGGACCCGGCGAAGTATCGCTCCAAGGAAGAAGTGCAGAAGATGCGTTCGGAGCATGATCCGATCGAGCAGGTTCGCGCGCGCCTTCTGGCGAACGGCATCGCAACCGAAGCAGACCTCAAGGCAATTGATGCCGAGGTTCGCGACATCGTCCAGCAATCCGCCGATTTTGCCACCAATGATCCGGAGCCGGATGCGTCCGAACTCTGGACTGACATCGTCAAGTAAGGGTGAGGTAAGCGTCCATGGCCACTCAAATTCTGATGCCCGCGCTCTCTCCGACGATGGAAGAGGGCAAACTGTCAAAATGGCTGAAGTCGGTCGGAGACAAGGTCAAGTCCGGCGATGTGCTCGCCGAGATCGAGACCGACAAGGCGACAATGGAAGTCGAAGCAATCGACGAGGGAACGCTGAGTGCGATCCTGGTCGCAGCCGGAACCGAGAACGTGAAGGTGAATACGCCCATCGCCGTGATTGCGGCTGAAGGCGAAGACGCCAGCGCGCCTGTTGCAGCAACACCCGCACCCGCCGCCTCAGCTCCTGCGCCGGCAGCGGCCTCTGCGCCCGCCGCGCCTGCGATCATCGGTGTTGCCGCTGAACCTGTCGAGGAAGAGTATCCCGCCGGTACCGAGTTTGTCACCCAGACGGTCCGCGAAGCGCTTCGTGATGCGATGGCCGAAGAGATGCGTCGTGATGACAGCGTCTTCGTCATCGGCGAGGAGGTCGCGGAATATCAGGGCGCTTACAAGATCACGCAGGGCCTTCTGCAAGAGTTTGGCGATGCGCGCGTCATCGATACACCGATCACTGAACACGGATTTGCTGGTCTAGGTGTTGGTGCGTCCTGGGGTGGCTTGCGCCCGATCGTCGAATTCATGACGTTCAATTTTGCCATGCAAGCCATCGACCATATCATCAATTCTGCCGCCAAGACGCTCTATATGTCGGGCGGTCAGATGGGGACGCCGATTGTCTTCCGTGGCCCGAACGGCGCAGCGGCGCGTGTCGGTGCGCAGCACAGCCAGGATTACTCTGCCTGGTACAGCAGCGTCCCCGGTCTGAAGGTCGTGATGCCGCACACAGCCGCTGACTACAAGGGCCTGATGAAGTCCGCGATCCGCGATCCCAATCCGGTCGTGTTCCTGGAAAACGAAATCCTCTACGGACAGTCATTCCAGGTGCCCAAGGGCGAGTTCACCGTCCCGATCGGCAAGGCGAAGGTTGCGCGTCCCGGCAATGATGCGACGATCGTATCGTTCGGCATCGGCATGACCTACGCATTGAAGGCAGCCGAAGAACTGGCCAAGAAGCACATCTTCGTCGAGGTCATCGATCTGCGTACGTTGCGTCCGCTGGATATGGCCACTGTCATCAAATCGGTGCAGAAGACCGGACGTTGCGTGACGGTCGAAGAAGGCTGGCCGCAGAATTCCGTTGGGTCGGAAATCGCGGCGCGCCTCGTGTCGGAAGCCTTCGATTATCTCGATGCGCCGGTGTTGAAGGTGACAGGCAAGGATGTTCCGATGCCCTATGCCGCCAACCTTGAAAAGCTGGCACTTCCAACCGTGCAGGAAGTCATCGACGCCGTCCGCGCCGTGACCTATCGCTGACACAAGACGTTTTCGGGCCTAGATCGAGCCAAAATTGCTCTCAGGGAGGCAGTCGATGCCAGTCCAAATTCTGATGCCTGCACTCTCTCCCACAATGGAGAAAGGCAATCTGGCCAAGTGGTTGAAGAAGGAAGGCGACGCCGTCAAGTCCGGTGACGTGCTCGCCGAGATCGAGACCGACAAGGCCACGATGGAAGTTGAGGCCATTGATGAAGGTATCTTGGCCAAGATCCTGATACCGGGTGGTACGCAGGATGTTGCGGTCAATACGCCAATAGCGATTATTGCCGCCGAAGGCGAAGATGTTTCGGCAGCCCCTGCCGCTCCAAAGGCCGCACCCTCGGCTGCTCCGGCATCAGCCGCAGCTGCTGCTACTGTCGCAACTCCGACCTCTGCCCCCGCACCTGCTTCGGCAGCGACGCCGGGCAATCGCGTCTTCGCATCGCCCTTGGCTCGCCGGATCGCCAAGGACAAGGGTCTGGATCTCGCGTCTATCGCGGGAACCGGACCTCATGGCCGAATTGTCCAGCGTGATGTCGAAGCCGCAGCTGCGAATGGTACTGCAGCGCCGAAGCCCGCGTCGCCTGTCGCGGCGCAGCCAGCGGCTCCGGCACCCGTTGCCGCACCGGCACCGGTCGCTGGGGCGTCGGATGCTGCGACAATGAAGACTTATGAGGCTGGCAGCTATGATCTCATTCCGCATGACGGCATGCGCAAGACGATTGCCAAGCGTCTGGTCGAGTCAAAGCTGACCGTCCCGCATTTCTATCTGACAGTCGACGTCGATCTTGATGCATTGCTGAAGTTGCGCGAAGAACTGAATGCCAGCGCACCGACCAAGGATGGCAAGCCGGCCTTCAAGCTCTCCGTCAATGATTTCGTTATCAAGGCGCAGGCGCTGGCGTTGCAGCGCGTGCCGGATGCAAATGTGACCTGGACCGAAGCTGCGATGCTGAAGCACAGGGCGTCTGATGTCGGCGTCGCTGTCTCGATACCCGGTGGTCTGATCACTCCGGTTATTCGCAAGGCTGAGACCAAGACACTTTCGGTCATTTCAAATGAGATGAAGGATCTGGCTGCCAGGGCCAAGGCGCGCAAGCTCAGTCCGACGGAATATCAGGGCGGAACCACGGCGATTTCCAACCTAGGTATGTTCGGCATCAAGGAGTTCGCGGCGATCATCAATCCGCCTCACGCCTCGATCCTCGCTGTCGGTGCGGGAAGCCAACGCGCGATCGTGCGCGATGGGCAGGTTGTTGTTGCCAACCAGATGACGGTCACCCTGTCGGTTGATCATCGGGCCGTTGACGGTGCGCTTGGTGCGCAACTGCTCGGCGCATTCAAGGATTTGATAGAAAAGCCGATGAGCCTGCTCGTTTAAGGCGAGTTTTTGGTTGTAAAGTGGAAAACTGCGCGATACGGTCGAGCCCATCGGTGATGCGAGGGTTAGATCATGGCGAAAGAAAGTGAGTCCGTTTTATTGCTGTTGCAAAAGATGCAACAGGATATGACGGATATGCATGAGGTACTGGAGTCGAAGCTCGATGATATCTCAGCCGTGTTGTCTGATCACGGTGAAGCATTGGCGGATTTGAAGCGGCATCTTACATTCCATCTTGGTTTGACCATTCAGGATCGGACCGAAATAGGGGAGTTGGGTACCCGCGTTACGGCTCTTGAATCGAAGACTTGATGTTGGCGACTGGGTCGCCGACTTCTACGGGAGATCCAAATGTCGCAGTATGATGTGATTGTCGTTGGTGCTGGCCCCGGCGGATATGTAACAGCGATCCGCGCGGCACAATTGGGGCTGAAGACGGCGGTAATCGAAGCCAAACATCTTGGCGGCATTTGCCTGAATTGGGGCTGTATCCCGACCAAGGCCTTGCTTCGGTCTGCCGAGATCTATCACTACGCGACTCACGCGAGCGATTATGGCCTTTCCGTTGGAAGCGCCGCCTTTGATCTCTCTGCCGTCGTAAAGCGGTCGCGTGGCGTGTCGAGCCAGCTGAATACGGGCGTCGGCTTCCTCCTTAAGAAGAACAAGGTTGACGTGATCTGGGGCAAGGCAACGCTTGCCGGGTCCGGTAAGGTCACGGTTGCCGCGGCTGATGGGGCGCCGAAAGGTGCCATGGGGGCCGGTGACTATTCCGCCAAGCACATTATTGTCGCCACTGGCGCACGTCCGCGCGTCCTGCCTGGCCTGGAGCCGGACAAGAAGCTTGTCTGGACCTATTTCGAGGCCATGGTTCCGGAGACATTCCCGAAATCACTTCTGGTCGTCGGATCTGGTGCCATCGGCATTGAATTCGCGTCTTTCTACCGGACGATGGGCGCGGAAGTGACAGTCGTGGAAGTCCTCCCGCAAATCCTGCCGGTTGAAGATGCCGAAATTGCCGCGTTGGCACTGAAGAGCTTCCAGAAGCAGGGCTTCAAGATCCTGACTGATACGAAGGTGACCAAACTCGACAAGGCCGCCAATTCGGTAACAGCCACGCTGGAAGGCAAGGACGGCAAGACGCAGACCCTGACAGTCGACCGGGTGATTTCTGCGGTCGGTGTTGTCGGCAACATCGAAGGGTTGGGCCTCGAGGCGCTGGGCGTGAAGACCGATCGTGGTTGCATCGTCATTGATGAGTTTGGCCGTACAAATGTGCCGGGTGTCTATGCAATCGGCGATGTGGCGGGTCCGCCGATGTTGGCGCACAAGGCGGAGCACGAAGGTGTCATCTGCGTCGAAGCAATCGCAGGCAAGCATCCGCATGCCATGAACAAGTTGATGATTCCGGGCTGCACCTATTGCCACCCGCAGATCGCGTCAGTCGGCCTGACCGAGAAAAAGGCCAAGGAGGCCGGGTTCGAGGTCAAGGTTGGTCGTTTCCCCTTCATCGGCAACGGCAAGGCGATTGCGCTCGGCGAACCGGATGGTCTGGTCAAGACGATTTTCGACAAGAAGACCGGTCGGTTGCTCGGCGCACATATGATTGGTGCGGAAGTGACCGAACTGATTCAGGGCTACGTAATCGCCATGAATCTCGAAACGACCGAGGAAGACCTTATGCACACGGTCTTCCCGCATCCGACTCTCTCCGAAATGATGCACGAGAGTGTACTCGACAGCGAAGGCCGCGCGATCCATATGTGAGGGTGGCCATGTGGGCCGCAAGGATATGCGAATGGAAATGGCTGCCGGCAACGGACAGGCGGAATTGAAGCGAAAGCAGCGCAATCGGCTTATGCTTGCCGCATTTGGTGCTTGTGCAGTCGTGTTTTTTGTTTTGCCGAATGCACTGATCTGGTGGGGGTCGCGTGGCCTGTGTCCGACGACTGTCACATCGCACGGAACTTTTGACGGGACGGCGTGGGAAGTCCTGCGCAGCGACTGCGGCGATGCGAAAAGCGAAATCTGGCAAATGCGCGTCATTCCGGACAGAGGGTATTCGACTGTCGTGATGGAATCGCGTGGTGATGGTCCTCGCCCCGTGGGTTGGGAACAGTCAGGGTTCGAGGGCACTGTCATCCTGTCGAAACCGCCTGCCGGTGAAACATCCATGCGGATTCCGGTCAAACTCGATCCCAAGGGGCAGCCGCTTGGTGAAGTTGATTTCCAGAACGGCGTGCGTCATGACTTGGCTGCACGGAATTGATGGATTTCTGCTCTTTTGCCGGCAGGAGATGGGCAAATGGTGACGGTACTTGATACGACCCGCGGCGGAATGACGGAAGGGACAGCAAAGGCGCGTCATCCGGAAAAGGCGCATCGCCCCGATCGTCCAGGTATGGCTAAGCCATCGTGGATACGGGTAAAGGCACCGGGCTCGCAAGTCTACAACGAAACGCGCGAGATCGTGCGTGCCAACAAGCTCGTCACCGTGTGCGAAGAGGCGGGCTGCCCGAACATCGGCGAATGCTGGTCGAAGAAGCACGCGACCTTCATGATCATGGGTGACACCTGCACGCGCGCCTGTGCATTCTGTAACGTCAAGACAGGCATGCCGGGCGCGCTGGATGCAACTGAGCCAGCGCACGTCGCGGAGGCTGTTGCCAAGCTTGGACTGTCGCACGTGGTGATCACATCTGTTGATCGCGATGACCTGGACGATGGCGGCGCTGCCCATTTCGCTGCTGTGATCACGGCGATCCGGGACTTGAGCCCCAACACGACAATTGAAATTCTGACGCCGGATTTCTTGCGCAAGCCGGGCGCGCTCGAAGTCGTCGTTGCGGCTCGGCCGGACGTGTTCAATCACAATCTGGAAACGGTGCCGTCGAAATATCTGACGGTGCGTCCGGGTGCCCGCTACTTCCATTCGATCCGGTTGCTCCAGCGGGTCAAGGAACTGGATCCGTCCATGTTCACCAAGTCCGGCATCATGGTCGGCCTTGGGGAAGAACGGAATGAAATCCTGCAATTGATGGATGATCTGCGGACGGCGGATGTGGATTTTCTGACGATTGGTCAATATCTGCAGCCAACGATCAAGCATCACCCGGTGATCTCCTTCCCGACCCCGGACGACTTCAAATCCTATGAAACGATCGCCTATGCCAAGGGCTTCCTGATGGTTGCCTCCACGCCATTGACGCGGTCTTCACACCATGCCGGCGAAGATTTTGCCCGGCTCAGGGCGGCGCGCGCCGCTCGGGCATGAGGGTGTTGGTCTCGTTTATAGTTAGTTGAACAGGAATTTCTTTCCCTCATGCCCCGTTTTGAGACAAGCCGACGCGTACACCACACGGCCAGCAATATGTTTGATCTCGTGGCCGATGTTGAGAAATATCCTGGCTTCCTGCCGCTTTGCGAACGTCTCGTGGTGCGCGGGCGCGAGGCCGACAATGACGGCAAGACAATCCTGGTTGCCGATATGACGGTTGGCTATAAGGTTTTCCGCGAAACCTTCACAAGCCGCGTTACCCTCTTGCCAGCGCAAAAGCTCATCCAGGTCGAATATCTCGATGGACCCTTCGAGCATCTCGATAATCGCTGGACCTTTACGGACTTGGCAGAGGGGCAGTCAACAGTCGGATTTTACATAGACTATCAGTTCCGCAGCCGAACTTTGGCCCTCGTGATGGGCGCTGTGTTCGAAAAGGCCGTCAACAAATACACGGATGCCTTCGAGAAGCGCGCCGATCAGATCTATGGTGCGAAATAGATTTTTGAGTTTATCGGTCCAGCAGCGTCTCGATAAGGCTGAGCGCCTGGTCGACGGACGCCATCCTGACGGCCTCCCGTCCAAGATCACCGAAGCGGCGTTCGACCGCCAACAATGGCTCACCCGAACGGGTAGCAGCAAAATGCACGAGACCAACCGGCTTTTCAGGGCTTCCGCCGCCCGGTCCTGCGATCCCAGTGATGGAAACCGTGATGTCGGCGTTGGAGGCGTCAAGACAACCGAGTGCCATCGCAATAGCGACTTCGCCTGAGACGGCTCCCACGTCTGCTATGAGATCGGCTGGAACCCGCAACATGGCGATCTTGGCTTCATTCGAATAAGTTACAAAACCGCGATCGACGACAGCCGATGAGCCGGGAATTTCGGTCAGGAGCGCTGCAACAAGACCTCCTGTGCAGCTTTCTGCGGTGGCGATCTTGTGGCCCGACGAGCGTGCACGCTCGATAATGGCCGTTGCACGAGCCAAAAGGTCCGCGGGAAATAACAATGTGCTCATGATGGGCTTTCATTTCGAAAGGGCAAACGGATTGTCGCGGTTGCGATGGCCGCTATGCCTTCGCGACGGCCAACAAATCCAAGCTTTTCGTTGGTCGTGGCCTTGACCCCGACGCGATCAACGGAAATTCCGATGATCTCGGCAATCCGTTGCCGCATGGCCTCGCGATGTGGACCTATCCTGGGCGCTTCCGAAATGATCGAGAGATCGACATGCGCTACTCGACCGCCGAGTGCTGTCACGCGCGCAACGGCGTCCTGGACGAAGACCGACGAGGCGACGCCGCGCCAGCGCTCATCGGAGGGCGGGAAATGCGCGCCGATATCGCCGTCCCCGATGGCCCCCAGAATGGCATCCGTAATCGCATGCAGGGCCACATCCGAATCGGAATGCCCGTTCAGTTTCGCGCTGTGCTCTATGCGGATGCCACCAAGCATGACGTGATCGCCTGGAACAAACGAGTGCACATCATAGCCGTTACCAACGCGGATATCCGCCAATGCGAGCATCTGACGCATGGTCGCCTGCCTGTCGGCATTGGCTAGATCTGGCGCGGTGGTGACTTTGGTATTGTCGGGTTCGCCTTCCACGAGAACAACCTTCATGCCAGCCCATTCGGCAACAGCCGCATCATCGGTAAAATCATGTCGTCCGGCCTTGACTGCGGCTCCATGGGCGGAATGGATCGCGCTGAAATGGAAGCCTTGCGGCGTTTGCGCGCCCCACAGTCCATCGCGCGAGACCGTTTCAGCGACATAGCCCGTGTCGCTGGCGCGCTTCAGTGTATCCACGACGGGAACGGCGACGAGCACTGCCGGAACCCGCGTGAGCATTGCTATGGCCCGTTGCAGGATGCCGTGGCTGACAAACGGGCGGGCCGCGTCGTGGATCAGAACAAAGTCCGGCGGATCGTTTGCCAGAGCATCAAGTCCAGCCTTGACGGACGCCTGACGCGTTGCCCCGCCGGGAACTGGCGGTTTGAGGCGTTGATCCGCAGTGCATTGACGTGTGGCGTCGAGATAGTCGGGTTCAAAATCCGGGTTGATTACAGTGACGACGTGTTGAATGCCGGGATAGCTTAAAAAAGCATCCAGCGTCATGGACAACATCGGGCGGCCGCCGATGTGCTGATATTGTTTGGGACGCCCACCCACTCCACCAGCGCGACTGCCTGATCCGGCTGCGACAATGATCACGGCGGTTGTGGGGGCTATGGTGGACATGCTGCTCCAGGTCGCAGGCAAGGGAAAGGTCTCCGTGCTATCTAACCGATATTCCTCGCGAACAAAATCTTTTCTATGCCTGTTTGGTCGCTGAATTCGATGTTCCCAGCAAATTGAGAGCCGGGTTTGTCGACAACGCAAAGCCGAAGGATTGAAACCTTATTGTCCTGTCCAACAACATTTACGTGGCGCCCAGAGCCCTCAAACGGTCGACTTCCAAGCCCCTTGGCCCACAAAAAAGCCCGGCGAATTTCATCATCCTGTTTGAAATATTCATCAAATCTCATCTTGCGACTTGCTCTTGTCGGAAATTCTGCCAATTATGTAGTCAACTTGAGAGATGCACATTGAATGGGCAACGTGGATACAGAGGCGAAAATTAGCGCGAAGGCGCAAGCGGTTAAGTCCGTCAAGCTCGGGCGCTTCTCGTTCAGGCGCCCGGTTTTGCTTGCGCCGATGTCTGGTGTAACCGATCTGCCATTTCGCCGGATTGTGGTTGGTTTCGGTGCCGATCTCGTGGTGACCGAAATGGTTGCCAGCGAGTCGTTTCAGAAAGGCGATGCTGAAATGGCCCTGCGGTCAGCTGGCGAAGGCCTGTCACCGCATGTGGTTCAACTTGCAGGCAGCGAAGCCCACTGGATGGGTGAGGCCGCGCGCATGGCTGAGGCGAACGGTGCCGACATTATCGATATCAATATGGGATGTCCCGCGCGCAGGGTGACGACAGGTTGGTCGGGTGCTGCACTGATGCGCGACCTCGATCATGCCATGACGCTAGTTGAGGCGACCTTGGCGGCTGTCAACGTCCCTGTGACGCTGAAGATGCGGTTGGGATGGGACAAGTCTTCCATCAACGCGCCCGAACTTGCCCGGCGAGCGGAATCGGCTGGCGTTCAGATGATCACGGTTCACGGTCGCACACGAGATCAATTTTATGAAGGTCGGGCGGACTGGAGCGCGATCCGGGCCGTACGGGATGTGATCTCGGTTCCCCTGATCGCCAACGGCGATGTGTCTGGATTTGAG
This sequence comes from uncultured Hyphomicrobiales bacterium, assembly GCA_903930435.1. Lineage (GTDB taxonomy): Bacteria > Pseudomonadota > Alphaproteobacteria > Rhizobiales > Ancalomicrobiaceae > CAIYYN01. Next base: position 62,183 of record CAIYYN010000037.1, on the reverse strand, counting down.
GATGCGGACGCAATCCTTGACGCCAGCGGTGCCGATGGCTTGATGATTGGACGCGGTGCCTGCGGGCGTCCGTGGCTACCGGCTGCCGTTTCGCGTTATCTGGCGAATGGCCAACGCTGGGCAGGGCCTGAACTGTCTGAGTTGGTCTCGCTCGTTGTTCGGCATCACGCGGCCTTGGTCGATCACTATGGCCCGGTCAAAGGTGTGTTGGCTGCTCGCAAGCACCTCGGCTGGTATCTTGACGCCTATCGGGACCGACTTGGCGGAGTTATGGCAGGAGGTGACGAGGCCGAGTTTACGCGTATGCGGTCGGAGCTTCTGCGCGCATCCGATCCGAACGCCATTGCCGAGATCATTCCAGCCATTTTCACATTGCTATCACGCTCTGCAGGTCTATCGGGCGCATCGAGCGAGGCCGATCAGCTCAGGGCTGCCCATTGCGCGAGTGCCGGCAAGACAACTGCGACCGAATTGGCTGAAGGCGATGCCGCTTGTCAAACGGGGAGGGCTGCATGACACCCACCAAGCCCAAATCAGTACCAGATCAAGCGACCGTGACAGATGCCGGCATACAGGGCGTGTTGCTGAATGCCTTGCCGCATCCTGTCATTCTGATTGGTGCCGATAATCATCTGCTCGAAGCCAATGATGCCGCCCAGAATTTCTTTCAATCGTCGGCCAGCTTCATGCGTCGGCATTCGATCGACCATTTCATTCCTTTCGGGAGTCCGCTGCTGGATCTGATCCAGCAGGTGCGTGAACGTCAGTCAGCGGTCTCGGAATATCGCGTTGACGTGTCCAGCCCTCGGCTCGGAACCGACAAGATCGTGGACATTTATGCCAGTCCTCTGGCCGACGGGCGCGGCAAGGGGTCAAGAGACGTTGTGTTGATGCTCCAGGAACGCAGCATGGCCGAGAAGATTGATCGGCAGCTGACGCATCGCGGAGCGGCGAGAACAGTGACCGGCCTCGCTGCCATGCTTGCCCATGAGATCAAGAACCCTCTGTCGGGCATTCGGGGTGCGGCTCAGTTGCTGGAGCAATCAGCCTCCAGCGAAGATCGCGCGCTGACTCGTCTGATCTGTGACGAAGCCGACCGCATAGTGAAGCTTGTCGATCGGATGGAGGTTTTCTCCGACGAGCGACCAGTCGAACGCACCGGCGTCAATATTCATACAGTGCTCGATCACGTGAAGCGCATCGCGGAAAATGGCTTCGCCCGTGATATCAGGTTTCACCTGGAATACGATCCGTCCCTGCCGATGGTGCTCGCCAACCGCGACCAGTTGATCCAGGTCTTCCTCAATCTGGTCAAGAACGCATCGGAAGCACTCAAGGGCTTTCCCGATGCAGAGATCGTTCTGTCGACGGCCTATCGGCCGGGCGTTCGGTTATCTGTTCAAGGGTCTCGCAACAAGGTAACCCTGCCAATGGAATTCTGCGTCAGGGACAATGGTCCCGGCGTGCCGGAAGATCTGATGCCGCATCTGTTTGATCCATTCGTGACAACCAAAACCAATGGCAGCGGTTTGGGGCTGGCGCTTGTTGCCAAGATCGTGCGCGACCACGGCGGCGTGGTCGAATGTGAATCGCAACCGCGACGTACCGTCTTCCGTGTCCTGATGCCAGCAGTTCCGATTGAACGCGATGGTCAACCGAGGAGGGGTGGATGAATGCATTTTCCAGTCGCTCCGATGTCCGGTTTTCGGATCATCGCGGCGGCGCACGAGACCCAGGAAGGATTCCGTACCGGATTTTGAGTTCGAGTATGGTTTTGAAATCAACAGTTTAGCACAATTGTTTGAGGTGGTTTTTCGGCCATCCCGCCATATGGCCGCATGACACGCACGAGAAGGATTTGCAGATGCCAGCCGGCAATATTCTGGTCGCTGACGATGATGCGGCAGTCCGCACAGTTTTGAATCAGGCGCTGTCCCGAGCGGGCTACGAAGTGCGCCTTACCTCCAATGCAGCAACGCTCTGGCGATGGGTCGCGCAGGGCGAAGGTGATCTCGTCATTACCGACGTCGTGATGCCTGACGAAAACGCTTTCGACTTGTTGCCGCGCATCAAGAAGCTGCGGCCGGAATTGCCCGTCATTGTCATGAGTGCCCAGAATACGTTCATGACCGCGATCCGGGCGTCCGAACGCGGTGCCTATGAATATCTTCCCAAACCCTTCGATCTCAAGGAACTTATCACGATCGTTGGCCGCGCGCTCAATGAGCCAAAGGCCAAGCGCGCCCTCGAAGGTGAAGTGCATAACGAGGATATCCCGCTGGTCGGTCGGTCGCCGGCGATGCAGGACATTTACCGCGTGCTTGCGCGATTGATGCAGACTGATCTCACGGTGATGATTACCGGCGAGTCCGGCACCGGCAAGGAACTTGTGGCGCGGGCGCTGCACGATTACGGCAAGCGGCGCAATGGCCCGTTTGTCGCCATCAACATGGCCGCCATCCCCCGGGATCTCATCGAGTCGGAGCTGTTCGGACACGAGAAGGGGGCATTCACGGGGGCTGCGTCGCGCTCTGCTGGCCGTTTCGAGCAGGCCGAAAGCGGAACGTTGTTCCTTGATGAAATCGGCGACATGCCGATGGACGCCCAGACACGGCTTCTGCGCGTCCTTCAGCAGGGGGAATATACGACCGTCGGTGGTCGGACCCCGATCAAGACCGACGTCCGGATTGTTGCCGCGACCAACAAGGACCTGCGACAGCTGATCAATCAGGGACTTTTCCGCGAAGACCTGTACTTCCGCCTAAACGTGGTGCCTTTGCGCTTGCCGCCACTGCGTGAACGCTCGGAAGATGTGCCGGACCTGGTGCGACACTTCTTCAATGTTGCGGAAAAAGAGGGATTGCCGTCCAAGCAGATCGAGCAGGCCGCGCTGGAGCGTCTTCGCCGGTATCGTTGGCCAGGCAATATCCGCGAACTCGAGAACCTGATCCGTCGGTTGGCGGCCCTTTATCCGCAGGACGTGATCACGGCAAGCGTCATCGATGCCGAATTGAGCCAGCCGTCAGCTTCCCAGCCCGCCGAGGAAAAGAGCGGTGACGAAGGCCTCATGAATTCGGTCGAAAAACATCTGGCGACCTATTTCGGAGCCTTTGGCGACAACCTGCCGCCACCTGGTCTCTATCATCGTATTCTCAGGGAGGTGGAATATCCCCTGATCTCGGTTGCGCTCGCCGCCACAAGGGGCAATCAGATTAAGGCTGCCGAGCTTCTGGGCGTCAATCGCAATACGCTTCGCAAGAAGATCCGCGATCTCGATATCCAGGTCATCCGCAGTTCGCGCTGAACCGAAGGGTGGATGTTCGAATATGGCTTCGGTCACTTTGGCTGGAGCCGAAAAGACGTGGGCTTTGGGTTCTGTTGATTTCCGCGCTTGCAGCCGGACACAAACTTCCCTATACGGAACACCTCTCGGGGCATAGCGCAGTCTGGTAGCGCGATAGTTTTGGGTACTATAGGTCGTTGGTTCGAATCCAGCTGCCCCGACCAAAATTTCTGAAAATGTAAAATTTGCCATAGGCGCGAGGAGCGGTGCTCCTGGTCGCATGCGACGCGTTGTTGCGACCTGGGAGGCTCAACCTCCCAATTCGGGCATGGATGCAACACTCATTTGAAGTGATTTACCTCAAATGAGGTGTTTTGAGGCTTTATAGGCTGATGGATTTTCGGCAAATAATTCATTCAGAATGGGAATTTAAGCAAAATCGTGATCTAATTTGCCAATATGTTGCGAAAATGAGCTATTATTAACTGTGAAACATCGATTTTTGTTGCGGTGCACTATGCAAAAATTTTGCAAAAGCTCAAAAATGAGTTGCGTACCTCAAAAATGCGGGCTAAATACGCGGCATGTCGAACACAAGTCTTGGTACATCGCTGACGCTCAAGGATATTGCTCGCGAGGCTGGCGTCAGTCTCGCGACGGTCGATCGCGTTCTGCATGATAGGCCAGGGGTGCGGTCGGAGACGGTGCGTCGCGTGAAGGACGCGATTGAACGGCACAAGTTTCGTCCGTTTGTGGCCGCAGCGGAACTCGCCCGGGGTCGGATGCTGCGTTTCGCCGTGATCATGCCGCATGGCTCGAACGTGTTCATGCAGCAGATCATCACCCACATCGGCGATATGTCGGGCTGGCTCAGCACACGCCGCACAACGGTCGAAACGATTATTGCGGATGTCTTCAATCCCACGGCCTTGACGGCAACCCTGGAAGCCCTGATCGGCCGGTATGATGGCCTTGCGGTTGTCGCGCTTGATCATCCAAGTGTCCGGGCGGCTATTGATGATCTGGTCGCACATGGAACGCATGTCGTGACGCTCGTCTCTGATGTGCCCAGTTCACGTCGCCAACACTATGTGGGTGTGGACAATATCGCGGCTGGGCGAACAGCCGGAACCTTGGTCGGTCGCCTTGTTGGTCCGCGCACGGGCAGAATCGGTATCATCGCAGGCTCGCAAGCTTTGCGAGATCATGCCGAGCGCATCTTCGGCTTCAATCAGGTGATGACTGAAGAATATCCCGACCTTGAGGTGCTGGGTGTCATTGAAGGTCGCGATGATGATGTCATCAGTGAAGACCTGACCGCGCGCTTGCTGGCCCGATATCCCGATTTGATTGGCCTCTACAATGTGGGCGCGGGTACGCCGGGCGTTGCCAATGCGATCAGCAAGGCGGGGCGCGAAAAGGATCTGGTCTTCATCGGTCACGATCTGACGGCCTACACCCGGCGGTATCTGATCCGTGGTGTGATGGATGCTGTCATCAGTCAGGACGCCGGGCATGAAGCGCGATCGGCGATCCGTCTGCTGCTGGCTCTGGCCAGAAATGACCAGATACTTGAAGAACAAGAGAAAATCCGCATCGACATCATCATGCGGGATAACCTGCCTTAAGCGCAGGACATAAACAGGCAGGCCAACACCTGCATGAGGATTTGGGAGGTACGCGTGTTTCTTGGGCTCGATATTGGCACGTCCAGCGTAAAAGCGGTCATCATCGACGAGCGCGGTGCTGTTGTCGACGTCGCGTCCCGGCCTCTCGAAGTGTCGGCTCCGCATCCGCTCTGGCGTGAGCAGTCGCCAGGAGACTGGCTGGAAGCTACCATTGGCGCTGTTGATGATCTCGCAAAGATTGATCCCCGAGCCGTTTCGGAGATCCGTGCGATTGGATTGTCGGGCCAGATGCATGGCGCAGTTCTGCTGAACGGGCAGGGTGAGGTTTTGCGACCAGCCATCCTGTGGAACGACGGGCGGTCCGGACACGAATGCCAGTTGATGACTGAGGAGTGTCCTGAGCTGACAGCAATTGCCGGCAATCTGGCAATGCCTGGTTTCACTGCACCCAAATTGCTTTGGGTCGCACGCAATGAACCCGATATTTTCGCCAGGGTTGCGCATGTGCTGTTGCCGAAGGCTTACGTCCGCTATCGCCTGACGGGTGAGATGGTCGAGGATATGTCCGACGCATCCGGTACACTGTGGCTGGATGTCGGCAAACGTGATTGGTCGGAACGTCTGCTGGCCGTCACGGGATTGAGGCCTTCGACTATGCCGCGTCTTGTTGAAGGCAGCGCAGCCTCGGGCTTTCTGTCGGCTGACCTGACCAAGCGTTGGGGCATGGCTGAACGGGTTGTTGTTGCTGGAGGTGCAGGAGACTGCGCCGCCTCCGCAATCGGGCTCGGCGCGATTTCAGCAGGTGACGCTTTCCTGTCGCTCGGGACATCTGGCGTTCTCTTCGCCGTAACCGATCGTTTTGCGCCCAATCCGGCATCCGCAGTCCACGCCTTCTGCCACGCCATCCCCGATACATGGCATCAGATGGGTGTCATGCTGTCGTCCGGCGAAGCGCTCAGCTGGGCGGCCAAAGTCTTGGGTCAGCCGGAGAAGGATTTGCTTGGCTCGCTGGGCGACCGTGTTGCGGGTCCGTCGACAATCCAGTTTCTGCCCTATCTCTCCGGCGAACGGACGCCGCATAATGATCCCGGCGCCAGTGGCGCATTTGTGGGCCTGTCTGGCGCGACCAACCGGAACGATCTCGTCCAGGCGGTTCTCGAAGGCGTCGCCTTTGCAACGCGGGATAATCTGGATGCGCTGGCCGCTGCCGGGACCGTGCTGAAAGGTGTCGACCTCGTTGGCGGCGGTTCGCGATCCGACCTCTGGGCGCAAATCATGGCCGATGTGCTTGGCATTCCGGTCACGCGCGTCGAAGAGGGGGAAGTCGGGGCTGCTCTGGGCGCTGCGCGCTTGGGACGCCTCGCGGCGACGGGAGAAACACCGTTGGCCGTTTGCGTAAAGCCGAAGCCGATCAAAACCTTTTCTCCGCGTTCTGACGTGCACGGCGCCTATGTGTCCGCGCACGCGCGCTGGCACCGCTTGTACCCCGCATTGAAGGAGCTCCGCACGTGACCGCACAAGTCTCATTTTTTGGCGATCTGGAACCATTGACGTTCGGCGGATCTGACGCTCCGACGCCTTCGTCGTTCCGCTGGTATGACAAGGATCGCATCGTTGCAGGAAAACGCCTCGAAGATCATTTGCGGTTTGCGGTCTGTTACTGGCATTCGTTCTGCTGGCCGGGCGGCGATCCCTTCGGCGGGGAGACATTCCTGCGGCCCTGGCACCATGGCAGCGATGCGCTCGGACTGGCCAAGCAAAAGGCGGATGTAGCGTTCGAGCTCTTTCGGCTGTTGGACGTCCCTTATTTCACGTTTCACGACGTCGACGCCGCACCTGAAGGGGCGACGTTGCGTGAGTCCATCTACAATCTCGATGTGATCGCGGGCGTGTTCGAGGAGAAGATGGCCTCGGCGAAGGTTCGCCTCCTGTGGGGAACCGCGAACCTCTTTTCCAACCGCCGTTACATGGCCGGTGCTGCGACAAATCCGGATCCGGATGTCTTTGCATATGCAGCCGGTCAGGTGCGTGCTGCACTTGAAACGACCCATCGGCTGGGTGGGCAAAACTACGTTTTGTGGGGTGGAAGAGAGGGTTATGAGACTTTGCTCAATACGGACATGAAGCGTGAGCTGGATCAGCTTGGTCGCTTTGTGTCAATGGTTGTCGAGCATAAGCACAAGATCGGTTTCCAGGGACCCATTCTGATCGAGCCCAAGCCGAAGGAACCGACCAAGCACCAGTATGACTTCGACGTCGCCACCTGCTACGGCTTCCTGGAGCGTTACGGACTGACCAAGGACGTCAAGCTCAATCTGGAACAGAACCACGCGATCTTGGCCGGTCATTCGTTCCAGCACGAAATTGCGCTAGCGCAGGCGCTTGGTGTCTTTGGCTCGCTCGACATCAATCGCGGCGATGATCTGCTCGGTTGGGATACGGACCAATTCGCGATGAATGTGCCGGAAATGGCGCTTTGTTTCCACGAACTTCTGAATGGTGGCGGCTTCACGACTGGTGGTCTCAATTTCGATGCCAAGATCCGTCGCCAGTCAATCGCCCCGGATGACCTGGTTATTGCGCATGCGGGATCGATGGACGCCTGCGCACGCGCCTTCATCGCGGCGGCCGATATGCTGGAAGCCCGCGCGCTGACTGGCTTCGTGGCTGATCGCTACGCAGGTTGGGAGCAGCCAGAGGCGCAGGCGATGCTCAGCGGACAACGCTCGCTGGCTGAAGTCGCTGACAGGGCCTTGTCTCAAGACCTCAATCCGCAACCCCGCTCGGGCCGCCAGGAATATCTGGAAGCGCTCGTCAACAGATTCGTCTGAGGCCAGCTGCCTTGGAAGAACACGCCGAAGCCGTCGACAAGAGCGGCGTTCAACTCGACCGGCCAAGCCGGTCACCGTCGACCAAAACCGGCCGGAAGGCCAATCAGGAGGAAGTAACATGAAGATTCTGTCCACTGTACTCGCGGCAACGACGTTTGCCCTGCTCGCCACGACCGCCCACGCTGCCGGCAAGCCGGTGATCGGCGTGTCATGGTCGAACTTCCAGGAAGAGCGCTGGAAGACTGACGAAGCCGCCATCAAGGCTGCCATCGAAAAGGCAGGCGGCACCTATATCTCCGCTGACGCCCAATCGAGCCCGGGCAAGCAGCTGACCGACATCGAAAGCCTGATCACAAAGGGCGCAAACGGCTTGATCGTGCTGGCTCAGGATACAGATGCAATTCGTCCGGCCGTCGAAAAGGCAACCCAGGAAGGTATTCCGGTCGTCGGCTATGACCGCCTGATCGAAATCCCGTCAGCGTTCTACATCACCTTCGACAACAAGGAAGTCGGTCGCATGCAGGCGCGGGCCGTGTTCGCGGTCAAGCCGAAGGGCAACTATGCCTTCATCAAGGGCTCGTCCACCGATCCGAATGCTGACTTCCTGTTTGCTGGCGCAATGGAAGTCCTGAAGGCTGCCATGGACAAGGGCGATATCAAGAATGTGGGTGAGGCCTATACCGACCAGTGGCTGCCAGCCAACGCCCAGAAGAACATGGAGCAGTTCCTGACCAAGAACAACAACAAGATCGATGCTGTCGTTGCCGCCAATGACGGCACGGCAGGCGGTGTTGTTGCGGCTCTCTCGGCCCAGGGTCTGGCTGGCCAGGTTCCGGTTTCGGGCCAGGATGGTGACAAGGCTGCGCTCAACCGCGTTGCGCTCGGCACACAGACTGTCTCGGTCTGGAAAGACGCACGCGAACTCGGCAAGGACGCTGCCAACATTGCCATCGCGCTCGCCAGCGGCAAGAAGCTTTCGGAAATTCCGGGAGCAGTCAGCTTCGACGAAGGTCCGAAGAAGCAGCACATGACGGCTATCTTCTTGAAGCCGATCGCGATCACGAAGGACAATTTGTCGGTCGTGCTCGACGCAGGCTGGATCAAAAAGGCCGATCTCTGCCAGGGCGTGAAGGCTGGCTCGGTCAGCGCCTGTAATTGATCTGCTGAGCGGCTATACCGCTATCAACGTTACCTCGGGGCTGAGGCCCCGGGGTAACTCCATGTTGTGACCTGAACTGCGGGGCCCCGATGGCTGACCTGTTTCGAAAACTCGAGCTTGACCTGCGCCTGATCGGCATGCTGGCGGCATTGGCCATCATCTGGATTGGCTTCGATATCTTTACTGGCGGCGGGTTTCTGACACCCCGCAATCTCTGGAACCTGTCGGTCCAGTCGTCATCAATAGCGGTGATGGCAACGGGCATGGTTCTGGTCATTGTCACCCGCAACATCGACCTCTCCGTCGGGTCGATCCTAGGATTTACCGGCATGATTGTCGGTGTGACGCAGGCCGTCTTTTTGCCTCATATCTGGGGCTTTGAAAATCCTCTGACCTGGGTGGTCGCTGTCGCTGTCGCGATTGCACTCGGTGCCTTGATCGGGGCACTTGAAGGCATGATTGTCGCCTATCTCGGCGTCTCCTCCTTCATCGTGACGCTCGGTGGCTTGCTGATCTGGCGCGGCGCGGCGTGGTGGGTAACGACTGGTCAGACGGTCGCCCCCCTCGACAAGCGCTTCATTCCAATTGGCGGTGGTATCGAGGGCTCGATCGGTGCGACGGCAAGTTGGGCGATTGGCATCGTGGCTGTCGTGCTCGCACTTTTAGTGATGCAGATGGTGCGACGTCGGCGTCTCGGGTTCGGCTTCACGGTTCGTCCGCTTTGGGCCGAAGTCTTTGTCGCCGCTTTGATCTGTGCGGCGATCATCGGCGCGGTTGTGGTTGTGAATGCCTACGACCTGCCTGTCGGCGTCGTGCGCCAGATGCAGGCCGCCGCTGGCGCGTCACCTGATGCACCCTTGCCCGAGATTGCCCATGGGTTTGCGGTGCCGGTCCTGATTGCCATAGCGGTCGGCATCGTGATGACGTTCATTTCCGACCGGACCCGGTTTGGTCGCTATGTCTTTGCCATCGGCGGAAATCCGGAGGCAGCTGAACTCTCCGGTATCAATACGCGGCGCGTGCTGACAATGGTATTCGCGCTGATGGGCGGATTGGCGGGGCTGGCTGCGTGTATCTCGACGGCTCGTTTGCAATCGGCAACGAACGCGACCGGCACACTCGACGAACTCTACACGATCGCTTCTGCGGTAATTGGCGGTACGTCGCTTGCCGGCGGCACCGGCACGATCTATGGCGCGATGCTGGGAGCCGTGGTCATGCAGAGCCTTCAGTCCGGCATGGTGCTGCTGGGGCTCGATGCGCCGTTACAGAACATCGTAGTGGGTATTGTGCTTGTCGTCGCCGTCTGGCTCGACACGATCTATCGCAAGCACGTCCGGTAATGAAGGAGACGACCATGGACACGACAACATCACCCCTCGTCGACATGCGTCACGTCTCGATCGCCTTTGGCGGGATCAAGGCTGTGGACGATGTCTCCATCAACCTGTACCCCGGCGAAGTCGTGGGTCTTCTCGGGCACAATGGTGCGGGTAAATCGACGCTCATCAAGATCCTGTCCGGCGCCTATCCTGCCGATTCCGGGGAGATCTTCGTGAATGGCGAGAAGGCGCATATCGCGCGTCCCGCAGACGCCAAGGCCTATGGCATCGAGACGATTTACCAGACGCTGGCTCTTGCAGACAATGTTGATGCGGCCGCGAATATCTTCCTGGGTCGCGAGATCCTGACGCGGTGGGGGACACTTGACGACGCCACCATGGAAAGCCAGACCCGCAAGGTGATGGCCCGCCTCAACCCGCATTTCCAGCGTTTCAAGGAGCCTGTGAGGGCCTTATCCGGTGGTCAGCGGCAATCGGTGGCCATCGCGCGCGCCATTCACTTCGACGCCCGCATTCTGATCATGGATGAACCAACAGCGGCACTTGGCCCTGCCGAAACCAAGCAGGTCGGTGACCTGACGCTGTCGCTCAAGGCCGAGGGCATCGGCATATTCCTGATCAGCCACGACATCCACGACGTCTTCGATCTCGCTGACCGCGTCTATGTCATGAAAAACGGCAAGCTTGTCGGCTCGGCGCGCGTGAGCGATGTCACCAAGGACGAAGTCTTGGGGATGATCATCCTCGGCAAATGCCCGCCGGCAGCCATACCGGGACCAGGTGCGGTCGCTTGATCCGCACCCGCTTTTTCTCTCGCCCCGATTATTTCTTGTCGTCGTGGAGATTGGCCAGCGCAGCGGCTGGCTCAGCAACGACGGCAAGTCCGGGATTCGTGACATCAGCAGCCGCGGTCACATCCATCCGGTTCCACCAGCCGCCGCCCAAGGCGGCATAGAGAGCGACCGTGTCGGCATAGCGGCTCGCCTGTGCCTTGACACGGCTGGTGCGTGCATTGAGCAGGGTCTGCTGGGCATTCAGCACGTTGAGGATGGTTCCGGCTCCGGCCTGGAACTGGGCTTGCGAAATTTTCAAACTGTCTGCGGCTGTCTTTTCGGCTTGCAGCTGAGCTTTCAGCAATTCCGCATCGGCCTGGATAGCTCTGAGCGCGTCGGCAACGTTCTGGAAAGCGGTAATCACGGTCGACTTGTACTTGTCCTTTGCCTGCTCCCACGCCGCGTCACGCGCCTCTCTGGTGTGGAACAAGGCACCTGCGTCAAAGATCGGCGTGGCAACGCTCGCGCCAATGCTCCACACGCCTGTGTTCTGGTTAAACAGTTGATTGAACTGAAGTGCCTGACTGCCGCCAGACGCAGAAAGCGTCAATTGAGGCAACATGTTGGCTGTTGCGACGCCGACATTTGCACCAGCCTGATGGACTAGGGATTCAGCAGATTTGATATCGGGGCGTTGCCGAACTAGGGCAGATGGAACGGATAAAGGTAAGTCGCGCGGCAAGGTGAGACTATCGAGCGTGATCGACTCCGTCTTGTCCTGGCTTGGGAACCGGCCGAGATAGGCCATCAGTTGGTTCCGCCCTTGCGCCCGCGCCTTTTCTAGGGGTGGCAAGGTTGCAAGGCTCGCTGCCAGCTGCGATTTCTGTGACAGAACGTCTGCTTCGCTGACCGCTCCGAGCTTGAACTGTTGCTCGAGGAGATCAACCTGTTTCTGTTGTCCCTGGATCAAATCCTTGGTTACGCGGATTTCCTCGGCGATGGCGGCGTCGTTTATCACCGACGTGACGACATTCGCCGTCAACGTCATGTAAGTCGCTTCGAGCTGGAAACGCTGGTAATCAGCATTGGCTTGATCTGCCTCAACCGCGCGCGCCTTGCCGCCCCAGAAGTCAGGCGTGTAGCTCAAAGGCGCTGCGACATTATAAAGCGGATAAACGATGCCGGGCCCGTTTGCGCCTTGCGAGGCCAGCGAGACACGTTGCCGCGTTACCCCCGTCGAACCCGACGCGGATAGGAACATGGATGCGCCGTCTGCGGCTGCGATCTCACGCGCTTGCCTGAGGGCCTGTTCCGCCGCGGCGATGTCGGGATGATTGGCGACGGCTTCCGCCACCAACGCATCGATCTGCTTGGATTTGAACACGCGCCACCAGGTGCCGGATATGTCCGCATGGCTGTCAAAATGTTGGGAAGCGCCACCCGCTGTCGCCGCTTCGCCAGTTGTACCAATCTTTTCCGGCGTGTAGCCACCGACGTTCGGTGCAGCGGGCTCAACAAAGTCTGGCCCCACAGCACAGCTTGCAAGACCGAGCGACATAAGGAGCGCGATACTTGTTACCCCGAAATTCTCCCGCATCCTGCGCTTTTGTCCTTCGATGATCGAAATAGAGCCGGAGCCGATCAAACCTTTTAAATTTGAAAGCATTTCCATGGATTGGCGGGATAGAAGATTCGGCATCAGTGTACGCTCTCAAAACGGTCTATTTCGGCTTTTTGACAGGCTCATTACCTGAGCAAGTCGTCCATTTAGTGTCAAGTTGAATTGAATGCTATATCTATTTTCAATTGTAATTCTTGTTGATATCCTTTTATGGAAATAGTGCAGAGCTTCCAAATTAGTAGACTTGTGCCTGGACACAAGGGTGTTGGCGGCATTTGATCGTTGATAAGGTTGAAATCATGACAGATATGCATTGGCGCTCGCGATGATCGAAGATCTCTTCAGATCGTTCGTTAAACCAAACCACTTGACCGTATTTCACCGTACGAAGATGGCACCTAAATGACACCGTCTCGCGATATTTCCCGGCTTCTTGAAATCATGGCGGCCTTGCGGACCCCGGTTACGGGCTGCCCTTGGGATCTCGAACAGTCATCACGCACAATTGCGCCCTATACAATTGAGGAGGCGCACGAAGTTGTTGACGCCATTGAACGTGATGACACAGTTGATCTGGCAGAAGAGCTCGGTGATCTGCTTCTTCAGGTCGTCTTTCACGCCCAGATCAACAATGAGGCTGGAAACTTCGATTTTGGCGATGTCGTTGAAAACATTACCCGAAAGATGATCCGTCGTCATCCGCACGTGTTTGGTGATGGAGATGCGAGAACAGCGGGCATGGTCAAGGACGCCTGGGCTCGCATCAAGGCCGAAGAAAAGGCCGAACGTGCGGCAGCGAAGGCGGCAGCTGGCATCAAGTCTGCGCCGATGAGTATTCTGGACGATGTGCCTCGCTCGATGCCGGGCTTGATGAGGGCGATCAAGCTTCAGGAGAAGGCAGCCAAGGTCGGGTTTGACTGGAACAACGCATCGCAGGTCATCGCGAAAGTGCGCGAAGAAATCGACGAAATCGAATCCGAGATCGCAATGGGCAGTCCGCACGATCGGCTCGAAGATGAACTGGGTGACATCCTGTTTGCCGTCGCCAATCTCGCGCGACACGTGAAAGTCGACCCGGATCAGGCTTTGCGGCGCACAAATGCCAAGTTCACGCGTCGATTTGCCGTCATTGAGCAAACTCTGGCAGCAGAAGGACGCTCATTGACTGACGCCAGTCTGGACGAGATGGAAGCGATCTGGCAGGCGGCAAAGCAACCAGCCGACAATACCGCGACTTAATCGCCCGAGCTTCGACTTCGCAGCCGACCAGCGTCGCGAACCGTTCGTCTACGGCAGGTACGGGACGCTTTCGACGGTTTCATCTGCATCCTCCGCAAAACGGCCGCGCCGGTCTCCCTTGATATAGCGGCCAGCCTTGCTTCGGAACTGGTCCATGGATTTAGGCGGGATCCGGATATCAAGGTCAATGCGTTCCTCGGTATCGCGTCGTTCCAGCACTTCCGTCGATCGATAGATCCACGCGAGCAGTTGCCCGTCACTTGCCGGGATCGAAAGACGGAACCGGGCGCGGTCACGATTGAGTTGGGCTTCAATCCGTTCAAGCAGTTGCGGAACGCCTTCGCCGGTAAGCGCTGAAACCGGGATCGTCGCCGGTCCATCGCCCGCAACATGCCCGCCTTCTGCCAACAACTTGTCACGAAGGTCGGCATCCAGTCTGTCGATCTTGTTCCAGACCTCGATGAACCGTTCGGGGTCTTTGGGTTTCAGGCCGAGCACACGCAGCACGTCTTCGACGTCACGCCCTTGTGCGACGGCATCTTCATGGCTCATGTCGCGCACATGCAGCACGAGATCGGCTTCGATGACCTCTTCGAGTGTCGCACGAAACGCCGCCACAAGATGCGTCGGCAGGTCCGAGACGAATCCGACCGTATCAGACAGGATCACTTCGCCGCCATGCGGCAGCTTGAATTGCCTCAACGTCGGATCAAGCGTCGCAAACAGCAGATTCTCTGCCATGACATCGGCTTGCGTGATCTTGTTGAACAGCGTTGACTTGCCTGCATTGGTATAGCCGACGAGTGCAACAACCGGGTGCGGCACCTTTTTGCGGTTCTTGCGATGCAACTCGCGCGTCCGGCGTACCGCTTCCAGATCAGCTTCCAGATGGGCGATCCGCTCTTGCAACTGACGACGGTCCGCCTCGATTTGCGTTTCGCCGGGACCGCCCAGGAATCCGAAACCACCGCGCTGCCGTTCCAGATGAGTCCAGGAACGCACGAGCCGACTCTTCTGATAATTCAGATGGGCCAGTTCAACCTGCAAGCGGCCTTCCTTGGTACGGGCGCGTTCACCGAAGATTTCAAGGATCAGCCCTGTGCGATCAAGCACCTTGGCATTCCAGGCCTTTTCCAGATTGCGCTGTTGCACGGGCGTGAGCGCATGATCCACTATGACCAGATCAACTTCTCCGGCCAGAACCTCGACCTTGATTTCCTCGATCTTGCCTGTGCCGATCAGGGTTGCCGGACGCGGTTGATTGAGCTTCACAATGACGGAGGCGATAACCTCCAGATCGATTGCGAGCGCCAGTCCTTCCGCCTCCTCGCGGCGGGCTTCGGTGGATCGCCGAATGCGCGGCTCGTCATGTGTCTCGGTGCGACGCTCAGCGCGTGCGTCAAGGCTACGGACGGGAACAACGACGATTGCCCGCGTCTTGTGACTTGTCCTGTCAATCGGACCACGCGGCCCTTTTGGCTCGCGTGATCCGGTTTGAATGTCACTTGGGTCAAACGATTCCAATCAACCTCCCACCCGTTCATCATCGGTAGGTTCAAACAACTGAAGCGGTGTTCCCGGCATGATCGTGGATATGGCGTGCTTGTAGACGAGTTGCGAGTGTCCATCACGACGCAAGAGGACGCAGAAGTTATCAAACCAGGTCACGACACCTTGCAGCTTGACACCGTTTACAAGAAAGATCGTCAAGGGTGTCTTGTTCTTGCGCACGTAGTTGAGAAACGTGTCCTGTAGGTTCTGAGCGCGGTCCGCCATTTTCTTGTTACCTTATCGTTCGTTTGTTTTTTGGCCAGTCTCGCACGGCAACTGACGTTCTTCCTTGAGGCTGATGATGTCCAGGTCAGGCCCCGCTTCCATCAATCGAATGTGTTCCGGGTCTGTCAGGTACCGAAACCATTTTTTTGACATCCGTCAGGCAAGGACATGTGCGGCCAGTGGTTGGCCTGCGACTGCGCACATAACCGTGTCGCTGGTCTTGAGCCATCCAGTTCTAGTCAACCACGAAAATCTCGATACGCCAAATCCCGATTTTCAGATCGGGATTCGCGTCGATAAATTGCGCGCCTCGACAACGCCGTGAAACTGCTCACGCAAATGTGTCGCCAGCGTGCCCGGATGACCATTTGCGACGCTTTTGCCATTGATGGTGACGACCGGCATGACGATGGAGGAGGCAGATGTGATGAAGGCTTCGCGTGCCTGACTGGCCTCTTCGACAGTGAATGCTCTCAATTCGACGCGAATTCCGAGCTTTTCCGCTGTATCCATAACGCCACGTCGCGTGATGCCTGAGAGAATATCCGGTCCTTCAGGGCGCGTGACGAGCACGCCATCAGCAGTCACGATCCAGGCATTCGACGACCCGCCTTCTGTCACAAATCCTGCGTCGTCTACGAGCCAGGCTTCCCGCGCGTTCGCTTCGCGCGCAGCTTGCTTTGCAAGGACATTCGGCAACAGGCCGACTGTTTTGATATCGACGCGGCCCCACCTGAGATCCGGCATCGTGATGACACCGATTCCCGCTACTGCCATTGCGTCATTCTTCTTCTGATCGCCGTGCTTTGCTACAACAACAACGCTGGGAGCGACAGGACGTGTCGGAAAGGGATGATCCCGCCTTGCGACGCCGCGACTGATCTGGAGGTAGATGCTGCCGTATCGGACGCGATTGCGGCGAATCACCTCTGCCAAGACAAGCGCCAAGGCTTTGCGGCTCATGGGCTCGCTGATCCGCAGTTCACGCAGCGAGCGATCCATGCGATCCAGATGACGCGTCAGGTCGACGATAGACCCGTTTCGAACTTCACAGGCCTCATAGATCGCGTCGGCGAACTGATAGCCCCGGTCTTCGATGTGCACTGCGGCGTCGCTGTGCGGGACGTAGCGGCCGTTGACATAGGAAACACGACCAATTCTGTGCGTGGGCATTGGATTGTCTTTCGTGAAAGAACGGATTTGCGAAAAGGCACGCAGACCATGCCGCGCCTTGCCTGATCGCCGTGTTATCCGACCCCTAGAGACTTGAGCTTGCGGTGCAAGGCCGACCGTTCCATTCCGACAAATTCGGCCGTGCGGGAAATATTGCCGCCGAACCGATTGATCTGGGCAAGCAGATATTCGCGCTCGAAGATCTCGCGCGCGTCGCGCAACGGCAGGGCCATGAGATGTTCTCCGCCCGCGCCCGTTGGCATGGCTGGCAGCATGGCGCCCACTTCGGTTGGCAGGAGATCCGCTGTGATCACGGCGTCGGCGTCCCCACGCGTCAGAATCATCAGGCGCTCCACATTGTTGCGGAGTTGCCGAATGTTGCCCGGCCAGTCATGTGCTTGCAGGACAGCCATCGCGTCGTCACCAATCTTGCGAATTGGCAGCCCGGTCGAGCGACTGATCTGTTCCATGAAATGCGCGATCAGAACGGGGATGTCATCCCGACGCTCGGCAAGTGATGGCACACGGATCGGCACGACGGCGAGGCGATGGAACAGGTCTTCGCGAAACCGTCCTGCTTCGATCTCGCGTCTCAGGTCACGCGCAGTCGACGAAATGACGCGGACATCCACTTGCACCCGCGTGGCTCCGCCAACCCGCGTGAAGGTCTGGTCGACGAGGACGCGCAGGATCTTGCTCTGGGTTTCCCGTGGCATGTCAGCGACTTCGTCGAGGTAGAGCGTGCCGCCATGGGCTTCTTCCAGAGCACCGACCTTGCGGGGTTGATCGGACGTTATCTCGTTGCCGAAGAGCGCGTGTTCCATCGCGTCGGGCGTGATTGCGGCCGCGTTGAGCACAACAAATGGCCCACTGGCCCGATTGGACAACTTGTGAATAACGCGCGCCGTCAGTTCCTTGCCTGACCCGGAGGGACCCGCGATCATGATCCGGCTGTTCGTTGGACCTACTCGTTCGAGTTGGCTGCGAAGCTGGTTGGCGACGGTCGAGGAACCGAGCAATTCGGACGTATCGCCTGAGCGTTCGCGGAGTTCGCGCACCTCGCGGCGCAGTGTCGAGGCTTCGAGCGCCCGTTCGGCGATCAGCAGCAAGCGATCAGATTTGAACGGCTTCTCGATGTAATCATAGGCACCACGCTTGATGGCGCTGACTGCTGTCTCAATGTTGCCATGGCCCGAAATGACGACAACCGGCATATCCGGATGTTGTTGCTTGATCACATCCAGAAGCGACAAGCCATCCAGCCGGCTTCCCTGGAGCCAGATGTCCAGAAAGATCATGGATGGGCGGCGCTTGGCGATTGCCTCCAGGCATTCGTCGCTTGAGCCAGCCTTTCGGGTTCCATGGCCTTCGTCTTCCAGAATACCGGCGACGAGTTCGCGGATATCGTGCTCGTCATCTACAATGAGAATATCTGATGCCATTTTGAAAACTTGCCTCGTGACCGACTGCCAATATGCGTTTTGACGTCTTGTTGGCTGTCAAATTCCTGCGGGACCATAAAAGAGGTTGGTTTACGAAAGACTAGGATGGAGCTGCGGACAGCGTCTCGTCTCCTGGTTGAGGATGGGCCTCTATTTTGGTTTGGCCCGTCACAGTACCCACACCATCGGTGGGAGGGTCTTCGCTGCCGGTGGTGACTTGGGCATTCGAGCCGTCCTGGTCTTCCATGATCGGCAAAATGAGCTGCATCATCGCCCCGCGCCCGCCGCGCAAGACCTCGGGCGAGTCCAGTAATTCGATGCGTCCGCCATGATCTTCCGGGATCTTGCGGACAATCGACAGACCTAGGCCTGTTCCTTTTTCTCTCGTCGTCACATAGGGCTCAAGTAACCGGTGGCGGTTTTCTGATGGTAACCCGATACCGTTGTCAATGACCTCAATGATAATCGAACGCACATCACGCCTTGCCCTGACGACCAGCTTGCCCTTGCTTCTGATGTGTTCAGGAACCGCATCAATGGCCTCGGATCCGTTTTTGATGACATTGGTGAATGCCTGCAACAACAGCCGTTGATCATAACGCCCGATCAATGGCTCGCCGGGTAGCTCCGAGACAAACTCGATTTCGGGATGGCTTACGCTCATCAGGAAGACGGCTTCCCGGATAGAGTCAGCGACGTTGCCGCGGACGAAATTGGGCTTGGGCATGCGTGCGAACGACGAGAATTCATTGACCATGCGTTCGATGTCGCCGACCTGCCGGATGATGGTGTCAATGCATTGGTCAAAGACCTGACTGTCTTCCTGCACAAACTTGGAATATCTGCGGCGTATGCGCTCTGCCGAAAGCTGGATCGGTGTCAGCGGGTTCTTGATTTCATGCGCGATGCGGCGGGCGATATCAGCCCAGGCGCTCAGTCGCTGGGCCGTCATCAGATCCGTAATGTCATCAAGCGTGACGACCAGCCCGCCAGCAGGCGTGTCCTCCGTCTCCGTGGTGATCCGAACGGCGACAGTCCGCTCCTTGCCTGCCCGGCGCAACGTGATCTGCCACGAGCGACGCTCGGTGTGTTCATCCGATGATACCTCGTGCAAGGCGGCAGCGAGTTCAGGCACCAGTTCAACGACCTGTCTTGACAGGACATTGGCTTCGTCCTCATCGAGCAGGGTCAAGGCAGTCCTGTTTGCCAATGTGATACTGCCATCCCCGGCAACACCCAGGACCCCGGCGGTCACGCCAGCGAGAACGGCTTCGGTGAAGCGACGGCGACGATCGTTTTGCTCATTGGCCTCGATCAGTTCGGCCCTCTGGGTCCTGAGTTCCGATGTCATCTTGTTGAAGGTCTCGCCGAGATGGGCGAGGTCACCCTCCTTCGGGCGTATTGGCACCCGCACGGCCAGATTGCCCTGAGACACATAGTCGGCTGCCAGAATGAGGCGGCGGATAGGAGCAACAAGCCGATTGGCAAATCCGATTCCGAGCCAGACCGCGGCCAGCAACAGAATGAAGGCGACGCCCGTGAACACGAGGCCGAAGACCAATTGAACGCCTTTTCGACTGGCCTCGAGATCGCGATAATCCGCTGCTGCTTCCTGTGCCAACCTGACCTGACGCCATGTGCCGGGATCTAGTGGTCTGGTGACATAAAGATAGGTGTCGTCGAACTCCTTGAGTTTCATGACGACGCCGACCTGATTGTTCGTGCCAGGCGTAATGACGACCGGATCGCCATCCTCAGCCTTTCGCATGGCGACTTCCGGCGGCATCGCGATGTCATTCCAGTTCTCGACGAGCAACACGCGTGTCAGGACGGTGCTGTCCCGCTTCATCAGAATAGCGGTCGGAATGAACAGCTGTTGGCACCAATTCTGAAAATTGGCGTCGAAACGACTTGGCTCGTTTTCATACATCTGTTGATTTTGATCGATCTGATTAGCCAGCGCGACAGCTTCTGCGCGCAGGGCGTCACTGTGTTCCTTGACGTAGGCTTCGCCCACATTTGCCGAGTTCTCGACAATTGTCCGCGTGCTTGTCTCGAACCAGTGGTCGAGCCCGCGATCAAGGGTGACCGATGCCAGGATTGCCAGAAGGATCGCCGGTGTGGTCGCGACCAGGCTGAAAAGGGCAATAATCTGCCAATGCAAGCGCGCAGCCGCGCGACCGTCTTTCCACGCGACAAAGAGCCCGATTGCTTCCCAGGTGATCAGTCCCGCCAGGATCAGCAGCAGTGCACCGTTGATCGACAGCGCAATCGACACGACTTCAGGTGTCGGCGAGATGGGCGTCAGATCTGTCAGCACCAAAAATGACACGACCACCGAAACCAGCGTGACGACTACCGTCACCAGTCCAAGTGCGCGGATCTTTTTGCCACCGCCGCCGAGCGGCGCGGTCACATGTTTGGGGATCGTCAGAATGGCGTCGTCGTTGACCATGTGCCTCCCGGTTCGCACGTCGGTTTTCGTTCCTATGGCCAACGGTCAAGCGGTCAACGCCGCGTTCGAGTCAGCAACTGCGCCTGCATTGTTAGTCCAATTCAAGCGAAATTGTTGCAAATTTACGGCAGTGTGACTGGTTTGGCACATATTTTTGTCATTGGCCCTCGGTTTCGTCATTTGCTATAGCGTCTGCATGATACAGGTGACGGCCAACATCGCGATCAGTGACGACGAACTCATCGAGACCTTTATCCGTGCGTCAGGACCGGGCGGTCAGAACGTCAACAAGGTATCCACAGCCGTTGAGCTGCGCTTTGACGTCTGGCATTCGCCGAACTTGCCGGACCCCGTTAAAAGTCGCCTGAGCCGTCTGGGTGGGCGCCGTTTGACACTGGAGGGTGTTCTGATCATTCGAGCTGATCGGTTCAGGACCCAGGAGCGAAACCGGGAAGATGCGCGGGAGCGTCTCTTGGCCTTGATATCGGAGGCAGCCGCGCCGCCTCCGCCTCCGCGTCGCCCAACACGCCCGACATTAGCCTCCAAGACGCGCCGCCTGGATAGCAAGACGCGGCGAGCGGCTGTCAAGAGTGGTCGGTCATTCCGTGGAACAGATGACTGAGGTCAGGCTCGCTTGGTTCTGTTTTCAGGCTCGATCTGCCTGACGACGACACGCTTGCCATCAAAGGTCAGAGCCAGTCGCCCATGCTTCAGTTCCAGCGCCTTTTCGCCGAACAATTCCCGGCGCCAACCCTTGAGAACCGGGACATCCGCATCGTCATCGAGCGCAATCGCTTCGAGATCATCGACGGTCGCAAGCACCTTGGCCGCAACGCCGTGTTTTTCGGAAATCAGTTTCAGCAGGACCTTCATGAGGTCGACGGCAGCCAAAGATCCCTCGGGAATGACTTTCGGCTTCGGTACCATGGGCAACTGATCGCGCGGTGTGTTCAGTGCGCGTCGGACGATCGCCAGAATCTCTTCGCCAGCGCGTGATCGTTCCATGCCCTTGGACAAGCTGCGGAGATTACCAAGCGCAGCTGCTTCGGAAGGCTGGTCGCCAGCGATCTCGTAGATGCTTTCATCTTTCAGGACGCGCGATCGCGGCACGTCGCGGGCGCGCGCTTCACGTTCGCGCCAGGCGGCAAGTTCCTTGAGGATCAGAAGCTCGATTGGCTTCTTCACCCGCATTTTCAAGCGTTCCCACGCGTCTTCCGGACGCATGTCATAGGTGTCGCGCGAGGTGAGAACTTCCATCTCTTCGGCGACCCAATCAGTCCGTCCCTGGGCGGCAAGGCTTTGGCAGAGGTAATGATAGACATCGCGCAAATGGGTTACGTCCGAGAGCGCGTAAACAAGTTGCTTTTCCGACAGCGGACGACGGGTCCAATCGGTATAACGGGATGACTTATCGAGATGCTCGCCGGTGACGCGCTGGACGAGTTGGTCATAGGAGATGCTGTCGCCAAAGCCGCATACCATGGCGGCGACCTGCGTATCGAACATAGGTTTCGGCACGAAGCCGCCCATGCGGAAGATGATTTCGACGTCCTGCCGGGCCGCATGAAAGACCTTCATGACCGCCTCATTGGCCATCAGATCCAACAGTGGCTGCATGTCGAGTCCCGGTGCCAACGCATCAACAATGACAGCCGTATCCGGTCCTGCCATCTGAACGACGCAGAGCTTCGGCCAATAGGTTGTTTCGCGCAGGAATTCTGTATCAACGGCCACATAGGGGTGGGCAGCGAGGCGGTTACAGGCTTCAGCGAGTTCGGCGGTTGAGGTAATCATCGACATGACGAGGTCTATAGAACAAAGGCGGGCCAAATAGAAAGGCTTTGCTGGCGGTTTTGGCCAACAATCAAACGCCGTAGTCGAAAAATGTTACGCATTTGCCACCTGTTGCATGAAACCAACACCTGCGAACCGGAGCGCAAAGCATCTGCCAGCAAAACCGGCTTATCCCATCATGAAAGGTGATGGGATCCATTTCAGAATTTTGTTGGACGCGACATTCGAGCCATGGCCAAATCAATCATCGCCCCGTTCGAAACAAGGGACCAACTGATGCGGCTCGTCATTGCAAACAAGACCTATTCGTCCTGGTCACTTCGGCCCTGGCTGGTGATGACGCACTTCGGCCTGCCGTTTGAGGAGACGCTGATCCGGCTGGACGAACCGACAACCGCCGACGAAATCAGGGCATTTTCTCCCTCCGGCCGAGTACCATGCCTGATCGATGGGGACATCGCGATCTGGGAGACGCTCGCGATCATTGAATATCTGTCAGAGACCTTTCCGGATCTGGCCATCTGGCCCCGTGACAGGGCGGCCCGGGCGCATGCTCGCGCGATCTCGAATGAGATGCATGCCGGCTTCTCTGGGCTCCGTTCGGCTTGCCCGATGAACCTGCGCAAGACGTTTGCGTATCGGGATCGTGGTGCTGCGGCGATTGCCGATGTGGCTCGTATCGAAGCGCTGTGGCGAAATGCCCGCTCGACGTATGGAAGCTCAGGCCCATTCCTGTTCGGCGACTTTTCGGCGGCAGACGCGATGTATGCGCCGGTTGTCCACCGGTTGACGGGCTACAACTGGCCGATCTCCGAAGACACACGTGCCTATGTGAATGCCATGAATGACCTGCCTGCCATGCGCAACTGGAAAGAGGCTGCTGCGCTCGAGCCCTGGATCGTTCCATCCGACGAAGTTGACGAATAAGGTTGCGGTCCGGCTCATTTCAGGAAATAAAGCGCCCAAATAACAACGACGGTTCTGCCGTCGGATCTCATTCAGGCGCTTTCCCAGGAGTGGACCATGGCCGATCTCGATCCAGAAAACACAATCGTCCTCGAAACCAGCAAGGGAAAGGTCGTCATTCAGTTGCGTCCCGACCTGGCTCCGGGCCATGTCGAACGTATCAAGGAACTGGCCCGCGAAAAGTTTTACGATGGCATCGTCTTCCATCGCGTCATTGATGGCTTCATGGCCCAGACCGGTTGCCCGCATGGCACCGGCACCGGCGGTTCCGACAAGCCGAACCTGAAGGCTGAATTCTCACGCGAGCCGCATGATCGTGGCACCTGCTCGATGGCGCGGTCGGCGAGTCCGGATTCGGCTAACTCGCAGTTCTTCATCTGTTTTGCTCGTGCGCCGTGGCTCGACCGGCAATATTCGGTTTGGGGTCAGGTGGTCGAAGGTATGGATGTCGTCGACACCATCAAGCGTGGCGAGCCGGTCAAGAATCCGGATACCATCGTTTCCATGCGCGTTATGGCGGACGTGGCCTGACGGCGAGCCTGCGACCCTGAAGCGTTGATGCATGCGCGTTGACCAGTTTGACTTTGATTTGCCGGACGCCTTGATCGCGCTGAGACCCGCGTCTCCGCGCGATTCAGCGCGTTTGCTCGTCGTTCGCCCGGATGGGCCGACGGAACTGGCTGACGCGATCGTGCGCGACCTCGCAGATCTGCTGGAGCCTGGCGATTGCCTTGTGTTCAATGACACCAAGGTCATTCCCGCTGAATTGTCGGGCGTTCGTATCCGGGGCGGTGTGCGAGCCGGTGTGCAGTTCAATCTGCACAAGCGCGAAGCGGCCAATCTCTGGCGGGCTTTTGCGCGCGGTGCGAAAAAGCTCGAAATAAACGATCGCGTTCTCTTCAGCGACCAGTCTGATGGCGGCGATGGATCTGAACTTTGGGCGACGGTTCAGGAGAAAGGCGAGGGCGGAGACGTCCTGCTTGCCTTTGATCTGGCTGGCCCAGAACTTGATCAACACATCCATGCAATCGGTCGCATTCCACTGCCGCCCTACATCGGGACCAAAAGGGCGGCGGATGCGCAGGATCTCGCGGACTATCAGACAATCTACGCCCGCGACGAAGGTGCCGTTGCAGCCCCGACCGCCGGATTACACTTCACGCCCGAGCTATTTGCCCGTCTAGATGCGCGCGGCATCGAGCGCCATTTCGTCACGCTCCATGTCGGAGCCGGGACGTTCTTGCCTGTAAAGGCAGAGGATACGCGTGATCATCGCATGCATGCGGAATGGGGGCTGATCACGCCGGAAACGGCGGCAGCGCTGACTGCGGCCAAAGCCCGTGGTGGACGGATCGTGGCTGTTGGGACGACCTCCTTTCGGTTGCTGGAAAGTGCCGCACAAGCCGATGGCTCGATTGCAGCCTTCGCCGACGAAACCGATATTTTCGTCACACCGGGTGTTCCGATCAAAGCTGTCGATATCCTCATGACCAACTTTCATTTGCCCAGGTCGACGCTTTTCATGCTGGTTTCTGCGTTCTGCGGGCTGGATTGCATGCGTCGCGCCTATGCGCACGCCATCGATACGGGCTACCGGTTCTATTCCTATGGCGATGCGTCGCTGTTGTTCAGGGCACACGACCATGACTGAGCCGAGCACCCCCGAGTTTGGCTTCCAGCATCTGGCGAGTGATGGGGCCGCCCGGCTTGGCCTCGTGACGACAGCGCACGGACAGATCAGAACGCCTGCCTTCATGCCGGTCGGGACACAGGCAACCGTGAAGACCATGTACCCGGATCAGGTGCGTGCACTTGGCTCGGATATATTGCTCGGAAATACCTATCACCTGATGCTGAGACCGGGCGCCGAGCGTGTCGCGAAATTGGGAGGCTTGCATGAGTTCATGCGCTGGCCCCACCCGATCCTGACGGATTCCGGCGGTTTCCAGGTCATGTCGCTGGCGAAACTGCGCAAACTTGACGAAACCGGGGTCACGTTCCAATCGCATATTGACGGTCGCCGGTATCACCTGACGCCTGAACGGAGCCTCGAGATACAGGGCCTTCTCGGCTCCGATATTCAAATGCAATTAGACGAATGCGTTGCCTTGCCAGCGCCACGCAACGAGATCGAACGGGCGATGCTTTTGTCCCTGCGGTGGGCGGAGCGATCCAAGGCTGCTTTTTTTGGCAAGCGCGGCCATGGTCTTTTCGGCATCGTGCAGGGTGGCGATGATGAAGCGCTCCGTATCCAGTCGGCAGAAGGACTGAATGCTATCGGCTTTCATGGCTACGCTGTCGGCGGTCTTGCCGTGGGTGAGCCACAGGACGTCATGCTGCGCATGCTCGAAGCAGTTTGCCCGGTCTTGCCAACCGACAAGCCACGTTACCTGATGGGGGTTGGCACCCCCGATGATATCGTGAAATCGGTCCTGCGTGGCATTGACATGTTTGACTGCGTCATGCCGTCACGCGCCGGTCGACATGGGTTGGCCTATACGCGGCGCGGCAAGGTCAATCTCCGCAACGCCCGTCATGCCGAGGATCCCAGACCTCTTGATGACGAAAGTCTATGTCCGGCGACACGGGATTACTCCCGTGCCTACCTGCATCATCTTGTCAGGACTGATGAAGCTCTCGGCGCGATGCTTCTGACCTGGAATAATCTGCATTATTATCAGGATTTGATGGCCGGTATGCGTGCCGCCATCCCGGCCGGACGTTTGGTCGACCATGTGGCCGAGGTTCAGGCGGCATGGCAGGCCGGGGATATCCCTGCCATTGCCTGAACTTGCCGCGCGTATCGCCTTAAAGCGGCTTGCCGCCGCGCGGCCCGACTGGCTTGCCGTTGACAAGCATTCCTGTCGCCGTATCGACGTCTATCGCCCACAGTAACGAACCATCCGGACCGGGCTTTGCCAAGGCCTTGGCGGCATAAAGGCCGATCATTGTTTCCGGCACACCCTTGTCATGTACCGTTGCAAGGGTCTTGATCACGTCGTCGATCCCGGTTGCACTGACGTCGACGTGAACCTTGGCGTCTTTTCCGTTGATGTTGCTATCTACCTGGCCCTGCCATTTGATGGTGTAAATAGGCCCGGTGATATGCGATGGCTTCAATCTGAGGTGCACGATGCTGTCAGGAATGAAGGCCGCGCGGCCCAAGGCTGCATAATCGGTCTTGTCCGGTTCCGGGCTGGCGAAATCATGCCGGGACAAGGCATCAACCAGTTTGTTCAGGCCACCTGAAATATCAATCCCGCCCATGCCGAACTCCAGATCCATGCTTGTCGGGATCAGCTGACGAGACCACGTCGGCACAAAGACCGAATCGATGGTCAAGCCATCGAGCGTCTCGCCAAGCGTGATCGTCTCATCGATGTTATGGGTATCGGCTGACATGCTGACACCCATCGATCCTGCACCACCTTGTCCGAATGGCGTCTGGACGGTGAACGAATGGACCTGACCGGATAAATCCAGCTTGTCGAGAATCGGTACCACGTCATGGACCAACGATTTGAACTCGTCCTGCTTTGATTTGATATTTATGGAATCCTTGTTCGCGGCCACGAACACCCCGAGTTTCGTTGCGGCAACGCTTTTCAGGCCTGTCACATTGATATCCCCGGCAATATCCTTGATCAGCAGATCCATGTCCACGACAGGGCCGTGTACCGCTGGATTTGCTTGCGCGGGGTCAACGTGCACCTTTTCTGTGATTGCTTTCGTTAATTGCGTCACATGCACGTTCAAGCGGCCATCCCCATCAGGAACAGACGTCACATGGTTCGTCTGGGGACCAACTTGTAATGTGACGGAGCTAGAAGCCTTCGGATTGCGCATGTCCCCGGTCGTCTTGTCGATCCGGATGGATGCATCGCGGAAAAACGAGATCTTTGGATCGAAAACCCCATCCACCGTACAGCCCAGGTACGTATAGCTTCCGGATTCCCCAACAACGCCCTGCAAATCATAATTGATTGAGAAATCGACTGGTGCTTCGGTCGTCTCGCGCAGTGTCCCATCGGCTTGCGGCGTGAGAACAAAGGTCCACGGCTTGGATGCGATGCTGAACCCGGACTGAGCCAATCCTTGCGCGATTTGCTGGATGTCGATTGTCACCTTTATAGCTTTGCCATCCCTGAAGACCGAAATTGCGTTCTTGGTGCCGGCAGGCATGTTGCCCAGCATCTTGTCGAGCAAGCCGCTATCAATGCCTTGGGCTGGCATAGGTGTTTCAGCGGAAATTGATGGGACTGAAAGGGTGATTGCCGTTGTCGCCATGAGTGCGAACAGAGCTTTTTTCATATGTGCCTCCGGGAGTTCGATGGCGATTGACGAGCAATTGAAGTCGGAAACTGCGCTGCGACCTGGCCACAATATAAAGTTGAAACAGGGTCGCTGCCAGACTCATAACGATCGAAGCTGAGTTTTAGATGAACGGCCGAAATTTAGCGCATGGCTCAATGCACTCAATTTTGGCGGCACCTTTCGCCTGGACCTGTTTTCTCGAATTCGAGAACCGTTCCTACTTTATCGACTGTTGGCGGTGACCATAAGGTCGCATAATAAAAGTTGGTGGCAACTCGACCAAATCTCGCCGTTTTTGCTGGATCAGATATAAAAATATGAAAGCGCAAGCTACACTGGTGCAGATTGACGAGAGACTCGGTGTTCCATGGATCTTGTGACGGCACGGCTGACATGGTCTGCCCCGGTTCGCATGTTGGGCTTTTGGATCCTGACGGCGTTCGCGACCGTATTTCTATACGGCATGGTCGCTCAAATGCCGCTCTCCCAGGCATTGCCGATTGTCGGCGAAGCCATGTCTGGCAATATCGAGCGGCTCTCAACCCGTGAATTCGCCTTCTCTCTCGCCGGTTTTATTGCGGCGATTGCTGGTGGTTTAGCCATCGGCTTTTTCATGTTTCATGCGGTGCTTGTGTCGCTGGCGATCGCTTCAGCACGGCATGCCGTCAGTCGCAGCCTGAAGAAAAACGGTGGGCCTGGCTTTCTTGCTGCGCGATCCGAGTTACGCGCGAAGCTTGGGCGGCATCCGATCCTGGGCGAGGCGTGGCGTTCGTTTGACGATACGCTCGTTGCGCCCGAGTTCTCGGACGAGCCGTTGCGTCAGACACTGAGGGTGCAAACCTTTTTCAACGCATCCGTTGCACGTGATCGTCTGGCTGGGCTCAAGATGATGCCTAGCATTCCCGGCTATTTCGTCGGTATCGGATTGCTTCTGACTTTCTTCGGGTTGGTTCTTGCGCTCAATGAAGCTGCGATTGGGACAACGTCGAATGAAGTCGGTGCCATGCGTCTGGCAACAGCGCGCCTGCTGCAGGTGGCGACCTTCAAGTTCGCGTCGTCCATTGCAGGGCTTGGGGCATCGATCATTCTGTCAATCTTGTTCCGTGCTTATGCAATTGTAATCGAGACGGCCTTCGACGTGTTTTGCCGCACGGTCGAGCAGGAACTCGTGTTTGCCCCGCCCCAAACGGCCACGCTTGAAATGAATCGTCTTCTCCTGGCCCAGCTTGACGAGTTGCGGGACCTGAACGGCCCCGCCTTCGGGGATCGGCTGGCTGTGGCAGTTGCCCCGCCGCTTCAATTGGCGATGTTGGAAGCCGTGCAACCGTTGTCGGCGATGATTGCAGACGCGGTCGGGCGACTGGACGATCACAGTAGATCCGGCCTCGAAGAATTGCTCAAGCGGTTTACAGATAGTGTGCGCGGCGGCGCAGGCACGGAATTGCGCGAGTTGAGTGTCGGACTTAAGGCGCTTCAGTCCTCTCTGGAGCGGACCCATCAGAGTCTGAGCGGGTCGGGAATCGATTTTTCCAATCGGATGGCCCAGACGGCGGAAAGCCTGAATCAGCTCATTTTGCAGGCTGGTAATGCGATCGGGACATCGGCAAATTCGTCAAGCGCAACGCTTCAGCAAATGGTCGGCGCATTGCAGATTATGTTTGAGCGCGCGCATGGCCAGATTGACGCAGATCTGACAGGCGCTGCGGCCGGCGCCGCAGCCCGATTGGAAGCTGCCATGGGCAGTGTTCTGACGAAGCTTGAGGCCCAGATCGCGCAGTTGCAAACAGGTCTCGGGGGCTTCCAAGCCGACATTAGCCAGCAATTGAGCGAATCGCGCAAGCGCAGTTTTGAAGCCCAGGAAGCATCACTGGCCATCGTGGATCGCGCCACCGCGGCCGCTGCAGGCGTGCTTGAGAGCGGGTTCTCGAGCGTCATCAGGGAGATCAATTCGGAAGTGGACCGGATGGTGCAATCCATGCGGGTCGCTGAAATCGCGATGGTTGCGCAGGCCGGTTCCATCAAGGATGCGAGCGTCCACTCGAAGGCTGTTGCCGACGCTTTCGGTCGAACCGCTGATCTCGTTCGTACCGCGAGCGTTCCTTTGCTGGAATCGGGCGATCGCATGGCCAGCGCCAGCGATCGTATGGCTCAGTCCATGACAAGTTCCGTGGCAGCGCTCGAAGAAAGCCAGCGTGCCGCGAAGCGACTGGCTGACCATCTTTCGGACCATATCGGCCGATTGACCGCTGTCTGGACCGATTATGAGGCTCGCTTCGGGCAAGTGGATGCGGACCTGGGAGTAGCCTTGACGCGGCTGTCTGAAGAAACGCGGCGGCAACTGGAGATTTTGGCGCAACACACGTCGGCTATCGACCAAGGCTTGGCGCTCGCTGTGGATCGATTATCCGGTCATGTTGCCGGGATAGCTGAAGGAACAGGCGATCTTGCCGAAACCGTTGAGCTATTGCGCTCATCGCTTCTGGCACGGGCTGCTGAATAAGGGAGCCGGTTCCGCCAATGTTCGCAGAGAGCCAATCCTCCACCGAGCCAACCGAGACAGCAGGCGAAAACTATTTCATCTCGATGACCGACATGATGGTCGGTGTGCTCTTCATCTTTGTCATCATGCTGATGACGTTTGCGCTTGATTTCCAGACCACTACCGACATTCAGCAGTCGTCGATCACTGTGGCGCAACAGGTTGCGTTGAAACTCCAACGGATGCAGCTGGATGTCCGCGACAAGTTGACACTCATGGATCGGTCAAATCAGGCGCGTCGCCAGTTGTTGACGGACATACAGGCACAATTGGCGAATGAGGGGCTTGATGTCGCGGTTGACGAGGCAAACGGCGTGCTGCGGCTGACCGAGAATGCGGTGAAGTTTGATGCCAATCATTCCGATCTCAACGACAAGGCGCGCGTGAATGTCGACAAGATCGCGCGGGTGCTTGATCGCGTGCTGGTGAATTATGTGGCCTGTCGGATTGCGTCTGAAGAGACCAATTGTTCAAAATCATCAAGCGTCGGGCCGACGCTGGAGACCGTTTTTATTGAGGGGCATACCGATGCGACAGGTGTGCCGGATCCCAAGGAACGCGACAGGCGCAACTGGGAGCTTTCAGCCGAACGCGCTGTTGCCACGTATCGGGAGATTATCACGCAGACACCGACCCTGAGAAATCTCCGCAATCGTAGTGGCGAGGAAATCGTTTCGGTCTCCGGATATTCATCCACCCGGCCAATTGATCCTCACGATACAAGGGACGCGTGGGAAAAGAACAGACGCATCGATCTGCGCTTTGTCATGGAAGTTGATACGAAGGAAGGCCTCAAACAAATATTGACGCTGACTGAAGCAATGAAGTCCGAGATTGATCACATGGTCGATGCGAGTGCGGCGAGACCCGCGCCTTCGATGCCGGCTCCCGCGCAACGCGCAGGCAAGACTGACCTTGGCCGTCCAACGCCTCGCAGCGCGCCGGGCCCCAAGTCGATTTCGGTGCCTTAGTGTCATGACAGGATTGCGTCGGGCGGCACTCGATCTTGCAGAAGCAGCAGTCGCCGAGACACAACCGCGCGACATCGGGCAGCCATCTTCCGACACGTTATGCGCCGCAAGTCGTGTTAATCCAAACCGGCCTGGATTCGAGCATAGGACAAACAAAAATTATAATGCGATCGCGCACCGTATTACAGAATGTCTTACAAATGGTCAGTACCTTTCTCGCGCGGATCTGCATGATGCGGGCTGGTGTGTATGGACGACAACGCCCGCACTCTCGGACGATGTCGGAATACTGGCCGCCTACTTGCGTCAATTGAACGGCTGCGATCGCATAAGGCCTTTTCGATCGCTTGCGTCCAGCTATGTGGCTGCATTTCATGCCGAGCGTCCCCATCTGGCGATGATCGCTCAAGTCTTGGCGGTGAAGGCCGCGATGGTGGGACCGCCTTGGTCGACAGCACAGGACAGGTTCGCCCTGTTTGATCCGGTTGCCGTGTTCTCCAAACTGGGTGACCCAACCATCACGCCATCTATCCGGCCAGCACGCGCTCTTGCTGATATTGGCCTTGGACAATTGCCGTCGGGCGGGGGGCTTGAACTCGCCTTGCACAAGAACGGGCTTGAAACACTGAAAAATCAGCCAAACGCGGACCCACTCCATCGATTGCGCTTGACGTTGCTTTGGGCGACGGGCGAGAGCGGCAAACTGCTTGCGCCTTCCATTGCCACGAGTGTCATTGAGGCTCTGATAGGGCCGTTTCGCGGTGAAACACCTGATCGGTCGGTACGTGACCATTACGTTGAAAAAATTACGGAATTACTCGGAGATCCGCGATTTGATCATCAGAACTGGCGCGGTAACGGGGTTGCGGAGACCATTGTAGGGCGTTGGCTCTGCGAACAGTCGTTGCGCATGTATCTTGACATTGTCGCGCGCATTCATCCGCCCGAATTCTGGCAGCATCGCCGTGAATTCTGGGAGGCGATCTATCGAGCCTCGATTGTGGATGAAGCGTGGGTCGTGCTTGAGGCCGAAGGTGCCTCGGCTGCTCGAAAGATTTACGGCGATCATTGTGTGTTCGGCAGGTTTGCCCCTTCTTCAAAAGGGCCAAATGGCGGCGAACTTGGGCGCGGGATGGCGGCTCTTGTGCTGAAAATTGGAACCTTGATCCTGGTAGATTGGAGCCATGCCGGTCCTTGTCTGATCTGGGACACAGAAGTTGAGACCGGTGCACCGGATGTCTATCGCCGTGTTTATGACGCTGCTCGCTTTCGAAAGCTAGCTGAAGGACCAGAAACACTGAGCAATCATGCCTCCCAAGGCATATTCTGGCATTCAGGGTCTGAAACATATCTATGGCAGGATAATATAGTGTCCTATTTGTCGCGTAAGCAAGATCTCAAAAATTTGTCCGCAACTTACAGAATCTAGAATTGCTCTGTGAAACGGAATTGTTTCCTGCGTCTTGGTTCGGGTAACTGAGACCTGTCGCTTGCAACGTACGCTCGCGCCTGATTTTTTCGGAAAAGCGAAAGATAGAGAACACACCTGAATTTCTCATTCTTATTTTTCTAAGTGTCGGCCGCATATTTCATATTTAGAAATTAATTTATGTTCCTCTAATGGCCAACAGAACCAAGTTCGTCGATGTCATGTTGACTTCCGAACCCTCCGGTTCGCCATATCCGTCGCTCATCACGATACCCAGGGGTGTCATTTGATGCTTTCTTCGCTGTTAGATATCACTCACGAAGCATCCAGCGACCGGCGTCGCGAACTTCTGACACAGATTTCAGCCTTGTTTGTGGAAGGCGCTGACGACTATTCTGATCGCGAAGTCGTGCTTTTCAGCGATATCATGACGCGATTGATCGAACAGGTGCCGGTCGAAGATCGGGTTGCTTTGTCGGAACGCGTTGCCCATGTGGAACGCACTCCGCACGAGGTCGCGCTCCGCCTGGCAAACGATTCAGAGGAAGTTGCCGCGCCGATATTGGAGCACTCAACGGTTCTGACCGATGGCGATCTCGTCAAGCTCGCGCAGGAAAAAGGGCAGGGGCATCTTCTGGCCATCTCGCGCCGCTCTCTGTTAAGTGAACTCATCACTGACGTCATTGTTGAACGTGGCGATGATGCAGTCCTCACATCGGTCGCCAGAAATGCCGGTGCCCGGTTTTCGGAGGGCGGTTATCACACGATGGGCGCAAAGGCGTCCCTGATCGCCGGCCTTGGCGACATTCTTGCCGATCGGTCCGATCTGCCTGCAGCTGTTGCCAAATCCATTTTGCCGACACTCAGCGCTCCGGCGCTCGCCAGGTTAAGTCAGCTCCAATTCAGCGCTCCTGAATCGGTCCAGACATTGTTTTCCAAGGCACGTGACGAATACGAAAGCATGAAAGGCGCATATCGGCGTGAACGCATGGAGGGTCGACTCCTGGCGGCTGATATTCGGGAAAAGAAGCGATCGCTGGATGATGTTGTCGCCCAGTTGATCTACGAAAAGCGGCTGTCTGATATCGCCTATATCTTGTCAGAATTTGCGGGCGTCCCGATTTCGCAGGTCGCGAATGCCATGCACAAGACCGACTCCACAGCCATTGCATTGACATGCAGGGTGCTTGGAGTCTCTGAGGGTGTTTACGAGAGGTTGGCGACGTTTCGCTGTGAAAAGCTGAAAATGCCGATGTCTGAAGTCAAGGTAATGGTGTCGGACTATCTCGCGGTCGACAAGTCAGTCGCGGAGCGTGCGCTGCGGTTTCACAAGATACGCGTCTCCGTGCAAAGATAAGGCTGCTTGAGCGAATTGGCTTGATGCAGTCGGTCTTTTTCTGCGCTAGTCTTTGTCCCGGCGAGCCTGACCGGAGACCTGCGCTTTGAACAAACCGCTTAGTCACTTCAAACAATCTGTTTGTCCGCACGATTGTCCATCGGCGTGTTCGCTGGATGTCGAGGTCCTTGAAGGCAACCGCATCGGGCGGGTGCACGGCTCCAGGCAGAATACCTACACAGCCGGTGTCATCTGCGCCAAGGTCGCGCGCTACGCCGAGCGCATTTCGCATCCAGACCGCTTGTTGCATCCGATGATGCGCACCGGACCCAAGGGTTCCGGCCAGTTTCGGCAGATCAGCTGGCAGGAAGCGCTCGATCGGATCACGGAAGAGTTTCTCGCAGCCGAGGCGCGGCTCGGTACGGAGACCGTGTGGCCCTATTACTACGCCGGTACCATGGGGCAGGTGCAGCGCGATGGCATCAATCGGCTCAGGCATGCCAAACGCTATTCGCGACAGTTTGACACCATCTGCACCACGATGGCCTGGACGGGCTTCATTGCCGGGACGGGCCTACTCGCAGGTCCGGATCCGCGCGAAATGGCGCTGGCCGATGTTGTTGTGATCTGGGGGACAAACGCGGTTTCGACCCAGGTCAATGTGATGACCCATGCCGTGCGAGCGCGCAAGGAGCGCGGAGCCAAGATTGTTGCCATCGATATTTATCGCACCGGAACCATCGAGCAGGCGGACGTTGGTCTGGTTCTGCGACCGGGCACGGATGCAGCCTTGGCATGTGCTGTCATGCATGTGTTGTTCCGGGATGGATTTGCCGACCGGGCCTACATGGCTCGGTTTGCCGATGCGCCTGACGAACTGGAAGCCCACCTTGCAACGCGCACGCCCGAATGGGCGTCATCGATCACCGGCCTCACGGTTGGCGAAATTGAAGCCTTTGCGCGTCTGATCGGTGAAAACAAACGGACCTTTTTACGCCTGGGGTACGGGTTCACCCGACAGCGCAATGGTGCCGTCGCCATGCATGCAGCCGCGTCCATCGCGACGGTTGCCGGTCTTTGGCAGTATGAGGGTGGTGGCGCGTTCCATAACAATGGTGCCATTTATCGTCTGGACAAGACGATGATCGAAGGTCTCGATATCGTCGATAGGCGCACGCGTAATCTCGACCAGTCCCAGATCGGTGCCATATTGACCGGTGACCCGGAGGCCTTGCGCGGCGGGGTGCCGGTGACAGCAATGTTGGTTCAGAATACCAATCCCATGAATGTGGCCCCCGACCAGCGTCGTGTTGCGCGTGGACTGGCCCGCGAGGATCTGTTTGTAGCGGTCCATGAGCAGTTCATGACGGACACCGCGCGGATGGCCGATATTGTTCTGCCAGCCACAATGTTCATGGAACATGACGATATCTATCGAGGTGGTGGCCACCAGCATCTCATGCTGGGACCGAAGCTCGTGGACGCACCCGACGAAGCGCGCGAAAACCATTTCGTGATAACCGAACTCGCTCGCCGGCTTGGCGTCGATCATCCGGGTTTCCATATGACCGCCCGTGAACTCATTGATTGGACACTCAAATCATCCGGCTGGGGCACACTGTCGGATCTGGAGGCTGGCCATCTGATCGACTGCCAGCCGCCGTTCGAGCGCGCCCATTATCTGGATGGCTTCAACTATCCTGATCGTAAATTCCGCTTCAAGCCTGACTGGACCAAGGTCCCCAATACAAACGATGGCCCCAAGGGTCCATTTGATGACCTGCCCAGACTTCCTGATCAGTGGGATGTGATCGAGGTTGCCGATTCCGAGCATCCATTCCGATTGGCGACGTCTCCTGCGCGGAGTTTCCTGAACTCGACGTTTCAGGAAAACATCACAGGTCAGAAGCGCGAAGGTCGGCCGGAAGTTCAGATGCATCCCGATGACGCTGCTGGCCTCAATGTGCAGACCGGCGACCGTGTCCGATTGGGCAATGCGCGCGGGGATGTTGTTTTGCCAGTTCGCGTTACGGACGGCGCAAAACCGGGCGTATTAATCTCCGAGGGGCTTTGGCCAAATTCGGCGTTTGAGCAAGGTGAAGGCATCAATGTGCTGACGGGTGCCGATCAGGTTGCCCCTTACGGCGGCGCTGCGTTCCACGACAGTAAAGTCTGGGTCAGAAAGCTCGATGCGGCTTGATCAGTGATCTTTGTCGGGGCTCATGGGCTGGAGTTGCCCGATTGCCAGTGACGTTATCTGAGCGATCGCCGGCGATCGGTTTGACGTGAAGAACAGATCATCTGCGGTCACTGTGTCTTCAGCAGCGCCTGCGTGTGACGGGCGATCATCAATTCCTCATTGGTGGCCATGACCCGGACAGAAATCCTGCTGGACGGAGCGCTGATCTGCGGCGCGTTGGCTTCATTGAGGATGGGGTCAAGCTTTACTCCGAGCCACCCAAGACGGTCGCAAACCCTGGCGCGGATCGCTGCGGAATGTTCGCCAATACCAGCGGTGAACACAATGCCATCGAGGCCATCGAGCACGCTGACAAGACCGCCGATTTCGTAGGCTATTCGGTAGACGAAGAGATCCAGGGCACGTTTTGCGTCCGGGTCGTCAGACGCCAGAAGAACCCGAATATCTCCGCTGATGCCGGACATGCCGAGCAGGCCCGATCGACGGTACAACATGTCCTCAACGTCCGTCAGACTATGTCCCTGCCGTGCGAGGTAAAAGATCACGCCGGGATCCAGGTTGCCACAACGGGTTGACATGACCAGACCGTCCAGAGCGCTGAAACCCATTGTCGTCGCGACGCTTTTTCGATTTTCCAGTGCACAAAGACTGGCTCCTGACCCTAGATGCGCGACGATGACGCGCCCCGCTGCCAGGTCCGGAGCTTCCAACTGCAGTTCGGCAGAAATATACGCGTAGGACAGGCCGTGAAAGCCATACCGACGGACCCCGGCGGTTGTAACGCTTTTCGGCAAGGCGATTGCTGTCGCCTCTGGCGGCAGCGTGTGATGAAACGCCGTATCGAAGCAGGCGACCTGAACGAGCTCAGGGCGGCTGGCAGCGATCGCGTGAATGGGGGCCAGATTGTGCGGCAGATGCAAGGGATCGAGAGGCGTCAATTGATCTAGCGCCAATAGCATGTCTGGCGTGATGATAGCGGGTTCACTGTACGCCTCGCCGCCATGGACGATGCGATGTCCGATGGCGATGATTTTTCGCGATTCGAGATGTTCGTTGGTAAAGTCCAGCAAGATATCGAGGACTGTGTCAAACGACGGGATTTGCGTGGACTGCCAGCGTCGTTCTGCGATGATCATGCCTTTGGGGGACGTGACCTGAAAATGCGGCGCAGTGTCCAGATTTTCAATCTGACCCAGCAGCAAAAGTTGAAGATCCGCTTCAGCTCCGAAGAGCGCGAATTTGATGCTGGACGAACCGGCATTGAGAGTCAGGATCGCCTTTCCATCGGTCATGTGCCTGAACCCGATCGCGCCATGAGAACTGCAACTGCGCAGGACGCGAGACGTGCGGCAGCACTATCGGCTCGACTGGTCAGGATGATGGGCACCCTTGCGCCGACAACGACGCCTGCGGCCTCCGCTCCGGCTAGAAACGTAAGCTGTTTTGCCAGCATGTTGCCAGCTTCGAGATCCGGCACGATCAGGATATCAGCCTGCCCTGCAACTGGCGATACAATGCCCTTTTCCTTTGCAGCAGCCTCGCTGATTGCATTGTCGAAGGCGAGCGGGCCATCGAGAAGTCCACCCTTGATCTGGCCGCGATCCGCCATCTTGCACAAGGCCGCAGCGTCGAGCGTCGATTGCAGGCGGTCATTGACCAGTTCTACCGCAGACAGGATGGCGACCTTGGGCACTTCAATGCCAAGGATGTGCGCTAAGTGAATGGCGTTCTGGACGATATCGACCTTGTCGAGCAGCGTCGGGGCAATATTGATGGCTGCATCGGTCACGAGCAGAAGGCGAGGGTAATCGGGCGCGTCAATGACAAACACATGACTGATCCGACGCGCGGTTCTGAGGCCAGTGGCAGATGCCATGACCGGGTGCATCAAGACGTCCGTGTGCAAATCACCTTTCATGATCAGCGCGACGTCTCCGGTTCGTGCCATTTCCACCGCGCTTGCCGCAGCTGACGCTCCATCCGGACTGTTGAACAGACGACAGTTCGAAATGTCGATGTTGCCGCGTTGGGCAGCCGCGCAAATGACATCGGTCGGTCCGACCAGTATGGGCCGGATGAGTCGGGCGTTATAGGCCTCCAGAGCCCCGTTTAGTGACACCTCGTCTACAGGCATGACGACTGCCGTTGCCACAGGTTGATCAGTTTGAGCCCTGGCAACGATCGCCCTGATCCTCTCGTGTCGTTCCACCCTGACACGAGGCACCCGTTCTTCTGACGGAACCAGCCCGATTTTGGGTGGGAGCACTTCCAGTGTTCCTGTGAGGATCGCGTTGTTGTTTTGATCTGTACACGAGCACTGGAACGTCACTGAACGCGCGGCTTCATTGCGTTCCTTCAGCGTGATGGAGGCGGTGATGACATCGCCATCACGAGGCGGCAGCCCAAAAGTGAGATTTTGGCTCAGGATTTGGGACCCGAGACCCGGCAGTCTGGTGCCGACCAGTAACGACAGAAAGCCAGCCGCCCAGTTGAGTTGGAGCATCGCAGGATCGGTGTCGGTCACTTCAAGGTTTAACGCAGAATGTCCAAGACCGCTGACGGCGGCTGAAAAGAGATCGAAATCTCGTTGATCGACTGTATGGGAGAGGCTCGCGGTCTCGCCGACTTTCAAAATAGCGTAAGGACGACTTTGAACCGCATCTTTGCGTGCAATTTCAGACATTGAGCAACACCTGTTTTGAAAATGTTTTTGACGACAAGCTATGATCAAATGCAGCGCAGTACGGGGATTGGTCCGATTTCGACGTAAAAGCGTGGCGCATCAAAATTCCGGACGACTACGTGGTCCGGGAGTATATAGGGGGGCGGTTGCCGGTGTTCAATTTGGTAGAGTTCCGATCTTGACGCAAACAGAGGGGAAGCCGCAAACTTACGTATAGTCTTTCCTATTGTGCCGACGCGAATGACCATTTGATGGGCAGACGGGTATTCAATGACCGATGAACGCGAACTGCCGGCAAGCTCAGATCAAGTCGTTGCGGCTGTGCCGAGCGCAACGGTTCCGTCTGGAACCAGTACCGCCGCTGACAGTCATGAAACGGGTTCCCAGATCAAGCGTCGCGTTTGGCCCGCGCTGATCCTGCTCGCGGTCGTTCTGGGAGCAGCAGGTGGGGGTACTTACTGGTGGACTCATCGAACGCCGGATTTGCCACCTGGCATCGTCTTTTCTAACGGACGCCTTGAGGCGGACGAAATCGACGTGGCGACCAAGTTTGCGGGTCGCGTGTCAGAAATTCTGGCTGACGAAGGAGCCATGGTAAAGGCCGGGCAGGTTGTCGCCCGGATGGAAACGCGCGACCTTGAGGCTCAGCTTGCGCAAGCAAAGGCCCAGATTGCGCAAGCCCAGCAATCGGTCTTGCAGAGCATGGCGGACCTTGTCCAGATGTCCAGTCAGCTGAAGCTCGCCGAACAGGAATTGCAGCGCACCAGCACTCTGGCCGCAAAAGGCTATGAGACCAAAGACGTTCTCGATCAGCGCCAGTCGCAGTTCGATGTCGCCACCGCTGCCTATCACAATACCGAGGCCAAGATCGCTGCGGCGCAGGCCGGAGTTCAAGCCGCGATCCAGAGCGCCGACCTGATCCAGGTCAACATCTCGGACAATACCCTCGTGGCGCCGAAAGACGGCCCCATCGAATATCGTCTGACGAACGTCGGGGAAGTCTTGCCAGCTGGCGGCAAGGTCTTCACGATGCTGGATGTCACCAATGTTTACATGGATATATTTCTGCCAACGCAGATTGCGGGCAAGGTAAAGATCGGCGACGAAGCCGTCATTGTACTTGATGCTTTGCCCGCAAAACCAATCCGGGCGCGTGTCACGTTTCTCGCAGCCAGAAATGAATTTACCCCGAAGACGGTGGAGACGAAATCGGAGCGGGATAAACTCATGTTTCGTGTGCGTGTTCGCATTGATCCGGAACTTTTGCGGATGCATGAAGCCGATGTCAGGTCAGGGTTGCCGGGTCTTGCGTATATCCGCCTGGATTCGACGCCGTGGCCAGTTGGCCTGGAGCCTGTGATTGGCAAATGAATGACGATGTCGAACCGGTTGCTGTCCTTCGAAACATCTGGCACCGCTACGGCAAGCAGATCGCCTTGCGTGGGGTGTCAATAGAATTGCATGAGGGCGGGCTGGTAGGCTTGATCGGCCCTGATGGCGTCGGGAAATCGACATTGCTTGCTTTGTTGGCTGGCGCAAAAAGAGTTCAGGCAGGTGGTGCAGGCATAAGTGAAATCAGGGTTTTAGGGGGCGATTTTACGCAAGTGCGGCACCGGACTGCCGTTTGTCCGCGGATCGCCTACATGCCGCAAGGGCTCGGGCGAAATCTGTACCCGGATCTGACGGTTGCGGAGAATATTGCCTTTTTCTCCCGACTGTTTGGGCAAGGTGCTGCCGAACGCGCGCGTCGCACCAGGGAACTGCTTGCGGCCACAAACCTTGCACCATTTGCAGATCGCGCCGCGCACAAACTCTCAGGCGGAATGCGCCAGAAGCTTGGTCTTTGCTGTTCGTTGATCCACGATCCCGACCTGCTGATCCTTGATGAGCCAACCACCGGCGTAGATCCTTTATCCCGTCAGCAATTCTGGGATCTCATCGATCGCATTCGTGTATCGCGACCACGCATGAGCGTGATCGTGGCGACCGCCTACATGGAGGAAGCTGCCCGCTTTGACCAGTTGGTCGTCATGAACGCTGGCGAGGTTCTCGCAAAAGGCTCACCTGCCGAAATAAAGCACCGCACTGGTTCAGGCACGCTTGGTGAGAGCTTCATTGCGCTGCTTCCAGAGGCGGTTCGAGCGGCTCGCGTCCACCCGGATATTTCGCCGCTCGCCGATAAGGCGACTGAAATTGCCATCAGCGCCGTTGGCCTCACGCGCCGATTTGGGGATTTCAAGGCGGTTGACGACGTCAGCTTCGATATCAGACGCGGCGAGATCTTCGGATTTCTTGGTGCGAACGGTTGCGGCAAGACAACCACGATGCGCATGTTGGTCGGGCTATTACCGAAGTCTTCCGGCGAGGCCCTGCTGTTCGGGAAAGAGGTCGATGCGTCCGACATGTCAATGCGCTATCGCGTTGGTTACATGTCGCAATCCTTCTCGCTCTACACCGAGCTGACGACCGGGCAGAACCTTCAGCTGCATGCCCGGATCTACCATATCGAGCCCGCCAAGGCCCGACTGAGGATCGCCGAACTGGTCGCGGAGTTTCGTCTGGCTGATCACCTCGACGTTCTCGCGGCTGA
Organism: uncultured Hyphomicrobiales bacterium; assembly: GCA_903930435.1. Classification (GTDB taxonomy): domain Bacteria; phylum Pseudomonadota; class Alphaproteobacteria; order Rhizobiales; family Ancalomicrobiaceae; genus CAIYYN01. The sequence goes on along the minus strand of CAIYYN010000037.1, from coordinate 20,638 downwards.
CCTGCCCCTCGGCATTCGGCAGCGACTGGCCCTGGCCGTTGCCGTCATCAACGAACCACAAATCCTGATCCTGGACGAACCAACGTCGGGCGTGGATCCGGTTGCTCGCGATCAGTTCTGGTCGTTGCTTGGCAATCTGTCGCGCAAGAACGGGGTGACGATTTTTATCTCGACACATTTCATGGAGGAGGCCGCCCGCTGCGACCATATTCTTCTGATGAATGCGGGCAAGGTCTTGGCAAAGGGCACGCCCGAAGCTGTTGTGGAACGTTGGGGCGGTCCGACACTGGAAGAAGCCTTTATCGCCTGTCTCAAGGAAGCGACTAAGGAGCAGGTCGATCCCCCGATGCCCGCTCCGGCAGAGTTGGTGACACGGCGTCCCGCTCAACGGAATTTCAGCTTCCAGCGGATGTTCGCCTACGCCTTGCGCGAGGCACTTGAATTGAAACGCGACGCGATCCGGTTAAGTTTTGCCCTGTTTGGCATGGCATTTCTCATGATCGTTGTGGGATATGGCACCAATACGGATGTCGACCATCTGCCCTTCGCTGTCTATGATCAGGACCAGACGCCGGAGAGCCGAGCCTATCTGGAGACGTTCCGAGGCTCATTCTACTTTTCCGAACACGCCCCGATCTTGAGTGCTGTTGAGCTACAGGAACGACTGGCGAACGGTGAACTGAAGCTGGCGCTTGACGTTCCTGCCGGATTTGGTCGCTTGCTACGGGGTGGTAAGCCAGCCGATGTCGGAGCCTGGATTGATGGCGCTATGCCGTTTCGCGCAGAAACGACACGCGGCTATGTGGAAGGCGCGCAACAGCTTTATCTGTCCAATCTGGCTTCAGGTCGAGGGACGGCAACTCCGGCAGCAGCCAACATCGGTTTGCGATTTCGCTATAATCAGGACTTTGACAGCGTCAATTCCCTGGTGCCTTCAACGATCGCTCTCCTTCTCGCGCTTGTTCCAGCCATCCTGATGGCGCTCGCTGTCGTGCGGGAAAAAGAGTTCGGCTCGATCACCAACCTTTATGTTACCCCGCTGACACGGGCAGAATTCATGCTCGGCAAGCAGATTCCCTATGTCGCACTTGCGATGGTCGGTTTTTCAGTCGTGGCGATCCTTGCCTCACTGTTGTTTGGCGTTCCGATCAAAGGTAGCGTTCCAGCCTTGGTATTGGGAACCTTCGTATATGTGTACGCGACGACTGCCTATGGTCTTCTGATCTCGACTTTTGCAACCACGCAGATCGCCGCGCTGTTTGCAACCGCCTTGTTGACGGTCATCCCAGCGACCCAGTTCTCGGGCATGCTGTCACCGGTTTCATCACTCACCGGGATGGGCGCAGTTCTGGGACAATTGTTCCCGATGAGCCATTTTCTGCCAATCTCCGTCGGAACCTTTACAAAGTCGCTCGGGTTTTCAGAGCTTTGGCAGACCATGCTCACGCTGGCTTGCTTCGTACCAGTGCTGCTCTGTCTCAGTCTGCTGCTCTTGCGCAAACAGGAGACGTAGCGGATGACGCGCGCCTTCATGAACGTATTCTGGCTGTCACTGAAAGAGGTCCGAAGCCTGCTCAGCGATGTCTTCCTGCTGGGCCTTGTGATCTTCAGTTTCACATTTTCCATCATCTCCCAGGCCCAGAATACGGCGCAGGAGGTGCATAATGCGACCATCGGCATTGCCGACGAGGACCAGTCGCAATTATCTCGCGAGATAGCTGGACATTTCCTTCCGCCCTATTTCAAGCCTGCGGTACAGATCCCGGTGCAGGCGATCGACGCCCTGCAGGATCGGGCGCAGTACACTTTCATTGTCGATATCCCGCCGCATTTCGAGCGCGATGTCGAGGCCGGTCGAAGTCCAACCATACAAGTCGATATCGACGCAACAGCAGCCATGCAGGCTGGCATCGGCGCCAGTTACGTCCAGGAGATCATATCGACGCAGATCCATCGGTTTCTGGCGCAAACCGATACGATGCCCCCCGATCCCGTAACACTGACGGTCCACCTGGCTTTCAATCCCAATGCAGCGCCGGGCTGGTTCATGAGCATCATCGGCATCGTGAACATGATTACCATGCTGTCAATCCTGTTGTGTGGTGCGGCGGTCATTCGCGAACGTGAACGTGGCACAATGGACCATTTGCTGACGTTGCCACTCTCGCCGGTCGAGATCGCGTCGGCAAAGGTGTTGGCCAATGCGTTCGTTATCCTGTTAGCGACGGCTTTATCGCTTTATTTCGTCGTGAAGGGCCTGCTTGCCGTCCCGATTGCGGGTTCCATTCCGCTGTTCCTCTGCGGTGTCGCATTATATCTTTTCTATGCGCTCGCCGTAGGCCTGTTTCTGGCGACCTTGGTCCAATCGATGCCCCAGTTCGGGCTTCTGTTTCTCCTCGTTTTTTTGCCGATGATGATGCTCTCCGGCGGGAATACGCCAATTGAGAGTGAGCCGCGCATTTTGCAGTTGATCATGCAGGCAGTCGCCTCCACGCACTTTGTCAGTTTCGCAGAGGCAATCTTGTTTCGGGGCGCTGGACTAGCCTTGGTCTATCGGGAGTTTCTGGCGGTGGCCGGACTAGGCGCTGCGTTTTTCGTGCTGGCCGTCTTGCGATTCCGGCGAAGTGCATCGGCCGCTTCCGGGTGAGTGCTATCACGCGAACCATGGCAAACGCCCCGCACAGGCTTTCGCGTGCACGGGGCGTTTAGCTGATCACAACGAACTCAGATGGTCTTTGTGCGCATCTGTTCGGCGATGAACTCGGCTTGCCGGATCGCCAGCGAGACGATCGTCAAGGTCGGATTTTCGGCACCACCGCTTGTGAACTGGCTGCCGTCAGAGACGAAGAGGTTCTTGATGTCATGGGTTTGGCCATGCTTGTTCACGACGCCATCACGTGCATTTTCGCTCATCCGGTTCGTGCCGAGATTGTGCGTAGACGGGTAGGGCGGTGTCGGGAACGTGCGGATGGCACCAACCGACTCATAAAGCGCCATGCCTTGCTTGTAGGCATAGTTGCGCATGGCGATATCGTTGGGATGGTCATCAAAATGCACATCCGCGACCGGCATCCCATATTTGTCCTTGAAGCTGGACAGCGTGATGCGATTTGTCTCCTGCGGCATGTCTTCCCCGACGAGCCACATGCCGGCCATATTGGAATAACCGTCCAACGCTGAGGTGAATTCGCGGCCCCAGGCACCCGGGTCGAGGAAGGCCGCCATGAACGGCAGGCCCAGCGAGAGCGTCTCCATTTCATAGCCACCGACAAACCCACGGCTCGGATCAAAACGGGCCTCGTCGCGAATGATGCCGGCCATTGTCGTGCCGCGATACATATGAACCGGCTTCTCAAACACGCCATAAACCGAGCCAGTCATGTGCCGCATGTAGTTGCGACCGACCTGACCCGACGAATTGGCAAGACCATCCGGGAACATGGCTGAATGCGAGTTCAGCAGAATGCGCGGGCTTTCGATGGAGTTGCCCGCCACAGCGACCACGCGAGCCTTTTGACGTTGCTCCTTGCCGTCCTTGTCGGCATAGACAACGCCGGTGACCTTGCCAGATGCATCATGTTCGATGCGGAGAACGTGGCTCTGCGGACGAACTTCCAGTTTTCCCGTGGCCTCGCCCTTTGGAATTTCCGTATAGAGCGTCGACCATTTCGCGCCCCATTTGCAGCCCTGGAAGCAGAAGCCGGTCTGCTGGCAGGAGTTGCGATTGTCGCGTTCGATCGAATTGATCGCCATGTTGCCGGTGTGGCATTCCTTGTAGCCGAGTTTGTCAGCGCCTGCCTTCAAGACCTTGAAATTGTTATTGCCTGGCAGTCCCGGACGGTTGCCGGTGCGAGTCACGCCCATCTTCTCTTCGGCCCGGGCGTAATAGGGCTCCATCTCGGCGAGTGTGATCGGCCAGTCCAGCAAATTGGCACCAGGAACATGTCCGTAGGTGGTCAGTGTCTTGAACTCATGGGCCTGAAACCGGAGCGATGCCCCCGCCCAGTGCGTTGTCGAGCCGCCGACGGCCTTCACGATCCACGCAGGCAAGTTCGGGAAGTTCTTGGCGACACGCCATGATCCTGAAGTCGTCCGGTTATCGGTCCAGGCCAGTTGCGAGAAGCTCGCCCATTCGTCGTTGATGAAGTCTTCGTATTCATGCCGTTGTCCTGCTTCCAGGATCACGACGTTGATACCTTTTTGGGCCAGTTCATTGCCGAGCGTTCCGCCGCCCGCGCCCGAACCGATGATTACGACGACACCGTCGTCATTCTGGTCGAATTTAGCCACCATTGGAAATCCTCACCTTGTTTGCTCCGATGCTGCTACCTTGTGAGCGCATCGCTTGATTGGATCGTTCATGCGTTCAACTGACGCATGACAAACGGGAATGGGGATCGAAGCTGGTCAAAGCCAGTCGATGTCATCGAAGCCGCGATGGATGTAGCCGCCCTTTGAATAGGATTCGCCCTCGTAGCCGAAGATCGGCCAGAGCTCCTGCTGGTTGTAGAGTGAGACGACGAGGCCGGACCGGACAGTCTCGAACATCGGCGTTGAACTGATCTGATGGAGTAACGCCACTCGCTGCGCTTCCCACGCGACGCCGACATAACCACCCGCACCTGCGGCCGTATCGAGGCCCGCGATACCTGTTTCCAGCATGGACTTGAACTGAGGATCGGCTGCCGCCTTTGCGTCGTAGGCCTTCACCGCAATTGCATAAAACCGGTCAGGGACCTTGTCGTGCGGGTAAATGTCGCGCGCCATCAGGATGAGCGTCTTCATCGTCTCGGGCTTCAGGGCCTTGACCTCAAGGGCCCAGGCCTCGGACTCATTCAACAGAGCTCCGCCGGCCGTGATGGTGATGGCTGCCGCGAGGGTGATTTCCGACGACCGGCGCAGGAATGTGCGTCGGCTGAAGCCGGGCTTTGCCGGGTGTGCGTGGTGATGTGTATCGGCATGGTTGTGGCCATGGTTGTGGTCGCTCATGGGCCTTCCTCCTGTTTCGTTGGCTGGGTGCTTTTGGGCCGCGACTGGGTCGTGCGTGGTCAGCGATAGCGGCCATGTCGCTGCAAGACTTCAATCTTGTAGCCGTCTGGATCATCAATGAAGAAAAACCGGGCGAGCAGTGCCCCGTCATGCTTGAAGTCAACGATATCGCGCGGACTGAAGCCGAGTTCGCTCATGCGCTTGTGCTCTGCTTCGAGGTCGTCGACCGCAAATGCCAAGTGCCCGTAGCCTGTACCGAGAATGTACGGCTCCTCGCGCCCCTTGTTGATCGTCAGTTCGACTTCGAAGTCTGCTTCAGCATTGCGCAAGTAAACAAGTGTAAATGTCTGGAAGTCAATTCGGTCTGCTATGGAAAGGCCGAATGCCTTTGAATAAAAGTCGATCGATTGAGATTCGTTCAAGACACGAATCATCGTATGTATTGCTTTGGCCATTTCCTACCCCTACGCTTTGCGCAGAAATCACTGCTGCTTTGAGCGATTGTGAAAGAATAGCCAAATTTTCCGGGCCCGGGTGTTATCGGATTACTACGTACTCAAATGCTCAAAAATTTTTCAGGCGCAAGGCTCAGGCTGATTTCGCAAGCGCCGGTGGCGGCACGTGGTCCAGCATTTTATTTTCGAGCGCGACCATGCAAATACAGCGCAAATGGGAGGTGAAGTTCGGGGTTTCGCCGTTGAGCATCAGAACTTCATTATGCAGGGTGGAGATGAAGCGTGGCACACTCATGTCTTCGAGGGCCGCAATCTGCTCAAGCATTCCCCAGAAGATCTTTTCAAGCCTGATGCTTGTGCTTTGTCCATTCAACCGGATTGACCGCGTCTCGAAAGCATAGCTATCCGGTGGCTGGCTCGCAAAAAGGTGACACATCTGACGCTCCCGCTTGGCAAAACGGCCATTGACTGGCTCAAGCCTACCTTTGGTGAGACTGTCGGTTATTTTTTGGGCGAATGCAAGATAGCGACGATCGCATCGAAGCCATGCGAATTCCGACTGCAACGTTTGTCGAATTTCAGCCCGCATCGAAGGTCCTGCAATGCGATGAATTCTGCACACGCTCCAAATAGGATGAAGAATGGAGATCTAGGCTATTGGCGTGATTATCAGAATAATACCAGTTACTTGGCTTTTTATCGTCTAGTCCGGTGATCTGGTTCGCACATCTGGTTGAATGCAGATAATTGTTATCCGGCAAGCAACTTGGGCCTCAAATCTGCTTGGTCGATATATTGGCGGTTGGTCGCTAACGCCGAGCGAGGCTACTCCTTGACCCTCGGTGATCGTTTGATCTTCGGGATCTTGATTGACTACCCCTTGCACCGGTGAATCATCCGGCTGTGAAGACTCAAGGCTTGCTGTTGGGCATTGAAAATGCGGAGCCTGGTCCTCGTAACACTTGGTGTTATTGTCGGTCAGCTTGGGAAAATACATTCAATAAATCATAATATATACCTTTGGTTAATATCATAATATTAAATTCAATAATCATTATAGAAGGGGGATGATGCATGCTGGGATTGCTGACAGGAAGCGATGTCAATCGCGGTAAGGTTGCCGCCATCGAAGAGTCTCAGGCTGTTATCGAGTTCACACCGGACGGCGTTATTCTGCGGGCAAACGCGATCTTTTTATCGTTGATGGAGTATCGGGAAACCGAAATAATCGGCAAGAAGCACGCGATCTTCGTTGATCCTGACTATGCGAGTTCTCCCGAATACAGACAGTTTTGGGTGAGTTTGGCAGCGGGGCAGCCCACCGTCGGAGAATTCAGGCGGTTGAAGAAATCAGGTGCAGATGTCTGGATCCACGGGGTCTATATGCCCATAAAATCCAGCAGCGGTCGCGTCGTCAGCATCATGAAGTTCGCCTCTGACGTCACAGAACGCAAGCGAATTGAGGCCGATTTTCATGGTCAGATCGAGGCTGTCCGGAGATCCCAGGCAGTGATTGAATTTGCACTTGATGGGACGATCCTCAGTGCCAATCAAAACTTTTTGAGCCTCTTCGGCTACCGAGCCTCAGATGTTGTTGGCCGGAAGCACAGTATGTTTGTGCCTCCCTCCGATCGGGATAGCGCTGAGTACAAGCGCTTTTGGGAGGCGCTGCGATCCGGCGCTACTCAATCCGGAACATTTCGACGTGTGGCCGCCGATGGGTCCGAGAAGTGGATCCTGGGCGATTATAACCCCATTTTTGATCAGAATGGGCGGCTCGCAAAAGTGGTCAAGTTCGCTCAGGACGTAACTGCGTCTGTCAAGGAGAAGCAGAGGCAAGAAGAAATCCGGTCAAGGATTGAAATCGAGATTGGTCGAACCACTGATACCGCCGAAGAAAAATCGACAAGCGCAAACATGGTGGCGGATCAGACGGCATCGAATGTGCACTCCGTCGCCACAGCCACCGGACACCTGTCAAAGTCGATCTCGGAGATTTCGCATCAGGTTCATTCTGCACAGGCAGTATCAAGTCGCGCCGTGAACGAGGCGGAAAAGGCGACGAAGGTTGTTGGCGATCTGTCAGATCTTGCCAGCAAGATTGGCACCGTCGTAGAGTTGATCAACTCTATCGCCGGCCAGACCAATCTTCTGGCTTTGAATGCCACGATTGAAGCGGCTCGAGCGGGTGAAGCCGGACGGGGCTTCGCGGTTGTGGCTGCTGAAGTGAAACAACTGGCAGACCAGACGGCAAAAGCAACCGCCGATATCGGTCGAAACATTTCGGAGATCCAGTCAGGTTCAGCGCTGGCCGTTACCGCGATTGAAGTGATCACGGGCACGATCTCGGATATCTCCAGTATCTCGTCCGCGATTGCATCCGCCGTTGAAGAGCAGGCAACGGTGACCGAGGGAATTGTGAACGAAATGTCGTCTGCAACGTCTGGCGTTCAGGCGATCGTGTCGGATCTGGGTGAAATTAGTGCCAGCATCGCCACAATTCGCAATGCGGCTGATGCCGTGCTTGGGATGACAGGCTGATAATCGCGGTCCCCAGCTGAGAGGCGGGCAGTTTCTGCGTTAAAGGTCCTGCAGCGAGATTGTCTCAAATCTTGCTGCAGGCATTTTTCGTCAGAAGATCATTTCTCGACGGTCGTGGTGACGCGTTCAGCTTCGCGACCGGCCGCAAGTTTCAGGGTAACGTTGATTGTCGCGTTATTGCCGCCGCCGCCTGTATAGGAGATGCTCAGGCCCGCAGGTGCAGACATGCTGTAGGAGTTCGATCCGACGTACGGATTATCCCAGGAGATGACCACATATCCGATGCAGACCGGGGAGCCGTTGTGGACCTGTACTGCAGCATAACTGGCCGACCCTTGATCGCCGGTCATGAAGCCATCTGAATCATTTTGCCATGATGCTGTGCTTTGCACAGCGATCACGCCTGGTGGTGACCCGTTCCAGATCCCGTGTTGCAGACTGCTGCCTACGAGAATGAGGCAGCAGTTCGTCGCATTTTCGAAATTGACGCGTGTTGATCTTGCCGACATTGGAACCTCCATTTTTTGCCGGTTTGCGCAACCGTGCAGGCGAGGGGTCAAAGCTGATCTCCAGGTCGATGTCGGGGCGCAATCCATTCAAATTGCGTCACGCATTGACTCAAGGTAATCATCAAAATTGAATTGCGCCCCTTGATTGCAATTCATCTCATAATGGACGATTGAATTTTTTTCAATCTATACGAGCAACATGGCGAAGCCTTTTCTGGGGCGATTTCATCGCTCGTATCGAGGTGGTGAGATGTGATTTTCGACAACTGCTCACAAGGATTTGCCTAAGTTGTATCCAGTTGACATGCAGTCGGGGCGTTCGAACTTGTTGATTGACGCGGCTATCCGATTATTTGGCGGACAATCCGGTTGCACTCGATACCGGTTTGCCATCTCATAATCCCGCAATCGGCTTTTGAAGAATGACGGCCTCGGCAGATCGCGGGCTTGTCGGTAAAGTTCGGGAGCAAGCTGCAAATAAGGGGTTTGACGCTAATCAAGACGCTGATCTGCCAGAAAAGGCAGACAGGAAACAAACGGGAGGAAAGTTGATGGACGCTTCCAAGGCAGTCGATGAGATTTTGCCGCCGCAACGGCTTGTCGCCCTCGGGCTTCAGCATGTGCTGGTGATGTATGCCGGGGCCGTTGCGGTTCCCTTGATCATTGCTGGGGCGCTTGGGTTGCCTGCCGACCAGCGAGCAATCCTGATTTCCGCGGATATTCTTGCATGTGGGCTAGCGACGCTGGTGCAGAGCCTGGGCTTTGGTTTCGTCGGCATTCGTCTGCCGGTCATGATGGGCGTCACTTTTGCGTCGGTTGGTCCGATGATGGCCCTGATCGCCGCAGGCAAGGATGCAGGCGCAACGCCGGTCGCGTCCCTGTTGACGATCTACGGTGCCGTGATTGGTGCGGGTATCTTTGCCTTTCTTGTGGCTCCGATCATGAGTGCCTTGACGCGCTTTTTCCCAGCCATTGTGACGGGATCGATCATCCTGATTATCGGTATTTCGCTCATGCGCATTGGTGTCGATTGGGCCGAGGGGCCACGCATGGTGCCCAATATCGTCGATGGTTCGTTCAAGGGCATGATCCCCAATCCAAATCGGGATGCGCTCGATGGTTTTGCGCTATCCGCGTTGGTGCTGGTGGTCATCTTGATCATTTCGAAGTTTGGCAAGGGTTTCGTGGCCAATATTTCTGTTCTGATCGGGATCATTGTCGGAGCGGTCGTCGCGACGTTTCTTGGCAAGATGAGTTTTGGGTCGGTTCAAAGCGCGCCGATCTTCGGGGTTGTCTTGCCGTTCCAGTTTGGTATGCCGCACTTCGAGTTCACGTCCATCCTCACGATGTGCATCGTGATGATCGTCGTGATGATCGAATCAACAGGCATGTTCCTGGCGCTTGGTGACATGACTGGAAAATCTGTCACGCCAAAGGATATCGCGAACGGCATTCGGGCCGACGGCATCGGCACGATCATCGGCGGCATTTTCAACGCGTTTCCCTATACGTCCTTCTCGCAGAATGTGGGGCTTGTCGGCGTCACGGGCATTCGGTCCCGCTTCGTTGCCGTGGCCGGTGGCGTGATCCTCGTGATCTTGAGCCTGATCCCGAAGCTTGCTGCGATTGTCGCTGCGGTGCCGCCGGAGGTGCTCGGAGGGGCGGGCATTGTCATGTTTGGCATGGTCGCCGCCACAGGTGTCCGAATTCTGGGCGGCGTCGATTTCCGCAACAATCGCAACAACCTCTTTATCGTCGCGATCTCAGTCGGAGCGGGCCTCATTCCACTCGTGGCGCCCGACTTCTTCCGAAACTTTCCGGCAACCTGGAAGCCGATCCTCGGCTCCGGAATCATTCTGACGACCCTGGTCGCCGTGGTGCTCAACCTCTTTTACAATGGCCTCGTTTCGACCACAGAAGCTGAAGACCAACTGTCTGCTGCTGCAAAAGCGGCAGATCACTGAGGTTGCGCAAGGCATTATTGGGCTGCCTGAGGCGAATTGTCGCAGGCAGCCCTTTGCTTTTGAGGCTTCTGAATCCACTTGCATTGGGAGGCTGAATGAGGTGACCGCCCTTTAACTGTTCCGCGATGTTGCGCAATTGCTCGATTGACATGTAAAGGGCTGCTCTGTATGACTGACGAAAATCAATATTCGTCAGTCTTCATTTCTGCGGCTGATTAAGTTGGATCACCTGTGATGGCCACCGTATCTGCGGACGATACCAAACCTGATACCAGAGCTCGCATTCTGCGCGAGGGCGAGCGGTTGTTTCGGCATTATGGCTATTCCAAAACCACGGTTGCCGACATCGCCCGCGAATTGGGTATGTCGCCGGCCAACGTGTATCGCTTCTTCCCCTCGAAACTCGCGATTAATGAGGCTCTGTGTTCGCAGATGCTCGATGAGCGCGTCGCCGTTGCCCTGAAGATTGCGAATGGACCTGGCTCGGCGATTGAGCGCATCAGGACAATCCTGATGACGATTCATCAGATGACCGTCTCGCTTTTGCTCGATGAGAAAAAGGTCCACGAGATGGTCTCAGTCGCGATGGAGGAAGACTGGGAGGCTATTCGCCAGCACATCCACCGCCAGATCGAGATCATTGCAAAGGTCGTTTCGGAAGGAATGTCAGCCGGCGAAATCGCTCTGGGCGAACCTGGCCATGTCGCCAAATGCCTCAACCAGGCTTTCATGGCGCAAATCCACCCGCAGATGGTGGTCAAATGCATCAATGATCCGGATGCTGCTACCGCCGAGGAAATGCTCGATTTCATTTTAAGGTCGTTGAAGGCCTGATTTATCAACCTGAAACAACACGTAATTTCGCCAAAAGCACGCCTTGTGACTGACGACTGACGGAGAACGAAAAATGTCACTGAACATGCGTTCGGTAATGCCCTTCAAGATCCTGCTGTCGGCAGTTGCCGTCATGGCGCTCGCTGCCTGCAAGGACGAGGTTGCCAAGACCCCCGAACCGGTGCGGCCCGTGAAAGTGGTGACTGTAGCGAAGGGGGCAGACACGCGGCCTATCACCTATTCGGGGTCAATCAAGCCGCGCATCGAACAAACCCTGTCGTTTCGGGTTTCTGGAAAGATCACCGAGCGCTTGGTGAACATTGGCGACCGCGTGACCCCTGGTCAGTTACTTGCACGGCTCGACAGCACAGACCTTGCCCTGTCCTGGCGGACGTCGGATGCAAATGTCGAGGCGGCCAGATCCCGTCGCGATGTGGCGGTCGATGCCTATGATCGTAACAAGGCCCTGTTCGACAAAGGCTTCATTGCCAAATCAGCCCTCGACCAGCACGCACTGGAACTTGATCAGGCGAAAGCGGCTTATGATGCGGCAGTTTTCAGCCGAGATCAGGCGCTCAATCAGAAAAACTATAGTGATCTGACGGCTGAAGTCGCAGGGATCGTGACGGACGTCAGGTCTGACCTTGGCCAGGTCGTCAGCGCCGGAACGCCCGTAATCGTCGTTGCGCCACTGGCAGATCGCGAAGTCGCGATCTCGGTTCCGGAACAGGATATCCGTTTCTTCCACTCGGGCTCAACAGTCACGACGCATTATTGGGCAGATCCGACGCTCGCCCAAACTGGCACCGTTCGCGAGATCTCGGGCAGTGCCGATCCGCAATCGCGCACATTCGCGGTCCGGATTTCGATCCCGGAAGATAGCCGCGTCCGCCTTGGCCAGACTGCAACAGTGACGATTGACGTCCCGGTCGGAGATGCGTCGCTGGTGGTGCCATTGACCGCGCTGGACCAGCGCAACACCAGTACCGTCGTCTGGGTCGCGGATAGCACGACCATGACAGTCCATCCTCACTCTGTCGTCATTGATGGCATGAGTGCAGATGGCGTTCGCGTCGCCAGCGGGATTGCTGCGGGTGATCGCGTCGTTGTGGCTGGCACCCAGTTCCTCGACGACGGCAAGCGCGTGACGCTGCTGGCTGATCCGGTCAAGACCGCAGATCTGAACTGACAAAGCGCCCCTGTCTCCTGAATTCGACGAGATTGTTCCAATGTCTGACAGCCCTCAGTCCAACTCATTCAACCTGTCACGCTGGGCGATAAGCCATGCGCAGATGACCTGGTTCCTGTGCTTTCTGGTCATCGCGGCTGGAGCCTTTGGCCTGACAAAAATGGGCCAGAAGGAGGATCCGGACTTTACCTTCCGCGTGATGATCGTCCAGGCCGTCTGGCCGGGTGCGACTTTGCAGGAGATGCAGGATCAGGTCGTCGACAAGATCGAGCGCAAGCTCCAGGAAACGCCCTATCTGGACTATGTCCGCTCATTCACGCGGGCAGGTAGTGCTGTGATCACTGTCAGTATCAAGGGTGAGGCTGTCGGGCGGCAGGTCAAGGACGCCTTCTATCAGGTGCGCAAGAAGGTCGGTGATATCGCGAGCGATCTGCCGTCCGGGTTGCTCGGCCCGTATTTCAATGACGAATTTGGTGACACGTTCATCAGCCTTGATGCGATCACCGGCGACGGTTTTTCCTATCCGGAATTGAAGACCTTTGCCAAGCGGGCCCGCGACGCCTTGCTCAGGGTGCCCGGAATTGAGAAGGTCCAGATACTGGGCGCACAGGATGAGAAAATTTTCATCGACGTATCGTCGCGCACGCTTGCTGAGCGAGGTCTGACGGTCCTCGATATCAAATCGGCCCTGGATGGTCAGAACACGGTCAACGCCGCAGGCTCCGTCGAGACTGCGGCCCGGTCGGTGCGCGTCACCGTCGATGGTAGTGCGCTAACGGCAGACGATATTCGCGACCTCCGCATTAAGGCCGGCAAGGATGTCATACGGCTCGGGGATATCGCTACGATAACGCGTGGAACCGAAACGCCTGTGGTTCAAATGGACCGTTTTCAGGGCAAGGACGCGGTTCTGGTCGGTGTGACCATGAGCAGTGGCTTCAATGTCACGACAGTCGGCAAGCAAGTGCGCGCCACGATCAAGGCATTTGAAGCGAGCTTGCCTGTCGGCGTCCAGATTGGCCAGGTTTCGGATCAGGCTGACGTTGTCACCAAGGCGGTCGATGAATTCTCCGAAGCCTTGCTGGAAGCGCTCGTCATCGTGCTGGCGGTGTCGTTCATCTCGATCGGCTGGCGGGCGGGTCTCGTCGTAGCGATTACGATCCCGCTCGTGCTCGCTGCGACTTTTGCGCTGATGTACCAGTTGGGCATCGATTTGCAGCGTATTTCGCTAGGCGCGCTGATCATAGCGCTCGGCCTCCTCGTCGATGATGCAATGATCGCGGTCGAGATGATGGAGCGCAAGCTGGAGGAGGGGCTGGACAAGCTCTCTGCAGCAAGTTTCGCCTATACCTCGACCGCCTTCCCGATGTTGACCGGGACACTGATCACGACAGCCGGCTTTATTCCCGTCGGGTTTGCGGCATCGCAGGCCGGTGAATACGTCAGCTCGTTGTTCTGGGTTGTCGGCATTGCACTTGTGACCTCGTGGTTTGTCGCGGTCTATTTCACGCCCTGGATTGGCTATCAGATCCTGAAAGCACGGCCCCATGCCGAAGGCGTGCACCACGACCCCTATGCCGGGCGCTCCTACCGGATACTGAAGGCAACAATCGACTGGTCCGTCAGCCATCGCCGCCTTGTTCTGGTGACAACACTCGTCGCCTTCGGGATCGGCCTCTATGGCTTCAATTTTGTGCCGAAGAGCTTTTTCCCGCTCTCCACCCGCCCTGAGGTGATCATCGACATGTGGTTGCCGGAAGGCACGGCAACGGAGGAGACCAAGCGGCAGGCTGAAACCTTCGAGAAGCGATTGCTGGCGCTGACTGAGCAGCGGACTGTGACGACCTTTATCGGCAACGGCATTCCGCGCTTCTTCTTGCCGCTGGATCAACAACTGCAGAACCCGAACTTTGCCCAGTTCCTTGTCGTGGCGAAGGATGTGCCCGCACGCGACCGCCTGATCGCGGAATCCAAACGCATTTTGACGAGCGATTTCCCATCCACGCGCTACAAGGTCGACTTGCTGAACAGCGGCCCGCCCGTTGGCTGGCCTGCGCAGATGCGTGTGATTGGTCCGGACCGTGCCGAAGTGCGCAAGATTGCCGATCAGGTCAAGGCCGCCTTCCGCGCCGACGGTCGGGTCTCGACGATCCACGATGATTGGCTGGAACCGGTGCCAGCGCTGAAACTCGTCATCGATCAGGACCGCGCCCGGGCACTCGGCGTCACATCGCAGCGCATTCGTCAGATCCTGCAAACCAATCTCTCCGGTGCGCCAATTGGTGACGTCAGGGACAAGGACGAGACGGTGTCGGTTGTCGTCCGCGAACCCAGTAAGGATCGCTCCCTCCTGACGGCGGTTGAAGAGAGTTATGTTCCGACCGATACGGGCCAGATGATTCCTGTCTCGCAGATAGCCAAGGTTGTTCCGATCTTCGAGCCCGGAATCGAGTGGCGGCGTGACGGGCTTCCGGCGATCACTGTGCGCGGTGTCGTGCAGGACGGTCTGCAATCAAACGACGTTGTCGCGGATATCTATGCCAGGCTCGCGGACGTGCGAGCAGCACTGCCGGTCGGCTATCACATGGAAATCCAGGGTGCGGCCGAGGAATCTGCCAAGAGCCAGGACTCCATCAACGCCCGCGCGCCTGTGATGCTGCTGGTCATCTTCGTGCTGTTGATGATCCAGTTGCAGCATATCGGCAAGGCGTTGCTGGTACTGGCGACCGGACCGCTCGGCCTGATTGGTGCGTCGGCAGCGTTGATCACCACGAACTCGGCCTTTGGCTTTGTTGCAATCCTCGGCGTTATCGCGCTCCTTGGGATTATCATGCGTAACTCCGTTATCCTCATCGACCAGATTGATCAGGATATCGCGCGGGGGCATGAACCCTGGGATGCCGTGGTCGGTGCTGCCGTCCGGCGCTTCCGCCCGATCATGCTGACTGCCGCCGCCGCCGTGCTGGCGCTGGTGCCGATTGCGCAATCCGTGTTCTGGGGACCAATGGCCTATGCGATGATGGGCGGCATTCTGGCGGCGACAGTTCTGACGCTGCTTGTGCTCCCGGCTGCTTATGCGCTGTTTTTCCGGATACACAAGCCATCCGTCGCAACGGGGGCAGAGGTTGCCCCGACGGCTCTTCCTGCGCAATCAGAGCAGGTTAAGGCCAGCGACGAAGCAAACGCCGATCAGTTGCAAAGGCGCGGCATGGGCCATTGAGGCCACTTGGTCGGTAGCCCAGCGGATGCTGTGATGAAACTCGATCCAGCCGAACTTGGACTCACATTGACCTTGTAGGGGCGTGTCACAATCCCTATGTGAAATGCGCCCAAAGTTGGCCAAAGAGCGCGCTTTGACCTGTTCGCGCGCCATCAATCTCGCCGCATGTGAGGAGCCCTGCATGATCAGACTGTATTATCATCCGACGCCGAACCCGGCGAAGATTGCTCTCTTCCTTGAAGAGGCAGGGCTGCCCTTTGAGACAATCGCTGTCGACACGGCAAAGGGTGAGCAGCACCTGCCGTCGTTCCGCGCCATTAATCCGAACGGCAAGGTGCCGGCGATCATCGATACGGATGGCCCCGGCGGCAAGGAAGTCCGGGTTTTTGATTCAACGGCAATCCTGATTTACCTCGCCGAAAAGACCGGTCAGTTCCTCGGATCGGCAGAAGATCGCCCGGAACTTTTGTCGTGGCTCCTGTTCATCGCCTCTGGCCTCGGGCCGTTCTCCGGCCAGGCGGTTCATTTCCAGTTTGCAGCACCGGAAGGCCTCGATTACGCGGTCAATCGCTACCGGCGTGAAGCCGAGCGCCATTATCAGGTGCTGGAAGATCACCTTCAGGGTCGCCAGTTCATCGTCGGTGACACCTATACCATTGCCGACATGTCCGTCTGGGGATGGCTGGATCGTGCCTCGCGGGTGTTCAAGGGGGCGGAGGATCCGCTGGCACCCTATCCGAATCTCAAGCGCCTGTTTGATACCGTTGATGCGCGACCCGCTGCGGCACGTGCGCGTGAAGTGGGCAAGGATCATCCCTTCAAGATGGAACGCGACGAAGCAGCCAAGCGCGCGCTTTTCCCGTCAAACTATCCGCCGGCAGCCTGACCTGATCCGACGAGATCGCGGAGATCAAAATGACAGAAACATCTGATTACACGCCGCCAAAGGTCTGGACGTGGAACAAGCCAAGCGGCGGCACCTTTGCCAGCATCAACCGCCCCATCGCTGGCCCGACGCACGACAAGGAACTGCCAGTCGGAAAGCACCCGCTTCAACTTTATTCGCTTGGCACGCCGAACGGGGTCAAGGTCACCATCCTGCTCGAGGAGTTGTTGGCGCTTGGCTTTACCGGGGCCGAATATGATGCCTGGCTGATCAAGATCGGCGATGGCGATCAGTTCGGGTCCGGGTTTGTCGACGTCAATCCCAACTCCAAGATTCCGGCGCTGCTGGATCGCAGCGGCCCTGAGCCCATTCGCGTCTTTGAGTCAGGCTCGATCCTGCTCTATCTCGCCGAGAAGTTTGGAGCGTTCATTCCGAAGGATGTCGCAGGACGCACCGAAATGCTGAACTGGTTGTTCTGGCAGATGGGCAGTGCGCCCTATCTTGGCGGCGGCTTCGGTCATTTTTACGCCTACGCACCGATCAAGATCGAATACGCCATTGACCGCTTCTCGATGGAGGTAAAGCGTCAGCTTGACGTGCTGGATCGTCGTCTGGCTGAAAGCCCCTATCTCGCTGGCGCTGAATATACAATCGCCGATATCGCCGTCTTCCCGTGGTACGGTGGCCTTGTCAAAGGCTGGGCCTATGGTGCAGCCGAATTCCTGAGCGTGCACGAGTACAAGAATGTCATCCGCTGGGCGGATGCGATCTACGACCGACCCGCCGTCAAACGTGGCCGAATGGTCAACCGGATGACCGGCGAACCCTCGGAACAACTTCGCGAGCGTCATGACGCCAGTGATTTCGAGACGAAGACGCAAGACAAGCTGGCCTGATCGTCAGCGCTGACAGCAGGAAACAAAATGGCCCCAGTCAACGTGCTATTGGCTGGGGCTAAATATTTACAGGGTGTCCACACGTGACGTCGCATCGCTTGCTCAGAGGGAAGATATCTCCTCGGGGCACGGCCAAACCAATCTTCGGGACGTGTTCAGCCACGTCCGCATTGCAAATTCATCATGTATCTCTGGGGAAGCACACTGGCTCCGCGAGCAGGACTCGAACCTGCGACCCGATGATTAACAGTCATCTGCTCTACCAACTGAGCTATCGCGGATCACCTCGGCGGTGTGGGGCGTCTAATAGCAAGCTCCTTCGCGCTTGCCAACCCCTTTGACAGCAAATGTATCGGTCTTATGAACAGGGATTGAATTTGCGCTGAATGTCGTCGCCATTTGGGCTATTCCCGCTGGATGCGGGGAAGCCGACTTGATCGCAAACGGCTGAAATCGGTCGTCAGGAGGAAAAGTGACAGCCAACAGCATTCATCTGGTTCTGGGCGGTGCCCGCTCTGGCAAGACACGTTTCGCACTGGATCTTGCCCAAAGCGCCAAGGCCAAACCGATCTATGTGGCCACCGGAACCGCCTTTGACGACGAAATGCGTGACCGAATCGCGCGGCATGTCGAGGAACGGGGTCCGGAATGGACGACAATCGAAGAGCCGCTTGGGTTGCCTGCGGTCATCATGCGGCATGCCCGGCCGGAAACGATCCTGCTCGTTGATTGCCTGACGCTTTGGCTGAATAATCTGATGTACCACGAGCGCGATGTGGCAGCGGCGACGACGGCGCTTGGCGAGACCCTGAAAATGGCAAAAGGGCGGGTGATACTTGTTTCGAATGAGATTGGCTTTGGACTCGTGCCGGAGACCCCGCTTGGCCGGGCCTTCCGTGATGCTCAGGGCCGTCTCAATCAGTCGATTGCCAAAGTGGCGTCCCATGCGACGCTGGTCGTGGCGGGGCTTCCAGTGGTCCTGAAAGCCCCGTCCGATTGAGGCGGTCTCAGGTCACGACATCAGGCGCGGTGCGGCCAGTCCGGGATTTGATACCCGCGATGGCGTCAGCAGCGGCGATGACGGGAGCCAGAACAGTTTGTGGATCAAGCGCGTGCTTTGCCGGGTCCGGTTCGAAGGCTTCCAGATAGACGCGCAAGGTTGCGCCTTCAGTCCCCGTACCCGAGAGACGGAATACGGCCCGTTCGCCGCTTTGAAAGAAGATTCGGATTCCCTGTTTCGCAGATATCGAGCCATCGACGGGGTCGTGGTAGCTGAAATCATCGGCCTTTTCGATCTTCAGCCCGGCGAAAGACCGTCCGGGCAGCGTTGCAAGCGCACCGCGCAGATCTGTGAACATCTGGTCGGCGATGTCGCTTGGAAGACCTTCATAGTCATGCCGCGTATAGTAGTCGCGACCATAGGTCTTCCAGTGGTCGGCAACGATCTCGCCGATGGATTGCTTGCGCGCGGCAAGGATATCCAGCCAGATCAGAACTGCCCATAGACCGTCTTTTTCCCGCACGTGGTCCGAGCCTGTACCTGCGCTTTCCTCGCCGCAAATCGTCACACGACCTGCATCCAGCAAGTTGCCGAAGAACTTCCAGCCGGTCGGCGTCTCATAGGCTTCAACGCTTGCCTTCGCCGCCACGCGATCTGCCGCGCGGCTCGTTGGCATGGACCGCGCGACGCCCTTCAGGCCAGCGGTATAGCCTTTTGCCAGGTGAATATTCGCGGCGAGCAAGGCTAGACTGTCCGAGGGCGCGACCGATATCCCTTTGCCAAGCACGATGTTGCGATCGCCATCACCATCCGATGCTGCACCCATGTCGGGCGCATCGGCAGAAAACATGAGCTTGAAGAGATCAGCTGCATAGACCGGGTTCGGATCGGGGTGATGGCCGCCGAAGTCCGGTAAGGGAATGCCGTTGACGACCGATCCCTTTGCCGCACCAAGTTCGCCCTCAAGGATGGCATGCGCATAAGGCCCGGTGACAGCGTGCATCGCGTCAAAGTGAATGCGGAAGCCGGAGGCGAACAGCGCGCGGATACGATCGAAATCGACGAGGTTGCGCATCATTGCGACATAGTCGGTCACGGGATCGATGATTTCGAGTGTCATGGTTCCAAGCTTGGTCACACCAATATGGCCTAGATCAGGGGCCGGGCCTGACAGGATCTTGTAGCTGTCGATTGTCTTGGTGCGGGCAAACATGGCATCGGTCACGCCTTCGGGGGCAGGGCCACCGTTAGAGACGTTGAATTTGATCCCGAAATCGCCGTCAGCGCCGCCTGGATTGTGGCTGGCGGACAGGACGAACCCACCGTATGCCTTGCGGATGCGAATGAGGTTCGATGCGGCCGGTGTCGACAATAATCCTCCGCGCCCGACGATCGCTTTGGCCGCGCCGTTAGCCGCCAGCATCCGCAGCATGATGCCTATGGCCGTATCGTTGAAAAAGCGCCCGTCGCCGCCGACCACGATGTCGCGGCCAGCCACCCCGCCGACGCCATCAATGACTGATTGCACATAGGCTTCCAGATAGCCGGGCTGCATGAAGACAGCCGTCTTTTTCCGCAAACCCGATGTACCCGGCTTTTGTCCGGCAATAGGCGTAATGGCAATGGTTTCAATGGTCATGTGAAGGTCCTGACAAGTCGGCGCATTGATGAGACGTCATACCATAATTTGATTGGAGACCGGAAACGACCATCTTTTACCAAGTACGTTATCCAGATTGTATAAATCGATCGATTGCAATTTAAAAATAAAGTGATAGATTGCATTATGTCTCGATGCACTTAAGGATACCTAATCATGAGTGATGCTGGCCCGTATCCATGGGATGACGAAATCGCGAATTTTCACAATAGTTTCGGTAATTCTGCAAGCAAAATTCAGTTTGTAGAGCGAACGTCTTTCATTATTTTTATGATTTTCATTGTGATTATTGGCGTTTTTAGTTTTGGGCTATCAAGGTATGATGGGAAAATTGAAGGGGCTGACATAGATAGACGTTGATTTTTATACTTTGGCCCATTCTCGCAGCATCCTCAAGAGATTGCTGGCTGGGCGGTTATTGAAGCGCCATTCGCATTCTTTCAGGAAGAGAAAAAAGTGGCTCTTCGGAATGCCATTATAGGCAGCCAAGTGCCG
>CAIYYN010000036.1 GCA_903930435.1 uncultured Hyphomicrobiales bacterium | reverse complement strand
TTGGCGACCTCCTTACGAAGCCGCGCGATCTCGGCTTGATCGGCCTTCATCTGCCCATTGCCAGGAAAGGCTTGGTCGGGCTCTGCCGAAAACTCCCTGACCCATTTGCGCAGAACATTCTCGTGGACATCCAAATCCCGAGCAGCCTGAGCCACCGCAACGCCGCGATCCTTGATCAGCCGGACCGCCTCAACCTTGAACTCTCGCGTAAACTTCCTGCGCTGCATTCCAATTCTCCGGTTTGTGAAAACACCTTATCTCGGTGTCCACAAATCCGGCAGCAGGCCACCCGCCCAGACGTTGCGTCATCCGAAGCTTTACGCCTCGAACTTGGGACACTGCCAGCTTTAGAACCAGAGGTCGATGAAAGGCCGCTCGTCGGGATTATCGACAGTGGTGTGAACGACCACCCATTGCTCGAGGCGATGCTCGTTGGCGCTATCGGTGTGCCGGATCGCCTCGGCACAGCGGACGACTGGGGGCATGGCACAAGAGTTGGGGGTGTTGCCGTTTTTGGAGACCTGCGCGCCCAGCTTACTGCCGGCACACTTATTCGCGGAGCGCGGCTTTGCTCAGCCAAAGTCGTCAATGAAACAGGCAATTTCGATGATCGCCGCCTCGTACCGTCACAAATGCGGGAAGCAGTCTCGACGCTGCATCAACGCTTTGGCTGTCGCCTCTTTGTCATTGCGCTGGCTGACAATCGTCATGTTTACGATGGCGGCAAAGTCGGCACGTGGGCGGCGACCCTCGACGAGCTCGTACGGGAATTAGATATCGTAATAGTTGTAGCAGCGGGAAATCGTCCACCCCGTAGCGGAAATAGGGTCGAGCAGGCCGTCACCGAATATCCACGCTATTTGACCGAGGCCGACAATAGATTCTTCGAGCCGGCCGGAGCGATTAATGTTGTTACAGTCGGCTCTTTGGCGCACGGAAACGGGCTCAACGAGGATCTCGCGGAAGATGTTGCAGTTCGAACAATAACAGATGACGGCGAGCCATCACCTTTTACGCGGATTGGCCCTGGCGTCGAAGGCTCGATCAAACCGGATTTTATTGATCTAGGCGGAACAATGATCTTTGACCCCCTGGTCCAACGTCTGCGCGACGGAAAAGACGTGTCCAGTACAGGAATGCTAACCCTTCATCACCAACCGATCGACCAACTCATTACAAGCGGCTCGGGCACTTCATACGCTGCACCGATCGTCGCATTCAAGGCAGCCCAAATTTTTTCGCGTTTTCCCGCTGCTTCAGCGAATCTTGTGCGTGCGTTGCTCGCTACGTCGGCCGCACTACCGGCGGCGGCTGTTCGGCGGCTGGCACCACTCGGGGAAGATGCTATCAGGGCGATCTGCGGCAATGGCCAGATTGATCTCGAGCGAGCAGCTTTCTCTGATGACGCAAGAGTCGTCCTCTACGCAGAGGACGAACTCTTAGTTGATCATTTCGCAATTTACGAACTTCCAATTCCCGCAGTATATCAAACAACCGTTGGCCGCCGAACCATTAAAGTTTCCCTCGCCTTCGATCCGCCGGTTAGGCACAGCCGACTGGATTATGCCGGTATCGGCATGAGTTTCAGGCTGGTGCGAGGCTGCGATCCTGGGTTGGTCGCGGAGCACTATCGACGACGCGGTCGGGATGAAGCGATCCCCGAGATTGCCTCTCGCTATCAATGTGGCCTGAATCCTGGGCCAGCTCTCCGAGAGAAGGGCACGCTGCAGTCAGCAATTGCGACGTTTAAGACTAATATTTCAAATTACGGCGACCAATATTATCTCGTCGTGAGATGCGAGACTGGTTGGGCAATCGGTGTTGAGCGACAACGATTTGCGCTTGTCGTCGAAATTGCGCACGAAGCAAATATTCAGATTTATCAAAGAATACAACAGCGGATACGGCTGGGCACATAGCCGACTCTTGGTCAGTGGTCCATCCGCATTTGATGAAGCCCGACATGGACTACGTTGACCCCGCACAACGTTCCCCCGCCGTAAATGTTCTCATCGCTTATGATCTGGCGAAGCGAGCGGAACGACAAGCCGATCCCTATGAGGGTCTGGCGGAGATGTACCGCTTTGCGGAAATTGCATGCGTCAAGGGAGACTACTCTTTGGCACCAAAAGGAAAGCTGGCTTAGAGACCAGCCCAGATTTAGACCTCAGTACAAAAAAGCTATTCGTTTTTCTTGTCGGTGTTAACCTTTGATCGCCAGCGGCGTAGCTCCTGAAGAAGCCGAGTGATCGCCACAATGAGACCTGATAAGGCACTAATTATAAAAACAATTGTTGTTAGGTCTTTCATTTCCTTACTCCCTGCAAACGCGATATCTGGCGCGATTGTAGGGAGGCCGGCTAAAAATCCTGTTAACGAATTTGTCTCAGACTAAGGCACTTTCGTGCATCCATCAAGGTTTGTCGGACCGTCCTCGTTGTATCGAGGGAGGAAGCAATCGGTCTAATTCCTCATCAGAGAAGGTGAGATCCTCGTTCTTTTGAAGGGCTTCCTGGGCTTGCCCATAGGCCCCGTCATCAGTGTGGGGAGCTGACGAGTAAATGCGGACCAGATCTGATTGCAGCTGATCTCGTCGCTTGCGCAACGCCTCCATGCCCACGGCCTTATCTTTGATATCCATCAGCAAACTTAAGTATGACACGCGCATATTCCAAAGCTTTGATGCCGCTTCCCGATGTCGCTGGGCGTTCGTGCCAGGATCGACATCCTTCATATAACTATTGAAAACTAGAGAAAGTATTGAAAGTACTGCAGTTACGATTGGAAAGAAGCTCGATGATTTATCAAAAAGGACGCCAGTCATGCCGCCTGTTATCAACGCTGATAACAAGATCATTCCCCATTTTGTAATATTCAGCCGTGAGGCGTAACGCTCTGCCATCTTTTCATGAGTCTTGTGGCTATAAGCCACACGACCGAAACAATCCCGAATCTGGGATTCGAGAACAAAGCGGGCCTCATCAACCGGGATAGTCGGTTCCAAATACGTCTCTCCATTTCTGCCTTTGTGACCATTGATTACCGTTTGCACCAAAGGCATTCGCCTCGACCACCCTAAGATGGGCGCTACGGGCCTTGTTCTCAAAGATTCCTGTTCGATAAACATAGGAACCGCTGCCTGGCGCACGCCAATGGTTCTGAGTTTGATCTTGCTTCGACATGAAATCAAATAGATCCCTGAAGATATAGTCGTAATACAGGAATGATTTACCTCTATGTTCATAATTTTCAATAAACTGATAAACCAATGTATCTATCAGCATACCCGTCATGGTCACGCTACAATGCATCTTCCAGATACGCAACATTCTGCATATCTTCTTGAGATTTTTATTCGTGTTCTCATGCCTGTCTTGAATGGCCTTTATTTCTGCTTTCGGGTTGCAAACCTGCCAACTGCCGCCGTTGTTTGAATCTGGAAATATAAAACTACTTCCGTCTTTGTGATCAAATACAGGCAGAATTTCAAATCGAATTCCGTCGTTAAATGTTATGACTACAACTTGGCCGTCCCCGGCAACATTCGACGTCGGATACATCTTCTGCAAGGACGTCTTCACCGCCTGCAGCAACGCGGATTGCCCGTTTCCCATGTAAACACGATATTGATCGTAAAGGCGCACAGGTAAGCGAAATGTGATATCGAGATCACTAATGCCATGGGATGCGGTATCTCGTCCGTAAGATCCGGTATACATACTATTCAGCGTATCTGACTCTGAATTCCAGAGATCTCTATTCAACTGCCGCGTAATTCTCTTATATCGTACCGATATAGATGAAATAGTATCTGTTGGTATTTTCAAATTATTATAGAACGTCCCCATATCTTCAGCGATGCCCATACTATTCCTCCAATATCTCTATCGGAGATAATATCATCTATCGTGTGCAACCGAAACATTCATCGAACCGGTTGAGCGGTTGTCCCCAACAAGCGATAATTCAAATTCCCACCCGCTCGACCTCGTCCAACGTGACCTCGTCTGATCGTCGTGCTGGTCATAAAGCTGAGTGGTGCGGGTTGAGGAGTGATTGGCCATGGCTGCTGCCTTCTCAAGCGTGCCGCCATTCTTCAAATAGGCCCTAATGCCGGTCGCCCGGAATGTGTGGTTGCCAATCTTCGTATCGATATCGACTGCCAAAGCCCGCACCCGGATCAAATCGTGGGCGTCCTGTTGGATCAGTCGGGTTCCTGACAGCCTGCCGGTGCCCCGGCCGATCGTCCGGAAAAGCGGCCCCTTGGGATCAAGTCCGAGGCCGCAGCCGTCGATATAGGCGTGCAGCCAGGCCTCGAGATTATGGTGGCAGGGCATTTCATGTTCCTTGCCGCCCTTCTCGTGCAGGCGCACCCATATGTCGGCGGTTCTGGGTGTAAACGTCCTCCACCTTCATGGAGAGCGCGGCGCCGATCCGCGCGAAGGTATAGACCATCAATCCGATGAGCGCCCGATCGCGGAGCCCCTTCGGCGACCATCAGGCGCGCGAGCTGCTCGCGGCTCCGGAGACCGACACAATCAAAAGCTCGCGCGACGGCGCGATCCTGTCGACCCTGCTGTTTCATGCCCTGCGACGTGAGGAATTGTGCAAACTACGGATCAAGGATATTAGGCAAACGCGGAAAGGCGTTCCGCATCTGAAGGTCTCGGGAAAAGGCGGCAAGACGCGGTATTTGCCGCTGCACCCTGGCACCCACGGCTTGATCAACGATTATCTTGAGGTTGCCCGGCATGGTGCTGACGAGACCGGCGCGCTGTTCCGGCCGGTGCGCAACAATCGTACGGGAGCGCTGGCGGGAGCAATCACGGCGGACGCGTCTATCGTCTGGTGCGAAGCTATTCAGCGAAGCTCGGATTCACGATCGGGGAACATTCGCTCCGCGCCACGGCCGCCACCAATGCACTCGATCATCAGGCCGACATCGCCAAGGTTCAGGAATGGCTCGGTCATGCCAACATCGCCACCACGCGCATCTACGATCATCGCCGCTCGCGGCCCGAGGATAGTCCGACGTTCAAGGTCGTTTACTAATTTTGTGATAAATATATGTCGATATACGATGAGATTAAGACAATTTTATACAGATCGCAGAGGTCTTCTAGCGTAGATCTAACGAATCTGAGCGTTTAATGGCCATTTCACCTCAGATGTGGAGTATGAGCGTTGACCCGTTTCTTGCTGTTTTCCCAAATATTTATCGGCTAGATTCTCATGCCTGGCCTTTAATACGTGGTGTTGGCATCGGTAGGTGCACGCATTAATCACTATGCTCCAAATCGGTTAGGCCGCACCGAAAGATGTGCAAGCGGTGACAGATCAGTGACCGGTGTGGCACGAAGATCAAGCGAGGTCAGCGCTTTCAGGCCAGCAAGCGGTGACAGATCGGTAATCAACGTGGCGCGGAGATCTAGTGAGGTCAGCGATGTTAAGCCCGCAAGAGGCGTCCCGTCGGCGATTTCCGTATTGTGGAGAACGAGTGCGGTCAGCGCAGATAAGCCTGCAAGTGGCGTGGCGTCGGCGATCTCGTTGAAGGAAAGATCGAGTGATAAAAGCTCTGTCAAGCCAGCAAGCGGCGTGGCATCAGTTATCCGCGTGCCGTAGAGATCGAGTGAGGTCAGCGCAGATAAGCCTGCGAGTGGCGTGGCGTCGGCGATCCGCGTTCTGGAAAGATCGAGAGACGTCAACGCTGTCAAATCTGCAAGTGGTCTGGCGTCGGCGATTCGCGTGTCGGCAAGATCGAGTGACATCAGTGCTTTTAGATTTGCGAGCGGTGCGGCGTCGATGATCCGCGTACCTCTCAGAACTAAGCGAAGTCAGCGCTGTTAGTCCTGCGAGCGGCGTAGCGTCTGTCACCAGCGTTCTGAAAAGGTTGAGTGAGGTCAGCGATACCAAGCCGGCAAGTGGCGTGGCGTCCGCGATTTGCGTTCTAGAAAGATCGAGCGAGGTCAGTGATGTTAGGCCTGCAAGCGGCGTAGCGTCAGCAATCTGTGTTCTGGAAAGATCGAGCGAGGTTAGCGCTGTCAGGTCGGCGAGCGGAGTGGCATTGACGAGAGGCGAACCTGCAAAATTCAACCGCTTTATTCGCTGTCGCCACGCCTTTGGCGGGGCAAGACCCCGCAATACAAGAATCTTCGCTAGCGCCTCGACGTCTTGGGTCGACGCATCGGGTGTCGTCGGATCCGCCATCGGGCGTGAAGCTGCTTCGTCTACCACCGCTCTAAGTGCGGAACGAATATCCTCGGGTAACTGAAGGCGGTCGATTTGTGAGCTTGCCACAATGAGTGTCGTGTATGTCGCGGTAGCGAGTGCGCGTGTGTCTATGTCAGACAAATCAAGAGTTTCAGCTTGTCTCTCGACTTCCGTTTCTGCGAGCGAGAGGGCGAGATTCCTAGCGCCTCCTACGAGGCGGCGCCGCGCTTTACGACCAAGGAACTCCGGCGCTTCGGCGGCCTCTGCAAGAGTGCGCATTTCACGCGCGTCGTCCTCCGGAATTGCCTTGGCCCGCGCCGCGTGCTCGACCAAGTCACGCGCCGAAGTCATATCGCCGAGATCCGTCAGGGTTCGAGCTGCTTGATCGTCGAGCTTGCGGACTGATGGGAAACCACGCAACCACGGCGCTGCGAGGCGAACAAGATGAACAAGATCACCCCGCACGTCGAGGTCGAGCGATGGTTCTTCGCGGATATCCTTGAGAATGCGATCGTCAAGCTCGAGACGCCCTCCGAGATATAGGCTTGCGTCATAAGCATCAGAGAGTTTGACAATAAGATCCTTAGGTTCGAGTGATGCGATATCTGCAAGACGGCGTGCATGTATCGCCAGTTCACGCCAGATTGGTGTGTTTGAATATCGGATGCCGCGGGCCTCAACATTAACCGCTAGTCTTTCTGCTGACCGCAACACTGTTGCTTGCAGAGCTTGCTGTTTCGAATCGCGCGCTGCTAAGGCGTCTGTCTCGCGCGATGTGCGATCAATAATGTGCTTTCTACCCGTCGCGACGAACACGGGCCCCGCGCGGTCCGTAGCTTTTGCCTTAAGCGGGCCCCATTTCTCGAGCTGTGCGGCGTTAAACAAATCCTGAAAACTGCGCCGCTCCGCAAAATGTGCATCCGAATCCCCGAAAAATACAGCAATCAGAGGCAAGACAGTCTTGGGGAGAGCCTTCGCCTTTCGCCAATTTCCAACCGTGTTAGGGGCAAATTCGTCATCTTCTCGAGCAGCGGCCGCTGTGAGGGCGAGTGCGAGTTTTACGTCCGTCCAGCGGTCTGGACTTTTCGCAATAACGCTCCTGCCTTCAAGCATAAGCTGCGTAAGGCGTTCAGCGAAAGCGAGATGGCAGGTTTTCGGACGCGTTGCGATTTATTGCGTTTCCCGTTGGTGCGCTGACTTTCAGTGCAATTCGCTTTCTTACCGACTGATGCTATTTGTAGTCAATAGATGACGGTTTCCTCAACGGAGTGGAGTTCCGTCATGCAACACCATCAAATGATGCATTTAGCTCTCGCAATCGTCTATCTGCTAACCTCTATGACATTTCTATTCGAAGCGGCTTACACGCATGCGGGTTGCGCGGTCACAGTGGCCGGTATCTACGGATTGTTCGTCTGGCAGGGGCGCCATCACGACGCGGATGATTAAATCGGCCTCGTGGCTCCGAAGGTGATGTAAAAAGGCAACGACGACGCGATGGGCATCGTCGCCGGACACAACGGATAGCCCCTATGCCATCTCGCACGGCCGATTGAATCGTGATTTCAGTTCAATCTATAAGAGACACAATATCCTTTATCACAGGTATCACAACCAGGGGAAGGGGGCTTGTTAAGCCCCCTTCAATCTTCAACCAAGTACACGGACGCCAGCGCGGATATTCCCGCTATAACCTCCGAGGTCGACGGCCACATGCCAATGCCCGGGATGGGGAACGGCAACCCGATAGGGTGTCTGCGTAATATGGCCACCGATAAAACGGTGCTGACCGCCCCGCCGGTAGCTGTTGAAATTGCTGCTGTCCATCAACCGGACGTTTGCAGCCTTATCCAACGTGATCACCACAACCTCGTTGCCATTCAGGTGGCCGAGGTCATTATGAATGAACTCCATGGGCGCCTCCTCAGCGCTTCTTGCCTGCCCCGTTGTGGGCAGGACGATTGACGACATAGACTTGGCCGGGCTTGGGCGTTGGCGGCAGGGGCTTTCCCTGGATCGCCGTGCGTTCCTGCCCGGTAATACCGCCACGCGGCCCTTGGATTCCAAATTCACCAGAAACCGGAGCTGCCTGTCCGGGCTTGAAGGTGTTCGACATGCTAGGGTCTCCTATCCGCAAAACGCCATTGTCAGGATGGCGGTTAATTGCTATATCGCAATCGACCCCTTTATTGCTTGGTCGGCTATAAATTGCAAGGTAGCAATCGAAAAATGTCCACAGAAACTTTTGATGGCGAGTCCTTCTTTGTCGCGATAGACGCACAAAGAGTCGCAAAGCGGCTGACCTGGAAAAAGGTCGCGGAGCAGGCGGGCGTGCCCGCGTCCACATTGACACGTATGTCACAGGGACGTCGCCCCGACATCGATAGTCTTGCATCCCTCTGTAAATGGTCGGGACTTAAGGCTGAAAGTTTCTTTTCCGGTGGTACTTTAAATCAGAACAACCCAGAACCACTTGCCGAAATAATGGTACACTTGCGTGCCGACCCAAAACTTTCAAAAGAAGGTGCGCAGGCGTTAGAAACTTTAATAAAGACGGCGTATGAGCAGTTCCGCAAAAAATAAGAGATTCTCCTATGACTTTCCGACGTGGTTTTAAATCGGAAGCAAATGGTTATGCTCGAGATTTTCGAAAAGAACTAGAGCTGGAACCTTATAGTCCGCTTTGTCCCTGGACACTTGCGGCTAAACTCGAAATTCCACTCATGCCTCTAAGCATATACAGACCGACTGTGCCGGAAACAGTTGCTTACTTCGAAACCGTGAAAGGCCAGAAAGACCTTTCTGCAATAACACTATTTGAACGGCGGTTTCGCTGGGTCGTTTATAACGACGCACACCATAAAAAGCGTCAGGCGGCCGATATCGCCCATGAACTGGCCCATTGCATTTTACAACATCCTCCCAAACCCCCGTTCAATGCGGAGGGTTCACGCCACTATGACGAAGACCTCGAGGCCGAGGCCAACTGGCTCGGCCCGACTCTCCTGGTTTCTGAAGAAGCCGCGCTGATGATAGTCAAGAGCGGCATGACCCTTCCCGAGGCATCGGACCACTATGGCGTCAGCATGGATTTGGTGCGCATGAGGCTCAACGTCACAGGGGCGGCCAAACGTGTTGCCCGGCGCGGCGCGGCCTACGTTGGCCCTCCCATCGTGCAATCCGCAGGTGGGAACCGATAATTATTGTAGATGTTATGGGCTTCCTCGTTCATACCCTCCTCGACACAGAAAAGCGCTTTTTCCTGGGCCTCCTCGAGGGAATTGAGCCATCGGCCGAACGGTGGACTATAGTCCTGCGGGCGCGTGCCATGCCGGCAGGATAACAACCAACGCCCCTTCGTCTGGGGTGATATGTGGACATACCAGTCGTCGACTTTCGCCCAAAACACACCGTTTTCGTAGCGCTGCCACGCGAGATTGGAATATCGGGCCTTGAGCCTCAGGCGCTGCCGCAGCAGCATGTTCATGATAACCATCATCTCGCCCGAAACGCGCGTTTCGCCCGAAACCATGCGCTGTATGCTTCTGATGGTCGCGCCCGAATCGCGGTAGTCGCTGTTGTTGCCCATATGCGCGGTCAGATCCCCGGGGGTCATGCGCAATTCCGCGAGAATCTCCCTGAACCGCTTGGATTCATCCTCGGGGGATGGACGCGGAAAAAGTTCGAATGGTTCATCAGTGGACATAATGACTCTCCATTTTTGCCATTACGTCGCATATTGCACGACAAAATATCGTATAATCAACGACAAAACGTCACGTCTTATTGCCAGTGCCGGCATATCGAGGCTAGTCCACCTGCCGCGTAATGAACCTTGCGCGCTCATAAAGCTCGTCAAATGTAATGATCTCAGGCTGTTGGGTATTTTTCCGATACAGCTCGAACGACCGGTATTTGGCGTCATTCGTTCCGTGCTCGGACAGAAACTGCCGCAGGGATCCAATCACGAGAAACGAGCGCGGCATGACGTTGAATAGGAACTCCCCTGTAGGATCGCCCTCCGCGTCGGTCACGCGGAGGCCGCGCCCAATGTTTTCGACGGCGAGCTGGACTGTCGTCTGCACCTGGGCCACGCCCCCGGCTAACTCTGTCGAAGGCGCCCACGCACCCGACCGGTAGGACTCTGGCGCCAGCAGCGCCGTCTTGTGGTGTTTGATCTCAATGAAGCAGAGAGAGCTGATCAGCGCCTGAGTTTTCATAAGCGCATCGACCCGCTTCCCGGCCGTCGTTAGATCCCTGCCGGTCGTTATCTGCTCGAGCTTTTCGCCGTCCAAGCTGCCCAGGAACTGGAACGATAGCCCGTAGCCAAAGATCCATTTGTTGCGCTCGAAGAAATTCTGCCAAACGCGCTCGGGTCCGACACCGCCGGACGCCTGGGTATTGAAAAACTCTTCGTCGTTCAAAAGCTTGTCGAAAATCTCAAGCTGGCTACGGCGGTAGCCGATGGCGACAAGGTCTTCCTGGAGCTGTTCATCCCGTATGAACCTGGCAATCGTCTCATAATTCTTGTTGAGAAAGTCATGTGCCTTGGACCGCTGGGCGATTTCCTGGTCAATCGTATTGTCATTCAAGCTGAAATGATTTGACGACGTGAAGTCGATTTCGGCGATGCGGTGGAAAAGGCTGACCACTTCATCAATTTCCGCCCCGGTAAAGGAAAAATGCCATTTATCGGAGGGGCCGGATTTCTGGTTAAACTTCTGAATTGTCAGAACGTCGAGGCCCCTGTCGGTCTCCCAAACTGTAGCCACAATTTCGTAGCGGGCCGCCGGTGTCGACCGGATGACAATCCGGTCCTTCTCCTTGGCGTGCATCAGCCCTTCTCCAACATCAATAACGTGAGATACCTTTCGTGAAGAGCCCTTATCGAACCATTCCGGCACATCCGGATCAGCCGGCTGACCAAATCGTGGGCTGACATAGGTCCGGGTCGGTCGCTTGTTCCAGAACACGTCCCGTTCGTCGACCACAATTTGAACCCCTCGGACCCGGCTTCAACATCGTATTATGTTCTACATTGCCTTGGATTCTGCGGAATTTTCTAGGGTTGCGATTGAAAGAGCCCACTTTTGCCAAACACCATTGGAACGGGCAAGGCAACTACAAATGATAGATAGGTAATGCTACGGCCTGCCATGTCGCAAGCGCGTAGATTTTCTACAGGAAACGTTTTCGCGGCCGTCAGCTGAAATCATCAACTTCGGCCATCTCGTCCGTTTCGACCTCATCGGTGCTGATATCCCTCACTGGATCTGCCGCCAGCATATTGCGCTTACTGAGCAGCCCCGCATCTTCAAGCATTTCCCGGTCCGGCAGATCTCGCAGCGTGTCAAAACCAAAGTGCGACAGGAACGCCGGCGTCGTCACATAGGTATAGGGCGCGCCGGGCGTCGGGCTGCGCGGGCCGGCGGCGATGAAGCCGAGCGAGCGCAGATGGCCGACCAGATCGCGGCTCACTTCCCGCCCAAAAAAAGTGGCCAGCTCACCACGCGTGATCGGCTGATAGTAGGCGATACACATCAGCACGAGATTTTCCGACTGCGAGAGCGGGCGAGTGGTCTCGCCAAGTCCGGTTGCCGCGCGGATCGTCTCCGCAAACCGTGTCTTGGTGCGGTGCTGCCAGCCGCCGGCAACAGACACGAGTTCATACGGCCGATCACGCAACTCAGCGCGAATGTCGTCGATGACCAGGTCGAGATTGCAGTCACGGCCAACGACGCGGGCAAGAGCTTCGCGGCCAATCGGCTCTGGCGAGGCAAAG
This sequence comes from uncultured Hyphomicrobiales bacterium, assembly GCA_903930435.1. Lineage (GTDB taxonomy): Bacteria > Pseudomonadota > Alphaproteobacteria > Rhizobiales > Ancalomicrobiaceae > CAIYYN01. The sequence goes on along the minus strand of CAIYYN010000036.1, from coordinate 36,224 downwards.
ATCACCGCCTCGACGCGCCCCATCCACTCGCGCCAGCGCGCCTCCGGCGGCAGATCGGCTAGGTCTAGATCAAGCGGTTCAGCGGGTCGCGCGCGCCGGCCCATGGTTACAATCCATAAATTTTGAACTGCGACCGGCCCGACAGCTCGCGCACGGCGCCAAGACTTTCGACGCGCTCGAATAGCCGGCGGCTCGCCCAGCGCGACAGATCGCCGTCGGTTCGAGCCACACAGACCGCATCGTTGTCCAGAAGCTGCCGGATCACCTTGTCTGCCCCCTTGGTGCGCAGTTTCGGGGCGACAGCAAGCAGTTGCTCGGCACGACGGCCAATCTCGCCGGCCCGGCGCAGCGCCGCGCCGGCGCCTGAGACTAGAGCCAGGCAGACCGCCCGATCAAAACCGTCGTCAGCCGGCCGCAGTCGGCCCCTGCCCCCCGTCGTTCGAAACCCCACCCCGGACCGCTCGGCCATCAGCATCGGCATCGGATGCGACCAGCCAAGCATCTGCGCCAGAACGCGATCCGCCAGCCCCCAGGCCAGCACCTCGGCATCGGCCCGAGCGACGCAGACGACCCGCACGACTTGGGCAACAACAAATGGCGCGGCGCGACCGGATTCTTGAAGCTCATCGACCCGACCGGGAACATCGGCGAGCGCGGCATCCCATTTGAGACCCATGAGGTCGGCCAGTTCACGCAGCAGTTCCGAGGTGATCGGGCCCGATCGCGCGGCAAACTTTTGGAAGGCCAAAAACACCTTGCCGGCAGGGCCGGGATCGTCGCCCGGCAGTGTCAGCAAAACGGCATCGCGGATAGCGATCTCGTCCTCGGATCGTCCCATTCCTTTTACCGACGCTACCGCGCTGGACAGCGCTTGCCGCGCCCGCCAGCAGCCCGCCCACGGTGGCTCGGACCGAACCAGATTATCCAACGTGGCCAATGCACTGCCGGCCGCGAAGGCAGCGTCCGCCTCGCGTGTCGAGGCGGACCGCACTGTCACCCATTTGGGGATCAGGAGGGGCTGCGAGGAGGCGATTGAGGCTGCGGTGGTACGTGACTCCATACGAAATAGCTTAGTTTATGCGAGCAGTTTTTGCCACCAATTTCGACATAAACGGCACAGCCTGTCTCCCGATAATAATGACTGATAATGTTGCATTATCGTACATTTTTCTCATTATATAAAGAATGACCAAATCGAACCCGTACAGCCTCGAAATCGCCGCCAGGACAAGCACAAGACCGTCGTATTCGGTCGTCTCGTCAGCCGATCAGTGTTCTGAAAGATACATTTGTCCGTGCAGAGGAATGATGTTAACGTCAGCTAGACAGTCTAGCCAGGAGAATGCGCATGGAATGGCAGTTGCAAGATGCCAAGAACCAGTTCTCAAAACTGGTCCAGAAGGCGCGGCTCGAAGGACCCCAGGTCGTCACGGTGCGCGGAGAACGGACAGCCGTCGTCCTCTCAGCGACAGACTATGACACATTGCGCGCGGGCCGGCCGACACTCGTCGATGATCTTCTCGCTGGTCCAACCTGGGACGATGAATTCATTGAGGCAATTGGTACACGGACCAAGGCCCCGAGCCGGGATGTGGACTTCTGATGTATCTCGTCGACACCAATGTTATTTTAGAGGCCCGCCGGAACACACCGCAGGCTGTCTCATGGCTGCGCAGTGCAGATCCCTTCAGCGTGCATTTGAGCGTCATTACGCTGGGCGAAGTGATGCGTGGCATTGCCTTGAAGCAGAGATCTGATCCGCGTACCGCCGCCCATCTTGCCGAATGGCTCCGAAAGCTAAGGCACGACCACGGCGACCGAATTTTGCCAATCACCGATAAGATCGCCGTTGAATGGGGTCGCATCGCGGCCGAGCGCCCGCGTGGTGACGCAGATGGCCTGATCGCCGCAACAGCGATCGTTCACGATCTCATGATCGTCACCCGCAATGTCGGAGATTTCGACGACACTGGCGCATCCGTCATCAACCCGTGGGACATCTGATGCCTTTGCCGGAGGAAATGAGACTGAACAGAACCGATCATGGCGATACAAGTCAGGCAGATCCACTCCCCAGGCTCAGTCAAGCTGATGAGCTTTCCCTGCCCTCTCACTTGGAAAAGCTCGCTGATCGCGCGCGACTTTATTGAGGGGGCGCGTTCAGCCAACACGCGTCGCGCCTTCGCCTGCGACTGAAGGCATTTCTGCGCATGGTGCAGGCGCGAGAACCTGACCACCCTGCCCCCGGACCCGCAAATCGCGGGCCTCTATATCACAGCGCAAGCCTCCGTCGCCGCAAGTGTCGGCGGTAGGCCAAGCGCTGTGTCGACCAACACGTCGCCCGTCTGGTCAAGCGAACAGCGCTGGAAGCGGCGTTCTCGGCGACCCTTCTGGGCGTAAGCGGACGATGAATTTCTCCGATACTCATTGCGAGCCTGTCTTGCCTCGTCTACCGAAGTTGACGAACGATATGGTCGAAAACAATTTGGCCAAGCCAGTGCAGAAATGACGCGCCGTTACCAACGTCGATACTTTTAATATATTTCTCACGACTGGATTGATCACACGTTACTTCAATCAATTTACATCGATTATCCTCACAAATGTCTTGAACTAAACGCAGGAGATTTAATTTTCGACCAACCACCGTAACTGATCCAGCAGACCGGATTATTCGTCGCTGCGCAAGTTTTGCTTCTTGCCACGCGCTTGTGCTGATACCAAGCATCGGACGGACGATCTCCGCTATTGCGACCAAATCGCTCCACTGAGCACTTCCGCCCTTGGCATATTCAGTTCTGTCTGGTCAGACCTTGAGCACCAGAACGAGAGGATAGATCCTTTCCGGTTGCTCCGAAGCTTCCTGTTTGATCACAGAACGCGCCCCAACTTCCCTCGCAAGCTGGATTCAGAACCTGAATCTGAGTCTGGTTTTGAATTCTCTATGTGACGCTCATTTTGGGACCCACTGCCGCTCATTTTTGAACATTTATGTTTTTTCCAATACCCCGATGATCTTGGCTGCGAGCTTTGAAAGGGCGATAGAGATAGGTCTCAGTTCGTTGATTTCGGCGCTACGAGGAATGCTTGTCGGCAAATCGAAATTGTCGCACGGAATCGCTTTAACAAACGCTCTTCCTCCCGGGCCTCATCAGCCAGCGCGGCATAGCTGGCGTGCGGTTGATCAGGCCGCCTTTGTGCCGGATGATGCACTGGTCCAGAGCCGCCGCGACGAGCGGGCGGCCGAGCGGCGGCAGGCCGCGTTGGACGTGCGTGCGCTGACGTCGCGGGGTCGCCACCGAGGGCATCAAGCCGATCTTTATGCGCGCTTTATGTCGGGCGATCGTCTTCCCAATCGATCCTTGATGCCTTTTGGTCGGACAATGAAGCTCCCTTAACAGGAGTGACATCCATGCTCGACCTCCTTTATCTCGGCTTCGGCCTCATTCTGATCGGCGCGATGGCAATTTATGCCCATGCGCTGACACGCACGTGAGGAGCGGACCATGTTTGAACCCATCCTCGGTCTCGTCGTCGCTCTGGCGCTTGGCGCCTATCTCGTGGTCGCCCTGCTTGCGCCCGAGCGCTTTTGACCCGGCTTTTGGAGAACTCGCATGACCCTCAACGGTTGGCTGCAAATCATCCTTGTCCTGGGCCTGGTGCTCGTCAGCGTCCGCCCGCTGGGACTCTACATGGCGCGCGTTTTTGAAGGCCAAAAGACCTTTCTGTCACCCGTCCTGTCTCCGCTCGAGCACGGCTTCTATGTTCTGGCGGGTGTGAAACCCGACAAGGAACAGGGCTGGCTATCCTACACACTGGCGATGATCGTCTTTTCGCTGGCAGGCTTTGCCTCGCTCTACGCGATCCTGCGGCTGCAAGCCTATCTGCCGTGGAATCCGCAAGGCTTCGATAATCTGCCCCCGGATCTGGCATTCAATACGGCGATCAGTTTTCTGACCAATACCAATTGGCAGGCCTATTCCGGCGAAACCACGATGAGCAACGGTTCGGCCATGCTCGGTCTGACCGTGCATAACTTTCTGTCCGCTGCGACCGGTATCGCTTTGGCACTCGCGGTGACGCGGGCCTTCGCACGGGCCAGTGCCTCGACCCTCGGCAATTTCTGGGTCGATGTCACGCGCGCCACGCTTTATGTCCTACTGCCGATCTCGATCCTGCTCGCCTTGGTCTTTGTCTTCACGGGCTCACCACAGACACTGCTCGGGTCGGTCGACGCAACCACGCTTGAAGGCGCGAAGCAGACAATCGCGCTCGGACCCGTCGCCAGCGAAGAAGCCATCAAGCAGTTTGGCACCAATGGCGGCGGCTTTTTCAATACCAACTCGGCCCATCCCTTCGAGAATGCCAGCGCTCTGGCAAACTACCTTCAGATCTGGAGCATGATCGTGCTCTCGACCGCCCTGCTGATTACATTTGGCAAGATGGTCGGATCGGAACGGCAGGGCTGGGCCTTGGTCTCAGTCGTCGGTGTTTTTGTCATTGTTGGCATTGGTGCGGTTTACGCGGCAGAGGCCTGGGGCAACCCGATCCTGAACGCGCTCGGCGTCGATCCCACGCTCGGCAACATGGAAGGCAAGGAAATCCGCTTTGGCGAAGCGATGACGGCCATGTTCGCCGTCGTGACGACTGGCCTGTCATGCGGAGCCGTCAATGCCATGCACGACAGCCTGATGCCGCTCGGTGGCATGGTCACCCTCTTCATGATCCAGCTGGGTGAAGTCCTGCCGGGTGGTGTCGGTTCCGGGCTCTATGGCCTCATCGTCTTCGCTATTCTGGCCGTGTTCATCGCCGGTCTGATGGTTGGACGCACGCCGGAATTCCTCGGCAAGAAAATCGAGGCGCGCGAGATCAAGCTGGCCATGCTGGCTGTCCTGATCCTGCCACTCTCGATGCTGAGTTTTTCGGCTGTCGCGGCAGTGTTGCCCTCCGTCGTCGCCACGCTGGGCAATGCCGGGCCGCACGGGTTGACCGAAATCCTCTACGCCTATTCCTCGGCAACCGGCAACAACGGCTCTGCCTTTGCTGGCCTCAATGCCAATACGCCTTGGTGGAACACCACGCTCGCCATTGCGATGGTGCTTGGCCGGTTTGCCTATGTCGTACCGGTCATGGCCATCGCCGGGTCCATCGTCACCAAAAAGCGGGCGAGCGCCTCCGCCGGGACATTCCCGACCGATCGCAGCCTGTTCGTCGGCTTGCTTGTCGGCGTGATCCTGATCGTCGGTGGCCTGCAGTTTTTCCCCGCTCTCGCCCTCGGTCCCATCGTTGAGCATGTGTTGATGCTCTCGTCCAAGACCTTTTGAGGAGGCTCTCGAATGTCCCTATCCAACATGTCTCACGACGCAAAGCCGATGAAACTGCTCGACGGCGGTATTCTGGCAACGGCGGCGATTGATGCCTTCAAGAAGCTCAATCCGCGCGAACTCGCCCGTAACCCCGTCATCTTCGTGACGGAAGTCGTGGCTGCGCTGGTGACGCTGCTCTGGGCGAAAGATCTCGCCAATGGCTCGGGTACGCCGGTATTCTCCGGGCAGATTGCAGCCTGGCTCTGGTTCACGGTTCTGTTCGCCACTTTTGCCGAGGCGATCGCCGAAGGCCGCGGCAAGGCGCAGGCCGCAAGTCTGCGCGCTACCCGGAGTGATGCCGAAGCCAAGCTTCTGACCGACGGTACGGCCAAGGGCTATCCGGGCAAGGCCTGGAAAACCATTTCGGCGCTCAATCTCAAGGTGGGTGATATCGTCCTGGTCGAGCCGGGCGACCTGATCCCGTCCGACGGCGAGATCATCGAAGGCGTCGCATCAGTCAATGAATCCGCCATCACGGGTGAATCTGCCCCGGTGATCCGTGAAGCCGGCGGTGATCGGTCTGCTGTAACCGGCGGCACGACTGTCCTGTCGGACTGGATCAAGGTCCGTATTACCGCTGCGCCAGGCTCAACCTTCATTGATCGCATGATCGCGCTCGTCGAAGGGGCTGAGCGCCAGAAGACCCCGAACGAGCTTGCCCTGTCGGTGTTGCTCGCTGGTCTGACCCTGATCTTCCTGATCGCTGTCGTCACGCTCTATGGGCTTGCCGAATATTCGAACACCGCCTTGTCGGTCGTCGTGCTCGTCGCGCTTCTGGTGACCCTGATCCCGACGACCATCGGCGGGCTTCTGTCGGCCATCGGCATCGCTGGCATGGACCGTCTGATCCGGTTCAACGTGTTGGCGACCTCTGGACGCGCTGTCGAAGCAGCCGGTGACGTTGATACGCTGCTCCTCGACAAGACTGGCACGATCACCTTCGGCAACCGGATGGCAAGCGAGTTCATCCCGGTGGAGGGCGTGACGCCGCGCAGTCTGGCTGAGACAGTGCTGATGTCGAGCCTTGCCGACCAGACACCGGAGGGCCGATCCATCGTCGCACTCGCCCGCAGCGAGTATGGACTGATCGAACCCGATCTGACCGGAAAACAGGCTGAAATCATCCCCTTTGCGGCGCAGACCCGCATGTCGGGGATCGACGTGGATGGCCGTTCAATCCGCAAGGGCGCGGTCGATCAGGTCCTCAGGTTTGTCGGGCTTGAGTCCGCTAGCGCACCCTCCGATTTCCGTGCAAGCGTCGATCGGATCAGCCGCAGTGGCGGGACGCCGCTGGCGGTGGCTGAAAATGGTCGATTGATGGGGCTGATCCACCTGAAGGACGTCGTGAAGCCGGGCATCAAGGAGCGTTTTGCGGCACTTCGGGCCATGGGCATAAAGACGGTGATGATCACCGGCGACAATCCGTTGACGGCAGCCGCTATTGCAACGGAAGCCGGGGTCGATGATTTTCTGGCGGAAGCAACGCCCGAGGATAAGCTCCGGTTCATCCGCAAGGAACAGACCGGTGGCCGCCTCGTCGCCATGTGCGGCGACGGCACCAACGATGCACCCGCCCTGGCTCAGGCAGACGTCGGTGTCGCCATGCAAACAGGCACCCAGGCAGCCCGCGAGGCTGGCAACATGGTAGACCTCGACAGTGACCCGACCAAGCTCATCGAGATCGTCGAAATCGGCAAGCAATTGCTGATGACGCGGGGCTCGCTGACGACCTTTTCCATTGCAAATGACGTTGCCAAGTATTTCGCGATCCTGCCTGCGCTCTTCATCGTGACCTACCCGGAACTGGGTGCACTCAATGTCATGCATCTGGCGTCGCCGCAGTCGGCCATCCTGTCTGCTGTGATCTTCAACGCCCTGATCATCATCGCGCTGATCCCGCTCGCACTGCGCGGCGTCAGATACAGGCCCGTCGGTGCCGCCGCCCTGCTCGGACGCAATCTCGCCATTTACGGCGTCGGCGGTCTGATCGTGCCGTTCATCGGCATCAAGGCCATCGACCTCCTCGTCGCCGCCCTCCATCTGGTTTGAGAGGCCAATCATGTTGACCCATCTTCGTCCCGCACTTGTTCTGCTCGCCCTCTTCACCGTGCTGACGGGTGTCATCTATCCGCTTCTGATCACGGCCATCGCGCAGGCAACCATGCCCTATCAGGCAAATGGCAGCCTGATTGTCTCCAAGGGCACTGTTTTGGGTTCTACCCTGATCGGGCAGAATTTCACCGACGCAAAATACTTCCAGCCGCGTCCATCGGCGACCAACACGCCCGACCCGAAGGACGCGACCAAGACGATTGACGCGCCTTATAACGCAGCCAATTCGTCTGGCTCCAATCTGGGTCCGACAAGCCAGGCGCTGGTCGATCGGGTCAAGGCTGCCATTGAGGCGAAGCGCGCGGCCGGCGTCAGTGGACCAGTGCCAGCTGACGCTGTTCTGACGTCGGCTTCCGGTCTGGACCCCGATATTTCGCCCGAAAATGCGCTTTCTCAAGTCCCGACCGTCGCCAAGGCACGTGGCCTCGATCAGGACAAGCTCAGGGCCTTGGTTGAATCGCAGATCCAGACCCGTTTGATGGGCATCATCGGCGAACCACATGTGAATGTGCTAAAGCTCAATCTGGCCCTTGATGGACTTTCATGATCCATGCCGACAGATAATCCGGATCCCAGACGCCCCGATCCCGATGCGCTCCTGAGCCTCGCGGCTCAGGAGAAACGGGGCAAACTTAAGGTCTTCCTCGGCGCTGCCCCCGGCGTCGGGAAGACCTTCGCCATGTTGCAGGGTCTGCAACGCCTGAAGGCTGAAGGCGTCGACGTTGTCATCGGCCTTGTTGAAACGCATGGTCGAGCCGAAACTGCCGCCCTGATCGAGGGGCAGGAGATTCTGCCGCGCAGGATTGTTGACTATCGCGGTCGCGAACTCGATGAATTCGATATCGATGCCGCCCTGCAGCGTCGTCCCAAGCTCATTGTCGTCGATGAACTCGCCCACACGAACGCGCCCGACAGCCGTCATCCCAAACGATGGCAGGACGTCGTTGAACTGCTCGATGCCGGGATCGATGTCTGGACAGCTCTGAACGTTCAGCATCTGGAAAGTCTGGCCGACGTCGTCGCGCGCGTCACCGGCGTGGCGGTGCGCGAAACGGTCCCGGACCGCGTGATCCAGTCTGCGACTGATGTCGTTCTCGTCGATATCCCGCCAGCTGAACTGATCCAGCGCCTGAAAGACGGCAAGATCTACTTGCCCGAAACCGCCAAACGCGCGACGCAGAACTTCTTCACCCTCAGCAATCTCACGGCCCTGCGTGAATTGGCGTTGCGCCGAACTGCTGACCGCGTTGACGAACAGATGGTCGAGCATCTGCGCGCTCAGGCAATCGAGGGGCCATGGGAGACCTCCGACCATATCCTGGTCTGTATCGGCGCCGACGAGCAGGCCAATGCAGTGGTTAGGGCTGCCAGCCGGCTTGCGACGGGCCTCAATGGTTCGTGGGTGGCAATCCACGTCGAACCAACCAATCTGGACGATAGCAATCCCGAACGCTTGAAGCGCGTGGAAGATGCCTGCCAGCTCGCAGAACGACTGGGTGCGACGGTGCATCGGACCATGGGATCGGATCTGGTCGGCGAAGTCCTGCGGTTTGCCCGCCGCGAGAATGTGACCCAGATTGTTGTCGGCCGATCCGGACCCAAGAGGGTTTGGGCGCCGTTTTCGCGCCGCTTCACCGATGAGATTATTCGGCTCTCGACCGATACGCCGGTCCACGTTGTGAACACATCAGGCGCAGCAGCAGCGCGAAAGGCGCTTCTGGCAAGACTGCGCTGGCCAAAGCTTGATCGGCTCGTGGTCGAAGGCGGGGCTGCGGTTCTGGCTGTTGCGGCGGCTGTCGGGCTTGGCGAATTGCTGAGCGCTGGCGCGCGGTTGCCAAACCTCTCGATGATCTTCCTGCTGTCAGTGTTGTTCTGCGCGGTCCGGTTTGGACTGTGGTCTGCCATCGGCGCGTCATTCCTGTCGTTTCTGGCTTACAACTACTTTTTCATTGAACCTCTCTACGAGTTCACCGTCGCAAGCCCGCAGGAATTGCTGGCCCTGATCATTTTCCTGATCGTGTCGGCTTTTACCGGCTCATTGGCGGCACGTGTACGCGATCAGTCCTATGCCGTCAGACGACGCGCTCACAACACCCAGATCCTCTATGATTTCTCCCGCAAACTGTCTGGTGCCGCCAAGCGCGACGAAGTCCTGTGGGCGTCCTCGACCTATCTGCAGAAAGCCCAAGGCGGCCATATCGTCTTCCTGATACCCGAGGCAGGGGATCTCGCGGTTGGCAGTTCCTGGCCGCCGGATATCGAGCTCACGACAGGTGAAATGGGCGCGGCGCGTTGGGCGCTGCAGAAACGGGAGCCTGCGGGATGGCGGACGAACACGCTGCCGACCATGCGGTTTCAATTCCGTCCGTTGATCACGCCGCGCGGCGTGGTCGCGGTTTGTGGATTTGAACCTCGGCAAAAGGATCAACCGATTTCGCCGGAAGACGAACGCGCCCTGACGGCGATCCTGGAACAGACCGCCATTGCGATCGATCGGTCACTTTTGATCGGCGAGGCGGTGCGCGCTGCTGCACTGGAAGGCAATGAAAGGCTGCGGACCACCTTGCTGGCCTCCTTGTCACATGATTTGCGCACGCCGCTCGCCTCGATCACCGGAGCCGTGACCACGTTGCGCCAGCTCGGCGAGCAGATGAGCCTGTCTGAGCGACAGGATCTGCTGGCCTCGATCGAGGAAGAATCGGGTCGATTGACCCGGTTCGTCGTCAATCTGCTCGACATGTCGCGGATCGAATCCGGTGCAATGACTGTGCGCCGCGATTTTGTCGATATCGCCGATGTCGTGCGCACGTCGGTTGAGCGGGCGCGTCGCACATTCCCTGAGATCCAGTTGGAGACAAGCCTTGCCAGAGATTTGCCGTTCATCCGCGGGGATGCGAACCTGCTCGAACAGGTGATCTTCAATCTGATCGATAATGCGCAGAAATATGCCGGCGACAGCGGAGCCATCATCCACGCCCGTCGCGAAGGCAATGAGGTGGTGATCAGCGTGACTGACGAGGGAACCGGCATCAAGCCAGCTGATCTGGACCGCGTGTTCGAAAAGTTCTATCGCGGAGGTCGACCGGATGGTCGCAAGGCCGGAACGGGACTCGGTCTGTCCATTTCCAAGGGCCTCGTTGAGGCCATGGGCGGCAAGATCGAAGCGCAAAGTCCTGCCGTCAAGCGGCGCGGTACGCGGATCATCATGCACTTCCCGGCCGTCGAGGCCAAGGAGACACGGCCTCAATGACACGTGTGCTTGTCGTCGATGATGAAATTCCGATCCAGCGGTTCCTCAAGCCTGCGCTCACCGCCGCCGGCTATGAGGTTCTGATCGCCGATACGGGGCGAGAGGCGCTGCGTCTGGTGGCGACATCCGCCCCCGACCTGGTCGTGCTTGACCTGGGATTGCCGGATCGGGATGGCAAGGACGTGCTCGTCGATATCCGTGCCTTCTCGCAGATCCCGATCATCATCCTGTCAGCGCGCGACCGCGAAACCGAAAAGATTGCGGCGCTTGATCTCGGCGCCGACGATTACGTCGAAAAGCCCTTTGCAATTGGCGAATTGATGGCGCGGGTGCGGACGGCACTCCGGCACGCCGGGACGGGGCGGGACGAGGCAATGCGGTTTGATTCAGGTGGACTCTGCGTCGATCTGCACCGCCGGCTGGTCAGCCGCGATGGTCAGTCGCTTAAGCTGACGCCCAAGGAATATACGCTGCTCGCATTGCTCGTCCAGCATGCCGGACGCGTGATCACCCACCGTCAGATCCTGTCGACGGTCTGGGGACCTGCCCATGTTGATGACGCCCAATACCTGCGCGTCCTGATCAGTCAACTGCGTAACAAGATAGAAGCCGACCCGGCTATCCCGAAGTTGCTCCTGACGGAGCCCGGCGTCGGGTATCGGCTCTGGGTCGATGATTGAGATAGTTGCGCGGTCTTTCATCTGCACGACATAACCCAAAAACAGTCGGTAGAAGCGCGTGCAATCAGTTGTTCACCGAACGCGATAGCGCTCCGCAGGTGACCAATCTGCCGCATTTTAAAGTCCTGAAGCGACAGTATTTTATGAGATGATTTATAAACAATCGATCCTTTTATATCCATTTTCGAGTCTTTTAGATTTTTTATTCATTTATTTAAGATAAAATCTGAATTTTTTTTTCTGAATAAATCTCAATACACATCACGCTCACGATCTTGTTAATTTGATTTGATTACCGAATTTTATTATATAATTCAATGTCTTTTCTACATTTAACGTATTTTAAACATCCAAAAATTGGAATTCTTGTTTGACACTCCAACGTAGAACTGAGAAATAGCTCCGGTGATGGTTCGCTTGATCGCAGGCGGGGTTACGGGTCCTGATCATGCATTGCCTGGTCCTTTGACGGTGACGCTTCGATCACTGTTCGATGGAAACGGTGATCTTGTTACAGCACCTGACGCAATCGACCTGCGAAACACTGACTTGAGCGAGATTTGATGGGGTACGACGATGGAAATGCATCAGGTACGGTACTTTCTGGCTGTTGCCGACGAGCTGAATTTCACGCGCGCGGCTGAGCGCTGCAATGTTGCCCAGCCATCGCTCACCCGCGCCATCAAGTTGCTGGAATGCGAATTGGGAGGCCCCCTGTTCAACCGCGAGCGTGCCAATACCCATCTGACCGAACTCGGCAGGATTGTCAGGCCGCATCTGGAGCAGGTTTTCCAGCAGTCAGTTGCGGCACGTGATCTGGCGGCCAATTTCACGAGGATCGAGAAAGTGCCGCTCAAGCTCGGCGTTATGTGTACGATTGCGCCTGACCAGCTGGTCGGGCTGATCTTTGCCATCAACAACCGGTATCCCGGTGTTGAACTGGAGCTGCTTGACGGGTCCGGAGTCCTCTTGAATGAGCGACTGCTCTCCGGTGACCTGGAAGCCGCAATCTTCTGTACCGGGTTGCTCGCGCCGGATGAGCGCCTCAATACCATCCCCTTGTTTCGCGAACAGATGATGATCGTGCTGCATCCGGACCATCCGCTTGCCATGAAGAACATGGTCACGGTGAAGGACTTGCACGGCGAGCGTTATCTGCAGCGCATCAATTGCGAATTCACGGGCCAGGTCACGCCGATCATGCGCGAGCAGGACGTCAAGGTAGACGTCGTCTATCGCAGCGAACGTGACGATTGGATCATGTCGATGGTCGCGTCAGGTTACGGCTATGCCTTCATGCCGCAGGGATGCGTCACCAACCCCAATGTTGTCGCGCGTCCATTGTTTGATCCGGAAATTCACCGCAACGTCAATCTGGCAACCGTTCGGGGCCGCCAGTATTCACCAGCGGTTGGTGTGCTGGTTCGCGAGGCGATGCGCGCCAAATGGCAGGGACACTCGGCGCTCGCGATCCAGGAGATGGATCCTGACGAGCTGGAATTATCCGACAGCTGATCAACCATGGCCGGGTTTCGCCATTTCGCCGTCTGACCACCTGTTCCCAGCCAACCGCTATCGAAGCCATAGCCGATTGATATTGGAACTGCGGCGCGTTCGAAGGTCAAATCGGGATCGGGTTCAAGGAAAAGTTCGAACCTTTTGCAACAGGAGAGTTGACATGAAATCCGTTCTCATTGCCTCCGCTATCGCACTCGCCACCGTTTTTTCTGCCGCGTCAGCCATGGCGACTGACAACGGTTTGCGCGAAGCCGACAAGATCTTTGGACCAGCCGTCGAGATGCCGATGAATGGCCACACCATGCATGTACGCGCCGTCACCATGGGTGATACCGATTGGGTTATTATGCCGCGTGAGGAATTCGAAACGATGATAGGCAAGCCGCTTGCGATCCCGCGTTTCAAGATGAACGGCAACTGAGATCCGTTCAGGATTAATCAAGTGAACTTCAATTCAAACCCGGTCACCACAGCCAAGTGGTGGCCGGGTTTTCTGTATTGACATTAAAATCCGAGATGGCGCTCGGGTAATTTTGATCAAGTTACATACCAACAAGCTATGGATTCGTTAGTCGATTGATATTGGGAATGTGGCGAGGGAACCGGCAAAATCAAGTCGTTGGTTCAGCCGAACCCAACTCTTTGCTATAGGAGACTTGAAATGAAATCTGTTCTGTTTGCCTCTGCCTTCGCGCTCGTTGCCATTGCTTCAGCAGCCCCGACCCTGGCTTCCGACAACGGAATGCGTCCCGGCGACAAGGGCTTCGGCCCGACCTATGAAATGACAATTGCTGGTCATGCCATGCATATTCACGCTGTCCAGGACAAGAAGGGCGCTCAGTGGATCGTCGTGCCGCGCGCAGAATTCGAAGGCATGGCTGGTCACGGTATCGATCTCGAGATGTTCCATATGGACGGCCACTGAGCCAACTGATGCCGACCAGTTGAGCCTGACTGCATTAACTCCCCTGAGAGCCAGTAAGTCGGCCCTCAGGGGAGTTGTTTTCGTTTGACTGCTTTGGTTCGACATTGAGCACTCGCAGAGGGTCGCTTACGTCACCTGTTTGGCCGCCAGACCCTCTTGAGCAATTGCCACGACCCGCTCGGCTGTGATGCCAAAATGGCGGTAGAGCGCTTCCGCCGGTCCTGACGCGCCGAACCCTGTCATGCCGACGAAGACCCCGTCATCGCCGAGCCACCGCTCCCAGCCGAATTTCACCGCCGCTTCGATACCGATGCGAAACGTGCCTGTGCCCAGCACCGAACGGCGATAAACAGGATCCTGCGCCTCGAACAGCTCCCAGCACGGCAATGAGACAACCGCCGTTCCGATACCACGCGCCTCCAGCTGATCACGGGCTTCGACCGCGATGGCGACTTCAGACCCGGTAGCCAGCAGCGTAACCCGACGTGGGCCGCAGGACGCCTCACAGAGCACATAGGCACCGCGTGCCGAGTGGTTTTCAGGGCCGCCATCACGCCTGAGCGGAGCCAGAGCCTGACGGGCGAAGACGAGAGTCACCGGGCCATCCCTGCGTTGCATGGCCAGTTCCCAGACTTCCGCCGCCTCCACCGCATCCGCCGGACGCATGACCCACATCTCGGGCAAAGCTCTGAGTGATGCCAGGATCTCGACAGGTTGATGCGTCGGACCATTCTTGCCGATGCCGATGGAATCATGACTGAAGACGAATTTCACCGGCAATTTCATCAACGACGCCATCCGCATCGCCGGTCGTTCGTAATCGGAAAAGGCCAGATAGGTCACCGCTATCGGAATTGCGCCACCGTGCGCAGCGATCCCGTTGGCAAGCGCGCCCATCGCGTGTTCGCGCACGCCACAATGCAGATAGCGTCCCTCAGGTGCAGATGCATCAAATGCGGTGAGTTGCCGCTTGTGGTTTGTTGGTGCCTCAAGATCCGCGCAGGCAACGAGCAGCTCAGGAACGACGTCATAGAGTGCTGCGGCGATGTCACCCGAGGTCAGGATTGAAAACCGGGAATCATTGCTCGTGGCAGCGGCGGCCTTGTACGCATGGATCGCGCTCCGCCAGCCCTCCGGTAATTCACCAGCCATTGTACGCTCGAATTCGGCGCGCTCGGCAGGGATCAAGGCATCTTTTCGTGCTTGCCACGCGGCCCGCGCGGTTGATCCCCTGACGCCCGCTGCCCGCCAATGAGCCGCGACGGGATCAGGCGTCGAAAACACTCCTCCCCGCCAGCCAAAACGATCCGCCATGGCGGCGCGGTCTGTGTCGAAAAGCTTGCCGGAATGCCCGCCGCGCTGGCCTTCGAGACGCGGAATGCCGCTCGCGATGATCGTCCGTGCGGCAATGAGCGAGGGACGGGGATCGAGCTTCGCTGCCGCAAAGGCGGCATCGGCTGCGGCGAGGTCATGTCCATCGATCTCGATCACATGCCAGCCAGCCACGCGGAAGCGCTCGGCGACATTTTCGGAGATTGACAGTTCGGTCGAGCCGTCGTCGGTGATGTGATTGTCATCCCAGACGAAGATCAGATGGCCGAGTTTCAGGTGACCGGCCAGTGCGATCACTTCCTGACCAACTCCTTCCTGCAGGCACCCATCGCCAACGAAGGCATAGGTAAAGTGATCGACCAGGTCTGCCCCGAAGCGCGCCCGGAGCGACGCTTCGGCAATCGCCATGCCGAGCGCATTGGCGATGCCCTGGCCAAGCGGCCCCGTCGTTGTCTCTATGCCTGCCGACGGATCATATTCTGGGTGTCCGGCACAATGCGACCCAAGCTCGCGGAACGACTTGACGGCCGCATCGGATATTGTCTCGTAGCCCGACAGGTTCAGCAGCGAATAGAGCAGCATTGAGCCATGCCCGTTCGACAGGACGAAACGGTCACGATCCGGCCAGGTTGGATCGCTGGCAAGGTAGGTCAGGTGCCTCGCGAACAGGACTGTGGCCAGTTCGGCCATGCCGAGCGGTACGCCCTGATGCCCTTCGCCCGCCGTCAGGATGGCATCCACCGAAAGAAAGCGAATGGCATGCGCCATTGCCTGCAAGTCGTCCTGGGCCGGAGCGGCGGTTGGGGAAGAGGCTGACGTCATCATGGGGCAAGCTTTCGCGATCCGGCCAGAGGCCGGCAGGGAGGCCAGGGATAAGGTTCGGATTTCACAGGAAGCCGATCGAAATCCAGGGAATAGCGGCAACCAGGACGAGGCCTGCAACGAGCGCCAGCATGTAACCGATGATCGGTTTCATCCCCTCATCCGGGTTCACACCACCGATGGCCGTCGCACAATAATACCCGACGCCAAAGGGTGGGGCGAAAAGCCCAAGCCCCATCGCCAGGATCACCACCATCGCATAATGCACCTCGTTGATGCCCATGCTGCGCGCAATCGGGAACAAGAGCGGTCCGAAGAGAACGATCGACGGGATACCCTCGAGCACCGATCCAAGCACGACAAAGGCGATGATCGAGACCATCATGAAGGTGAAGGCCCCGCCCGGCAGTCCTGCCATGACATGGGCGAGTTGTTGCGAGAAGCCCGACTGGGTCAACGACCACGCCATTCCAGTCGCCGCGCCGATGATCAGGAGGATCGCACCCGAAAGACAGGCCGTTGAGACCAGCATCGGGGCGAGGCGCCGCCAGTCAAACCGGCGATAGACGAGAAGTCCGACAATGACCGCGTAGACGATGCCGATGGTGGAGACCTCGGTCGCGGTTGCAATGCCTTCCATGACGGCACCACGGATCACGAAGGGGAGCGCAACCGCCGGAAGGGCTATGACAAACGAACGACCGATCTCGTTCCACGTCGCACGCTTGACCGCCGAGAGATCGTCGTTGCGATAGCGCCAGCGCACCAGAACGCAGAGCGCGATGCCGAGGACGACGCCGGGCAGCAGGCCGCCGGTAAACAATGCCGAGATCGACACACCTGTGACCGAGCCGATAGTCAGAAGGACAAGGCTCGGCGGTATCGTCTCTGTCTGCGCGCCGGTGGCCGCGAGTAACGCGACGAGATCGCCGGGTTTGGCTCCCCGTTTGATCATCTCGGGAAACAGCACCGGCGTTACGGCGGCCATGTCGGCTGCCTTGGAACCGGAGATGCCCGAAACCAGATACATCGCACCAATCAGCACATAGGACAGGCCACCGCGCACATGCCCGAGGCAATTGGCAAGAAACGCGACCATGGCCCGCGCCATGCCCGTCATTTCGATGAGAAGGCCAAGAAATACGAACAGCGGCACCGACAAGAGGATCAGATGGCTCATGCCCTCGTCCATGCGCCCGACGACCACGCCGAGCGGCACATTTGTCGTGAAGCTGAGATAGCCGAGCGTCGCTATGCCGAAGGAAAAGGCGATTGGCACACCGGCAAAGACACCAGTTGCGACGATCCCGACGAAGAAGATCAGGAGGTTGAGATTGCCCAGAGATTTCAGCCAGTGCGCCGATTCATGCCCCGCTATTGCGAGAAGAACCAGCGTAGCCAGCACAATCGCCACACGTGTCAACCTGGCGACGCGCAACAGCCGCAGGAAGGCCGTTATTGCCATCAGCCCGACACCAACAGGCATGGCCAGCGCACGGATCGTGCCCGGAATGTCAAAGGCTGGCAATTGCACATATTGCGCATCGTCGAGAAAATCGAGGGAAGGCTGGAACAGCGCCAGCAGGAAGACAAACGGCACGGCAACCGCGAGCGTCTCGAGCGTGGCCCTGAGCTGCGGCGAAGCTCTGGTGATGAGGGCTGTCATCCGCATGTGTTCGCCGCGCTGGAACGCGATCACCGCGCCCAGCATGGCGAGCCAGATGAACAGGATGGACGCCAGTTCATCTGACCAGATGATCGGTGCCCGAAAGCCGTAGCGCGCGATGACACCGGTAAAGAGCACGATGACTTCGGCGACCACCAGGATCGCAGCCGGGATCTCGACAAGCCAGGCGAGCGCGATCTCGGTGTGTCGGACCGCATTACGCCAGCCGGATTCGGCCTGATTGTTCGCCCCCTTCAGATCCTGAGCGACCGCATCGATCATCGACGTCACCCCAGTTTGCCGACGGACGCTTCAAGTAGCGACCAGGCTTCCTCTCCGAATTTCGCCTTCCAGTCCGCATAGAACGACGTCTTGGCCAAGGCCGCGCGGAACAGTTCCTGATTGACATCAAGGAAGGTGATGCCCTTCGCGATCAGGTCGGCGCGCAACGTCTTGGACAGTGTCGCGATATCGGCACGCTCCTGCGCCCCGGAGACGTCAAGCTCCTCGGTCACGATCTTCTGCACATCGGCAGGAAGTGCAGCCCAGGCCTTGCGATTTGCCAGCACGCAATAGCCGTCCCAGACGTGGCCGGTCATCGAGATGTATTTCTGCACTTCGTAGAGACGTGCCGACGAGATGATGGCGAGCGGATTTTCCTGGCCTTCAACGACCTTCGTTTGCAGGGCGGAATAGAGTTCGTTGAAGTTGATCGGCGTTGCACCAGCTTCCAGCGTCTTGAAGACCGAGGTCAGCATCGGGGCAGGCGGAACGCGGATCTTGAAGCCCTTCAAGTCCTCAGGCGTCTTGATCTCGCGTGTCGAGGACGAGATCTGCCGGAAGCCATTGTCCCAGAACTTGGCAGGGGCGACGAGACCTGCCTTGAGGATCTGTGCGCGGATATGCTCGCCGAGCCCGCCATCCATGGCCTTCCAGACCGCATCATAATTGGCGAAGGCAAAGCCTGTGTTGGTGATTCCGGAAACCGGCACGAGCGTGGCAAGGATCGAGGTCGCCAGATTGAAGAATTCGACCGCCCCGCTCCTGACCTGCTGCAGAAGATCCGTATCCGAGCCAAGCTGATTGGCCGGGAAAAGCTGGAATTCGACGCGTCCCGAGGTCTTTTCCTTGATCCGGTCGAGCGCTTCCTGTGCGCGCTTGTTGACCGGATGAGTCGGATCCTGGCCAGTCGCATATTTGTAGACGAATTCGGCGGCATAACCGCGCTTCGTGATAATGGCGAAGAGCGGAACGGCACTTGCGCCAGCTATGAGATGACGCCGCGTGATCCGTCCAGCGCGTTCAGATGTCTCTTTCATGTCTCTCTCCCCTATCGATGTGTCTGTTTTTATGTTGGTTTTATTGCAACCGATTGGCTGTTCGTCTGAACGTTGCTCAGGTTCCGAGCCATTCCCGCACACGCGCCGTTACGGCACTTGTCGAAATCCCGTAGCGATCATGCAAGGTCGGCAATGCCCCCGCATCGAGGAACTGGTCCGGAAGGGCGATCTGGCGGAAGGCCGGATGCACGCCTGATCGCATCAGCAGACCCGCGACCGCCTCGCCGAGACCGCCGACAATCGTATGATTTTCTGCAACGACCACAAGCCGTCCCGGTTTGGCAGCAGCTGCCAGAATGGCGGCCTCATCGAGAGGCTTGATCGTCGGTACGTGAAGCACGGCTGCGGCGATCTTGTCTTTGGCCAGTTCCTTGGCGGCTTCGAGCGTGCGCATCGTCATGAGTCCCGACGAGATGAACAGAACATCTGCACCATCGCGCAAGAGTGCAGCCTTGCCGAGTTGGAACTTGTAATCATACTCATCAAGGACGAGCGGCACATTCCCGCGCAGCAGCCGCATATAGACCGGACCCGGATGATCGGCGATGGCCACCGTCGCTTCCGCAATATCGAGCGCATCACAGGGATCGATCACGGTCATGTTCGGCAAGCCACGGAAGATCGCGACATCCTCGGTCGCCTGATGGCTCGGACCATATCCGGTCGTCAGGCCCGGCAGGGCGCAGACAATCTTGACCGGCAGGTTTTCCTCGGCAATCGCCATACAGATGAAGTCATAGGCGCGGCGCGATGCAAAGACAGCGTACGTCGTCGCGAAGGGAATGAAGCCTTCGCGCGCCATACCGGCTGCAGCCCCCATGAGCAACTGTTCGGCCATGCCCATCTGATAGAAGCGATCCGGATAGGCCGCCGCAAAAATATGGAGGTCCGTGTATTTGCCGAGATCCGCTGTAAGCCCGACGATCTCCGGTCGCGTTTTTGCCAGTTCAACGAGCGCATGACCAAAGGGCGCTGGTGTTGTCTTCTGGTCTGCCCCCGCGATGGATGCAATCATCGCAGATGTCGTCAGACGGGGCTTCGACGGATCAGCCGGAGCGAAGACTTTCTTGTGCTGGTGCGAGCGCTTGTTCATTGGGATGCTCCCGACATAGCGGCAAATCCGGCATCAAGCGCATCGATTGCCTTGTCCCATTCGTCTGCATCGACACGGATGAAGTGGTTCTTGTCGCGGGCCTCCAGGAACGGCACGCCCTTGCCCATCAGCGTGTCGCAGATGATGACACGCGGCACGGGAGCCGGATGATTGCGGGCAGCATCGAAAGCAGCAACAAGTGCGTTGATGTCATTGCCATTGACCCGCTGGGTAAACCAGCCGAACGCCCGCCATTTCTCGTGCAACGGTTCGGATGCCAGAACCTTTGATGACGGGCCATCCGCTTGCTGGTCGTTGACGTCAACAATCGCGATGAGGTTATCAAGGTTCCAGTGCGCGCCCGACATGGCCGCTTCCCAAGTCGATCCTTCACCCAATTCACCGTCCGAGAGGAGATTGTAGACGACGGATTTTGATCCCTTGCGCTTCAGTGCGAGACAGGCACCAATGGCGACGGACAGGCCCTGTCCGAGCGACCCGCCGGTAATTTCCATGCCCGGCGTATAGGCTGCCATGCCTGACATCGGCAGTCGGCTGTCATCGCCGCCGTAGGTCTCAAGCTCCTCACGCGGGATCACGCCAACCTCGATCAGAGCAGCATAAAGCGCAATCGCGTAGTGGCCAATTGACAGGTAGAACCTGTCACGACCCTCCCAATCCGGATCTTCCGGGCGCAGGCTCATGGCGTGGAAATAGGCGACCGCAAGGACATCTGCGATATCGAGCGCTTGCGCAATATAGCCTTGTCCCTGAACCTGTCCCATTTTCAGCGCCGTGCGGCGGATCGCATAGGCACGTTCGGCGAGGTCGCGATTATGTCCGATGAGCGGCGCGTTCATGACCTGGCTCCCTGTCAATGGATCAACATGCCGCCATTGACGTCAATGACATTGCCGGTGAGGTAACCGGAGAGATCGGACGCGAGAAACAGGAAGATATTCGCGACATCCTGCGGGACACCGAGACGGTTGAGCGGGATACCGGCGAGGATCTCGACGCGCTTTTCATCAGAGATCTTGCCGGCGTTGATGTCGGTCTGGATCAGACCCGGTGTGACGCAATTGACGCGGATGCCGTCTGCACCCAGTTCACGCGCCATCGCCTTGGCCAGACCAAGCACGCCTGCCTTGGCCGCCGAATAATGCGCGCCGCCGAGGATGCCACCACCGCGCTGCGCCGAAACCGACGACATGCAGGCAATCGAACCAGACTTCCGCTCGCGCATGTGTGGCATGACCGCCTGGCTGAGAAACAGGACGCCCTTCAGATTGACGTCCTGGATACGATCCCAGTCGCTTTCGCCGATATCCCAGACCTTGATCGCCTGGGTGATCCCGGCATTGTTGATCAGGATGTCGATCTGACCAAACGCCTTGAGGACATCGCCGACCGCGCGGATACAATCAGCCGCCTTGGTCACATCACAGGCAACGCCGATATGGCCCGCGCCAAGCTCGGCTGCAGCCTTTGCCGCTGCGTCTCCATCGATATCGAGGATCGCGACACGTGCGCCTTGGGCAACAAAGGTTTTGGCTGTCGCAAAGCCGATGCCGCGCGGCCCCGCCGCTCCCGAAATAATCGCGGTCTTTCCCGATAGAAGCATTCCATCCTCCCGATATCTTGTTGCCTGAACTATTCCGCAAGCGAGCCACCAAGAAAAACGCAAAATTTGCTTCTATCGGTGAATTGTGTTCATCTATCCGCCATGAACCACTTGCCCCTGGGATCACTGCGCGCGTTTGAAGCGGCCAGTCGCACAAGCTCATTTCGTGCGGCTGGCGAGGAACTCGGCATTTCGCCAAGCGCCGTCAGTCATGCAATCCGCAAGCTGGAAGACCTGATCGGGCTGGAACTCTTCGAGCGTGAAGGTCGCTCGGTTCGCCTGAATGTTGCCGGAGAGGCCCTGTTTCGCCATGTGGCGAGCGGATTCGACGAGTTGCGGCAGGGGCTTGAGCGCGTCGGCTCGCGGTCGGGCAATCTGCTGCGACTCCATTGCGCGCCGAGCATGGCGACGCAATGGCTGATGCCACGATTGAAGGAACTTCTGGCGAAAAACGCAGGGCTTGAAGTGCGTCTCTCGGCCAGCACCGACTACCCGCGCTTCCACACAGATGAATTTGATGCAGATATCTGCTACGGACCGCCACGCCAGGAAGGGCTGATCGTGCTCCCGCTCGGCGAGGAAACGGTCACGCCACTGTGTTCGCCGGAAATGGCCGCACGCATTCGCGAGCCGGCCGACCTGATCGCGCTCGATCTCATCGAAAGCGAACACAAGCGCGTGCGCTGGTCGGCGTGGTTCGCAGCCAACGGACTGAGTCCTCCCTCGCCACGCGGCAACCGCTTCGACCGGAGTTTCATGGCAATCGCGGCAGCTGTCGATCAACTGGGCGTCACGCTGGAATCGACTCGACTGGCCGAACGCGAGCTGCAACGTGGCCAGTTGGTGGCCCCGCTCGCCGGTCGCTGTCAGGATATTACCTATGTCGGCCATTATCTCGTGTTCCCGCCGACTGCCAAGCCGCGTCGAGCCGTGCGCATGTTTGCGCAATGGCTGGCAACGGAATTGCAGATCGAGGGCTTGGGCGGGCATGTATGAACGAGTGCTGATTGGCAGGCCGACGCTCTCTGAGGCCAGATGGATCGACACTCATGAGGCCCTTCCTTGAATCTTGTTGGCTCGTAAGATCGGACCTAAGCCCGCCCGAGGATTTCGCCCAGGAGCGGCAGGGGAAACTGACGCCGCCGTGTGATCGCATAGAAATCCTCGCGCAGGCTATCCACGCGACACAACTCGACAAGCACACCCGTCGCCAGTTCGTCCGTCACGACAACCGGCGGCACGAGCGTCAATCCACGCGTGGTGCGGGCAAACAGGCGCAACATCGCCATATCATCGATTTCGGCGAGAATGGTTGGCTTGATATCGGTGCGCCCAAGAAGGGCATCAAACGACGAGCGAATAGCACTTCCGCGACCGGGCAGGACAATGCCAAACCGGGCGAGATCATCGGGAAAGCGAAACGTTTCGGGACGGACTGAGGGGTTGCAGACAAGACTGACAGCCTGCTCGGCAACCAACGTGTTCTGGAACCCGTTGTCGCGATCCGCCAACGCAGGCTGATTGGCCAGCACAAGATCGAGCTTATGCTCATCCAGTCGTTTCAGGAGGTCATCGAGGGCACCTGACTGGATGATCAACTCGACATCCGCCCGATCGATCAATGGCTTCAAGAGTCCAAGCTGGAAGTTCCGCGAGAGCGTCGCCACCGCACCAATCCGCAGGAGTTGCCGGCCGGAACTCAATCCACTGAGCGCCTCCAGCAGTTCATGACCTGACTGAAAGACCTGATTGGCGTATCCGAGCGCCAGTTGGCCCGCCTCGGTCAGGATCAGGGCCTTGCCCAGACGCTCGAACAACTGGCTGCCCAGTTGATCCTCCAGCTGCTTCAACTGCACAGACATGGCAGACGGCGAGACATTGAGCCGACGCGCAGCAGCGGTCAGGTTGCCTTCCTGGGCAATGGCCCAGAAATAGCGGAGGTGGTGATAATTCAGGTGGGGCATGGCAATCGTTCTGTTTTATAAAATGATACCGTAATATAATTGAATTTTTCAGAAATGAAAGAAGCCGCTATGTCTCTGCGCACTCTCAAGCCACCGGAGACATCATGGCCACCCTTCTTGCCCTCATGACAGCCCTCGGGCTGCCCACCATTGCCCGGCTCATGCGGTCGCAACCACCACGCCGGACCGCGCTCATACTGACAGCGGTTGCCGGACTCTGTCTTCTCGTCAATGGTGCCTTGACCGCTTTCACACTGGCGGGTGTCGTGATGCGCTCGCCTCTCGTGGGGATGAACGGCATCGGCGGATCGCTGCTCATCGATGTTGTCTCCGGGCCAATTCTGGCCCTGATCGCCCTGATCGGCCTCATCGTCATTGCTTACAGCCGCAACTATCTGGCAGGCGACCCCGGACAATCGCGCTTCCTCATCGCGATGGCTGACACAATTGCAGCGGCACTTCTGTTTGTCATGAGCGGCAATCTCGCGCTCTCGATTGTCCTGCTGATAATCGTCAGCCTGTCGCTCCATCGCCTGCTGACATTTTATCCGGATCGGCCCGCAGCCCAGCGCGCCGCAGCCAAGAAATTCGTTGTCAGCCGCCTTGCCGATATCGCTCTGATCATCGCAGCAACGCTACTCTATCGGGCATTTGGCACGCTCGAAATTGCGGATCTCATGACATCCGCGAAGTCATCACCCGAGAACTGGTCTGCGACAGGTGTGACCACAGCGCTTGTGATGGTGACCTTTGCGGCTCTGATCAAGTCAGCGCAGTTTCCGCTGCATGGCTGGTTGCTCGAGGTCATGGAAACGCCCACGCCCGTGTCGGCACTTCTTCACGCGGGTATCGTCAATGCCGGTGGTTTCCTGGCGATCCGGCTGGCAAACGGGCTTCTGACCAGTCCGGTCGCGCTTGATGTGCTTATGACGGTCGGGGCGGTTACGGCACTGCTTGCCTCGCTGATCATGGCGACCCAGACGACGGTCAAAGGCCAGCTTGCCTATTCCACGATCGCACAGATGGGCTTCATGTTGATGCAATGCGGGTTTGGAGCCTTCGCATCGGCGCTTCTGCACATCCTGGCGCACTCACTCTACAAGGCCCATGCGTTTCTCTCAGCCGGTAGCGTGATGGCGACACGCAACGTGAATAAGCCGGCTAACCTGTCTCTAATGGCGACAGGTATTGTGCTCGCCGGATTGGTGACGCTGGCTGGAACTCTGGCCGTCATAACACCCATCGATGCCACCAGTCTCCTGTTCGCCACGCTGTTTCTGGCAGGTATCCTGCCGCTCGTGGTCCGTCAGGCAATGAGCGCAGGTTACTGGCAGGCGACAATTTCTTTCACCGCTCTGACCCTTGCCTACGCCGTTACCCAGATCGGCGTTCATTGGCTCATGGCCGGTACGTTGCCTGCCCAGCCCCTCCTCACGACGAACCTCTATGCCCGTATCCTCGGGTATGGCGTCTTGATCGCCTTCACAGGGATTTCGATTGCGCAAATGCAGGACTGGAACGCGTCAAAGCATCCCGCTGCACGCGCGCTCTATGTCCATCTGCGCAATGGGCTGTACCTCAACACATTCGCAAACCGGCTTGCGCTGGCCGTCTGGCCGCACAAGACCGCGACGTCAGCCTGAACCCCATTCCATTATAGCCCGAAGGAACGCATCATGTCCGGCACCGGTCTCGCGCAAAAGAGTGCGCCACCCCTTGATACGCCTGTCACGTCGATCAATGTCGCAGACGCCATTGCCGAAGCCTGCAAGCGGATTGCCCCATTATGGCCTCTGTCGGATTTTGTGGCGGTCAATCCCTTCCTTGGCCTCGCCGACACGCCCTTCGGCGAAGCAGCGGCCCTGTTGAAACGAATCGCCAACACACGCCTCCTGATGCCACGGGCCTTCTACGCCGAGGCGCTTGCCTCGGGCAGGATCGGTCAGGCTTCGCTTGCTGAAAGCGCGGCGCGGATCACATTGCCTGGCATGACGGGGGCTGCACTGGCAGAGGCGGCACATCGTTCGGACGAGCCAAAGGGCAATCCACAGGCTGTTGTCGCAACGATCGCGGAAGTGATCGATCAGGTCTCGGGTCAGGACCGGCGGATCTCGCTCGCGGGCTTCATGATCGACGAAATCTCTGCCTTTTGCGCGGCCTATTTCGATGAAGGTCAAGCACTTTGGGCGCTCCCGACCCGCGCGTTGACGCCCTTTGCCGCCTGGCGGGAACTGGCCGTCTTCGACCGGAACCCCGAGTGCATGGGTATAACCGGCTTTCGCGCCACAATCCGTGCGCTCCCCGCAGATCCCGTTGCCGCGATCAAAGTGATCGTGTCAGGTCTCGGAATTCCAGATCAGGCGGTCGTTGACTATCTCTATCGCGCCTTGCTCGACATCAATGGCTGGGCCGCCTATGTGCGGCATTTCGATTGGCCCGACAGGTCAGTGGGCAACCCGAGTGACGCCCTGACCGGACTTCTCGCGATCCGGCTCGCCTACGGCTGGGCGCTGTTTCGGTCACGGAAGGATCAGGCATTTCACATGGCATGGCAGCGGGCCATGGTGGCGGCGCGTGAAGGCAATGCGACGGAACGGGAGACAATCGGTGATGATCTCGCCATCGATCTGGCTTTCCAGAGCGCTTACGAACACACCTGGCGTCAGGGGTTCGTCACAGACTTGAGAACAAAGCTGGCAAATTTTCCGCCGCAGCCAGATACGGTCTCGGCGGTGCAGGCGGCCTTTTGCATCGACGTCCGCTCGGAACCCATTCGGCGGGCCCTTGAAAGTGTTCATCCCTCCGTCGAGACAATCGGTTTCGCCGGTTTCTTTGGCTTGCCGCTGGGGACGATCCAGGCGGATGACATGACGCCGCAGGTGCAATGCCCTGTCCTGCTGCGGCCGAGCGTCTTCATCTGCGAGGCTGCAACTGAGGACGGCGCGACAGACACCTTGACGGATGTGTTGAAGCAGGCATCGTTCAAGGCGCGGATCAAGTCGGCCTGGCAGTCGTTCAAGGTTTCGGCTGTCTCGAGTTTTGCCTTTGTCGAAGCGTTCGGGCTTGGATTGAGTGCCAATCTTCTGTCAGCAACAGCGAAAGAGTTGGGCCTCTTTAGACCTGTCGGGAGTGCGAAAGCCGAAGGGGCCATGCGCATTCAACCTGCCGAGGTGAACGGACTTGGCCTCGGCATGACGCTCGATGCCCAGATCGCCTATGCCCAGGCGCTGTTTGCGGGCATGTCGCTGAAGCCGCCCTTTGCCAAGCTGCTTGTCCTGGTTGGTCATGCAAGCACGACGACAAACAATCCTCATGCGCGCAGCCTCGACTGCGGTGCTTGCGGCGGTCATTCCGGTGAACCAAATGTTCGGATCGCCGCGCAGATCCTGAATACCGAGGCCGTGCAGACGGCACTTCGGAAAAGAGGCATCAAACTGCCCGAAGGGTGGTGCGTCATTCCAGCCCTGCATGATACGTTGACGGATCGCATCACCATCTGTGACGCGGACAGGCTGCCGCAGTCTCTCAGGCCCGAAATCAAGCAGCTGGAATCCGCCTTCTCAGCCGCAGGCACGCTTGCCCGGTCGAAGCGGGCCGAAACAGTGGGCCTCCCGGAATTGGCCGAACTGTCCATGTTCCAGATGCGCGGTCATGACTGGTCCGAGGTCCGGCCCGAATGGGGACTGGCCAATAATGCCGCATTCCTGGCCGCGCCACGGCGCATCTCTTCCGGGCTCGATCTGGGTGGTCGGGTGTTTCTGCACACCTACGACTACCAGACAGACCCCGGCTACGAGGTTCTTGAGACCATTCTGACCGCGCCGCTGATCGTCGCAAGCTGGATCAACCTGCAATATTACGCCTCGAGCGTTGACCCCGAAGCCTTTGGCAGCGGCAACAAGACCTTGCACAATGTTGTCGGCAAGCTCGGCGTCTTCGAAGGCAACGGTGGCGATCTTCGCGTCGGGCTCCCCCTGCAATCGGTTCATGACGGAGACAAACTGAGGCATGAGCCGATCAGGTTGCAGGCTTTCATCGCCGCGCCCGAGGCCGCGATTGATGCGATCATCGCCCGGCATCCCGACCTGCACAATCTGCTCGTCAACCAGTGGATCTTCCTGCACGCGCTTGATCCTGAGAACGCAGCCGTGAAGCTTTGGACGTCCCCGGGCCAGTGGGCGGAGGTTGGATGATCATTTTCAAGGGCTGTGTCGAGGCGACGGCCTGACTCGACATGGTCAGCGCCGGGATGGGACCTGGTGAGGTCGGCCTCGTCTGGTGTTTTTCGATCAAGGCTGCCGCCAGATGCTTTACAAGCTGGTTCTGATCGGTATTCGTCAAGATCGGAGACGCCGATGCGTGAACGCCTGTTTCTTGGGATCGATGGTGGTGGCACGACAACGCGTGCCCGGCTGACCGATGCTGCCGGTCGAATCCTCGGTGAAGGCTTCGCCGGTTCGTCAAACCTGAACATGGGTGCAGCCCCGGCTCATGCATCAATTCTGGCTGCGACCCGTGGGGCCTTGCAAGATGCCGGCTTGCCGGATAGCCGGATCAGCGACATCTGGGTCGGCTTCGGGCTTGCAGGCGCCAATGTGCCCGAACGCGCCGCAGCCTTTCTTGCAATCCCGATGCCATTCACCCAGATGGCCTTGGCGTCTGACGCGGTCACGGCGTGTCTGGGCGCACATGATGGCGAGGATGGCGCAATCCTGATCCTTGGTACAGGCTCGCAAGGCTTGGCATTGATCAATGGTGAAATGCACACCGTTGGTGGTTGGGGCTTTGAGCTGTCCGATGACGGATCCGGGGCCATCCTCGGCAGGTCTGCCATCCGCGCGGCAATCAGATCGCTCGACGGGCTGGCCCCGGCAAGCAACCTGACACGCGCAGTCATGGCGCGTTTTCCCGGTGGTGCTGCGGAGGCAGCTGTCTGGGGCAAGTCAGCGACGCCGGCTGACTATGGCGCTTTCGCCCCGCTCGTTGTCGAGCATTTTGCCAGTGGTGACCCGATAGCCGTCGAATTGATGAGACGGAGCAGCAACCGCGTGGACCGGCTGTTGAAGCGGCTTGCGGACCTTGGTGCCCAAAGGATTTCGCTCATGGGCGGCCTCGCCCAAGTCCACGCGCCGCTCATCGCACATGACTTGCAACATCTGATCGTGCCTCCAAAAGGCGACGCTATGGACGGTGCCCTGAGCCTCATCCGCCAGAAGGTAATGCAATGACCTGACACAGTTTCATCTGCGAGCCGAGCGGTTGATAAGGCGACCATCGTGCGATTCTGCTTGGCGACGCCAAGAAATGCCCTACCCGACTAACGCCCCATGCGAACCCGATCCGCTGAAAATGCGGCTGGCAGGACTGTTCAAAGCCACGGAGACGATGTGTTGTCCATCGAAGCCTTTTCTGGTGCTCGGATTTTTACCGGCGACCGATTTATCGACGACCAAGCCGTGCTCGTGCACGATGGCGTGATATCCGACGTCATAGCCGAGGTAGCGGTTCCATCAGGGGCCATCCGCCGTCAACTCGATGGCGGTATGCTCGTGCCCGGCTTCGTCGATGCCCAGGTCAATGGCGGCGGCGGTGCCCTCTTCAATGAACGCCCCGATATCGAAACCATAGCCCGGATCGCGTTGGCGCACGCGCGCCATGGCACCACAGCCCTTTTGCCGACCCTCATCACTGACGAACCCCGCAAGATGACTGCTGCCATCGGTGCTGTCCGTGACGCGATTTCCTCAGGTGTGCCCGGCGTTATCGGCATCCATCTTGAAGGACCGTTTCTGTCTGAGGCGCGCAAGGGCGCTCATGACCCCGCGCTGATCCGGACCATGAATGACGATGATCTGGCGACGCTGGTGGGCACAGGGCTCGAAACCCGTCTGCTGACCGTGGCAACTGAGTCTGTGTCGCAAGAACAAATCGCCCGGCTGGTCGCAGGCGGCGTCATCGTCAGTCTCGGTCACACGAACGCGACCTGCAGGCAGGCGCTGGACGCGGCAGCAGCAGGCGCGCGCGGTGTCACCCATCTCTACAATGCGATGTCGCCACTGGCGCATCGTGAACCGGGTCTTGTCGGCGCTGCCCTTGAATGCGGAACGCTGTGGGCCGGAATCATCGCCGACGGCCATCACGTCGATCCTGCAGCGCTGCGCATTGCAATCCGGGCGAAACGGGGTCCCGGACGATTGTTCCTGGTAACCGATGCCATGCCGACAGCGGGCGATGCCAACGACCAGTTCCATCTCAACGGTCGTGTCGTTACGCGTCGAAATGGCATGCTGACGCTCGAGGATGGCACACTGGCCGGATCCGATCTGACAATGGATGCGGCAGTCCGGTTTGCGGTCAACGCGCTTGAACTTGAACTGGCCGAGGCGCTGCGGATGGCGAGCCTTTATCCAGCTGAGTTCCTGAAGCTCGATGCGACACGCGGCCGAATTGCGCCGGGTTTTCGAGCGGACCTGGTTCACTTGAGCGATGCCTTGCTGGTCAAGGATGTCTGGATCGGCGGGAAGCCAGTTGCACCGTGACGGCCTTTTCAAGCGCCGCAACGATCAGCTCACGGAATCGGCAGCCGCCGGTACGACCTGAAGCGGTCCAAGCATTGAAGGCGTCACCTCGACCATATCAGCGGCAAAGCTTTCTGTTCGAAACCGAAAGGCCCGCATCGTCGGCGACCAACGGTCCACTGGTATCCCTGCCTTGTTCCTCAACTGCCGGACAAAGTGACGGGCGTCCGGGATCGACGCCCAAACGCTGGGCAGGAACAGCGCACTGCGCCCGCCGTCCTGCAAGATCAGTCCATCCCGATCAGGCTCGAGCGCTTGGATGACGTCATCCTCCTGCCCGGCTGCCATGGGCCGACGGTGCGACAGGATCGAGACTGATAAATGCAACCCGGCCAGATCACCCGGTGCCAGCGGCGGAAAGCGCGGATCACCGAAGCCAGCCTTGACCGCATTGACGAAGGCATCTCCAATCAATGGCCTATGCGGTTGGGTCGAGCCGATGCAACCGCGCAAACGACCATCCCGCAACAAGGTCACAAACGTCGCCTTCCGCGTTGCCAAGACCGGAGACAGGGCAGCAGTCGACCGTAATTCCGGCATGCACCCGCCAGACGCGGCGGCGACTTGCAACCCGGCCATCGCTGCCAGCAGGATCTGCCTGCGGTCAGCGTCCGCCAAACGCGCGCGGGCCGCATATTCGAAGGCCCAGCCACCATAACCGACAACGCGTTCAGGATCGCCGCCAGCATCGGCAGATGTCGCCAACGCCAAAGTCGTCACCCGCATGTCGTGGCTGGCCGCGATCCTCAGAGCTGCCGCAAGCGGCCGGAATCCGCAGGCATCCGCCGCCGTCAACCCTTCGCCTGCCAGATCTTCGATACGGGCCGATGTCGCGCGGTCGCGTCGCTGAGCATCAGGCTGGGTCAGAAAATGCGAGAGATCGGAGGAAATCACGATCACGGTTTCCGGCCCGCCCCAAAGCTGACGGAGGGCATCGGCCACCATGTCCGGTGCGGCATTGCCAACCAGAACCGGCAGGATCTCAACGGCCGTCGGCATCAGCGCCTGTAACACGACGAGTGGTACTTCCAGCGCATGTTCCCCCAAAAAAGCCTCGGGCAATGCGCGCGCGAAAGGAAGCCGTTCAGCCAGACCTGCAGCGACGCCGAGCGGGCCAAGCGGAGTCAGCCAGCGGGTCGCGGGATGAATCGCCAGCCCGTCGAAGCCGAGCCGATGCGCCGGTCCGAAGATGACCACGCGCCGCACTGGCTCCTTCCTGCGAGCGAGGGGCAGCAGTGCGCTGACGGCAACCCGACCGCAGAACCGCAGTCCAGCATGGGGTACGACCACGATTTTCGGATCGATGGCTGGTGAGACGACGCCCGTCGCCATCTCGGTCACAAGCGTCCGAATGTCAGCGGCGATCGCTGGATAGAAAGCGCCTGCCACCTGTGCGGGCCAATCCGATGAACCGCTGGCGACTTCCGGCAAAGGGCGTGCAGACGACTGGGACATCGAATCCTCGGCTGGCAGACTGCCCCAAGCTGGAGCACAATCAGATGCCTAACATGCCATGATTCGCCCCGCCCTGATGAGACCTTGATGGCTGATCTTGAGACAGAACCCGCCGTCCCCGTCGATTATTGGTATCCGCTACCGGACGGACGGATCGAGTGCACATTGTGCCCGAGACTGTGTCGGTTGCGCCCGGGCCAACGTGGCCTCTGTTTCGTTCGCCGACGCGGGGATAAGGGCATGGAACTCACGGGATACGGTCGCTCGGCCGGGTTTTGCATCGACCCGATCGAGAAGAAGCCGCTGTTCCATTTCCTGCCCGGTACGCCCGTCTTGTCGTTTGGCACCGCTGGCTGCAATCTCGCCTGCTCATTCTGCCAGAATCATGACGTCACCCGCAGCCGCGAAGTCGCCCGCATGAGTGCCCGCGCCGACCCCGCCACCATTGCCCGGGCAGCGAACGCCCTTGGCGCGGCCAGTGTCGCCTTCACCTACAATGACCCCGTGATCTTTCTCGAATATGCCGTCGATACGGCCTTCGCCTGCCGAGAAGCCGGTGTGCGCAGTGTCGCCGTCACGGCAGGCTACATCTCCGCCGCCCCACGCGAGCGGTTCTTCGCACCGATGGATGCTGCCAACGTCGATCTGAAGGCCTTTACCGAGGGCTTTTATGCCAAACGCGCCAGCGGCTCGCTTGGACCTGTGCTGGACACCTTGCGTTATCTCGTTCACGAAACACAGGTCTGGACCGAACTCACCACGTTGCTTATCCCCGGAGCCAACGACAGTCCCGGCGAGATTGATAGGCTGACCGCCTGGGTTTCGGCGGAGTTGGGACCAGACATACCGGTTCACTTCACCGCCTTCCACCCGGACTACCGCATGCTGGAAACCCCGGCCACCCCGCCTGCGACATTGCAATTGGCGCGGCACATCGGTCTCGCCAATGGATTGCGCCACGTCTACATCGGGAATGTCAGCGATCCCGCCCGCCAGACGACACTCTGCACCGGCTGCGGCACTCGGTTGATTGGCCGCAACGTCTACCGGTTGACCCAATACGTGCTTGATGCGGACGGAAAATGCCTGACTTGCGGGACCCAGCTCGCGGGCCGCTTCTCCTCGCATCCTGGCAACTGGGGCAATCGCCGCCAGCCCGTGGAAATCGAGCAGTTTGCCGCATGAGACCACTTCAGCGCGTCGGCATTTCTGGTGTTGACCTTCCCTGCAACGATCTACCTGGACCGATCACATGGACGCGACGGCAAGCTTGCTCTGGATTGAGCTTAGATTTTCCGGCAAGGGCCAAGGCATGATCGACAGACTGTCGTTCATCCAGAAATTTCAGACAACGCTGCACGATCTGTCATATTAGTCGGCAATGCTGCCCACAATGTCGATAGTGGAGGAATTCTGCCGATGCATGCCATTCCCCTTGCCCTCAGCCCTCGCTACATCACCTGGACTGCTTCAGCCGCTGCACTTGTCCTCTTCCTTGCCTTGTCAATGCTGCATTGGGCCTTCCTGATCGGTGTCGCGATCGCGGCATTCCTGACATGGCTCGGCTATTATGACGTCATGCAGACCCGCCACAGCATCCTGCGCAACTATCCGATTGCCGGTCACCTGCGCTTCCTGCTTGAGAATGTGCGCGGCGAAATCCGCCAGTATTTCCTCGAAAGCGATATCGAAGGCACGCCCTTCAGCCGAAACAAGCGGGCAGTCGTCTACCAGCGCGCCAAGGGGCAGTTGGACAAGCGGCCGTTCGGCACCCAACTGGACGTCTACGCAACGTCATTTGAATGGCTCAATCACTCGATGACGCCAAAGCATCTGACAGACTGGGATTTCCACGTCACCATCGGGGGCCCCGATTGCCTGAAACCCTATCGTGCCTCTCTTCTCAACATCTCGGCCATGAGCTTTGGTGCCTTGAGTGCAAATGCTATCAGCGCTCTGAACCGTGGGGCCAAGCAAGGTGGTTTCGCCCACGATACCGGTGAGGGCGGTTTCAGCCCCTATCACAAGCAGGGCGGCGGCGACATCATCTGGGAAATCGGCAGCGGATACTTCGGTTGTCGCGATGCCAACGGGCATTTCTCTCCAGAAGCGTTTGAAAAGACAGCCAATCTTGATCAGATCAAGATGATCGAGATCAAGCTGTCGCAGGGTGCAAAGCCGGGTCACGGTGGCGTGCTTCCCGGCCCGAAAGTCAGCGAAGAAATCGCCGCCACGCGCGGGGTTCCGGTCGGTGTGGATTGCATCTCGCCACCCAGCCATTCGGCATTCACGAGCCCGCGTGGTCTGATTGACTTTATCGTTGAGTTACGGCGCCTGAGCGGCGGGAAACCCGTCGGCTTCAAGCTGTGCATCGGGCATCGCTGGGAGTTCCTCGCACTCTGCAAGGCGATGCTGGAAACCGGGATCACGCCGGACTTCATCGTAGTTGATGGTGCCGAAGGCGGGACCGGTGCTGCGCCGCTGGAATTCACTGATCACATCGGCATGCCAATGCGGGAAGGCCTGAATTTTGTCCATAACGCCCTGATCGGCTGCGGTCTGCGTGATCGCATCAAGCTCGGGGCCAGTGGCAAGATCGCCTCGGCCTTCGACATCGCGCGGGCCATGGCGCTGGGCGCGGACTGGTGTAATTCGGCGCGCGGCTTCATGT
Organism: uncultured Hyphomicrobiales bacterium; assembly: GCA_903930435.1. Taxonomy (GTDB): domain Bacteria; phylum Pseudomonadota; class Alphaproteobacteria; order Rhizobiales; family Ancalomicrobiaceae; genus CAIYYN01. Next base: position 1,828 of record CAIYYN010000036.1, on the reverse strand, counting down.
TTGCGCTTGGCTGCATCCAGTCGCTGAGCTGCCACACGGATCATTGCCCGACAGGTGTGGCAACGCAGGATCCTTTGCGTCAACGCGCCCTCGTTGTGACCGACAAGGCGGCCCGCGTGGCCATGTTCCACGCTTCAACGCTGCATGCACTCGCTGAAGTCGTTGCCGCCGCCGGGTTGGATCACCCGAACCAGCTGAGGCCCCGGCATTTGTCGCGTCGCATCAGCCAGCACGAGGTTGTTGGCTACGATACGCTATTCCCGACACTCGAGCCGGGCGAAATCTTGCGCGGAACCAGTCGCCCTGACTTTGCGCAAGGCTGGGCCATGGCTCGAAGCGACAGCTTTTCCGAAGTCATGCCGCAGCATGGGTGAGTTCGAGGTGTTCGTAGCGTAAACCATTGGCACGGCTACGACACCGGAGCCTATGGGTTTCGAGACGCGTACTTAGGGCTTTTCCTGGCCCAAGCCCTGGAAAAGCCCTCGGGTTTGAATAGGACCAAGCGAACGCCTCCATCAAGCCTGACGAGTACCAGACCCGTGACGCATACGAACGATCAATTATATGAACGCTCTGTTTTGCTGGATGTAAATAACTCGCGAATCATGTTGGCCAAGTTATCGGCATGCGAAATGACCTCCTGTTTGCCGACGGTTGACCGGCAAATAACCGCGTCGTCGGTCGTCGCACACCATTTGTCATGATCTGAACGGCCAATATCGGGATTGCGGGGAATCTCGTCCGCCGATGCGGGCGGAGGTATCACGGCATTGTCTTTGACGATCAGGTCTCCTGGCTCATAGGTGATCGCGTAATTGGCCAATCCGGTGCCCTTTGCCGCTGACACAACGATCGGGTAGGCGCCAACAGCCGCACTGTCGACGCTGCCGAGAGACGACAGTGTCGCAGTAGTCACCGAGTCGCCGTTGACAAGTCCAGATGACGTGAACTCATTTCCGGCAAACGTGAGGGTCGTATTAAAAGGCTTGGTCGCGTTATTGGCTTTGATTGTCAGCGCCTTGGTCTCGACCGTGAGAGTGCCCGGCTCATAGGAAATCGCGTAGTTGGATAATCCTGTGCCAACAACCGACGAGGCGGTAATCCCATAGCTGCCGGCAGCTGCGGTCGCCACCGCACCTGCCGACGTAATCGAGGCCGATGTGACGGTGTCACCATTGACGAGGCCGGATGTCGTGAACTCCGTTCCCGCGAAACTCAGCGTTGATCCATAGGTCTTGTTGGCGTCATTGGCCTTGATTGTCAGGCTCGCAGGCGTGACCGCCAACGTGCTCGGCGCATTTGAGTAGCTGATCGTATAGTTCGACAGGCCACTTCCCTGCGTCGATGCAACCATGACAGAATAACTGCCGACCGAGGCCGTCGCCGCGGCACCGGCGGACGTCAGCGTCACACCTGTCACCGTGTCGCCATTCACCAGCCCGGATGTCGTAAAGCCCGCCGTGCTGAGTGCTGCCGTGGTGCCATAGGTCTTCGAGGCGCCAATACTCGGCAAGGTAATTGTCAGGCTTGCAGGGGTGACTGTCAGACCGGTCGACGCATTCACATAGGTGATGTTGTAGTTGGAGAGACCGTTGCCCTGGGCTGCCGATGGCGTGATACCGTAGGTTCCAACATTGGCCGTCGCCGCAGCGCCCGTTGACGCGAGCGTCGCTGACGTCACTGTGTCGCCATTGACGAGGCCGGATGTCGTGAACTCCGTGCCCGCGAAACTCAACGTCGAGCCATAGGTCTTGGTCTCGTTGTTCGCCGTGATCGTGAGTGCCTTGGTGCCGACCGTCAGCGTGCCACCGGTATAGCTGATCGCGTA
>CAIYYN010000035.1 GCA_903930435.1 uncultured Hyphomicrobiales bacterium | reverse complement strand
TGGTGGGCGCGACAGGGATTGAACCTGTGACCCTTCGCGTGTGAAGCGAATGCTCTCCCGCTGAGCTACGCGCCCGAACTTGATCGGTCGGAGGGATTTAAAGGCGCGGCCCCGGACTGTCAAGCAAATGTCCGCAGACCGCCTGAAAGCCCGCGCGACTCTTTACATACCTGCCCTCGGCAGAATCGGCGTCATGCCCCTGAGGCCAAGCACGTCTTCCAGCGCCTTGGCACCTGCGAGCGCAGTGGCATCGCCACGTTGTCGGGCGACGACCTGAAGGCCCACCGGCAATCCGTCCCGCGTGAACCCGCAGGGAATTGAGATGGACGGGCATCCGGTCAAGGTGATCGCATAGGCGATCGCAAGCCAGTGCACGTAATTATCAAAGACAACCCCGTTGCAGTTCGTCGGATAGCGGATACCAACCGGGAACGGCGGCACGATTGTGGCCGGGCAACACAGAAGGTCAAACTGATCAAAGAACGCCAGTGTGCGAGCATAGATCGCCGCGCGTTGGGTTTCGGCGCGATGCAGATCGGCCATCGTCAGCGCCAGGCCCTTCTCGATGTTCCAGACGACCTCCGGTTTCATGAGATCGCGATGGCGTTCGAGCAAGTCCTTCTTGCTCAGAGAAAAGCCCTTTGCGCGCAGGACGTTGAAGCAATCATGCGCGTCGGTGAAATCCGGGTGAGCCTCTTCCACCACCGCGCCGATCTCGCCGAACCGATAGGCCGCTGCCCGGCAGATGTCGGCGACTTCCGGGTCAACCGGCGTAATGCCGAGATCTGCTGAAAAGGCGACGCGCCGGGGTCGCCAGCCTGATCTGACAGCGCTGAGATAGGTCGACTGCGGCGCAGGGCGGGAGACCGGATCGCGTGCGTCATCACCTGCCAACGCGTCGAGGAAAAATGCGCAATCCTCCACGTTTCGCGCCATCGGTCCCTGCACGCTGAGGAGCCTGTCGATGGGTACGCCGGGATTGCTGGCAACGACACCGGGCGATGGCCGCATGCCGACAATGCCGCAGAAACTGGCGGGATTGCGCAGCGATCCGCCGAGATCCGACCCATGCGCCAGCCAGGCCGTACCTGTTGCCAGGGCCGCCGCTGCTCCGCCCGACGAGCCTGCCGCAGACCGCGATGTGTTCCAGGGATTGAGCGTCGCGCCGAACACCTCGTTGAACGTGTTCGCCCCGGCCCCGAATTCCGGCGTATTGGATTTGGCGTAGATCGTTGCCCCATTCGTCTCCAGCCGCTCAACCAGAATGTCCGATGTCTCAGGAACATGGGTCGCAAAGATCGGCGAGCCATAGGTGGTGCGGACACCGGCGACATCTGTCAGGTCCTTGATGGCCACGGGTAGCCCCGCCAGCATGCCACGATCCGCGACCGGCTGGCCCATGAGATCCCGGGCCTGCTCGCGCGCTCGCTCCAGAGCCAGCGTCGGGAGCGCATTGACGGCACCATCGACGGCGGCGATTCGCTGCTCCAGCGCGTCCAGGCAATCGAGCGGCGTAATATCGCCCGCTTTCAGAAGGTCGACGACCTGGATTGCCGACAGTGGGATGAGATCCTGATCGATGGACATGTCTGATTTCCCGGTTTGTTTCCGCCCTAATGGAGCGCACAATCGCTGATCACTTCGCCACATACAAGCCGCCAAGCCGTTCACTACCAGCTTGGGGCTGGCATTCTTGACCAGCAATCGCTATTGAAAGCGCGAACACGCGGCGCTTCGGTCACGCCGCTAAAGTCGGACACTTCTAGAGATTGGACTTCGGCAGAGATGAGCGTTGATCTCAAGCGGTTGGCAGGCGAAGCCGCACTGGCGCATGTTGAATCAGGGATGCGGCTTGGTCTGGGCACCGGATCGACGGCAGAAGCTTTTGTCCGAGCACTCGGAGCGCGGGTCGCAGAGGGCTTGCAGGTGGTTGGCGTTCCAACGTCGGACCGGACAGCTGCTCTGGCCGAATCGCTCTCGATTCCCCTGACAACGCTCGAAGATGTCACCGAACTCAATCTCACGATTGACGGGGCCGATGAAATCGGTCCCGATCTCGTGCTGATCAAGGGCGGCGGCGGCGCGCTTTTGCGCGAAAAGATCGTTGCAGCCGCAAGCCGCAAGATGATCGTGATAGCGGATGGATCCAAACTGGTGCAGACAATTGGCGCATTTCCGCTGCCAATCGAAGTCGTGCCCTTTGGCCTCGGCTCGACGACCCTGAAGATCGAGGCAGCAGCTCAGGCACTGGGTCTCCAGGGTCCCGTCGCACTGCGTCGAACTTCAGAAGGCGCGCCTTATCTCACGGATGGTGGTCATTTTATTCTTGATGCATCATTTCGCCGGATTCCCGACCCAAAAGCGCTTGCAGAAGCGCTCGCGACTATTCCCGGTGTTGTTGAACATGGTCTTTTCATCGGTCTTGCGTCCCTGGCGATCATAGCGCGTACCAGCGGTGTCGAGACCATTTCACGCTGACAATTCCTCTTGCACGGAGAACTTACAATGTCCCGCTCACGCCTCACGCGCCTCGCACTCGGTGCGAGCCTCACTTTTGCGATCTGCTGTGCCAGCCTCCAGCCGACACTGTCTGCTGATTTCACCAAGGAGCAGCTCTCGGCAGCCAAGGCAGCCATTGAAGCCAGCCATGTGGCTGACGGTTTTGATAACGTTCTTCTGGCTGTCGCCCAGCAGGCAAAATCCAATTTCATTCGCTCCAATCCGTCGTACAGCACGCAGATCGAAGCGGCAACCGACAAGGTTGCCCTGCAACTGGCAAGTGAGCGCGTCGATCTCGACCGTCAGATCCAGTCGATTTGGGCCAATAAGTTCTCGGTCGCGGAATTGAACGACATCGCGAAGTTCTATTCGTCCCCCGTCGGTGTAAAACTGGCCAAGGAGACTGCAGGACTGGTGGCACTGTCGGTCCAGTCGGTTCAAATCTACCAGCAGAAACTCTCGCAGGATATGGTCGTCAAGATCCGTGAAGAGCTCAAGAAGCAGGGCCTGCCCTTCTGATTGAGCGGTTTCGATCGGCTCGTCAGAGCGACCTTACCGCCTAACCTTTCGGGTCAGTTCTTGTGGAAGCGGTCTCCAAGCCTATATTGGCAGCTACGTAGTGCATTTACGTCGCATATGTCCAAGGCACGCATAACGGATATCCCATGAGCCAGTCATCGTTCGATTATGATCTTTTCGTTATCGGCGGTGGCTCCGGCGGTGTTCGCGCTGCTCGGATCGCCGCCGGCTACGGTGCCAAGGTCGCCGTCGCCGAAGATTATCGCATGGGCGGGACCTGCGTGATCCGGGGATGCGTACCGAAGAAGCTCATGGTCTATGCATCACGCTACCGGGGCGATTTTGAAGATGCGGCCGGGTTCGGCTGGACAGTGGGTCAGTCACATTTTGACTGGTCGACGCTGATTGCCGCTAAAAACAAGGAAATCACCCGGCTTGAAGGGATCTATACCGCCAATCTCGAAAAGGCCGGTGTCGAAATTCATCACGAGCGGGCTGTCGTTGCTGGACCGAACGCGGTTCATCTGCAAAAGAGCAATCGGACCATGACCGCCAGATATATTCTGGTGGCAACCGGTGGCTGGCCGAGTGCGGAAGCAGCCTTTCCTGGTGCCGAGCACACGATTTCGTCGAATGAAGTCTTTGATCTGCCGCGTCAGCCCAAGCGCATTCTGATTGCAGGTGGCGGATACATCGCCGTCGAATTCGCATCCATCTTCGCCGGACTGGGCACCGAAACGACCCTGATCTATCGGGGAGACCAGATCCTGCGCGGTTTCGACAGCGAAGTTCGTGCCCATATCTCAGCCGCCCTTCAGGCGCGCGGTATCCGCATTATCACCGGCGAAACGATTGCCTCCATCGAGAAAGGCTCTGACACGCTCGCGGTCAGAACATCTGGCGGCGAAGCCCTCGAAGTCGACGAAGTGATGCTGGCAATCGGACGCACCCCAAACACACGCGGCCTCGGTCTGGAGAGCGCAGGCGTCGCGCTGAAGCCGAATGGTGCGGTGATCGTTGACGCAAACTCGCAGTCGAACGTGCCGTCCATATACGCTGTTGGCGATGTGACGGACCGTGTCGCCCTGACCCCCGTTGCGATCCGCGAGGGTCACGCGTTCGCCGATACCGTCTTCGGTGGCAAGCCCGCCGTCGCCGATCATACTGGGATCCCGACAGCCGTCTTCACGACCCCTGAGATCGGAACCGTCGGCGTCACCGAAGATGCGCTCAAGGCCATTCGCCGGAACTATGACGTCTATCGCTCAACGTTCCGGCCGATGCGCAACATCCTTGCTGGCCGTGACGAGCGGACGCTGATGAAGCTGCTCGTCGAACATCCCTCTGATCGGGTCGTCGGTTGCCATATCGTTGGACCGGATGCCGGTGAGATGGTCCAACTCGTTGCAATTGCGATGAAAATGGGTGCCACGAAGGCCCAGTTCGATGCGACAATGGCTCTACACCCCAGCGCTGCCGAAGAACTCGTGACAATGCGCTCACCGAGCGAGCAGATCCGACATTAAGGCCAGCGCGGCTTCAATCGCCCCCGGCCTGCCGGTCTCGTGCGATGCTCTCATGATTGCGCAACGGGATCGGTGCCAAACCGTGTTTGGCTTCCAGCTGGTCGAGATCAGCACGACGCGCCGCTATATTGGCCTCCGAGGACACCGATCCATAGCGGGCAGAGACCCGGACCGCCGAACCGCCGGACGCGATCATGGGAACACCGGAGCGTGCCAACCTGATGTACCAGTCCCAATCCCAGTAATAGGGAAACCGGTCGTCAAATTCGCCATATAGGTCAATCAGTTGACGATCGAACAACAATCCGGAGACGATCAGCGTATTGTCCCGTTCAAGCGACTCCGGTGTCACGAGACTGACAAACGGCATCTCTTCCTGAACCGTGAATTCCTCATCTTCCACGACCACCGAGCCGGACGCATAGGTCAAAGCTGGCTTTACCGGCATTGCCGCCGCAAGCCGTTGCAGATGATCGGGTTCTGCCCACCAGTCGTCATCATCGAGAAAGGCAACATGGGTGCCGCTGGCCTCATTGACGCCAACGCGCCGCGCCGGTACCTGCCCTTGCCGCCGGGATGATACCCCCCGGACGTCTGGCCGCGCCAGCGATCGGGCGAGGTCCAATCCCAACCCACTCCCGTCGTCAACCACGAGTACATCGAAGTCAACGCCGGTCTGCGCAAGCGCCGACTGCAAGGCGCGGGCGAGAAGTTTTGGTCGATCCACAGTCGGAATGACGATTGTAATCAGCATGTTGTCCGCCCAATCACGCAGTCCAGCCATTGCCGAGCACGGCAACCGCCTCCCATAATCCGTCATAGTGTTCGATGATCGCGTCCGGCCCAAGCGCGGCGACGGGAGTGTCAGTGTAGCCGAACGTGACGCCGATCACCGGGATGCCCGCGTTGCGGGCTGCCTCGATGTCGGCCCGGCTGTCGCCAACCATGATGGCCCGGTCGCGCTGTCCCCCTGCCCGTTCGATGGTGCCAAGCAAGTGATCGGCATGAGGCTTTCGAACCGGGAACGTGTCCCCCCCGCAAATCGCCGCAAACCTTGACGAAAGACCAAGCGACTCAATCAGTTGGACTGCCAGCTGTTCAGTCTTGTTGGTGCAGACGGCAAAGCGCCAGCCAGCCGCTTCGAGACGGTCCAGGGCAGCGATGGCGTTCGGATAGGGTTGGCTGACACCCGGCATGGCTCGACCGTAATGGCCCACAAAACGGGACTGGAGTGTGTCGATGTTGCGCGTCGCCGGATCAATGCCATGGTGCCGCAACCCGCGCTCGATCATGACGCGACCACCTGCACCGACGAGATGCCCGACTTCGGAAACCGGAATGGCGGCGAGTCCGTCCTCGGCCATCGTGTCATTCAGGGCGGCGATCAGATCGCTGGCTGTATCGACAAGAGTTCCGTCGAGGTCGAAGACCAGAAGCGGAGCGGTGGGCATAAGTCGAGATCCTGTTCACGGTTAGGGAGCCTGATATAGCGCCATGGTCCGTGATGTCGAGACAATCCACGGACATGGCGTGCGCTTTACCGGACAGGCAGCAGCAAACGCAGTTCGAACATCCGAGTTTGGCGGAATCCAACGGTTTTCGGACATGACAGGGGCAGCAGTAACCGCAGTTCTGCACTACGCCAATCAATCGACCCTAACTATCTGTTATTTAGTCTTTTTAGCAGGTCAAAGGCGGTAGGCCGTCCTGAATCCGCCCCAATGTCGTCCGGCAATCGTCAACGGCACATCGACCTCCTTCATCATCACAATATTGCCCCCGCCAAGATCGCGCGGATAATTCTGAATGAAGAATGGCCGCGAGTTGCGTGCGGCAAGCAAACCCGCCCGATCGTCAAAAATCCGCTTGTTCCGGCAATTGGCGGTGTTCCAGGCGACGTCGCCAGGTCGCTGAGGCTTGGACACGCTCAGATTATGCACTGGAATATAACCGTTTCGATCAACGGCGATCCCGAACGCCAGTCCCGGAGTCGCGGTCAGAAGACCTTCCTGAATCGGCGGCAGTATTTGTTCAAGTGTTCGAACCGCCCGTGTCTCGTATTGCTGCGGATTTGTACCGGCGATCTCGCGATAATTTGTATCGAATAGATCAGTCAATGAAATCACGCCGTCCCGAATTGCCTTCTCCATCGCGGCAATAATTTGCGACGCGGCTGTCTGGGCACGTTCGATATCGACCCCGACGGCAGACCGGATCTGATTGACCTGATTGACTATTCCGCTCGGCACCTCGCCAGCAAACCGGCAATGCACGCCAATTGGGCTAAGCCCAACCACGACAACGTCAATTCGACCAATTCCGGCAAGCTCGACGGCCAGTCCTGCGCCCTGACGGGGGCGGTCAGCCTCCGGGCATTCCAGCAGCACGCCACCGAGCGAAATATCGATCGTAGCGACCGGAATCCGCCCTTTGCTGCCAGCAAGAGTCCCGGAAATCCGGGCTGGCCAGCGATCATGCTGTCGGCGATCTCCCTGCGGAGTCTGGCGCAGAACGGTGATCAATTGGCGGGACATCTCGGACATCGTCATATTCATTCGAGATGATGCCTGCTCGACAGTCTCACTCAGACCGACAGCGTTGATCGTGGCATCATTGATAATCTTTGCCTTTTCGGAAACGCCTTCTGCAAATTCAGTCGTAGCACAAGCTGCCCGATCGATTTCCTCTGTTGCATGGGCTTGCTGTTCAACAGCTGCGGCGACAGACGTGAAGACTGGACGTATTCTGGAAATAACACTGACGATCTTGTTGACAGCACTCAGATTATGGGCCGCTGTTGCCTGAAGCTTTGTGATGGTTGCACTGATGTTTGTGGTTGCTCGCTGCGTTTCTGTGGCCAGTGACTTCACTTCGCCCGCAACAATAGAAAATCCGCGCCCTGCTTCCCCGGCACGAGCCGCCTCGATTGTCGCATTCAGCGCCAAAAGGTTGGTCTGGCTCGCGATATCAGCGATCAGCTTGACGATATCCTGGATTTCCATGATGGCGACCCGCAACTCATCAACTGAGCGCGAAGCGTCTGCAGCAATCATCTCCGCCTCATCGGCCAGAGACTGGGACGCGCGCGCCTGTTGACTGATTTCACCATTGGAAACAGCAAGTTCATTGATTGTCGAGGCGAGCGTGCGAATGCCATCGAGCGCAATCGTCGTTGCACCGGTAAGATGATCGGTCTCCGATCCGATCCCTCGAACGGCTGCCCGACTGGAGATAATCGTCTGGCGCATCTCTCCGCCCGCAGCGACGAGCTTGGCTCCTGCCCGACGCAAGTCGGCATCGATCATCTCGATCATCTCACTGACGTCGGAGTGGTCAGACGCAGCCATCTCACTCGCAGCCGGAACCGGATCGACCTCGAACATTGTGGGCAGTTCTGCGGCTTTGGGATGCCCGACACCGCCAATTCCTAGCCAATTCTTGAGCATCAACTCTGTTCATCCTGGATTCTAGCGCACTAGATAATTTGGAATATTTATCTCAAGCTTTGGTTAACTACCGGTTAAATCCGTTGATTTTCTCAAGAGTTTTATTGATAAGACAAGAACCGCTACTCATAAATAACTATGGAATTAAAATCTATTTTGCGATCATTTGCGAATTCAATTGCATCGAGCGGCTAATACATTTTTTATGCGTCCGTCGGTGGTAATGCTACCTGTGAGTGCTTTCATGACGAGCAATAACGAATCCGATCTTCCACAACGTTTACGGCGCAAGCGATTGGGGGCAAAACCCTTGATTCACGAGTCGGCTGTTGTTCGACAGTCGGAGTTCGGGAAATTTTGCAAGATTGGCGCTCGTACGACTGTGATTGAAAGCACGTTCGGCGATTATTCCTACGCGGTGAATGATGCCGAGATTGTCTATTCAACGATTGGGAAATTTACATCGATTGGCCCACTTGTCGGCCTCAATCCCGGAAATCATCCCTATTTCAGAGCAAGTCAATCACATTTCACCTACCGCAGCTGGCAATACTTCGAAGATGCCACGGATGAAACGGAGTTGATCGATTGGCGGAGGCAGGCCCGCGTTACCATCGGACATGATGCCTGGATCGGGCGGGCGGCTATTGTCCTGGCGGGAAGATCGGTTGGCACGGGCGCAGTCGTCGGTGCCGGTGCCATTGTGACCAAGGATGTTCCGCCCTACATGATTGTTGCGGGAAACCCGGCCACGGTTATCCGCCCACGGTTCGACGAGGCAACTGCCGAACGCTTGCTGGCTTTAGCCTGGTGGGATTGGCCGCACCGGCAGCTGCGGCGGGCGCTGGAAGACTTTCGTGCGTTACCCGTCACAGCGTTTCTCGACCGTTATGAGGCCTTGGCCGAGGCGTCGCGTATCCGGGAAGACAATGATTGACTTGGTCATACCATTGAAATGTCATGGATGCAGGTATGCCGCCTCGACGATCTCGCCATTGCGTGGGACCAATTGAACCGAATTAAAGGAAATGCCGATGCCGCCCGCTCCACAGACCCAACTTGGCAAGACAGGCCCGATGACTGCCCGCGTCGGTCTCGGCTGCATGGGCATGTCAGACTTCTACGGGACGACCGACCGGGCTGAGAGCATTGCAACCATCCACGCCAGTCTCGACGCCGGTATCTCCCTGCTGGACACCGGCGATTTCTACGCCATGGGCCATAACGAGATGCTACTGGGTGAGGCGCTGCAAGGGGTTACGCGCGAGTCCTACCAACTCAGTGTCAAATTCGGTGCCCAGCGCGGTCCTGATCGCTCCTGGCTCGGCTATGACGCCAGACCTGCGGCGGTCAAGACGGCACTAGCCTATACGTTGCAGCGCTTGCGCGTTGATTATATTGATATTTATCGTCCGGCTCGGGTCGATCCCGCCGTGCCGATCGAAGAGACCGTTGGCGCCATCGCCGATCTGGTGAAGGCTGGCTATGTCAGGCACATCGGACTGTCCGAAGTCGGCGCAGACACGATCCGCCGGGCGTCAGCCGTTGCGCCGATCTGTGATCTGCAAATTGAATATTCCCTGGTTTCGCGCGGGATTGAAGACGAGATCCTGCCGACTTGCCGCGAACTCGGGATCGGGATCACCGCATACGGCGTTCTGTCCCGGGGCCTGATCAGCGGTCATTACAACAAGGACGCACAGGCAAATGCCGCCAAGGATGACCTGCGCAAGAACTATCCGCGTTTCGAAGGCGACAATCTGGACGCCAATCTGGCGCTTGTTGAAGCGCTGAGGTCCATTGCGGCGGGCAAGGGCATCACGGTCGCCCAGTTGGCGATTGCCTGGGTGCTGTCGCGTGGGACAGATATTGTGCCGTTGATCGGTGCGCGCAAGCGCGAGCGACTGGCTGAAGCGCTTGGCAGTCTGGACATCCAGCTTGGCAATGTCGAGCTGGACGCAATCGCCGCAGCTGCCCCGCACGAAGCCATCGCCGGGACCCGTTACCCGGCCTTCGCGATGGCCCATCTGGACAGCGAGAGGACGGGCGGCGGACATTGATCCCGACCCTGTTCTGAAAACGGGAGCTATGATCAGTCGAATTCTGGCCCCTGTGGGCAAAGGTCGGGGTTGGCTTGAGGCCGCTGATTGTCTAGTTACGAGCAGACGAATTATCCGGAGATGACCATGACCGCGCAAACACCCCCGCCGTTTCACTACTCCGATCTGTTCCAGCTTGGTCCCGACACGACAACGTATCGAAAGCTGACCAGCGACTATGTGAAAGTGGAGCAATTTCGCGGTCGCGATATTCTGGTGGTCGAACCAGAAGGGTTGAAGCTGCTGGCTGAACAGGCGTTTGCGGATATCAACCACCTTCTCCGGCCTGCTCATCTCCAGCAACTGGCCAATATTCTGGCCGACCCGGAAGCGACATCGAACGACAAGTTCGTCGCCTATGATCTCCTGAAGAATGCCAATATAGCGGCAGGCGGCGTGCTGCCGATGTGTCAGGATACCGGCACGGCCATCGTCGTTGCAAAGAAGGGCCGCAACGTCTGGACTGACGGCGGGGACGAGGCAGCAATCGGTGAAGGTATCCGCGATGCCTATTTCAAGAAGAACCTGCGCTATTCGCAGGTATCGCCGGTGTCGATGTTTGTTGAAAAGAATACGCGCACAAATCTCCCGGCCCAGATCGATATCATGGACGAGGGTGACGACTATTATAAGTTCCTGTTCATGGCAAAGGGCGGTGGCTCCGCCAACAAGACCTTCCTGTATCAGGCAACGCCCTCGGTCCTGACTGAAGATCGTCTGATCGCCTTCCTCAAGGAAAAGATCCTCACGCTCGGGACGGCTGCCTGCCCGCCGTATCATCTGGCGATTGTCATCGGCGGACTGTCTGCCGAGCAGACTCTGAAGACTGTCAAGTTGACGTCGGCACATTATCTCGACGCGCTGCCGACAACTGGGTCCGAGGATGGTCGCGCCTTCCGCGATCTGGAGATGGAAGCCAAGATCCACAAGCTCACCCAGCAGCTTGGCGTGGGCGCCCAGTTCGGCGGCAAATACTTCTGCCATGATGTTCGCGTCGTGCGTCTGCCGCGCCATGGTGCGTCTTTGCCGATTGGTCTGGGTGTTTCCTGCTCCGCCGACCGGCAGGCGCTCGCCAAGATCACGCGCGACGGCATTTATCTGGAGCAGTTGGAAGAGCATCCTGCCCGCTTCCTGCCGGAGGTCGAGGATGCGTCGCTCGGTGGCGACGTCGTCCAAATCAATCTCAACCGGCCCATGGCTGACATCCTTGCGGACCTCAGCCGCTACCCGATCAAGACGCGCCTGTCGCTGACCGGAACCATCATCGTTGCCCGCGACATGGCGCATGCGAAAATTCGCGAGCGTCTGGAATCGGGCGGCGGCATGCCCGAGTATTTCAAGAACCACCCGGTCTATTATGCAGGCCCCGCCAAAACGCCGGAGGGCTTTGCCTCGGGTTCGTTCGGCCCGACCACGGCGGGGCGCATGGATTCCTTTGTCGATCAGTTCCAGTCATTCGGCGGCTCGATGGTCATGCTCGCCAAGGGCAATCGGTCCGCAGCCGTGACGCAAGCCTGCAAGACTCACGGCGGCTTCTATCTTGGGTCCATCGGCGGACCCGCTGCGCGCCTTGCCCAGGATTGCATCCGCAAGGTCGAGGTTCTCGAGTATCCGGAACTCGGCATGGAAGCGATCTGGAAGATCGAAGTTGAAGATTTCCCGGCCTTTATCGTCGTCGATGACAAGGGCAACGACTTCTTCAAGGAATTGAACCTCGGTTGATCTGCAAGACGTCCTGCTGTTGATCGCGAGATCGATGGCAGGACATTACCACGCAACGCCGGCTTAGCGGCCCCGTGATTGCGTCAACTGGGCCAGCGTTGCCTTTGACTGCGCAACGGCCAGTTTTGCGTAATCGTCGCGCTCGAAACGCGCTTGCGCATCGGACATCTTGAGCCGACGCTTCCGCAGGCTGATGACCGACGCGAAAGCCTCATCGGAGATTTCAAGAGCCTTGAGGATCATGCCGATACCGTCCGCATCGGCTCTGACAATCAGGCGCATGATCGAGACATCGTCAACGCGCGACAGGCCGCTGATGAGACTCGTCAACTCATTGAAACGGTCTTCATCTGCCAGCCGACTGATCGCGTCACTTGCGAACACTTTTCCACTTCGAATGGCCGCGAGCATTTCGGATACGCCTGCCTTGGCGGGCGTTGTCTTGGCAGGCGCAGGTGGACTGACTGCAACCACTGGCTTGCTGGCCGGGGTGCTTACTGCCCCCGTCGATTTCACCCGACCTTTCAGACTCTTGGAAATCAGTTGGATCAACCGCTCGGCATCGCCTTTTGAAATCTCCGGCCGGCTGACGAGTGACCGGCACAAAGCATCACTGGCTTCAGCGTTATTCAGCAATTTCTGCAAGGACTTGCTTGTCAGTTTGACGGATGAATTCTCGGTGACGGCGATCTGGACAATATCACCGCCGCGCGACACGAGAACATCGACAACGTTCGAGCCCAGCCCGGACCGCTGGGCGACAAACACAAGCCTGTCATCCCCAAGCGTTTCCGCAAATTTCAGAAGATCGGTCTCGGTCAAGACCGGAGAATATCGCAAGATTGGGCCGGCGATGTAGATCTTGTCATCGAGCAGTAAAAACACGATATCGCGGGGTACAAACTCATTTGGCGCAATTGTGACCGCAAACGTCGTACGAGATTCGTCATCGGCCACACGCAACAGAAGCTTTGCAACAGAGCAAAGTGCGTTGATCTCAACTTCTGTCGGCCTTCGTTGTTCAAACACCAACTCGCTCAGCAAAGCCAGAAGCTTGCTGCGCGCTCCAGCCGATTTATCGTGCGCGATCTCAGTCAATTTGTCGCGCTTGGAAGACAAGACCGAATCCCTCATGTTGGTTGCTTATCATAATCATATTACGGTATTCGGCAAATAGAGTCAGAGTGCAACGTAGCGAAAGGCTTCCTCGTGTGCGTGTCGCTGGCACAACAGACGACAGAATTGTGCACAAGTTAGACGCGTGTAGCCGATGCGCCCTTGCAGACTGTCATTTATATGAACAATATCCCGCACGCTTTTCGGAATGGGTCTTGATCCGAATCAATTCGGTTTGAAGAATGAACACGGGGACTTCAGTATGCGGAACTCTTTGCTATTTGCTGCGGCCATCGGTTTTTCTGTACTGGCGTCTCCCGCAGCTTATGCCGAATTCAATCCGGGTGTTCAGACGATTTATGACGCGAATGGCAAGCCGATTGACGGATTGGAGTCCTTCAATCTGAACCGCTCCACTGATGAGCACAGCTACACCCCGATCCCGCGCGAAACCGTGAAATATGACGGCCCCTACGGCAAGGGAACGATCATCGTCAAGACGGGCGAGCGTCGTCTCTATCTGGTGATGGGTGATGGCACAGCGCTCAAGTACGGCATCGGCGTCGGTCGTCCGGGGTTTGCCTGGGGCGGTGTCCACACCGTGACCAACAAGGCGGAATGGCCGGGTTGGACCCCGCCACCCCAGATGCACAAGCGCGTCCCGAACCTGCCAGCCTATATGCCGGGCGGCCCGGACAACCCGCTTGGCGCGCGCGCCATGTATATCGGGTCGACCTTCTACCGGATTCATGGCTCCAACGAGCCATGGACCATCGGTCAGGCTGTGTCATCCGGTTGCTTCCGCATGACAAATGACGATGTGACCGATCTCTATGAAAAAGTGCAGGTCGGCGCAAAGGTGATTGTCATCAACGACTGAACCGACACTCATGAAAACGGAGAAAGCCGCAGTTCGCCGCTGCGGCTTTTTTGTTCGCGCAATTCGATCTTCAACGAGATTTGCCAGCCGCTTCCAGTTCAGCGAGATACGCGGCCCATCGGGTCTCGCGTTCACGACCGAGCGTCAGCAGATAATTCCAGACATAGAGCCCGGTCGAGTGCATGTCATCGAAGGAGATGCGCACGGCATAATTGCCAACGGGTTCAAGACCAAGGATTTCAACATTTCGCTTGCCGGACTGAAGCTTCCGCTCGGCGGGCGTATGGCCCTGCACTTCCGCCGATGGGCTGACAACGCGCAGATATTCGGCAGACAGATCGAAGCTCTCGCCCGTGTCGAAGGTGATGGTCAGCGACTTGCGATCTTTCGCGAGCCTCAGTTCGGTTGGCCAGGCGGAATCCGTTTGCATGCTATGGGTCCTTCGACGGTAAACAAATGGTCGGGCGGGTACATTCGGCCATGACACGATGATTTTACAACAGCATTGGCTTTTTGACTGGACCTCTGGCAAGGTGCCCGGCAAAGCTCCATATGACAAGACTGGAGCGACAATAAGATCCGTTCCGGATCCGCAGGGGATGTTGCATGCAATCGAGTTCCGCAGTGCCGCAATTGGTTGACCCGTTTGGCCGGGCGATCTCCTACGTGCGCGTATCGGTCACGGATCGTTGCGACTTTCGCTGTGTGTATTGCATGTCGGAAGATATGTCATTCCTGCCAAAGAAAGATCTCCTGACACTGGAAGAACTTGACCGGCTGATCGGCGCGTTCACGACGCTCGGAACCCGCCGTGTCCGGCTCACCGGCGGTGAACCGCTCGTGCGCCGCAATGTCATGTCGCTGATCGCATCGCTGGGTGAACGGATCAAGGCGGACCAACTCGACGAGGTCACGCTGACAACGAACGGGTCGCAGCTCGCACGCTTTGCCGAAGACCTCTATGCCAACGGTGTGCGGCGCATCAATGTGTCGGTGGATACGCTCGATCCCGACAAGTTCAAGGCCGTGACACGCTGGGGCGATCTCGGCAAGGTGCTCGATGGCATCGATGCGGCGCTGGCGGCTGGCTTGAAGGTGAAGCTCAACGCGGTTGCCCTGCGCGATGTGAATGAACATGAATTCAACGATCTCATCCGCTTTGCGCACGGTCGCGGGATGGATCTGACACTCATCGAAACAATGCCGCTCGGCGATATCGACGGCGATCGGACAGACCAGTATCTGCCGCTCTCAACGGTGCGTCAGCGCCTGTCGCGCGACTGGACGATGGACGAAATCGACTATCGGACCGGCGGCCCGGCCCGCTATGTGCGCGTCGCCGAAACCGGTGGACGCCTCGGCTTCATCACGCCGATGACCCATAATTTCTGCGAAAGCTGCAACCGTGTTCGCGTCACCTGCACCGGCACGCTCTACATGTGTCTCGGCCAGGATGACGCCGCCGACCTCCGCAAGGCGCTGCGCGCTTCAGAGGGCGATGCGCCAGTGATTGCAGCGATCCGTGAGGCTATTTCGCGCAAGCCCAAGGGGCACGACTTCATTATCGATCGCGGCGTAACAGCCCCGGCTGTCAAACGCCACATGAGCGTGACGGGGGGCTAAGGGCGCCCCGCCGGTTGTTTTCGAAGTAACACTAAGCCGTCATCGCGAGCGAAGCGCGGCGATCCAGAACAAGACTGCCAAAGCCTCGTTTTTTTCACTCGCCCTTGCAATGACGATGTCTCATCACATAAATCGGGCCGGAAACTGACACCCAGTTTCCGGCCCGATGCGTTCCAGATCAGGCCTTGGCCGCGTCGAGGAAGTCGCTGGCGGCAATCGCATCCTGCTTGGTGGGGCGCAGGATGAACGACAGGATGACCGCAACTGCTATGTTGCAGGCAACTGCTGTGATGCCGTTGTAAAGGCCGACGCCGTTGATGACGAATGTCGGCGTCCAGTTGGTTGGTCCCCATGAGAGATAGGTTCCAAGCACAAAGCCAACCAGCCAGCCGCCGAACAGCGCCGAGCCGGAGAACCAGCGTGTGTAGAGACCGAAGATGATCGCCGGGAACACCTGAATCATCCACACGCCGCCGAGCAATTGCAGATCAAGCGCGAACTTGGTCGGCATGAACAGGATGACGGCGAGCGCGCCAACCTTGACGACCAGCGACATGAGCTTGGCCAGCACGCTTTCTTCCATTGGCGACATGTTCGGGTGAACGAACGGACGCCAGACGTTGCGGGTGAACGTGTTGGCAGCACCAATCGACATAACTGCCGCCGGGACCAGTGCGCCGATGGCGATGGCCGCAAAGCAGAAGCCCGCGAACCAGTCCGGGAACATCTTCAGGAACAGCTGCGGAATGGCGTCCTGCGGATTGGCCACCTTGATGCCAGCCGCATGCGCCATGTAGCCC
>CAIYYN010000034.1 GCA_903930435.1 uncultured Hyphomicrobiales bacterium | reverse complement strand
GGGCTACATGGCGCATGCGGCTGGCATCAAGGTGGCCAATCCGCAGGACGCCATTCCGCAGCTGTTCCTGAAGATGTTCCCGGACTGGTTCGCGGGCTTCTGCTTTGCGGCCATCGCCATCGGCGCACTGGTCCCGGCGGCGGTCATGTCGATTGGCGCAGCCAACACGTTCACCCGCAACGTATGGCGTCCGTTCGTTCACCCGAACATGTCGCCGATGGAAGAAAGCGTGCTTGCCAAGCTGATGTCGCTGGTCGTCAAGGTTGGCGCGCTCGCTGTCATCCTGTTCATGCCGACCAAGTTTGCGCTTGATCTGCAATTGCTCGGCGGCGTTTGGATGATCCAGGTGTTCCCGGCGATCATCTTCGGCCTCTATACGCGCTGGTTCTCCGGTTCGGCGCTGTTCGGCGGCTGGCTGGTTGGCTTCGTGCTTGGAACCTATCTCTCATGGGGTCCAACGAACTGGACGCCGACATTCGTCATCAACGGCGTCGGCCTCTACAACGGCATCACGGCAGTTGCCTGCAACATTGCTGTGGCTGTCATCCTGTCGTTCATCCTGCGGCCATCGAAGAAGGATGAGATTGCCGCGAGCGACTTCCTCGACGCCGCAGGCTAGTTAATTAGGCAACAGTATCGTGGATTGGATCCGAATCCACGATACTATTTTTCCTGAGTAAGCTTCTCTAATGTAAAGGATTGTTTTGCATGGTCAAAATCCAATCATTGCCTGTAATTGATATGACGTTTTCGCGATTTGATTGTGAATTTAATTTAATACACATGAATATAAATAATTTTGATCACGGTATAAATTTATCGAGTGGCGGTCTGTAATAAATTGTTTCTTAACTGAAGCATGGAAAAATGCAAATACGTTTAACTAGAAGTGAACGTTGCAGTATGGGAAGCAAACTAGCCAAGTCACAAAGAACTGGATTCTATTTGAACTTGGGCGGCCAAAAGGAGCGGGAAATGCTAAAGCATGGTTTTGTAACGATTATTGCCTTTTTAATATTCGTCACGAGCTCATTCGCTGACGAATTTGGCACTAAAGACGACGCGATAAAAATGGTCAAAAGTGTTCAAGAGATGCTTGCAAAGGATGGTCCTGAAGCAACATTCAAGGCTATCAATGAAAAGCATTTCATTGACAGGGACTTGTATCCCTTTGTCTATAAATTTGATGGCACGAATGTTGCACACGGCGCTAACGCTGCGTTGGTTGGTAAGGTTTTGATCGATCTTAAAGATCAGAACGGAAAGTTTTTGATTCGCGAAATGATCGCAATCGCCAAAGATTCAAAGTCCGGATGGGTTGATTATATGTGGCCAAATCCGACCACCAAGAAAATCGAAGCCAAGTCGAGCTACGTTGAGGCTGCCGGCGACTATGTTGTTGGTGTTGGTGTCTATCGTAATAACTAAATCATTATATCGCCAGTCCATGGAAGGAAAATAGCATGCTCCAGTTCATGAAAAACATACCTATTAAGTTTAAAGCGTTCATCGCGCCGGTATTCTTAGTGGGTTGTATCTGTGTCTTGGGCGGGTTAACAATCTACTCTGCCAATGAGACATATCATGATCTGGAGCATTTAACCGTCACAGAATTGCCGCGACGGACGCAATTCGAAGAATTGCTGACAAAAATCTCAGACACACAGATCTCTTTGTTCCGTTATGTATCCTGGCTCAGTAGCGGTGTCGATGAAAAAATCCTCAATAAAGAAGAATTGGCTTTGAAAGCCAAACAAAAGGAAATGATTGGAATTCTGCAGCAGTTAAAACATAATTCTGCTGCATCGTCTGATGAAGAGGCTGCATTAAATGACGTTACAAATTTACTGGAGCAGTTCTCTAAGACTTCAGATTCAACAATTGAAATGGGGCATGTTCAAGCATCTATGGCAGTTATGATGATCGGCGACGCTGATGAAAAGATCAATTCAATAAAAAAGAAAATTCAAAATTTAACAGATCTGGCCATTAGAAAAAGCGAGATTGTTGCTCAATCGATAGCGGAATTGACTGCGTTTAGCAGAGAGGCTACCATTTTTGGGATTTTGTTGTGCTTGGCTATTTCAATCCCGATTTCGATCGCCGTGACCTTTTCAATTCTTAAGCCCATTGAGGCTGTTTCGAATACGATGACTAGGCTGTCAAATGGAGAAACGGTGTCAGAATTGCAAGATACAGATAGGACTGATGAAATTGGTAGTATGCTGAAGTCCTTGAATATTTTCCGCCGTAACGTTGATGTAATTCGAGAGCTTGAACGTGCTAAGAAGATTGAGGAAATGGAACTACGGCGGAAACGCGATCTTGAGATGAATGGTCTGGCGGAGTCTGTTGACAGGTCAGTCAAGAGTATTTCTCAACGGTTGGGACTGGCAACCGAACGTATGGCGGTAAAGTCTGATGCACTTAGCGGCGATGCTCGGGAAACTAAACTGGAAGTGAATCAAATTGCTGATGCGGTTGCGACCGCCTCTCAGAGTGTGCAGGGTGTGGCGGCCGCTGCCGAGGAAATGTCAGTTACGATACGAGATTTAGCCTCTAGAGTAACGAACACTGCTGAACTTGTTTCAAATAGTTCGGAACAGGCAAAACGAGCTTCGACGAACATTAATCACTTGGCCGCCGCCGTCGAGCAGATCACTGATATTGTTCAGATGATCCAGGCAGTTGCGCAACAAACAAACCTTCTGGCACTTAACGCGACGATCGAGGCGGCACGTGCTGGCGAATTCGGTAAGGGTTTTGCCGTTGTCGCTGGTGAAGTAAAGAATCTATCGGGTAGAACGGAGCTTGCAACGCGAGCGATCAGCGACAAAATAATTAGTGTAGTTGGAAGTTGCCGTGAAGTTGTGAGTGAAATTGATAGTTTAAGTAATTCTATCATTAATATTTCAACCATGTCACAAATGATGGCTTCATCAATTGAACAGCAATCTTCAGCCACCGCAGAGATTGCTCAGGGCGCTGCCATGGCAAACGAAAGTGTAGTTGCTGTAAGTGAGCGCATGGAAAAATTACTCATTACGAGCGAAAAGACTGAAATGACTGCGACCGAATTTACACGAGAGGCGAATAACATTCGTTGTGACGCGGAGCTTGTGAATAAGGAAGTCGATCAGTTTGTCGGGAAGATTAGAGCTGGCCACTAGCCAGCTCGAAATCTTGGTCAAAAGCAACGAGAACAAATTCAAGTTATGAGAGTAACTTTGGGAATCGTTCGTGTATGATTAGAATTTGATTTTAACCCAATATATAATTTTAAAATGAAGGTTGTATTGATTAATATTGAAACTATACATGTTAAAATATAGTGAAGTTATCTTTATCAATTGAGTTCTATTTAAAGGACGTCTATTTATTTCCAATCGAATCGCTGAGTGCAATTGTCTAATCTTGAATGACGAAACGAGGGTGGTTTCTTGTGGGTGAACAAATGGAAAAGCTTGAGATCCTTGTCGCTGATGACTCATCAACCATCAGGAAGTTGATTGCAGATGCAATCACACAAAATTACCCTAGTTGCATTGTTTACTTAGTAGAAGACGGATACGAGGCTGTCCAATATTTAGCCAAGAAAGAGATTGATATCGCGTTCATCGATCTGAATATGCCCCAGGCCTCAGGCTTGGAGGTCCTAGGGACTCTCCAAATCGCGCGAGCGAGCACGTTTGCTATATGTATGTCTTCAGGTTCCTCGGCTACCAGCGAGAAATTTATGCGCCAATTTGGTGCTTATAATTTTTTAAAGAAGCCTTTTGGGGTCGCTGATGTTTGTAATGCGATAGAATCTTATAGGCATATTAAGTCAAAAAAAGAATTACTGTTAGTTGATGATTCAGCAACTGTTCGAACTGTTGTGAAAAAGGTTACGGGTAAATCGATTTTTAACTTAAGTATTTCTGAAGCTGGCTCCGGAGAAGAGGCTATAAATTTGATGCGGTCGACGAAATTTGATATTTTACTAACGGATTTTAATATGCCTATCATGAATGGTTTGGAGCTCATCAGTATTGCAACAATGCAAATTCCTACAATCAAGTCGGTCTTAATGACTACGACAATAGAAAAGGCAACTCCGGAGGCAGAGCGGAATGGCAATGTTAATTTTTTGCTTTCGAAGCCCTTTTTTGCAGAGGATCTTGATTCCATCTTCCACAGTATATTTGATTTGCCGCATCCGACATTTAGTAAAGCTATTAAACCTCTGGTTCGAAGCTGAATTGAGTTTAATGACGAAGAGTTTCGATGCTGTTAAACGTGAGACCTGTGTATTAAGGTTCAGGGTAGTAAGAAAAATGCTTGTTTTGAAAAGTAATATTGAGGTTTATTTGATCTGCATTTGATTTAGTCACAGTGCAGTTCAAAGAATTAGGCTGAGAGGTGTTTCTATGCATGAGAAGTTTATAATGCGACGTCAAGAGGTGTTAAATGAAAGATATTTGATGAGAGATGCTGATTTTTTGAGCTTGTTTGAAAAAATTATTGAGCTCACTACAATTTTAGCTTTGTTTCTAGATGAAAAGACGGCTGACGAAATTAGGACAAGTGTTTTGAGCTGTAGGTCTATATTGCTTTCTACCGAACCTTGTTCTGATGAGGGATCTAGAGCGAGGTCAATACTTGTCGCGATGGTCCAAAAAATTGGGCCTGAGTTTGAGTCAATATTTAAAGCAGCGTCCGATGCTAAACAGTTACACACAAGTCTGCATATTGATGATGATTAATTTTTTTACCTTAAATTGTTTCAATCGTCGTTTATTCAGAGATATTAATTATTTTCATTTGGTATTTATTATGTTCTAATTTTTCTAAATACTTTCAGGTAAACAGTATTTTAGCGATGAGTTCTGTAATTTGAAATCGTTTCGTAGCTGAATTGTGAATGTTGTTCTGATTAGGTGAATTTGATGATGGTTTTTGAGCTTGTCCGCATCTGTGGTGCATTGATCAGATCCAAGTCGGTGTAAACCGTCGCTGTCGCAGAGCATGAACGATCGCCCGGTCACTCGGTAGACAACAGTCCAGTGGTCATACTTGCCCTCCAACGAGACAATGAACACATGGGGCGTGGTCTTGAACTCCTCCGCGAAGGCCGCGTGAAGGGCTTCGATGCTCATAGGCGGGGTTTTGAGATATGGCCGATCAACCTTTATCGATGCGCCATGGGTCGCGTTGAACTCCCGGATCGCGGCCTTGGCAGTGCGCCACAGGGGCGTGGGCTCGATGCCTTCGGTGATCAGCTGGGCGAGCGGGATTTGCCGTTCTGCATGCCTCAGAACCATCGCGAATAGCTCGCGGCCCTTCAGTCGGGTGTGCCGATCGCCCTGCACGCAGCGGATCGCGTTGATGATGGCATAGATGCCGCATAGGCTGTCGAGTGTGCCCTGACGGTAGGGCTTCGGACGTCGCCGTTCAGCCATGCCAGCGGTCTCAATATTCGTCCGCAAGCATGATGGTCAGAACGCGATGGGTTACCTTTGGATCGGCCGGGTCGGGCGAACCCACCCGAATGCTGCGGTCGTAGGCGTCGATCTTCCAAATGACCCTTTGGCCGTCGACCTCAAGGACTGCGCAGTCGCGCTCGCCGTAAGGATCGTTGTCAGGAGTGAAGGCGGCGAAGTCGCGCACCGCGATGATGATGCGCTTTCTGGCGGCAGGTTCGAGGTTTGAGATTCCTTGCGTCATGACGATCGATCCGCCGCGCCCCTGCTGCCGGAGTTGGTCATTTAGTGCGGCTATTCGATTGGCGCGTTTGGCCGCAAGGTGGTCTTTCCGAGTCTGGGGAGCAAAATTGTTTATGATTTGTTCCAATTTTTGCGAGACCGAGTTAGTGCGAGGTGCTTTCACGGCGTTCTCCTAATGCGAGTTTTGAATGAGGGTTGCAGCTAAAAGCATAGCATAAAAATTTGAATTATCAATAATATCAGATGTTTGAATGATTTTGGGCTGAAATCGACCCCCACGGGCCACAGCGTTCCTCTGGCTAAACCGCTCGACAATTGATCGCGTTACGACCGCTTGCCCGGCAAGAATATGGTGCCTATCGTCGGAGCGATCGACCGTCGCGTTCAACGTAACCGCCGTCGCCCACCTTTGAGCGGTTCCGGCTCCGCCGCATTCGCGTCGGGCACGACAAAGAATGCTCCTACCGGCACGCCTAGCGTTGCTGCCAGCTTATCGAGCATATCGACTGTAGGATTTTCAGTTCGGCGCTCAAGGCCTCCGAGGTACGCGCGGTCGATACCGGCATCAAGCGCGAGCCGATCCTGCGAAAGACCATGTTGAACCCGGAGCTTTCGAAGGTTCCAGGCGAGCAATGCGCGACCATTCATCGCGCAATTCCGCCACCTTGACGTCTATTTAACCACGGGTTATAGCCATCATATTATCGAAACCGTATCGCAAGATCGTATCAATGCGTCAAGCTCATGGTATTGGGCGACTTTTGGTCGTTACCTGCCGACATCGTCAACAACTTTAGAAACTGCATGTCAAAATTCAACGCCGAACACTTATGCTGCGCTTAATCGTCATAATTTGGCGTAGACTATTCAAAACAGACAAAAAGGACATCAAATGCGCCCATACCTCAACGCGATGAAGCGTTATGTTGACTTTCAGGGACGGTCAAATCGATCGCAATATTGGTATTTTATATTGACGCTCGTCGGCTTTTTCTTCGTTGCCGAACTTCTTGGCGCGCCGCGTCAACTTTTAGCCATCATTAACGTTATTCATATTTTGCCAAACCTTGCGGTGACCGTTCGCCGATTGCACGATACAGATCGCAGCGGCTGGTGGATTCTCACCGGCCCCATAGCGCTTATATTCTTAGTCGGACGCTCGACTGAAGGTGCCAATCGCTTCGGCGCGGCAGCGACAATCGCAGCACCCGTCGCATCCGCAGTTGAGTCTGTTGCGCCCCCTATGAGCCCCGTCGATATCATTCATCAGCTTGAACGTTTGGCCAGCTTGAAAGCCTCAGGTGCGATCGATGACTCAGAGTTCCAACGCATGAAAGCCGGGATCACGGGTCAGCAGCAAAGCTAGTTTGCGAGCATCCTAACGTTTGCGACATCCCGTGGGGCAGAGGTCGGCAGTCGCGTTGCTCCCCGATAATCCTTGGCTCGAAGCGGAGGCACGAGCAACATCGAAGATCACCGGGGCACGTGCTTCCAAATCAGAATGCCAGAATTTAGAGCGATATCAATGTATAAAAAGCGAAATTCAGGACTAAAATGATCTTCGATGTTCTCATTCGGATAATCAATCATGATAATTTTGGTCATAAATTTTTTGATTGGCTGCATAATACTCGCAGTATTCATACTTCCATATCGAATTGCTAAGGATAAGAAACCAGAAAATTGGATACTCTATCTGATATGCTTCGTTGCCTTAAGCGCAACGGGTATCGGATGGGTAGCGTTCCTTATATATGCTCTGATGCTTGATGAACCAAATGCGGTTGAAGGTCATCTAAGGCAACGAATACATTATCGCCGCCGATTCCGCGGCCTTCACCCCCATTTGAGATGACACCGACAGCTCCGGTTGCAATCGACGATATTGCCGACAAGTTATTCCGACTCAGGAGCCTGTTTGATGCAGGCGCGATCACAGCGGAGGAGCACGCTGTGATGCGGGAAGCAGTTTTGAAGCGCGTATAACGCCTGAGGGATAGGCCAGGGGCGGCGATTACCGCCCCTGGGATATTGCGAGTTTCGGACTCCGACCTCAGCACAAGTCACCGGCGTTGTCCTGACATCACTGTGCAGCAGATCAAACCGCACTCTGGCTTGACATGCGTTCGAGCTGATCGCGGTCGAACTTCAAGTACCGCGCGCGCTTCAGTCCCTTTTGCGAGACAGATGACGTCGACTCGTCAGGAGTGCGCAAAAGTGCGCCGTTTCGTTCGAACTCACGGAGCACACGCTCATGATTACGTGTGGTGGTGATGCGTTCAATGAAGTCGGTTCGAACGAAGAGGCACATCTTGCCGGCCTCCATGCGGCGGAACCCGTTGACACACTCTTCTGGGTCAGCCTTTTGGCCTTTTTCAACGAGAGTGAAGGTTGTCGAAACGACCAACGCTTTCTTCACCTGAGCGACGGTTGCCTGAAGTGCGATATCCCCTGCATTGAACGTCTTGAGCAGGCGTGCTGTCAGAAGCCGGAAATGGCTTTCGAACGTATCTCGGTCGACGACCTTGAGCTTAATTGACTTGAGGGCGATCCGTCCGGCTACATAGACCCAACGAACACTCGCCATGTATCTTGCTTCGAGAGGGCTAAGCGGTCCAACCATTGCGTCAAAATCGGAACCAAATTTTAGAACCGCTTGGTGGGCCCGCTCGACATTTTGTTTCCCCAAGAAGTCGACCCAATATGGCAGGACAACCCCGTGATGATTGTGCAGAGCGTCCTCGACAGACTTCGCCAGCAGCGAGGCTGATGCGGGATCGAGTTCGAATATGCCACCGAGGTCTCGGTCAGGAACCTGGACGTCGAGAATGCGAACGCGATCACCGTCCTCCAGCTCGAACCCGTTCTCTTCAAAGAATGGTACGACAGGCTTTTCGAAGGACAGTACCCCAGCACAGGCCTCAGGCGGCATACTGACTTTCGAGTCCAGGGTTTCCCTCACAACCCCGCCAACGATGCCAAAGACCAAGGTCTGGAGTTTTTCAGCCAGACTTTTACCCTTCTCGCGAGATGCCTTTATGTCGCCGAAGGTCAAGGCAGTGCCCGAATAACCGCCGAGTTGTCCCGCAAGCCCAACCGAAAGGTTCATCGACTTGAGATCTTTTTCTGCAGCACGGCTTGAGATGGAGAGTACGACGCGCGTTGAGAGCGACTTGCCTGTCGTCGTTTGCCCGGTAAATGCGACGACGAACGATTCGGCTGTCACTCCGAGATACAACATCAGTGCGGGTACAAGGGCCATCAGGAAAGCGAAGAGCAGCGTTGGTGAAGCAGACAATGCCTCGCGGAGAAGTTCCACAAAGGATTCAATGTCGCCTCGCGTTGTGGGCTTCCAGTATGTCTTTGACAGCCTGTCATATTCGAACGCCCCGTTTGACTCGGACTGAGGTCCAAACTCGCCGAAGCAATTAATGAAGCGCTTGCCGTCCCAGAGTGCCCGGCGAACGATAGTGACTTCAGGTGTGTCTGCTGGTGGATCGCTGAGGGCATCCATCTCTGCCTGAAAGTCCAGTTTCGTCGAGGCACCCGTCGATGCCAGAAGCTTCTTGAAGTTCGGGAGATCAACGAGCAATTCGCGATCAAAAGCGATGGTTAGGTGTTTCTTGCCGATTGGAACCCGAATCTGCAGTCGGACTTTGCCAGTGGCTTCATCGGTTTCGATTCGGAGCACCTTAAGACTCGGGTTTGCGTTATGCTCGCGCTTGAGGATTGCACCAGCCTTGCGCCGTACTGATCTATTAGCAGTCATGTTATTACCTTTCATGCCCCTCAGGGCGTTGATTAAAAATGGGCGCGGTTCTGCATCCGGTGAAATTGACCGGCAATGAATCGCGTAGTTTTGGGTTGGAGTGTTTTTGAACCACGAGGCTTAAAAACCTCGAAGCGGATGTTATTCAGCCAAGGTGCACGGCATGCACGGTTGAACAACGCGGGCCATGAAGTTCATCAGGCCGGGTGCGAATCGGCGAAAGTTCGTGTGCTAGTGTTGCCACCAACCGTATCCTCCGCACCAAGTTTTAGTGTAACTCACTGCTCCAGAAGGGTTATTTCAGGCGTTTTGAGCCAATCGTCATTTCTGTCGCCTTCAAGGTCGATGACAAATTGACGGTATGCTCGAACCTGCCCCCAGCAAATCGCACCCCGCACAAGATCAACCGGCCACTCCAACCGTGCACCCCGTAATTACCCGCAAGCTCGCGGAGCTCATTGGGTTTCGGGAATTGCTTGGTACCAACATCGCTCGCCCGCAGCCTGGACTTCTTCCAGAATGGCTGTTTGAAGCTGTAGGACAGCGCCTTCACGAAATCATCGAACGTAGGTTCGACATCGGCATAGTGATCAGGGAAAGGCTGACCTTCGGTGCGGAGGATGCGGTTGCCCACTGCCTTCCTGATCTGCTCCTTGGACCGACCTGAAACCAGCACATGGATATGCATCGGCTTCACGAGAGGCTCGTTGTTCAGAGTGATGAAGACAGTCTCGATGCCCCCGATGACAATCAATGGAGGCCCAGGTTGACGGCTGAGATTCCTGATCACCCCCTTGATGAGATGATGGTCACGCAGCTTGCCGAAGGCAGAAGAGTCACCAGGCTTGATGCCCCAGCCTTTAAAACACAGCGTGACATAGACCCACGGGAGTTCATGAAGACGCTCCCGTTCAGCGAATGACAGCAGCTTTTTACGGAGAAGGCGGATGCAAACCGGGCAGTAGCCCGATTCGCAGCGTTGAGCCTTTGTGCAAGCCACCGGCATCAGTGCCGTGCCTTCGTCACAAGTAAGAGCTTGGAGGACCTTAACCCGGTGCGATTTACACCGAGCCAAGGTTTCGAAACGTTCGAGATGCCGTTGCCAGCTTGGAGGTTTCCGAGGGGGCGTCACACGATTTCCCCCCTTTGGGCGCGGGCGATAAGTTCGTTGAGATCATCAACGCACCACGCAGTAGTCTTTGGACCGAGTTTAACGGGCTTAGGAAAGCGGCCAGACTTGACGCCTGCCCACCAGGTTGAACGACCGACAGGTATAGGACCGCCAGGCGCAATAACATCCTGAATTCGGAGGAAGGTAGGAATTGCTTGAACCATCGCTTAACTCCATTGTTGTTGCGATGGCTATTCATTTGTCACAGATCGGGACCGTAATGGTGTAAATCGAAAAGTAAAATTCTATTTCGATTACGCTGAGGACTGGTTGAGAACTTAGTCAACCTATTGAAAATTATATGACTTTTAGCCTAGTCGCTTTTTGGCTGTATACACGAAATCGTGCATTTTTTTTGGAAGGGTGCCATCTTCTGATAGAAAGCTACGCGCGTCATTTAAGGCGCTCCTGATTGTTTGTTCTTTTGGCGTATTGAACCCGGCATCCTCAACAATTCCATATATAATTTTTGAGGCTGAGTTATTTTTTTCATTGTAATTAAATACAGCCCAAGCCAAACAATATATTATACTGTATAATGTTCGAATATTTTTGGGATTTAGATCATCGATATTTTGATTTTTATTCATTTCGTCATTGTACAAATTTTTATATTTTTTATATAGGGATTTATAGTTCCTAGGTCGTTTTACTCCATTTGTGTTCTCAATAAACACATTGCTGCATTTGATTTCATACGTATTTGTCCAGTCAAGAACATCCTTCATAGTTGGGAGTGAGTCTAATATTTTCTTTCGTTGTGATCTTTGCAGAATTCTTAAAGTATTATTATAATCATCTGTTAGTTGTTTTGCTATATGATTTTTATCGTCTTCGATCTCTGTCAATAAATCTGGGTTGATACCCGTTATCAGCGCTGCCGCCTCAGATGCTTCCAGTCCCGGCATGTTGAGCCAATATCCCCAATCTATGTCTTTTAAGTAGATTTCTCCGGCCGAATCAATTTCTTCTCGGGAAACGACATCACCGTTGTTAGATTCCGTAGCAACCATGTGAGACTCCTGAGCGACGGATTTAAACATATTATTTTGAAGAAGGCTTTCTAGTTCGTCACCATTATATTCACGGTACAACCTTCAACCAACGCAAACGTAGCTTGATTCTGTGAAATTTTACGTCGCAGCTAAAAAAATGGTATGTCAGCGATTTGCTCAACCTACGTTCATTGTTAAAATCGACTTATCTGTAAGGGCACTGACTTGTACCACGGAGTGAAATCTGTTTTGGGGGTATTTTTGGGGGTATTTTATAAATCAAATTATTTTTTTGTTATCGATATCAGTAGGATATATGAAGTATTTGATGACTATAGGCGCACCACTTTATAATTTAATCAATCATTTGTGTGTGCCTATCTTGAGCGAATGGTCAGGCTAAGGCCGTCGGTGGGGGCGGCAAAAGATCGGCACGCGTTGTAGATTCTCGAGCAGCGTTCGAATTCTCTGATGAAAATGAATCAGATCAGCGCCAATCCCATATGAGCAGAAATTCCGATCAGAGCACGCGCGCTGCCGGGTCAAACCTTTCTCTGCCAGTGCGCAGTGTCTCACCACCTTGATATTGGGCAAAGCCGCCTCGCTGGTTGGATATCGAGTGCTTGAGTTCATCTGTTGAGATCCGTGAGGATCGGGGGATTTTCCTGTTCGAAAGCGGCGATGGCAATAATGTTTTGCCTCTTGAAATGCACTCCGAATCCTGCGGTGCATTGCAAAATAAAGTCTATATATCAATTAGATAGATGGTTAGCGCGACTTCCGCCAAACGGTGAATTGACGCGTGGTTTGCTTTGCATGCCTTCAGTCGCTTGGTCGCGATGTGTCGGGCCGGGCCATCCTTTCTCGGTTTTGATGGTGCGATCCCAGCCAAGTGATTGACAGCCATCAATGGTCATCCTGCATCGACCTCTTCGTCATTTCCGTACTTGACAGGTCATAATTTTCATATTACAGACTGTAATACAAATAACAGAGAGTAATACGAAATGACAAAGGAGGCTCGGCCGTATCGACAGGTGGCGCGTGCGGCGTCGACGGAAGAAACCCGCGCCCGCATCGTTTCGGCCTTTGATATGGCAATGCATGAGCGGCAAATGGACGACATCACGCTCGATCAAATTGCCGCTTCAGCCGGGACGACACGGCAAACCGTGATCCGCCTGTTCGGCGGCAAGGATGGTCTGGTTGAGGCCTTCGTCGAGCAATTCGGCCAAGGCGTGAAGCGCCGCCGTGTCATGCCAGCAAACGCATCGCATCAACATGTCGCAGAAGCCCTATTCGAGGATTACGAGGAGATCGGCGACTTCGTCATCCGGATGCTCGCTCAGGAAGATCGCCATCCCGTCCTGAGCATCTGGCACAACATCGGTCGCGCAACCCATCGCGCCTGGATCGCGAGCAGTTTTGCCGGAGCGTTACCTGCTGATCCGCAGGCTCGTGAATCCCTCATCACCCAACTGGTCATTGCAGGTGACGTCTACACCTGGAAACTGCTCAGACGCGACATCAAGCTGTCGGTCGAGGCTGCCCAGTCCGTCATGTCGTCGATGTTTTCGAAGCTTTTGAAGGAGGCGTAATCAAATGACTTTTCAATTTCTCTTCACGAATCTGGATGCTGGCGGCAGCGTGCCGACGTTCGCGACGGCAATACGCAGGTTGAGGGCAAGAGGGCACACGGTTCGCGTCCTGATCGACGACTGCGCGCGACCGGAAATTGAGGCAGCCGGTGGCATCTTCGTGCCCTGGACGTCAGCGCCGAACAAGCGCAATCACAGCATTGACCAGGATCCAGTCAAGGATTGGCAACCCACCGAACCAGGTGGTGACCTCTTGAGAGTGCTCGATCATATCACAATTGGCCCTGCGGCTGCCTATGCGGCAGATACTTTGGCGGAATTGCGCCGCAATCCGGCGGACGTGGTTGTGTCGCTTGACCTGTTGTTCGGGCCGCTGATTGCCGCCAAGGCAGCCGGGGTTCCGGCTGTCAGCCTGGCAACGCAAGTCAGCGTTTTTGTGCCCATTCCTGGCGTTCCGCCCGTTGGTCCTGGCTTGTTGCCTGCGATCTCGGACGATGACAAGGCCATGGCCGCCGGGGTTGCCGGATGGTTTGCCAGTCAGATCAACGAACGCCTGCCCGTGTTGAACGAGGCGCGGGCGAAATTCGGATTGCAGCCGTTGACCGACGGGTTTGAGCAGCCTCGCGAGGCGGACTTGCTGCTGCTCGCCACGAGCAGCGCATTTGATTTTCCGGCTGAGAGCCTCCCCGAAAAGCTCAGCTATGTCGGTCCGTTACTCGATCCACCCGGCTGGGCGAATGAGTGGACGTCCCCCTGGAGTCCGGATGACCAACGCCCGCTGGTCCTGGTGGCCATGAGTTCGACATTCCAGAATCAGGGTTCGACCATTCAGACCCTGCTGAAGGCAGCGTCAGACTTGCCGGTACGTGTACTGGTAACGCTCGGGCCGGGACTTGATGGCGCGACCTTCGAAAGTCCGGAAAATGTCGTTCTCGTGGCATCAGCCCCGCATGATCAGGTGATGCGTCAATCGGCTGTCGTGGTGACACACTGCGGACACGGCACAGTCATGCGGGCGCTCGCCAACGGATGTCCGCTGCTGTGCTTGCCGATGGGGCGGGATCAGAACGACAATGCCGCCCGAGTGGCAGCCCGAGGTGCCGGCATTCGCCTGGCGCGAGATGCCGAAGCCGCAGATTTGCGGGCTGCCTTGTTGGCTTTGATCAACGATCCATCGTTCGCGCGATCTGCCAAAGCACTCGGTGAGGCGATAGCGCAGGCAGAACCAAAGGATACGCTGGTCAATGCACTGGAGAGATTGGCGCTCGACGCAAGTCATCGAGCCAAGGTCGCCTGATCATGATGGTGGCGTAAAGAAAAGGCCCGGTCCGGCAGGCGAGTTGGACCGGCACTTGCGCACAGAGCTGCGTGCCTGCCGCCTCAATGGGCGACCCAACCGATCCTGCAGTCCGGGAAAATGGTCTTCCTCAGTCCGTCGTCGTTCAACTTGGCCAGTGAAATGTCGTTTCCGCCCAAGCGCATTCCTGTGGACGGCTGGCCACTGGTCGCCTCACATCGTCATGGACATGCTAAACAGCAAGTGAAGAGTTGAGCGACCTGGTGCCGGTCGGGTCGGGCTTTGGCAGTCTGCAAGGGGCGATCTGCGAGAATGCGCGTTGGAATCGAGTTGGGCAAAACGAGTTCAGGCGAACCGCTCCAGATGGATCTGGAGGAATTGCTCTCGACACGACTGCTTGTGCAGGGCAATTCGGGTTCCGGGAAATCCCACCTCCTGCGGCGGATCCTCGAACAGTCCGCAGGCCTTGTTCAGCAGGCTATCATTGATCCGGAGGGCGATTTTGGCGCATTTGCCGAGCGCTATGGGCATGTTGTGGTCGATGCCGCGCGCAGTGCCGGTGACTTGCAGCGCATAGCCCAGCGCATCCGGAAGCATCGTGCCTCTGTCGTGCTCGACCTCGAAGGTCTCGATGCACAGGATCAGATGCTCTGTGCCGCGTCGTTCCTGAATGGATTGTTTGATGCGGACCGGGACTGCTGGTTCCCGATGCTGATTGCCGTCGATGAAGCGCAATTGTTTGCCCCGGCTGTCGGCGGCGAAACCTCGGACGAAGCCCGCAAGGCCTCGCTCGGTGCCATGACAAACCTGATGTGTCGCGGTCGCAAGCGCGGACTGGCCGGGATCATCGCGACGCAGCGCCTTGCCAAGCTTGCCAAGAATGTGGCGGCTGAAGCCTCCAATTTCCTGATGGGACGGACGTTCCTCGACATCGACATGGCGCGTGCCGCTGATCTGCTCGGCATGGAACGTCGCCAGGCAGAAGCCTTCCGCGATCTCGTCTCCGGACAGTTTGTGGCGCTGGGACCAGCCCTGTCGCGTCGGCCAGTCGAAGTGCGGATTGCCGGGGTGGAGACAAAGTCCCGCAGCGGTAGACCGTCGCTGATGCCGTTGCCCGAAGCAGACGCCGAGGATCTCAACGACCTGATATTTGACGCAGGCGAAGACATCCCGCCCATGCCGCAACCGGTTCGCAAAGCCCATGCGCCGGATGTTGTGCAGCGGCTCGTGACGCAGCAACCGCATCTGCTGCTCGTGGATTCCTCCGAGCCGGATACACGCAGCGAAACGGAAAAGCAGTCGGAAGTCGACGCTATCTTTGCCGAGATCCTCGCCGATCCAGACGCGGCTTTCCGGCCTGTTCCTCTGATTTATCAGGAGTTTGTCTACCACTGCCGGATGCGGCGTCTGGAAGACTACGGCAACGACATGGCGGCATTTCGCAGGCGACTTGCGCTCGCTCGCGCCGGGCTCGACAGCGGCATCGAAGACCCCGACTGGCTCAGGGTGCTGGAAGCCTCGGAGTCGCTGCCGGAGGAGATGCAGGGCGTTTATCTCCTGATCGCCCGTGCCGCCAGCCAGGGCGCAGATTGCCCCGAAGACGGGACTCTTGCGCGCGTTTACGGCTCGCATTCCCCGTCGCGCGGGCGCTGGCTGCTCACCTTCATGGCGGAACGCGGGTATATCGTCTGCGATACCGATTTTCGCGGATATCGGACGGTGCGTATCGCGGGCGTCGGGTGGCGCACCGCGCCAAGCCATCCCAAAGGCGCGCTTCCGGTCCGCCCGCAGCGACCCGTGCGCGCCAGTCGGCTGGCAAAATAACCTTCGTCAGATAAGGCCGGCGGAAAGGGGCTTTCGTGTGCCTCAGAAAAAGGCGGTCCCAAATTCCCGCTTCTGCTCGGCTGCCCATGCCTTTTTCGAGATAACCGCCTGCTTTTGGCGGCGTTTGACGAAATCTGCGAAATCAGCGTCATAGATTCCGCGTCTGCCAGCCATTTGCGGCAACGTGAAATCGGGTGTTTCGTTCATTTCAACGATCACCGGTCCATCTTCATTGGACGCCATGTCCCAGCCGACGAGACCAAAATCCTTCATGACCTCTGCGCCGAGGAGTGCCGTCTCGCGAATGGCCTGCCAGTTGGGGATCGTCATCCCGGTTATGCGTGTTCCGGTATCCGGGTGATCATCGAGTTCCCGATAGGTCAGTCCCTTGCCGGTGATCGGCTTGCCGACAGCCCCGGTTTCCACATTGACATCGGCCAGAAGGTTTCCGTCCCGCCAATAGTTGTCGGCGGAATTGACACCGCCCGGAATTTTCCAGCAGGCGCGGATGATCTTGGCGACGCCTTCGTCGAGGGTCGTCAGAACACGCACGGTACCGGTGCGCTGACCGCACACGGCCGCCAGTTCGGGAGCCGGACGCAGGCGTGGCTGGATCAGGTAGCCGTCCTTTCCATAGGCGTTATGGACTTCCTTGGCGAAGGCATCCGCGTTCACCACGACGCCGTCTTGCCGGAGAAGTGTCCGCGCGATCCTGTCGCAGGAGTCGAAGGAGGCTGTTCCAAGGCTCTGCAGTCCGCCAAGCGGCTTGCAGAAGATCGGATAGTCCAGCCGTTCGAGCAGCATCTCCGCAAGTTCGGACGGAGTGGAGGATTTGCGGGGGCCTTTGCTGCCGAGCGCCGAATGGAAGGCCGCTGTTGCGATCGTCGGCAGGCCATGCTCGGCGAGGATCGCATTGGCGGCGATCTTGTTCTGCATGAGGCCATGCGCCATGAAATCAAAGTTCGTCGCCACGAAGACGTCGCGCATTCCGTAGAATCCGAGGAATTCGCGGATATCGGCTGAGCCATAGAGCGTTGGGTCCCAAAGGCGCATGGCGACGAATTCGTCAAAAATCATGCGTCCAGGCTTGCGGGCGACCTTCATATATTGGGATACGAACTTGTAGGAGCCGCCATTGGCCGCTGCCATGGCCTTGAGTGTATCGACGATGGATGTCGCCTGTTTTTCCTTGGCAATTGCCAGGGTACCGGTACCGGCTTCAACCGTTGCTGTGTCTACGCTGCTCATGATGGACCTCGAAAGCATGAATCAGGCCGCCACCTTGCACAGGACAAGGTTCAAGCTCTCCGACTCCTTGGACTAAGCCTACCCAAAGCCTCTTAACGCTCTCTTCAACGGCGTGCGTTTGGCATCCAGTTTTTTGCAAATGATGTTGAGCAGGCGATCTTGTCGGCTTCACCTCTCACGCAAGGCGTTGTGCATGTGTTCGCGCAAGGGCGCGAGAATGAAATCGACGATACGGCGCTTGCCGGTCAGGATCTCTGCCTTGACCGACATGCCGGGCAACAAACGAGCTGGCCGACCATCCACATCCAGGGTTCCGGATTGGAACGCGATGTGAACGGTGTATCGAAGCCGTTCACTGGCCTCGACATGATCGGTTTCATCTGCCGCACGCTGTGATCCCTGGGCAGCGTTCTGGTTGACGGGGGATGCTTCGGCATCCCGGTCGACGGAGAGGACTCTTCCTTTCAACAGGCCGTATCGCGTGAAGGGGAATGCGTCCACCTTCAACTCAACCTGCTGGCCAACGGTGATGAACCCCACATCGCGATTTTCGAGAATGGCTTCAACTTCCATGCTCTCGTCGTCGGGAACAATCGACATCAACTGCTGTGCTGGCGTGACAACCGAGCCTTCGCCTTCAATGTGCATTTGCTGCACGGTCCCGCTGACGGGTGCCCGCAAGGTCGACAGTTCAAGCCGCCGCGTTGCCTTGGAAAGTGCCTCCTCCGCCGCATGTTCGCGCTCGCTCGCCTTTTCAAGATCCGACATGGCCGTCAGGCGTATCTGGGCTTCGGTTGCTGCGATTTTCTGATCAAGGCCAGCAATCTCGGCATCCAGCGCAGCGATCTTGGCGTGCGTAATCTTGAGTTCAGCCGAGGTCTCGATCAGCAATTGCTGGGCCTCGAGCATCGCCGGGATTGACGAAGCGCCAACCTGCGTGGCCTTGGTATGGATATCGGCGCGCCTTGAGACCAGAGGCAACGTTGCCTCGATTTTCTTGGTCGTTTCGAACAGGGACTCGCGATCGGCGATCCGCTGCTGCTTTTCCTGCTGCAAACCGGAAATCTGGCTTTCGCGGTTGGCGAACTGCACCTTCAGCTCGGTTTCAGCGCGTGTGATTTCGAGCGGCATGGCCACAGGAATGGTATCAAAGGCAACGTCCGTCGTGCCTTCCAGGAAGGCGGACTGCCGCATTCGGTCAAGCCCTGCGCCGGCAAGGTCGCGCTGGGCATGATTGCGTTCGGCTATGGCGGCGGTCTTGTCCAGTTCGATCAAAGGATCGCCCTGGTTGACATGCTGCCCCGCCGTGACAAGCACCGCCTTGACATTACCTGTCTCAAACGGCTGGACCACCTGCGTGTGCAGATGGGACACGATCTTGCCACTGGCAACGGCAACAATATCGACCTGTCCGATGACGCCCCATACGATCGCCGTCAACGCGACGAGACAAATTGCCAGCGTCATCCGGCGCCCGAGTGGATTGGGAGGCGTTTCGACGACCTCGAGCGCAGCCGGAAGAAACGCCAGTTCTTCGGCATTCCGGCCATCCGAGGTCACCAGGCGCAGCTTGGCTCCCTCTGCCGGTTTAAGCAACCGCGCTGCCATCTTTGGCCGGGCCTGACGTATTGCCGCGTCCTTCGATGCCATGATCGGTTTCTCCTCTGCGTCCGGTGGACTGAATACGATAAAGTTGCGCGTAACGGCCGTTTCCTTCGACCAACTCTTCGTGGGTGCCGTCCTCGACGATGACGCCCGCTTCGATGGTCAGGATGCGGTCGGCATTCCTGACTGTGGAGAGGCGATGCGCGATGATCAGGACGGTGCGACCCTTCACGATCTCGCTCATGTTCTGCTGGATGATGCTTTCGGATTCGTAATCGAGGGCCGACGTCGCCTCGTCGAAGATCAGGATGCGCGGATCGCCGACCAGTGCGCGGGCAATCGCGATGCGCTGTCGCTGGCCGCCTGAAAGCGAGACGCCGCGTTCGCCGATGGATGTGTCGTAGCCGCGCGGCATCTTGCAGATGAACTCATGCGCGCCGGCCAGTTGAGCGGCTGCCACGACCCGTTCCATCGGCAGGGCTGGATCGGCAAGCGCGATATTCTCGCGAACCGACCGATTGAACAGGATGTTTTCCTGCAAGACCACACCGATCTGCCGCCGCAGCCAGGTTGGATCGAGCACTGCCGAGTCAACGCCGTCGAAGAGGACGCGCCCCGCTTCCGGCAGATAAAGCCGCTGTGCGAGTTTGGCGATCGTTGATTTGCCCGAACCTGACGGTCCGACAATGCCGACGACCTGCCCCGGCGGGATCCGCAATGTGATATCCCGCAACACCGGCTGCGTGTTGATGCCATAGCGGAAAGTGATCCGTTCGAAATCGATGCCGCCCTGCAAGGGCAACATGTTGGTTTCGGTGTTACCGCTCGCTGCTTCAATCGGCGTATTGAGGATATCGCCCAGGCGCTCGACCGAGAGGCGGACCTGATGGAAGTCCTGCCATACCTGCACCAGCCGCAGCACGGGCCCGGAGACTTGACCCGCGAGCATGTTGAAGGCGACGAGTTCACCAACGGTCATCTGATTGTCGATGACCAGTCCGGCACCGATGAACAAAGTCAGCGCGCTGACAATCTTGTTCAGCAATTGGGCAATATTACTGGCCCAGTTACCGACCTGGGCAGCTGAAAACGAAGCCGTCACATAGCCTGCGAGCTGTTCCTCCCAGCGTCGCTGCATTTGCGGCTCAACGGCCATCGCCTTGATCGTCTCGACGCCAGTGATGCTCTCCACCAGAAAGGCCTGATTTTCGGAACCACGCCGGAATTTTTCATCAAGGCGAGTGCGGAACGCTGGCGTCGTGACCAGTGACAGGATTGCATAAGCCGGCAAGGTCGCAATGACGATGAACGACAGCACCTCGCTGTAAAAGAACATCACTGAAATGAAGACTGCGCAAAAGGCGATGTCGAGGACGAGCGTGATCGAGGAGCCGGTAATAAACTGGCGGATCGTCTCAAGTTCTCGCACGCGGGCGACGCTGTCGCCAACGCGGCGACTTTCGAAATAGGCCAGCGGCAGCTTCAGCAAATGCCGGAAGATGCGGGCCCCCAGCTCAACGTCGATCCGATTGCTCGTGTGAGAAAAGAGGTAGGTGCGAAGCCCGGAGAGTATCGCTTCAAACAGGGCGATCAGGGCCAGACCGGACACCATCACCTGCAAGGTTGAATAGCCGCGATGAACCAGCACCTTGTCGATGACCACCTGAAAGATCATCGGGCTGGCGAGACCAAAGAGCTGAATGACAAAGGAGGCGAGCAGCACTTCATAGAGGATCCGCCGGTACTTGCCGACCGCACTCCAGAACCAGCTGAGATCAAAGCGTCGCGCCGTATCGGTCAAGGCGGCCCGTTTGGCGATCAGGATGACGCGACCTGACCAGAGCGCATCAAATTCGCCGAATTTCAGAAGGGAGGGCGCGGAATCACCAGCCCCCTGATAAAGGACGCTATCTTCAGTCACCTTGCCGATGACGACGTAGGCACCCGATTTGAGCTGCGCCACGACTGGGAGGGCAAGCTTCGGCAGACGTCCGATGGAACTGGTCGTTGCCTTGGCCTTTACGGGGAATTTTTGTAAAGCGCGCAGCAGATCTTCTTCAAGCAGTGTTTCGGTCTTGCCGGATTCGTGCTGTATGCGACCTGGATCCGCCACGATCCCCAGAAGTTGCAAGGTCAGCGCCAGAGACCAGGCGCCGCTATCTGTGCAGACAATCATATTGAACTCCGCTTCGCGTTACACAAACCGTAGGTCAATCTCTTTAGGAGTTCGTTAAGGCTAAGGACGGTCGGGCTAAAAAAAGGCCGGGCGATACACAATCAACTCTCTGAATAGAAAATCGATTGGGCGTCGCCCGGCACTTTAATTCGTCTGGTTAGTGCGTTGCAGCAGCCAGTGTTGTGCTTGTGTTCGTGGTCAATTGGCTCAAGGTAGCCGACACAGAACTTGTCGACGGCAAGGAGGAAATCGCCTGGCTCAATTTGGCAGCAGCTGCACTGATCGTTGCCGTGAAGGTTTCGGAAACGCTCAGGCCACTCACGTCTGTTGCCGTGACTTTCAGCGCCAGAGTTGAGGCCGTCGTCGGGGCTGTGCCCGAGAACGTGTCCGTGGTCGCGTTGAACTTCAGCCACGTCGGCAGGGCTGTTGATCCGCTTGCCGTCGTCGAGACAACCGATGCCGAATAGAACAAAGCTTCATTCTGCGGATCAACGAAGGTGGTCGAGGGCAGAGCAAAGTTGATCGCGCTACCTTCAGTCCATGTCTGGTTCGCTGTCTGCGTCTTGAGAACTGGCGCACTTGCGGGCGTCGAGACGCCGAATGTTTCGCTCGCTGACAAACCGCTCGTGTCCGTCGCAGTGACCTTGATCGCAAATCCAGCCACTGTCGTGGGATTGGACGCGCTGTTCGGCGTAGCGACTGTGCCGGAGAACGTGTCGGTTGCAGCATTGAACGTCAGCCATGATGGCAAGGCCGATGTTGTGCCGTTTGAGTTCACTTGAACCGCCGAATAGGTCAGCTTTTCGCCCTGCGGGTCAGTGAATGTGTTTGTCGGCAGGGCGAAGTTCACCGCTTGGCCAATCTTCCATGTCTGGGCAGCCGTCTGGCTGGCCAGTGCCGGGGGAGCCGCCGGAGTGGCAACGTTG
The DNA here is from genome assembly GCA_903930435.1 of uncultured Hyphomicrobiales bacterium. GTDB lineage: Bacteria > Pseudomonadota > Alphaproteobacteria > Rhizobiales > Ancalomicrobiaceae > CAIYYN01. The sequence goes on along the minus strand of CAIYYN010000034.1, from coordinate 8,041 downwards.
AACGTCTCGGAAGCTGAAAGGCCGCTGGTATCCGTTGCCGTCACCTTGATCGCAAATCCGGTTGCCGTATTCGGAACGTTGCCGGTGAAAGCACCGGTCGTTGCGTTGAACGACAGCCAAGTTGGCAGCGCAGATGTTGTACCATTCGGGTTCACCTGAACTGCCGAATAGGTCAACTTCTGTCCCTGCGGATCGGTGAAGGTGTTCGTCGGCAGGGCGAAATTGACAGCTTGGCCGAGCTTCCAGGTCTGGGCAGCGGTCTGGTTGGTAACCGTCGGCGGTGTTGGCGTTGGGGTCGGCTTGGTTCCCGTGCCGACATTGTCGATGCTGATGCCATCGCCTGCGGCCTGCAGCGTTGCAAGGCTGACTTCGAACGTCGTATCCCAATATTGTCCGCTCGAAACGCTGCCCCATGGATTGCGAATTTCAAGCATATTGGTGGCGGCATCGTAGCCATAGACCGACATGGCGTGATCTGCGATCAGCGTATCCTTGCCCGAGCTATCCTTGGCATTGGTCATCGAAGACAAGATGACATCATCACCCTTGGCAATATCGGCAGCGATGGTGCTCAGCAACGATGAAGTTGCCGTTCCGGTCGTATAGGCCGTTGTCGACAAGGATGAATTCAAGGTCCAGTTAGCCCAGCTGCTGCCAGAGGCCTGATAGTAGCTGATCTGCGAGGCGCCCGTGATTTCCTCAAGAGCATAGAACGGCTGCCCACCGTTGCCGATGGTCGAGAATGAGTTTCCGTCGTTGATGTAGTTACCCGTCACCGGGCCACTGGTCTGGAGCTGCGCATAAGCCTTTTCAACAAGGCTCGCCCACATGTCGGGACCGTTGTTGAAGATCGTGCCGTTGTCGGCAAGAGATGAATTCACAGTGACATACTGAGCCTGACCATTTTCGTAGAAACGGACACCATACGTGCCGTTGCCGTTCGAGGTGATCATCGAGGTGATGTCAGAGGCATTCTGGCTTGCAACTTCCGTAAGGCTCGACAGCAGATAGCAATCGCCGAGGTAGCCCTGGTTGACATCGCCCATGCTGGGTCCAGAGGTCGCAAACAGTGGCTTCGCAACGGTCTGGTAGCTGATCGAGAACGTTGACGCGCCGCTCAGGGACACTGTTGAGCTCGGCAAGTCCGTGCCCAGGAACCACTTGCCGATCAATTCGTTCAGCTGGGTGGCGGACGAATTGACAGCCAGATTACCGAGGGAAGTCGAAGTCGCGGCTCCACCGGTCCACGTTGCGTTTGCAGCGTTTCCATTCACAACGTCGTTGACAAGCGATGTCAGATAACCCGACGTCGAAACTCCGTTGTTCAGATTTGCCGTAATGGTCTTGAAATCGGCCATTTCAGCTGCCGTCAATCCCGATTTGGTGGACGTCAGCGTCGCGTCGACGTCAGCGAAGACCTTTTCGAGGCCGGCGTAGGACATGACGCCATTGACGTCGGCTGCGGTGATATCCGCCTTGATTGAAGCCGTCGACAGATTGGAGAACCAGGCTGGTGTGGTTGTGGTTCCCGCAGCGGGTGTTGTTGCACCCGGCGTGGTCCCCGTGTTTGCAATCGGCGCAGCCGACGAATTTGCCGATGAGCCAGCAACTGCACTCGTCGGACCGACACTCGAAAACAGAGCATTTCCGAATGGCGCTGGTGCAACAGCGAAGCTGCTGTCAGACGTGAACGCATTTGCTGGGTCCAGGGCGCTTCCTGCGCCATCTTGCCAATCCTGGGTCTGCTGAGTCGTCTTGAGAGTGTTAGCTTGACGCTGATTTTGTGCAGTCATTGACATCGGTTTGACGCCCCTAAAATTTCGTCAGCCCACAGGTATTGTGAGTGATCTGAGGGGCAAAATGGCTGCTGTCTATTGCGATCCCTTAATTTAAATCGGTAGAATTTTACACAATGGCCGATTCTCAATGCTCCATGAGATCTTCGGTGAATTGCTTGTGAATGTTTGCATCATCTGTTTTAGTCAAATTTTACATATCCAGGCGGTCAGCCATCAGGCGCACGACATGCACAGCGGTCCGGTCACTGCCTTCCGCAATCTGATGCCTGCAAGAGGTTCCATCAGCGACGATAACCGCTTCGGCTTCAGCGGCGCGGACTGCGGGCAACAGTGAAAGTTCTGCCATGGCCCTTGACACATTCGCCGTCTCAGTTTGATAGCCGAATGCGCCAGCCATGCCGCAGCAACCACTATCGATGACGCTGACACCAAGTCCGGGAATGGATCTGAGGACGGTTTCAACCGCTCCCATGGCACCGAAGGCCTTCTGGTGACAATGGCCGTGCAGCAGGGCCTTTTGCGCCTTGTGTTTCATTGGCAGGCTGAACCGCCCCGCTTTCATCTCGGTGGCGACAAACTCTTCAAACAGGATCGCCAGTTGAGCCATCTGACTTGCCTGAGGGCCAGGCAGGATGACTTGCAACTCATCCCGAAAGGTGAAGAGGCAGCTTGGTTCGAGCCCGATGAGTGGAATCCCGCGTTCCGCAAACGGGGCGAAAGCGGCCAGCGTACGGGAGAGTTCGCGCTTGGCCCCAGCGACGTCGCCGACAGCAAGGCGTGTCCTGCCGCAACACAGTGGCGCAGCCTCCGAACCTGTTGGATTCAAGACATGGATGCGATAGCCGGCCGCAGTCAGGACCTCGATCGCGCTTCGCAGGTTCTCCGGTTCAAAGGCTGAATTGAAGCTGTCGGCCCAGAGCACGACTTCGCGCCCGTCGGCTGGTCCCGCTGACTCGGCGGGTGCCTTGAACCGGTCGCGCCGCCAGACCGGCAAATCTCGGGTACTGGACAGCCCGAACAAGCGATCACTTGCCCACCGGAGCAGGGAACTTCGGTTGCGCAGGTTGAGAAGCGGCGCGATCCTGGCTGCCATCGGCGCATAGCGGGGAAGTCCTGCGATCAGACGGTCGCGCATCGACATGCCGCGCTTTACAAGCCGGGCCGCGAGAACCTCGATCTTCATGCGGGCCATATCAACGCCGGTCGGGCATTCGCGCTGGCAGGCCTTGCAGGAAACGCAGACTTCCATGGATTGAGCAATCTCGTCGGAAGCAAGATCGATTGATCCGATTTGCCCGGAAATCGCCAGTCGAAGCGTGTTTGCCCGGCCGCGCGTGACATGGATTTCGTCGCGTGTCGCGCGGAACGACGGACACATGGCTCCGCCTTGCAGCTTCCGGCAGGCACCATTGTTGTTGCACATTTCGACGGCACCCTGAAAGCCGCCACCTTCGCCCGGATAGGCGGACCAATCGAGCTGCGTTTCAAAGGGTTTGACGGCGTAGGATGGCTGATAGCGCAGCAAGGAGCGGTCGTCGAAGCGCGGCGCGCGCACGATCTTGCCCGGATTCATCAGGCCTTTTGGATCGAAGAGATCCTTGACGTCTTCAAAGGCCCGGACGAGCTTTTCGCCAAACATCGGCAGGTGAAATTCACTCCTGACCAGTCCGTCGCCATGTTCGCCGGAATGCGATCCCTTGTAGGCCCGCACGAGATCAAACGCCTCTTCGGCTATCGCGCGCATCGCCTTGACGTCCTTCTCCAGCCGCAGGTTCAGGAGTGGACGAACGTGAAGGCAGCCCTCTGAGGCGTGTGCGTACCAGGTACCGCGCGTGCCATGCTTCTCGAAAACGGCTGTCAGTCGAGCGGTGTACTCTGCAAGATGTTCCAAGGGGACGGCGCAATCCTCGACAAAGGAGACGGGTTTTGCACTCTCCTTCATCGACATCATGATGTTGAGGCCTGATGTGCGCAAATCCGTGATGGCTGCCTGAAGCATGGGGTCGAGCACTTCAACGACGCCGCCGAATCTGGCTCCCGGCTGATCAAAACCAAAACCGAGGTCACCCATCATGTCGGAGAGCTGTTTAAGCCGCTGGGTATTCTCGGCATCGTCTTCTGCAAACTCGACAAGCAGCAGCGCCTCCGGCTTACCGCGAACGACGGCCTGCAATGTCGGGCGGAATATGGCGATCTCGCTTGCCAGTCCAATCATCGTCGCATCGACGAGTTCCACCGCGATGGGTTTGAGGGTGACAAGATGCTGCGCTGCGTCCATGGCCGCATGAAACGAGCCGAAATGGCAGACCCCCAGCGCGCGCCGACCCAGCAAGGGCCAGAGCTTCAGTTCGATGGCCTTTGAGTAGGCGAGCGTTCCTTCTGACCCAACGAGAATATGGGCGAGATTGATCTGCCCATCGCGGGGAACAAGCGCGTCGATATTGTAGCCGCCAACTCGCCGCTGGACCTTGGGAAAGCGCGCAGTGACTTCCTCAGCGTTCGCCTCGCCAATCGCCATCAGACGTCTGACCAAATCGCCCGCACGGCCAGTCGGCTTGTCTTCACGGCGGGTTGAGGTTTGTGCAAACCGCATGTCGGTGCCGTCGGCAAGGACGGCATCGATCGCGATGACATTGTCACGCATCGTACCGTAACGCAGGGATCGACCGCCGCAGGAGTTATTGCCCGCCATGCCGCCAATGGTCGCACGTGAAGCAGTCGACACATCGACGGGAAACCATAAACCGTGCGGCTTCAGCAGGCGGTTGAGATCATCGAGAACGATGCCGGGTTGAACACGGCAGGTGCGCGACGCGACATCAAGATCAAGCAACCTGTCGAGATATTTCGAGCCATCGATCACAAGACCCGAGTTGATGGTCTGGCCACACTGGGAGGTGCCACCGCCACGCGCTGTCACGGGCACACCTTCCTCAATCGCAAGCGTCATCGCTGTCAGCGCGTCGTCCATCGTTCGCGGCACGACGACGCCTAGCGGCATCATCTGGTAGTGGGAGGCATCGGTTGCGTAGCGCCCACGTCCTGCGGCGTCAAAGAGGACATCGCCATTGACGTCCGTGCGCAGCCGGCGTTCCAAACGCGGATTGAGGACCGTAACCACGTGCGTACCTCCCGGAGAGCAGGCCCGTTCGGGCTTGGTTCAGTGTGTTATGCCAGATTTTGTACGTCGGACTGATCGTTTTGAATTCATTTTTCGGGATCATCTGATGTGCTGTGATGCGTCGCAGCAACCATCTTGTTGCGTAAATGGGCAAACAGGATGTCGCTCAACTCGGCTCCGGCACGCCGGCGAAGGGCGTCGAGAATGGCTTCGTGCTCACGAATAGCCTCGCCCCATCGATCTCGCTGATGGGCGAAGTTGGCGGCATAGCGAACGCGCTTGATCCGTGCACCATATGTCGCGTAGGCCGAACTTAGTGCTGCATTGCGGGCCGCGGACATAATGGCGTGATGGATCATCTGATTGCAGCGGAAATAGCCGGGCATGTCGCGCTGCAGGTAGAATGCATACATATCCTTGTGCAGGTGTTCGATCTCGTCGATCTCCGCATCTGTGATCCGCTCGCAGGCCAATCGACCAGCCAGAGCCTCAAGACCGCCAATCAGATCAAAGAGTTCAATCAAATCCTGTGAGCTGAGTGGGCGCACCCGTGCGCCGCGATTGGGCAAGAGTTCCAGAAGGCCCTCCGACGCCAGAACCTTGAGTGCCTCGCGCATCGGTGTTCGGGAAACGCCAAACCGTTCGCAGAGTTCGCGTTCAGGGACCCGGGCTCCGTCTGGTAAATGTCCCTCCACGATGTAGTCGCGCAGGTGAGTGAGCAGTTCTCCGTGTAACGATCCGGCCGGGACATCGCCCGTGATGATTTGGGCTGGGGTAGGCTGGACAGTGATCTGGGCGGGCAGCGCGGTCATGTGTCGGTCCTCTGCGATTTTTCTACCAGTTTTGGACGGACTTGTAAGGCCTGAAATGAATGCATTTTGAACTTGCCCGGTCAATTGATGTATGCAATTCATATCAGTAACAATGAAAACACTGGTGCCGCAACAGGAGCTGGACCTATGCCTGAGCAATTGGGTCATCACTTTCTCAATATTCCCGGTCCAAGTCCTGTCCCGGATCGCGTGCTCAGGGCACTTTCCAAGCAGGTGATCGATCATCGCGGCCCGGACTTCCAGCGGCTTGGTCGCGAGGTGCTCGAGGGCTGCCGAACGATTTTCAAGACGTCCGGCCCGGTCGTGATTTACCCGTCATCTGGCACAGGTGCATGGGAAGCCGCGATTGTGAATACGCTGTCGCCCGGCGACAAGGTGTTGATGGTGGAGACCGGACACTTTGCGACGCTGTGGCAGAAGATGGCTTCGCGGCTCGGAATCGAGGTCGATTTTGTGCCCGGCGACTGGCGCAGTGGTGTCGACGCCAGCCTTATTGAAGCGAAGTTGGTTGAAGATAGGGGCCATGCGATCAAGGCGGTGATGGTCGTTCACAATGAGACATCGACGGGCGTCGTCAGTTCCATTCCGGCGGTACGCCGCGCGATTGACGCTGCGGGTCATCCGGCACTGCTGCTCGTTGACACGATTTCTTCGCTCGCCTCTGTCGACTATCGCCACGAGGAGTGGGGGGTCGACGTGACGGTTTCCTGTTCGCAAAAGGGCCTCATGCTCCCGCCCGGTCTTGGCTTCAATGCGATTTCCGAAAAGGCGATTGCGGCATCGAAGACAAACCGGATGCTGCGGTCCTATTGGGACTGGGAAGACATGCTGAAGCCCAATGCAAACGGCTTCTTCCCCTACACGCCCGCCACCAACATGCTCTACGGTTTACGGGAAGCCATTTCCATCCTGTTGGAAGAAGGTCTGAACGCCGTCTTTGCCCGGCATCAGAAACTGGCATCGGCAACCCGGGCTGCAGTCCGGGCCTGGGGACTGGAAATCCTGTGTCGCAATGAAGCCGAACATTCCCCCGTTCTGACCGCCGTCATGATGCCTCCCGGCCATGATGCCGACAATTTCCGCCGGGTCGTGCTGGAGAATTACAACATGTCGCTGGGACAGGGATTGAGTAAGGTAGCCGGCAAAATATTCCGGATTGGGCACCTGGGTGAGTGTAATGCCCTCACACTTGTCGCTGTGCTTGGCGGCGTGGAAATGGGCCTGAGTGCAGCGGGTGTTCCGCATCGCGGCGGCGGAGTTGCTGCTGCCATGGCCGAACTGCAGGGATCGAGCCTCGACAATCAGACGACCGACGTACGCAAAGGATAAGACCGTGGTTGATGTTCAAATGTCGTCGGCAGCCGACAAACTGGCTCCCCTGTTGATCGAGGCACACAGAAGCGGTCAAAGGATTGCAAGGGTCCCCGAAGCGGCCCGGATTACGACACAGGACGAAGCCTATCAGGTGCAGCGGAGCGTGGCGCCGTCGATTGGTCCGGTTGTCGGATGGAAGGTTGGGCGGCGTGCTGACCGACCGGCAACGCGTGCGCCCTTGTATCAAACTCGCATCCATCAAAGCGGCGTCGCAATCGACGATCCGCAACTGCAGACGTGGATCGTGGAAAGCGAGCTGATGTTTCGCTTCGCAAAGCCCCTGCCGATCCGATCAGAACCCTATTCGCGGGAAGAGGTGCTCGCCGCTGTCGGTGGCGTCTCGCCGGTTTTCGAGATCATTGAAAGCCGGTATGCGGCTTATCCTGACGTTGAGCCGCTGCTGCAACTGGCTGATGGCCTGTCGCATGGTGCGATGGTCTTCGGAACCGAAGTGCCGATGCCTGCCGATGCCGACTACACCAACGCGCACATCATCTACGAAGTGGATGGAATCGTGCGCATTGACGCCCTTGGCGGCAATCCGGCGGGTGATATTCTCGATTTGCTTGTCTGGACGGCGAATGCCGGCATCGGCCTGAAAGTCGGTGATGCCATTACAACGGGGTCTTACACGGGCATGCCAACGCTCGCGCCAGGCGCAACCGCAAAAGCGACGTTTGCCGGTGTCGGGAGTGTGTCAGTCACGCGATCTGCCTAGGGCTCGTTGACAAATAGGATTTGGAGCGCGGTATGAGCGAAAATCGTCCAGATTCAGGAGAAAATGCGCAGGCTGGGTTATCCCCAGTCAAGCGTTTTCGACACCAAGCTGGGCGATTTGCGCCATACCCCGAAGGGGCGCGGCGAAATTCGGCGGGGAATGCGTTGAACCTCCCTCGTGGAGATGAGCTCCACCG
>CAIYYN010000033.1 GCA_903930435.1 uncultured Hyphomicrobiales bacterium | reverse complement strand
GCGATCGCCCCCCTTCCTTGTTTCCGGTCAATGAACTGCTACCACGTCTATGAGCAGCCCGTCGAGGCTGTCGATTCCGCGCTCGCTGGCGATCAGGCTCCAGGCGGCGACCAGCTCCTCGAAATATTCGGCATCGACCAGCGTTTCCGCGCAGGCTTCGCCAAGCTGGCTTTGTTCCCAAGCGAGCGCGTGGGCGGCGTCGGTCGATGAAGCGATAGCGTTGCTCAGGTGAGCGGCGATCTCGTAATCGCTGAGGTGTGCAGCCTGGCCTCGGATGCGGGCGACCATTGCGGGGTTGGTAACGGTGATGCCGTTGGTGATGCAGGCGACATCGTCGAAGTTCGAGTAGTGCAACACGGACTTGCTCCCGAAAGAGGAAGGGCGGCCCGAAGGCCGCCCGTCAGGGGTCAGATGAACTCGATCTCGTCGGCGACGATGTCGGTGTTGTAGAAGGTGCGGCCGTCCTTCTCGTTGCGGGTGTAGCGGATCTCGCCGGTGACGATCAGCTTGTCGCCCTTCTTCTTGTGGTTGGCGATCGATTTGCCGAGACCGTTGAAGGCTTTGACAGTGTGGAACTGGTCGTAGGTTTCGGTGTAGCCATCTTCGCCCTTCTGGACCTGGCCGTCCTTGATGACTGGGCGCGAAGTGACGAGGGTGAAGCTGACGCCGCCCTTGGAGTCGGTGCCGAAACGGGTGATGTCGGAGGTGATGCGGCCGGACAGGAAAACCTTGTTCATGGGATGTCTCCAGATCTTACCGGCGAGCCTTTCCCGCCGGGATGAACCAGAGCGCAGCCCGCGATTGAGGGGGTGCTGCACCGGAGGCGCAGCCGCAGGGGAACCTCCATTTTTCGAGTGGTGCGGGCGCCGACCGCAGGGAGGTAACTCGGTCGACAAATGGGGGTTGCTGCACCGCCGCGCGGGCGTAGTGTTCATCCCTTCTCAGGCGGGATGGCTTGCCGGTCAGATTGTCCGGAGATGTCGGTTACAAGGCTGGGTTTGCTGCTCGGGCCGCCTCGAGAGAAGATTGTCCGCTAAGTGCGCCGCCAGACTGGCAACTGCTGCCCTGCACATATGATGCTGCATAATGATCGCGAGGGAGGGGTCCGGAGCATGGCTCGGCCTCCGCCCCGCGACAATTTCAGCCGCAGGGACTGGTCTTGGCTTCGATCGTTCCTGCCATTGGGAAGGCGCAGCATGTCCCCGGGGTTGTTGGATCACAACCGGGGTTGTTGGATCACCCGAGATGCATGGACCCGCAACACAACCCGATCACTCGTGCTCGCAGGTTGCAGTCAGCCCTTGGCGGCGGTCTGCTGATTGATGGGGTTTTCGGGATCAAGGCATTGCAGCGCGTGATCAATATGTGTGGCCGCCAGCAATTCACCGGCTTCAGCAAGCCGGGCTTTGAATTGGGCCAGTGAAGCGGTGATAGCCTGATTTTCGGCATCAGTGAGTGGCTTGAGATGCTCGGTCATTCGCGGGGACCTTTGGTAGAAGCG
>CAIYYN010000032.1 GCA_903930435.1 uncultured Hyphomicrobiales bacterium | reverse complement strand
TTTCCGTTGAATTCGCGGGATTTGCGGCAGTCGTCGTCGTGTCGGTTTCAAGGCTGAGAACGGCGCCGCCGGCGCTCACGTCGGAGAGGGTGCGTGTCGTCACATTCCCATTTGCATACATGTTCAATAGTCTGACAAAAGCAGCGCTGCCGTCGCCGTTATTGGCGGCATTCGCGATGGTCGTCGTGCCGTCGGCGTTGTGCGTGGTCGTGGAATTGACCGCATAGCCGGTCGCACTTGAGGCGAGCGAGACGGTGGCGGCGGTGTGGGTGGTCGAGGTCGACGAGGTGGTCGTCTGTAGACCGCCACCCTGTTTGGGGTCACCGCCGACCCACGCTGTGCTGGAGGTCGTGGTCGTCACCGTATAGGTCGTCTCGCCATCGATGGACGAGCCATCGGGTAGGCTCGCATTATAGGCGTTGGCGGTCAGGTTGATCGAGGAGATGTTGAGGCTGGCGAGCGAATGGGCGGTCTGGGTCCCGTCAGCATTGGTCTGCATGACGAAGAAATTGTTGAGCTCGGAGCCGTCGAGCTGACCGTCGTGGTTGGTGTCGAACACATCCTTCAGCGCCTGCAAATCCGTTGAGGCGCTCGGGTCCCAATCCGTGAAAATATACTGGTTGGCCTGCGTCAATTGCCCTTGACCGCTGGCGTCATAGAACAGCACGCCATTGCCAACACCCGCCCAGGCCGTCTGCGACTTGTACCCGGTCCCCGAGGCATCCATGAACACATTCGACTGCGAAAGCTGGGTGAGGTTGATACCATTGCCCGTGAGGTCGAGGATGATGGGCGAGTCATTGTTTTTATTCGTCCTGTCGCCATCGCCTTGGTCGCCAGACTGCTGGTTGCTCTGCGTCTGATCATTCGACTGCGTGGTCTGGTCAGGCGGCGTACCAGTCTGGTCGTTCGTAATTGTTGGATAGGATGTCGTGGTTGTCTGGTTGTCGTAGGCAGCGTAGATATTGAACGGCGTTGTAACTGGCGCCTGTATCGTCAGTGTTTCTGGACTCGCGGGTGCTGCTCCTGCGTCGGAGGACGAGCTATATCCAAGTACACCGGGACCTGGACCGAGTTCCCGCGGCGTAATTTCGCCTATTGTTGAATAGGAAGAAGGTTGAATTGGAGCCGGGATGTCGCTGAAGTTACCGCGGATTTTGTCTAATAAAGCGCCTTCGCCAATGCCTGCCGGGGTGGTATCCATCAACAAGTTTATTATTGCCCCTCCAATGACAGTCCCTGCCGCACTCAAAATTTTTGTTACCCCTTTACCCAGAAGGTCGCCCGCCAACTCAATCGCTGTGTTGCTTATGAGCTTTGTCGCTCCTTGTGCTACCAAATCATCCACTGCAGGTGCCGTGGCCGCCGCCGCATCGAAGCCAAGACCACTGAGAAGCTCACGCGATATTATGGGTGTGCCATCTGATAAAGCTGCCAGCCCTGTTTTCGCAGCATTACCAAATTGCGATGCAATTGTGCCGAGCACGTCTAAGCCGGATGCTTGCAAATTTGCGATCGGAACGCCGCCTATTGATGTTATGTTCGAATTTGCTAATAAAGCTGGTATCTCAACAGTATTTAAAATTCCGTTTCTGATTATTTGTGTTGCATCTCCGGCTATTACTGTAATATTTCCATTCAGCGAGCGAACAAAATCTAGTGACGCCTTGCCCCAAAGAGATGCCGCATTTGATTCTGCAGATGCAATTGTTCCCGGGAGATTGCCGATTGGTCGTGATGCACCATAGAAAAATGATTGAGCCGCTTGGTTCGCTGCGTCTGCAGCTAGACCCTGATTTTGGTAAAGCGATTGGACGGAATTCATTATCGCTTGCGATACCTGCGGATTCTGTAAAAGCTCTCCGCGCACAGTGTTGTCTATTATATTCAAATTCCCGACGGACTTCGCAATTGCGACTGCTGTATCATGCGCAGACACCTCGCCAACCATTCCAGAATATAAAATGCCTCCAGTTCCAGAACCCTGCGCGGAAAAGCCGCCAACGATATCTGCAATTTCTGATGTATTACTTGCAGCTGCTATCTGTCTGACAACCGAATCAATTTGAGATTGGGTTATATTGCCCATTATGACCTCCACAAGCTCTAGGTTGTGTATATTACACAAATGCTTAGCGTCGAACCCAATTATCATCAAATTTTACCGCACCTAAAAAGTGTGATCTTTCAGATATAGGTGCGAAAATAAATTCGCCTGATGATATTTTTTCTTCGAAAAATTTAGTTATCAATTCGGATAATAAGCACTCTAATTGTGAACTTATGATCATCTTTGCGTTCGGATGGGTGTTATCAATATTGAATTTACTTTTAAAGCCAAATGAAACAATTTTTATATTATAATTTAACCCATTATGATCCATTAATATGGGTTGCCATTCTCCGTAAAGCTGAATTCCGTTCATTAATACAACACTGAATATATTAGCTCCGCCAGTTTCTGTTCTAATAATTCCTTCAAGTGAAATCATACATTCCTTGAATTTAATCGGCGAGAATATCGACATGATGCTATCCCTTCTCTTGTTTGTTTCCTTGACTATAATAAAGCAATTACTTGGAGCTTCAACATCAAATACCCAATACCGAGAAGCGGCATTGGGGTTTGAGCTAAGGACGTCTAACCCGCCGCTGTAAGCTAAACTGCCGGTCCCAACCAGATTGCTGCCCAAGTCATTATTGTCGGTCATTTCAGCATTCCTCATCTCGAACTGTGTCGCTATCCACGAAATTTAAATATTCTTCATCACTCATTTTGCTAAATCTTAATTTATCTTCGTACGATGCACTTACATAATTCATCGCTGATTGAAACTGATTGACCAAAAGATTTAGAGTCATCGCCTTCATTCGCTTCGGTTCATGACGAAATTTGGCCCTAGATTTTGGGTTTGTCTGAATTCTCATCATTCGGAGTGCAAATTGACCCGCATTATGTATTGGTGCGTAACTCCATGCTGGATTGCGCCCCCCAATTAAATATGGCTGCTGAAAACCGGAGCCCCATTCACGGCGTAACATCGCGGCTGTTTTGGGTAATAGTTCAGCCGTTGGATCGAATGCCCAACTTAACCCTGGACAGTTTAGAATTGTCAATTGTCCAACAGTTATACCAAAATCATACAATACATTACAGCCAATAAAATCACCCTCCCAATATGTATTGTAATCTATAAATGGATCTGGACTTCCTCCCATCGGATACAATAGTCCAGAATAAGATACAGCCCAAGAATTAAGATTTCTGAAGCCCATCTGATCATCAGTTATGTTTATACCAAAGTATTTCTTGAGCCACTTTCTGAAGTGCGTAGTGCGATCGTCTTTGTGCTGCATAAAATAATTGAAGTTTTGGATCGCGTCTTCCCTCGAAAGTAGACGCTCCTCGGACCTGTGAGGTGGGTCGTATACAGGATATCCTAGCATCGCCTTCGCAAGCCATCGGCGTCTCAACCAAACTACCGGAGTGAACATTTGCCATTCGCCTTTAATTCATCGGCCGAAAATGATTGCAGAACGTTTGTATACTTGAGATAAACCGGAGCCCTGATCCTCGCAAAATTTTTATTGGAATTCATTTGTTTTACATTTGGTAGCTTGTTATTTATTGCCGCGTTCATTTGACTAGACGGCATATTAAAAACCAAAGCCGCCAAAGCAGTACTACACCTTTTTGTTGCAATGTAGATTTTGTAAGAAATAACAAAATATGATCGCACATGTTATTATCTCCCGCAAAAAATCAGCTTGAATACAACTTTTTTAGCTTTCGTTCTGGCACTTCTTTGACGAGGGCTCGCTGAACTTCCGAGGGTTAGGCTTCCGCTACCTATCTAGCGAATTCCCGCTGGTCGATTTATGGTTTCTTACACGATTATTACAACCGCCTAAATCTTATTAGGCGTTGCGCCCCTGTCAACCCATCCTTGCCCCTACACGCTGGCGTCGCAGGTACCGATTTCCCAAAATCCGCTTTCGTTACAATCCTTTCGTGCATGTAAAATTTTTCGAAAAACTTTTGCATCTCTCAACAAACAATTTTTACCCATCCGAGGGGCGGACGTCGACAGGCAGTGATGGACAAAAGCTCAATCATCTTATGATATTAGTGATACGGGCTGCCGGATGCTGGTCTTGACAATAGCGCAAGCCGTCATCTAGCCTGCTTGCCATTTGGTTGCGTGTAATCGTGTCATAAGCAATCTTTGGAGTGCGACACCGAGTCCCGTGTGTCTGCACTTATCGCTATGCGTGTGGGTTTGGGCGGGCGTGATGCGTCACAAGGGCTGTTTTGAGTTGCCTGACTGGCGTGCCGCTGAAGAGGCGCGGCTCGGGGACGCGTGCGGCGTGGTTGTGTCCGGGCGACGCGTTGCTGGCGGGTTCCTTGCACGGCTGCGTGACCGAGGGCGGTCTATAACGGCGGGGGCGCGTGTGCCATGACCTCGCCCATGTCAGCGGCAGATAACCTGTCCGAGCCTGCTGCCGACCCTGCCACAGGTACGGCGGTTGCGGGCGGGGCCATCGATGACTCGGGCTTGCGTGCACTGTGCGGGATCGCGGCCTATTTCCGGATTGCGGCGGGTCCGCAGCAGTTGCGGCAGGAACTGGCACTGGTCGGTGCAGAGATCGGCGACACTGATCTCGTGCGGGCGGCCAAGCTCATCGGTCTCAGGGCGCGTTGGGTTAAGACGATTGCACCATCTCGCCTGATGACGGTGCCGACGCCCGCCATTCTGGCATTGCGCTCCGGCGGCTACGTGGTGTTCGGTGGCAAGACGCCGGCTGGCACCTGGCGGATCGTCGATCCGGTGAGCCATACAGCGACAGAACTGCCGTTTGGCGAGCTGCTCGCCCGGATCGAGCCGCGCGTCATGCTGGTCGCGCGTGCTTTTCTGGGCGCCGGGCTTGATCCCAAGCTGTTCGGGTTCCGCTGGTTCTTGCCCTCGGTCTGGCGTTATCGCAAGCCACTGGCGCACGTGCTGCTCGCCTCGCTGTTCGTGCAGATCTTCGCACTGATCTCGCCGCTGTTCTTTCAGGTCGTCATCGACAAGGTATTGACCCACCAAAGCTATTCGACGCTGTTCGTGCTCGTTGGCGGACTGGCGCTAATCGGCCTGTTCGATCTGGCGCTGCAATATTTACGCACCTATGCGCTCTCGCATACGGCCAACCGGATCGATGTGGAGCTGGGGCGGCGGCTGTTCCGGCATCTCCTCTGCCTTCCGGTCAGCTATTTCGAGACGCGGCCCGCCGGACAGACGGTCGCCCGTGTACGCGAACTGGAGACGATCCGCAATTTCCTCACGGGTCAGGGCCTGTTCGCCGCGCTCGATTTTCTGTTCACGGGCGTGTTTCTGGCGGTGCTGTTTGCCTATTCGTGGAAGCTGACAATCATCGTGATCGTCTCGATCCCGCTCTATGTGCTGGTCGGGATGCTCGCCGGTCCCTTGCTGCGCGACAGCCTGCAGGAGAAGTTCAATCGCGGTGCGCTGAGCCAGCAGTTTCTGGTGGAATCCATCATCGGCATCCAGACGATCAAGGCGTCGGCTGTCGAGCCGGTCATGGCCGTCAACTGGGAGGAGCGGCTCGCCAATTATGTGCGCTCGTCGTTCAAGACCACGATGCTGGGTGCCAAAGGGCAGAATGCGATCCAGTATATCAACAAGCTGACGTCGGCCGCGCTGCTGCTGTTCGGGGCGAAGGCCGTCATCGACGGCGAATTGACGGTCGGTGAACTCGTCGCCTTCAACATGATCGCGGGGCAAGTATCGCAGCCGATCCTGCGGCTGTCGCAGATCTGGCAGGATTTTCAGCAGGTGCAGATCTCGGTCTCGCGGCTCGGCGATATCCTGAACGCACCCCCCGAGCCCGCGCCTGCCGTCCGCCAGATGCTGCCGCCGCCAAAGGGGAACGTCGAGTTCCGCAACATCACCTTCCGCTATCGCCCTGGTGCTCCCGCCGTGCTGAAGGGGATTTCGCTCAGCGTTCGGGCGGGCGAGGTGATCGGCATCGTCGGGCCCTCGGGGTCTGGCAAGTCGACGCTGACGAAGCTGGTACAACGCTTCTACGTGCC
>CAIYYN010000031.1 GCA_903930435.1 uncultured Hyphomicrobiales bacterium | reverse complement strand
CGGTGGAGCTCATCTCCACGAGGGAGGTTCAACGCATTCCCCGCCGAATTTCGCCGCGCCCCTTCGGGGTATGGCGCAAATCGCCCAGCTTGGTGTCGAAAACGCTTGACTGGGGATAACCCAGCCTGCGCATTTTCTCCTAAATCTGGACGATTTTCGCTCATACCGCGCTCCAAATCCTATTGGTCAACGAGCCCTAGATAACCAGACCAGTCTTCCCGTTCGGCTGAAGCGCGAAACTCACTCCATTCTGCTTCAAGACGGACATGATCCTGGCGATCTTTGGGTCACTGGACAGGTTGGATCGGGCTTCCTCGATCGTCCGCAGCACTGCCGGGGTCAATTCTGCGGCCTCCGCCAGTTCACGCGAAGACCAGTTCAACAGTCCGCGTGCTGCCCGAATGAGCGGACCGCTGACCTTCAGCGGGAGACCGGCTTCGCCTTCTGTCGACGGAGACAGGTCCTCGATATCGATACCAGCACCGACCCATTCCTTGATCGATCCATCCCGATGGAAGGTCGGAGCTGATCTTGCCACAAACCACCGGTACGTTCCGTCAAGGCATTTGATGCGAAATCGTTCCGTGAAGGCACAGCGACCAGCCTGCGCCCTGGACCAGCCCGTAGCAATAACCGCTCGATCGTCGGGGTGAATGGCGCTCAACCAGCCGCTGCCCTGCGCCGCTTCGAATGACTGGCCTGTCAATGTGCACCATGACACAGAATCAAATTGAGATCCGCTGGGTGTAATGGTCCAGCTTATCGCATTTGCATGACTGACAAGATCGGCTTGTAATTCTTCCATCCGACGGATGTGGGTTTTTGTCACAAACTCCTCTGTAACATCCTTGTAAATTGAAATGATACCAAGGATTTCACCTGACCTGTCGATAATCAGTTCAGATCGATTGCTCAAATATTTCGACGTCTTGTCTCTTGTAATAATACGGAATTTTGAACTGACCGGATATTTCAGATGAATATTGACCACGCCACTCGCCCGGCGATACTCGAGGAGATCTGATGGATCAACGACCCGTTCCAGATAGTCCGAGCTATAATTTGCATCAATCTGCGGCTCGCCAATCAGCTTCCAGAACCCCGGTGTCGCCCAATAGTCTTGTGTTTTCAGATCATAGATCCGCACACCGCAATCTGCTGCACGCTCGATTTGTTCGCTCAGATTTTTATAGTCAATCAGTTGCATCTTGAAACCTTTGACTTCGGCCTGACCTGCCGTTCCGGTCGCTTGCGTCTCGCATTCCGCCCATGGCTTCCGTGAGCCCAGGATGCATGGATGACGCCGTCATCGAAACCGGTCGCCGGGATCAGAGACCGGGACACCGGAGACATGACCAAGGCCCAGTGTTGGTTCACGCGATGATCACTGGGCAACACACCCGGTAGCGCCTTGATATTAATTGAGACCATCAATTTGACAGTTTGAATAACCCGGAGCAATCAATTTTCCAAATTCGAACAAGCTTCGTTTTTATAGCGACTGCACTGCCCCCTGCGATCAGGCTGCACGGCTGCCCTCAACATCGCGCGCGGCCTAGTTTGGTGGCTGGATGGGCCGTGATGTCGCCGCAGGAACCGGATCATGTCCGGTAAGGTTCAGAGGCACATCCGGGCCGACGGTTGCCGCCGGATGTTCCAGAGTTCCCTTGATATGGATCGGCGCCATCATCGCAACGGGCTGCTCAGGATAGGGCTTCGGGTCGGGCACGGTGTCCGGTGCCATTACGGCCTCGCCTCTTGCAGGCTTGGGCTTTGCCGGGTCGGGATAGGCGTTTCCATCGACCTGCAACAATCGGGAGCCCAATGAAGCGCGACCATTCAATTGAAACAAGAGATCACCGAGCGCGAAGCTCAGCCGGTCAAACGTCAGTTCGCTGCCGGAAAACCGGATGTTGCAGGCAACCTGCTCCAGGTCCGGATTGAGACCAATTCGGGAAGCAGACGTCTGGAGCAAGGCAGACCGCGTCGAGGCGAATGAAACGACAGGTCCGACAAAGCCTTCCAGAAGCAACTGTGAGGCGTTGCAGGCCGCATGTCCTTCAAGATTGGAAAGGGCCGATGCAAGTGTCGGGCCCTGTGTGGTGAATTCCCCGATCCAGGATATCGCGCCGGTGGCACGCGGCAAGCCATTGAGCGAAAACAGCGTTCTGACTGCCTGAAGGGGAGCACCCAGCAAGGTGACACGGCCCGATGCGTTTAACCCTGCTTCGCTGACCTGACCATGCAGGGTGACAGTGCCCGTCCCGCCGAGCAGGCTCGCGTCACCAATATCGGCGTGCACCTGACCGTCGGAAATCAGCAGGGATGCCGCGACATTGGACAGTCGGGCACTGCGAACCGCTGCTTCACCGATCGAGAGCCGCAGGTCGATGTCGAGCGCGGTCAATGCCTTCGGGTCAGGGGCCCAGTCGAGCCATTCTGGCTGACCGAGGGCATCGGCAACACCTGTCAGATTGACATCGCCAATGGCCAGCGTGCCCCGCACCTGTGGTCGGGGCAGATCCAGCCGCAGCGAAAGGCTGCCATCCGCCATTGCCTGTCCGACCTTGACGCGGGCATCTGGAACCGTGACCGTCCAGCCTTGCGAGCGCATGTGCCCATTGATCGACAGGTCGATCAACGCATGCGCCGGCTGCGAGCTTGCGACGGAGTCCGGGATCGCCGCGAGCCGATCATAGAGTTGGCCCGGATCACTGGTCCTGGCATCCAGCATGCCTTCCAGTTGCAGCTTGTCCGACAACATCGCCTTGCCGGCAAAACCCAAATGAAGCGACGGGCTATCCAGCGTGACTTCGACGTCGCCCGTATCGCCGGATGCCAGCCTCGGCGGGGCAATCCCCTGAACAGCCAGCGTGAACTTCTCACCACGCCAGATTGCCGACCCATCGAGGCTCAGATTGCCGAGGGTGCGCGGCCAGCGCAGATCCGCCTCAATGCCGCGCAACGTGTCGGAATGCTGATTATCCGGCGATTGAAGCAGAATTTCGCCGTCGTGAATCGTGAGTGATGCGGGGAGCATCCGCGCCAGCACGGCCCGATTCGGTGTTGATCCCTCCAGGCTGAACGGCGTGACAATCTTCAAGCGTGGGTGCTCGACAACCATATGCGACACCGACGTCTGTCCGACAAGCAGCGGCAGGATGTCAATGTCCGAGGTAATCTGGTCAGCCGAAAAATCCGGTTGATCCTGCGAGGCGCCTTGCGTGGCGGCGATGCGCACATGATCAAAGATCACGACCAGTCGCGGAAACAGCCGAACTGTCACATTGGCGGACATATCGGGTTCGCGATCGGCAAATGGCACCAGCACGCGTGCCAGCCGCGTCGCCACGGTCTCCGTCGAGACCCCGGCGCGCATCAGGACAAGCGCCACGCCGATCCCGCAGAAAACCGCGAGTATGAATATCAGTCGCTTCATTCAAACCCGTTTCAAGTGTGTCGATCTTGCTTGGCTCGCAACGACGGAATGAGCCAGTTGGCCGTCTGGGGATGCATCCGGTCTGACCAAGACGACGCGCACGATCAAATCGGTCGCGTCGCCACGGTTACGACGTCACACTAGCGGACCTGAGCTCACATTCCCCTGACAGCATTGCGCAGCGGCACGCTGGCCGGGTTCTTCGCGCGTTCGCGGAAGGAACTGGCCCGATACACGCCGAGAATCCGACAGTCCGCGAAGAAGCTCAGTTCTTCAAAGGCCAGCGCCACATTGCGCTCATCCGGGTGACCTTCGATATCAGCCAGAAACTGCGTGGCGGTGAACTGGCCGCCAACCATGTAGCTTTCCAGCCGCGTCATATTGACGCCCCCCGTCGCAAATCCGCCAAGCGCCTTGTAGAGCGCCGCCGGAACGTTGCGGACGTTGAAGACGAATGTCGTCATGATGGGTCCAAGGCCCGATGCCGCGCGCAGTTCTTCCGGCGACAGGATGATGAAGCGGGTGGTGTTGTTTGCCTCGTCTTCTATATCCTCGGCCAGGATGTCCAGCCCGTAGATTTCAGCTGCCAGCCGCGAGGCAACCGCGCCGCGCGAGGGATCACCAAGTTCGGCGATTTCCCGCGCCGACCCTGCCGTATCCGCCCCGACCACCGGCGTGAGGCCAAGCTTGCGCAAGTGGACACGCACCTGCCCGAGAGCCTGCGGATGGCTTTGCACCGACTTCAGGTCAGCCAGTTTTGTCCCCTTCAGTCCCATGAGCTGATGCCGGACAGGCAGGAAATATTCGCCGATGATGTGGAGATTGGCATCGGGTAGCAGATTATGGATGTCGACGACGCGGCCAGCCGTGGAATTCTCCACCGGGATCATGCCGAGATCCGCTGCGCCGGAGCTGATCGCCGCAAAACAATCTTCAAATGTCTGGCAGGGCATGACCTGATAGTCCGGATAGACCTCCCGGCAAGCGATATGGGAATTGGCTCCCAGTTCCCCCTGAAACACGATTTTCTTGCGGCCCGACATTCTTGATTTCCTTGAGTTGCTAATTTGGGTCTTCTGGTATGGCCCGACGATGGCGTTCTATCAGCTTTTTGCGAGGATTTCGCGCGCCCGGTCCAGATCTTCCGGCGTATCAACACCCAACGGGACGGTTGACACAAGTCCGACATCGATCCGCATGCCAGCTTCCAGCGCACGCAATTGTTCCAGTCGCTCACGGGTCTCCAGCGTTCCCGGCGGCAAGGTCACAAACCGTTCAAGCGCTGCCCGGCGATAGGCATAGAGCCCGATGTGATGATAGAGCGGTCCTGGTCCCGTCGGTGCCGTTGCCCGTGTGAAATAAAGAGCCCGCAGTCGATCCTTGGCAATTGGCGTGCCGATCACCTTGACCACGCTCGGTGCTGTCCGTTCTTCCTCGCGGACGATTTCGGCGGCGATCGTGGCGATATCGACATGCGGGTCCTCAAGCGGCGCAAAACAGGCGCGAATGGCCTGCGGCTCGATGGTCGGCAAATCGCCCTGCACATTGAGGATCACATCATGCCGCCGATCGGGATCAACCAGGTTTGCCGCTTCGAAGATCCGGTCGGAACCTGAAACATGGTCCGTCCGCGTCATCACCACGTCACCGCCTGCGGATTTAACAGCGTCAAAGATCTGCTGGTCATCGCAGGCCACCACGACCGGACCGACCCCGGCTTCCACCGCGCGCCGCCAGACCTGGACAATCATCGGGCTGCCGCAAATATCGGCAAGCGGCTTGCCCGGCAGGCGGGTTGCAGCCATGCGCGCTGGGATCAGGACAAGGGCCGACATCTGACGGGAATCCAAGACCTTCGGTGTGTAATCAGACTGCATTTTTCAACCCGGATCGCTTCGTCACATCATTGCTTTACGATTTCGTTTTGCACAGACGAAAGACGACGTTTATACGGCTGGACAGCGGCATGTGAAAGCTTGTAGTTTCCGCGGCGAAAAATCGCGCGTCGGGAACCGAATTGGAGATGCGTCGCGCACGTTTGAAAGACGCCTCGTAACAGGAGACGAGACCCTATGGACACCATGGAGTTCAACAAGATCGCTGGCGCCGTACTCGGTGCACTGCTGTTTGTTGTCGGCCTCAATATCCTCGCCGGCGGAATTTTTTCACCTTCCTTGCCAGCCAAGCCAGGGTTCGTCGTGGCCGTTGCGGAAGCAAAAAGTGACGCAGGTGCGCCGAAGGATGCACCGGTTGCGCCGATTGCTGATCGCATGAAGGCAGCTACCGCCGATGCCGGTGCCAAGGTGTTTGGCAATTGCAAGGCTTGCCATAACGCGGCCGATGGTGGCCCGAATCAGACCGGCCCGAACCTCTATGGCGTCGTTGGTGGACCGGCTGCTCACATGGCAACCTTCACCTATTCGGACGGCATGATGGCGCGTGCGAAGTCAGGTGGCATGTGGACCTATGACGAACTCGACAAGTTCCTCACGAACCCGAAGGCCTATGTTCCCGGCACCAAGATGGGCTTTGCCGGACTTGCCAAGCCTGAGGATCGGGCTGCCGTGATCATGTATCTGCGCGATCAGGCAAAGACCCCCATGCCGATGCCAAACTGAGCGTCCGCAATTGAATGACAAAAAAGCCGGGCAGATGCTCGGCTTTTTTTATGCAGGCAAGCCCGCGCAGAACCGGGCGATTGATATCCGAAATCGCATAGAATCCCGACCTGGTGGGTTCCATTGCGATCGCTTAGTTTTTGTCACAAAATTTTGTCTCGATGCGACTCGCCTGAACGCCTCTTGATCCGTAAATTTCCACGACGTCTAAGTGTTTTCCGGCTACAGTGTTGTGCAACCTGATTATTCGGAGCGATTCTGGATCGATGCGCCTTTTACCAGCCCTCAAGAACCCTCGATTTTCGCGCCGTCAGATCTCGGCCCTGACAGCCTCCATGATCGCGTTGACGCTCGCATGTCCGACAGTGTTGACTGTCAGGACAGCCTTGGCTGACGAGCCCGTCTGGATTTACGCCGATTCACTCGTCGGTCAGGTCAAATACAAGCCCGGCTTTGAAAAATTCGACTATGTGAACCCCGATGCCCCCAAGGGCGGCACGCTCAGGCTCGGCGAAACCGGCACATTTGATAATTTTAACCCCGTCGTCGGCAATTCGAAGGGCAACGTCGCCCCGGGCCTTGGGCTGATCTACGAGCGATTGACGACCCAGTCGCTCGACGAAGTGTCGAGCCAATATGGCCAGATCGCCGATGCCCGGCATTATCCGGCTGATTTTTCATCCGTAACCTACCGCATTCGACCGGAAGCCCGCTGGCAGGATGGGACGCCGATCACGGCGGAGGATGTCGTCTGGTCCTTCAACGCGCTCATCGCCAATGATCCGCAGCAGGAATTCTATTACAGCCACGTGAAGAAGGCCGAGGTAACCGGCGAACGAGAGGTGACCTTCACCTTCGATCAGGCCGGCAATCGCGAATTGCCGTTCATCTGTGGCGAGGTGATGGTTCTGCCCAAGCATTGGTGGACCGCCAAGGGCGCTGATGGCCAGCCGCGCGACATCTCGAAGACGACCCTCGAGCCCCCGATGGGATCAGGTCCCTACAAGGTCAAATCGTTCGAGGTCGGACGCACACTGACCCTCGAGCGTGTCGCCGATTATTGGGGCGCGAAACTCCCCTTCGGCATCGGGCAGAACAATTTCAACGAATACCGCTACGAGTTTTTCCGCGACGATACCGTCGAACTGGAAGCCTTCAAGGGCGACAATTACGACGTGCGCATTGAGCCATCGGCCAAGAACTGGGCCACGCAATATGACTTCCCGGCCGTCAAGGATGGTCGCGTGGTGCTGGAGAAATTCCCCCAAATCAAGCAAGGCAGCGGCGTGATGGCTGCGTTCATCCCCAACCTGCGTCGCCCGCTGTTCCAGGACTCGAAGGTTCGCCTCGCACTCACCTATCTGTTCAATTTCGAGGAAATCAACCGCACGGTCTTCTTCGGCCAATACGAACATATCGACAGCTTTTACTACCCGACCGAACTCGCATCGCACGGCATTCCGGATGGACGCGAGCTGGAAATCCTGAAGGAGGCCAAGGCCAGGGGCCCTGTCCCGGACGAGGCTCTGACCCAGCCTTACAAGAACCCTGTCGGCGGTGATGTGACGGCGTTCCGGACCAATCAACGGGAAGCATTGAAGCTGTTCAATGCTGCCGGATGGGTCATCGAGGGCAACAAGCTCGTCAATGCCAAGACGAAGGCGCCGTTCAAATTCGAGTTCCTGATCAATTCGCCTGCCGACGAACGCATCGCGCTACCCTACCAGGCAGCGCTCGCCACTGTTGGCATCGAGATGTCGATACGGACCGTGGATTCCTCGCAATTCGTCAATCGGGTCCGCAGCCGTGACTTTGACATGATCCATTCCGGCTGGGCGCAATCCCTGTCGCCGGGCAATGAGCAGCAGGAATACTTCGGCTCGGACGCAGCGGACAAGGACGGATCGGCCAACTACGGTGGCATCAAGAACCCCGCCGTCGACTATGTCATTCACGAGATCATCTATAACAAGGGCCGCGAGGATCTCGTGGCTGCCGTGCATGCGCTCGACCGGATCCTGCTGTGGAACCACTACGTCATCCCCGGCTGGACGTTGTCCTATGATCGCTTGGCGCACTGGAACCGGTTCTCCTATCCCGATCCGCTGCCGAAATACTCCTACGGGCTGCCGACGCTCTGGTGGTTTGATGCCGCCAAGGCCGCCAAGACCGGAGGCAAGAGTTGACGTCTGGCGCGGGCATGCAGGGACCGTCGCGACGCCGGATGCTGCAAGGCATGGGTTCTGTTGCGGCGAGCGGCGCAGTCCTCGGCACGCTCGCCCCCCTCGGCCTGATCCGGCCAGCCTCAGCGGCTGAAGCCGGTCCGCAGCATGGTCTGTCGATTTTCGGCGATCTGAAATATCCCGCCGATTTCCAGCATTTGGCCTATGTCAATCCGGACGCACCAAAGGGTGGCCGGATGACCAGCAATGCACCCTATCTCTCGCGGTACAATCAGAACACAACGACCTTTGACAGCTTCAATACGCTGATCCTGAAGGGCCGAGCACCCGCCAATATGGATCTGCTCATCTTTGATACACTGATGACGCGGGCGTTTGATGAACCGGATGCGCTCTATGGCCTGATCGCCGAGAGTGTGACTGTCAACGCCGACAACACGGATATGCGCTTCAAATTGCGCCCTGAAGCCCGCTTTCACGATGGCTCACGGCTCACAGCGGACGATGTTGCCTTCACGCTCACAACCTTGCGCGACAAGGGCCATCCCGCGATTTCCGAGACCATCAAGCCGATGATCTCGGCCACCGCCGAGGATGAGAGGACGGTGCTTGTGCGCTTCCAGCCGGGAACCAGCCGCTCCCTGCTGATGATCGTCGCCTATCTGCCGATCGTCTCGAAAGCCTATTATGCCACGCGTAATTTCGAGGAAACCACGCTCGACCCGCCCCTTGGCAGCGGTCCCTACAAGATCGGCACCTTCGAACAAGGCCGCTATATCGAATACAACCGCGTCGCCGACTATTGGGCCAAGGACCTGCCGATCCGCCGTGGCCAGCACAATTTTGATGTCATCCGCTATGACATGTACCACGAGCGAACCGTGGCCTTCGAAGCCTTCAAGGCAGGCCAGTATCTGTTGCGCGAGGAATATACGTCGCGCACCTGGGCCACCGAATATGACTTTCCGGCCGTCATCAACAAGCAAGTCGTGAAACTGGAACTGCCGGATGGCTCGCCCTCCGGCCTGCAGGGCTGGTTCTTCAACACCCGCCGCCCCCAGTTCCGCGATCCGCGCATCCGTGAGGCCATCGGCCTCGCCTTCGATTTTGAATGGACAAACAAGACCCTCTTCTACAACGCCTACAAGCGGACCCAATCCTATTTCGAGACGTCGAGCATGCGGGCGTCCGGCTTGCCCGACGCGGACGAACTGAACCTGCTTGAGCCGTTTCGTGGCAAGGTGCCCGACAGCGTATTCGGCGAGGCGGTCAATCCGCCGGTGTCCGACGGATCGGAACATGACAGGACCAATCTCCGCAAGGCTTCGGAGCTGCTGGCGCAGGCAGGCTGGGCGTCGGTTGCAGGCGTCCTGAAGAACGCTGCTGGTGAACGCTTCGTGCTGGAATTCCTGGATGATGACTCATCGCTCGAACGCGTCGTCGGCCCGTTCGTCGCCAATCTGAAACTGCTCGGGATCGACGCTACGATCCGCACCATTGATGCCTCTCAGTACCAGAGCCGCCTCAACGACTTTGACTTTGACGTCATCACACGTCGCTTTTCCCAATCCCCGACTGCCGACGATGGCATGCGTGATCTGTTTGCGTCCTCGCGTGCCAATCTGAAGGGGTCGCAGAATTATGCCGGCTTCAATGATCCCGCGATCGATGCGTTGATTGATGCCGTCTTGAGAGCGAAAACCCGCGCAGACATGGCCCTCGCCGGTCGCGCGCTGGATCGTGTGCTGCGCGCCGGGTTTTACATGGTGCCGCACTGGTTCTTGCCTGCCCACAGAATCGCCATGTGGGACATCTATGCCCGTCCTTCCGAGCAGCCGCCGTTTGATCGTGCCATCGAGACCACATGGTGGCTGGACGCCGACAAGGCACGACACCTCGGCAAGGGCCTTTGAACCACGAAAGTACGCATCATCAATGCTTGCCTATATCCTCCGCCGACTTCTTCTGGTGATACCGACGCTGATCGGCATCATGGCGATCAGCTTTGTGATCGTGCAGTTCGCGCCGGGTGGCCCGGTGGAAAAGGTCATCGCACAATTGACGGGCGCCGATGTTTCGGCAACGGCCCGTATTTCCGGTGGCGGCGGCGATCTCATGGGGCAGCGACCGGGCGGCGCGGCAGGCGATGCGACGTCGTCGCGCTATCGTGGTAGCCAGGGGCTCGATCCCGAATTCATCAAGAAGCTGGAAAAGCAGTTCGGCTTCGACAAGCCGCCGCTCGAGCGTTTCCTGCTGATGATGTCCAATTACGCCACGTTCCATTTCGGCGAGAGCTATTATCGCAATATCTCGGTGTTGCAGCTGGTCGGCGAAAAAATGCCCGTCTCCATCTCGCTCGGCCTCTGGCTGACGCTGATTTCCTACGCGATCTCGATCCCGCTCGGTATCAGGAAAGCGGTCACGGATGGCAGTCGCTTTGATCTGTGGACATCTACCGTGATTGTCATTGGTTACGCGGTACCGGGCTTTCTCTTCGGCATCTTCCTGATCGTGCTTTTTGCCGGTGGGTCGTTCTGGAACCTGTTCCCCTTGCGTGGCCTCTGGTCCGAGCAATACAGTCACGTCACCACGTGGCAGTGGCTGAGTGATCCCAGGGCCATGCTCGACTATGTCTGGCATCTGGTCCTGCCATTGCTGGCCATGGTGCTGGGTGCCTTTGCCAATACAACGATGCTGACCAAGAACTGCTTCCTCGATGAAATCGGCAAGCAATATGTGACGACTGCTCGCATGAAGGGCCTCAACGAACGCCAGGTGCTCTACGGCCACGTCTTCCGCAATGCCATGCTGCTCGTGATTTCCGGGTTCCCCGGTGCCTTCATCGGCGCGTTTTTCACGGGTTCCCTGCTGATCGAACAGATCTTCTCGCTCGATGGTCTCGGCCTGCTCGGTTTTGAGGCCGTGATCAACCGCGATTACCCGGTCGTCTTCGCCACGCTCTACATCTTCTCGCTGTTCGGCCTGCTGATCGGCCTGCTGTCGGATCTGACCTATACGTGGATCGATCCGCGCATCGATTTCGAAACGCGGGAGGTCTGAGCCATGAGCAGCACGATGACATCCGCCGGTTCGGTCGCGCGTCCAAGGAAACCCGCCCTGTCGCCGATGAACCAGCGTCGGCTGGCCAATTTCCGGGCCAATCGGCGCGGTTACTGGTCCCTCTGGATCTTCCTCTGCATTTTCGTGCTGTCGCTATTTGCGGAGTTTCTGGCCAACGACAAGCCGATCCTGATCTCCTACAAGGGCGAGTACTACACGCCGATCTTCGTCGATTACCCGGAATCGACCTTCGGCGGCTTCCTGCCGCGCACCGATTACCGTGATCCCGTCACCATCAAGGAAATCACCTCGAATGGCTGGGAGATCTGGCCACCGATCCGCTATTCCTACAGTACCGTGAACAACGAGATCCCCGATCCCGCCCCCGCCAAGCCCTCGTGGCTTTATTCGCGCGACAAGCGCTGCTCGCATTATGAGCAGGGCGTCGATGACCCGAGCTGCACCATCGGCAACTGGAACTGGCTCGGCACAGATGATCAGACCCGCGATGTCATGGCTCGCATGATCTATGGCTTCCGGATTTCGGTGCTGTTCGGCCTCATCCTGACCATTATCTCCTCGGTGATCGGCGTTGCTGCAGGAGCCGTGCAGGGCTATTTCGGCGGCTGGACCGACCTTCTGTTCCAGCGCTTCATCGAAATCTGGACGTCCCTGCCGGAGCTCTATCTGCTGCTGATCGTGTCTGCGGTTCTGCCGCCGGGGTTCTGGATCCTGCTCGGCATCCTGCTCCTGTTCTCGTGGACCCGACTGGTCGGTGTCGTGCGGGCGGAATTCCTGCGTGCCCGGAATTTCGAATATGTCCGCGCCGCCCGCGCGCTCGGTGTCTCCAATGGCACCATCATGTGGCGGCACCTCCTGCCGAATGCGATGGTGGCCACGCTGACCTTCATGCCCTTCATCTTGAACGGCTCGATCAGCACATTGACGGCGCTCGATTTCCTCGGATTTGGCCTGCCTCCGGGGTCGCCATCCCTCGGCGAACTGCTGGCGCAGGGCAAGAACAACCTGCAAGCGCCCTGGCTTGGCCTCACCGGGTTCTTCACGATTTCGATCATGCTGAGCCTGCTGATTTTTGTCGGTGAAGCCGTCCGCGATGCGTTCGATCCACGCAAGACATTCAAATGACAGAGATATCACACCCAATGTCTGCAGGATCGCCGGTCGTGTCATCCAGCCCTCAGTCGCCACTTCTGTCCGTCCGTAACCTGAGCGTTTCCTTCGCCCAGGGCGGCAAGAAACTGATCGCGGTCAATTCGGTATCCTTTGATCTGCGTGTCGGTGAAACGCTGGCGCTGGTGGGTGAATCCGGGTCCGGCAAATCGGTGACGGCCCTCTCGATTCCGAAGCTTCTGCCTGCTCAGGCCATCGTCGATCCGCGCAGCGAAGTCCTGTTTCGCGGCCAAAATCTTGCCAGCCTTAATCCCGCCGAGCTCCGGCGAATCCGGGGCAAGGACATCTCGATGGTGTTCCAGGAGCCGATGAGTTCGCTCAACCCGCTGCACTCGGTTGGCCGCCAGATTGCCGAGATGATCCAGTTGCATCAGCCGCTTGGGGCCAAGGCAACCCGCGACCGGGTGGTTGAGTTGCTGACCCAGGTCGGCATCCCTGACCCGAAGTCCCGCCTTGCGTCCTACCCGCACCAACTGTCGGGCGGACAGCGCCAGCGCGTGATGATCGCCATGGCCTTGGCCAATGAACCCTCGCTGCTGATTGCCGACGAACCAACAACGGCGCTCGATGTCACGGTTCAGGCGCAGATCCTCAAGCTGCTCGACGACCTGAAGCGCCATCGCAACATGGCCGTGCTGTTCATCACCCACGACCTCGGCATCGTCCGTCGGTTCGCCGAGTGCACCTGTGTCATGACCAAGGGCGAGATCGTGGAAGCCGGCCCGACGTCGACGCTCTTTGCCGATCCGCAGCATCCCTACACCCGGCATCTGCTGGCCGCTGAACCAAAGGGCAATCCACCCGAGGCGAACCTGTCGGCACCGGTCGTCGCAGAAGTCGAGGATCTCAAGGTCTGGTTCCCGATCCGCGCCGGCCTCATGCGCCGGGTCGTCGGCCATGTGAAGGCGGTTGATGGCGTGTCGGTCAAGGTGCGGGCGGGACAGACCGTTGGCGTGGTCGGGGAATCCGGGTCCGGCAAGACCACGCTGGGCCTCGCCATGCTACGGCTGATTTCCTCGACGGGTCGCATCGTCGTGCTCGGTCGTGCGATTGACGGCCTGAAATTCGCCGCGACCCGCACCATGCGGCAAAACATGCAGATCGTTTTCCAGGACCCCTTTGGCTCGCTGTCGCCGCGCCTGTCGATTGCCGACATCGTCGGTGAAGGGCTGAGCGTCCATCGCCGCGATCTCACCGCTGCTGACAGGGAGGCCAAGGTCATCGCTGTGCTTCGGGAAGTCGGCCTCGATCCCGACTCGCGCCATCGGTACCCGCATGAATTCTCCGGCGGCCAGCGCCAGCGCATCTCGATCGCCCGCGCGCTTGTGCTTGAACCGGAATTCATCGTGCTCGACGAACCCACATCCGCACTCGACATGTCGGTTCAGGCGCAGGTCGTCGATCTGCTGCGGGATCTCCAGTCGCGGCGCAATCTCGCCTATCTCTTCATTTCGCATGATCTCAAGGTTGTGAAGGCCCTGGCAAACGAAGTCATTGTCATGAAGGATGGCAAGGTCGTCGAACAGGGAACCGCAACGGAGATCTTCTCGGCCCCGAAATCAGCCTACACGCGCGCTCTCATGGCCGCAGCCTTCAACATCGAGGCGACGGAGGGCGCGGTAAGGCAATGACAAGCACGCCTTACCCGACCTTGCGCCATCATCTGACAATTCCGTCGCTCGGCATCGTTCAGATCCTGAACTATGGTGCCAGCTATTACCTGCCGGGCGTCCTCGGTCAGCAGATCGCCGCCGCCACCGGCTGGAGCTATGCCCTGATCATCGCGGGTCTGTCGCTTGGTCTTGGCGTCTCGGGGCTTTGTTCCATCGTTGTCGGAAAACTGATTGAACGGCACGGCGGGAAACTGGTCCTTGCCGGCGGAACGATCCTGATTGCCATCGGCCTGTGCTGCCTCGCCTCGTCCACCAGCACACTCACCTATTTTCTGAGCTGGGGGATCATGGGCCTCGGCATGAGCGCGGCGCTTTATGACGCAGCCTTCGCCACGCTTGGCTGGCTCTACGGTCAACGCGCCCGGCGGGCCATTTCCACCCTGACGCTGTGGAGTGGCTTTGCGAGCACCGTATCGTGGCCGCTGTCGGCCTTTCTCGTTGAACGGATCGGCTGGCGCTTCACCTGCCTGAGCTACGCCGCGCTCGAACTTCTGATCTGCCTGCCCATGATCCTTCTGTGCATCCCGGCGCACAAGTCGCTGGACATCGAGACTGGTCCGACCGAACAGACATTCCACGAACCCAGGCCGCTTGATCATCGACTTGCCAGCTTTCTGCTGTTGGCACTCGTGTTGACCTTGGGATCAACGGCGGCGGCTGTCATATCGGTGCATCTGGTGACCATCCTGCAAGCCAATGGCATGGGCTATGCGGCAGCCGTGGGTATTGGTGCAATCATCGGGCCCGCCCAGGTCTTCACGCGGCTCATCGAGCGTCTGATCGGTAACCGCCTGCACCCGATCTGGGTTCTGTGGCTGGCAACGGGACTGATGGCCATGGGTCTTGCGGTCCTGTGGTTTGGTGTCGAACTGGCTGCGATCGGCATCATCGCCTATGGCGCGGGGACCGGCATCTGGTCGATTGCGCGTGGAACGGTGCCGCTTTCCCTCTTCGGGTCCAAGGGTTACCCGGTGCTCATGGGGCGTCTGGCCATGCCCATGCTCGTCGCCCAGGCCGCCGCGCCATCCATGGGGGCTCTCCTCATTGAACGGCTGGGAGCAACCCCGACGCTTGCCATCCTGAGCGCGATTGCCACGAGCTGCGTCATCGGCATTATCGCCCTGCGTCTCACCGCCCATACGACCATCACAGCCGCGCCTTAATATCCATCTGCCAGGGTGCCGCGATACCGTGGCTCGGCGGCGGCTTCCAGGCCATTGGGACCTACGACGATCGAGTTCGTCCCGCCCGACGCATTGCCGACCACCAGTTGATGGCCCATAGCTTCCAGCAGGCGTTTCGTGTCCGGCGAAAGCCCAGCTTCCACGAGCAGCACATCGGGCTGCCATTGGTCGTGAACATGCGGCACGGTAATGGCTTCCGCGATATTCATGCCATTGTCGATGACATTGATGATCGCCTGCAGCACATGCGTGATGATCCGGCTGCCACCGATACTACCGGTCACCATGAATAGCTTGCCGTCCTTGAACACGATGGTTGGCGACATCGACGACAGGGGCCGGGCCGATGGTGCCACGCTGTTTGCTGCCCCACCAACCATGCCGTAGCTGTTGCTGGCACCGGGTAGCGCCGAGAAATCATCGAGTTCATTGTTGAGCAGCACGCCGGTCCCGTCAGCCACCAAACCAACACCGAAGAAATAATTCAGCGTGTAGGTATTGGCGACCGCATTACCATCGGCATCGACCACCGAGAAATGTGTCGTCTGGTCGCTCTCGTAGGGTAATGGCTTTCCTGCCGCGATCTCGCTTGCCCGACGGGCGTGATCAACGTCGATCCCGGCCCGGATCTCGGCGGCATAGGCTTTCGAAATCAGCCCCTTGACCGGCACCTTGACCCGGTCCGGATCGCCGAGATAGGCCGCGCGGTCCGCATAGGCGCGTTTTTCCGCCTCGGCCTCCAGATGGATTTGCGCCGCACTACCCTGCCCGAGCCTGGCGAGATCAAACCCTTCGAGAATGTTGAGAATCTCGATCAGATGCACGCCACCCGATGACGGCGGCGGCATCGAGGCGATTTCATATCCGCGATAGGTACCCGTCACCGGCTTTCGGAGGATGGCACGATAGCTCGCCAGATCGTCTGCCGCCATGACGCCGCCAAACCCATCGACTGCCGCGACAATCTTCTCCGCAATCGGCCCGCGATAGAAAGCGTCGGATCCGCCCTTGGCAATGGCCTCCAGCGTTTTCGCCAGATCGGCCTGGACAAGCGTGTCACCCCGCGTGAAGGGCTTGTTCTCTTTCAGGAAAATCGCCCGGCTTGACGGGAAGATGCTGAAGCGCGACTCCGCCGTCAGCGTGTCATACAACCCGTCCTCGACCGGAATTCCATCACGGGCGAGCGCAATCGCCGGGGCGATGAGGTCGGCGAGCGTGAATTTGCCCGAGCCGTAGCGCGCTTCAGCTTCCGCTAGCCCGGCAACCGTGCCCGGCACGCCAATGCCAAGCCCGGAGGCAGTCGATTTCCGGCGGTCCGGTTGACCGTCCGCCCAAAGGAACATGTCGCGCGTCGCAGCCTTGGGCGCGGTCTCGCGATAGTCGATGGCGATCGTCTCGTGCGACTTCGCCAGATGCACGAGCATGAAGCCGCCGCCACCGATATTGCCTGCCGACGGCAAGGTCACCGCCAG
Organism: uncultured Hyphomicrobiales bacterium; assembly: GCA_903930435.1. GTDB lineage: Bacteria > Pseudomonadota > Alphaproteobacteria > Rhizobiales > Ancalomicrobiaceae > CAIYYN01. The sequence continues at coordinate 24,400 of CAIYYN010000031.1, read as the reverse complement.
CGCAAACCCGACCGCAACTGCTGCATCCACCGCGTTTCCGCCACGCTTCAGGATCTCGACGCCAATTCTGGTGGCGTGGTGTTCCTGACTGGAGACGGCCCCGTGCGGCGCGATAACCGGCAGGATGCGCGCCTGGTTCGACGACACCGGCATGCCCGCGCCGGGCATACCAAGCGCTGGCGTCTGCGCAAGACCGGTACCGAGGCAACTGACTATCAGAAGACCGGCAACGCCCAGCTGTTTGAACGCCATTGCCGTTTGTCTCCGCTTGGCAAGGCCTGTCAGGCCGCTGTGTTCGGAACGATCACAGATTGGGTAAGGACCGAGTAGGCCGCATCAACGTCGCGGCAGGCGCGCAGATTTGCCACTGCGGCCTGATCGCGCATGAAGCGCGCCACCGATGCCAATGCCTTGAGATGGTCTGCACCGGCGGCTTCAGGTGCCAGCAGGACAAAGAGTAGATCCACGGGCTGATCGTCGCTTGCGTCAAAATCAACCGGCTTGTCCAGCCGGGCAAATAACCCAACAATTTTCTTCAAGGAGGCAAGCTTGCCGTGCGGGATCGCGATCCCGTTCCCGATGCCTGTCGATCCCAACTGCTCACGCTGCTGCAAGGTCTCGAAAATCTCGCGCTCCGGGAGACCCGTCACTTTCGCGGCAAGCGCGCTGAGGTCCTGGATCGCCTGTTTCTTCGATTGCACTTTCAGGGACGGCAATATCCCGTCAAGGCTCACAAGACTGGAGAGATCCATTGTCACTTTCCACGAATTCCAGGGAAACCGCCAGCTTTTGTCCGATAAAATCCCGGAAAAAGTCAACGGCGAAGCCAGATGCTCCGCCGAAGGACCCTGCACGAAGTTCAACCAGCAATCAAGCTGAACCGTTAACCAGACTGCCTAGCGCTCGGGCAAAGCCGGGTCGATCCAGCCGATATTTCCGTCACGCCGACGATAAACGAGGTTCAGCCCCCCGTGGCCCGCATGGCGGAACATCACGAACTCGCTGCCCGTCAGGTCAAGCTCGACTACCGCCTCACCCACCGACATGCGCTTCAGCGTTTTCGTGGCTTCCGCAATCACGATCGGCGCGTAATCGTGCGGAACTTCCTCATCCTCCGACGGAGCTTCGATGACGCGATAGGCCCCCTCTTCCACCTCGACGCGATGCGCCTTGTGGGCGGCGTGGTCCTTGATCTTGCCCTTGTGGCGGCGCAGGCGCTTTTCAAGCCGCTCGACGGCCTGATCGACGCTCGGATAGGGATCATGCGCGGACCCGACCGTCTGGATCGACAGTCCCGTGTTCAGATGGATCGCGCATTCGGTGCGATAGCCGTGCCCTTCCTTTTCAACGGTCACGTGCCCCTGGAAGCCGCCCGAAAAATACCGCCCGAGACAATCGCTGACACGCGTCACCGTATGGGTTCTGAGCGCATCACCGATATCAACATTCTTGCCGGAAACCCTGAGGGTCATGGATGTTTACCTCCCGTTTGCGACGCAACGCGTTACCACGCACGCCAACCGCATTTGACGATGCCACCACGCAAGTGTCCAGTCCTGCTGATGGTCTGACGTTAACCGGCTCTTGACCTGACGCCCCTCCCCGCCCACACGCGCGCCCATCCCGATCGAAGACGCACCGACAGCATCATCCTATGCCCGGCCCGGGGCTTTTTCCAGACGTGACTGGATGAGGGGAGAGAAAAGTGAGGGGTGGCGACAGGGCCGCTTGGGGTTGAAATCGAACCTGTTGCGACGACGTAAAGCGGGCCTCCCGGCCCTGCAGATGCGAATTTTCCGGGGGATTTTCGCAAGGCCGATTTCCGTTTCAGGCTGTTTGCTCTGCCTGTGGGTTCAATTCCACGTCATTTTCGGAGTGGCGACAAATCTGATTGTCGCAGATTTTTGACAGACCAGATGCACGACACAGATCTGGCGCTGACGATATTCCGTGATTATAAATCAAGATCTGCTTTCAATCTTGAGGAATATTCATAAATGGCGCGCGCTGGCGTGAACGACTTGACCGTGTTTCTGGCGATTGCGCGGGCAAAGAGCTTTACCCGGGCAGCTGCCAGGCTTGGTGTTTCGCCTTCGGCAATAAGCCATACGGTTCGCTTGCTCGAGGAGCGCCTGGGAATCCGGCTTTTGGTACGGACGACGCGACGTTTGGCACTCACGGAAGCGGGTGAAAAGCTGCTGAAGTCGATCGAGCCGCATTTCGAGGGGATCGACAACGCGTTAGCCGCCCTCACCGAATTTCGTGACAAGCCCGCCGGACTCGTCCGGATTACGGCGGGTGAACATGCTGTGACGACACTCATTTGGCCTGCTATTCAGAGACTGCTGCCTCAATACCCCGATATCAAGTTCGAAGTGACCGTCGAGAACGCGCTCACAGACATCGTCGCCGATCGTTACGATGCCGGTGTGAGATTGGGTGAACAAGTGGACGCAGATATGGTCGCCGTCCGCATCAGTCCGCAAATGCGGATGGTCACCGTTGGGTCGCCGGACTACCTGCTACGTCGCGGCGCGCCAGCAACGCCGCAAGACCTGACGTCGCACGATTGCATCAACCTGCGGCTCCCGACATACGGCGGCTATCTCGTGTGGGAGTTCGAGAAGGATAGCCGGGAGGTGAAGGTCCGTGTCGACGGACCGGTTGCCTTCAACAATGCGACAATGGCGCTTCGGGCCGCGCTCGGGGGCGCGGGGCTCGGCCATTTCCTGGAAGACCATGCCATCGAGCACATCCGCGCCGGCCGGCTCATTCCGGTTCTCGACGATTGGAGCCCGCTGTTCGCAGGCTACCATCTTTATTATCCAAGCCGCCGCCAGATGTCTCCGGCATTTGCTGTGCTCGTCGACGCGCTTCGCTATCGCGGTCCATAAATCCCACTTGTGAATATTTCTCAATAACACGTGCAGGATTGAGCGTCTAATCCAGGGAATGACGGGGTGATATCTCTCTTTCGACGGGCGGGTAGCTGCCCATTCATGTTGGAGAGACGCAGTGGACATCAAGCGCGCGGACGGCACCTCAGGGCAAGTGCTGAACGAGACAGCAATCCTGGCCATCATCCTGACCAGCTACGTGATGATCGTGCTCGATACCTCTATTGTTTTGACGGGACTTCCGAGAATCCATCGTGAACTCGGCTTCTCCGATCCCGAGCTTGCCTGGGTTCAGAGCGCCTATACGCTGACATTTGGCGGCTTTCTGCTGCTTGGTGCACGCGCGGGCGACATTCTCGGACGTCGGCGAATGTTGATCATCGGCTTGGCGCTGTTCACACTCTCGTCGCTTGCAATCGGATCAGCTCAATCCGCCGGGGTCATGATCGCCGCGCGTGCCGTGCAGGGGGTTGGCGGCGCCATTCTCGCCCCGGCCACGCTTTCGCTGCTCCAGACCAGCTTTCGCGCAGGACCAGATCGGACGCGAGCTGTATCCTATTACAGTGCTGTCGCCGGTATCGCCGCGAGTGTAGGGCTGGTACTCGGAGGCGTGCTGGCAGACTGGTTTTCCTGGCGTGCGGGCTTCTTCATCAACCTGCCGATCGGCATCGGCATGATCGGGGCGGCCATTCGCTACATTCCAGAGCCGGACCGCGAAGCCGGACGCTTCGATATTGCAGGCGCACTGACATCGACGATGGGGATGGTGGCACTGGTCTATGGCCTTATCCGCTCGGCAAGTCATGGCTGGACCGATCCGGCAACCATCTCGATCTTGATCGTGGCTTCCGTCCTGATCGGCGGGTTCGTGCTTGTCGAGAGGCGCGCGTCTCAGCCCATTACGCCGCTCCACTTGTTTGAAAGTAGGGAGCGCTCGGGCGCCTATGCAGCGCGTGTGTTGTTTCTCGGAGCGATGATCGGCTTCTTCTTTTTCACGACGCAGTTCCTTCAGGGCGTGCTGGGTTACAATGCGGTGCTGACGGGCATGTCTTTTCTGCCTGCAACCCTGGTGAATTTTGCCTCGGCAATGGCTGTGCCAAAATTGACACCAAGGCTCGGCAACGGGCCTCTGCTGGCAATCGGTCTCTGCACCAGTTTTGTGGGCATGGTCTGGCTGAGCCGGGTTGGAGCCGATGCGCGTTTTTTAACGTCGATTGCTCTGCCCATGGTTTTGATCGGGCTCGGGCAAGGGTTCGTTCTCAGCCCGCTGACGACGGCGGGCATTTCCGGGGTAGCCGGGCGTGATGCCGGTGCAGCGGCAGGTGTCGTGAACACGGCCCACCAACTCGGCAATTCTCTCGGCCTCGCGGTACTTGTCGCGGCAGCCGCCTTTGGGGCGGCTGGGCTCTCCGGGCCAACATTGCTGGCGCATCGGGTCGCCGTCGCGCTGACCGGGTCGTCGATCATGATGGCGCTCGCCCTCATTGTCGTCATCCTGTTTGTGCTTCCGCCCCGCAAATAAGCCAGTCTCGTCCGTGACGACCACGTCTGCAGCGGGATCGTTGGCCGCCAGGCATAGAGACAGCCCACACGATCAAAACTCCGGGATCAATCACCCTGCCTGTGAACACGCTGTAAGCCGCCAGCAATCCACATCGCGGGTGATCAAAGTGCTCTGCGACCAGCGAGCAGCCGAAACACCCCTCACGCCATCGCCTGTTTTTCGCGGCGGCGCTGGACGGATGAGGGGATGTTGAGGGCTTCGCGGTATTTGGCGACGGTGCGGCGGGCGATGTCGACGCCGCTCTCGCGCAGCATCTTGACGAGCGTGTCATCGGACAAGATGTCGTCCGGGGCTTCCTTGTCGATCAGATCCTTGATCCGGTAACGCACTGATTCCGAGGAATGCGCCTCGCCGCCTTCCGATGAGGCAATCGACGAGGTGAAGAAATACTTGAATTCAAAGATGCCCCGCGTCGTCGCCATATATTTGTTCGACGTGACCCGGCTGACGGTCGATTCATGCATGCCGATGGCATCTGCGATGATGCGCAGATTCAGCGGCTTCAGGTTCTGGACACCGGCCGTCAGGAACGCGTCCTGCTGGCGGACGATTTCTGTTGCGACTTTCAGGATCGTCTTGGCGCGCTGATCGAGACTCTTGACCAGCCAGTTGGCGGTCTGCAGGCATTCCGAGAGATATTGCTTGTCCTTCTCACCCTTCGCCCCGCTGACAACCTGTGCGTAATAGCTCTGGTTGATCAGCACCTTGGGCAAGGTCTCGGTGTTCAGTTCCACCAGCCAGCCGCCATCAGGGGCTGACCTGACCAGCACATCCGGGATCACCGGCTGCACCAGCGTCGTGCCAAAGGCATTGCCGGGCTTCGGATTGAGCGCCTTGATCTCCCCGACCATCTCGATCAGGTCTTCGTCGTCGACGCCACAGATCCGGCGCAGGGCAGCAAAATCCCGCTTGGCCAGCAGTTCGAGATTGGCGAGCAGCTTCTGCATGGCGGGATCGTAGCGGTTCAGATCCTTCAGTTGCAGCGCCAGACATTCGGCCAGATCACGGGCGCAGATGCCCGGTGGATCAAAGGTCTGCAATTGCGCCAGAACCTCGGCGACCAATTCCACGGGCCAGCCGAGCTTCTCCGCCACACTCGCCAGATCCGTGCGCAGGTAGCCCGCCTCGTCAACGGCATCAATCAGATATTGCCCGATCAGGCGACGGACAGGATCGTGCACGGCGAGCGCCAGTTGCTGGGCGAGATGATCGCCCAACGAGATTTCAGCGGCGACATAGGATTCCAGATTATGGTCACCCTCGCCCGAGCCGCTGCCGCCCGACGACGTATTTGACCAGCTGTCGCCTGCCAGCTGCGCCGGATCAAGCACACGTTCGCTCGGCTCGACCCGGTCATCCTGATAGACATTGGAGAGATCGGCATCGATCTTGTCGGAAAGCTCGGTCGCGGTGGTAAAACTCTGGTCCAGCCAGTCCGATCCATCTGGCTCACCGGACCGGTCATTGCCAAAGCCATCGCCCCCGAAATCGTCGCCGTAACTGGCCTCAGACGCATCGCTGTCGGATCGCTCGAAGCTCGAGATCTCGCGCGCCTCCGGTTCGGGACTGGTTTCCTGTGTCACAGCGCGATCATCGGTCTCGTCACGCTCAAGCAGCGGGTTGCGTTCGAGTTCCGCATCGACATAGGCAACAAGATCGAGGCTACCCAGTTGCAACAGCTTGATCGCCTGCATCAACTGCGGCGTCATCACCAACGACTGGCTCTGCCTGATTTCCAGCTTTGCAGAGAGCGCCATGGATCGACCGTCAACCTTCCGTCAGTCTGCGCTGTCGACTGCGCAAATTCGTTTCTACAACAGGGGTCATAACGATTTTTGATATCGCTATTTATCTCGGCACGGGATACGGAAAAATTGGTCCGATTCTTGCCTAGGACAGCTTACGCAGTCATAGCGCCCGCCGCAATGCCGTTCACAGGCTAAATTGCTCGCCAAGGTAAAGACGCCGTACATCCGGATTATCCACGATTTCCAGCGGTGATCCCTCGGTCAGCACCTGACCGGCCGCAATGATGGTCGCCCGGTCGATCAGCCCCAGGGTTTCCCGCACATTATGGTCGGTGATGAGCACGCCGATGCCGCGCTGGGTCAGGTGCCGGACAATGGCGTGGATCTCCCCCACAGCGATCGGGTCAATACCGGCGAACGGCTCGTCGAGCAGCATGAACGATGGCCGGCTGGCGAGCGCGCGCGCGATCTCGCAGCGTCGGCGTTCTCCGCCGGACAGCGCAATGGAGGGTGCCTTGGCCAGATGCTCGATGCGGAATTCGTTCAGCAAGCGCTCGAGATCATGCTTGCGCTCGGTTCGGTCCGGCACCGTCATTTCCAGCACGGCCATGATGTTCTGCTCGACGGTCAGCCCGCGAAAGATCGAGGCCTCCTGCGGCAGATAGCCGATCCCGAGGCGGGCGCGGCGATACATGGGCAAGCCCGTGATATCAAACCCGTCCAGTCGGATATGCCCGAAATCCGGTCGCACGACGCCGGTGATCATGTAGAAAACCGTCGTCTTGCCCGCTCCGTTCGGCCCGAGCAGCCCGACTGCTTCGCCACGTTGGACCCTGAGGCTCACGGTCTTGACAACGCGCCGGCGGCGATAGGATTTGCCGATCTCCTCGACGACGAGCCCTTCTATGTCGCTGTCTTGGCTGCCCGTCTGCATGTCGAATGTCACTTCGGCTTCACCTGTGCGCCGGTCGCATCCTTGGCAGCCGGATCAATCAGCAGCTGAACGCGACCCGCCGGTCCACCGCCTTCGAGCTTGTATTCGCCCGTCTTCAGGTTGACCAGCAACCGCGATCCGCGCGCCACATTCTTGGCCTGCGTCAGAACCACATGTCCCGTCACTTCGGCCTTTTGCGCGGCTATGTCGAACCAGCCGCTATCGCCTGTCACGGTCTGATCGGGTTCGGTGATCTTCAGGCCACCCGAGGCCTCGAACCGGCGCAACTGGGCATTTGGCGTGGTCGGCGACGCTTCGGTCGCCTGGGCCTTGGCCTGTGCTTGCGGGGAATTGTCGTAGAACACCTTCAGCTGCTGCGTCACCATGCTGGTGTCTTTCTGGCGCACGACAACGTTATCGGTGAAGGTGACCGTTTGATCCGCCGTCGCCACACCCATATTGCCGGCGTCGATCTGGATCGGCTCCTTGTTATTACCGAATCCCTTGAAGGCCGTCGTTCCCGTCGTTTCAGCTGCCTGCGCGTCCATGATTGGCAGGGCACCGACCATCACGAGGGCAAGTATGAGCCGGGAGAAGGTGCGAGTGAAAAGGGCTATGCCAATGATCATTGCGCGGTTTCCGTACCTATGGGCCGGTCGAGCCCCGGGAGTGGCGGAACGGACTCAGATCGGATGGTCATATGGACGCCCTTCGAAAACTGAATCGTTGAGCCGCCATCGGTAACACGCGCCGCACCCGCGTCAAGCCAACCCGTCGGCCCCACAATATGAACGGGGTTGTCGGTCTTCATATTACCCTTGCTCAATTCGATGTCGGCATCTTCACCCCGGAGTACGTAGCCTGTCGACGTCGTGACCATTACGGCCCCCTTGAGCGTCATCCCGTCGGTATTGCCATCATAGACACCGGTCCGCGATTCGATCTTCGCCCAGCTTGTGTCGGACATTTCGACCCGCCCGGACAATTGCTCAAGATTGAACACCTTGGGACTTGAAAAGTCCTGTGTGGCGCGCGTGGCGCCAATGTCGTAGGCCCGGTCCCGGCTGCGTCCGGTCATGCGCGGCTCGACCATTGTCAGTCCATTCTTGGAAAACAGCACTGTTGGCAGGTTCAATCCGGCGAAGCGCGTCACAAGCCAATAGCGTCCCAGCACGACACTAGCGATGAGGACGCCGATGATCGGCAGACCGATCTTGGCCAGGCGGACAAACCTTGAATGACGTCCTGCGGCAGCCTTGGCGCGTGCCCGCTCCGCAATCATCCTCGGATCGCCCGTTGCCAGTTCGATTGCCTCTTGCCGAGGATGTCTGGGCGGTCTGGTTACAGGCGTTGGCGGCGGCGGCAGATGCCTATCTCCCGGCACACGCATCGTGGCAGGGCTCAACCGCACATCCTTCGCGAGATCGGGCATAAAAGGCGCACCCTCGGCTCCAAAACACACTATACGTCAGTCGCGATCAGCCAGATGTCGCGTTGCCCAAGCACGCATCCGAACCGGTCCACGTTTACAATCAGCGTACCGACCGTTCGCCAGCGCCCCCGCCAAGCCAACGATGACTAATGTGGATACATTTCGGCAGATGCCAAGTATCCGCGTGAGTTGTTAATAAAATCAGTGCAGACGATTTGCAATTTGGCCACATCGCACCGTCAGCTGTGATCGAGAATATCCGTTTCATCCCAGCCAAGCAAATCGAGCCGCGCTTTCGTCGGCAGAAATGCAAAACACGCTGCCGCCAGGTCGCTGCGCTCCTCGCGTTCGAGCACAACGTTGAGCTTGGCGCGCAGCTCGTGCAGATAGAGCACATCGGACGCCGCATAGGCCATCTGGGCTTCGGTCAGCGTATCCGCGCCCCAATCCGAGCTTTGCTGCTGCTTGGACAGGTCGACGCCGATCAGGTCGCGCGTCAGGTCCTTCAACCCATGCCGGTCGGTGTAGGTCCGCGTCAGCTTGGACGCCACCTTCGTGCAATAGACCGGTGCGACCGTGATCCCGAAGGTGTGATAGAGCACGCCGATGTCAAAGCGGGCGAAATGAAAGATCTTCGTGATGGCCGGATTGGTCAGCAGCGCCTCCAGGTTGGGCGCGCGCGTCTGGCCCTTGGCGATCTTGATCACATCCGCCGACCCATCGCCCGGTGACAGTTGCACAACGCACAGCCGGTCACGATGTGGATTGAGACCCATGGTCTCGGTGTCAATGGCGACGCTATCGGTATAGCGGGCAAGGTCAGCGGCGGCGATATCCTGGTCGTGGTAGCGAATGGTCATCAGGTCTGTCTCGTTCGGCAGGCGCTCGGGTGCGCGATAGGCCGGAACCGATAGCACGATGCGACCGCGCTTGCGAATGACATTTCCGGCCATTCGCAAGCGCGATGAAGAAGGTCTTATCACCCGCCCGGCTTCATGACCCGTATGCGATGACCGTCCGGGTCCAGCAGCACGGCAGAATAGCCGAAATCAAGCTCTTGCGGCGGCTGACCGATCTCATGGCCAAGTCGCACCCAGCGCCGGTGATGCGCGTTGACCTCATCCTTGTCGCCGACGACAAAGGCGTGTTCACTGCCCCCGGCTTTTGCCGTGACAGAGGGAACAACGCCGTCCTTCTGCCAGAGGCCAAACATGACCCCATTGGCAAATCCGAACATGGCAAAGGTTGGCGACTGCTCGATTGGCGGACGCTCTAGGAATGTCGTGTAGAACTCGACGCTGCGGCTGACATCGGCAACATAGAGGATTGTGAAATCAAGGGATTGCATGGCGTTTCTCCGTGTGTGGAACGCCACCGGTGTATCGCGTCATACTGTCAAAAAATGTCAGCATTGATCAGAGCCGATTTTCGTCAATCCCTTCCTGCCGACGCCACTCAGCGAGAAGCGACAGCCGTCGCTGCGGATAGCGCTTTGACGTTGCAACGATCCGTGAGATCCGATCTGCGCGAAAATGCCGGAATCCCCCACGCAATTCGCACCAGGCGACGATCACCCGCACATGATCGAAAAAGGCGAGTGCCAATGGCCAGATCGTGCGGTCAGTCACGACCCCGGCCTGGTCGGCATAGGCGATGTCAAGCTTGTGTTCCGCCCGGATCGCCTGCCTGACGACCGCAAGGTCAATGCGAACGTCTGGAGTGTCTGGTCGTGCCGCCATCATGAGGCCGGACTGATCGAGCGAGTCAGCGACGTCGCGCGGCAGAACAGCCGAGAGCTTTGCCAGGGCGTTCCGGGCGGCCATGGCGAGACGATCATCCGACCGTTCCGCCACCCATCGACTGCCCAATGCAAGGGCCTCGATCTCATCAGCTGACAACATCAACGGCGGTAGCAGGAAGCCGGGCCTCAGCACGTAACCGAGTCCCGGCTCGCCCTCTATGTCAGCACCCTCAGCCTGCAATGTCGCGATATCACGGTAGAGCGTGCGCAAGCTGATCCCGAGCTCGGTAGCAAGCGTGGCCCCGCTGACCGGACGCCGATGCCGTCTGAGGATCTGCATCAGATCAAGCAGTCGCGCCGCCCGTGACATCCACTCTCCCGTTCCTGATCCTGATCCTGATCCTGCCCATGGAAGGTCAAACCGGACACTGCGTCAACACGCGTTTTGCCCGCAGGATCAAACGAAGGCGATCCCCAGCGCTGATCACCTTGTCGATTTGTTGGCAAAGGAATAGGTCGTATTTCCTCCGAACAGCAGGCCGACTGCCGCGTCCTGGTCGGTCAGAACGATCGACCAGGAATCGCCACTGTCAGACATTTTCGACAGGAGGATCTGGTTGACGAACGTTCGTTGTCGTTCAGCACGCCCCGGTGATCCTAGCTACTCGTATCTGTGGGTGCATTCCCGCCATTGGAGCGTCTCCACTGCACGATCGTGTCCTCGCGAGTGCCGGTTCCGTTATAAAGGAGATGTCAGTTCAAGGGCGGGCAGGTGGCTTTTGTCGTGTCAAGCGCGACACAGGCGCCTAACGTGCCCAAAAATTTGCCGATGTCCAGTACCCAACTATCGCCGCCCCTGGCGGGGCGTTGGATGCCGGACCGTGCCACGCCAGGCACCAGTCCGGCTGTCTTTCTCGAATCCCGATGTCAGCCCTTGCGACTGGCCGCCTCGACGGCAGCCAGCGTCGACATGTTGACAACGCCGCGCGAGGTCACGGCCGGTGTCAGTATATGGGCGGGCTTGGCTGCACCGAGCAGGATTGGCCCCACATGCAGGGCATCCGTCATCGCCCGGATGATCGACATCGTGATATGCGCGCTGTCGAGCGTCGGGAAGACGAGCAGGTTGGCCTCGCCTTTCAAGGCCGAATTCGGCATCGACTTCTCGCGGAAGACGCTTGCCAGCGCCGCATCACCGTGCATTTCGCCATCGACCTCGAGATCGGGCGCACGCTCCCGCAAGATCTCCAGAACCTTCCGCATTTTCTCCGCCGACGGAATATCCCGCGAGCCGAAGTTCGAAGCGGACAGGAGCGCCGCCTTGGGTTCAAGGCCGAAGCGGCGGATATGCCCTGCCGCAAGTATCGTGGCGTTGGCAATCTCGACGGGCGAGGGATCATTCGTGACGTAAGTGTCCGTCAGGAAATAGGTGCCCGTGGAATTGATCAGCATCGAGACAGCGGAGAGGTCATGATCGCTCGAGGCAACCCCGATCACATCAAGCACCGTGCGCCGGTGCCGCTCGAACCGTCCGTCCAGCCCGCAAATCAGCGCATCCACATCGCCGCGCTCGACCGCCAGCGCAGCAATCACCGTCGAATTGGTGCGCACGATCGTCTTGGCGGCATCCGGACTGACCCCCTTGCGCCCGACCTTGGCAAAATAAAGATCGACATAGTCCTTGAATCGCGGGTCGGACGCCGGATCGACAATCTCGAAGTCCTGATTGGCCCGGATCTTGAGGCCATAGCGCTCCAGCCGCGTATCGATGACTGAGGGACGCCCGATCAGGATCGGCGTGGCGATGCCATCCTCGATCAGGACCTGCGCCGCCCGGAGAACCCGCTCGTCCTCACCATCGGCGTAGATGATGCGCGACTTGGTCGCCAGTTCCTTGGCCGCCGCCGTCATCGGCTTCATGACAAAGCCGGAGCGGAACACGAAGCGGTTCAGCCGGTCGAGATAGGCATCAAAATCCGTGATCGGCCGGGTCGCGATGCCCGCATCCATCGCCGCCTTGGCAACGGCAGGCGCAATACGCAGGATCAGACGCTGGTCGAACGGCGACGGGATCAGATATTGCGGTCCGAACAGGTGCGTAACGCCACCATAGGCGCGCGCGACGACGTCTGACGGCTCCTCGCGGGCCAGCGCCGCAATCGCCTTGACGGCGGCCATCTTCATGCTTTCGTCAATGGCCGTCGCGCCCACATCGAGCGCGCCCCGGAAGATATAGGGGAAGCACAGCACATTGTTGACCTGATTGGGGAAATCCGATCGCCCCGTGCAGATCATCGCATCCGGGCGAACCGCGCGGGCCTCCTCCGGCATGATTTCCGGATTGGGATTGGCGAGCGCCATGATGAGCGGCTTTTCGCCCATGCGCGCCACCATGTCCGGCTTCAGGACGCCCGCTGCCGACAGCCCGAGGAACACATCTGCCCCGTCGATGATCTCGCCAAGAGTCCGCTTGTCCGTTTCCTGGGCGTACGGATCCTTCCAGCGATCCATGAGCTTTTCGCGCCCGACATAGACGACGCCTTCCAGATCCGAGACCCAGATGTTCTTGCGTTGCGCGCCGAGCGAGACCAGCAGATTGAGACAGGCGAGCGCCGCCGCGCCTGCACCGGACGCGACAATCTTCACCTCGGACAGTTTCTTGCCCGACAGTTCCATCGCGTTCAGCACGGCGGCGGACACGATGATTGCGGTTCCATGCTGGTCATCATGAAAGACCGGGATCTTCATCCGCTCGCGCAGCAGACGCTCCACCTCGAAGCATTCCGGTGCCTTGATGTCTTCCAGATTGATCCCGCCGAAGGTCGGCTCCAGCGCGGCCACGACATCGACCAGCTGCTCGATCCGGTTTTCTGCGACTTCGATGTCGAACACATCGATCCCGGCGAATTTCTTGAACAGAACCGCCTTGCCTTCCATCACCGGCTTGGACGCCAGCGGCCCGATATTGCCAAGCCCGAGCACCGCCGTGCCATTGGAGACAACACCCACAAGATTGGCCCGCGCCGTGTAATCGGCAGCAGTCTCCGGATTGGACGCGATTTCGAGGCAGGGTGCGGCAACGCCAGGTGAATAGGCAAGCGCCAGATCGCGCTGGTTGCCCAATGGCTTTGTCGCCTGGATTTCCAGCTTGCCGGGTCGCGGATACCGATGGAAGAACAGCGCGGCCTCAGCGAGTTCATGCGCGCGGGCAACCGGATCCGTCGGATCATTGCTGGAATCGTTTGGATGCACGTCCATTGTCACCATCTCCGTCGCTTTGACCGGAAGCACCGAAGCGCATGGGTGCAGGGTCGCGGTCTCTCGATGCTCGCAGGCGAACCGTGCCTGCCTCATCGACCTATGGAGCATTTTGACCGGCGACGGCAAGACCGAAGACGGCAAGTGGCTGCGATTTCACAAAATGCCGCTCCGGTGGCAGGCCCGACACATCTCCAGCCAGACCCACGAAGGCCCTTACGGTCGGCTGGTGGTGTGCTAGACTAGAGAGAAAATGAGTGATGGAACATCTCTCATCCCCGGCCTCAGCCGAGGACCTAATCCCAGCGATTGTTACAGGCGTCTGACAATGGTGCGTTTCATCTGTCGCTCTATCGGTATCTGGCTCATCGCTGCGGCGGTGATCGCCGGTGTTGTGGATGGCATTAAGTCGATTGCTGCCACACGGATCGTGATGACATCAACCGCCCAGTTTTGGGTCCTCGTATCTCCGTCGTCGCTCGCCTCGGCTCAGGCGACCGCACGGCGCATGTTGCCGGGGGTTTGGGATCAAGTGGTTTCACCAGCCCTTCAAGTTCCCGTGTGGGGGGTGTTTCTGGTTTTCGGCATCTTATTTATGGTCCTGGGTCTGCGTCGGAGACGGGATTTCATCTACGCCTCGTGATCGGCCCGGAGTTGGTGGCGCGAAAGCCGTTTAAATTGGAGGATGGCCATGTATCTGATCGATATGTTCAACAAGAAACTGAAGATGCCAACCGCCGAGACCGCGCTTGCAGGCCGTGCTGCGCCGCTGCCAACGGCCGAAACCCATTTCGTCAACGGACGCAAGCTCGCCGGTCCCTATCCCGAGGGGCTTGAAACCGCCATTTTCGGCCTCGGCTGCTTCTGGGGTGCCGAGCGCAAGTTCTGGCAATTGCCCGCAGGCATCTGGGTCACGGCGGTCGGCTATGCCGGTGGCTACACCGAAAATCCGACCTATCAGGAGACCTGCGGCGGCATGACCGGTCACACCGAGGCCGTGCTGGTGGTCTATGATCCCAAGATCGTGTCTTATGCCGAGCTGCTCAAGACCTTCTGGGAAAACCACGATCCGACCCAAGGCATGCGTCAGGGTAATGATGTCGGCACGCAGTATCGCTCCGCCATCTATGCCACGACCGACGAACAGCTGAGCGAGGCCAAGGCATCTGCCGAGGTCTATGGCGCAGCCTTGGCGGCCCGCAACTTTGGTCCCGTCACGACGGAAATCCGCAAGGATGTGCCGTTCTACTTTGCCGAAGCCTATCATCAGCAATATCTGGCCAAGAATCCGGGCGGCTATTGCGGACTGGGTGGAACCGGCGTTTCCTGTGCCATTGGCACGGGTGTGACCGCAGCCTGAGCGCGGACCCTATCGAACAAGCGGTGACGAATGGACGAGACCGCCGATCTGCAATCTGTCGACACGCTGTCAGGCAGCGTCCTGAAAGTATGGCTGCTGAATGATCTCTCGGAAGCACGTCAGGCCCTTGAAGCTGGCGTGCTTCCCCTCGACAAGGCCATTCACCTCGCCCGGCGTCGCCTCAAGCGCGTGCGGTCGCTGTTGCGAGTGGTCAAGTCCATCCCCGGCTCGGACACGGCTTTGCCCGGTGCTCAAAATCGCGCCCAGCCCGTCATCGACGCATTCCGACTGATGTCCGGGGCGCGGGACATGGCGGCGATGCTGGCAGCCGCAGAATGGCTAGCCAATCACACAGAGACCGAGGCAAGCCGCGACCTTGTCGACCGCCTGCGTGGCAAGCTTGATGAGGCCCGCAACCAGCCTGTCGCGATCCAGACCGTCGTGCGCCTGTTGCGGATCGCCGAGACAGACGTCGCCTCGCTGGCGGACGCCTTTAATCCCGCGATACTTCTTCGACAGAACCTCGTCGCCACCTATCGCAAGGGCCGCCAACTCTATCGCCGCGCCCTCGACAGCCGCGACAGCGACGATGAGACCCTGCATGACTGGCGCAAACGCGTGAAACACCGCATGCATCTTGGCCAGATCATTGGGGGAACTGGGCTGCTGGCGGTCACCTCGCCGCTTACCGATCTGGATCGACTGGCTGAATATCTCGGCGACGAGCATGACCTTGCCAATCTCGCCGCCTGGATCAGCGCCGATCCCGCTCTTGCCGACCGCCCGCAGGATCTGGCACCCCTTACCGCCGCCATCAGCCGCCGTCGCGTCAAGCTGACAAACCGCGCCCTGGACCTTGGCCACGACCTCTATGGCCAGCGGACAGAGCGTTTCGCGCGGGAATTGGGTTAGCCGATTGGCTCTGCCCCGCCCAACAACGCCCCGACCCGCTCGATCAAACGGCGGGCGACGTCTTCCTTGGAGCCTTCCGGCCAGTCTTCGACGCCATTGCGGCTGATGATGCGAACCGTATTACGATCTCCGCCCATGATGCCGGTTTCGGGCGAAACGTCATTGGCAACAATGAGATCAGCGCCCTTTTTCAGTAACTTGGCCTCGGCATTGGCGGTGAGGTTCTCGGTTTCAGCGGCAAAGCCGACCACGACCTGAGGCCGCGCAGTCGCGTGCTTGCCGATGGTCGCAAGAATGTCCGGGTTTTCAACCAGTTGCAGCCCCGGCGTCCCGGATGCGCCCTTCTTGATCTTCTGCGTGGATTGACCCTCGACCCGCCAGTCGGCAACGGCCGCCGCAAAGATCGCGATATCGGCTGGCAAGGCCGCTTCGACCGCCTCCAGCATCTGCCGCGCCGTCTCGATGTGCACGACAGTCGCACCCGTCGGATCGGGTATCGTGACCGGCCCGGAAATGAGCGTCACCCGCGCTCCTGCAGCCACCGCTGCCGCCGCAATCGCGTGTCCCTGCTTGCCCGACGACCGGTTGGCGATATAGCGGACCGGGTCAATCGGCTCGTGCGTCGGCCCACTTGTTATGACAATGTGTTTTCCCGCCAATGGCTTGGGCGCATCGGTCGCGGCAAAATGGGCCTCGATCGCGGCCAAAAGCTCCATCGGCTCAACCATCCGCCCCGGACCAAACTCGCCGCGTTCGGCCATCGCGCCCACATTGGGACCGACAATCGTGACACCGGTTCCCTTGAGCCAGCCGACATTGCGCGTCGTTGCCGGATGCGCCCACATCATCGGGTTCATCGCTGGCGCGATCAGCACCGGCTTGTTGGTGGCGAGAAGAACATTGGTCGCGAGATCATCGGCCAGACCCGCAGCCATTTTCGCAATGATATCAGCGGTCGCCGGAGCGACCACGACGAGATCCGCATCCCGCGAAAGCTGGATATGGCCAATGTCATGCTCGGCAGTCAGGTCAAACAGATCCGAATAGACCCGGTCGCCCGAGAGCGCGCCAACCGACAGCGGCGTCACGAATTGCTGCGCTGCCTTCGTCATGACCACGCGGACCGCCGCCCCGCGCTCCTTCAGCCGCCGGATCAACTCCAGGCACTTGTAGGCCGCAATACCGCCGGTGATGACGAGAAGAATGCGCTTGGTGTCGAGCATCTGAGGTCCGGGCATCAGGAAGCCCTTCTTGAGGGCACGGCGGGCAATCTAGCGCAACTTCGTCGCTCCGTCATTGATCCAAAGGCCGAAGATTATTGGCGTGGTTACCCACCAGCTGCATTGGGGGATAACATCCGGACTTATGCGCACCCTCGTGCAAGCGTCCACTCGGACCAGACGTATGCGTCGGCTTCGATTGCTTCGTGTTCCCTCGCCAGGTCGGCAAAAGCGTCCGGTGGCAACAGTCGACCCAGCGCCCAAACGGTCGCTCCGCGTACGAGAGCGGACTCATCGGCCAACATAGGCAGCAGGAACCGCAGATCTGCATAAGTCTCCCCAGCGTTGCCAATGGCGATCAACACATTGCGCATAAGCCGGTTTCGACCGATTCGCTTGATCGGAGAGCCTGAAAAAAAGACCCGGAATTGCGCATCATTGAGCAGCAGGAGATCACGCAACAGCGGACGCCGGAGATCGTCACGCGCGGCGAGCTTCAACTCCTTGCCAGCATGAGCGAATTTGTTCCACGGACAAACCGCCAGACAGTCATCGCAGCCGTAAATGCGGTTGCCCATGGCAACCCGGAATTCATGCGGAATGGGGCCAGGATGTTCGATGGTCAGATAGGAAATGCAGCGCCGGGCGTCCATCTGATAAGGCGCAGTCAAGGCGCTCGTCGGGCATGCATCGAGACAGGATCGACAGTTTCCGCAATGATCTGATTCAGCCGGATCTGGCTCAAGTGCAATATCGAGACAGATTTCAGATAAAAAAAGCCACGACCCGTTCTCCCGAGAGACCAGATTTGTATGCTTTCCCTGCCAGCCGATACCGGCTTTTTCTGCCAGCGACTTTTCCATGATCGGCGCCGTATCGACAAAGACCTTGGCTTGAAACGAGAGACCGAGTTCGCGACCGCGCGCACCCAACCGCGTCGCCAGTTCCTTGAGCTTGCCCTTGATGACGTCGTGATAGTCGCGCCCCCGGGCATAAACCGAGATGCCACCCACCGCCGGCTCATGGGTTACGGCGAGCGGATCTTCGTCCGGACCATAGTTAAACCCAAGCACCAGAACGGATTTTACCTCTGGCCAAAGCGCCGCCGGACTGGCGCGACGTTCCAGCGTCTCCTCCATCCAGACCATTTCGCCGTGTCGCCCCTCGGCGACAAACTGCCGTAACCGCTCGCCCGCACTTGAGGAAAGCTCAGGGACTGCCACACGAGCGACAGCAAAGCCAAGCCGATAAGCTTCTGAAACCACATAGGATTTCAGCTTTCTTGCGATATCTGGCGGCACAGGATCAGGCATGCGTTGCGCACCCCTTCCCGCCAGCTCAGGCGTCCTTCGCCGCTGCGAATTCAGCCCCGAGACCGCGCATGAGATCGAGGAAATTCGGGAAGCTGGTGGCAATCGTGTCCGTATCATCCACGGTCACCGGCTCGCTCCCGGCCATGCCAAGTATCAGAAATGACATGGCAATCCGGTGATCGAGATGCGTCGGCACAAGCCCGCCACCAAGCCCCTGCGCCCCGCCGGTCACCGTCAGCGACGCCTCGCCTTCGCGGTTCGGAACCCCGTTGACCGACAGACCATGAGCAACTGCCGACAGCCGGTCACTTTCCTTGACCCGCAGTTCCTCCAGCCCGAGCATCACCGTCTCGCCATGCGCAAAACTGGCTGCGACCGAAAGGATCGGATACTCGTCGATCATCGATGGCGCACGTTCGGCAAGCACCGTCACGCCGCGCAATTCGCTATATTTTACATGGACATCGCCAATTCGTTCGCCGCCTGACACCCGCTCGTTCTCGATTTTGAGATCGGCTCCCATCTCCAGCAACGTCGTGAACAAACCGGTGCGGAGCGGGTTCAGGAGCACGTTCTCGACCGTCAGATCCGAGCCCGGCACGATCAACCCGGCGACAATCGCAAAGGATGCCGAGGAGGGATCACCCGGAACAGTAACCTCCTGCGGCTTGAATTCGGGACGCCCCTGCAACCGGATGGTCCGCACACCATCTGCGCTAATTTCGATAGCAATATCAGCGCCGAAGCCTTCCAGCATCCGCTCGGTATGATCGCGTGTCGCAACTGGCTCGATGACCGTCGTCACCCCCGGTGCATTCAATCCGGCCAGAAGCACCGCCGATTTCACCTGGGCGGACGGCATCGGCACGCGGTAGGTGATCGGCACAAGGGTCTCAGGTCCCTTTAATGTCAAGGGGATACGGTCACCGGCGCGGGCGATGACATCAACCCCCATGCGCCTGAGCGGATCGAGAATCCGCCCCATCGGCCGCCGCGAGAGCGAGGCATCGCCAACGAAAGTCGCCGCGATATGATGCCCGCCCACCAGGCCCATCGTCAGGCGCGACCCGGTGCCAGCATTGCCGAAATCCAGCACTTTGGCGGGCTCCAGAAGGCCGCCGACGCCAAGACCAGTCACTGTCCAGGTCCCGGTGCCAGTCCGCATCACGGTCGCTCCGAGGGTCCGCATGGCCTCGGCGGTGCCGAGAACGTCCTCGGCTTCGAGCAGTCCGCTGATTCGGGTCTCGCCAAGGGTTACCGCTCCGAACATCAGCGAGCGATGCGAGATCGACTTGTCGCCCGGAACTCGGATACGGCCCTTCAACGGGCCTGAATTTACGGCAGAAAGTGGTGTCAAACGCGTCGAATGCGACATTTTTACTTGCCTTGGCGGAACAGGATCAGCTTTATGGTCGGGTGTTCTCGTAACACGACAAGGTCTGAACGTCATCTCTTGACTGCCGATTTGCGATTGCCTTTTGACAGGCGCGCATGTTGGCATTATGGGGTTCACCCAGCTTAAATCCTGACTCTTTTCGCGAGGCATCTGTGGCAAAACCCGAGCTTGGAACAAAGCGGCTCTGCCCGAACTGCAGCACCAAATATTACGATCTCAACCGGGATCCGATCCTCTGCCCGAAGTGCGGTACGCCGTTCACGATCGCGGCGTTGGCCATGCGCGCCAAGGCATCGCCGATCGCCGAGGAAGAGGAAGAAGAAGAAGTCGAGGCACTGCCGGTCGATTTCGTGTCGCTTGAAGAGGCCGATGCCGAAGAGGCCGGCGAGGCGGATGTGCCCGGCGTCGAGGACGAAGAGATCGAGGATCTCGGCGACGAAGACGATACGTTCCTGGCCGTCGACGAGGAAGATGACGATATCGACGGGATCGATATCGATGTCGCCGGAGAAGACGAAGAGCGTTGATCCCGGTCAACAGGCCGATGTTCAGACCGGAAGTGCGACCAGTTCGGCACGCTTCCGGTGCATGCCCTGTTGGGTCAAATCGGTCTAACCGGTTGATTTATTGAGGGGACTGATTGCTCTACCGGATAGCATCCAGCCCATCTCTGGATGGTGACACTCGCATCCGTCGGTCTGACCATGAGAAATTTCTCGTTGCCAGTCGATAAAGCCACTTGATCCCGCTGGCGGTTCGGCTTAAAGGATGCGCCCAACATGAACGAGGGGCACCCCAGTGCCTCCCGGACCTGAAGCGAGCGTGGCCTGGGGATCAGGCTAAAGCGTTGGATTCAGGAAAATTCCTTTCGGGCACCTGGCTTAACCGGCCATGGATCACCCAAGAGTGGGGCTATAGCTCAGCTGGGAGAGCGCTTCAATGGCATTGAAGAGGTCAGCGGTTCGATCCCGCTTAGCTCCACCAAACACTCCCAAGATATAAGTCTCTGGTAGAGAACGAGAAATTGGCTTTTTACCGTCGATAGTTAGCCGTTTGGGCGCTTCGTGTAGGGTCTTTGTTTCCCCGAATTTGTTGCCCGATCGAGCATTTGCCCTGGGTAGTTCTGCGGCATGAATTTGAGTTTTCCTCGCCATTGAAGGTGTTAGCCGCGGAGAGCGGTTCGATCAATTTGAGAGAGCGGTTTTCTGGAGATTAGGGACGGGTTCAATGTGCCAGCTTACGTCGGCTCGTGGCCCTAAGCGGAATTTAGTCGCCTCGAGGGGATAGGGGACTTTGTGCCGCAAATCAGACATCGACTGCCACGCGGGCTGCCTGTTAGCTACTTTTGGAAGAAATTGAGTGTACTCTCCGCAGATCAACGGCCCAAACATGTCTTTGTCGACATAGCAGCAGCCTGACGAGACCAGCGATGCCCGACTATGACTTCCACCAGCTCTCGCCATACGACCTTGAGATCCTCGCACGCGATCTGCTGCAATCGCATTGGGGTGTCACGATCGAGAGCTTTAAGACCGGCAAAGACGGCGGCATAGATCTGCGGTCCGCTGCGGGGTCTGGCAACACAATTGTTCAGGTAAAGCACTTCCTAAAAACCGGACTTGCGGGTTTGATGAGAGAGCTGGCCAAAGAGGCTGAGAAGGTCCACTACCTTAACCCTACACGCTACGTCTTGGTCACGTCAGTTTCGCTATCGGCGGTCAACAAAGACGCGATCGTCAAGCTCATTGGGACCAATGTGTTGGCGCCAAGCGATGTCCTTGGCCAGGAAGATCTCAACAACCTGCTCGGTCAGCACCCCATAATTGAGAGTAGACATTACAAACTTTGGCTCGCCAGCCGTGCTGTTCTCGACCGTGTCATGCACAATGCCTCTTTGACGCGAAGCGAGTTCAAAGTCCGTCAGGTGCATGACGAGGCCCGACGCTACGTTCAAGGCGACGCTTACCCGCAAGCGCTAAAGTTGCTCAACGATCGTCGCGTTGTGATTGTAGCAGGCCCGCCAGGAGTCGGCAAAACGACGCTAGCCAATCTCTTACTCTACGAACATCTCGAGCGCGGCTACCAAGCCGTGGTGATCCAGCGCGACATTGAAGAAGGGCTCGCGCTTTTTCAGCCAGGTACGCCGCAGGTCTTCTACTTTGACGACTTTATGGGCGCGACCTTCCTCGGCGACAGTTCAACTGCACTAGCTGGTACTAGCGACAAAGGAATGCTCGAATTCATCTCCATGGTGCGTTCGACGCCGACAGCGAGAATGATCCTGACGACACGCGAGCACATCTACTCGCTCGCGATGGACCGGTCGGAGCGGTTACGCCACTCCGACGTGGATGATCTCCGTGTCGACCTGCGCATGCCGAGCTACTCGTTCGCGCAGAAAGCTCGAATCCTATACAATCACATGTATTTTAGCGATTTGCCGGCCGAATACCAAGATGAGCTCCTTCGAGGAAACTACTACCTCCGCATTGTCAAGCACGAGAAATTCAATCCACGTTTGATTGAATGGCTTTCCAGCTTCCGTCGAATTCGCAGCGTGCCAGTCGGTGAATATCGCACGTTCATTGAAAATTTGCTGCGCGATCCATCGGAGATCTGGCGTCACGCCTATGAGCGTGAAATCACTGACGCTGGGCGATCCATGTTGCTGGTGCTCTTCTCCATGAGCGGAAAGGCTGCAGGGTTCGCACTGAAACCCGCATTTGTCCTGTTACACGAGCATCGCGCCAAGCGCTACGGGTTCATGACTCGACCTGAGGACTTCAGGTCGGCGCTACGAGAGATCGCAGGTACATTCATTAAGCCATTTGGCACGCATGGCATCGAGGTCATTGATCCTTCCGTTCTCGATCTTTTAAACGCTGTTGTCCGCCGGGTCGCCGAAAATGCGATTGACGTAATAGCGGCGGCACATAACTTCAATCAGATCGAACACGTGTGGACGTTTGCGAAAGCGCAAGGCAGTGGCGACGTCTTGGAGGCATTTAGGTACAACGAAGAATTAATCTCAGCCTCCCTCTCGCGCTGCATGGGAGAAGCGCGGCGCTTCGGGATGGGTCAGGGCGCGTACGGCTACCGAGGAGCAACATACGAACGGCGATTGGCGATCGTTGTCGATATGGCCGATCGGCTTGCGTCGTCAGCGATCGCGTCACTCATCCCGCTGCTATTCACGCGTCTCCGGCTTGAATGGGTAGTGGAGCGGCCCGACATCAACGATGCGGCTAATGCGCTTCGTGCGCTTGACGGCACTCGCTCGGTTGAACCGCTGGCGCTGGAGGCTATGACGCGAGCGATCAAAGCGGCCCTGGTTGAAGATGTTCAAAGCGGATGCCGGTCGGACGAATTGCGCGAGCTGATTGGGGTGATCGATACATCTGAGGCCGATGCAGATGAGGCTTTATCGCCGGCGCGCATGGCTTTCCAAGCCTATTGCCAAACCATGTTTCAAGGCGAGTTGCGCGAGTGCCGCGCCCGTGAACAGTTCGACGCGCTGAGCGAGGATCTCGAGCTCTTCCACGAACAACTTGGCGTCGATGTTTCGTCACTACTCACAGAGGTGGAAGAGGCAAAGAGCGAATTCGAGGAGCATGAAGAGGCCTACGCCGACCATATGCAAGACGAGTACAAGGAGCGCTGGCGTGACGAGCGAGCCAGCGAGCGGAGTGTGTCCGACATGTTCAGTTCGCTCCATAGCGACCGAGATTGATGACCTAAACTACACAGTTTCGCCATGGAGTTTGGGAGCATATCACTAAACATCGATTCCCGGCTCGTTATCAACCCGAGAGGAAATCCGCACCCATTCGTATGCTTATTTCTAGATTTACTGCTGGAAATAGATGTCGCGGCGCGGACGCGTTGCTGATGAAGGTCCTCACTAGAGGCCCCAAGGCCCAAAAGCCGCCGTTCCACTTACGGCCCTATCTCGGTATTCCCAGCAAGGGCGGCCTAACTTCCGCGATTGGCGCTTTTCAGTCGGCTGCCCTCTTCAACCCCTCAATTCCACCCCCAACATCCCCCATTGCCCGGCCCAGTCCATCGGGGCATGCGCAAGCACACTCAGCCCTACCCCTTGCGGCAGGGTGCCGTCGGCGATGGCCTTGACGAGCGCGGGCGAGAGGAAGGCGAGTGCGAGCGTCATGCGGACGGATCGCTCGGAGCAGCGATTGTGCTGGGCGATATCGGCGGTGGATTGGAACTCACCTGAGACAAGCTGGTCGAGCCAGCGGCGGGCTTTTGCGATTGCCATGAGGAGCCGGGCGCGGGCTTCGGCGCGGATGGGGGCGAGCGGTGTTGCGTCAGGCACTCCGGCTGGGTGGTGGATCTCCCGCCGTCGGGTCCGATCGGGGCGTTGCCAGGCGATGGAGTGGACCGTGGGGCCGCCAGTTTGACCGGGATCGAGCAGATGCAAATCGATGGATTCGGGCTGGATGACGATGCGATCAACGAATTGCGCGATCAGGTCAGCGTCCGAGCCAACGACGAGGGGTGATGGACCGAGCCGGGTTCGATCGGGGCTTTGCAGCATCGCCGCGACGCGCTTCGTCAATTGGGCGAGGACCACCGCCTCGACCTCCGGGGCAGGCACGCGCGGCACCGAT
>CAIYYN010000030.1 GCA_903930435.1 uncultured Hyphomicrobiales bacterium | reverse complement strand
GCCAGTACAGGCGACCCATCATGAAATTTCAATCCAGGTCTCAGCGTCAAACGCCAGAGCTTGCCGTCATTTTCGATCGTGTGACCGGCGAGCATCTGAGGCTGCGCACTGAAGTTAGCGTCGATCCCATAAAGCGTGTCGAAAACCAGAAGCCCGTGGTTGCGCGTCACATAAGCCGATGTCCAGATCGGGTCCAGCACAGTTACATCGGTTCTTGGGATGAACCGGATGACCTTACTGTCAGCGGCGCCTGCGAATGACGGCCTTGCAAGCAATGTTGCGCCCGAGGCACCTAGGAAACCGCGACGTGACAGCATGTTCCGACCTCTTCAATTGGTGGACATTGAGGCCCGCCCAGAATGGCTCCGAACGGAGATAAGTCGCTTTGGCAGCATGTTCACTGCGACAACGTGTTTCCCCGTATAAGCACCCAACGTGTCAGGCATCTGAAGGCCCCACAAGCCCCTGTGATGAAATTTGGGTGGCGACGGTTTCGCTAGGCCGCAGTTTGGAGCGTTATCCGATCATATTGGATTTTAGTCTGTAAGTTTGAAGACGTCGGGGCATTCGGTTGGTTTGAAGGTGTCGATGATCTCTGCGATGGCGCGCCAGAGGCTGGGAACGGTGGATTCGGCGGCATTTCACAGGTCTGCTTTCAGGTTGGAGGGGGCTTTCTCGATCGGATTGAAGTCGGGACTGTAGGGTGGCAAGGACAACTATGATGCGCACGCCGCCTCGATCATGGCTCTGACGCGTGGCCACTTGTAACTGGAAAGGTTATCCATGATCACACCGTCGCTCGGTGGGTGAATCATGACACAATACAACTCTCGGACCTCTTCCGATCCTACAAAGGAAGCCGGAGAGCCTGCCGCAGTTCTGTGCGGGCCGGTAAAAGCTCGCGTTGGTAGTCGGCGCTTGCCTCCATGATTGCATGGATAGTGTATCCCATCAGGCGAGCTGCCACGAGATCGCTGGGATAGTGTACCCCGCATACGAGCCGGTTGTGGGCATACTGATCAGCCCGGGCGAGGATCACATCGCGCTTTTCAGGCACCAAGTCGATCAAGGTCAGAGCAAGCAGATAGCCTGTTGTCGTGTGGCCGGAGGGATAGGAGTTGTCCTTCGTGGTCGTCTTGCAGACCGGGTTGAGCGTCTTGTCCGCGTTG
The DNA here is from genome assembly GCA_903930435.1 of uncultured Hyphomicrobiales bacterium. GTDB lineage: Bacteria > Pseudomonadota > Alphaproteobacteria > Rhizobiales > Ancalomicrobiaceae > CAIYYN01. Next base: position 183,428 of record CAIYYN010000030.1, on the reverse strand, counting down.
TAGGGGCGCATACGGTGAAAACCGTCTTTGGCCGGGGCTGTGTTGAGCCCTTCATCGTTTTTGACACGTTTGCCGAAAGCTGCCAGCGCTGGCAACTTGTCCGGATTGAACCCGTCGCCAAACACCGTCTTGAACAGGAAGATGGTCTCGTTCTCGTCGTCCTGCTTGGCCTGTTCGACCTCCGCCGATGTGCGCGTCGCCTCGATTCCGTGAAGCTCGGCGAGCTCCGCCTTCGTCTGGTCACTGTCTGCCGCAGGCGGAGCTGGCAGGATCAAAAACGCCTTCGACACAGTTGGAGCCACGAAAGACGGGTCCTTCGCGTGGGCTGGCATGACCAGGCAAAACGCCGCAGCGAATGTGAAATAACGGACCAGTTTCATGAGGTGCCCCTTTTTGAGTTGCGGCTGAACACTCTAGTGGAGTGTAAAATTGATCCCGACCGACGTGGCAAAAGCACCTCCGGGCGGCGGTGGCGTATGGACGGCTCGAACGGCCTGGCGAGCGGCTTCATCAAGTAGCGCGCTGCCGGACGATTTGCTCATCGAGATGCCTGATGCTGTACCTGCCGCCGTCATCGTAAACGACACGCTCGCAAAGCCCGTTACGCCTTGCGCCTTGGCAGCTTCCGGGTAGACCTTGTGCTGACCGATCTGCGCGAGCAGGATCGCGTTGTAGGTCTGTTTCGTCATGCCCTGATCGGCGGCCTTGCCTTCAGCGATGCCGACCTTGTGCGCTTCCGACGCCTGCTGCGCTTCAGTCTTTTCCCTGGTGACCGGATGCTGCTTCGGCTTTGGCTTGATCTTCGGCTTTTCAACTGCCTTGGGTGGCTCGACCTTGGGCGGAGGTGTTTCCACTTTCGGCGGTGGTGGCGGCGGTGGCGGCGCCTCGACGGGCATCGCCTCTTCGACTGCCTTCACTGGTGGTGGAGGCGGAGGGTCATCGACGGGCGGTGGAGGCGGTGGCGGCATTTCAACAGGTGGCGGCGGTGTCTCGACCGGGGGCGGTGGAAGCATCGGGGCCGGCGGAGGTGGCACCTCTTCCGGAGGAGGTGGTGGTGTCGGATCCGGTGGCGGTGGAACGGGATCTGGCGGTGGCGGCGTCGGATCGGGTGGAGTTGGGTCCGGCGGCGTTGGCATGGCCGCCTGTTGCGCCTCCTGCGCTTTCGTCTCTTCTGGCACTGGGTCGCCCTGGGCGACGAAAGTCAGTTCAACCGACTCCAGCGCCGGTGGCGGCTCTGGCTTCAGGTACCCTAGACCGACCAGAATAGCGATGTGCACGCCGAGGACAAACGCGAACACGACGGGCCACAGCCAATAGGATCCGGCGCTTGGCGACCGTCCTGCCCCGGAGTTTGGCTTGGGAGGCGGCACAGACCGTATGGCTTCGCTTTTGCGCAACGGCTGGCGACGGTGTGGCGGTTCCACCGGACCGGTGTGTGGTCGCCCTCTGACTGCGACGTTCACGGTATCGGTTCCCGGGCCGGGGGTGTTGTCGGCGTTGCGACAGGCGGTGCGGCGGGTCCGGGCGCAGGCGTTGCGGTTGGCTTGCGATTGTCGCCAAGGATAGCAATCTTGACGAGACCATTCGTTGCCAGAAGATCCATGATTTCAACGATGCTTCCGTAAGGCGCTTCCCTGTCGCCACGGATGTGAATGACATCATCATCGGCAAGCACGAGCTTTGCCTTGACGGTATCCAGAACCAGTTCCTTGGCCACATCCGAGCCATTCACCTGTATGACGCCGTCCTTAGCCAGCGAAATGACGACAGGCGCCTTGGGCTTCAACGGAACGGCGGCTTTTGATTGCGGGAGATTCACCTTCATCCCGGCAGCCAGCATCGGCGCGGTGATCATGAAGACGATCAGGAGCACGAGCATGACGTCGACAAGTGGCGTCACGTTGATATCGGCCAGCGGCTGATAGAGCGAGGAGCCACCTTTCTTCGGCGCAGTGAAAGCCATCAGGCGGCATCCTTGTGCAGCGGATTGGATCGGCGCACCATGAGGCTGACGCTTTTCCCCTCAATCAGGCTTGCGAGTTCCCCGGCTGCATGACCGAGCGAAACGCCCAGACGGCTGTAGCCAATGGATGCTGGTATAGCGGCACATAACCCGAATGCCGTTGTTGCAAGCGCTTCTGCGATACCTGGCGCCACAACAGCAAGGCTCGTGTCCTTGGCAGCGGCTATCGCAGCGAAGCTCGTCATGATGCCCCAGACCGTGCCGAACAGTCCGATAAAGGGCGCAACGGATGAAATCACAGCAAGATTTGGCAATCCGCCCTCAAGATCGGCAATCAGTGAACGGGCAGCGCGGTTCATTGTTTCCTGCAACCTGGCCCGGGTTTCGCCGACGCTTTCGCCTGGAATGTCTGTCTGCCGCGCTTGTTGGCCAGCCAAAAGGATCGGTTCCAGCAAATGTGATTTGCCACCCGCTGATACAGTTGCAACTGCTCTCTTCAGCTTTATCGCTGAGACCATCACCATGATGATCAAGACCCAGCACCAGGTCGATGCTGCGAGCAAGGTCACCAGTACAGCCTTGCCAACCGGCCCGGCCTGCATGAATAGGCCCATAGGTGAAATATCGATTGTATCCATTGCCGAGAATGTCCTCTTGATACAAGAGCGATCCAGACGTGCGATTGTCCGCGATCATGTCAGTGTTCCACGGCCTGATTTCAGTTCTACGACAAATGCTGCGCTGCACACTTGTGTAGATGTACTCGAAACCGCCATCCACAAAAGACAAAGCAACGGCGGATACGCGATCCGCCGTTGCGTCGGGTCGGTCTTGAAGTCTTAGAATTCTGCCTTCATCGACACATACCATGTGCGCTGCGGCTGGAATTGATAGGTCAGATTGGAATTACTGGTCAGGCTGTTTGGCGTGCCGCCAATTTCGATCGTATTGCGGTTATTGAATACATTGTTCACACCGAGCTTGATCTCGGTTTTGCCAATGGGCCCGAACTGCTTGAAGAAATCCGTGCGATAACCAAGCGCCAGATCGGTCTCGTTGTAGGCCGGCACCTTGTTCAGGGAGCTGGTCACGCCGGTCACTAAAGTTTGTCCAGCCGATCCATAGGCTTCACCCGTGAACTTGGTCAGGATGGAGCCGAAGAAATCGCCATGATCATAGATCGGGCCGAATGCTGCAGTGTAGTTCGGCGCATCGGGAGCCGACAGACCGCCCTGAACCTTGGCTGAAGAAATCGAGCCTGAGCCATAAACTGACAGCCCGTCGAGGACCTTATAGGTCGCTTCGCCTTCGATACCCTTATATGTGCCGTTGCCGAGGTTCGCATAGTAGGTCAGATGCGAGATCGGGTCAGTCACGCTATTGGAGAAATTCTGGATATCGAGCCAGTAGATGTCTGCGTCAGCCGTCAGATTGCCCGTCTTGTAAACGCCGCCAGCCTGATAGTTGTTGCTGGTCTGAGGCTTGACGTTGTTGGCCGCAAAGTTGGTCACGTAGTAGGCGGCCACTGGTGGGGCGAGGAAGCCCTGCGATGCCTGCACGTAGCCCGTGAACTCCGGTGTGAACTTGTAGCGGACGTCCATATAGGGCAGCACGCTGGTGTAGGTCTTGTCGAGATTGACGGGCGCCAGCGTCGTCTGGTTGACCGGACCCTGATGCAGCCGCTCGAACGACTCATACTTGACGCCCGGGGTGATCGTCAGTTTGTCCATCGGATGCCATTCATACTGCATGAATGGCTGCACTTCCGTAATGTGAGAGTCCAGATTGAGCTTGTAGGCCTGGTTTGCAGGCAAGCCGAGCTGTGAGTAGCTCTGGTTTGTCGAGTAGTCGTAATACTGCTGTTCGCGATGGTTATCGACATGCTCCAGCCATATGCCGGTTTTCCAGTTGCCGGAGAACATACCGGCGTCGATCTTGTGCGAGACATCAAGGATATCGCCGTAGCCGCGATAGTTATTGACCTTGATGTAGCCGTCGATTGCGCTGGCGGCAGGCACGCCACCGAACTGCTTCGTGCCCAGACAGGCTGACAGAAGACAGGTCAAGTCCGTACCGTTGTTCTGAACGCTTGGGTAGCTGTAAGCGTAGGTATAAACCTTGTTCTCGATTTCAAACTCATTGAGATGACCCTTGATATCGATGTAATCAAGGTCGGTTTGCTTGATCGAGTTATTGTAGCCAAAAAAGTTATCCTGAGCCGGATTATTGTTCAAGCTACCAAAATTCTTGCCGAACTGTGCAAGCTGCGCTGCTGTAATGGCGCCAACCTGATTGTAATATTGTTGGCCGTAGGTGGCGAAACCGGTAACCGTGAAATCTTCGAGCGGCTGGACGATCTTGAACAGGCCGAACGTCGAATTATCGCGGCCGAGATACAATGTCCCGTCAGTGTTCTGGTGGCTGTATTGGGCGAGGAACTTTGTACCCGACGGATTCAGGATGCCGGAGTTGACCGTTATCGCGGTGTTGAAAGTGTTGAAATTACCAACCGACTGTTCAACGCTGCCGCCGAACTTGTCCGTCACATCATGAGAGAACATCGACAGTGTGCCGCCAAACGGCGCGTAACCGACCGAGTCCGCTTTTCCTGGACCGCGATCCACGTCCACGCGACCGATGAAGGGTGTGGGGAAATAGGCGCCGGTATGATGGCTTGGGTCGTTTGCGTCGCCGAACGGCACGCCGTCATAGGTCACATCATACTGACCGTCGATAAAGCCGCGCCAGCCACCCTTGGAATCGCCTGCACCGTCGGGCGTTGTGGAGAAAGCGCCGGGTGTATACTGCACGACATTCAGATAGTTACCCGAAGGCGCAATGACGTCGTTGATGATCTTGTCCGAAACGATCGAACCGGGCTCGGAAGCCTCAAGGTTGCCCTGCGAAGGAGCGAGTGCCGGCGCAGATCCAGGTGCGGCTTGTGAACCGACCGCGTCTTTGCTGACAGTCGTCGTCTTGCTGGCCTCAACCTCGACCGTACCGATGCTTGTCGCCTGCGCATGTGCTGCCGACACGATCGCCAGACTGAACACCGCCGAGCACGTGAGGCTCGCTCTCAGGCGCTTGATACCCGAATTCATCATCAGATTTTGCATAACTCGCCCACTCAATTTTGCCACACTTCGACCAACTTTTATTGAGTGCAAAAAATCATTCTATTGTAACGGTTTATTAACACTGGATTTTTTCTGAATCCGAATTTCAAAAAAGTTGCATTTTTGCCATATAGTAAACACAAGCTAGTTTGCCTGCTATGCAAATTAAGCGCTGAAAAGCGAGCTATTTGTAGAATAAAAAAATATGGCGGCTAAGCGAAATTTGTCTGTGCGCAAATGAAAATTTGGTTCGCTCGGCTATCTCACGCTCCCGATCCGTTGCCGCGTTGCCTCCGGTCGTAGCTGGGTCGAGACCGACAAATGCGCCCAATCCATCGCCAGACCGGATCCTGTCCTCATCAAGGCCTTGCGGCAGGCGCATATCTTCGCAGCTGGGCTCGGCTGGACCAAGGGTGCCGCCCCCGCCGCCGAAATCGCGAGAATGCCGTCCAGCACCTACGAAAGACGCCTGTGTCGCCTCGCATTCCTTGCTCCTGACCTGCAAAAGGCCATCCTCAACGGCAAAACACCGCGAAATCTCACTCTGTCCAAGCTTCTTGCCTCCGAAATCCCCCTCAATTGGGACGATCAGCGTAAACTATTCGGGATCACAGAGTGATCGTTCCCTGCAACGACGTTGCGGGTTCCCTGTTCGAGCAAAACGAATTCCCTGTTAGCTGAAAACGAATTCCCTGTTCGCGCTATTCCAATTCCCTGTTAATCTACAGCGAGTTCAACCGAAACAGAGCCTTCGCGAGAAGCCATTAGCATCATAACGCATTGATCACACGCCATATTCCGGAACGATCAGGATCCACCATGCATTGATCCCATGCGAAAACCAGTCGATCAAAAAAATCACTTGCAGGGAAAACAGGGAATTTGCGGAAACTAACCAAACCGCAGTTGATCGCAAACGGCCGGAGACTGGTCTCGAAAACGGGCCATTAAGACCCCGAAATCAGCCCCTCCAAACAAGGCCTCAACAGCGCTTGAAACGCCAAATGCCCCGAACAAACGGGGCCTTGCAAACGTAGACAGCAATAAGGGACGATTTGCAGGACTGACTGGCGGAGTCGGAGGGATTCGAACCCTCGATACGGTTGCCCGTATACACACTTTCCAGGCGTGCGCCTTCAACCACTCGGCCACGACTCCATTCCCTCACGGGCTGTGCTTCATAGGCGATGGTTCCTAGCCACGCAAGCACTTGTGCTGTATTTTTACGTGAAAATTCCTCACACGCGCATAGGCATCAAAACGTAAAGTGCGTTGTCGCGACCGCGATCCTGGATAAGTGTCGGTGACCCTGGATCGGCAAGCCGGAAGATCGCGGTATCGGTTTCCAGCTGACCCGCAATCTCGAGAAGATACCGACTGTTGAAGCCGATATCGAGTGGTTCGGACTCGTATTCGACACCGAGTTCTTCAGTCGCGGATCCGGAGTCGGGATTTGTCACAGAGAGCGTCAGGCGTCCATCGCCGACCGTGAGTTTGACGGCGCGGCCACGCTCGGAGGAAATTGTCGAGACGCGATCCACTGCAGCTGCAAATTCGCTACGGTCAACAATCAGATCCTTGTCGTTGCCCTGTGGAATGACGCGCCCATAATCGGGGAAAGTTCCGTCAATGAGTTTTGACGTGAGAACGACTTCGCCGAACGACAGGCGGATCTTGCTATCGGAGAGTTCCACCGTCACCTGGGCTTCCGGGTCCTCAACGAGCTTCTGGATTTCGCCCACCGTCTTGCGTGGTACGATGACGCCTGGCATGCCTTCCGCGCCATGCGGGGCGATGAATTCTGCCTGTGCCAGCCGGTGGCCGTCAGTAGCCACGGCACGGAACCGCAGGTCGCCGCCGACCTCGACCGTATGGAAATAGATGCCATTCAGGTAATAGCGGGTTTCTTCGGTCGAAATCGCAAATTGCGTCCGGTCAACCAGACGCTTGAGATCGGAAGCCAGAATATCGAACTTGTGTGTGAAGACACCAGCCGTAATATCCGGAAAGTCACTTTCAGGCAGCATCTGCAACGAAAACTTCGACCGACCGGAGCGCAGATCAATCGTCGCGCCGTCGGGCCTGGTCGCCAGTTCGACTTGCGATCCATCGGGCAGCTTGCGGACGATGTCATAGAGCATGTGTGCGGGCACGGTTGTTGCGCCCGGTTCGCTGATGACGGCCGGCACCCGTTCGGCGACATCGATATCCAGATCTGTTGCCTTGAGGCGAAGATCGTCGCCTTCCGCCCTCAGCAACACATTGGACAGGATCGGGATCGTATTCCGCCGCTCCACGATGCGATGAACGTGGTTGAGCGCCTTGAGGAGATGTGCCCGCTCGACAGTGACTTTCATGGAACTTCCCGAATTCGACGAAGCGGCATGCACTGGTCAGATGCACATGCGGCAATCAACAACGAAAGCATACCCGGGTGACCTCGAACTGATCCAGCGAAATCAGGGTTCCAACCGGGGATCGGCAACTTGGCGCCAAGTCCGCCACATGGCAAGAGGCTTCGGCGATTTTCCTACGAATTTCGCACGAAGTCTGTTGATCTTACCGCAGTGCAGCTTCGATTTCCGCAACGATTGCGGTTGCGGCGGCGCGTCGGTCGGGGTTGGCGAGGATCGGGCGGCCCACAACAATCAGATCAGAGCCCGCGCGAATGGCGTCTGCCGGAGTCATCACGCGCTTCTGGTCGCCTGCCGCACTGCCAGCGGGCCGAATTCCCGGGGTAATCAGCAGCACATCCGGCCCGACGATCGGGCGCAGATTGGCCACTTCTTCAGGAGAACAGATCAGTCCATCCATGCCCGAGCTGCGTGCCTGTCCGGCACGCATGGCGACCAGATCGCGCACTCTGCCCGCATAGCCCGCTTCTGCGAGATCAGCATCGTCCATCGAGGTCAGAACGGTCACCCCGAGCAGGCTCGTTGACCCGCCACACGCCTGTTTTGCAGCCACCGCCGCCCGCATTGCCTTGGGATAGGCGTGGATCGTCAGATAGGTCGCCCCAATTTTCGAGACGGATTCGACGCCATGCGCAATCGTATTGTCGATATCGAGAAGTTTGAGGTCTAGGAAGACCTTCTGACCCGCGTCGAGCAGTCGTTCGGCGAGGTGCAATCCACCGATGAAGGCCAGTTGATGCCCGATCTTGTAGACGCCAACGACGTTCTTCGTCTCTGCCACAATGGTTTCCGCCTCGGCGATGGTTGGTACATCGAGCGCCAGGATCAGGCGATCACGCGGATCATTGGACTGGAAGCCGGTCGACGATTTGGCCGCGTGGTTTGGGGCAGGGGGCATCTGGATCTCCTTCGGGACGGGCAGACCCTAACCTATTCGGCAGCAATGGGGAAAGCGACCTCGCTGGTCTTGTCGGGATATTTGCACAGGTCGGCGATGATGCAGTGGCTGCAATCCGGGGCACGGGCCTTGCAAACATAGCGACCGTGCAAGATGAGCCAATGATGGGAATCGCGCTTGAACTCGTCCGGGATCACCTTGTGCAGGGCCTCTTCGACGCTGTTTGGTGTCTTGCCGGGTGCTAGTCCAAGGCGATTTGCCAGACGGAAGATATGGGTATCAACCGCGATCGTTGATTCGCCAAAGGCCGTGTTCATCACAACGTTGGCGGTCTTCTGTCCGACGCCTGGCAGCCGCATCAGCTGGTCGCGGTCACGGGGCACCTCGCCGCCAAACTCGTCGATCAGCATTTGCGAGAGCGCGATGACGTTGTTCGCCTTGGTGCGAAACAGACCGATCGTCTTGATGAGATCGCTGACCCGATCTTGCCCAAGCGCGACCATCTTTTGCGGCGTGTCGGCGAGGCGAAATAGCTCGCGCGTTGCCTTGTTGACGCTGACATCAGTCGCTTGCGCGGACAGCGCGACAGCGACAACCAGCGTGTAGGGATCGGTATGTTCGAGTTCGCCCACAGGAGACGGATTCGCGGCCTTGAAACGCTCGAAAATGGCCTGGATCTCGGCTTTTGAGTATCGCCCGGCTTTAACTTTGGCCTTCGCCCGGACGGATCTGGTCGGCCTCGTCGCTTTCGACGCCTGGCCTTTGGCCGCCGGCTTCTGCTTCGCCTTCTGCCTTGTCGTTTGAGCAGCAGGCTTTTGAGGATCAATTTCTTTTGTGACCAAGGGCTTTTCCTCACTCTTGGCTGATCTATACTATCTGACTATGCTGGAAAACAATCACGAACGTACGATCTCAGAGCCAGACGCCCCGCTGTTCGTGGCAACGCTAACGCCCTATCGGTCGTTGGGGCCGCGCGGGTTTTATGCTGTCATGGGATTTGTATCGGCCGTCTCATTCGTGGCCGGACTGGTGTTTTACCGGCTGGGTGCCTGGCCGGTGGTTGGCTTCTGCGGCTTGGACGTGCTGCTGATCTACGGGGCGTTTCGGCTCAACTATCGGGCTGCGCGGGCGTTCGAGGTTGTCGAAGTCCGGCCGCACGAGATCCTCATCCGCAAGGTGTCCGCACGCGGTCGCTCGATGGAATATCGGTTCAATCCCGTCTGGACGCGGCTGGAGATCGTTCGCGACGATGAGGAAGGCGTCACTCGCATCATCCTATACAGTCGGGGGAAGGGTCTCCCGGTGGGTGATTTCCTCAACCCGGATGACCGGACGACGTTTGCGGATGCTCTGCGAGGCGCGCTGGGCGCGGCCCGGGCGGGCTGAACGTTGTCTTGATGGCACGTAGATCAACATTCGTGCCCGTTATATTTCTCGCACTGCCTGTAGGCCCAAGTGTCTGGCTTTGTGACGAGCGAGGCAGCAAATTTCGGTGCTGAGTTCTGACGGTCACCAATCTTTGCGGGTAAATTGATCGACAATAACAATGTAATTTAAATGCACACATAAGAATAAAATAATATTTAATTAATCATTCTAATTCAATTTTCTGATTGCAAAGGCCGGTAAGCTGACCGGCACGATATTGCAGCGCACCTATTCATCCGGATCACAAGACATGAAGATCACAAATATATCGATCATTGGCAAAATTACGATCTTGCTTGCGTTGATGGGTGTATTTGCCGGTGGCGCTGCCTTTTACGCCGCCACAATGATGACTGGTATTGATTCGCATTATTCGTCGCTTGTTTCTCAGACCGAACGGGCTGCAATCGATCTGGCCCGCGGTAATCGTGCGATGAGCAGCGCCTTTACAACTATTTATCAGAACGTTCTTTCAAATACGCGGGAAGAAAATGAAGCAGCGATGAAGAGCCAGAAGGCATTCTTGGATCGCGGCATCAATTTCATGACGAATGCGGCACGTGTTTCTGAACCACATCGCGCCGAAATCAACGCCATCATAGAGCAATTCAAAACAACTTATTCGAACACTTGTGCAGACACGATCAAGCTGGCGAACGACGCAACTGATCCCGACGGGCATAAAAAAGCACAAGACGCCATGCGCAAGACTTGTGCGCCCGAGTTCAGCAAGTTGTTCAATCTCGTAACCCCGCTCAACGTCATGCTGGTTGACGAGGCGGAAACGCAGTCGCAAAAGCTCCATGAGGAAACAAATGCGGCAATCCTGATCAATTACACGGGTGTCGGAATCGGACTCCTGCTCTGCCTCGGCATTGCCTTCCTGATCGCATCACGGTTCATCACAGGTCCGATCAGGCGGATTGCCGAGGCCACGACCCTGATTTCAAAGGGTGATTATGCCATCTCAGTGTCCGGTATCGTCAACCAGGACGAAATAGGACTGTTGGCTCGCGCCGTCGACATTTGCCGACAAGAGTTGGCATCGGCGGAACGCGTCAGGATCAAAGCAAGCGAGACAGAGCATCAACAAGCCGCAGTCATGCTTCAGGCCCGCCATCAACTTGCCGATGCGTTTCAGTCAAAGATGGGGGCACTTATTGACCGGTTTGTTCATGCCTCAATGGAGGTTTCCAACGCATCTCGGGACATGTCACATACGGCAGAGGGGACAGTACGGCAGTCACAATCTGTCAGTCAGGCCGCCGAGAGTGCATCTTCCAAAGTCCAGATGATTGCTGCAGCGACTGAAGAGATGTCGGCATCCATCCATGAGATTGCCAGCCAGATGGTGCGTTCGAACGCAGTGGCCAGCGATGCAGCTGTCGAAGCACGGCGCACAGATACGGACGTGAAAGCGCTTGCGGATGCCACCGCTAAAATTGGTGAAGTTGTCGAACTGATCAATTCGATTGCCGGTCAGACCAATCTGTTGGCACTTAATGCGACGATCGAGGCCGCCCGCGCAGGCGAAGCCGGTCGCGGATTTGCGGTCGTCGCGTCCGAGGTCAAGCAATTGGCATCGCAGACGGCAAAAGCGACAGAGGAAATCAGCGCGACGATCGCGGACATCCGCGCTGCGACTGACCGAACCGTGACCTCGATCGAAAAGATCGTTTCAACCGTCGGCCAGATCCAGGAAATCAGCAGCAGCATTGCGTCAGCGATTGAGGAACAGGGTGCCGTTGTCAGCGAAATTGCGACCAGTTCACAAAATGCCTCACGGGATACGATTGAGGTATCGGGCACGATTGTCGAAGTCGAGCGGGCCGCCAAGCTGACGGGCGGAGCGGCGACGCAACTGTTATCACTGTCAGGAAATCTGAACAGCGAGGCAAATGGACTTCAGAGCGAAGTCACCGCGTTCGTTCAGCAGTTGCGCGCGGGCTAAGCTGCATCAGCCGACCAGATCTCGCTTCTCGCTGATTTTTCCGCTCTCATCGAACCGATAGACAATCGGAGCGCCAGTCGCGAGTTCGCGGGCGACGATCTCTTCGCCGGACAGGCCTTCGAGTTGCATGATCAAGGCTCGAAGCGAATTGCCGTGCGCCGCGACCAGGACATGTTTTCCAGCAAGCACTTGCGGCCAGATCCGGGCGTTGAAATAGGGCAGCACACGGGCGGCTGTGTCCTTCAGGCTTTCACCGCCGGGCGGTGGGACATCGAATGACCTGCGCCAGATATGGACCTGGTCTTCGCCCCATCTGAGGCGCGCCTCATCCTTGTTGAGGCCAGAGAGATCACCGTAGTCACGCTCGTTCAGGGCAGCGTCGCGGGTTTCCGGCAATCCCGTCTGGCCGAGTTCAGCAAGGATCAGCCGCAGCGTATGCTGAGCGCGTGTGAGGGCTGATGTAAACGCCAAGTCGAACGTCAGGTTCAGGGCCTTGAGTTTCTTGCCCGCTGCGGTCGCTTCGGCAATGCCCTTGTCCGTCAGATCCGGATCTCGCCAACCCGTAAACAGGTTAAGCTTGTTCCATTCGCTTTCGCCGTGGCGGCACAAAACCAGAAGTCGATCCATGGACGTCTATCTCCGTTTAGTCGCCGATCCATATCGAAGGCCTCTGAAGCGGCCAAGCGAAACAAGTGGCTTTCAGTCCGTCAAACCAAGCACATCGGCCATCGAATAAAAGCCCGGAGGCTTGCTCCTGGCCCAGAGCGCCGCCTTGATCGCACCACGGGCGAAGATCGACCGGTCTTCCGCCCGATGGGTCAGTTCGATGCGTTCCAGTTGGCCTGCAAACGTAACAGTGTGTTCGCCGACAACCGTGCCGCCGCGCAAGGCGGCAAAACCAATTGCACCGACCGCCCGTTTTCCTGTAATCCCGTCACGGCCACGTTCGGAGTGTTCGGCCAGATCAATGCCACGACCGGCAGCCGCCGCTTCACCGAGGAGCAAGGCAGTCCCGGAGGGCGCATCGACCTTCATCCGGTGATGCATTTCCACGATTTCGATATCAAAGTCTTCGTCGAGGGCAGCTGCGGCACGTCTGACGAGCCCGGCGAGAAGATTGACACCGAGGCTCATATTGCCGGATTGCATGATGGTGGCCCGTGTCGCAAATCCCTTGAGGGCGGCGATATCGGCAGGTTCCATGCCCGTGGTGCCGATGATTTGGATCTTGCCGGCTTCGGCAGCGAGTGCCGCGAACGCCAATGTCGCTTTCGGGCTGGTGAAATCGAGAATGGCATCAGCCGTGTCAATGATCCCGGCGGCATTATCCGTGATCATCACGCCAGTTGGCTCGAGCCCGGCGAGCGCTGAGGCATCGCGACCCAAGGTGTCCGCCCCTGGGCGCTCGATTGCTCCGGTGAGCCTGACGCCCGGGATGGCGTCGATGGCGCGAATGAGAGCTTGTCCCATGCGCCCCGCCGCACCAACGACAATCAGTGACATGTCTGTGGAATTCATGAGGTGTGCCCCGATACGCCCCGCAAGGGGACCAGACCCTATCATTGTTCCAAAACGGACAACAGGCTCCGGCTCAATCGGGACGTTCATACCAGCAAGACAGCGCGAGACAATGAGAAAATAGACCATGCTCGGGCGGCGGCGGCCTTCAGTCCGCTTTTCGGCGCTGAAGGCCAGACGTCACATGTCAATCTGACGCTTCAGACCTTCCAGTTCCTCCAGTAGCACGCGGTCCGCATTGACCATCTCCTCGATCTTGCGCACGGCATGGAGAACCGTCGTATGATCGCGATTGCCGAACCGGCGTCCAATCTCCGGGAGCGAACGGGGTGTCATCTGTTTCGACAGATACATGGCGATCTGCCGAGGCCGTACAACTGTCCGGGTCCGACGGGCAGACAACAGATCTGCCTTCGACACATTATAGTGCTTCGACACAACCCGCTGAATATCTTCGATCCGGACGCGCTTCGGCTCCTTGCCGCGTAACAGGTCACGCAGCGCAACTTCCGCCATTTCAACCGAGATCGACTCACCCGTCAGCTGATTTTGCTGCACGAGACGGTTCACAGCTCCGTCGAGATCACGGCCGCTGCACGTGACGTTCTGCGCGACATAGTCAAGTACGCTTTCGCTCAACGATAGCGTCGGATAGTTTTTCAAGGCGGCAGCCACGCGACCCGACAGGATCTTCCGGCGCATATCGTAATCGGGTTCCCCGATATCGACGAGCAGTCCACCGGCCAAACGGGACTTCACACGCTCGTCAAGGGATTCTAGTTCCACCGGTAGTCGATCAGCTGCGATAACAACCTGACGCGCATTGTCGATGAGAGAATTCAGCGTGTGGCAGAATTCCTGCTGGATCTGCTTTCCCTGGAGAAATTGTAGGTCGTCAATCAGCAAAAGATCGATCGCGCGCAGATTTTCCTTGAATGACATGGCGGACTGGTTCTTCAGCGCCGCCACAAACCGATACATGAAGTGTTCGGCGGTCAGATAGACCACGCGGCGACCATTGGCGCGCGCAGACTGGGCGATCGCCTGCAGAAGATGCGTCTTGCCGAGGCCAACAGCGGCGTGCACATAAAGCGGATTGAAGCCGACAGGCTCTCCGGGTCGTTGATCTGCAGCCTTGCGGGCCGCGGCCAGCGCAAAGCTGTTAGACCGCCCCTCGACAAAAGTCTCGAAGGAATAGCGCTGATCAAGCGGTGACCCCGTGAGACTGTCATCCGACTGGCGCACGTCAGGGTTATGTTGCGCTTCAAAAGGCCGAACGAACGGCTTTGCGCCAGTCGTTATTGGACGGATGTCGGCCTGGGTCTGCTCTGGCACCGTTTGAACGGGAGCCAATGGGCGGATGGCAGCGCCGCGTACCGAGAATTCGATATTGCTGACAGCCTCGGACTCAAACTCGTCACGGCACAACAGCATCAGCCGATCACGATAACGTCCTTGCAGCCAGTTTTTCAAAAACCGCGTTGGAACGGACAAATGGACTGTGCCGTTTGTGTAGCGCTCAAGATCGACACGATTAAACCAGCTCGTGAATACGTCCTCGCCCAGTTCAGCCTTGAGGCGCAATTTTACCCGGCCCCATTCATCTTGACCTGGATGCATATAGGTCATGACGTATACCTCCAATATAGTATGCCCGAAAATGCCCGTCAGGGTGTAGCAAAATCGGAAAAGCAGTCGTTACCTGAACGGAAACCGTTCGGTTTACGCATGGAGATGCCCGGAATTCTCGTTCCAGAACACCGTTACAAATTCTTATGGATTAGGTCTGGGACCACGGAAGGCCGCTAGCCTTCCAGCCATTCGTCGATCCGCGATGTCCGGTGAGGTCGATGCCACCTTCAAAGCCACCGGCAATATTAAAGCTGTTCGTCCAGCCAAGATCGATCATGGCGGAAGCAGCAGCCTTGCTGCGAACACCGGAACGGCACAAGAAATAGAGGTGAGTGTCTTGAGCCAGGCCCGCATCGGTCAACGCTGCAACGAGCTTTGAGCCAAAGTCCTGGTTGATCGACATGCTGGGATACGACTGCCATTCCAGCAGAACTGGCTTCTTTGACAATGACTGGAGAAGTGGCAAGCCCACGTAAGTCCACTCGGCTGCAGTTCTCACGTCGATCAATGTTGCATTGGCATCACTCGCAAGTGCTCGCCAAGCAACTTTCGGATCGACGTCGATCACGTCGATCACGTTCATTGTCACAGACATTTTAATCGCCCCCGCGATACTATTCAGATCAACCCTATGCTCAGTTCCAAATGTTTACAAGACATTTAAAATCAATCGAGCATAAGTCTTCATAATATTTCAGTAGTTCGTTGTCTCACCAAAATTCGAAGCGCATTCTCTTTTACTAGAACATGCAACCGTTTTTAATGGAGCATAATTCTAATTTATGGATGCATACTTGTTTTCTGGGTGGAATGACCTTCGACAACTGCCGTTTGATCACCGTGGACTGAATGTAGCAGATGATTTCGGGGCCGCAAGACAGATTGTGGCGGAGGGGGTTGAGAAGGCGTTTCGATGCAAAAATCTCACAATGGCGATAACGAGTGCAAGGCGAAGAAGTCCTTTGGACTCATTGTTATTCGCCGCAATTGGACTTCGTCTGATGGGGCAATCCGTATGCCGACGAAAAATTTTTGCGTCAGCCACTTGACTCCAAAATGACATACCGAAACCCATGGCTCTATTCGGACTACCCGTTAACAATTTGTTAATAATGAAGAATTCATGGCATGGCCGAATGTTGACAGAGGGCATTCCAGAGGTTGAAACTGTCGTTTGCCGGGCAACAAAAAAGCCCGGACCTTTCGGCCCGAGCTTGTCATCCTGTCGTCGACTCGATCCGATATCAGGCAAGCGCCTTGACGCGCTTGTGCAAGCGCGAAATCTTGCGTGAAGCCGTGTTGGCATGCATCACACCCTTTTGGGCGGCACGTGCCAGTTCCGGCTGGGCCTCATGGAAGGCGGCCGCTGCGGCTGCCTGATCACCGGATGCAAGTGCCTCTTCAACCTTGCGCAGGAATGTCCGAACGCGGCTGCGACGGGACTTGTTGATTTCAGTCCGGCGGGCGATCTTGCGAGCCGCTTTGGCGGCGGACGGCGTATTGGCCATTAGGAGCCTTTCTAAGGATCTGGTGCGCCGTTCAAAGATCGTCGGATCCGAAGGGCAAAATGGTTACGGGTCACGGTCAGGTGGCACAGCGAGCACACGCTTGTCGCCCAACAGACCCTTGCCAACCTCAAGAGTACAACGTTTCCGTTGACTCCAGGTCCCGACAATTAGTCGATAGAAGAAACGACATAACGCGGCGGCGAACGGGCCACCACCTTGTGGGGGCTGCTTATAGCCGCGACCTGTCAAGGCGTCAACCGTTTCCAGCGGCTTGAGGCAAACCAAGCGCGCTTATTGCTGATGAAATCGACCAGGCCGCTTTTCCTGAAACGCCGCCATGCCTTCCTTCTGGTCATCAGTGCCGAAAAGAGCCTGGAATGTCCGCTTTTCCCAGAGCAGTCCCTCGGCGAGCGATGACTCCTGACTCCGGTTGACGGCTTCCTTGCAGAGCAGCGCTGCCGTCGTCGAATAGGAGGCGATATCGGCAGCTGCCTTCAGGGCCGTTGGTAAAAGGTCCGACAGCGGCACCACACGAGCGACAAGGCCTGAGCGCTCGGCTTCTTCTGCGTTCATCATGCGTCCGGTCAGGATGAGATCCATCGCTTTTGCTTTACCGACGGCGCGCGCAAGCCGTTGCGTGCCACCGGCCCCGGGGATCACGCCGAGGCGGATTTCGGGTTGACCGAACTGGGCATTGTCGGCGGCGATGATGAAATCGCACATCATGGCGACTTCACACCCGCCTCCGAGAGCAAAGCCGGCAACGGCGGCAATCAACGGCTTTCGGTTTGCTGCGACCCGTGCCCAGGCTCCGATGAAATCATCGATATAGGTTTGTGGATAGGACAGTGCCGACATTTCCTTGATGTCAGCTCCGGCCGCAAACGCACGGTCCGATCCGGTCAGCACAACGGCTCCGATCCCGCTATCCGCATCAAATGTATCCAGCGCATGTCCGAGGTCCTTGATCAATTGCGAACTGAGTGCGTTCAGCGCTTTTGGCCGGTTCAGCCGAATAAGGCCGACACGATCATGTGTTTCAACAAGAATGGTTTCATAGGACATGGGCGTTCCCCCGATCATGGTGATTTATGCAGCGGTTATCGCCCGCTTGGCAGGCTGGTTCAAGTCTGCAAGCCCTGCGACTAATGACTGGACCACCCTGCCTGGACGGATGTCGGGTCGCTAAGCACCCCATCTGCTATCGCGCGACAGATCCTTAGCGTTCAGGTACCAGCAGCCGCAGTTGACCCCCAAAGATTAACGTCGAGAGATCAAGCACCTCCGCATTGGCACCCGATCCGCTCTTGAACTGGCCACCGATCGTCAGATGGGCGACGCCATGCGCGCAAGACCAGATCAGACGCTCGAGTGCCTCTCGCATCGCGACGTCGGTCAGTCCCAACCGATCCGCCGCCGGTTGGCATATGACAGACAGTTCCGCCCGTGCCCGCATTCCCGCCTCTTGCAGAGAGGTGTCGGACCAGTCGAGCAGAGCTTCGGTGAACATCAGGCTGAAGAGAGCTGGACGCGAGCGGGCGAAAGCGAGATAGCTCGCACCGACGGCTCGCATCTGTTCAGCTGGTTCCGGACCGGCCGCCACCCGTGCTTCCTGCATCGCTTCAGCGAACAGTGAGAAACCTACTGTTGCCAGGGCGGTGCGCAAACCCTTCACCGAGCCGAAGTGATGTGCAGGTGCTGCGTGTGAAACTCCGACTTTCGCCGCCACAGCGCGCAGGCTCAATCTTTCCGGTCCGTCAACTTCCAGGCTCTCAAGCCCTGCCGCGATAAGGGCATTGCGCAGATCGCCATGGTGATAGGAGGGCTTCGTGTCGCTTTGCTGATGCAATGGCGGGCGGGAGGATCGGGACGTCGTTTTGAGAGGCGCTTTCGGGTCGGACATCGGTCGTCCCATCGTTTGTGGAAACGCATCATGTCGACGGCGGATCAGTCTGTCAAACTTGACAATGACAAGATCGTGCGCTATCTCCTATCTTGACGATGACAAGATAGGAGTGACTAATGGATTTCGGGATGGTGTTTTCGCTTGCAAGCGCAATTGCGTTGTTGGCGTGGACCGTGCTGGCGCTTGCTCCACGAGCGCCACGCGTTCTTGCTGCCATGCAGTTCGGCCTGATTGGCGTTCTGACGATTGTCTATTCGTCGCTCCTCTTCACCTACTTCTATCGGATAGAGGGTGCCGGATTCGGTTCCATCGCCGAGGTGCGAGCCCTGTTTCAGTCCGACGCAATGTTGGTCGCTGGCTGGATTCATTACCTCGCCTTCGATCTTTTCGTCGGCATTATCATTGCGCGCGAATCCGATGCCCTGGGCATCCCACGCCTCCTGCAAGTACCGGTACTGCTGGCAACGTTCATGTTTGGGCCACTAGGTCTGTTGTTGTTTTACAGCGGCCGCCTTGCGGTCCTTGCTGAAACGTTCATGTTTGGAAAGGCTGCCCGGTCATGATGCTTGCAACAGGACATCCTACCGTGGCCGGCTCCAGAGGTTCGTCGGAAAGGATCGCGCCGGGCCCGGCAGCGCTGCTGCTGTTTGGTCTTGGTTTCCAGATTGCGCTTGCGATTCCCGGTCTCGTCGGCCTCTTCATCGATGATCGATTGCTCAATGGCGTCAGCGTCTGGGACAAGCCGCTGAAATTTGAATTGGCTCTGGCCGTCAATTATGTGACGCTGCTGTTCCTGATGCGGGTACTGGTCCCGTCTGGCCACTTTCGCCCTCGTCTGCGGCTGGCAGCACTGATTGTGACGGTCACCAGCACGTATGAAATTGCCTACATCACGCTACAGGCCTCGCGGGGTCTCGCTTCGCATTTCAACTTTTCCAGCCCGATTGCCTCGATCGCCTATAGCCTCATGGGGCTCGGTGCGACTGCATTGGTCGGAGGAATTTTCCTGTTTGGCCTTGAGTTTGCGGCCATGACCGTTCCGCCCGGTTCGCAAGGCCTGCGTCTCGGCGCAATTTTAGGCCTCTGTCTCGGGGCGGTGCTGACATTAGCCACAGCTGCGATCATGTCCTCGCAAACGATCAGTGTCGGGCATTGGGTGGGCGGTGCACTCTCTGACGCAAAGGGCTTGCCACTCGTCGGCTGGTCCACGACCGGCGGCGACCTGCGTGTTCCACATTTCTTTGCCACGCACATGATGCAAGCGTTGCCGATCCTTGGATTTGCGGCTGACAGGGTCGCGCCGCGATCGGCCAAGATAATCGTACTGGCCGGTGCGGTGGTCGCCAGTCTAATGGTTGTCGCGACCTTCGTTCAGGCAGCGACCGGGCATCCCTTGTTTGGCTGAAACCAGCATGAGCTCGCGTGTGTTAAACGCCCGCCGCGCGGACGACGACTGCGGGGCTAGCTCGCGAGGTCGGCAGTAGGAGGTCATCTGTCTGCCTGCTCAAGCGCCACGTCAAATGCGTGTCTGTCGCTGGATTGTTGCGTGTGATCGCTTATATCGATACCCGAGCGGTCCGGCTGAGCCAGTCTGCCTCCAAACACATTTGACCAAGAGGATTTGACCCATGGGTACCCATCTGACACTCACAGCGGCTGACGGCCACACATTCAATGCCTATCGCGCTGATCCGATAGGCACGCCGAAGGGCGGTATTGTCGTGATCCAGGAAATATTTGGCGTCAATCACCACATCCGCTCGGTCACGGACCGGTTTGCCGCGCTTGGTTATGTTGCCATCGCGCCGGCATTGTTTGATCGCATCGAGCGCAATTTCGAATGCGGCTATTCTCAGGAAGAAGTCCAGCATGCCATGCAGCTCGTCCAGGCCCGTCCGGTGGCTGGCTGGATGCAAGATATCGCCGCCTCGCGCGATGCGATTGCCGATGCTGGCAAGATCGGTGTGACCGGCTTCTGCCTGGGTGGTTCGTTGGTCTATGGTGCGGCTGTGAATTTGCCCGGCTTTGCAGTTGGCATCGGCTACTACGGCGGGATGATCGCCAGCATGGCCGATCAGGCACCGAAGATCCCGACGATGCTGCATTTCGGCGAACTCGATGCCCATATCCCGATGAGCGACGTCGAGATGATCAAGCAGAAGCAGCCTGGCGTGATCGTTCACACCTATAATGCCGATCACGGGTTCCAGTGCGATGAGCGCGGCTCGTTCAATCCGGAAGCGGCCCAGATCGCCTGGGGTCGGACGCTTCGTTTCCTCGACAGCCACATGTGATTGCGGTCATCACCACGGCTGGCCATGCCGTCCGGCGGGTAGCCGGATGTGCCTGGCCAGCGTTTCACCGACATCGGCAAAGCCGCGTTTGCCGATCCGGCCAGCCGTAACGTTGGGACCAAACGCCAGGATAGGCACGTTTTCGCGTGTGTGATCCGTGCCCGGCCATGTCGGATCGCACCCATGGTCGGCGGTAATGATCGCGAGATCGCCGGGTTGCATGGCGGCGATGAATTCGGGTAGCCGGCGGTCGAACGCCTCCAGCGCTGCCGCGTATCCAGCCACGTCGCGGCGATGGCCATAGAGCATATCGAAATCGACAAAATTGGTGATGACCAGAGCGTCATCGGGAGCGTTGGCTTGTGCTTCGAGCGTCGCATCAAAGAGTGCAGCATTGCCCGAGGCCTTGATCGCATGTGTCACACCGGATCCCGCATAAATGTCGGAGATCTTGCCAATGGCGATCACCGCCCGACCAGCGGTCTTGGCGCGATCCAGGATGGTTGGTTCGGGCGGCGGTACAGCGTAATCCCGGCGATTGCCGGTGCGGGTAAAATCGGCAGCGCTGGAACCGACGAAGGGCCTTGCTATGACGCGACCGACCGGCTTTCCGGGAGTGGCATTCAAGAGTTTGCGCGCTGTCTGGCAGAGGTCATAGAGCCTCTCAAGCCCGAAACTCTGCTCGTGGGCCGCGATCTGCATGACGCTATCAGCGGACGTATAGACAATCGGCTTGCCGGTACGGATATGCGCTTCACCGAGTTGGGCGATGATCTCGGTGCCGGACGCGTGGCAGTCACCAAGGATGCCCGGCAAGTGCGCCGCTTGGCACAAGGCTGCGATCAGTTCGGGCGGGAACGCCGGGCTCGTATTGGGAAAATAGGCCCAGTCAAACGGCACCGGCACACCGGCGAGCTCCCAATGGCCGGAGGGCGTATCCTTTCCCTTCGATACTTCGACCCCGATTCCCCAGGCGCCGGTCACTTGTGTGCCTGCCGAAAGGACCACATTCGTGTCCGTCGAACCACGAGCGGCCATCCCAAGGCCGAGACTGTCGAGCGTGGGTAACGTGAGTGGGCCACTCCGCCCGGTAACACGCCCTGATAAGCAGGCATCTGCGATATGACCCAGCGTATTGGCACCAGCGTCGCAATAGGCAGCAGCGTCGGGAGCACCGCCGATGCCGAAGGAGTCCATGATCAACAGGAAGGCGCGCGCCATCAGGTCCACTCCTCGGGGCCGATCCGTTCAATAATCGTCGGTCGCTCCGGTTCTGACATTTGCCCGAGCGGCGGCTGTTCCTCAAAGGTGACGTCTTCGAGGTCGATCGCCAGACGCGCCTTCAGGCCGATCTCTTCAGCCTTTTCAGCCGTTGCGGCATGGCAGGTCAGGATCGGGCTGGCGCGACGGACGACCTGGCCAATCCGCACGATATCTGTCAGGCCGACTGCGGGATTAATCTGGTCGGTCGGCAAGACGCGCCCGCCGCCGAGTTCAATGACGGCCACTCCAAGGCTGCGTGTGTCGATATCGACGACGCGCTGCACCCGGTCGCTCAGAAAGGAACGCGTGTGCGCGGCCTGGGGCAGATGGTCCTGATACCGCTCGACAAAATCGACTGGCCCACCCAAGCCTGCGACCATTCGACCAAAAATCTCGGCTGCCCGGCCAGTATCGAGCGTTGCCGTCAGGCGCGTTCTGGCTTCATCCAGCGTTGACGCTAACCGACCGATGACCAGCATTTCCGCACCGAGTTCGATGGTCACCTCTTCAAGGCGCGGGAAGCGTTTGGCACGCGTCAGAAACGCAACCGCGACCGCGACTTCGGCCGCATTACCAGCTGCTGGAGCGAGTGGCTCATTCATATCGGTGATCAGTGCGCGTGTTCGAACCCCGGCGCCATTGGCGACATCGACGAGACTGCGGGCTAACCCTTGCGCCTCCCCAAGCGAAGACATGAAAGCGCCATTGCCGCATTTGACATCGAGGACCAGACCATCAAGGCCCGCCGCCAGTTTCTTCGACAGGATGGATGCGGTGATCAGATCAATGCTTTCAACCGTCCCGGTGACATCCCGGATCGCGTAAAGGCGCTTGTCGGCGGGTGCAAGGTCAGCAGTCTGGCCGATGATCGCACAGCCGACCTCGCGAACGACCTTTTCGAACAAGGCATTGTCGGGCTGCGTCCGATAGCCGGGAATGGAATCGAGTTTATCGAGCGTGCCGCCGGTATGGCCGAGACCTCGGCCTGAAATCATCGGTACAAAGCCACCACAGGCAGCGACCATGGGGGCCAGCATCAGAGAGACGTTGTCGCCGATGCCGCCGGAGGAATGTTTATCCAGCACCGGACCCGGCAGATCCCAGCGCAGCACCGTGCCGGAATCACGCATGGCCAGCGTCAGCGCGACACGTTCGTCGATGCTCATGCCCTTGAGGAGAACGGCCATGGCGAAGGCGGCGACCTGTCCCTCCCCAACGGCGCCAGACGTCAGTCCCTCCACCATGAAGCGGATTTCAGCCCCGGTGAGCTTGCCACCATCGCGCTTCCGGCGAATGATCTCCTGCGGCAACATGGGCATATCCCTCAATAAGCCTGTGTTGCGGACGAGGCGGCGGAACCTTCGATCTCGCCGATCAGATTGGCGAGCAGGGCACTCGCGCCAAAGCGAAATGTTGCCGGAGTTGCCCAATCCGGCCCCATGATTTCATCGGCCAGCTGCAGATATGCGCCGGCTTCCGCAGCCGAACGAACACCGCCCGCTGCCTTAAACCCCGCCGCCCTGCCAGATGCACGGATTGCGGCGAGCATGATCCGCGCGGCCTCAGGTGTCGCATTCACCTCGACCTTGCCCGTCGATGTCTTGATAAAATCGGCACCCGCCGACAGGGCAAGATCACTGGCTTCACGGATCGGCTCTGGTAGCGCCAGTCGTCCGGTTTCGAGAATGACTTTGAGCGTCACCGGACCGCAAACACGCCTGATCCGGACAATCTGCGTCTCGGCGAAACCATGTCGACCGGCGAGGAACGCGCGGTATGGCATGACGAGATCGATCTCGTCGGCACCGTTCCCAATGGCCGCAGCCGTTTCGTGTTCAACGGCGACTGTGTCATCGCCACCATCGGGGAAATTGACGACAGTGGCTATCTTGACGCCCGATCCGTGCAGGAGCGTTTTCGCTTGGGCCACGAACGGCGGATAAAGACAAACCGCTGCCACGGTACCAAAAGGTGTGACCGCCTTCTGGCAGAGCGTTTCGATGGCTGCTTCGGTGCAGGTATCGGACAAATCCGTGAGATCGAGCAGCGGCAACGCGCGGCGGGCAATGTCAGCAATCGGCATTTCGAACCCTTTTGATGTGGTCGCGTATCATGCTCGGTGGCTGGGAATTTGGCTACCCCTGTCGAGCGTCTGCTGTCGCTTCACATCGTCGCGCCGAGAACGGCGACAAACGTCGAGATCAGCGCGCACATTGTCGCGGCGGCCTTGGCACCTTCCTCCTTGGTCTCCGCGTGCGATGGCCCCTGTTTGGTCATCCCGGCAGCCAGATTGGTGATCAGCGAGAAGGCCGCAACCTTCATGCCCTCGGCGCGCGCCATGATGACCTCGGGCACGGTCGACATGCCGACCGCATCCGCGCCTGCCAGACGCGCAAACCGGATTTCGGCCGGTGTCTCGAAGGATGGCCCCGAGAACCACATGTAGACCCCTTCCGCGAGATGGATATCGGCCTGGATGGCTGCGTAGCGTGCAAGGGCTTGCAGACCGGGATCGTAGGCATCGACGAGATTGACAAAGCGCTTGTCACCGGGGACGCCGATCATAGGATTGACGCCGGTAAAGGCGATGTGATCGGTGATCAGCATCGGTGTTCCCGGCCCGACGGAGGCATGAAGCGAGCCAGCCGCATTCGTCAGGATGATGGCCTGGGCGCCCAGCGCCTTCAGGGTCGCAATCGGCACGGCCATCTCGCGTGCATTTCCGTGCTCGTAATAATGGCCACGTCCGGCAAAAACCGCGACGGGAACCTCGGCCAGCCAGCCCAGGATCAACTCACCGGCATGGCTCGACGCACTCGGGATCGGAAATCCTGGCAGTTCACTGAACGCGATGCGGACAGGCGAGACGACTTCGCGGGCAAGATCGCCAAGGCCGGACCCGAGCACGATGCCGATCTTCGGCAGGAACCCTGGAGCTCGGGCATTAATCACGTTCAGGCAGGCGGAGATCTGGTTCTGTTCGTCGGCAAAGGCCATATCATTGAGTCCCTAGAGATGCTCGGGTCCGAAGCTGACCGGCAACAGCTCCTCAACCCGAAATGTCTGGATGACGCCTGCGGCGTCGCGCAGATGGACCTTGGCAGCGAGGCCGCCAAATTCCCGAAGTTTTTGTCGGCAGCCGCCACAGGGCGGGCAGAGAATTTCTGCCTTGTCGACGGGACCGCCAACCACGGCGATCTCGGCAAGCCCGGTCACACCTGCCATCACCATATGCGCAATTGCACCCGCTTCTGCACAGGTTCCTTCCGGGTAAGCCGCGTTTTCAATGTTGCAGCCGGCATAAATCTTGCCGTCTGCCCCCAGGATCGCCGCGCCGACAGCAAAGTGCGAATAGGGCGCATAGGCTTTCTTGCGGGCCGCCTCGGCGGCAGAGAACAGATGATCGAGAGATGTCAAAATATCCGCTCCTGCAACGATGGCCGACAATCAGAGACTATAGGAGACTGAAATCAAATCCATCGGGATTGAAACCGCGATCTCGTAAAACCCGCTATCGATCCTTCGTATAGGGGACACCCGCCGCCTTCGGAGGGATCGCCTTGCCGATGAAACCTGCAAGCAGGATCACAGTCAGGACATAGGGGAGGGCTTGAAACACCTGCACCGGAACCTGACCAATGAAGGGCAGGGGCGTTCCCTGTAAGCGGCTGCCTGCTGCGTCCAGAAAGCCGAACAGGAGACACGTTGCCATAGCTGAAAAGGGTCGCCACTTGGCAAACACAAGCGCCGCCAGCGCGA
Source organism: uncultured Hyphomicrobiales bacterium (assembly GCA_903930435.1). GTDB lineage: Bacteria > Pseudomonadota > Alphaproteobacteria > Rhizobiales > Ancalomicrobiaceae > CAIYYN01. Next base: position 157,778 of record CAIYYN010000030.1, on the reverse strand, counting down.
TGAAGCCCTTACCAGCCGTCATATCCTTCACAAAGCCGCCGGATTGCGCGATCGCCAGATAAGACCCGCCGATGCCACATAATACGCCTGCGACGAGAACCGCGAGATAGCGCAACCGACCGACAGAAATCCCTGCCGTATCGACCGCGTGCGGATTTTCACCAACAGCCCGCAGACGCAGTCCGAAGCGGGTTCGATAGAGTACCCACCACGTCAGCGGAACCATCAGAAAGGCAGCATAGACCAGAATAGAGTGGCCCGAGATCACATTGGCGTAAAAGTTGCCGATTTCGCCGTAACTCGCCCGTGCGGTTTCGGCTCCCGGCCAGGTGATTTCGAGGAAACGGGCGGTGTTGGGCAGTTGCGGCGTGCGTCCTCCTTCGCCGTACCAGGCTTGGCCAAGGAGCGCTGTCAGGCCAGCAGCCAGAAAGTTGATCGCGACACCGGAAACGATCTGGTTGCCACGGTGGGTGATGGACGCAAATCCGTGCACCAGAGACAGCAGCATGGCGATCCCCATGGCTGCCAATAGTCCCGCCCAGGGATTGCCCGCATGGTGCGCGATGGCACCGGCTGCGAAGGCTCCGGCCAGCATCTTGCCTTCCAGCCCAATGTCAACGATCCCAGCGCGCTCGGAGAACAATCCGGCAAAACAGGCAAACAGCAACGGGATCGACAGTCGGACCGATGAGCCAAGGACAGGAATGAGACTATCGAAGACAGTATCCATCGTTCAACTCCCCCGGCGCGCAAAAACGCGCTCGAGACCGGGACGGAACATATGCCCGAGTGCACCGGCAAAGAGGATCACGAGGGCCTGGATGACGACGATCATGTCGCGGGTGATCTTCGGTGTATCAAACGAGAGTTCTGCTCCACCCTGATAGAGAACGCCGAACAGGAAAGCCGCGAGCGCAATGCCGATCGGATGCGCCCGGCCCATCAGCGCCACGGCGATACCGACAAAGCCGGCTCCCTGTGCAACGTCCTCCACCAGCCGCCCTTGAACGCTCATGACTTCATTGACGGCCAGCAGGCCTGACAATCCGCCGGAAATGAGCATGGCGATGATGACAATCCGCGTCGGATCAATGCCGGCATAGGCTGCGGCTTGCGGATTGGTGCCAACGGTCCGGATTTCGAAGCCCAGTCGCGTGTGCCAGATCAGTAGCCAGACGCCAATTGAAGCCAGGATGGCAAGCAGGAACGTACCATTCAGCGGCGCGTCGCCGAGATTGATGCCGTAGGTTTTCATGAAGGTCGAAAACAGCGGCAGCCGTGTCACGTCGCTCAGGGTCTTTGTCTCGACCGCCATGCTGCCCGGCTTGCCCATGACATTGACGAGCAGGTAAACGATCAGCGTCGCTGCAAGGAAGTTGAACATGATCGTCGTAATGACGATGTGGCTGCCGCGTCTGGCTTGCAGCCAGGCTGGAATGAAAGCCCAGGCAGCGCCAAAGATCACGGACGCGGCGACTGCAAACGGAGCCACAAGCCACCACGGTGCACCATCGAACGCCAGGCACACAATCGCCACGCCAATCCCGGCGAAGGTCGCCTGTCCTTCAGGCCCGATGTTGAACAATCCCGCGTGATAGGCGACGGCGACCGACAGACCGGTGAACATGAAATTCGTCGCATAATAGAGGGTATAACCTATGCCTTCCGCATTCCCGAGCGCGCCATAGAGCATGATCTTGCCCACCGACAGCGGATTTTCGCCGATGGCCAGCACGACAAGTCCTGCCACCAGAAACGCTGCGGCAAGATTGAGGGCTGGCAGCAGAAAAAATTCAACCAGCCAAGGCAATTCGCGTGCGGGCGCGCTCATCGGTCAAACCTCGTGGCTTCGCGGCCTGATAGGTCCGCGATCCCGGCCATCATCATGCCGATGTCGCTCTCGGGGCGATCCGGCAGACATTCACCAACGATCCGACCGCCACACATGACCAGAATCCGGTCGGCGAGGCCACGGATCTCGTCCAGTTCGGCGGACACCAGCAGGATTGCCTTGCCGCGATCCCTGAGGTCAATCAGCCGTTTGTGGATGAACTCGATGGCTCCGATATCGACGCCGCGCGTCGGTTGGCCGACGAGTAGCACACTTGGATCGCGTTCGATTTCGCGGGCGCAGACGATCTTTTGCTGATTGCCGCCGGAAAACAGCGCCGCTCTGAGGCCCGGATTGCCGGGGCGGACGTCGTAACCGGCAAACAGCGTCTTCGCCATGCTGGCAATCGCCTTGCGATTCAACAGAAATCCGCTGGAAAAGGTGGGGTCATCCTGATAGCCGAGGATGACATTCTCATAGCCATCGAAAGGCAATACAAGCCCGACCTTCTGGCGATCCTCTGGCAGGTGGGCGAGGCCCAGGTCTCGCAATGTCGCGGGATCTTCGCCGCTGATGTCCTTGCCGTGCAGGCTCACCCGACCCGTGCTGGCTGCTCTGATCCCCGCGATGGCTTCGATCAGCTCTGATTGACCATTACCCGCGACCCCCGCGATTCCGACGATCTCTCCAGCGCGGACCTCGAACGATGCGTCATCGACGACAATGACGCCGCGTGGATCCTTCACCGTGAGATGATCGACGCTGAGTAGTGCCCGTCCTGGCAACGAAGGACCTTTGGCGACCTGGAGAAGAACGCGCCGTCCAACCATGGCTTCCGCGATCCGCTCGACGCTGGCCTCACGCGTCGGCCAGGTGACCACCATCTCGCCATGGCGCATGACGGACACCGTGTCGGTTATAGCCATGATCTCGCGCAGCTTGTGGGTGATCAGAAGGACGGTTTTGCCCTCGTCGCGCAACTGCGCCAGAATCCGGAACAGGTGATCGGCTTCCGCCGGCGTCAGAACAGCGGTCGGCTCATCGAGGATCAGGGTTTCGGCCCCCCGAAACAGCGCCTTCAGTATCTCGACGCGCTGCTGTTCACCCACCGAAAGCGTCGAGACAACCGCATCCGGGTCAACCTTGAGGTTATAGTCCTGTGCGAGACGTTTCAGGAGTGCACGGGCGCGCTTTTCCGCCTTGCCAATCAGCGGATCGCCCTCGGCTCCAAGGATGATGTTTTCGAGCACCGTGAATGTTTCAACCAGCATGAACTGCTGGTGCACCATGCCGATCCCGTGCCGGATGGCATCCTGGCTAGAAGCGATGGCGACTTCTTGTCCATCGACAAGAATCTTGCCGCGATCGGCCTGATAAAACCCGTAGAGGATCGACATCAACGTCGACTTGCCGGCGCCATTTTCACCGACGATGCCGTGGATCGTGCCCTTTTCGATAACAAGATCGATTGCCCGATTGGCATGGATCGGCCCAAACCGCTTGTCGATGCCGACGAGTTCAATCGCAGGCATCGGTCGCGACTGGTGCTCGCCGTCAACCATCGAAGTCTGGAACTGTCGGGCGTCGGGGTGCGTCATCGGTCAGGACCAAAAAGGCAAAGTCATCGTGGCATCGAACTCGATCGGTTGTCGATTGTCAAATGGCAATTCTTCGCTGGGCGACGACGGTTTGCTAGAAAATTCAATGATATCGCGGTCGGGTAGCCTAGGGATCCGGACGCGATAAAGCGTTTTTGTCCCCGATCGCCCGCCACCTTTGCAGCCAGTCACACCACGGGCCCGCTTCCCCTCGGAAACGAGCCCGCAATCGTTGGTCCCAGAGTGCTGGCCTCAGAAAGGGCAGGCCTTGTCGCTCATGTAGTCATGCACCTGGATCTTGCCCGCGATGATATCGGCCTGAGCTGTATCAGCCGCAGTCTTCATCTCGGCTGTGATCAGGGCCTTGTTGAAGTCGTCATAGGCATAGGCCACACCGGCTTCCTTGAGGCCGAGAACGTTGAAGCCTGCGCTCCACTTGCCGTTCTTGACGTCCATGGCGGCATTGTAGGTTGCGACATCGACGCGCTTCATCATCGAGGTCAACACCTTGCCCGGATAGATGCCATCCTGGTTGCTGTCGACGCCGATGCCGAGCTTGCCCTTTTCTGCGGTCTTTTGCAGGACGCCGAGACCGGTCGCTCCTGCGGCATGATAGACCACGTCCGCGCCGCGCTCGATCTGGCTGACGGCGAGTTCGCCACCCTTGACCGGATCATTCCACGCTGCGCCGGTCGTCCCGGTCATGTTCTGGAACACTTCAATATTCGGATTGACGGACTTCGCACCCTGTACGTAGCCGCAGGCAAAGCGACGGATCAGCGGGATATCCATGCCGCCGACGAAGCCGATCTTGCCGGTCTTGGATGCCTTGGCAGCAAGCAAACCAACCAGATAAGAGCCTTCCTGTTCCTTGAAGACGATCGAGCGAACGTTCGGCAATTCGACGACCATGTCGACAATCGCGAATTTCACGTCGGGGAATTCCTTGGCCACCTTTTCAACCGCAGCCGCCTGGCTGAAGCCAATGGCGATGATCGGTGAATTGCCCTTCTTGGCGAAGTTGCGGAGTGCCTGTTCGCGCTGGGCGTCGTTCTGGATTTCGAATTCGCGGTAAGCGAGGCCGGTATCCTTCTTGAACTTCTCCATGCCGTTAAAGGCACCTTCGTTGAAGCCCTTATCGAATTTGCCGCCAATATCATACAGCACGGCTGGCTCGATATCTGCCGCGAGGACCGTCCCGGCCATTCCTATCACAAGAGCCAAAGTGCCAAGTGTCGTGCGAAGCATCCCCGTAATCCTCCATTTTAGCCGCGTCATTCAGTCTTTCCGGTGTGCGCATGACGATCGCACAGACATCCGGTGACCGCCCGCGAAGGTAGGAAACATGGCACGAGCCGAATTGCTTTGCATCGGATTTTTTTAGGCAATTTTTGCGTGACTGCGTCTGATTTGAGCTTTCTTGCTCCCGCTGTCGTGGAAGCGACATGTGCTGCGCTTCAAGGCCTAGCTGGAAGCGTTTCCAGGAACCGGTTGAAGCGATTGGCTTGGTATTGCAAACATGCAAACGGCTCGCGTCCGAGACCGAGGCGGGCTATAGAGAGGGTCCACTGAGCCGGTCAGTGGATACCGCTTCCCGGTTTTCGTCAGATTTGTCGAGTCGTTGCGCTGCCATGGCCCCAAAGTCCGAGTCACTTCAATTGTCATTCCCGGTGCTTGTCGGGGACATCGGCGGCACCAATGCCCGGTTTGCCCAGCTAGACGGGCCGGATGCACCACTGCACATCTATCCTACGACGGCAACGGCGGATCATTCGGGTCCGGCAGAAGCAATCGAGGCGATCCTTGCCACATCAGATCGGGCGCGACCGGCCAGTCTGGTGTTTGCGCTCGCGGGTCCTGTGACTGGCGACCATATAAAGCTGACCAATTGTCCATGGGTCTTCTCGCCGAAGGACCTGATTGCCGGGCTCGGTGTCGAGAATGTCATCCTGCTCAATGATTTCGAGGCGCAGGCACTTGCACTGCCATCGCTGGCTTCAGGCGATCTGCGGCAGATCGGTGGCGGCGCGGTGCTGCAGGAAACAACGAAAGTCGTCGTTGGGCCTGGTACAGGCCTCGGTGTCGGCATTCTTGCCTACGCAGAAGGCCTCTGGATCCCGATCCCCGGTGAAGGTGGTCACGTGACTTTGGCCGCTGAAACAGCGCGCGACCGTGAGGTCTGGGGTCATCTAGCTGGGATTGAGGGACGGATCACAGCTGAGTCGGTTTTGAGCGGCCCGGGCATGTTCAGCCTCTACAACGCGGTCACTCGCGCCAACGGCCGCGAACCCTGTTATCAGTCACCAGCCGATATCACGGCCGCCACGTCAGCCGGAGATACGGACGTGCAGGAAACGCTTGCCCTGTTTGGCAAGCATCTGGGCTCGCTTTCAGGTGATTTCGCGCTCACGGCGCTGGCGCGAGGCGGGGTTTACATCGGCGGAGGTGTCGCGAAACACATGGAAGACACGTTGGCTTCTGGCCCGTTCCGGTCGGCCTTCGAGGCCAAGCCACCGCACAGGGGGCTGGCTGCGTCGATACCCACTTTCCTGATTACCCATCCGATGCCCGCGCTGATCGGTCTGGCGGCCTATGCGAGCCGCCCTCACGCCTATGGGGTTGATCTCAAGGGCAGGCACTGGGCGAGGTAATGGGACCGGATTAGGCCCATCGGACTATTTGGGGGGCAAATAAAGGTGGCCGTTTCGTCCGGTAGGCGCGATCTGCTACGATCCATGACAAGGCGCTGATCCCATGGCGCGGACTCTGAGAACAGGACATGCATATGCTTGAAGGTAAAACAGCGATTGTAACGGGCTCTACCAGTGGCATTGGCCTCGGGATCGCAACTGCGTTTGCGGCACAGGGCACCAACCTCGTCATCAATGGCTTCGGCAATCGCGACCAGATCGAAGACATTCGCTCCGGCCTTGAAAAAGCACACGGCGTGAAAGTCGTCTATCATGGTGCCGACATGTCCAAAGGGGCAGAGATCGCCGACCTGATTGCCGGCACCGAAAGAGACTTTGGCCACATCGATATCCTCGTGAATAATGCCGGGATCCAATTTGTCTCCCCGATCGAAGATTTTCCCATCGATAAGTGGGATGCGATTATCGCGATCAATCTGTCGGCCTCGTTCCACGCGATCCGGGCAGCATTTCCGGGCATGAAGGCCCGCAAGTTCGGACGGATCATCAATATAGCCTCGGCGCATGCGTTGGTCGCCTCGCCGTTCAAGTCGGCCTATGTCGCCGCCAAGCACGGGATCGCGGGTCTGGTCAAGACGGTCGCCCTGGAAGGTGCAGAATTCGGTATTACGGCTAATGCCATTTGTCCCGGCTATGTCGATACGCCGCTGGTCCGCGCCCAGATCCCTGATACGGCGAGGGCGCGCGGCATTTCGGAAGAGGCCGTCATCAGCGATGTGATGCTTGCTGGACAGGCCATCAAGGAATTTGTGCAGATCGACCAGGTGGCTGCGCTCGCTGTCTATCTTGCCAGCGAGCAGGCAAAGACAATCACCGGAGCCATGTTGCCAATTGATGGTGGCTGGACGGCTCGTTGAGTTTGCCCGTTTAACTGGCAGACCAATTCGTTGACCTGCCAAGGCTTCGCCTTGGGGTTCCGTTTCAAGGATTTCGATGAAACCGTTTGTTGCCGCAATCATAGTCAGCCTGACGAGTCTTGCCCTGTCGGCCTGTGCCAGTCGCCCTGAAACAGGGTTTCTCGTGCCGGTTTCCGGGAGCGTAGTGGGTGCGACGGACCGGACGATCCTGATTGCGACAACGCGCGCCCGGGATGGCCGTGCCAATACCCTGTTCGACAGCGAGCGCGGCGATCAACTGGACTACGCCGAAGCGACGATTTCGATCCCGCCGACCCATCAAGCCGGTGTTATCGAATGGCCGTCACAGCTACCCGGCGATCCCGCGCATGATTTTGTGACGCGGAGCGCCAGCTATCTCGATGGTGAAGCCGGTTTCACGCACGTCTTGCAGAAGAACCTCGCCTTACGGCCCAAGGGGCATCGCGACGTCGTGGTGTTCGTGCATGGCTACAATACGCTGTTCGCCGAGGGCCTCTATCGCTTTGCCCAATTGACCCAGGACGCCAATGGTCAAGCTGTGCCGCTTCTCTTCACCTGGGCATCACGCGGTTCCGTGCCTGACTACATCTACGATCTCAATAGCGCGACAGTGGCGCGCGATGCGCTGGAGACAACACTGAAACGACTGGCCGCCAGTGGCGCAGATCATATTCATATCGTTGCCCATTCCATGGGAAATTGGGTCACGGTGGAAGCGCTCCGTCAGTTGCGGATCGAGGGAGACAAGACAGTTGAGAACAAACTGGGACTTGTCGCGCTTGCGTCGCCCGATATTGATGTCGATGTTTTCAAGTCACAGATGCGACGTTATGGGCAGCCAAGAAAGCCGTTTATTGTCTTGACGTCACGGGATGACAGGGCGCTTGGGATTTCAACCAAGATTGCCGGAGACAAGCCGCGCGTTGGTGACTACGACAATATCGAGGATCTCGCCAAATACGGCGTTATTGTCGTCGATCTGACGAATGTGCCCGGTCAGGATCAGTCCAATCACTGGAAATTTGCGCAGTCAGATGCGATTTCGCCCGAAATTCGCAAGCTCGTCGAGCAGAGCGGTATCTCGTTGCCGCGTGCTTCGGAAGCCCAACGTGGAACTGCAGCGGATCGGCTTGGGTCTAGTCTGGGCGATTTTGTCAAGTCGGCGACAAATGTTGTTGTTGCCCTGCCAAAGGCACTTACTGGACAGTAATTTCATCGAAACAGGTGAACACGCGGCGTGCATATGTTGCACGTATTTTTAATTCATATATTCATATATTTATGGTTAACTTTAAATTTAAAATCGTCATCTAACATTATAACATGAGGTCAGTAAGCAACGTATTGAGTATTTGCTATGAGAGTATCGCCAATTTTTCAATTTGGACTATTAATCTTTTTAAGTATATTTAATTGTGGGGCGATTGCTCGGGATAGCGACCGCCAAATATTTATCAGTTCGAATATGTGTCCGCTTCAAAGACTTATGAATTATGTCGATGATGCGAAGAGCAATCCAAGGGTCAGCACCCGGTTTTTTGTCGTCGAAACCAAGCAATCCGCAGGCGGCTATGTTCAATGCATGTTCGATAAAGAAACGCCGCGCCTTTTGTGCGAAGCAGAGTCAGGTTATTTCCGAGCCACACCGGGTAAGGTGGGGTCCCTTGTCTTAAACCAGGATCAGTTGAAAACCTTGCGCCAGGCGGGATTTGACACGGGTATCGAAGACGGGAATTTCGAAGAGGTTCTGAAGGCCGATCGCTCAGATTTCCCGCAGGTAGCCGAGCATTTGCTCGGTGTGCTCTACGACGTCTATGGCGCTCGCCCGACAAGTTCCTTGTGGCTCAAGGGGTCCACGGTGCCGGTCAATCACCCAAGTCTCTTTCATTATTGCGGGCTGGATGGTTGATAGACTGAGACTGGACATTGGTCACAAATTCTGCTCCGCTGTCAATCCAAACCGTCGCCGCCACTGAAACGGCTATGGAGACAATTCGGGAGGGCATCATGCAGCCAACACGTCGGGATCTCTTGCTTGCGGCTGCCGCGATGGCGCCTGCTTTGGCCTCCGGGAATCGACCGACGCTCGCAGCGACCACGCCTCCCGGGACCTTGCGACTTGTCAGCTTTTCTACTGCCGCCAACGCGAAAATCCGGGTTGGAGTTCTCAGGGATAGCGGGGACGTCGTCGATGTCGTCGCCGAAGCTGCCAGACTCGGTCGAACGCCAACGTTCGACCCGTCATCCATGCTGTCGCTGATTGCTGCGGGTCCGGACGGGCTTGATCAGGTGCGCGCGATCCTGACCGCCGCTCAGACCGATCTTCCGACTGCCGATGTGCGCCTCGCTGCGCCAATACCGGTCCCTGCACGCAATGTGTATGCTGTTGGCTGGAATTATCTGGAGCATTTTGCCGAAAATGCAGCGTCGCATCAACCGAACCAGAAGTATCCTGATCATCCCGTGTTCTTTTCCAAGGCCTCACACTCCGTCAATGGCCCTTACGACCCGATCCCCTACGATCCCGAGATTTCAACCATGATCGACTGGGAAGGGGAACTCGCTGTTATCATTGGAAAGAAGGGAAAAAACATCGCCGAAGCCAATGCGCTGGATTATGTTTTCGGCTACTCGATCATCAACGATACAACGGCGCGGGATTTCCAATATACCCGGCATGGCGGACAATGGTTCAAGGGCAAGAGCCTGGATGGTCATGGCCCCATGGGACCATGCATTGTCGTCAAAGGCGGCGTTGACCCAGAGAATTTGCATCTGGTCACAAGGGTCAATGGCATTGTGAAGCAGGATGCGATGACAGCGCAGATGTATTTCAAGGTGCCCAAGATCATCGCCGAATTATCGATCGGCCTGACACTGGAACCCGGAGACATTATTGCGTCCGGCACGCCCTCGGGTATTGGCTACGCCCGCACACCAAAGGAATTTCTGAAGCCCGGCGATGTCATGGAAACCGAGATTTCCGGTATCGGGGTTATCAGGAATGAGATCAAACTTGTGGGATGAGCCAGACTTGGCAAAACGCATCTTGCAAGACGCGACCGTTGGCCGTTGCTATTGTCCGTCTTTGCGGCTGACCCGTTTGCAGGATTGATCTTGTCCGGATCGCCTCTGAGCAAGCACTCGCAAGTCTGTGAATGGCGGCCTCATTGACTTTTCTTTGGTCGTTTCGTATTAGATAAATAGCAATCAGATTGCGGCCGGTATTGGCCCATTGCGCCTAGCGCTTCGGACGTCACTTCCTTCACCAAAGTCTCGGTTGTAAAGCGCCGTTCGGATGGAAATCCGCGCGGGGCTTCGTGTTATTTTCTTCTAGAAGGACAGGTCCCATGGCGACCGGAAAAGTGAAGTGGTTTAATGCGCAGAAGGGCTATGGATTCATCCAGCCCGACGACGGCGGCAAGGACGTTTTCGTCCACATCAGTGCTGTCGAGCGCGCTGGCATCTATGAGCTCGCCGAAGGCCAGCCGATCTCCTACGAGGTCTTGGTTGATCGCCGCACCGGCAAGTCAGCTGCTGGAAATCTCGTCGTCAAGACGGCGTGAGGTTTGATTGCGGTCCTCAGGGCCGCTGATCGGGACCGCTCTGCCATTTCGCTTTGCCACTGTCTTCGATCCGTTGACGCGAACCGGCCAAATTGGCCGGTTTTGCACTTTAAGGCGGCATTACCAATATCCGGAACCCTGTCTCGGACAAGTTCGTTTGGCCTCAAACGGTGCTTGCATTAGGACTGGAATAAGCTTATCCCGGTCTCAAGCACGAAATATCGTCGTTGCTATCTGCTTCGCGATCTAAGTTTTGCGATGAAGATACAATTGAAGTCGCTCGGATCGAGCTTTTTATCGATTTTCGCGACCGGCTTTTTCAGACGTTCGATTTGTCTGGAGAGATCGCGAGATCCTTTATTGTGCCGGATGGCCTGTTGAAGCGCAAACGCAGTGCGGCTTTGCAATTGAGAGACCATCGTTAAAAGTGTTGCTCACTGTCGACGCCGGATCTTCCGGGCACGATGGATTCGGGCGAGACGAAACACCATTCATGTGATTGTTGAATTTCATATGGATGGCCCAACACTGAAGAGACCTTGTCGAGCACGCTCGCCCGATGACTGTTTTCGGTGCCGGTCCGGAGAGGATCCGTGGCATCAAGCCCGTTGATCCCCGCACCCCGGACATCCCCTGTACGGTCCAACAACGGCGCAAGGTCGCCGATCCAGACCGTCTGATTGAAAGAGACTTTTTTGACCCATTTTACTGATCTCGGGCTCTTGAGCCCGCTGCTGAAAGCCCTTGCCGAAGAGGGCTATGATCGCCCGACACCCATTCAGGCAAAGGCAATCCCGTTCATCCTGCAAGGCCGCGACATCGTGGGCGCCGCGCAGACGGGAACCGGCAAGACTGCAGCGTTCTCGCTGCCGCTCCTGCAAAAATTGACGGAAAACCCGATCAAGACCGGACCTCGGGCGATCCGCGCGCTGATCCTGGCCCCGACCCGCGAACTGGCGTCGCAGATCGAGGAAGCGATCCGTGTTTACGGTCGCCATCTCAAGATTACGTCCACAACAGCCTTCGGTGGTGTACCGATTGGTCGCCAGCGTCGTGCCCTGCTGAACGGCCTCGATGTGCTTGTCGCGACGCCCGGTCGGTTGCTCGACCTCGTCGATAGCCGCGATATCGACATGTCGAAGGTTGAATTCCTCGTTCTGGATGAAGCTGATCGCATGCTCGATCTCGGCTTTATTCATGCGCTGAAGCGGATCTCCGGCCTGCTGCCGAAGGAGCGTCAAAGTCTGTTCTTCTCCGCGACCATGCCACCACCGATCCGCGAATTGGCTGGACGCTTCCTGAAAAAGGATCCGGCCGAAGTTGCTGTTGCGCCAGTCGCGACCGCCGCCGAGACGGTCGATCAGAAGGTCATCATGGTCAGGGCTGACCGCAAGCCTGCGCTTCTGGCACAGGTTTTGGCTGAGCCAGGTCTCGACCGCGTGATCGTGTTTACCCGAACCAAGCACGGTGCGGATCGCGTCGTGCGCCAAATGGCCGGTGTCGGTATCGCTTCGGCGGCCATCCACGGCAACAAGTCGCAGAACCAGCGCGAGAAAGCACTGGAAGAATTTCGCGACGGAACCACGCCGGTCCTGATCGCCACCGACATTGCAGCACGCGGTATCGACGTCGACGGCGTCAATCTCGTAGTCAATTACGAATTACCAAATGTCCCCGAAACCTATGTGCATCGGATTGGCCGGACGGGCCGGGCAGGTGCGGCTGGTCGCGCTGTTGCCTTTTGTGCCTCGGATGAAGCGCCTTACTTGCGCGATATCGAACGCCTGATGCGCAAGAAGATCTTTCAGGAGCAGGAGCCGGTTGGTTTGACGGTTCTGGCCGCAGGTCGGGCAGCGCCTGAGTTTCAGGATCCACGTCGTCCGGATAATCGCGGTGGTCGCGGCAATACCGGTGGCGGAAATCGGGAAGGTGGTCGCGGTGGTCGTCCTGCTCCAGGTCCGCAAGGGTCTGGTCGGCGTCCGGACCGGGATGAGCGTCCGCGGACTGACGGTCCGCGCGAAGAGCGTCCGGCGCGGACGGAACGTCCGCGTGCCGACGTTGTACGCTCCGATGCGCCTTGGGCCGAACGGCCAAGGCAAGAGCGGAGCCAGCAGGATCGTCCGCAGGGCAGCCGCCCCTATTCGGATCGCGGCACCCAGCGGCATACCCAGACTGATCCGCAGGCCAGCCGACGTCAGGTTGATAGCCCGGTCAGCTTCGGTCGGCTTGTCGAGATGATCGGGACAGATGCAAAGGCTGCCGGTCTTGATCAACCGCATGCACAGCGCCCTGCGCAACGCCGCCCGCGCTAAACCGAGCTAATGATAAAAGCGGCGAAGCCCATGCTTCGCCGCTTTCAACCTGTTTCAAAGCAGTTTTTGCATCAATACCAGGTCCAGCCACCGGTCGAACTTGCGGCCAACCTCAGGCATGCGACCAACTTCCAGGAACCCGGCCTCCACGTGCAACTTGATCGAAGCTGCATTGTCGGCTGCGATTGCTCCGATCATCGCATGCTTGCCAAGAGCGCGTGCCCGTTCGCTGAGAACAGGCAACAGGCGTCGGGCAATGCCGCACCGCCTGAACGACTGATCAACATAAATCGAATGTTCGACTGTGAACCGAAAGCCCGCGAAGGCGCGAAAATCGCCAAAAGTCGCATAGCCAGCCGTGACACCATCGATATCGGCGACCAGCACGGGATAACCTAGGCCTCGTCTGACATTGATCCAGGCCCGACGATTTTCGACGTCGACCGTCTCATCGTTCCAGATCGCCGTCGTGTTGATGACCGCATCATTATAAATGGCTGTCAAAGCGGGAAGATCGGCGTCTTCCAGTTCCCGGATAATCATGGCGTGGACCTCAATAAAGGCCGCACGCTAGTCGATTTTTTCGTCAGGGTATACGCCCCACAGACGCTGCTGATCGATCCAGCCCCGCTGGCCCTCGACTGAAACGCGGCACCGGTGGCCGTCACAGGAGCCGACATCGACGATCACATTGTGCTCAAGGCGCGCAACGACTGTTGTGCTATCAGCCTTGTCCGTAAGTGCGACTGGATCACCCTTATCCCACGGCGAGACCAGAGCGGTCCGTCTGCCGGATAAAAGGGTTTTCTGGATCCAACCTTCCTGGCCCTCGCTGTCGCGGATCTTGAACCAGACATCAAACTCCTGCGTCACTTCGACAGGAACACCCGCCTTCAAAAATTTCCAGGCAATATCATAGTCCGCACTCGGTCCACGTCTGACATTGACCGGCGTCGATTTCAGGCTCACGAAACGGGGGAGGGGAAGACCGCTGGTCTGACCTTTCGGCAAGTCGTCTGCACGAACACAGAAAACGAACGCGACTGCCAGTATCGTTGCAAGTAGTCCCGCATAAATCCGTCTAACAGCCGCCAACCTGGATATCACCGTGTTCAACCCCAATGCATTGTACTTCAAATGACTGAACTCACATCTGGATGGCACATTTGCGACCATTCCTGAAAGCCAGTCAGTTCGGCTGCGATCCAACCCTCAGGAGGCGTGTTCTCAGAGATTGCCGCCAGTCCAATCCAGCCAATTCGCCTACACTACGACGAGCGTGCTTAATCGTTTCTTTCACATGCAACGAATAAATTTTCCGCCACCGTCGGGTTGTTCTGCGACGAAAGGTGTTGGCATCACCGGTTTGGCTCAATTGTCATTTGTTGGACTTCTGCTAGACAAGAGCCACAGTCGGGTCCTTTGTGCCAGGGAATGCGTCGAACGCGATCCGAGCGAGGCCAGTTGTGTGGGAGTTGAAGGGATGCCTAAAACCAAGCCTTTGGTGGTTGTCACTCGCCGCCTGCCGGATGTGATCGAAACGCGGATGCGCGAGCTGTTTGATGCGCGTCTGAATGTTGACGATCGGCCCATGAGCCAGGCGCAGCTTGTCGAGGCCGTGAAGACAGCCGATGTCATTGTGCCAACCGTCACCGATGCGATCGATGCAGGCGTCATAGCACAGGCCGGCCCGCAACTGCGCCTGATTGCCAACTACGGCAACGGTGTCGATAACATTGACGTTCAATCGGCTCTCAATCGTGGGATCACGGTCACCAATACGCCTGGCGTTCTTACCGAAGACACCGCCGACATGACCATGGGACTGATCCTCGCCGTGCCGCGTCGCATGGCGGAAGGCATGCGCGTCATCGCGGAGGGCGAATGGCACGGCTGGTCGCCAACCTGGATGCTTGGCCACCGCATTTCAGGCAAGCGGCTCGGGATTATCGGCATGGGCCGGATCGGTCAGGCTGTTGCGACACGCGCCAAGGCCTTCGGAATGTCGATCCATTACCACAACCGCCGTCGCCTTCCGGTGTCGATCGAAGAGGCGCACGAGGCGACCTATTGGGAGAGCCTCGACCAGATGCTTGCCCGGATGGATGTCATCTCGGTGCATTGCCCACATACGCCCGGCACCTACCATCTGTTGTCGGCGCGTCGTCTGAAGCTGATGCGTCGCGACGCCTATATTGTGAACACGGCCCGTGGCGAAGTCATTGATGAAAACGCGCTGGCCCGGATGCTGGAGGCAAACGAGCTGGCTGGTGCCGGCCTCGACGTGTTCGAGCACGAGCCTGCCGTCAATCCCAAGCTCGCCAAGGCCCCGCGCGTGGTTCTGTTGCCGCACATGGGCTCCGCGACCATCGAAGGACGCATCGACATGGGCGAGCGGGTGATGATCAACATCAAGACGTTCATGGATGGCCATCGTCCACCGGACCGGGTTGTTCCATCTATGCTCTGACGTCGATCAATGCTACTACCGCGTTCAGTCAGACCGGGCCGTGTCTTTGGAGGGCTAAATGAAGTTGCGGGTATTCAGTTCCAGCTTGTTGTTCGGCCTAGTTTGCCTGCATGGCGCGATTGCCGGGCCGCTCGACAAGCCGGTTGATGACAAGCTGTCGGGTGAAGCAATCAAGGCAGCCTGGTTCAACGGACAGCCATTCATTGCCACCGGACCAGACGGGGTGGCCTTTAAATTTACCTATCAGCCGGACGGGCATGCGTCCAAGGTGCCGCTCGGCAAGAAAGCTGCGCCCGTCAGCGGCTTCTGGCGGATCATCGCAGAAGGCTATTGCGTGCGTTGGACTGGATCTGTCCGGGAAAAATGCTTCAATATTCGTAATGAAGATGGCAAGACGATTGCGCGATTTGGCAAGATTATCGTGGCGACCTGGTCTCGATGAAATGCCACAATATTGCATAAAACAGGCCATGCATTGAATTGGATCATGTTCAATTCGGTCATCTGTGCGATCAATTTAATTCAATGCAGGGATTGCAGGTCACACCACTGGTGAATAACTGCATGGGTCTTTGCATCGAATGCGAAGACATGACCGCCGCCGGCAGGTTGATCAAGGGTCCGCGAAATCGGCACTTTGAGCAGATGGGTCATCAACAAGGTTCCGACCGCGCCGTGACCAACTATCAGTGTATCGCCGACGGACGGTTGCGAGAGCACAGTGAATACGACGGAGACGATCCTTGTCTGCGCATCAATAGCGCGTTCCCAGCCTCGAATGCTGATATCCGGATGGGCGAAGAAGGCGTCGGCTGTCGCTTCGAAGTCCGGAGGTGGCAGGAAACCGGTCGCAGATCGGTCGTTTTCGTGCATGTCGGCGCAAGGTTCGACTGAAAGACCGCGCGCATCAGCGAAGATCGCAGCCGTTTCAACGGCCTTGACTTCAGTCGATGACACAATCCGGCAGACCTTTTGCGTCCAGGGCGCGGATGCCGCAGCTTCAGCCCGTGCCCGGCCAATGGGACTAAGGCCCCAATGCGGAACCGGAATTGCCGGATTGATCAGAACTTGTGGATGGGTCAGATAAAAAACGGTCGGCATTAGACTTTCACCGGACGACGATACGTCCAGACGCGCGCGGGCGGCAGGTTTTTCAGCACCCAGCTTGACCGATCAATGATGAAATCACCGGCGTCTTCGGGGACCGGCGGGACGAGTGCATAGGAAAACTGGATGAACGGAGCACCCGGTGCCAGCAGATCTAGTGCATCATTGACCAATTGGAGACGTTCGGCTGGCGGGCGCGTAAAAAGCGGCAGACTGGAGACAATCCCGCCGAGCGGACTGGAGCATACCGGTTCGAGTGTCGTCTTGAGGCTGTAGGCATCGCCTTGAACGATATGCACCCCCGGGAAGCGGCCACGCAGCAATTTGCAGAAATCAGGGCTATATTCAATCGAAACCAGACGACCAGGCGCAATTCCGCGCGCGAGAATGGCCGACGTCACGACCCCGGTTCCGGGCCCCAGTTCAACCACCGTGCCTGAACCGTTACCGTCAAGCAGGCTCGCCATGAGTGCCGCAAGTTGCGGACTCGACGGTGCGACCGCGCCCGTCAGCAATGGACTGCCAATCCAGTTTTTCAGGAAGCGAACTTCATCTTTGACGCGCAATTTTTGCTCGACAGCGCGACCGGTTTGACGAGCCAGAGTCTTGAGATTACGCATCTTTTATCCCTTTTTTGCACGTCAGGATTGCTTCAATCACTCTATCATATTAACGTCATAATGGCGGAAATATGCTAGTGTGTCATGGCTTAATGATAAACAGTCATCCGAATAGCCATTTTCAGACGATCGCGCACAGGCTGCGTCGAGGGATCTGTGACGTTCGATGTCACGAGGGTATCGGGCGGTCGCCTTGCCAGTCAGTAATCGATTGCCTACTTGAGTATGCCTCGGCACCCTGTTAGGCCCTATGACAACGGAGAACCACCATGACGCTTGATCCCGATGTCATCATTGATCGCCGCGCATTGAAGCGCAAACTTGGATGGTGGCGTGTTGCGGCCATTCTCGGGCTGGTCGTTGCTGCCGTGGCTGGACTCGGCGCAGGTGGTGCCTTCAATGGTCTGTCGGAATTGGCCCATCCGCAAATCGCACGGGTTGAAATCAGCGGCTTCATTTCGCCGGATCGCAAGTTGCTGGATCTGCTTGATCGGCTCGGTAAGACCGACTCCGTCAAGGCGGTGATCCTGCAGATCGACAGCGGCGGCGGAGCAAGCGTTGGCGGCGAGGCCATTTACGAGGCAACCCGCAGATTGGGAGCCAAGAAACCGGTTGTCGCCTATATCTCATCGATCGGCGCGTCTGCCGCCTACATGATCGCGCTTGGTGCTGATCGTATCGTTGCCCGGCAGACGGCGCTTACGGCGTCCATTGGTGTGCTTGCGGAATGGCCGGACGTGTCGAAATTGCTTGATACGGTTGGTGTCAAGTTTGACTCAATCCGGTCGGCTCCCATGAAAGGCCTGCCGGATTCGGTGACTCCGACACCGCCGGAGGTGAAAACAATGCTCAATCAGGCGATCCAGGCAACATTCCAGTACTTCCTCGATCTGGTTGCTGATCGTCGCCACTTGTCGATGGATGAGGTCAAGCAGCTTGCGGATGGTCGTGTCGTGACCGGCACTCAAGCCAAGGAACTCAAGCTGATTGATGACGTCGGCGAAGAGACCGTAGCTGTCGCCTGGCTTGAAAGCGAACGGCACATTACGGCCAACTTGCCCATCAAGGATTGGAAGCCGCAAAAGCAGGATGGCTTTTTCTCGATGGCGTCGCTGTCCGAGGACATCACACGCGGAATTCTTGCTGCAACGGGCCTTGATCACGAATTACGTGCGTGGCTGCCGCTTGACGGCATCCAATCGGTTTGGCACCCTGCAGGTAACTATAATACAAAGACTTCTGAGGGGATAAGCCAATGATCAAATCCGAATTGGTTCAAAAACTAGCCGATCGTAACCCCCACCTTTATCAGCGCGATGTCGAGCACATCGTCAACGCAGTGCTCGATGAGGTCGAAGGCGCCATGACGCGCGGTGATCGCGTCGAGCTGCGCGGTTTCGGAGCGTTTTCCGTCAAGAACCGCCCGCCGCGCACCGGTCGTAACCCGCGCACCGGCCAGAAGGTCGCCGTGACCGAGAAATATGTGCCGTTCTTCAAGACCGGCAAGGAAATGCGTGAGCGCCTGAATGGTGGCGTCGATCTCGGCGACTGAGACCTGCTATCGGGTCTCAAATTCATGACGATTTTATCGCTGCATCAGCATGATGCAGCCTCTAACACACTGGGACGAGATCATGAGCAAGGTGCTTTGGGTGGTGCTGGGCATTCCGCTCGGGATTGTTCTGGTCGCGCTGGGCGTTGCCAATCGTGAACCGCTGACCGTGTCGCTTGATCCATTCAGGCCGGGCAACCCGGACCTGTCGATCCATCCGCCCCTGTTCCTCGCATTTTTCGGGGTTTTGGCCGCTGGTGTCCTGATCGGTGGCGTTGCTGCCTGGATTTCGCAACACAAGACCCGCCGCGCGCTCCATCTTGCCAAGCAGGACGTAAGTCGGCTTCAGCGGGAACTCGATCTTGCGGTTGCTGATCGGGCCAGCGCGGGGACCGGATTGACCGCCTTGAGTGGACCGCGCCGCGTTGCCTGAGGCGGTGGATGCGACCTGCCACAGGAATGCACAAGGTAACGGCGCGGTTGCGGCCAATGATTAATATCGTCAAATCCGAAGGGCTGATGCCATGAAGACCATTTCGGCGTCAGATCTGATACGGGTTCTTGATCCGCTCGCCATCGTCAATGCCTTGGACGATGCTTTTCGCTCCAGTATCGTTGCGCCGCTCAGACATCACCACACAATGGCCCGGGTGGGTGAACCCGACGCAATCCTGCTGGCCATGCCAGCGTGGACGGACCAGAGCCACGGCGGCACAGAGGAAGCCGTGATTGGCGTCAAGCTGGTGACCGTGGTGCCCGGCAATGGTGCGCGCGGCCTGACTGGCGTCATGGGCTCCTACGTCCTGATGTCAGGCGTGACTGGTGCGCCGCTCGCGATCCTTGACGGCACGACGCTGACACACCTGCGAACAGCTGCGGCATCTGCACTGGCTGCCCGTTATCTGGCACGCACAGAGTCCTCTCGCTTGCTCGCCGTTGGGTCTGGTGCCCTGATGCCGCATCTCATCAAGGCACATACGAGCGTTCGCCCAATCACCTATTTGACCATCTGGGCGCGTGATAGCGCCAAGGCCGATGCCATGGCGCGCAGTCTTGCGGCGCTGAACCTCGATATTCGCGTGGTGTCTGACCTCGATCGTGCGGTGGGCGAGGCCGACATCGTGACATGCGCAACAATGTCGATGACGCCGCTGGTTCATGGTGAGTGGCTGAAGCCAGGGACGCATGTCGATCTTGTCGGAGCCTACACGCCCGCCATGCGCGAAGCAGACGACGAGGCGATCCGGCGTGCCCGCGTTTATGTCGATACGATGGAAGGCGCGACGCATGAGGCTGGTGACATAGTCCAGCCGCTCAAATCAGGTGTCCTGACGACGGACGCAATCGTCGGCGATCTCTTCGCACTTGCCAATGGACGCGCTCAAGCCCGAACAAGCGCGACCGAGATCACGTTGTTCAAGTCGGTCGGTACGGCGCTGGAAGATCTTGCTGCCGCAAAGTTGGCCTATGACCGGGTCATGAATTAAGCGGCTGGGCCTCGGCTGATCGGCGTCATCCAACCTTCGACAGCTCCGCTCGCACCACGAACAATGGCAATGCGGCCAACATTCGGGACATCCCAGGCCGGTCGGATGACCTGCCCGCCAAGGGCTGGCAATGCGGCAAGACGCGCGTCGATATCGTCGATGCCGAAATAAGTCAGCCAGTGATCCGGAATACCCTCGAAAGCGGGACCCTTCATCTCGAACAAGCCGACGGTGCCCATCGTAGCCTCAGGGGTGCTGCCGATCCAGTAGACGCTGTCTCCTGGCATCGGCATGGCTTGCCAGGAATAGCCAAACGCAGCCGCATAAAACGCTTTTGCCTTCTCAACATGTTTCGTGTTGAGTTCAGTCCACAAGACGGTTCCATGAAACTGCATCGACGTCCTCCCATTTTCGGGAATTGGTTAACACATATTCATAGCATGCTGATGACGATTTGCCAGGTTATGAGCCAATTCAAGGGTCGCTCAAACAAGTGTCCGGTAGCGGATACGAGCGCTGCGCTCAATGGCAGCAGCCACCAGCATGTCGATGTCAAGCGTGTCACGCATCAGTTCGAGGAACCGCAATTCCTCCTGTTCGGCGACCAGATCAACCGCCGCCACTTCGACGGCGAGCGCATAGGCGGTTTCGTGAAGTCTTGGTGTGAGGCTCTCCTTGACGAGTTCGAGCATCTTCTCCAACCCGGTGCCTTCGTCATCACTCAGGAGTTTGACGCAGTCTTCAGCCAGGTGAGGAATTGAATCCGTCGTGAAGCCGGAAAAGACTGGCATCCGCTCGACGAGGTCACTGATCTCCTGAAGTTCCAGCTCGGTTATCCGGCCATCGGCTGCTGACGTCGTAATCATGATATAAACAAGGGCTTCGTGGGGCGTAAGCGTCAAGGGCATGGGATCTCTTTCGGTCCAAGTGGTCGGGAAACTTGTCATCGGGAACGGGAAAGGAGCGCGGGCTTGGGCTTATCGCGAAACGGCCTTAGTTGCCAAACATATGCAGCTTTGCACCATTTTTTTTCAGCCAGCTTTGCCCCCGTTCCATGTCCGGGCAAGTCTCTTTGACAAGACGCCAGAAACGGGCGGAATGGTTTAGTTCACGAATATGCGCGACTTCATGGGCGGCGAGGTAATCCAGAACGAAGGACGGGGCGAGAATGACGCGCCACGAGAAAGCCAATTCGCCCGTCGCCGTGCAGGACCCCCAGCGACTTCTAGTGTCCTTGAGCCGGATGCTGGATGGCGTGACGCCGAGGCGGGCCGCATGGAGTGCCACGGCAGCTTCAAGGTCCGTCCGGGCCTCCTTGCGCAGGAAATCGAGTACCCGCCGCGCAACGTGCTCTGATGCCCCATGGACCGTCAGAATCGGCCCGCCTGGTGCTTCAATCAGGCGCGTTGCACCGCGCAGCGGGATTGGATGATGCATGATTTTCGTGTCGACGCCGCGAATTGGCAGGACTGCGCCATCTGAAAACGCGATGATTTCCGGTCGACGGGCAAGCCGTTCGGCAAGCCAGGGGCGGTGGCGCTGAACGAAGTCCAGTGCTTCTGAAAATCGACCATTCACGGGGAGTGTCAACACCGGGTCGCCGCCGCCAGGCGGCAGGCGCAAGGAGTAGCGATTGGCCCGCGCCGCCTGCTTGACCGCAATACGGATCTCGCGGCCATCAATGACCACCGATGTCTCCGAAGGTGGCGGCGACCTCAGTCGACGAAACAGCGACAGCAACAGGCAACCTCATGCGCGATGGATCGGGCCTTTCCCGAGATCGCATATGGCGTTGCCAAAGCTGATCTCAAGCACCCCATCTTAACGCTTCTTGCGTCGCAGGCCATCAAAATAGACGATCAGGATGATCAGGACACCTGTGATGATGTATTGCCAGAAGGAGTTCACGTTCATCAGGTTGGCGCCGTTGCGGATGGTCGCCAGGATGAAGGCGCCAAGCAGCGGCCCCCAGACGGTGCCGACGGCACCGAAAAGGCTCGTCCCGCCGATCACGGACGAGGCAATTGCTTCCAGTTCAGACCCGATGGCCTGCGTGGCGTTGCCAGTCCCGGTACGCGAGGCGAGCAGAACGCCGACGATGCCGGCACACAAGGCCGACAGGATGTAGGCGGTATAGATCACTGCGTGAATATTGACACCTGACAGGCGAGCGGCCTCCGCATTGGAGCCAACAGCAAAGAGATAGCGGCCAAAGCGGCTGAAATGCAGGTAAATCAGGGCCGGGATAGCGACAATGATCACGATGATGAACAGGTTCGGGATGAACAGAAGCTGACCGCGCGAGAAGCCAGTAAAGTCGTCATTCGTGATATTGATGGTTGAGCCGTTGGTCATCAGGAGGCCTATACCCTTCAAGGCGGTATAGGTTGCGAGCGTGATGATGAAAGGCGGCAAGCCCATGCGCACCACGCCAAAGGCGTGGAAGGCACCAATTGCCATGGCGAGCAGCAGCGACAGGACAATTGCCAGCCCAATGCCAAGGCCCCCTGCGAGCCCTTCCGGAATCCCAAATCCGGCGAGTGTTTCCTGAATACCGGGAACCATGCCCTGAATCAGAAAGCCAACCACGACCGTCACAAAACTTGCCACGGCACCAACCGACAAATCGATCCCGGCGGTGATGATCACAAAGGTCTCTCCCAGCGCCAGTACGGCAAAGATGGCACCCTGCCGGGCAAGGTTGGAAAGATTGTTCACGGTCCAGAATGTGTTTGTCTTGAAGGCCAGAAAGACAAACATTGCCGCCAGAACACCCACCAGGGTGAGCCCGAGCAACCGCGAAAATTCGATACGTCCGCGCTGTGGTTCGGCTGTAGGGGCTGGTGTACTCATGTCCGGTCCTCGACTTGGTCGACTGGCAACGTTGGCGCTGCCCACTCTTCTGTTTGGTTTCCGCACTCTGGCCGACGCTCCTCTCGGAGCGAGCCCGAGGATCGTTTTCAGTGTTCTCAGACGCCAATTGCTTCTGTGAGGATCTGTTCGTGCGAAGCGGCCTTGTGCCCGTGGCTGGAGACCTGCCGTCCGGCGCGAAACACATGCAACTGATCCGACAACTCATAAACCTCGGGCAAATAGGACGAGATCAGGATGATACCTGCACCGCCTGCCAGCAATCGGCTGAACAGACGGTAGATCTCGGCTTTCGTCCCCACGTCGACGCCAACGGTCGGTTCGTCGAAGATGAACAGCTTGGCACCGTGATTGAGCCATTTGCCGATCACGATCTTCTGTTGATTGCCGCCGGACAGACTGAGTGCCAGGGCATTGCGCCCGTTGGTCTTGATGCGCAGATCGGAGATCTGTTGGTCGGCCGCATCGTGTTCAAGCTTGCCATTGATGGTCAGGCCACGTGTCAGACGATCGAAGATCGGCAGGTTCAAGTTCAGGCCGACGCTCAGATTCAGACAGAGCCCTTGATCCCTGCGACTTTCCGGCGCGAGGGCCATCCCGAGCCTGATCGCATCGCGTTCCGAATTGATCCGCACAGGCTTGTCCTGCCAGAGAATATCGCCAGATGTCGTGGGATAACGACCGTAAACGCCGGTCACGAATTCGCTGCGTCCGGCACCGATCAGGCCATAAAGCCCGACGATCTCGCCTGCATGGACGGTGAGCGAGACATCGGCAAAGCCTTTGCCGCTGAGCTTGCGCGTTTCGAGGATTGGCGCACCAATCTGGAAGCTATCCTTGTGATAAATCTGGTCGATAGACCGATTGATCATCAACGAGATCAGTTCTTGCTCGTTGGTTTCGCCGACAAGACGTGTGCCGACGAGGGTCCCGTCGCGAAGAACCGAGACCCGATCTGCAAGCTCGAAGATTTCTTCCATGCGGTGACTGATATAGACGCAGGTCACACCTTCCGACTTCAGGCGGCGGATGAGCGCAAACAGTTGCGCAGCTTCCTGCCGGGTCAGATAGGCGGTCGGCTCGTCAAAGATGAGGAATTGCGTGCCGCGTGTCGCTGCACGCGCCGTCGCGATCAATTGTTGCTGCCCGATGGTCAGACTCGACAGCATGGCGCCAGCCGGGAGCGCAAATCCGAGATCATCAAGGATCTTTTGGGCGTCGCGCACCATCGTTCGGGCGCGCAGGATACCATGGGAGGTGTTCTCGTCGCCCAGGAAAATATTGGCTGCCACGCTCAGATGGGGGCACAGCACGACTTCCTGATGCACGGCGTTGATACCGAGGCCAATGGCTTCATGCGGCGTCGACAGATCGGTAGGCTTGCCCTTCCAGATGATTTCGCCGCCGGAGCGTGGTGTGACACCGGTCAGGAGCTTGATCAGTGTGGATTTTCCTGCCCCGTTTTCGCCGATGATGGCGTGGATTTCACCTGCCTCGAACGCAAGATCTGCTGGCTTGAGGGCGTGCGTGCCAGTGTAACGCTTTTCCAGACCGCGCAGTTCCAGGATTGGCCCATCGAAGGCTCTAGCAGTCGCAGAAAGTTTGAGGGCGGTTGCCATCACGACTGGATCTCCCGCAATGACGCTTGCGCCTGATTCAAGCGCCTGGCCACATGGTGTAACGGATTTCAGACAAGAAAAGACAGATTTTACATGGCGATCGTGGGAAGACAGGCCGGGTGGCGTTCAAGCAACCCGGCCCGTCAAGTTCAAATCACTTGACCTTCGGCTCAAGGAGTTCCTTTGCGCGTGCGCCGTCCATGTTGGCTTTGGTGATCAGGTTCGCGCCGGTATCGACGAAAGCCTCGACCTTTTCGCCCTTGGAGGCAGCGAGAGCGGTCTTGACGCCATCATAACCCATGCGGAAGGGGTCCTGAACGACGGTTGCAGCCAACACGCCGTCCTTGAGCGCCTTCACGAGCTTGTCGTCGCTGTCGAAGCCGACCAGCTTGACCTTGTCCTGAGCCTTGGACTCTGCAACAGCCTGGATAGCGCCCTGGCACTGGATCAGGTTGTCAGCGAAGATGCCGTGCAGGTTCGGGAAGGCGGTCATGAGGTCGGTGGTGATGTTCAGGCCACCGTTCGCGGTGCCATCCGAAACCTTGACGGCAACGAGCTTGAGGCCAGGATACTTGGCAGCAATCTCTTCCTTGAAGCCCTTGTCGCGGGCATCGAGCGAACCAACGCCCGGCAGGTTGTTGATGATGGCGACTTCGCCTTCAACCTTGCCGTACTTTGCCTTGATCGCTTCTGCCAGACCGTCAGCCGCGATCCGTCCGCCAGCCACGTTGTCGGTGGTGAGGAACGAGGTGAAGGCCTTGGAATCAGCCGAGGAGTCGATGCCGATGATCTTGACCGATTTGGCAGCTTCGTCGATCGGCTTGCCGAGCGCAGACGCCTGGGTCGGCGAGATCACGATTGCAGCGGGCTTGCCAGCAACGGCGTTTTCGAGGATC
Organism: uncultured Hyphomicrobiales bacterium; assembly: GCA_903930435.1. GTDB lineage: Bacteria > Pseudomonadota > Alphaproteobacteria > Rhizobiales > Ancalomicrobiaceae > CAIYYN01. The sequence goes on along the minus strand of CAIYYN010000030.1, from coordinate 132,260 downwards.
GAGATCTGGCCGTTGATATCGGCTTCAGACTGGGCACCGAGTTCCGGCACCGTTACGCCGAGGTCCTTGCCAGCCTTGCGGGCGCCAGCCAGAACGATCTGCCAATAGAACGAAGTCGTATCCTTGACGATGACCGGGATCACCGTTTCAGCCGACGCTGTCTGAATGGGGGCGAATGCAAGACCGGCAACAACACCGGCGGCAACAACGAGTTTCTTCATACCATCTCTCCCTTTTTTCATGACCGAACCGGTTGATCCGGCCTTTTTGAATTCCAAGGCGAACTTTGGTCTGGTGCCCCGATCGGGGTGCGCCAACTTTCGACCCCGTTCCAAGTCCCGGTGTTCCGGATCCTTGGGCGAGATTTCTCCGCATCTGTCTCCGATCACCCGGCGCTCAAGCCGAGGCGGCATCGAACCAAACTGCGCGACAAACATGCTAGCATTAAACTGCTGCTGTCAATTCCCTCATGACCGTAAAATGGCACCTTCGTCGTCCTTAAAATGAAAAACGTGATCATTCTCCATTATTCAAACTAGAGGTAACCGTTTAACGTCGTCCGCTAATTGAAGTGTGTGGTGAAACAAACATCCTCTCACGCAAACCGGAGTAACAGTCCGAAAAATTCCGTCATCAGGTTCTCACAGTCGAACGATCCCCGGTCAGTTGAGACGATAAAAGTGCGAGGCGGTCCCGCCAAAAATGGCGTTGAAGGCTTGGGCATCCTCGGTGCAGTCGCGCACCAAAGTTTCGGCAGCCGTCAGCCAGCGGGGATAGTCAGCCGCCAGATTGAGGACAGGCCAATCCGACCCCCACATCAAACGCGATGGACCAAATGCCTTGATGATGTGCTCGACATACGGCGCTAACCGCTCATTCGTCCAATCTGCCCCCGCCTCGGTTACCAGTCCGGATAACTTGCAGAAAGCATTCGTCTCTTCCGCCAGCCGGGTCATACCGTCGGCCCAATCCGCGAATGCGCCTTCCGCAATATTGGGTTTCATGGCGTGATCGATGACAATACGCATCTGCGGATAGCGTTTCAACAGCACGGCTGCATTGGCGAGATGCTTCTGGTGACCGAGCAGGTCGAACGTCAGATCGAGATCAATTACCGCCCGATAGGCCCAGTCCAGCCTTGATTGCAGCATCCAGTCGACATCAGGGATGTCCTGGATCATCGGGCGCACGCCCTTGAACCGCGGATGGGCAGCAAATTCGCGGAGCGTGTTGATCTCGGTGGGGTCCTCGAAATCGATCCATCCGACAACACCGTGCACGAACGGCGTTCGGTCAGCGATATCGAGCATGAACCGGGTTTCGGCAGACGTCGCTGCTGCTTGCACCAGAACCGTGGCCTCGATACCGGCTGCTGCCAGATGCGGAGCCAGGTCTCCAGGCGCAAAATCACGGTAGATGGGTCCGAGGTCAGGTGACATCCAGCTATAGTCGCCGCGCGCCAGCGCCCAGAAATGCTGATGGGCGTCAACTCGCAGTGCCTGTTTGCGGCTTTGATCCGTCATGACGGCCGGATAACTCCCTTCTGCAGGATGATATTGCCATACAGGCGTGGCTCGCCCGTTGCGACCAGCGCGTAGCAGTCCTTGACGTGGTCATAGAACTTGAAACGCTCAAGGGACGAAAGCTTGAACCGGTCGCCTTCATGCTTGGCGATCAGGGCCTCGAACTCGTCAAAGATTGGCTGACGAGCTGTCGGTGCTCCGACAACCTCCATGCGCCAGGCGGAGGCGGGCACAAATTCTGGCGGATCGAGCGGCATGACGGACAGGATGGCATCGAGCACCGTTGTTGCCGAGAGACCATCAAGGCGGACGAGACGCTGGGCATGATTGTCGGCGGGATAATTGCCATCCAAAATAGCAATCCGGTCACCGTGACCCATGGAGCGCAAGATCTGCAAAAGGTCTGGTGACAGAACGGGATCGATGTTCTTCAGCATGGAAATGGTGCTCCGATAGGTCGATGTACGATATTCACGATTGCCCGAGGGGGGCAATTCAGGCTGGAACGGGTGCGTCCGGATGCATCAGGCCCTGAGCTTTCAAAGCGGCCCAGAGTGCAGTTGGAATGGCGGCTGACATGATCTCGACGTTGCGGCGAACTTCGTCTGCCGATTGGGCACCGGGGATGACCGACACGACGGACGGATGATTGAGCGGAAACCGAAGTGCCGCTTCTATCAGGCGCACACCATAAGCCGCGCAAACCGCGTCGATCCGGGCGACCCGTTCGAGGACGGATTGAGGTGCGATATCATAGTTGTAATAGGCTCCCGGCCTTGCGCCCGTTGCAAGGATGCCTGAATTGTAGGGGCCACCGAGAATGATGCCGATGCCGCGGGTTTCACACAATGGCAGAAACGTCTCAAGCGCTTCCTGTTCCAGCAGCGTATAGCGGCCAGCGAGCAGGAACAGATCGAAATCCCCCTGTTCAGCAAGGGTCTGGCAGACCTGCCATTCGTTCACGCCCGCACCGATCGCCTTGACGATCCCTTGTTCGCGCAGCGACAGCATGGCGCGATAGCCGCCGGCCATCAATTCAGCGATGCGCGCATCCGACGCCGCTTTTGAACCATGCGTGAAGATGTCGACGTCATGTGCCAGAAGAACATCAATCCTGTCGATACCAAGCCGCTCGAGTGATGCTTCGACCGAGCGCATGACGCCATCGTGGGAGTAGTCGTAGACTTCGCGACGGCTGGGCGTTTCGAAGAACTTGCCGATGCCCGTTCGGCTTTCCGGCGGACACACCTGAAGCAAGCGCCCGATCTTGGTCGACAGCACATAGTCATCGCGACGCTTGCCACGCAGGAAATGATTTAGCCGGGTTTCGGACAGCCCCAATCCGTAGAGAGGCGCCGTATCGTAGTAGCGGATACCGCTGTCCCAGGCGGCTTGCAGGGCGTCTTGGGCGGTGTCTTCGTCGAGTGCGCGATAGAGATTACCAAGCGGAGCCGTGCCGCATCCGAGTTCATCGAACAGGATCGTTTCGCCGGAACGCGATCGAAACGACCGGCGCGCTCGGGAGGCAATCGTCTCCAAGGACTTGAGTTGCGCGGACATGGAAACCTCCCAGACTGGATTTTATCGACGCGTTCGCGTCAGTTCGGAGAAAAGGCTGATCCAACGCCGGGACCCGTTCAGCTGCTGGTCTCAAAGACCTCTGGCCGATTACGTGAATAGGCAACGAGTTCATCAATCACGCGATTGAGATGGTGGCTCATCGCGCTGCTGGCCTCGATCCCATCGCGAGCGACGAGAGCGTCAAAAATGGCGATATGTTCGATGTAGGTTTGTTGAAACCGGTGACTGCCCAGCAAGATCCGGCGTGCGCGTTCCAGATTTGAACGGGCAGCATCAATCACGGCCCGAACTCTTGAATAGGCCAGTGCATCCAACAACACCTGATGAAATTCGAGATCCAGTTCATGGAACCCGCGCCGATCCTCGGCCTCAAGCGCGGCCTGCTGATAGCGCATATTTCGGGTGAGAGCCGTGATCGTGTTGTCGCTGATGGATTGTGCGAGGACACGCACAGCCTCAGCTTCCAGGGCACGACGAATAAACATGCTCTCGCGGACATCATCTATTCGAATCCGGGTGACGCGCGTGCCCCGCTGCGGCAAGATTTCAACGAGCCCTTCGGTCTGCAAACGGGCGAGCGCTTCGGACACCGGAAAACGCGATACGCCCAGGCGTTCGCAGATCGTGTGCTTGTTGATCTGGGTCCCGGGAGACAACTCGGAGGCAACAATCGCCTCGCGCAAAACATTTGCGACATGATCCGTCGTACCACCTCGCGCCGGGAGATTCATCCGGTTCAGGAAGCCGTAATCGGTTTCGTTTTGTGTTGCGATCAAGCTGTGCATTGTAGCATGTTAGTCCACCGTGTTAGAACGTCAACCACCGTTGCGTCGGAAAGAGCATGCGAGGTGACGCTTCGGGTGGCCCGGCTCAAGTAATAAGCGCATGATTTTGATCGAGATATTCAACCTTGGCGCTTGTCGATCGATGGAATGTAAGGAAACTCAGATGACTGTTACCCCGAACCAACCTCGTATTTTGCGCCTGAATGCAGTGGATAATGTTGTCGTTGCCGTGGACGGTCTTGACGCAGGCCGTCCGGCACCCGGCGGCGTGATGGCGATCAAGCGGATCCCGCGCGGGCACAAGATGTCGACGGAAGCGATTGCCGCTGGCGCTCCGATTCGCAAGTTCGGCCAGATCATCGGATTTGCAGCCGAAGACATTCAGCCAGGCGATCACATTCACACGCATAATTGCCAGTTTCACGCCTTCGAGCGCGATTACGCCTATGCGACCGAGGCGCGCGACGAATTCATCCTGCCGGTTGAGCGTCAGGCAACTTTCGAGGGCTTCCGTCGCCCGAACGGATCTGTCGGGACCCGGAATTACATTGCGATTCTCTCAAGCGTGAATTGTTCGGCGTCCGTCGCCCGATTCATGGCCGAAGCGATCAATCGGTCAGGCGTGCTTGCGGATCATCCCACGATCGATGGGGTGGTGCCATTCGTGCATGGCACGGGCTGCGGGATGGCCGGTTCGGGCGAGGGATTCGAAGTCCTGAAGCGGACCCAATGGGGCTATGCGACCAATCCGAATGTCGCAGCGGTTCTGTTGGTCGGGTTGGGCTGCGAAGTGTTCCAGATCGGACGCATGAAATCGGAATATAACATCGTGGAAGGTGATCATTTTCAAACGATGACCATCCAGGACTCAGGCGGCACCCGCAAGACAATCGAGGAAGGCGTCGAGCGGCTGAAATCAATGCTACCGATTGCGGCACGGGCGAAGCGCGAAACGATGCCTGCTTCGGAATTGATGCTCGCCCTGCAATGCGGCGGATCGGACGGCTATTCAGGTATCACGGCCAATCCGGCGCTTGGCGCGGCAGTCGATGAACTTGTTCGGCATGGCGGCACCGCAATCCTGTCGGAGACCTCTGAAATCTACGGTGCCGAGCATCTTTTGACACGGCGCGCGGCATCACCGGCCGTTGGTGAAAAACTCATCGAGCGGATACGCTGGTGGGAAGCCTATTGCGACAAGCACGGCGGTTCGATGGACAACAACCCGTCACCCGGCAACAAGGCGGGCGGGCTGACGACCATTCTCGAGAAGTCGCTTGGCGCGGCGGCCAAGGGTGGGACGACCACCTTGCGCGCTGTTTATGAGTACGCCGAGAAGGTGACCGCCAAAGGGTTCGTGTTCATGGATACGCCCGGCTACGATCCTGTTTCGGCAACCGGCCAAGTCGCCGGCGGGGCCAATCTGCTCGCATTTACGACCGGGCGCGGGTCAGCCTATGGGTGCAAGCCGACGCCGTCGATCAAGCTGGCGACCAATACCGAAATGTACAAGCGGATGGTCGAAGACATGGACGTCAATTGTGGCGACGTGCTCGACGGGATCTCAATCGAAGAGAAGGGCAAGGAAATCTTTGATCTTCTGTTACGGATTGCTTCGGGTGAACGGTCCAAGTCGGAACTGCTCGGCTATGGCGACAATGAATTCGTTCCCTGGCAGATCGGTGCAACGATGTAATCGCCGCGAGGCCACAGTGTCATAGCTCGAATACGTCGATGCATCAAAAAAGCGCGAGTTCCAAACCGGATCTCGCGCTTTTTTCAACCAAACATCAGGCCGGAACCGACTTATTCGCTCTGTTGTGCCTTGTGCTGAGCGTCTTTCAGCTGTTCCTCAAGCGATTTCCGCTTGGAAATAATCTCTTCCTCAATCTGCTTGTTGAGCTTCTGGATTTCAGCTTCATCGAGCGGCTTGCCTTCATTGGAGGACTTGAAGGTATCAAGCGAGAAATTGAAACTGACCGGATTGGACGCCTGACCCTGAGCACCGACAGAGAGCACCTTGCCCTTCTTCATATCGGCAAACATGGCATCTGTGATCAGCAATTCAGAAATACACCCATCTGGAGCGCAATAGAAGTATTTTGCGTCTTCCGCCTTGTTCTGGTCCACCTGAATTTTCAAGCCGGGCGACAGCAGCATACCGGTCGGCAGGATGATACGTGCTTTGCGTCGGGCCTCACCGGCCAATTCAAAAACCATAAAACGTGCCAGGAATTGACCATCGGGTGTGCGCAGCTCCATCAAGGTCTGGCAAACTTCCTTCTTGAGCTGTTCGTCCTTACGGCACAGCTTGATCCATTTCTCGGTCGGGGAATCCGATGCGAGAGCAGACCCGACGGCCATACCAGGCACAGTCATCATCGCCGTTGCGATCATTACAATCACGCGCTTGGCAAGACCCTTGATGCGTTCCATGTTCGTCCTTCCCGACCGATCGATCGACATTTCAGCGTTCGCGATGACGAGGTACCCGTCAATTCGTCGCGGCATATCAGGCTGACACCGTCACCAATATGCGCGACGTCATAGCTGGCTGACAGGCGTCATTCAATGGGGTGCAACACATTCACTCTTCATCTGCCGCGAATTTACGGCGATAAGGTGACAATTCGAGCCGCGACTGTGGAGCAATTCCAGCCAGATCGCAGCAGAAACGGCTGGCTTTGGGGGCAATGCCTTGCGGTTAGTCGGGATTTGAGCCTGTTAACCCTCTTGCAAGCTCCTGCATGCGGGACCGTACATCATCGGGCAAGGCGACGCCCTTGCGCAGCGTGAGATCCATCGGCAGAAGAGTTACGTCCACGCTCGCAAAGAACAACCCTGTCCGGCTGTCGTAGTAATGATGGCGGGCGGAAAAGGTAACCCGTTCAGCAGCCACAATGCGCGACCGGATGTGGACGAGGTCGCCAGATTTGGGGCGCTGATGGATGACGAGCCGTTTTTCCAGCGCAACCCGTCCCAGTCCGCGCTCGGCGAGAGCATCTTGTTGAAAGCCGCCGAGGGACCAGGTCGCAGGTGCAGCCTCGACACTCAGGCCGACGAAGCCCCGATCCGACAGGTTCCCGTTCCGATCCGTCAGTTGCGGTTCGATCATGGCCCGGCAGGTCAGGGAGGCACCATTGGCGACCCAATCGGCTTCAGACTGGGGAAATAATGAGTCCGGGCGTGTGAGACTGCGGGGCAAGGCGTTCGCCGGGATCATCTCAAGCGGAACGCGTGCCCGGATAGCGGCTTCAAGCGTTGGTGACAGGCTGATCCTGTCAAGGGCAGTTGCCGAGACGACAGCCCGATCTGAGGCGATCATCTGGTGCAGGACATGGAGACGATCAGTGTGATCAATGGCAAAGCGGGACAGGATATGGAGACCATGTGCCCCATGCAGTTCCGCGTGATAGCGGACATGACGGCTGATGCGTTTAAAATCGGTTTCCGCAACATCGTCGAGTCCCTGAATGAGCCGGAACTGGGCGTCCGCATTCGCGAAGCGCGCCCAATAAAACTGGACGTTCATATGCCCGTTTTCGTCGCATTCAGGCGTGTTGACGATGCCGCGATGTGAAATCTCGCCGCTGAATTCCGAACTCATTGTAGTGCTCACGCCATGCACCCCGTCGTACCGATCAGGAACTGGTCAATCCGCTGCAAGCTCTCTTCTGCCAACGGAAAATCAAACTGCTGGAAGACGTGGCAGCCGCCGGGATAGACGGCCAGCTCCGCCGTGTTGCCAGCCGCCGTCCAGCGAGAGGCCATGAAGAGGGAATCATCGAGCAGGGCATCCCGGGTCCCAACCGAGAACAGGGCCAGTGGCAATCCAGTCAAATCTGCCCTGAGGGGTGATATGTCCGGATCGCTGGTCGAGCCGCCATGCACCAGGAAATGCCGGACAAACATTTCAATGTTCCGTGTCGACAGGATCAGGCGCGTTAGTCCGAACGCTTTCGCGCTCGGCGTCAAAGCGAGGTCAAAGCAGCCCGCAATCAGGTTCGCAGCCATGAAGGGTGTCAGTCGGTACTTGTCGCGAAGCCGCAAAAGGGTGACCACGCTCAGATGGGCGCCCGCGCTCTCGCCGCCGATCGTCAGGAGCGATGTTCCAAACAGCGATGGCGCGGCCTTGACCAGCCAGAGCGCAGCAGCTTCGCAATCATCCGGTCCCTGCGGATAGGGATGCTCGGGGGCGAGACGGTATTCGACCGAAACGACCGCCAGCCCACAGTTGTTGGCGATCCGCTCCAGTCGTGGATCCTGCTGGTCGCAGGCACCCAGAACCCAGCCGCCGCCGTGAATGTGGAAATACACGCCCCTGATCGGACCGCTCGCTGGCCTGATGATCCGCAGGGGAATCTCGCCGTGCGGACCATTGATCGAAATCATTTCCGCATGCTCGCAGCGCAGCACAGGCCCAAAGGGTCCCAGTCCCAGGGCCCGGCGATCCCTGACCACGCTCAACTCGATGCTCCAGGGATCCGGGGCCGCATCCAGCTTGGCAATGATGTCAGCGTTGAGTGCCAGGGTTTCCGGCGCAATCGCGTCAGCACGAAAGACATCCGGATCAAGCGAGAACGACATGGGGGCCTTCCTTATCAATGGGCTAGGACCGGCGACCGGATATCAGGGATCGCCGTTTGCGTTGACGGAACGAGTGCGATGTGAAACCGTTGCGACCACATCTGCAGCTAACCGTATCAGCGGAAATGTTGAACGTCATCACTTCGCATCTCGATCCGACCGCCGTCCTGCTGATCCAGGGGACGGTGGTGCTGTTCGTGCCGTTTGTCATCTGGTACGTGGCGTCGCTCGGGCGGTTTTTTCCATTGGCAGCTGTTCAGATTTTTGCCGGCATCCTGCTGGGACCATCGCTCTTCGGGGTGATGATGCCCGATGCCTATTCGATGCTGTTTTCCAATCAGCTGCTGGGCGGCGTCAATGCGATTGCTGCTGTTGCGGTGATTCTCTTTGGTTTCAAGGCGGGCACTGAAGCTGATATCGACCAGATAGCCGATGGCGGCCCGACCGTCGTGGCTGTTGGATTCTTCGGATTTTTCGCGACTTTGGCGATGGGCTCGGGCGTCGGGTATCTTGTCGCCAGTGCCTATCCACAAGTGATTGGGGGGACGGGGCAGGGACTGTTTGTCATCGCGTTCGGGCTTGTCGTGGCAGCGTCGGCCATCCCCGTCGTGTCGGCAATCGCGCGCGAAATGGGCCTCATACGGTCCCGTATCGGCGGCGTTGCGATCGCGGCTGGCGGTATGAACGAAGTGCTTTTGTGGGGCGGCATCGCGGTTGTCCTGCCGTTCGCGACCAAGCGCTGGGACGGCAGCGAAGCAACCCTGTGGGCAATTGCCTCCGGTGTCACCGCCGTTCTCTTCGTGCGCTTTGCCGCAGGTCCCGTCCTTGAACGGCTCGTTGATCGCGGTGCGCCAGAGCGCGTGATCATGAGTGCGGTGACAATCCTGGTTTTCGGGGTATCAGCCGCGACCTTGACATTTGGCCTGCATCATATGCTCGGCGCATTCATAGTTGGCGTTTTCCTGCCAGAGCGTGTCAGGCATCTGGCGGCGGATCGTCTGGACATGCCGACAGCGCTCGTGCTCATGCCGTTCTTTTTCCTGAGCGTCGGCCTGAAGACATCGTTCAGCCTGTCCGATCACATGGTCTGGACCGTCTTTGTACTCGCCCTCGCCGCAGCGCTCGGAGCACGAATACTCTCGTCTGCGATAGCGGCACGCGTCACGGGTGAAAACTGGTCCTTTGGCGTAATGCTCGGTGTCCTGATCCAAACCAAGGGCTTGATGGGCCTTGTTGTTGTTTCGGCATTTACCGATCGCGGTGTGTTCAGTCTACCCGCCTTCTCCGGACTCGTTGTCATGACGGCTGTCTCGACAGCGCTGACAATGCCCATCTGCAACCTGATGATCGCCGGATTTGGTTCCAGGTTGGGATTTCTGGCTCCTGGAAAGGCGACCGATTAAGGTGCCACAGACTGCAGCAGCAACGTCGTTGTTCCCAACTCGATGGTATCGCCGACCTTGATGGGCGCCTGGCTCGTTATGACTTTGCCATTGACAACAATCGGGTTGATTTTGCCACCGTCGCGAATGTCCATGGTGCCGGTCTTTGGATCAACAACGATCACGGCGTGTTGTTTGCGCGAAATTGTGTCATCACCGAAATCCAGCACGATCCGGTTGGTCGTCTCGCGACCGACCGAGTTCGTCCCGGCAAACACGGGCCTGACATTGCCAGCACCAGGCCCGCCGACAATCACCAGGCGCGCAACCGGGTCCTTCGATGCGGCCGTGATGAAATAGGTTGGCAAATCATCCATGTCTGCAGCCTGACGATCGGGCTCAGCGACCTTTACATGGCGCACAATTTCAGTGTGATCATCGCTGCCATCCTTGCCTGACATGCTCACTCCTCAAGCGACTTTGCGAATTTGACGACGGAACCGGAACGTGACGCCGCCCAGCGTCACGAGATCACCGTCCGCCAGGATCGAGTGCTCCCGGTAAACCCCGTTCACAAGCAACTGGTTTGGTTCTTCACGCCCGGCTGTCTGATTGTGTATGGCAAAATTGCCCGTGGCATCAAGCTCCAGCAGGGCATGATGGCGGGACACGGTCACGTCACGAATTCGAATGTCGTCATCGGAGTGCCGGCCAATCACGACCCTGGGCAAAGCAACCGCCACAACCCGCGGATCCTCGTCAAATTCCAGCAACGCGAGCGCGGAGGGGGCGGGGTCAGCCTCTGTCCCGAGTTCCAATGAGGCTCGTTGCTGATTGCGAGCAGGTGTCGGCGGGGCAAGCTTGGCATCACCAGCCACTGGTTTGTTCGTCAAACGATGACGCAACGCCGTTACGCCGATACCACCCGCAACGGCGAGAACAATGATAACGAGGAGGCCTATTTGAAACCCCCCCGAACTTATCCAGTCGAACATCGTCAGATCCTGGCCGCAATGCGAACAAAGGTGCTGCTGTAATAGCGGGACAACCTCTTTATCCAATTGTATCAGATGTCCCAATACCACAGAAGATGACTGAAGCGTGAAACAGATGCAATCTGGCTTGATACGTTCCCTAAGGGGATGTGACGTATTCCAGAATGCGTGCCGCCAAAGGACCGAAGGTCAAAACACCCGATCTCGACGCTTCGAACTTCGGTCAACTCACACCAACATTGTGACACAACCTTGTCTGTACAAACATTATTCGAAACGAGATCAAGCTCCTCGATGGCAGGCAAACGACACATAATCACTTCGTCTATACTGAACGATGATTGTTACAAATACGCATTTTGCTCTCAATTATCAACTCAAAATCAGTTAAAATAGAACCATTTTCAGCTTAATAGTAGGCTAGACGGGTGTTCGGGTCGCCCCTGTGCTTTTCTGAGTCATGTTGTCGCTCCGTATTGAACAGCTGAGTTACCTCTTGCGCAAGGCGACGAGCCCATTGATACTGAAGGCATAACGCATGCTGACCGTTGTTCGGCTGGCATGACAGCAAGTCCCGTCTGCGACAAATCGCGCAGCGATACTTGTCAGAAAACAGGGTCAGGAAACTCGTTGTTCAAGGAGCCCCTCAGGTGCCGAATCCCGCTCGCTACCAGTTTGTGATTGCCGATGATCATCCGCTCTTCCGAGGCGCCCTTCGGCAGACACTTGAGACCATGTTTGATGGTGTCATTATCTCGGAGGCTGGGTCGCTTGATGAAGTCACGGAGGCGTTGGAGCGACTGGAAGACGTGGATCTCGTGCTGCTAGATCTCAATATGCCGGGGGTCAGGGGATTTTCCGGCCTGATGTTCCTGCGCGCCCAGCATCCAGGCGTACCGGTCGTAGTTGTGTCAGCAACGGAAGACACAGGGACAGTCCGCCGCTGCATGGAGTTCGGAGCGGCAGGGTTTGTGTCCAAGTCGCTCGGGCTGAATGCCATCCGAGAAGCGTTGTCGACCGTCATCGAGGGCGGTGTATGGACCCCCCCCGGGATCGACCTCAACAGCGTTCCTCAGGATGATACAAGCGCTCTGGTGAAACGTCTTGCGACGTTGACGCCGCAACAGATCCGCGTGCTGATGATGCTGAGCGAAGGGCTGCTCAACAAGCAGATCGCCTATGAACTCGATGTCTCCGAGGCAACGGTCAAGGCACATGTTTCGGCCATTCTCCAGAAGCTGGACGTGGACAGCCGGACGCAGGCTGTGATTGCCGCGAGCAAGATCGAGGCTGGCCAGTGGCAGTCGATCACCTCCTGATCACGCCGCTCCGCGTGTTTGATGGACGGGTCTCACTCAGCGGCGGTCTGCATGTGGCGGGCTTGCGACAGGGCAGAGCGCAAAGCCGCTGGTTTCAAGGGTTTGTTGAGCACCGACAGGCCCTTTTCGCGCGCTTCCTCCCGCACTTCCGGGCTACGATCTGCTGTGATCAGCATCGCGGGCAAATCAGTTCCAAACCGCCAGCGCAGAGAGACGACGGCATCGATCCCTGTGCCTTCGTCGAGATGATAATCCACTAGCAGCATATCCGGCGTTCGTCCGGTATCGCGCAACAGCAGCGACGCCTCGCGGGCATCCATGGCCTTGATTACATCGCACCCCCAGCCAGATATCAGCGTTTCCATGCCATCCAGAATGCTCTGGTCATTGTCGATGCAGACGACCAGCATGCCTTCAAGCCGGGCAAGGGCAATTGGTGTCGGGCGGGCCTGAGGCTCTGGTAGCTGCGTCAGTGCAGCGGTCATCATGTCAAAATGAAACCGTGACCCACGACCGGGCTCGGAATCGACGTGGACATTCAGGCCGAGCACGCGGCTGATTCGGTCAACAATCGACAGGCCGAGACCCAATCCGCGTGCAATCTTGGCACCGTCGGGGAGTCGCTCGAACTCCGTGAAGATGGTTTGCTGCCTGCTTTCTGGAATACCGAGGCCGGTATCGATCACTTCGATTGACACACGACCTCGGCGCCGACGGCAACCCAGTAGCACCTTCGCCGGACGATCCCCGCCACCGGGCGTATATTTGATCGCGTTCGAGACGAGGTTCTGGATCAGGCGCCTCAGGAGCCGCTTGTCCGAGCGCACGCTGAGCGACGACTGGATCACATGGAATTCAAGGTTTTTCTCACGCGCCGCCGGCTCGAATTCGATCTTGATCGACCGCAGCAAATCATCAAGCGGGAATACTGAAAACTCTGGCTTCAGGGCACCGGCATCAAGGCGTGAGATATCGATCAGCGCGCCGATGATCTCTTCGACCGCATCAAGGGACTGGTCAATATTGCTGGCAATTTCGCTTAAAGGACTGTCTGCCGCTTTTTCAACAAGGCTCGTTACGTAGAGGCGGGCTGCATTAAGGGGCTGTGCAATGTCATGACCGGCGTGCGCGAGAAACTTCGTCTTACCCAGATTGGCTTCGTCGGCGGCCTGCTTCGCCGTCGTCAGGGCTTCGTTGAGCCGGGTCAACTCCTCGGTTCGTTCGCGGACCCGGCGTTCGAGCGTTTCGTTGGCGCGCGCCAACTGATCGGCAGCAGAAACGCGCTCGGTGATGTCAGTCCAGGTGGCAACAATGCCGCCATCCGGCATCGGGCTGGACCGGACTTCAACCACGCGTCCGGAGGACACAAGTCGCTCCTGAAACGGTTTTGGCACAAGCACGAGCCGATCAATCCGATCCTTTATGATCCGTTCCGGGCTGCCGGGTCCCAGTTCGCCGCGAGATGCCCGATCGGCGACAATCGCATAGAGCGAGACGCCAGCCTGCACGATCTCCGGCGGCAGTTCCATGACCTGATGGAATTGCCGGTTCCAGCAGATCAGGCGGAGTTCGCGATCAAAGACCGCGATCCCCTGACCGACCTGATCGAGCGCCGTTTGCAGGAGATCGCGGTTGTACTGGATAGCACTCGAGGCATCGTCCAGAAGTCGCATTGCAGCCTTTGAGGAGGGATCGCGGCGCTTGACGAGCAGCGATAGCACCAGTCGCGACGAGGATGCACCAATTGCGGAAGCAAGCAATTGCTCCGAAAACCGGAGCAGGCGAGCGTCAGCCGAAGCATCCTCATCACGGGAAATCTGATGATTGCGGGAGAAATCGTCGAAGGCTCGCAGTGTGCGTTCGTCACCGAGATAACGAGCTATCGTCGCACGCAAGTCTCCGACGGTCACCGACGTCCGCAGCAGCCGCAAGGGCGGCGCTGCGGCCAAGGTCGAAGGCACGAAGATATTGGCCTGAAGCCGCTCGATCGGGGCAGGCCGAGCCAGCAAGGAGACGAAGACAAAGGCGACCACGTTGCAGGTGACGCTCCAGAAGACGCCGTGGACCAGAGGGTCAAACGACAGCGAAAAGAGCGCGCGGGGCTTCAGTAGCCAGAGGCCGAACGGACCATTGTCAATGATGGAATGCGGCAACAGGCCGGCATCGACAAAGGAAGGCAGCAAAAGCGTGTAGGCCCAGATCACGAAGCCGACGCACATGCCGACGATGGCACCGCGTGCTGTCGCGTCGCGCCAGATCAAGCCGCCAAAAAAGGCCGGTGCCAGTTGCGCCATGGCTGCAAAAGCGACAAACCCGATTTCGGCAAGTCCTGGCCCGGCCGCGACGGCCCGATAGTAGAGATAGGCGAGCAGCAGGATTGCCAGAATTGCCGCCCGCCTGACCCACAGCAACTGACGTCCAAAATTGTCGGGCTCCGGTTCGTCTGAACTTCGACCGCGCAGGATCAAGGGGACGACAAGTTCATTGCTGACCATGAGCGCGAGTGCCAGCGACGCCACGATGACCATGGCCGTTGCGGCGGAAAGCCCGCCGAAGAACGATATCAGGGTGATCAGTGGCTGGCCTGCCTCAAGCGGCAATCGGAGGACAAACATGTCGGCGTTGCCGTCCGCACCAAAGCGCATAAATCCGCCGAGCGCGATCGGAATGACAAAGATGTTGATTGCCACCAGATACAGAGGAAAGGACCAGCGAGCGTGCCTCAGCTCGTTATCGCTGGAATTTTCGATGACAATCACATGGAACATGCGTGGCAGAAGAACGATCGCCGAGAATGACAGCAGGATCATCACGAGCCAACTGTCGCCGGCGGCCTCATGGGTAAACATCTCCTGGCGAGCAATGTGCGATTTGAGTTCGTCCAAAAGCGGGCCGAGCCCGCCAAAAACGCTATAGACAACAAACAATCCGACCAGTGTGAATGCGACAAGCTTGACGACCGATTCAGCGGCAATGGCTAGCATCAGGCCTTCCTGATGTTCGCCGGGATCGAGATGGCGTGTTCCGAACAAGCAGGCAAAGACCGCCAGAGCCAGCGCAAGCGGCAAGGCAATGTCAAAATCCGCGGACGCGATGGCTCCCGAGCTTTGCGCATAGTGGGTCATCACCATCGAGAGTTCATTGGACATCGCCTTCAGCTGCAAGGCGATGTAGGGCACGATCCCCACAAAGGCGATCAGTGTCACGACTGCCGCCACGGCCTCCGACTTGCCATATCGGGCGGCCATGAAGTCGGCTATCGAAGTTATCCGTTCAGACCGGGCAACGCGCACGATGCGGCGCAAGACGGGAAAGCCAATCGTGAACATCAGGATTGGCCCGATATAAATCGTCAGGAACTCAAGCCCGTGGTTGGCGGCCATCCCCACCGAGCCGAAAAACGTCCACGATGTGCAATAGACCCCGAGCGACAGGGAATAGATGAGCGGGCGACCGTTCGACCGGACAAAGCGCACCTTGGCGCGATCGCCGTAGTAGGCGATCGCGAACATCGTCGCCATATAGCCAACTGCGGCGACAATAATCACCCAACCCTGAAGCATCGCTCCGCAAGTCCTTCACGCGCCTTCTGATACTTGATCCGATCACAGAGTGATCGGCATGTCCATATCGGCATTTGGATGCGGGAAGACCATGCGCATGGTTCCCGGACGATCCTATTCCGACGGTTGATAGGTCCCATCACCATGTATCGCTTGACCTCTGCGTCGAATTATCCAATTTGGCGGCAATCCTTCCATCTCTCAGGTTTCTCAAGCTCCGGAGTTGTCCGTGTCGATTGATTTTCAGGCTTCGCTCGCTGAAACCGCGCGCAACGCACCCTCCAGCGGTATCAGCGCCGTCGCCACCTACGGGCGTGCCCGACCTCAGGTTGTCCCGTTCTGGGTTGGTGAGGGCGATCTGCCAACGCCGAAGTTCATTTGCGACGCGGCGACGCGGTCTATGGCGGCTGGTGAAACTTATTACACGGGGTCACGCGGCATTGCGGACTTGCGTGAGGCGCTGGCTCGCTATCATACGCGCCTGTTCGGAAAGCCTTTTGAATCGGACCGTTTCTTTGTCACGGCATCGGGCATGCATTCGATCACGCTGGCCGTGACCCTGGTCGCCGGGGCGGGCGAGGAAATTCTCGTGCCGACACCGGCCTGGCCCAATTTTGCTGCTGCCGTTGGTGTGCATGGAGCCGTACCGGTTACTGTCCCAATGCGGCTGACCAATGCCGGCTGGTATCTCGATCTCGACGATCTCGCGCAGAAGATCACGCCGCGCACGCGGGCGATTTTTCTGAATAGCCCCTGCAATCCGACAGGCTGGACCGCCAGCCGCGCCGAACTTGAAACGGTGATGGAAATCGCCCGCAAGCATGGTCTCTGGGTCATTGCAGACGAAGTCTACACGCGCTTTGTCTATGGTGATTCGCCGCGTGCCGCATCGTTTCATGACGTCGCGCAGCCGGGCGACAAAATCCTCTACACCAATACATTCTCCAAGAACTGGGCAATGACAGGTTGGCGCATCGGATGGCTGGAAGCCGATCCGTCGCTTGGCCAGACAATTGAAAACCTGATCCAGTATTCCTCGTCGGGCACCGCTGTCTTTATGCAACGTGGTGCGATTGCCGCACTCGATCAGGGGGAAAGCTTCATCGAACATCAGATTGCGCGCGTGAAGAGGAATCGGGACCTGATTGCAAATGCGTTCGAGCGCAATCCGCGTATCCGGTTTTCGAAACCCGAGGGTGCATTCTACATGTTCTTTGCCATCGACGGCGAGCCCGATACACGGGCACTGGCGTTCAGATTGATGGACGATATCCAGATCGGTCTTGCGCCTGGCGACGCATTCGGAGCGGCAGGTAGCGGATATCTGCGCATGTGCTTTGCCCGCACGCCGGAAAGCATCGAAGATGCCGTCAATCGGCTGATGGGTTGGCTCGACAGGCCGAATCAGCGCTAACATCCTTGGTGATAACAATCTGGGGCTTGAGTCCGCCGTGCCAAAGTCCTCGCCGATGGTCCATGAAGCACGTCTGCTGGGTATTCTTGATACCGCAGCTGATGGGATTATTGTCATCAACGCAAAAGCCGACATTCTTGTCTTCAACAAGGCTTGCGAGGCGATGTTCGGCTATGCCGCGAGCGACGTTCTGGGGAAAAACATCAGCCTGCTCATGCCATCGGACTTCTCCGTCGATCACGACCGTTATGTCTCGCATTATCTGGAGACAGGCGAACGTCGGATCATCGGGATCGGGCGCGAGGTGCGAGGCAAGCACGCGGATGGAACCGTCTTTCCGCTCGAACTCTCGGTTGGCGAAGCGCAGACACCGGATGGTCGTCAGTTCATCGGTGTGATTCGCGACGTCAGGTCACGCAAGGCCGTCGAACAACGCCTGAACCAATTGCAGGCGCAACTCGTGAACATGGCCCGTGTTCAGGCGATTGATGAAATGGGCGCAGCCATTGCCCATGAACTGAATCAACCGCTGACCGCAGTCATGCTGTATCTGCAGGCAGTCATCCGCAAGACATCATCGGATACGGCAAGTCAGTTGGCTCCGCAAACGCTCGAGATCCTGAACAAGGCGCTACGTGAAGCCGAACGGGCCGGCGGTATCATCCAGCGCATGCGCCACTCCGTCGAACGCCGCGAGCCGGAACGTCAGGCCTGCGATCTCAATGCGCTCATTGATGAGGCACTTGAGCTGGTGCTGCTCGGCCATGACATCGAGGGCCTGCAGATTGTCCGCGACCTCGATGCCATGCTCACGCATGTCCACGTAGATCCGATCCCGATCCAGCAGGTGCTCGCCAATTTATTACGCAATGCGATGGAGGCCGTCCGCAAATCAGACCGCCGCATGATCAAGATCCAGAGCATGGTGTCTGGCGGACAGGCGATTGTGAATATCGAGGATTCGGGACCCGGGATCCCGCCGGACGGATTGTCAAACCTGTTCAAGGCATTTGCGACAACCAAGAAATCGGGGCTCGGATTGGGCTTGATGATCTCCCGGTCGATTGCCCAGAATCATGGAGGCGATCTCACCGTCGATGGTGGCGGTGACGGGCGGGGCGCAACTTTTTCATTGCGTCTGCCTTTGATCGTTGGAAGCCATGAGCAAGGAATCGCGGACCAGTGATCCGAGCTACTATGGATGTCTGGCTCAAAATCGTTCGATTCGCGTAAAATCCGACCTTGCTGGCAGTCAGACGTTTTTCGGGGCAGTCGCGGGCATGAATTCATGCGATACATCAAAGACTGTGTTGGATCGATCCTGTAGTGATGTGGAAAATCCAGGTCAGGCGCGTGGCTGCGCATGGAAGGCTCAGGTGAAACAATGTCTATCAACGGCAAAAAAACTGATTCGATCTATATAGTTGATGATGATCCGGCTGTGCGCGACGCATTGTCGGTCGTTTTTGAACTCGAAGGCTTCGATGTCGCTGCGTATGACTCGGCCGACAGTTTCCTCGAAAAGGTTCGCACCTCAGAACCGGCCTGTGTTCTGGTCGATGTTCATATGCCCGGCAAGTCCGGTATCGACTTGTTGAAAATGCTGATTGCGCAAAATTACGCAGCGCCGATTTTCATCATATCGGGGCAAGCAGATATTCCGATGGCCGTTTCGGCGATCAAGCTTGGCGCGCATGATTTCATCGAAAAGCCGTTTGACGCGGATACGGTTGTTGAACGCATCCGTTCAGCCATCAATTCGTCGGGCAAGGACCGGCAGAACGATGCCGTCAAGGGTACTGTTGCCGCTGAATTTGCCGGAAAGCATCTGCTCACACCGCGCGAATTGGAGGTGCTTGGGCAGATCACCGGCGGGGCGTCCAACAAGGAGGCCGGTCGTCAATTGGGTATCAGTCCGCGAACGATTGAGGTGCACCGCGCACGGATCATGGAAAAGCTGAACGCGCGCAATGCCGCTGATCTCGTGCGGATCGTGCTGACGGGTGAAGTGGAAGTCGGCTGAGGCATACACACGCGAAAATCATCGCGTGATGCGAGCGTTCGCGGCATAAATTGTATTAAGTAAGCAAGATTACGAATTGGAACGTAGCCCTTTCGCGCGCAGAATTGTCCTCGGCGCGCGGGCAATCCGACGGTACGGATCGGTCAGTGTCACGAGTTCAAGCCGGCAGGCCTGAGCCTTCAAGGGCAAGCAGGGGGACCGTGTGGTCATTCATATCGTCGAAGATGATCCGGGTGTGAACGAGTCCCTGCGCGTATTGTTGCAGGCGCTTGATCACGTCGTGATTTCGCATTCGACGGCGACGGCCCTGTTTACGGCGCCCCTTCCGACACAGGACGATCTGGTGATCGTTGATCTCGGCCTGCCAGACATTGACGGGGCCAGCGTGATCCGCTGGCTCAAGAACCTGTCAGCCCCACCTCGTGTGGTCGCGATCAGCGGACAGTCGCAAAAGCTGATTGACCGGGCACTCAAGGGCTTTCAGGCGCTGACCGTGCTGCGCAAGCCATTGAGTGGTGATGCGCTCGTTTCGTTTATCGCATAGCTTCGTATTTCCAATAAATAATTTTGCATACCTGTCGATTGAAACCGGAAAAGATATACGAAAATCAAGATCAATTTTCATAAGCCCCTGAAATACAACCATTCTTCATCCTTCAGATAGACGGCTTTCTGATCGTAATCAGAAAAATAAATACGTATTTTTCCCATCAGTAGAGACTCCATTGGTAGGGTCACCAAATTGTGGACCCCGTAACCCATTGCTTATTCTGCGTACGTAGCTGACGGGATGGTCTGTCGGCTTCAGTGTCAAACCCACCAACCGCGCACTCTATTGCAAAGCCGCGGTCGATCTGGGGACTTGGCAGACGCGCGTTGTTTCTGGCGGACGGACAGGACCTC
Organism: uncultured Hyphomicrobiales bacterium; assembly: GCA_903930435.1. Lineage (GTDB taxonomy): Bacteria > Pseudomonadota > Alphaproteobacteria > Rhizobiales > Ancalomicrobiaceae > CAIYYN01. The sequence goes on along the minus strand of CAIYYN010000030.1, from coordinate 112,185 downwards.
CGGGTCATGTGTCGGAAACACGCTCCGAGGAGGGAAAGATGGCTTACATTGAGCATGGCCTTGCTATGACAGGCGCGCGCGCGTCTGCAGCGCGCACCGAGTCACTGGTCGCGGATGGGCACAAGTCCGACATCGAATCGACTTGGCACGCGTTTTCGCACAGCGCCCGCGTCAGGACGCAGCGTCTGGATCAGCACTCTGTCGTCTTTTACGAGGGCGATACGGCAAACCGGGTCTTCGAGGTCATTGATGGCGCCGTGATGCTCTACAAGTTGTTGCCGGATGGTCGCCGACAGGTCGTCGATGTCATCGGGGCAAATGACGTGTTCGGGCTGCCGCGTGGTCTGACCCATGATTGCAATGCCGAAACCCTGACAAAGGTTACCTTGCGGGTATTTGATCGCAAGGATACCGAGACGCGTGTCGAGGTGCAGGGCCATATCAATCGCTGCCTGATGGCACAGGTTGAAAAGCTGCACGATCATGCAGTCCTGCTGGGACGCAAATCCGCCTTTGAACGGGTCGCCTCCTTCCTGTTCCGTTGCATTCCCGATTGCAAGACGGACGATTGTGATGGGTCCGGGGTCCATAAATGTTCGTCGTCGAACATGATCACCCTGACAATGACCCGTCAGGAAATTGCGGACTATCTCGGACTCACGATCGAGACGGTCAGCCGCGTGATCTCCGAGTTCCGTCGCAAGGGACTGATTTCACTGGAAAAGCAGGATCATATCCGGATCAACAGCCTGTGCGGGCTTTGCCGGATGACCGGCGCTCACTGAGTTGCGGCGCTTGTGGCATCTTGCGCCGGATGACACAACGGGGGCATGATCACGGTGATTGTGCACCCTGTTGAGCGTCTGACGTGTCTGCCACCCAAGCCACCCAATTCCTGAAGGCAAGCAAGATTGCCTTTGAGGTCCTTGAATACGACCATGATCCACGGTCCGAGGCCTATGGCCTGGAGGCCGTCGAGAAGCTTGGCCTCGATCCGGAAACGGTGTTCAAGACATTGGTTATCACGGATGAAGGGTCGCCAGCCCGTCATGCGCTGGCGCTTGTGCCGGCAGCGGAGAAATTGAGCTTTCCCGCAGCGGCTAAAGCACTCGGCTGGAAGCGGGCGGCCATGGCAAAGCCTGCTGATGCGCAAAGGTTGACCGGGTACGTGCTGGGCGGAATTTCGGCGTTTGGCACCAAACGTCCTTTGCCGGTGCTCGTCGACGCCACATTGCTTGAGTACCCCTTGATCCATTTGTCGGGTGGCAAGCGTGGCATGGAAATTCGGCTGGCCCCGACCGATCTCGTCTCGTCCCTGAAGGCCGTCGTTGCCGCGATCTGCGTTTGATCAGACCGCCGCTGAATGACGGGCCAACGCCTTCGGCAAATAGGCATCAAAGGCAGCTGCCACGACGCGCACGAACGGTCGCCCATCCTCCGTCAGGATGATCCGGTCGCCGTCAATCGTGCAAATACCATCGACGACCAGTTCCTGAACGGCATCAAGGCTGTCGATTATCTCGTCGTGGCTGGCCCCATGTCGCGCGCAGGCCGCGAACAGATCAACCCTGTACTGGCACATCAGTGACTCGATGATATCAGCGCGCAAGGCGTCCTGACGATCAAACGCCTTCCCCTTCACGATCGGCAGGCGCCCGGCATCGATGGCCCTGCGCCAATTGGCAACGTCGGGGGCGTTCTGGGCGAAGCCCTGCGGATAACGGCTGATCGATGATGTGCCGATCCCGATCAAGGTTGAGGCAGCATCGGTCGTATAGCCCTGAAAATTCCGTTGAAGCTGACCTTTGGCTTCGGCAATCGCCATTGAGTCATCCGGTCTGGCAAAATGATCAAGCCCTATCGCGCGATATCCGGCTTGGGCCAGGGCATCGCGTGCTGTCGCTTCCAGTTTCAAACGCGCCTCAGTACCGGGGAGTGACGCGGCATCGATGAGCTGCTGGTGTTTCTTCATCCAGGGGACATGGGCATAACCGAACAGCGCGATCCGGCTCGGCGACATGGAGACCGCAAGTGCAACGGTCTCGAGCAGGCCCTCAACCGTTTGATGCGGCAGTCCATACATAAGGTCAAAATTGATCGCGTTCAGCCCGACTGACCGCAAATGTGCGACCGCCATCGCAACGACATCGAACGACTGGACACGTCCGATGGCCACCTGAACGTCCTCGGCAAAGTCCTGAACACCGAGGCTGACACGCGTAATGCCAGCTTCAGCCAGCGAAGCTGCCAGATCTGCGGTCACAGTGCGGGGGTCGAGTTCAATCGCATGTTCGGCTTGATCGGTTACATCAAACCGGGAGCGGATAGCGTCGACCACCTCGTGAAAGGCCGCGCGCGGAAGCATGCTCGGCGTCCCGCCACCCCAATGGATGTGCGAAACGGACTGACGACGCCCGATGCTGGCAGCGATCAGATCAATTTCGGCCACCAGACTCTTCGCATAGTCGTGGAGTGGTCCGTCCCGTCGCGTCGCCTTGGTGTGGCACCCGCAATAGAGGCAGATATCGCGGCAGTAGGGCACGTGAAGATAAAGTGAAACCGGTTCATCAGCCGGCAAGCCGGCGAGCCACCCCGCGACATCATCCGGCGTCACACCGGGCTGAAAGTGAGGCGCCGTCGGATAACTCGTGTAGCGAGGAACCGACAAGTTTGCGTAACGCATTTTGGCATTTGGTGTCATGCATCAAACAAAATGCAGTCGACGGCAGGTCGCATTGATTTCCGTCAAAAGCCGTAAAGTCTCATCTCAGTTGGGATGAAATCTGTGCACCAAATCGAACCAACGCGCGTGGGAAAAATACGAACACGGGATACTACGGACGCCCGAATGCGCTGTTATCCAAACTATTTAGAGCGTAATTCTGCCACGATGCCGCCTGATTGACATTGATCAAGGCCGCCTCGGTTAACCCCACTTATGCATGTGTTCAAGGTTCCATGGGGGCCGGGTCTTCTGCGATCTCGCGTTTGACCTGGACTCCATGAGGAACCGCTCTTCTGCTCAAGAGAACGGGGCTAACAATGGCTCGACCAGCCACGGCAACATCACTATCGTTCGAGGAGACGGCTTATGCGCTGTTCCTCGGACTGCTCGCTGCAATCTGCTTGCTGATAGCGGGCAAGGCCTGGGACATTCCCATGGCTCTCCATGCCGGGATCGGCGCAATCTTTGCCGGTATTGGCGTTTTCCTGATCATCAATGGGGCGCTGCACCGCAAGGCCTGGACGCCCGAGTTGATCGACGGCAAGCCAAATTACAATTATGGTCCGATCAAATTCGCGACCATCGCGGCGATTTTCTGGGGCATCGCCGGCTTTACAGTCGGACTGCTCATCGCCCTGCAGCTGTGCTATCCGGCTCTCAATCTGGACCTGCCGTGGACCAGCTTCGGTCGCCTGCGGCCCCTGCATACGTCGGCCGTGATCTTCGCCTTCGGCGGAAACGTGCTGCTGGCCACGTCGTTTTATGTCGTGCAGCGCACGTGTCAGGCGCGGATGCCCGGCATCGTGACGCCCTGGTTCGTCGTGCTCGGCTACAATGCCTTCATCGTCATTGCCGGAACGGGTTACCTGCTCGGCGTGACGCAAGGCAAGGAATACGCTGAACCCGAATGGTATGCGGATATCTGGCTCACAATTGTCTGGGTCGTCTATCTGCTGACATTCCTCGGCACGATCTGGAAGCGCAAGGAACCACATATCTATGTGGCGAACTGGTTTTACCTTGCTTTTATCGTGACGGTCGCAGTCCTGCATCTGGGCAACAATGAATCCCTGCCGATCTCGATCTATTCGTCGAAGTCTGTGCAGGTCTTCTCGGGTGTTCAGGATGCCATGGTGCAATGGTGGTATGGCCACAACGCGGTTGGCTTCTTCCTGACCGCCGGCTTTCTTGCCATCATGTATTATTTCGTGCCAAAGCGCGCCGACCGCCCGGTTTACAGCTATCGGCTGTCGATCGTGCATTTCTGGGCTTTGATCTTCCTTTACATCTGGGCTGGCCCGCATCACCTGCACTATACGGCCTTGCCTGAATGGGCATCGACGCTTGGCGCAACCTTCTCAATCATCCTGTGGATGCCCTCGTGGGGCGGCATGATCAACGGCCTGATGACGCTTTCGGGCGCTTGGGACAAGCTGCGGACGGACCCGGTCCTGCGCATGCTCGTCGTGTCGGTTGCCTTCTATGGCATGTCGACCTTCGAGGGGCCGTTGATGTCGGTGAAGGCCGTCAACAGCCTCAGCCACTATACGGACTGGACCATTGGCCATGTGCATTCCGGCGCACTCGGCTGGGTCGGCTTCATCTCCTTCGGCGCGATCTATTGTCTCGTGCCTTGGCTCTGGAACCGCAAGGAAATGTATTCGCTGAAGCTTGTCAGCTGGCATTTCTGGTTGGCCACGATTGGCATCGTGTTCTACATCACCGCGATGTGGGTGTCGGGCATCATGGAAGGCTTGATGTGGCGCGCTTACGACAAGCTTGGGTTCCTTGAATATTCCTTCATCGAGACCGTAGCCGCCAAACACACGCTCTACCTGGTCCGGGCATTCGGCGGAGGGCTCTTCCTCCTCGGCGCACTGATCATGGCTTACAACGTCTACATGACCATCCGCTTCAGCGCCCGTCAGGAACATGCTTCCGCGTCTGGCCTGAACCTGGCTCCGGCTGAGTGAGGGGCTCACATCATGTCATTGTTCGAAAAACACGTCGTCCTGGAGAAGCACTCGCTCCTCCTCCTGCTCGGCATTGTCCTGGTCGTCGCCATTGGTGGCCTCGTCGAGATCGTGCCCTTGTTCTACCTGAAATCGACCATCGAAAAGGTGGAGGGCGTTCGTCCCTACACGCCGCTCGAACTGGCCGGTCGCAACATCTACATCCGTGAGGGCTGCTATAATTGCCATAGCCAGATGATCCGTCCGATGCGAGACGAGATCGAACGCTATGGCCACTTCAGCCTCGCTGCGGAGTCCATGTACGATCATCCGTTCCAGTGGGGATCGAAGCGCACCGGACCGGACCTCGCCCGCATCGGCAACAAATATTCCGATGACTGGCACAAGGGCCATCTGACCAACCCGCGCTCGGTGGTTCCCGACAGCATCATGCCCGGTTACCCCTTCCTGGCATCGACCGATCTTGATTATCGGCACATCCAGGACGTGGTCAGGACCAATGCGATCGTCGGTGTGCCCTATACGGACGAGCAGATTGCCAATGCGGCGGCGGATCTGGAAGCCCAGGCCAATCCGGACGACAAGAATGCGAAGGCCTTCCTGGCTCGCTATCCGAAAGCCGTGGCTCGCGACTTCACCGGGGATGGCAGGATTACCGAACTGACAGCTGTCGTCGCCTACCTCCAGATGCTTGGTACGCTCGTCGATTTCAAGATCTACGACGACAAGGCCAACCCACGGTAAAGGGAGTGATCTCATGGAAACATACGTTGCTCTCTCCCACTTTGCGCAAGAGTGGGGCCTCATCTACTTCATTTTCCTGTTCCTCGCCGTCCTCGTCTATACGCTGTGGCCTCGAAACCTCCGGCGCTTTGATGACGCGGCGAAGATCCCCCTCAGGGAGGATTGATTCCATGGCACATCGCGAAATCGATCAGCATTCCGGCGTTGAGACCACCGGCCACGACTGGGATGGTCTCAAGGAACTCAACAACCCGCTGCCAAAGTGGTGGCTCTATCTCTTCTATGCCTGCATCGTCTGGGCGATTGGCTATTGGGTGCTTTACCCGGCCTGGCCCGGTATTTCAGGCTACACTGGGGGACTTCTCGGCCATTCCAATCGGCTCGAGGCACTTTCCGATGTCGCCTCGGCAACGGCTAACCGCAATGCCGGTGCCAAGGACATCGAGACGCTTCCCTTTGACAAGATCGAGGCGAATCCGGCGCTCCTGCAATTTGCCTTGGCCAACGGCAAGGCGGCCTTCGCCAACAATTGCGCTCCGTGCCATGGCGCTGGCGCACTTGGCTCACCGGGCTATCCTAACCTTCAGGCGGGCGACTGGCTGTGGGGCGGCAAGGTGGACGACATCTATCAGACGATCCGTGTCGGTGTCCGGTCGACGAGCCCGGATACACGCGGTGTCCCAATGCCAGCCTTCGGCAAGGACGGAATCCTCAAGAAGGATGAGATCAACGATGTCGCTGACTTCGTCATGACCTTGTCAGATCCTGCCTACAAGGCGGCGGGCGTTGCCCATGGCAAGCAGATCTTCGCGGACAATTGTGCGTCCTGCCATGGCGAAGCAGGCACAGGCAATCAGGAGATGGGTGCGAAAAACCTGACGACCAAGGTACATCTCTACGCCTGGTCCAAGGAGACTGTCGTTGCCCAGATCACCAACCCGAAGCTCGGTGTGATGCCGACGTGGGAAGGCAAGCTGGACCCGATCACCCTGAAGTCGCTGGCGATTTATGTCCATGATCTCGGTGGCGGCCAGTAAGTCTTCGACTTGACGGCTGAATAAACAGAAACCGGTGGGGCATCGCGCCCCGCCGGTTTTGCATTGAAAAACTCGTGCTGGCAGTCTCACGTCAGTTTTAAAAACCGTTTCAGCACCCGATCACGCTTCAGGCGTGACAGGCGCTTCAGCCAGAAAATCCCGTCAAGCTGGTCGATTTCGTGTTGCAGGCAAACACCGAGAAGACCGGCGGCGTCGATCTGGTGTTCGTTGCCCGAGAGGTCCTGATAGCGAACAGTCACGCGATCGGGACGCTCGATTTCCTCGGAGACGCCGGGGAGCGAAATACTGCCCTCGGCGTGTCTGACCAGGACTGAACTGGACGAGACGATCTGCGGATTGACGCAGGTCCAGACCTGGCCGCCGGGCGTCATCTGAATGACCGCTAAACGCTGCATAACTCCGATGTGGGGTCCGGCGATGCCAATTCCCGGCGCTGCAAGCATTGTATCAAGAAGATCGGCCGCCAGTACGGCAAGCGAGTCATCAAAGGTTATGACGGGCTCGGCGAGCATCGAGAGGCGGGGATCGGGATAGGGAATGATCGGGCGTACGGTCATTGAAGCCAGCGTGTCGACATGAAAAACGAGCCTGAAGACCTACTTTAATCATCACCATCGATCAATGCGCGACGCTTGAAATCGGGTTTGGGCCTAAATCCGCTTGTGTCGTGGCGAGCGCTGTCTTAAGCCGCTGGTGCGGCGTCCTTGGGCGCTGCCAAATACGGGGGGAGGGTTCCATGATCTATGAACTTCGCGTCTATACGGCGGTTCCGGGCCGATTGCCGGATCTCATGAAGCGGTTCGAGACAATCACGCTCAATCTCTGGCAGAAACACGGCATCCGGCAAGCCGGGTTCTGGACCACGTTGATCGGTCCATCCAACATGGAACTGACTTACATGCTGCAATGGGAGTCTCTGGCTGAGCGCGAAGCCAAATGGAATGCATTCCAGTCGGATCCGGAGTGGATCTCAGCGCGTGCCGGGACCGAGCAAAACGGGCCTATCGTCGACCATATCGCCAGCTCGATCCTGCAGCCGACGACGTTTTCTGCGGTCAAGTAACGAAACCGGGGCCAAAACAGCTTTGGCCCCGTCGTATTCTTATTTGAACTTCTCGACGGAAACCTTGACGTAGGTGGCATCAAAGGTCTTCTTCAGGTCGATCTTGGCATTTTTGAATGCGGGTTCAACGACTTGCAGGAAGTCGAGCATGCTCTTCTGACCTTCGTCCGAAATCACGCCGGTACGTGAATAGGTCGCCAGACTTGCCTTGACGGCGCGGATGTAGAGCGGCTTGTCACCCAGCCAATAATCTTCCGGGACGGTGTTTGCGACATCCTCCGGCGAGGCCGTCGAGAGCCATTTCAGGGCCCGGTAGAGCGCATTGGTCAGGGCCTGCGTGGTCTTTGGGTTGGCCTGAACGAACTCGCTCTTCAGATAAAGGACTGCCGCGGGATTGGTCGCCCCGAAGACCGCCTTTGTCCCGTCTTCGGTGCGCGTGTCGACAAGGATCGACATGGCACCGTCGGCTTCTAGCTTGGAGATGACGGGATCAAGATGCGAGATTGCGTCGATCGCGCCATTTTCCATCGCGGCCACCGCTGACGCACCGCCGCCGACACCCACAACGCTGACGTCATCGACACTCAGGCCGGATTTTGCCAGGAGATAGGCAAGGGTCAACTGGGTCGAAGATCCGGGCGCGGTCACGCCGACCTTCATGCCTTTCAGATCGGCAACGGTCTTGATCTTGCCAACCTGGGATTTGGCAACGCCGATCACGATGCCGGGGAAGCGGCCAAGCTCCAAAGTCGCAACAATCGACTGACCCTTGTCCTGCATGCGGATCGTGTGCTCATAGGCTCCGGTGACAGCATCTACTGAGCCGCCGATCAGGGCCTGCAGTGCCTTGGCACCACCGCCGAAGTCGTTGATCGTGACGTCGAGGCCCTCATCCCTAAAGAAGCCCTTGCGCTCGGCAATGGTCAGCGGCAGGTAATAAAGCAACGGCTTGCCGCCGACGCCGAGTTGAAGCTGTGGCTTCTCAACCGACTGCGCGACTGCCGGCATGGCGCATGCGGCAAGAGCAGCGATGGCTGCAAGTCCTGTTACGAACAGGCGTTTCATCAGATTTCCTCCGTTGAGTTTTTTGTACCCTTGCACAGGAACGTCGCCTTGTCATCCTGCTTCAAGGCGAGCGCAGCCGTGTCAAAAAGCGCGTGTCACGTGGCCTGACCCGAGGCGCTGGCAGGACGCCAGACCAGCAGGCGGTTTTCAATCAGAGTCACCGCATAATCGACCGCGAGCACGAAGATCGACAGAACCACCATGCCCGCAAAGACCCCCGTTGTATCAAAGACGCCTTCGGCCTGATGGATCAGGTATCCCAGACCTGCCGATGATCCCAGATATTCACCGACAACTGCCCCGACCAATGCAAACCCGACCGACGTGTGTAGTGACGAGAACATCCACGATAACGCAGAAGGCCAATAGACGTGCCGGAACAATTGCCGCTCGTTCATGCCCATCAATCGGGCGTTCGCAAGCACGACGGAACTGACTTCCTTGATGCCCTGAAACACGTTGAAAAACACGATGAAGAACACAAGCGTCACGCCGAGCGCCACCTTCGACCAGATGCCGAGGCCGAGCCAGAGCATGAAGATCGGGGCCAGTACCACGCGCGGCAGGGAATTGGCCATCTTGATATAGGGTTCAAAAACAGCTGCGACGAACGGCTTCCGTGCGAACCAGAAACCAACCAAAATGCCACCAAGCGCCCCGATGGCGAAGGCCAGCACCGTCTCGGTCAACGTGATCGAGATGTGCACCCAGATCTTTCCGGAGGCAAACATGCCGATCACACGACCGATGACGTCCCCGGGCGTTGAGAAAAAGAACTTCGGCAGCAGCATATGTCCGAAGATCGGAACCGTGGCGCCGATTTGCCAGATGGCCACCAAAGCCAGACCGACGCCAATCTGCATCGCCAACAACTGAAGGCTCCAGCGGCTCATGGTGTTGCATCCCCGTAGGTCTTCACGACTTCCGCCTTCAACTGGCTCCAGATTGCCCGATGGATCTCATGAAAGCGCGGGTCGGTGCGGATGTCAGATGTGTCGCGCGGTCGTGCGAGATCAATGCGATGGTCGCCGATAATCCGGGACTCCGGGCCTGCCGACATGATCAGGACCCGATCCGAGAGCGCTATGGCCTCTTCCAGATCATGGGTGACGAACATGACAGCCTTGCGATCTGCGGCCCAGAGGTCAAGCAGCAGATTGCCCATGATCTGACGGGTCTGCGCGTCGAGCGGGCCGAAGGGCTCGTCCATCAGGAGGATTTTTGGTCGACGGATCAGGACTTGCGCGAGGCCGACTCGCTTGCGCTGGCCACCGGAGAGTTCATGCGGATACCGATCGATAAACCGGCCAAGACCCACCTTCCCGAGCCAGATGCGCGCTTCGCCAAGCGCCTCCTCGCGCTTCATTCCAGCAATTTCGAGCGCAATGGCGACATTGTCGAGCGCTGTCTTCCAGGGCATGACGGCATCCTGCTGGAACAGATAGCCAGCATCCGTGTTGAGCCCGGTGAGGGTCTTGCCGAAGATTTGAACGTCGCCGCTAGCCGGTTTCAAAAGTCCTGCGACTGCGTTCAGCAAGGTCGATTTGCCACAGCCCGTCGGACCGACGATGGAGACGAAAGCATTATCGCTAATCGTGATACTTGTCGGTGCGACAGCCTTGAAAATGGACCGGCTACGGGTCCTGAATTCGATGCTGACGTTATTCAGGTGAACTGCGACCGCATCGCGCGTCGCCGCCGGCCTGAATGGCAAGACCGCTGCCATGTCGTGCATCTCCTCCATTTATCCTCACCGTACAGGCTTAGCCGGGTGAGCGTTCCCTTGTGCGCTGACATCAGGACAATCGTCAGATACTCGATCAGTCTCGCCAGAGTACCCAGCGTATAAGTTCGGATGTTGATTGTCCGGTCAACGATGAAAACCGTCATGTGTTGGACGGAAACGCATTTTTTAGCATGACTTTCCCGGCATGGACAGTCGACTTTACCCCTCTTCTCGCGTCTGACAGAGCCTCATTGCAGCGCAGGTTTATCGCAGCGACCTTGTCGATAGGCAGATATCCCTCGCTCTGCGTTGACTTCTGTCAAGGCGCAGCGAAACAAACAAGCCTATTGCGGTGCAGCAGAACGGTGGGCTCGTGTGCGGGGCCAACAGTGGAATTAAAGCGCGAAGTTCGCGAAACGATTGGTACGTTTGAGCTTTTGGGCGGCTGTTCGGTGGGCTGCCCGTCAGTTCGCTTTTGGAGGTCCGTCACATGCAGGCAGATAAGCCACTCGTCACGCCAGGTGCGATGAGTTCAAGCAAATTGGCGACAACCGAGGTGACCAGCGGAAGCGATGCGTTTTATGCTGATCACAGGAAGATCTATTCGCAGTCGGTGCACGGGCCATTTCGTCGTATCAAATGGGCACTGCTGGTCGCTTGCCTCGGTGTCTATTATCTCCTGCCCTTTGTTCGCTGGGATCGCGGTGTCGGGCAACCGAACCAGGCCGTTCTGATCGATTTTCCTGGTCGCCGGTTCTATTTCTTCTTCATCGAGATCTGGCCGCAAGAAGTCTATTATATCACCGGGCTTCTCATCCTTGCCGCGATGACGCTGTTTCTGATGAATGCCATCGCCGGGCGCATCTGGTGCGGTTATCTCTGCCCGCAGACAGTCTGGACAGATCTGTTTCTTCTGGTCGAACGCTGGACAGAGGGCGACCGCCGCGAACGCATGCTGCTCGACAAGGCACCCTGGAGCGTCGAGAAGCTCGCGCGGAAAGCCGCCAAGCATACGTTATGGTTGCTGATCGCGTGGTGGACCGGCGGTGCCTGGGTCCTCTATTTTGCGGATGCGCCGACCCTCGTGCATGACCTCTTCTTTTTTCAGGCACCGGTCGTTGCCTATGCCTGGATCGGGATATTGACATTCACGACCTATTCGCTTGCCGGGTTCATGCGCGAGCAGGTCTGTATCTACATGTGTCCTTGGCCGCGTATTCAGGCAGCCCTGACGGATGAATGGGCGCTCAATGTGTCGTATCGGGTTGACCGAGGCGAGCCGCGCGGCTCCCTGAAGACGACGGAAAAGCTCAAGTCAGACGGCCAACCAGCCGGCGACTGCATTGATTGCGTCCAGTGCGTCAACGTGTGCCCGACAGGAACCGATATTCGCCTTGGCATGCAGCTTTCCTGCATCCAGTGTGGCCTGTGCATCGATGCTTGCGACAACATCATGGAAAAGATCAATCGGCCAAAGGGGTTGATCGCCTATGACACCGACATCAACATCGCCCGCCGTGAGCAAGGCAAGCCGCCGATCTGGCATCTGATCCGGCCACGGTCGGTGCTCTACGCCGGCATTATTGTCATTGTGGGCGGGATCATGCTGGTATCACTGGCAACGCGGTCGACGCTGGGCGTCGATGTTCTGCATGACCGCAATCCGGTCTTTGTCCAGACCGCGACCGGTGGTATCCGCAATGGCTACACGATCCGCATCATCAACAAGGCAACGGTGTCACGCGGTTTCGACCTGAGTGTCCAAGGCCTGCCCGAGGGGGCACGGCTCGAGATCGTCGGTGAGGCAGCGATGGGCAAGACAGACGCTCATCTGATTGTCGATGGTGACCAGACCCGCGAAGTCAGGGTTCTCGTCTTCGCGCCAAAGGATGCTCCCTTGCCCGCGTCCACGGATATCGTCTTTACGGTGAAGGATCTGGCAAGCGGCACTGCGGCCAGCCACAAGGATTTCTTCAAGGCACCATGACCCCTGGCTTTTTGAATGAGAGGTCGCATCACATGATCCTCGTCAAAGACGGACCCGTCTGATCCTCGTAGAAGTGCTGATCAGGGAAACCGATTTCAACACCAAGGAGACACCATGTCCCCGACCCAGCTCGTGGCCCGCGCGCCGCAAACCGAAGGCAAGCTCACCGGCTGGCACGTGCTCGCCATGCTGGTTGCCTTTTTCGGCGTCATGTTCGTGGCCAACGCCTTTCTGGTCTATTACGCACTCGGCACGTTTTCAGGAACGGTTACCGACAGTTCCTATCAGGCGAGCCAGGAGTACAATCTCTACATAGCCGCCGCGCGCGCCCAGCAATTGCGTAACTGGCATGTTGTCGCCGACGCTAAGCGCTATGCCGATGGAAAGGTGTCGGTCCGCGTGGTCGCACGGGATGCCGACAATATCCCGATTGGCGGGACGGATTTTCACGCGACCTTGCAGCGTCCGACAACACGGGCGCAGGACATCCAGGTCGCTCTGACCCCCAATCTGGACGAACCCGGCGTCTTTGTCGGCACGGCATCAAATGTCCCGAAGGGGCAATGGTCGCTCGTGATCGCTGCCGATACGGATACGACCCCGGCAAATGATGCGGTCCGCTCGGACGTTCGCGAGGACGCGACCGGCTACAGGCCGCATCTTTTCCAGTCCGAGACACGGATCGTCTTCCAGTGAGGCCAAGATGAATGTGCCACTGCGCGACTGGCAGGCATTCGCTTCCCTGAAGCCGGACGGCACGGCCGAAATGAACCTGGCTGTCGAAGGCATCACCTGCGCCGCCTGCATGTCGGTGATCGAGCGTGGACTGAAGGCCATTCCGGGTGTCACTAACGCCCGCGTCAATCTCTCGACACATCGATTGCGGGTCGACTGGGCACCGGATGCCTGCGATGCCAGCGCCGTTGTCGCCCGACTGGAAGCATTGGGATATCGCGCACATCCCTTCGATCCCACGCGACGCAACGCCGAAGAAGAGGCGGAATCGCGCGAACTCTGGCGTTGCCTGGGTGTCGCTGGTTTTGCGGCCATGAACGTCATGTTGTTGTCTGTCTCGGTCTGGGCGGGCAATGTCAGCGACATCGATCCTGAAACACGAGACCTTTTCCACTGGATCTCCGGTCTCATCGCCTTCCCAGCCGTTGCCTATGCAGGGCGACCGTTCTTTCGCTCGGCCTATCAGGCGATGCGTCATTTTCGAACCAATATGGATGTGCCGATTTCAATCGGTGTCTGGCTGACACTCGGGTTATCTGTCTTCCAGACCATGCGCAGCGCGCGTGAAGCCTATTTCGATGGCGTGCTGATGCTGCTGTTTTTTTTGCTCGCAGGCCGCGCCCTCGATCATGCCATGCGTCGACGCACGCGCAGTGTCGTGGAAAATGTCGCCGCGTTGCGTGCGTTTACTGCGGCAAAGATTTTGCCCAACGGCGACGTTGTTGACGTTCCGCTGTCGCGGGTTGATCCCGGAGACCGGGTACTGGTGCGGGCGGGCGAACGGATTTCGGTGGACGGGATTGTTGTCGATGGCTCGAGTGACGTTGATCAAAGTCTCGTGACGGGAGAAACGGACCTTGCCGCCGTGATGCGCGACACGCGTGTCTTCGCAGGCACGATCAATGTGTCAGGGCAACTCATCGTGCAGGTCACGGCCGCTGCGGCGGGCACCTTGCTTGATGAGGTCAATCGGCTGCTGGAGGCTGCCGCAGAGGGGCGGTCGCGGTATCGCCGCCTGGCTGATCGCGCCGCGCAACTCTATGCGCCTGTCGTCCATACGGCAGCTTTTGCGACGTTTCTTGGGTGGTGGCTATCCGGGGCACGCTCACCTGCGGATTCGATGATCATCGCCGTTTCGGTCCTGATCATCACCTGCCCCTGTGCGCTTGCTCTCGCCATTCCTGTCGTTCAGGTGGTGACATCGGGTGCCCTCTTTTCACGCAACATTCTGGTTCATTCCGGTGACACCATCGAGCGGATGGCCGGTGTTGACACGGTGGTTTTCGACAAGACAGGGACGCTTACCCTGCCATCACCGATCCTGCTTGGAGCCAAGGACGTTGACCGCACAGTCCTTGCCCGCGCCGGTCAACTGGCCGCCGCCAGCCGCCATCCCCTCGGTCGTGCGCTAGCCGAGGCGGCCCATGCGGCCCCGTGTGCGCTGGGTACGCGCGAGGTCCCCGGAAGTGGCATTGAAGCGAGCGTCAACGGCCAGATCGAACGCTTGGGTAGCCCGGAATTCTGCGAGGTTTCGCAAGACGATGTCGCTGCACTCCTCACGCGACATCCCGGAGCTTCCCTTGTCGCCTATGCCCCAGGCGATGCGCCGCCGGTGCTCTACGCGTTTCAGCAGGGACTTCGCGCCGATGCCGCCGCGACAATTGCGCGGATCAAGTCGGCGGGATACGTGATTGAAATCCTGTCGGGTGACCGCACGGATGCCGTTCGAACCATTGCCGAAGAGTTGGGTGTGGAGCGCTGGCAGGCCGAGGTCACGCCAACCGGCAAGATCGCACGGCTTGAAGCGTTGAAAGCCGGTGGCAGGCGGGTGCTGATGGTCGGTGACGGTCTCAATGACGCCCCGGCGCTCGCGGCTGCCTCAGTTTCGATGTCGCCGGTCACGGCTGTTGAACTGGCGCAGGCGTCCGCCGATGCCGTTTTTATCGGCGACCGCCTGTCCCCTGTCGCGGACGGTCTCTCGATTGCCCGACGTGCCCATCTCGTGATGAAGCAAAATCTCGGCTTCGCGGTTGTCTATAACGCCATCGCCGTTCCCTATGCGATGGCAGGTCACCTGACACCGCTTGTGGCGGCGCTGGCCATGTCCGGGTCATCGCTGCTGGTGACGCTGAATGCGTTGCGGTTACGGGCCGACACACGAACGGAAAATGCGTCATGATTGATGCGGTTATGGCGAATGAGGTCAAGACATGAGTATCCTGCTCTATCTTATCCCGATTGCCCTGGGCCTTGGGTTCATCGGTCTTGCCGGCTTCATGTGGACACTGAAGAACGGTCAATACGATGATATCGAGGGTGCCAGATGGCGAATCCTCTCTGACGATGACTTGCCGAATCGCTGAGGACAGGCCAGACCGTTCAGGCTGCGGTCAGGCGGATACATGTATCCGTAGAACTCCGGTTTGATTCTCTGAAGGTCGTCACTCATGTTTCTCGATCGCCGCTTTTTCCTGATTGCCTGTCTTGTCCAACTGGCAGGAGCAGGCGCCGGATTTGCTGAAACGCCTAAGAAGAAGCTGCCGCCAACGCCGGGACCAGACGCCAAGCCCGAAGAGATCGTGAAGACGCTGTATGCCAGTCGTGAGATCGATTCCGGGTTCGATTTTTTCGATGATACGCTTCGACCTCGCTATTTCACCCAGGCGGCTGACACTCTGTTGAAGAAAGTATTCGAGCGTTCCGAGGCCGAGAATGAGCCTGGTATCGACTACGATCCCTTGATCGACGGGCAGGACGGCGAGGTGAAGGGTCTGTCGATCGTTGTCACTGCATCGGGACAGGCCAAAAGTACGGTCGAGGCGCGGTTCACGAGTTTCGAGGACAAGACCGTCGTCATCTTCGATTTTGTTGCCGAAGCCAATGTCTGGAAGATCGACGATATCAGGGACAAGGAAGGCAATAGCCTCAAGGCGGTCGCGAAGGATTTTCTCCAGTAGCCGGGCCTAGGGCACGATCCCGTCCGCGAACCCGATAACATGTTCGGCAATGGCACCCGACGTCGTTGTCCAGAGCAGGTCGGCACCGGACTGCGTGATGTGTTTCAACGCGCGGGCCAGATGCTTGAAGCGATGGGGATGGCCGACGAGATAGGCGTGCAGCGCGATACCCATGACGAGGGGCCGCTCAGCTGATTCCGCAATCATCACATCGAAGGCATCGACAATCATGTCGGCAAATTCATCACCTTCGCGCTTGCGACCGACGATCTGGGGAATGTCGTTCAGTTCCTGCGGGTAGGGAACCGACAGGATCCTGCCACCGCGTGTTTTCATCCAGGTCGGCTGGTCATCATGGCACCAGTCGAGACAGTACCGAAACCCCTCCTCTTGCAGGAGATCAGGGGTTACCGGGCTTTGTGAGATCCATGGCCCGAGCCAACCGACAGGCGCGCGCCCGGTTGCTTCGACAAGCGCGTCACGCGCCTCCCGGATCAACTGGCGCTCTTTCGATTCCTCCAGAACGCCTTGCCGTTCTGCATTCGTCCTGCCATGGCCAACAATCTCATCGCCACGGGCCAGAAAGGGTGCGATGGCCTCCGGTGCGTGTTCCATCATGGACGAATTGATCAGCAGCGAAACGGGCAGCTTCAACTCTTCGAACAGGCCAAGCAGTCTGAAGACGCCAACGCGATTGCCGTAATCGCGCCATGCATAATTCAGGACGTCCGGTTGCGGCCCGCCGGGCGCGAGTTCGGCACCGAGGCCCTCACCGAACGAAAACCATTCGAGGTTCAGCCCGATATAAAAGGCCAGCCGTTTTCCGCCTGGCCAGTCATAAGTCGGTCGGCCAATGATCGGCGAGTAAGCGTAGCGGTCGTGATGGCGCATGGCACGGGTCCGTCAATGGCGTTTCAACTCGTTGATTTCGCTGCGATACCGTTCAAATTCGCTGGCAAACTCGCCGACAGGCATTGTTTTGACCGTGTCGAGAAAGCGTGCTTGCAGGCTCTCGATCCGTTTGCGACGGAAGGGATTCGAGGGTCCGGCGGCTTCGGTCACGAGAAGTGTGTCAAGGCTCGCAGCGATTTCGCGGGCATGATCGATGTAGCTTTGCGCGACAAGACGATCAGCGAATGTCACGCCCACTGTTTTCCGGTCAGGCACCACGATCATGCTCGATACCAGACTGGATTTCAGCGTCATGGCCGGGATGATGAGCGAGAGGCAATAGCCATCGACCAGCATCAGGAAGAAAAGTGACACGATGAAATTCACAGGCCGCGAGCCACGTGCGGTCATGATCATGCGTCGGCGATTGGCTGGAGTTGGCAGCGGCCCGGCGTCGATCCGCTGCAGCACGCTGACCAGTTTACCGATTTCAAGCGACCGGGCAGATGCGGCAACAGCCGCTCGTGCGGCGATCAGGACCGCCAGAAATGCAAAGAATGAATTGGCATTGTCCGGGTTGGCGATCGGATCGAACAGCAGGTAGATCGGCAAGATTGAAAGGCCTGCAAACCCGATACCCCAGATCGAGAGACCCGTCCTTACGAGCCAGGCTGGTGGCGAGAAAAAAGCGTACCATGACCAGGACATGGCGAAGCGCTCGGTAATGAGCGCCTGGCGATACGCTCTGACGCTGGCGTGTTTCAGCGTACCGAACCAGGCCGCCAGATCGCTGTCCGGGATCAATGGAAACCCTGTCGCGGTCATTCTGAGGCGGACGGCACTTTCGCCATAGCGCTCGACTGCAAAGACCAACGGATGGGCACCTGACGGTTCGCCCAAAATGCGCACAATTCGCCGGACTTCGAACGACCAGCGAAAGGTGCGATCCAGTTTCAGGATTGTATCAGCAAAAGCAATGGCGTGATCGCTATCAGCGCCGAGCTGGATCAACGCTTTGTCAAGTGCAATGACAATAGCCCGTTCGAGCGACAGTCTGCCTGACAAATCAAGATCGTCAGCAGCCGTGATCAGCACATCCCATTTCTCCGGCAGGCTCTCCGTGTATCCCCGGATCTGTTCCTCGATCAGGCTTATGGCGCGTTCGATGAGCAGTTGCCGCACTGTCTGTTGCGCACGCACCAGCGCGGCAAAGCCAGAGTCTGGAGGATCGTCCACCTGAATTGTTGCCGGAAGCGCAATGGGTTGCAGAGGCGGCGCACCCATCGGGAGCTGGTTCAGCTCAAAATGGCCTTCGCTGATGTCCGTTGCCGGATCAGCCAATGGTTCCGTTCGCGTCGCGACCGGTGCCGTTTCTCGAACCGGTGCTAGCGCAGTTGCAGCTTCATTGGCAGGTGGGGAGGCGTCTGCGATGATGATATTCAGAAAATCACCGAGACCGGGGCGATCGGCGATCACAGGGGGCCGACGCCGCACCCAGTCGAGCGCGCGGTCACGGGCTGCCACAAGCGCCTGAAAGGCTGCCGGATCGTCTTCGGGACGCGTCTCCTTGAGGGCCGCCGCATAGGCTCGCTTCACGGCGCGTTCGTCGGCGTCGAGCGTCAAGTTCAGCGGCGGAAAATACGAACCCATGGTTTTTTCAGTCGCGGTCACGGAAAACATCGGTTTCGAACCGATCAAGTATCTGGGCGAACTGTTCGCGTTGCCGTTCAGGATGGGCATTGCGCGCATCATTGATCGCATTTGTGAAGGATCGCAAAGCTTCGGCCACCCGTTCGCGTTTCTCGCCAAGCGACTCCGCGTAGATCCGTTCCGCCCGGGCCACCAACAGCTTGTTTTCGGCCTGATCGCGCGGCGGGATCTTCAGGCTTGCCAGTTTTTCGAAGCGTGCTTCGAGATCGGCGTCATCCAGGTCAGCGTGATTGCGGAAGACACGACGGTGAACCTCATTCGTCGAGATCACCCGGACTTCGACCTCCAGAGCGCCGTTCACGTCATAAGTAAAACGGACATCAATGGATTCACGTCCGGCCTTCGACTGTGGAACCGGGATCGACAAGGTGCCCAGATGAACATTGCCTTCCGGCTTCAGGTTCTCGCCCTGATACACCTCGACATCGATCCGCTCCTGGCGATCCGAGATCGTGACGAAACTGTCCGAGCGGGAGATCGGCACGACCGAGTTACGCTCGATGATGGGAACCGTCACGAGTTCACCGGCCTTGCGTCCCTCGCCGGAATGATAGGCGGAAATGCCCAGCGTGTAAGGGCACACATCCGTCATGACCACATCATGCAGCGCTGCATCGCGGGTCTTCAGTCCGACCTGAACTGCGGCACCCAAGGCCACCAGATGGTCGGGATTCAGATGGGTCAGCGGCAGGCGACCGAACAGGCGTCCGACCAAGGCCCGGACAGCTGGCATCCGGGTTGCGCCGCCGACCATGACAATCTGCGCCAACTGGCCTGGATCGAGGCGCGCATCCGAGATCGTCCGTTCAAGAGGGATTCGCAGGCGATTGAGCAGCGGTTTGACCAGGGCTTCGAATTCCGCACGCTCATAGGTGCCACTGATCGATTTGGCTGCGAGCTCAATATCATAAGTGACAGACTGCCGTGCACTCAGTTCGATCTTGAGACCTTCGGCAAAGCGGACAAGCCGTGTCGCCTCGCCGCCGACGAGGTTGGCCCGCTCGATCGCATGACGCCGACAAATGTCGGTGAGCAGGGCATCGCGAAAATCATCGCCGCCCAGGAAGTTGTCGCCAGCGGTCGCCCGGACTTCCATGACATCATCGTACTTGTCGAGAATGGAAACGTCGAAGGTCCCGCCGCCGAGATCAAAGACGAGGAATTCAGCCTCTTCGACCTCGCCGAGACCATAGGCCAGCGCTGCAGCCGTGGGCTCATTCACGAGCCGCTCGACCTTGAGCCCCGCGAGTTTGGCAGCATTGAGCGTTGCCCGCCGCTGGAGATCATTGAAATAGGCAGGGACCGAGACGACCGCTTCCTCAATTGCCTCGCCAAGGAAAGCTTCGGCGTCCCGCTTCAGAGATGCCAGCACCAGCGACGACAGTTCCTCAGCCCGGAATGAACGCCCTTCAAGCCGTGTCACCTTTTCGGTTCCCATCCAGCGCTTGAAAGCTGCGACTGCATGATCCGGGCGAGCGATCAACTGTTCCTCGGCACTGCGTCCGACAATCGCCTCGCCGCCGATGATGCTGACAACGGATGGCGTCAGGAAATCACCCAAAGCATTGGGCACCAGCTTGGGACCCTCTGCCGTCCAGGTGGCGACCAGGGAGTTTGTCGTTCCCAGATCAATTCCAACGATTGCCATCAGGTTTCATCCTTGACCGCCAGCCAGGCTGCGCACGAACCAAATCAATGTACCGTTATATAAGGCATGTCAGACCATTCGAGCCATATGTGATCTGCTGAATTCTGCTTCACATGCGAACCGGCGGTGACTATTGTCCAGCCCGCAATTGTGTCTGATCTGACGCTGCTCAACTCTTTCGCCAGAAAGGACTTGAAATTGGTCGCGATCAGGCCGAAGTGCGGTGCACCGGGTTTTCGCAAAGATCAACTGTGTCGAGCGGCTTGGCCGATCGACGAAGCTCAGGCGAGCGGGTCCTAACTCATGTGATGCGACAGATGATTTTAACTAAAAGTTGTGTCATGTAACTGCACTAGACACTTGATATAGGCGATTTACGAGGCGGCTGGATCAGTCGCAGGAGCAAGACCGAATGGCCCGCGATACCATTGACGCTGTTGAAATTGAAGGCATTGAGCAGTTGGCCGGTTGGCTCGCTAAGGGGTCAAAGCCCAAATCGCAATGGCGCCTGGGAACGGAACACGAGAAATTCGGCTTCTATCGCGATGGCTGTTCGCCAGTTCCCTATGAGGGGGCGCATGGCATCGGCACTATTGTCAATGAACTTGGTCACAAGATCAGTTGGGAGCCGATCCTTGACCGTGGAAATGCAATTGGCCTGGCTGACCCGCAGGGCGGCGGCGCGATCAGCCTGGAACCTGGTGGCCAGTTCGAGCTGTCAGGTGCGCCCCTGTGGACCTTGCACGAGACGATGGAAGAAACACGTGCCCATCTTGCGGATGTCGCCGAGATCGCTGACCCGCTCGGCATCGGGTTTCTCGGCATAGGCGGCAGTCCGGTCTGGTCACGAGCCGAAACACCCGTGATGCCCAAATCGCGTTATGCGATCATGTCCAACTACATGCCAAAGGTCGGAGATCACGGCCTCGACATGATGTTCCGGACTTGCACGGTTCAGGTCAACCTTGACTTTGCCGATGAAGCCGACATGGCGACGAAGATGAGGGTTTCGCTGGCATTGCAGCCCTTGGCAACGGCGCTGTTTGCCGCATCTCCGTTCATGGATGGGAAGCTGACGGGGCTACTTTCTACACGCGGTGACATCTGGCGCGATACCGACAGGTATCGGACGGGATCCTTGCCCATCGCCTTTGAGGAGGGCTTCGGATTTGAGGCCTATACGCAATGGGCGCTTGATGTACCGATGTATTTCATCAAGCGTGGCGATACCTATCATGATGTGACGGGCGTTCCGTTCCGGGCGTTTCTCGATGGCGCGCTGAAAGATACATTGCCGGGCGTCCGGCCCGAGATAGGCGACTGGGCCAATCACCTTGGCTCGCTGTTCCCCGACGTCCGGTTGAAGCGCTACATTGAACAGCGCGGAGCCGATGTCGGACCGCTCAGCCATATCGTGGCACTGCCCGCGTTCTGGGTGGGGTTGCTTTATGATTCGGACAGCCTCTCAGCTGCCTATGACATGATCAAGGACTGGACCCTGGAAGAGCGCGAAGCCCTGCGCGATACGGCTCCGAGGCTGGCGTTGAACACGCCGTTCCGGTCGCAGACATTGAAGGAGATCGCGCGCGAGGTCCTTCAATTGGCAAAGGCAGGGCTAGTCCGGCGCGGTCATCAGCAAGATGGCGTTGACGAGAGCGTCTATCTCGAACCGATCGAGGCCATTGCCGACCAGGGCGTCACGCTGGCCGAACGGATGCTGCAATCCTATCACGGGTCATGGGGTGGTGATCTCCGCCATGTGTTCCGCGAATATGCCTATTGAATTCAAAGGATCACGAATCCCAACACCTGAATGGCAAAAGGCTCCGGTCGCATCTGCAACCGGAGCCTTTTTGTTTGGATAGCTGGCCGATTATCAGCCGCGACCGCCAAAGAGCTTGGCGTCGATGCTCCAACCGCCAGCGCCTGACGCTGCGATGAAGAGGGCACCGCCAGCAATGGAGATGTTCTTCTGGAAATGAATCATCATGTTCATCACGACCCCAGCGTCGCCTTGGGCGAACAGGTAGTGGAAGTAATAGCCGGACATGATTGAAAAGATCGCGATGGCCAGGGCCGCCGGACGCGCCAAGAAGCCAACGAGAACGAGCAGGCCGCAGCCGAATTCAATGGCAACGGCCGCCCAATAGGCCAATTCAGCCGGGATCGGCATCGAGCCGGCTGAGATGTAGCCAACAGTCCCGGCATGATTCATCAGCTTGCCAAAACCGGCATAGATGAAGATGAAGGCGAACAGAACGCGCGCCAAAAGCTGGGCGGCATTCGCGAGTGTGTGGGTCTGAATGCCTGACACGTCTGACGATTTGTACGTACTTGTAACACTTGACATAGAAAGCTCCTTTAGGGATTGCAAAAGCCCGGATGGGCAAGCCGAATTGCTATATCCCTTCATATCGTTGGGTTTTTCCCCAAAGCCAGTCACAATACTTTGAAGCGACAGCTTCTTGAAGTCTGGAACCGACACCGACTGAGCCACAAATCTGGGAGATTAATACGATAAATCAATGAGATACAGTATGTTACACACGGGTCGAAGATTGTTCAAAATTCACACATATTGACGCACTGTCGTCGCTGATTGATCAATGAAACGTAGCTAAAGCCGAAATTCGCTGACTGGTGCGTTTTGATCCGCAACGGTCCGACTCGTGCTACAGTGCTGCACAAACTTTAAGCTCGGGGTGTGCCATGGTT
Organism: uncultured Hyphomicrobiales bacterium; assembly: GCA_903930435.1. Taxonomy (GTDB): domain Bacteria; phylum Pseudomonadota; class Alphaproteobacteria; order Rhizobiales; family Ancalomicrobiaceae; genus CAIYYN01. Next base: position 89,188 of record CAIYYN010000030.1, on the reverse strand, counting down.
GACTTGTTGGAGCTTTTCACTCTTGCCGCCAAAGGTATGGGCCAGGAAACTGGCGTCAATCCGTTCGCAAGCGCATTTGATGTCACCCCGGATCAATCAAAAAAGGCTGTCGAGGCGATGCTTCCGATGATCGCCGCGATCCTGCAACGGCAGATGTCCGATCCACAGGCAGCAGCCAACTGGGTTTCTTTCCTCGCATCTATGCCGCAGGCGAAAATCCAGCCGAGCGACGCAGCGACGAAGGCGGCGGCAAAGCTGTTTGGATCGACGGAAATCGCAGACGCGGTCGCCAACCAGATTTCGGCATCGTCCGGCGTCTCGCAGGCCGTTTCCAAGGCCATGTTGCCCTGGGTCGCAGCCATGATGGTCGGTGCGATGGCTGCCGCGAAAGCCAAGCCGGGTGAGGAACTTGACGACATGACCGGCGCGATGAAGCCGATGCTCGCCAATATCCCCAATCCGATGGGCCCAAAATCCTTTGCCGATGACACCTTTGGTGAGTTCGTGCGTGGCTACAATCGTGGTCGACCCGCGCCCCAGCCCGAACCCGAACTGACGGATGCCGAGAAGATGCTGCAACAGATCGTCGACGTCGGTCGGCAGGCGCAAGCAGCGCAGGCCGAAGCGTTCGAGACGCTGCTCGACGGCTGGTTTGGACGAAAGCCGTGATGGTTTCCGCCATTGCGCCGGAACGGGTGGGAGGCGCAGTCAAGCGTGACGCGGGAGCATGCTGGAATGCTGGCGTTCTCGGTCGCAATGGCGGAATTCGATAAACCTAATCGGTCTCGGCCACCTTGATCGGGGCTGGCGTCTGCGGAACGCCAATGTCAGCGAGAGTCATGTCCTGCAATTCCTTCAGTCGTTCGCGGGCCTGAGCGCGATTACCCGCCCGCCGTTCCACTGCGAAAATGCGTAACCGCGTTGTTGGATCGAGGTGCAGCGGGCCGGACAGAACTGACACGACATCGCCACGCGTGAGGCCGATGTCGCGCAGCATCCGATCATCCATGTCCAGCATCTGGAAGACCTGACCACGATTCACGTAGGCCCGACAGGCGCTTGCGAATTTGGCGACCAGAACAACGGGTGCAGTCACACGACGGGCCGCAGCCGCAAAAGTAGCGGTGCAAACGGATCCGAGGGTGGTCAGGCTGAAACCGATGGTCATGGCGCTCTCCTTTGTCGAGCAGATGGCAGATGTCCGGGAAACTGGTCGCCTTCGGCAAAACCTTGTCGATCCAGCTTGCAATTCCGGCGTTGGCGTGTGTGCCGCCGCCAGGGTCACTCCCGCACCGCAGCCGACTCAAAAGACCCGCAGGCGGAGACTTGCGGGTGCTGTTGAGGGTTGCAGACGGGATTTCACTACCATGTCAGGTGATGATTGATAATTCTAACGAATGTTTCTAATCTATCACTTCACAAACAGTGATGGATTGGTGATGGCAGGCGTACTCGATCTCGATCAGCTCAAAACCTTCGTGGCTATTGTCGACGAAGGCAGCTTCACGCGCGCCGGCGATGCCGTTCACAAGACGCAGAGCGCTGTTTCGATGCAGATGCGGCGTCTCGAAGAGCGGATCGGTCGGGCTATCTTCGCCAAAGACGGGCGACAGTCGCGCATGACCGATGATGGCGAGCGGTTGCTCGCCTACGCCCGGCGGCTGATCAAGCTGAACGACGAAGCGCTGAGCATGTTCGATCAGAAGGAACTGATCGGTCGCGTGCGGCTCGGCACGCCGGATGACTATGCTGACCGCTTCCTGCCCGAAATTCTGGCCCGCTTTTCCCGCTCACACGCACGCGCCGAGGCAACCGTCGTCTGTGCGCCGAGCAGTATGCTCATGGAGATGATCGAGGCCGATGAACTGGATCTTGCCATCGTGACGCAACCCGTCCGTGGCCGCAGCGATATCGAAATCATCAGGCGGGAGCCGTTGCTATGGGTGGGGCCGCAGCGTGGTGTAACGCACGAACTCGACCCTTTGCCACTGGCGCTTGGCCGCCCGACCTGCACATGGCGACGGCAGGCTCTGGAGGCATTGGAAGCGACCGGACGTAGTCACCGGGTGCTCTATTCCAGCTACAATTCGACAGCCGTGTCAGCCGCTGTACTCGCGGGTCTGGCGATCTCGGTCTTGCCGGAGTCGGCCTTACGTCCCGGCATGCGGGCGCTTGGCACAGACGAAGGTCTGCCAAGCCTGCCACCGTGTGAAATCGGGATACTCCGGTCACGTCAGCCCGCAACAACCGTCAGCGATGCACTGGCCGGACATATCGTGTCATCGCTGGATAATCTGACAAACCGGCCAGGTTTGTTCGGCATGTGAGATCGGCTCTGGTTACCCCTTGGCCGCCAGAGCCTTGGCCCGGATTGCCGACAGCGTCGTCGTGGGCGTGATGGCCTCTGGCGAAATCTTCAGATGCACGATGACGGGCTTGTCGGCCGCAAGTGCCTGCTCGATCGCGGGAAGCACGTCGGCGTCCTCTGTGACCGTGATACCGATACCGCCGTAAGCGCGGGCAAGAGCGGCGAAATCCGGGTTGATGAGGTCCGTGCCCGAAACACGACCCGGGAATTCCCGCTCCTGATGCATGCGGATGGTGCCGTAAATGCCGTTATCGACAACCACGACGACGATATTGGCACCGAACTGGACGGCGGTGCCGAATTCCTGTCCGGTCATCTGGAAGCAACCGTCACCCGCCATGGCGATGACCTGCCGTTCCGGGAACTGGAGTTTGGCCGCGACAGCCGCCGGCACGCCATAGCCCATCGAGCCTGATGTTGGCGCAGCCTGCGTCTGATAGCGCCGGAACCGCCAGAAGCGATGCATCCAGGTGGCATAGTTGCCTGCACCATTGGTGATGATCGCATCTTCCGCCAGCGTCTGCCGGAATGCCGCAATAAGGCTCGCCATCTGGACATCACCCGGGATCTGCGGTGGCGTTTCCGACCAGGCCAAATAGTCGACGTGGGCAGATGCCGTCCAGTCGGCCCAGGTAACTTCCTTATGCGGTGGCTGCAGGCTTTCAAGCGCGGCGGCAAAGGCGGCGGGGCTTGCGTGGATCGCGACTTCGGGACGATAGACGCGGCCAAGTTCCTCGGCACCGGGATGCACGTGGATCATTTGCTGGCGCGGCTCGGGGATTTCAAGGAGCGTATAGGATTGGCTTGGCATTTCCGACAGGCGAGCGCCGACGACAAGCAGCAGATCAGCGGATTTGACCCGTTGCAACAGGGCGGGATTGATCCCGATCCCGACGTCACCGGCGTAATGCGGATCGAGATGATCGAACAGCATCTGGCGGCGCAAGGAGACAGCGACGGGCAGATTGAACCGCTCGACAAAGCGGGAGAACTGCCGGATGGACTTCTCGCTCCACCGGGTCCCGCCGACGATGACCAAGGGGCGTTCAGCTGCCCAAAGACGCTTCTGCAGATCCCACATCTGGTGAAGGCCCGGATGCGTTTCGACCTGTTCGTACCCGCGCGCGGCGACCTTATCCGTTTCTTCCGTGAGCATATCTTCGGGCAGGACGATCACGACCGGGCCCGGACGCCCCGATGTTGCCTCGTAAAACGCGCGCGACATGATTTCCGGCACACGGGCGGCATCGTCAACTTCCGCCACCCATTTGGCGACTGATCCGAAGAACTGGCCGTAATCCATTTCCTGGAAGGCTTCGCGATACCGGAAGCCGCGCTCGATCTGGCCAATGAACAGGATCATCGGAGTTGAATCCTGCTGCGCAATGTGAAGGCCTGCGGCAGCGTTCGTTGCGCCGGGTCCTCGTGTCACGAAGCAGATGCCCGGGCGTCCCGTGAGCTTGCCGGTTGCTTCCGCCATGATCGATGCACCGGATTCATGTCGCGCCAGAACGATGTCGATGTCGCTGTCATGCAGGGCATCGAGAACGGCCAGATAGCTCTCGCCAGGTACGCAGAAGACGCGATCAACGGCATTGGCTTCCAGCGCATCGACGATCAGGCGGGCACCGGTGCGGGAATTGGCTTTGGTCATGGGATCATCTCGGAAGGGCTGCGCAATTCTGTCCTCGCATGGTAACGCGAGGTCAACACACCACCCTTAGCGCATATCGCCGCATGACAGAACCGATTTCGCACATCATTTCAGCGTGGGTGCCTCACGCGGATTGCACGGTCACGACGACAAATGTGGCGAGTTCGCCATGCGCATCCCGGATTGAGACGTATTCGCCGGGGACGAAGGCGTGCGCGCCAAACCGGTAGCCGGCTTCGGCATCATCCTGGCCGTCAATATCATAGACGAACGCCCAGCTGCCGCCCGGACGATGCATGAGGTGCCCATACTCGCTGTCTCCGTCCCAAAAGCGGTGTACGCGACAATGATCCCGAAACAGCTTCCAAGCCTCGGCATCGATGTGACCGGAGGTGTCGAGTGGAGCGGCGAATTCATAGCCGCGCGCATTGGACCCATTCGGATGAGCGGCATCACGGGCGAGGTTGAGACGGATTTTCTTCAATTCAGTCGAGCTCATGTGCAGCGTTTCCTGTTCACACGCGTGCTATCGACGCGATGTTTGATTATCGCGCGGGCGTCAGGCGGGGACATTGACGGCGATCAAGGCGAATGGCCAATAAGGATCCATAGTGTCCCAAGACGACCAAATGAAAACTGATTTCGAACGCGTAACAACATTTCTGTTGGACCCGGCGACCTTTGGTCAGGCCGGACCGGTCAAGCGCATTGATACACATGCAGCCTTGGTTTTTCTGACCGCAGCGAAGGCTTACAAGATCAAGAAGCCAGTCAAATTCCCGTTTCTTGATTATTCGACGCGCGAGTTGAGGCGCCAGGCGATTACGCGTGAGCTGGCGATCAATCAGCCGAATGCCCCGACGATCTATCGCGGGGTTCGGGTTGTTATACGGATGCCGAGCGGTCAGTTGGCGTTGGTCGGGATGGATACGGTTCCACCGGATTCAGAACCGTTGGAATGGGTGCTGGAAATGGCACGGTTCGACGAGGCCGCGACACTTGACCATCTGGCGGCGCGATCGATGGAACCGGGCTTGATTGATGAGCTTGCCAACGTTGTCGTCGCAGCCGAGAGCCGGGCGCCTGTTCGGGGAGCGAACGAGTGGATTGACGATTTGCGCTCCTACATCCAGCAGAATGATGACGCCTTCCGCGCCATGCCCGCCATTTTTCCGTCTGCAGAAATACAGATGCTGACATCTTTGGCGGAGGCTCGTTTCTCGACAATTGCGTCCTTGCTGGCCGAACGGGGTGAGCGCGGGTTTGTGCGACTGACCCACGGCGATCTGCACACGGGGAATATCGCCATCGTGGATGGCAGGCCCGTGCTGTTTGATGCCATCGAGTTTGATGATCGCATCGCCACCGGTGATATTCTCTATGACGCGGCGTTTCTGATCATGGACCTTGATGAGCGCGGGCGAGGGATTGAGGCAAACCGGTTTCTGAACGGCTGGCTCATGGCGACGGCGCGGACAGCCGGTCCGGGCGAGCCGTTTTCCGAGGCGTTGCAGGAGCAGGCACGAGGGCTGGACGCACTGCCGTTCTTCCTCATGATGCGGGCAGCCATCCGCGCCAAGGTGACAGCGGCCAAGGCGGCCTATCTCAGTGGGGAAGCTCGGAGCGAGGCGTTCTCTGAGGCGCAACGGTATTTTCATCTGGCGCTACTTGATCTCGAACGAGCCTCGCCGCGCCTCATCGCAATCGGCGGGCTGTCAGGCACGGGAAAATCGACACTCGCGCGACAGCTTGCCCCTTTGGTCGGCCATCGACCGGGAGCCATTCATCTGCGATCGGATCAGATCCGTAAATCGCTTGTCGGTGTTGGTGAACTCGATCGATTGCCGCCCGACAGCTACACGCCGGAGGCCAGCAGGCGTGTCTACGAGGTCTTGCGCGCGACGGCGAGCGCCGCCCTGTCTGCCGGATGGTCAGTCGTTGTCGATACAGTTGCAGCGCGCCCCGAGGAACGCGCCGCATTTGCAGAGCTTGCACGGGTAAGCGGCGCGGATTTTACAGGCATCTGGCTGGAGGCCCCGCAGGATATTCTCCTTGCCCGAGTGGCCCAGCGCTCAAACGATGCCTCGGATGCCGACGCCCGCGTCGTTGCCCTGCAAGGCGCATATGCTCTGGGCGGCATGGATTGGATCCGCATCGACGCGAGTGGCACCGAGCAGACAACCTTCCAGAAGGCCCGAACAGCCCTCGGGCTCAAAGAATCAGGATCGCCCTGAAATCATTGACATTCGTCAGGGTTGGTCCTGTGACCAGCTGATCACCGAGGGCTTCAAAGAAGGAATGGCCATCGTTGTTGTCGAGCATGGCGGCTGGATCAAGGCCGCGTTGCCGTGCGCGTTGCAAGGTGTCGGGCGCGATAAAGGCACCGGCGATCTCTTCAATCCCGTCAACGCCGTCGGTATCACCAGCAACTGCATGAACATGTCCCAAGCCTTTCAGGGCAACCGCCAAGGCCAGCAGGAACTCGACATTGCGGCCGCCGCGCCCCTTGCCGCGCACGGTCACGGTCGTCTCGCCGCCCGAGATCAGGACACAGGGGCGGGGCAGCGGTTGACCATGCGCGACGACCTGGAACGCCAAGCCTGCCATGACGCGGGCCACGTCGCGGGCTTCCCCCTCGATGCAATCACTGAGGATCATAGGTGTGATACCTGCAGCGCGAGCGATTTCGGCGGCAGCTTCCAGTGAGCGTTGCGGCGTCGCAATCATGGAGACGGAATTGGCCGCAAAGCGGGGATCACCGGGCTTCGGCGTCTCGTCGACCGCAAACGAGAGGTGTCGGATGACCGCATCGGGCTCGTTTATCCCATAGCGGGCGAGGATGGCGCGGGCATCGGCAAATGTCGTGGCATCGGGGATCGTCGGCCCGGAGGCGATGACGCCGGGATCATCACCGGGCACATCCGAGATCAGGATCGTCGCCACACGGGCAGGGGCTGCGGCGGCGGCCAGCCTCCCGCCCTTGATCGCGGACAGATGTTTTCGGACGCAGTTCATCTCCGATATGTCCGCGCCAGATTTCAGCAGTCGACGATTGATCTCCTGCTTGTCTTCGAAACTGATTCCTTCAGCAGGCAATGCCAGCAGCGCCGAACCGCCGCCCGAGATGAGCGCAACCACGAGGTCGTCAGACGTCAGGCCGCTCATCGTGGTCAGCATGCGCGCAGCAGCGGCGCGACCGGCGGCATCGGGCACGGGATGTGAAGCTTCGACGATTTCGATGTGATCGCATGGCACGCCATGGCCGTAGCGCGTCACAACAAGGCCTTCGAGGTGGCCATGTCCCGCCGCGACCCAGGCCGTTTCAAAGGCGCGCGCCATGGCAGCTGACCCTTTGCCAGCCCCGACAACAATGGTGCGGCCTTTCGGGCGATCGGGCAGAAACCGGGGGATCAGCACAGCTGGGTCAGCGGCACTCACGGCAGCCGAGAACATGTCGTTGAGGAGCTGGCGCGGGTCAAGGGTCAAAAGCGCTGTCCCTTGACGTATGTGGCCGCGATCGCCCGGTCGTCACCAAGGATCGATAGCGCAAACAGGCGATCTTCCAGCGTTTCCGAGATGTCATCGCGGGCCGCAAGAACCGGCGTTGCGCGTGGATCGAGCACGACGAGATCGGCATATTTGCCGACCGAAAGACTGCCGACGTCGGCGTCCATGTGCAGCAGACGCGCATTGCCCAGTGTCGCTAGATAGAACCCGCGCAGGGCTGTCAGCCGACGCGCGCGCAGTTGCGCGACTTTGCGGGCTTCGCCCAGTGTATGCAGCATGGAGTAGTTGGTACCGCCGCCGACGTCGGTCGCGACACCGAAGGCGACGGGGCGCCGGTCGTCACCGATGTGCCCGAGATCGAACAGGCCTGAGCCCAGGAAGGTGTTCGATGTCGGACAATGCACGACACCGGAGCCTGTCTCCGAGAGCCGCGCACATTCGCGTTCGGTCAGGTGAATGCCATGGGCAAACAGGCTTGTCGGGCCGAGAAGCCCATAGTGATCATAGACGTCGGTATAGTCCTTTGATGAGGGAAACAGCTCTTTCACATAGGCGATTTCGCCATGCTGTTCGGAGAGATGGGTCTGCATCAGACAGGTTGGATTGGCCTTTAAAAGCTCGCCTGAGACTTTCAGCTGCGCTTCAGTGGACGTAATTGCGAAGCGCGGCGTGATCGCGTAGCGCGCTCGACCGCGTCCATGCCACGTATCGATCAACTCCTGACTTTCGCGCCCGCCGGTCTCCGGATCATCGCGGCAGAGATCGGGGGCGTTGCGGTCCATCATGGTCTTGCCGGTGATGATGGCCATGCCACGCGCGTCAGCGGCGGCGAACAGGGCTTCGGCGGCGATCTTGTGAACGGAGGAAAAGACCAGAGCCGACGTCGTGCCGTGTGCGATCAGCCGGTCAAGGAACACATCCGCCGCTGCGGCTGCATGGCCGGAATCGCCGTAGCGGCTTTCTTCCGGAAACGTGAAGCGATTGAGCCAGTCGATGAGATCATTGCCCGGCGCGGCCAGCATCCGGTACTGCGGGAAGTGGATGTGAGCGTCGATGAAGCCGGCAGTGACGATATTGTCGCCGAAATCCGTGGTCGGCAGTCCGGCATACACATCCGGCAGTTCAGATAGCGGTCCAGACCAGGCGATCCGGCCCAGATCGTCAATGACGACGACGCCCCGCTCTTCATAGTCGTGGCTTGCCCTTTCGCCAGCAATGGCCGGATCATCGCAAAACGAGAGCGTTCGGCCAACAACCAGATGCGTCATGCCTCGGCCTTTTTTGCCAGCCCTGCGACAAAGCGGGTCAGGGTTTCAACTGCCAGCCCAAGATCACCGGGGGAGGTATATTCCAAAGGATTATGGCTGATCCCGGCCTTGGACCTGACGAACAGCATCGCTGCCGGGAAGGAACGCGCCATCGCCATGGCGTCGTGTCCGGCACCGGATGGGAGTCGGCGCGCATCTTCGCCGAGCGATCCGATTGCGGACGACAGGGCGTTCTGAAAGTCGTCATTCATCGGACAGGTCGGCACGTCCGCCGTCCGCTCCATCCTGATCTTGAGACCGCGCTTACGGGCGACGGTCTCGATCTCATGACGAATACGATCAATCGCCACCAGTCGCGGCGCATCGGAGGCGGCGCGTATGTCGAGTGTGGCTTCGACCTCACCGGGAACGACATTCGGCGCGCCGGGGTAGACTGCGACCTTGCCAATGGTCGCCACAAGGCCGCCGGTTCCCTGTTGCGCGATCCGTTCGATGATCACCGACAATTCCGCCAGACCTGCAAAGGCATCCCGGCGCAGGTTCATCGGATTGGTACCGGCATGCCCGGCTTCGCCTTCGATCCGCAGGCGGAAACGGGTTTGCCCCGCGATTGATGTCACCACGCCGAGCGCGTTGCCCTGATGCTCCAGCACCGGGCCCTGTTCGATGTGCAACTCGACATAACCGATCACGGACCCCGGTGAAATCACGGCATCGCGGATGCGGGAGGGATCACCGCCATACGCTTTCAGTGCATCCTTGAGCTTGATCCCGTCTGCGTCAGACGCCTCGAGCCAGTCAGCCCGATAGGTTCCGGTGCAGGCCGAAGACGAGGACAGCGATGTCGGAAACCGCACGCCCTCTTCATCGCCGAAGGCCAGCACTTCAAGCGCGAAGGGCAGCTTCATACCACGATCACGCAGCTCTTCGATCACAGCCAATCCGGCGACAACGCCAAGATTGCCATCATATTTACCCGCATCGATAACGGTATCGATATGGGAGCCTATCAGCAGCTTGCGATTGGCGTCGGGTCCCGGCAGGCCGGCAGGCAACAATCCGCGTATGGTGCCGACGGCATCCTCGGTCACGTCAAGCCCAAGATCCCGCATCCATTGGCTGACGAGGTCAGCCGCGCGGCGGTGCGCCGGGGACAGGTAAAGTCGGGTAATCCGGCCGGGTTCATCGGTGACGGCGGCAAGTTCATCAAGCCTGGCGGTGATACGTTCGCCGAGTTGCTGCGTCTCAAAGGTCATGCCATGTCACTCATGATGGAATATCAGGCCAAAACCTTGGCTTCGATCCGGAAGCGGAAAATCCGGCTGACTTGCGTCAGCGCGGTCGTGAATTCGGTCTCGGGGCTATTGTTGATTCGCTCTTCGAAGGCCTCAAGGATCATCGACTTCGTAGCGCCTTTGACGGCAAAAATGAAGGGGAAGCCAAATTTGGCCTTGTAGGCCTCGTTCAGATCGGTAAATCGCGCGAATTCAGCAGGCGTGAGACTGTCCAGACCGGCTCCGGCCTGTTCTGACCGGGAATCCTCGGTCAATTCCCCGCGTATGGCCGCTTTACCGGCGAGATCGGGATGGGCCCGGATCAAGGCCAGTTGCGCCGACTGATCCGCGCCGGTGGCGGCATCTGCAAAGGCCGTCACAAAGGCATCACGGTCGGCATAGGGTCGATGTTCCGCCGCGATTTCAGCGACCCAGGGTGAATGTTCCGCGATCTCGCCGAACATCGCCATGAAGGCATCCTGAGACAATGCGTTCACATCGTGGATCGTCAACCGGCTCATTGGCGTGCGATCCAGGCTGCGAGCAGTTTCCGTTCCTGATCCGTGATGCCGGTTTCATTGCCGAGCGGCATCGTGTTCGAATTCACGGCTTGCGCCAGAATCTCGGTCTTGTGCTGGCGGATCAGGTCGATGGAGGTGAGCATGACGCCCTTCGGCGGTGCCGCAAATCCATCGTGTGTTGGTTTGGCTGCGTGACACATGACGCAATGTGTCGCCGTGATCTTGAGGACATCCGCATCGGAGACCTTGAGACCCGCCAGCGACGGGTCAATGCGGGGTGCGGTCAGATAGAGCGCAATCAGGATGCCGGCAGCTGCGATCCCCGGTGCCCAGAGGATTTGTCCGGTCGGGTCGCCCGCCTCGTGGCGGACAAAGAAATGCCGCACCGTGCCGCCGATGACAAGCACCAGTGCAACCAGCAACCAGGATTGCGGGTGATTGGTCAGAAACGGATAGTGGTTGGATACCATCATCAGGAGGACAGGCAACGTCAGATAGGTATTGTGCACCGAGCGCTGCTTGCCGATGGCACCAAGGCGCGGGTCCGGCGCTTCGCCTTTCAGGAGACTGGCGACAATCTTCTTCTGGTTCGGGATGATGATCGCGAAGACATTGGCCGCCATCATTGTCCCGACGAAGGCGCCCACGTGGATCAGCGCACCGCGTCCGGAAAACACATGCGTGAATCCCCAGGCGGCCGCCACGATCAGCGCGAAAACCGCAACCGCCAGCAATCCCGTGTTCTTGCCGATCGAAGACCGGCAGATTCCGTCATAGACGAACCAGCCAGCTATCAGCCCGATCACGGAGATCATGATGGCTTGCCAAGGATAGAGAACGGCAACCGATGGATCGATCAGGAATGCCGTCGGGTTCAGATAGTACTGGACAATCAGCAGCAGGAAGCCTGTGACAAAGGTGAGATAGGCTTCCCATTTGTACCAGATCAGGTCATCGGGCAGATGCTTCGGCGCAACCGTATATTTTTCAACATGATAAAAGCCGCCACCGTGCACTTCCCAGGCCGTACCGTAGACGCCGGGATTCATTACTTCGCGCTTTTTCAGAGCGACATCCAGACCAATGAAATAGAAGGATGCGCCGATCCAGCCGATGCCGACCACCATATGGGCCCAGCGGATCAGAAGGTTCAGCCAGTCAGCCAGGAATGCCATCATTTAAACGCTCTTAACTCTAGGTTTTCAGGATGCAACCAGATCAGCGATCAGGCACGAAGGCCTGTCCAAGACAGGCCGGAGATTGTCCACGCGACGACAGGGTTCGCTTGGAAATGATCACAAGTGCCAACACAGTGACGATATAAGGCAGCGACGACAGGAATTGCGACGGGATGCCGAAGCCGACGGCTTGGGCGACATAGCCGAGCACGCCGACGGCGCCGAATAGATATGCCCCGATGATCAATCGATAGGGTTGCCAGGACGAAAACACGACCAGAGCCAGCGCGATCCAGCCACGCCCGGCGGTCATATTCTCGATCCATTGCGGCGTATAGGCGAGCGACAGATATCCACCCGCGAGCCCAGAACAAGCGCCGCCAAAGAGGACGCAAACCGTGCGCACACCAATGACCGACACGCCGAGTGCATGGGCCGAGTTGTGGCTGTCACCGACCGCGCGGATGATCAGCCCCGTCCGCGTCCGGAACAGCACATAGCTCACTGTAACGGTGAGGGCGATGGAGAGATAGACAAGGACGTCCTGACCAAACAGGATCGGCCCGATGTATTGGCCTACAAAGGGTATATTGTTCATGCTTGGAAGCGACATGCGAGCGAGTTTCAGGCCCGGCTGGCCGACGAAGGGTTCGCCGATCAGGCCAGACAGTCCGAGACCGAGCAACGTCAGCGCCAGGCCGGTAGCCACCTGATTGGATACGAATTTCAAGGTCATCAGGGCGAAGATCGCCGACATCGCCATGCCCGCCGCAATCGAGGCCAGAATGCCGATGAGGGGCGAGCCGGTCTCATAGGCCGCGCCAAAACCGGCGACGGCACCCATCACCATCATGCCCTCGACGCCGAGGTTGAGCACGCCGGAACGCTCGGTCACGAGTTCGCCGATGGCGGCGATCAGCAACGGCGTCGAGGCCGTGATGATCGTGAGCAGGACCTGAACCAGCGGGCTCATGACGTTGCTCCCTTTGCTGCGGACTTCGTGAACGTGATCTGGGGCCGGTAAAGGATCAGCGTGTCGCAAGCGAGGATGTAGAAGAGCAGCAGTCCCTGAAACACACGCGCTGCCTTGTCGGAAATGCCGAACGCGGTATGCGCCTCTTCACCACCCAGATAGGAGACACCAAGCGCCAGACCCGCGATCACCACGCCAATCGGATTGAGCCGCCCGAGGAAGGCCACGATAATCGCGGTAAAGCCGTAGCCGGGTGAGATCACGGGCTGAAGTTCTGACACTGGCCCCATGATTTCGCAAATCCCTGCAAGGCCAGCGAGGCTACCTGAGACGAGGAAGGTGAAGATCACCATGCGACTGGTGGAAAACCCAGCAAATGATCCTGCGCGCGGTGCCGTGCCAAGCACCCGCACTTCGAACCCCTTCAGGGTGAATGACATCAGTACCCAGAGTGCGACCGCTGCCAGCAATGCCAGCACCACGCCGAAATGAACGTCGGTGCCTGAGAAGGTCGGCAGCATCTGCCAGTCCTCAAAGGTGACCGACTTCGGGAAATTGTAGCCGTGCGGATCGCGCCAGGGGCCACGGACAAGCCAATCCAGACCGAATTGGGCGACATAGACTAGCATCAGGCTGGTCAGGATTTCATTGGCACCCGTCTTCACCTTGAGCAGCGCAGGAATGAGCGCCCATAGCCCGCCGCCAATCGCGCCAAGAACGAGCATCGTCACGGTCGTCCAGGGCGATTGCCATGACCCCCAGAGGATCGGAATGGCCGATCCGAAGATTGCGCCAATGGTCAACTGTCCCTCTGCGCCGATATTCCAGACGTTGGCGCGATAGGCAACAGAAAGTCCCGCTGCGATCATGACAAGAGGCGCTGCCTTGATGGCGAGTTTTTCCAGCGACCATTCGGACGTCAGCGGTTCAATGAAATAGATATAGAGCCCCTTCAACGGCGGGACGCCGATGGCGGCGAAGATGATCAGCCCGGTGATCAGTGTCAGCCCCACGGCCAGCAGGGGCGAGGCATAGGACATGACTTTGGAGGCTTCGGGCCGTTTGATGAGATCAATGCGCAAGACCGTCGGCCTCCCTCATGTGTTCAGCCACGTCAACGGCATTGCTGTCGCCATGAGCGCCGCCCATCAGCAGGCCGATGCGCTCCATGGTCATCAATTTCGCATCATAGGACGGTGACAGATGGCCGCGTGAGATCACGGCGATGCGGGCAGCGATCTCGAAGATTTCGTCGAGATCCTGACTGATCACGAGGACAGCAGACCCGGCCTCGGCCAGATCGATCAGCGCTTGCCGGATCAGCGCCGCTGCACCGGCATCGACGCCCCATGTGGGTTGATTGACGACCAACACGCCGGGTGCGCGATCCAGTTCCCGCCCCACAACGAACTTCTGCAAGTTCCCACCCGAGAGCGAACGGGCTTCCGGATCTGGCCGCCCCTTGCGGACATCATAGGCCTCGCCGATGCGGCGGGCGGTCGCCTCGGTCTCAGCATAGGACAGGAAACCGAATGGCCGTCGTCCGCCGCCTGTTCCGGTCGAATAGCGGGTCAGGATGACATTCTCAGAGAGCTTGAAGGGCGGAACAGCGCCGTGGCCGAGCCGTTCTTCGGGCACAAAGCCCGCGCCCAGCGCCCGACGCGCCGTGACACCCTGCATGCCGCAGGGCTTTCCATCGATCATGACCGCGTCAGGAACGCCGACAGGTTTCTCGCCAGAGATGGCATCGAAGAGTTCCGACTGGCCATTGCCTGCAACGCCTGCGATGGCCAGAATTTCGCCCGCGCGCACTTCAAGCGACACGTTTCTCAGTTCAACGCCGAAGGGACCATCCGAGGGCAGATCCAGCCGATTGAGCTGCAGGCGCGGCTGTCCATCAGTTCGGCTTTTGCCGCCATGCACCGCGTGGATATCGGCCCCGACCATGAGCCGCGCCAGGCTTGCGGCTGTCTCATCGTGCGGGTTGACGCGGCTCACGACCTTCCCGTGCCGAAGGATGGTAGAGGCATGGCACAGCCGCTTCACTTCTTCCAGCCGGTGCGAAATATAGAGAATCGAACAGCCTTCGCTCGCCAGTCGCTCAAGCGTGATGAACAACTGATCCGCCTCCTGCGGGGTCAGGACGGCAGTTGGCTCATCCATGATCAGCAGCTTTGGTTCCTGCAGCAGGCAACGCACGATCTCGATGCGCTGGCGTTCGCCAACCGACAGATCCGCGACGATGGCACCCGGTTCCAGCGGCAGGCCATAGCTTTTCGAGACGGTCGCAATCCTGGTCGCGAGGTCGCGCATGTTGAGATAAGGCGGCAAGGCAAGCGCAATGTTTTCCGTGACCGAGAGGGCTTCAAACAGCGAAAAGTGCTGGAATACCATCCCGATACCGAGCTTACGCGCAGCAGCCGGATTGGCGACCGACATCGGTTGGCCGTGCCAGAAGAACTGGCCCGAGGTCGGTTGCAACGAGCCATAGATCATCTTCACGAGGGTTGACTTGCCCGCGCCGTTCTCGCCGAGCAGGGCGTGAATTTCGCCGGGCATGACTTTCAGATCGACGGTGTCATTGGCCAGCAATGTCCCGAACCGCTTGACGATCCCGCGCGCTTCGATGAGCGGCATAGTCCCGTTACCTGACACCCGATTGCCCCCTGGCTACCCTGACTGCATGCGTTGCGGCAATTCCACGGTCGTTCGAAGCTGCTGAGGCCACTTTAAGGCAGGTTTCATCCTTCACAAGCAGTTCGACGACGATTGATGCGGCAATGGCTGCCGGTAATTTGGACTTTGGGCCGTTGGCGGCGATCGGGCACACAAACCGGTCAATTGCATCAGTCGAAATACCGGCGCTTCTCAGGCGACTTTCGAAGCGGGCGCGCTTCGTGTCTGATCCGATCATGCCGACGTAGGGAAAATGACCCGCGCGCATGGCGGCATCGCAGAGGGCAAAATCCAGTTCGTGGCTATGCGTCATGATCACCACGAAGCTGTCGGATGCCGACGCGGCTAAAACTTCGAGTGGCTGGTCTGGTCGCACAAGGCGCACATTGGGCGGGACGGCGGCAGGAAAGGCGTCGGGGCGGCTATCGACCCAGGTGACATCAAAGGGCAGCGCGCTCAGGGCCAGGACCAGTGCGCGACCGACGTGTCCCGCACCAAACAGAATGATCCGGCGACGATCCGCGCCAAAGGTCTCAAGTTCGCAGTTTGTGGATGACGGTTCCACTTGCGACGGGAGGCGCCGTGTGAGCCGGGAGCCGTGCTGCTCGCGGACCAGATGAAGCGGGCCATCATTTTCAAGTGCAGCAAAGTGATCGAGCAAAGGCAACGAGCCTCTGCTGAACAGCTCGAACGCCAGCGTCAGGCGTCCACCACAGCACTGACCGAGTTCTGGGCCAAGCGCATAAGACCGTTCGATGACGTGCGAAACGAGATCGTCATTCCCGAATAAGTCGGCGGAGGCTTGCGGTCGGCATAAAAGTCGCTGGGCCTCTGCTATCGCCCGCCATTCCAGGGTTCCGCCGCCAATTGTCCCGGTAAAAGACCCGTCACCAAAGACGATCATCTGCGTGCCGGTCTCGCGCGGCGTTGAGCCGACGGCATCGCGAATGCTGATCAACACGGCCCCACCGCGCTTGACCAGTCCTGTCGCTATGGTCGCCCAGATCATCATCTCAGATGGCCTTCATTGCCTTGACGGCGCGCATGATCGCCTCGGGCGTTGCGGGTGCATCCAGCAGCGGCACATGACCCGGCTTCAGGCTCGCAATTGCATCGGTGATCGCCGAAAAAACCGAGATCGCCAGCATCACCGGAGGCTCGCCAACGGCCTTCGAACGATAGATGGTCTCGGACCGGTTGCCCCCACTCTCGAACAGGCGCGTTGTGAAGGCTGCCGGTACATCGGAGGCAGTCGGGATCTTGTAGGTCGACGGGGCGTGGGTTCTCAGGCGACCCTGATCATCGAACACGAGTTCTTCCGTCGTCAGCCAGCCCATGCCCTGGACAAATCCACCTTCAATCTGGCCGATATCAATGGCCGGATTGAGCGAATGACCGACGTCATGCAGGATATCGACCTGCGTCACCTTCAGTTCGCCCGTGAACGTGTCGATCAGCACTTCCGAGCAGGCGGCGCCGTAAGCGAAATACAGGAACGGACGACCGGTCTTGTTCGGGCGGTCCCATGTGATGCCGGGGGTCGCGTAATAGCCGGTATCGGAGAGATGGACGCGGGCGAGATAGCATTTCTTTGCCAGCTCATCGAACGGAATCGACTGGTTCCCGCCCCAGGCCGCGCCGTCGCGGAATAGGACATCGACAGGAGCGACACCAAGGATCGGTGCGGCGACTTCGGCCATCCGGTCGCGGATCTTGGCCACGGCATTGCGCGCCGCCATCCCGTTGAGATCAGACCCAGCCGAGGCAGCCGTCGGCGCGGTATTCGGCACCTTGGCCGTCGTTGTCGCGGTGATCTTGACCCGGTCCAACGTCACGCCGAACTCTTCGGCAACCACCTGGGCTACCTTCAAATAAAGGCCCTGACCCATTTCGGTCCCGCCATGGTTCACCATGATGGAGCCATCGGAATAGACATGTACCAGTGCGCCGGCCTGATTGAGATGCGGCAACGTGAACGAGATGCCGAACTTGATCGGTGTCAGCGCAATTCCCTTCTTCAGGATGCGACTGCTGGCATTGAACGCGGTTATCGCGGCACGCCTTGCCCGATAGTCTGAACTCGTTTCAAGGTCATCGACCAGCTCATGGATGATATTGTCGCTGACATGCAGACCGTAAGGCGTTGTGCCGCCTTGCGAATGGTAGAAATTCCGCTTGCGCAGATCCAGTGGATCAATCCCGAGCGTGATCGCCAGCGCGTCCATCATGCGTTCGGTGAAGACCATGCCCTGCGGCCCACCAAAGCCGCGGAAGGCAGTATTGGAGACGGTATCGGTCAGCAGGCGGCGCGAATAGATGCGCGCATTCGGATAATCATAGGCATTGTCCGCGTGAAACATCGTCCGGTCGTTCACGCCAAGCGAGAGATCGGCGGAATAGCCGCAACGGGAGAGAAACGTCACGTCGACCGCCTCGATGTGACCGGCTCCATCATGGCCCACCGACCAGTCGACGCGGAAGTCGTGCCGCTTGCCGGTCATCATCATGTCGTCGTCGCGGTCAAGTCGCAATTTGGCCGGTCGCCCGGTCACGCGGGCAGCAATTGCGGCGATGACGGCCCACTGGGTTGCCTGACTTTCCTTGCCGCCGAAGCCGCCACCCATTCGGCGACATTCGGCCACGATGGCTGTATCCGGCAGGCCCAGAACCTTGGCGACGATGTGCTGAACTTCGGTCGGGTGCTGTGTGGACGTATGGATGAGGAGATCGCCGTCTTCCCCCGGGATCGCGAGAGCTGCCTGACCTTCGAGATAGAAATGCTCCTGCCCGCCAATCCGCAACGACCCATCGAGCCGGGCGGGGGCTGACTGGATCGCCGTTGCCGGTTCACCCTTGATGAACTCATAATCGGGCAGCACCGTCGTGTTGCGAGCGATCGCCGCCTCGACGTCAACGGCAGGCGTGGTTGCGTCGACCTCGATCACTGCCAATCGTGCCGCTCGTCGGGCGGCGTCCCGGGTTTCGGCAACGACGGCAAAAACAACCTGACCATGGAACAGGACTTCGCCATCGGCAAACACGGGATCACCGCCGATGGAGGGCGAACAATCGTTGACCGCAGGAATATCTCTGGCAGTCAGGACGGCGACGATACCGGGATAAGCGCGAACCGCTTCCAGATTGATGCTTGTGATACGCCCTTTTGCAGCGGATTTCGCATAGCCGGGAGCGACATGGAGTGTGCCAGCAGGTTCGAGGATATCGTCGATATAGGTCGCGGTGCCCTGCACATGCTTTGGGCCGCTGTCGTGCGGGATCGAGTGTCGGGCAACCCTGAAATCGTTCGATGGCAAGAGAGCACTCATGACCGCGTCCTCACTCTGCCGCTTCCGAAACGGGACGGTGCCCCGTAACCCGGGTCGCATGGGTCGATGTGCCTGCAATCTCGATCAATGCCTTCTCCAGCAGCGCTGCGGCCGTATCCGAGCGATAGGTGGCGGATGCGCGCATATCGGACAGCGGCGTGAAATCGGCGCGAATGGCCGCAAGTGCAGCCGCCCAACTCGCCTCATCAGCGAGCGAAGCACCAACAAGCGCCTTCTCAGCGCCGTGAGCGCGCTTGGGTGTCGCGGCCATCCCGCCGAACGCGATCCGGGCCTCGCGGATAAAATCACCCTCAAGCGTCAGCCGGAACGCGGACATCACGGCGGAAATATCCTGATCAAATCGCTTGCTGATCTTGTAAGCGCGGAACACCTGATGGGGCTTCAGTCGCGGGACATGGATCGAGCGTACGAATTCGCCGGGCTTCCGATCCTGCTTGCCATAGGCGATAAAATACGCCTCTAGCGGCATTTTGCGGGTGTCGTCACCCTTCTGAAGGGTCAGCGTCGCGTCAAGCGCGATCAGAGCCGGCGGGCTGTCGCCAATCGGCGAACCATTGGCAATATTTCCGCCGACCGTGCCCGACGCACGCACCTGCTTGGAGCCAATTCGCCGCCAGACTTCGCCCAGATCCGGGTCGATTGCCGTCATGTGGGCTTCGACATCGGAGAAGGTCGCTGCTGCGCCGATTGTCAGGCCATCAGCGGTTTCGTGAACCTCGGCCAGTCCAACCACGCGACCGAGGTGAATGATCTTTGGCAATTGCCGCAGCTGCTTGGTGATCCAGAGACCGACGTCGGTCGCACCCGCCACAAGGATGGCATCGGGGTGTTGGTGATAGAGCGTGGCGAGTGACTCGATTGAAGCTGGAGCGGCAAAGAAGCTTGTCTGCGAGCCGACAAACAGATCGGCACCGTCGCGCAGACTTGCCAGCTTTACCGCCGTTTCTGCAGATTTGCTGGCGACATGATCGCCGGGCTTGTTCTCCGTCCGCGCCGCGCAGGCCGACAAGGCGGCATCGACAATGGGTCGGTAGCCGGTGCAACGGCAGAGATTGCCGGCGAGTTGATCAGTGACTTCGCTCCTGCCGACAGGGCCGTCCGCCTGATAAAGCGCAAAAAGGCTCATCACGATGCCCGGCGTGCAATAGCCACACTGGGAGCCATGCAGGTCGACCATTGCCGACTGAACCGGATGCAGTGTCCCATCGGACGCAGCCAGGTCTTCGATGGTAATCAGCTCTTCGCCGTCAATCTGTCCGAGAAGTTGAATGCAGGCGTTCACCGGACGGTACGAGACATGACCGTCAACAAGTCGACCCAAAACGACGGTGCAGGCACCACAGTCGCCTTCGTTGCAGCCTTCCTTCGTCCCCTTTAGCCCCCGCTCAAGTCGCAAATGATCGAGCAAGGTCGTCATCGGTCCGAAATGGCTGACGTCCCTGATCTCTCCGCGATGCAAGTACCGAAGGGACGAACGCATGGTCATGGTCGGTCAACTCCCGCGATAGGTTGAATAGCCAAAGGGAGAAATCAGCAGCGGTACATGATAATGCGCATTGGCATCCGAGACGCCAAATTGAATGGGAATGACATCAAGGAACAAGGGTTCAGCCAGGTTGGCGTTGGTCCGTCGCAGATAATCGCCGGCCTGGAACCGAAGTTCGAAGATGCCAACGATAAGCGCTTCTCCAGCGAGCAGTGGCTGATCCACACGCCCATCCGCATTGGTTACGAACTGCCCCAGCAGTGCGGGATCACCACTCACCCGCCACAGGTCGATTTTCAGGCCAACAGCCGGACGCCCAAGCGCGGTATCGAGTACATGCGTCGTCAATCGGCCCATCTGGCGTACACCCAATTCCCATGATCCAAACGGCTCGGAAATCGACCGTCATTCGCATGACGTGATCCGAACACAATCGGGTTTCAAGGCCCGATACCGGATCTATCAGATCAGTTTTGGGGAAATGTTCAAGCGATTCCAGCGCGCAGAGGGGGCGCGGACCCCAATTTCACGCGATTTAGCCCGGAATTTGAGCAAGTAATCAGTTTTCGGGAGTTTTTGCCCGCGTCTCAGGCAGCAGAGGAATTTTCGCTGCCGGAAGCCTGCCAGATCTTCTGGCGATTGCGGATCTTGCGCGGAGCCGGTCCGAAATAGGTCGGCGTTTTGACGAATTCGCGCGGATGCAGGATCACGCTTGCGACCCGCTGATAAAGGGCCTTCGCCGAAATCGGCTTGCACAGCAATTCGTGGATCCCGAGCTTGCGTGCCTCGAAGATCCGCGACCGCTCGGTATGGGCCGTGACCATGATGATCGGCACATAGGCGAAAGGATTGCTCGGGTTGCGGATCATGCGCACCATGTCCGCGCCGTCGAGGATCGGCATGACCCAATCGAGGATGATGATATCGGGATTGGAGCGATCCATGGCTTCAAGACCAGCCGCCCCGTCTTCGGCCTCCACGATCCGGCGAGCGCCGAAACCCTGCAGCATCGTGCGCAGGATAGTCCGCATGTAGGCGCTATCCTCTACGACGAGGAAGGTCAGGGTCGAAAGGTCGAGGTTCACGATTACAGTCCTCCTACACCGCAGTTTGCACTGCAAATTCTGAAAATATCGTTCACACAGGCTTTAAAGGATTGGAACTTTTTGATTTGCCCGACATCGCGCTAAATGGATAAATCATTGAAATTTATTGGATCACGCATATTTCATGGCGTATCAGTCTTGGTTGATCCCGCTCAAACCCTAATTCGACCATTTCAGCCATAGTGATTTCCAGAAAGACGGGTTAAAAAGGGTCTAGCGCCCGTGCAAGTAGGACCGGTCGAGGGCAGGATATGGATTATCAGACGGTATTTGATGGGGCGATCGAGGCTCTGAAGCGCGAGAAGCGGTATCGGGTCTTCGCAAATCTCGAGCGCATTGTCGGGCGATTCCCGCACGCGCTGTGGCGCAAGGATGCGGAAAGTCGCCAGAATGCGCCGCGTGAAGTCGTGATCTGGTGCTCGAACGATTATCTCGGCATGGGGCAGCACCCCGATGTCATTGGCGCTATGATCGCTGCGGCGGAAGGCATGGGCGCAGGCGCAGGCGGGACCCGCAACATTTCCGGCACAAATCATCCGCTCGTGGAACTTGAAACCGAGTTGGCAGATCTCCACGGCAAGGAAGCCGCGCTGATCTTTACCTCGGGCTTCGTCTCGAACGAGGCTGGGATTTCCACAATTGCGCGACTGCTGCCGGATTGCCTGATCCTGTCGGATGAACTGAACCACGCATCTATGATTGAAGGTATCCGCCGGTCCGGCTGCGACAAAAAGGTGTTTCGCCACAATGATATCGGCCACCTTGAAGAACTGTTGCAGGCAGTCAAGCCGGGCCGGGCCGTTCTGATCGCCTTTGAGTCGGTTTACTCGATGGACGGCGACATCGCTCCGATTGCGGCGATTGCGGATCTGGCCGAGCGCTATGGGGCGATGACCTATATCGACGAAGTACATGCGGTCGGCATGTATGGTCCACGCGGGGGCGGCATCTGTGATCGCGAAGGGCTGATGCACAGAATAGATGTCATTGAGGGCACGTTGGCCAAGGGATTTGGCACGCTGGGTGGCTATATTGCGGCGTCACGAGCGATTGTTGATTGCATCCGGTCATATGCGCCGGGCTTCATCTTCACGACAGCGCTGCCGCCGTCGATTGCCGCTGCTGCTACGGCTTCAATCCGGCATCTGAAGCAATCTTCCGCTGAACGGGAAGCGCATCAGCGGCAGGCCGCGCGCACCAAGCAACTCTTGGGCGCAGCCGGTTTGCCGGTCATGCCATCGTCAACGCATATCGTGCCGGTGCTGGTCGCGGACCCGGATCTGTGCAAGCAAGCCTCTGATCTTCTGATGGACTTGCACGGGATCTACATCCAGCCGATCAATTACCCGACAGTGCCGCGCGGAACCGAACGCCTGCGCATCACGCCGACACCTTTTCATAGTGATGAACTGATCGCCGACCTCACGAATGCGCTCGTGGATGTCTGGAACAGGCTGGGATTGTCCTTGTCGGGTCCGCTGCCCGCGGAGCGACAGGAAACAGACGGTGGGATCGCGGTCTTGCCGCTGAACCGCGCTGGCGGCTGACCGCTCACCAATCGCCGAGGACTGCCTGGATCACCGCCAATGCGGCGACAGCCGCCGTATCGGCGCGCAGGATGCGGGGACCCAGCGGGATCGGTGTCACGAAAGGCTCGCTTCGTAGTCGGAGGCGTTCGCTCTCGCTGAAGCCGCCTTCCGGGCCGACCAGCACAGCCAATGGACCGCGGGGCATGCCGGTCAGGACCGTGAGCGGATTATTCGACTCTTCGCCCTCGTCGCAGAAGATCAGGCGGCGGTTCTCGTTGTCTTTTGCCCAAGTATCCAAAAGCCGCGAGAGGTCTAGGGGGTCCTGCACCTCCGGCACCGCCAGAATGCCGCATTGTTCGGCGGCTTCGATCACATTGGCCTGCATGCGATCAAGATTGACGCGTGTGACCTGCGTGTGCTGCGTCAGGACAGGGCGGAGCGTGCTGGCACCCATCTCCACCGCCTTTTGCACCATGTAATCAAGCCGCGACATCTTGAGCGGCGCAAAGAGATAGAGCAGGTCAGATGCCGGTGGCTGGGGTCGTGTTTGCAAGGTCATTCGCAAGGTGCAGGATTTGCGCCCGGTCTCGGAGATCTCGGCTCGCCATTCGCCGTCTCGCCCGTTGAAGACCAGGATTGCGTCGCCTGATCCAAGACGCAGCACATTCAAAAGGTAATTCGCCTGTTCGCGCGTTGGCTCAAGCTGGCTGTCGACCGACAGTGGCGCGGTCACAAAGAGGCGTTGCATGCGAAAGTCGGATCTTGCCATGGAGCGTGGTCTCTTCGGTTCGGATGTTCCATGCTATAGCCGACGAAATGACCGTTTGCGCAAGTTTTCCGCCCATCGCCCGTTCGGATGCCCGGCTGCTGATCCTCGGCTCTCTGCCGGGCGCGGAATCGCTCGCTCGTCAACGCTATTATGCCAAGCCGCAGAACAGTTTCTGGCGGATCATGGGCGCGCTTGTCGGTGCCGGTCCCGAACTGGACTACGACGCCCGCTGCCAGAGATTGATCGATAGCCATCTTGCCCTATGGGACGTCTGTGCGACGGCCTATCGCGAGGGCAGCCTTGATTCGGCGATACGGTCGCCGACGTTCAATGATTTCAGCACGTTCTTCACCACCCATCCAGCAATTATTCGTATCTGCTTCAATGGCAGGGCGGCAGAAAGCCTGTTCGTGCGGCATGTTTTGCCGGTGTCCGATGCCGCCATCGGCCGGATCGAGCGCGTCATTCTGCCGTCTACCAGTCCGGCGCATGCCGGCATGTCGTTCGACGCGAAGCTTCAGTGCTGGCGTCAGGGGCTGGCAGGCGTTATTGCTAGTCTCCCGCAAGAATCCGTTGAAGGATCATCCGATTGACCGACACCACACCCGCCGCGACCGCCTTGGCGAATGTTGCCGAGTTCAGTGTGTCGGAACTGTCCTTTGCGTTGAAGCGGACGGTCGAGGAAGGGTTTTCGCATGTGCGGGTGCGCGGCGAGATTTCCGGCTTTCGGGGTGCTCATTCCTCCGGGCATGCCTATTTCGCGCTCAAGGACGACGGAGCCAAGATCGACGCCGTTGTCTGGCGGGGCGTTTTTGGCAAGCTGCGCTTCAAGCCGGAAGAGGGCATGGAAGTGATCGCCACAGGGCGATTGACGACCTATCCGAACTCATCGAAATACCAGATCGTGATTGAGGCGCTTGAACCCGCAGGCATCGGTGCGCTGATGGCCCTGCTGGAGGAGCGCAAGAAGAAATTTGCAGCCGAAGGCCTTTTCGATCAATCCCGCAAGCGACCGTTGCCCTTCCTGCCGCATGTGATCGGCGTGGTCACTTCGCCAACAGGGGCGGTGATCCGGGATATCCTCCACCGGGTGGCGGATCGGTTCCCGGTCCGGGTTATCGTCTGGCCGGTTCGGGTGCAGGGCGAGACCAGTGCCGAGGAAGTCGCCACCGCCATTCGCGGATTCAACGCGATGACATCCACAGGCCCGATCCCGCGTCCCGATGTGCTGATCGTCGCGCGGGGCGGCGGCAGCCTTGAGGATCTCTGGAGCTTCAACGAGGAAGTCGTTGTCCGCGCGGTAGCGGACTGCACAATCCCGCTGATCTCTGCGGTGGGGCATGAAACCGACTGGACGCTGATCGATTTTGTCGCCGATGTCCGGGCACCGACGCCGACAGGAGCCGCCGAGATGGCGGTTCCGGTCAAATCGGAGCTGCTGGCGCGGGTTGCCGACCTCGGCAGTCGCCATATCGGGGCCATGGGGCGTTTGGTCGAATTGCGGCGCAATGCCTTGCGCAGTGCGTCACGCGCCTTGCCAACACTTGCCGATCTGCTCGGGCAACGTCGCCAGCGGCTCGATCTGGCAGCAAGTCGCCTCGGCGAAGCTCTGGGACGTGCGACCCGTGTGCACGCGACCCGCTTTGCCCGGGTTATCGGTCGATTGACGCCGGTCACACTGACGCGGGGGATCGAGATTGGCCGTGAACGATTGCAGCGCCTCGATCAGCGCCAGCTGCGCAGCGTTCAGATCTTGCTCGATCGACGCCGGCAACAGCTTGACGGCACTGCGAAACTGCTAGCAACGCTTTCTTATCAGAGCGTTCTGGAGCGCGGTTTTGCGTTGGTTCGCGGCCCTGGTGGGCAACCTGTTCGCTCAAGTCGCGCAATCGCGATAGGGCAACGTGTTGAGATTGAATTCCACGATGGGCGGATAGGCGCTGTTGCAGACGGACCAGGGTCTGTGCCTGCCGTTGCCGCAGAACCGACGCTGAAGCCGCGTGCACAACCAGTTCGCAAACCGAAGACACCTGTCGGGCAAGGTTCCCTCTTTTAAGCAAAGGACGAAGACCATGGATCTGGGACTCAAAGGCAAGAAGGCAATTGTGTGCGCCGCATCGAAGGGCTTGGGCCGCGCCTGCGCGGAAAACCTCGCCGCTGAAGGCGTGGAGGTCCTGATCACGGCGCGCGGTCGTGATCAACTGGAGGCAACTGCAGCAGACATTAGGACTGCGACGGGTGGAACCGTTCACACGGTTGCCGGTGACGTGACAACGGCGGAAGGGCGCGCTGCGATCCTCGCCGTCATGCCGAGCCCGGATATCCTGATCAACAATGCCGGTGGTCCGCCGCCCGGTGACTTCCGGGAGTGGGACGAGGCCGTCTGGGAAAAGGCAGTCGGGGCCAATATGATCACCCCGATCATGCTCATCAAGGCAGTGGTTGATGGCATGGCTGCGCGCAAGTTTGGCCGTATCATCAACATCACGTCAGGTGCCGTTCGCGCACCCATTCCGGCGCTCGGTCTGTCGAATGGTGCGCGCTCGGGCTTGACGGGTTTCATTGCCGGGCTGTCGCGTCAGGTCGCAAAGGACGGTGTGACCATCAACAATCTGCTGCCCGGCCATTTCGAAACAGATCGCCTGTGGGCGAATGCCGCCAATGAAGCCAACAAGAGTGGCAAGAGCGCCGAACAGGTTATGGACGGCTTCCGGGCAACCAACCCGACAGGTCGCGTCGGCTATCCCGACGAATTCGGTCGCGCCTGCGCCTTCCTGTGCTCGGTGCACGCAGGCTTTATCGTGGGCCAGAACGTGTTGATCGACGGTGG
This sequence comes from uncultured Hyphomicrobiales bacterium, assembly GCA_903930435.1. Taxonomy (GTDB): domain Bacteria; phylum Pseudomonadota; class Alphaproteobacteria; order Rhizobiales; family Ancalomicrobiaceae; genus CAIYYN01. The sequence goes on along the minus strand of CAIYYN010000030.1, from coordinate 62,702 downwards.
GCGATTCCCCGGCGCGATTTGATACCTGTCAACGCAGCCCGGTGTCTTTGGGTGCATGGTTGACTCAAGAAGCGGGCCCAAGCGCCCGGTGATGGAGGCTCTCATGACACCCAAAGACATTCTCGTGCTTCTCGATCTAGCAGACCGTCCAGGCCCTGCGACGGAATTCGCCATCGGCCTGGCCGAGAAGACAGGAGCACATCTGACGGCGATTTCGCTGGCGGTTGATCCTGTTGTCACCGGCTTCGTGGTCGCTCCAGTCCCGATTGATCTGATTGAAAGTGCGCGTCAGGATTCGCTCGACCGGGCGAAGGTGGCGGCAGACCGGTTCGAGGAATTGGCGCGGCGTTCATCGATCAGCCGTGAAATCCGAACCAACGAAGTGCTCATGGGCGGCATCCCGCATGGGTTCGTCATGAGTGCGCGGTTATCCGATCTTGTCGTGATCGGCCAGGAGAATCCGGATCAGGCCGAGCCCTTGCGGGATGTCCTGATCGAGGCTGCTCTCTATGAGGGCATCGCGCCCGTGCTGATCATTCCTTATATCGCCAAAGCGCCCCTCAAGATGGACAAGGTGCTCATCGGTTGGGACGGCAGCCGACCAGCTGCGAGGGCGATCCGCGATGCACTTCCCTTCCTGCCAAAATCAGCCGAGATTACGATCCTGATGATCGGCAATGCCACGAAACTGCCTGGAGAACCCGGTGCCGATATCGCCACGTGGCTTGCGCGTCACGGGTTGTCCGTCACGATCAAAACGATGCCTGGCAGCGGCATTCCGGTGGCTGATGCAATCCTCAATCATGCCTCGGACAATGCCTATGATCTGGTCATCATGGGAGCCTACGGCCACAGCTGGATGCGGGAAGCCGTGTTTGGCGGGGCAACGCGGGACATCCTGCGCACAATGACTGTGCCGGTGCTGATGGCGCATTGAAGCCGATCCCTGAAGCCCCCTCGGACAAGCCAGCCTGAGGGGGGCTATCTATTGGAGTACCGGCGCAGTCTCAGTTCACTGGCGGACCGACGATCACGATGGCCAGTTCGCCAGACAGATACTTGCTGGCGGCTGCCTTGACCTGATCTAGCGTCACCGCCTGAACCTCGGCATTGCGGCGGTCGAAATAATCAATGCCCAGGTTGTCAATCTGAACTGCCAGTAGTTGGCTGGCGATCTTGTCGGACGTATCAAAGCGCAGGCCATAGCTGCCAATCACATAGGCCTTGGCTGCATCCAGTTCAGCCTGTGTCGGACCGGTCTCCGCCATGCGCTTGATCTGCTGACGAATAATATCAAGGCTTTCATTTGCCTTTTCACCACGGGTGCCGACGCCGCCAACCCACAACCCGGCATGCTTGTGCGGCGCGACTGCGGTATCGACTGAATAGGCCAGCCCCCGCTTTTCGCGAACTTCCTTGTAAAGCCACGACGCGAATTCGCCGCCGCCCAGAATGTAATTCATGAGATAGGTGGCCATGAAATCCGGATCGGTCCGCTTGGGGCCTGGAGTTCCGAAGCGGATGATTGTCTGCGGGGTCTGGTAGGTGATCGAGACCGTCCCTGACTTCGGCGTAACGTCGGCGACTGGCAGAAGCGATTGCTTTTCCGGCAGGCTACCAAACACCTTGTCGAGAAGCGGGGCCAGCGTCGCTGCGTCGATGTCTCCGACGACGCCGACGTGCAAGCCATCGCGGGCAAAGATGCGCTTGTAATAGTCGAGGACATCGGCGCGCGCGAGCTGCTTCAGCGTCGCCTCGGTTCCGTCACCGGGGCGTCCATAGGGATGCCCCGGAAAAGCCAGCTTTACCCAGGCATTGCCGGCGATGGCATCGGGGCTTTGCGACTCGCGCCGCAACTGCGCCCCCACATCCGCTTTCATGCGACCAACGGCCTCATCGGCGAAATGAGGCTTGGATACCGCGAGAGCCAAGAGGTTGAAAGAGGCATCGCGATTTTCGGTCAGGGCCTTGAATTCACCGTAAAATCCATCGCGATCCTGCGAGAAGGACAGCTGCATCGACAGATCTTCTTCAGCGGATTGAAACGCCTGTCCTTCCATGTCGCCGGCACCCTCATCGAACAGGGCGGTGAGCAGATTGGCGACGCCTTCTTTCCCTTGCGGCTCCTGGCTGTTGCCGCCCTTGAAGCCAAAACTGACGGTGATGAGTGGAACCGTGTGTTCTTCCTGGAGCCAGGCCTCGATCCCGCCCGGGCTGACGACCCGCTGAATTTTGGCGGCTTCGGCCTGCTGGGCACCGAAGGCGGCTACGCCAACCAATGACAGGCCAAGCAGCGCAGCCTGCATCAGGTTAACCGTGACCCTGCGTGCGGTGATGACGACGTTCATGGGATCATCCTTCGAGCTGCAGTGTCGAGTTCCGGAATGGCCCTGATCGGGCCCGACGGGAACGGCGCATGGGACAGATTGGCGGCCGTCCGCTTTGCAACGGGATTGGGGCCATTCACGAGAAAGCCGGTAACGCCGCGTTCCGGCGTGAAATACTTCTCCGCGACAGCCTTTACGTCGGCTGCCGTGACTTTGTAGATCCGCGATGGCCACGTCTGGACGTCTGCAACGCTTTGACCTGTGGCGATCGCTTGCCCGAAGATGCGGGCCAGAGTGCCCTGATTGTCCTGCGCATGAACGGCTTGGGCCACGACCTTGTGTTTGGCGCGGTTCAGTTCGGCCTCGGTCGGGCCATCCTTGGCGATTTCGCCTATGACCTTTTCGACAGCCTCCTGCACCTGGTCAAGCGTCACACCGTCACGGGGCGTGGCGTAGACGAGGAACTTGTTTGAGTCCCACGCATTGGACTCGTAATAACTGCCAGCAGATGTCGCGAGTTCTGGCCCGAGCACGACTTCATGGTACATTCGGCTCGTCGTTGAAGCTCCCAGGATCTCCGACAGCACCTCCAGCGCCTCGGATTCATTGGCGGCAGCGGTATGCGCCGAGGGCACGATCCAGGCGCGACGGAACGAGGGCTGTGACACGCGCTCATCCCGATAGGTCACGCTGCGCAGGGCATTCGCTTCCGGTTCCTTGGTTCTGATCCGTGGACCGGGATTCGCCCGCTGCGGCACCTTGCCATAGGTGTCCTCGGCAAGTTTGCGAACAGTGGCTTCATCGACGTCACCGGCGACAACGAGGATAGCGTTCTGAGGCGTGTAATAGCGATTGTAGAAATCGAGGGCGTCCTGATAGTTCAGCGTCTCCATCTCATGACGCCAGCCAATGATCGGAATTCGATAGGGGTGATTCAGAAACAGGGCATCGTCGACCGCTTCGCCAAGAAGGGCAGATGGATCACTGTCGACCCGCATGCTGCGCTCTTCAAGAATCACCTGCAACTCAGGTCGAGCGGTAGCCTCCGACAGAACCAGATTTTGCATCCGGTCGGCTTCGAGTTCCATCACCAGACCGAGATGATCTTTTGCAACGCGCTGGAAATAGGCGGTATAATCGCTCGACGTGAAAGCGTTTTCCTGCCCGCCGATACGTGAGACCTTGGACGAAAAGGCTCCGTTCGGGTTGGCCGCTGTTCCCTTGAACATGAGGTGTTCTAGGTAATGGGCAATTCCTGACTTGCCACGCGGCTCATCGGCTGCACCAATCTTGTACCAGATCATGTGCGTCACGACGGGCGAACGCGTGTCCGGAATGACAACGACCTCTAACCCGTTTGCCAATGTGAAGGAGCTCACATTGGGACCGATGACCGGTGAAGCCGGAGCGGCGACGACCGTCGGCTGGGGCGCAGGTGCCTCTGCCGCGCCTGCGGATGCACCGGTGGCACCCAACAAACCAGCGACAAAAAGCAGCGCATGGATCACACGACCAAGGCTCGAAGGTCGCACGGGGACAGATGAACTGGATGATGGTCGTACGTCTCGGCGCATCAGAATCCGCATGGTTGAGTGTACCGTTCAGGTTGGAGCAAGGCCTAGACAGGTTGTTGATTCTCCGCGTCCAGCCAAGGGCCTTCTGCTGAAAATCGAGGGATGGAGCCCGCTCTTCGGCAAAAAGACAACGCGCAGCACCATGCCGTGTCGTGCGACACGCAAGTGGCATCATTTAGGCGGGGGCAGGACGCTTTCAAGTCAGCAATTGAAGCCGTCGAATGAACTGCAGCGCAGGATGACTTTTGACCGGAGCCATTCCAGATAGTCTCAGTGCGAACCTTGCAAGCAATCCCTATCAGAAGGGCCACCAGCTAGGCTTCATGGCTGCGAGTCCCGTTGGAGGCGACTCCAGCGGTGCCTTTGGCGACGGCGTGCGGTAATCTTCGGGTGGTGCCAACAGTGACTGCTGCTTGGCGCGCGGGCCGCCTGAACTTGTCGCAGCTTCAAGCGCTTTCGCCTGAGCCGTGCCATCAAGTTCCCAAGGCTTCAACGGCCGAGACGCGTCGCGATCGTCGACATGGGGACCAGGGGCACCAACAGGCAGATCCTTGTAGCGTGCCTGCTCTTCGACCGTGAGCACCTTGTTCGTGTCGCCTTCAGCGTTTGCCGCTTTAAGCTTTGCTGCACGCTCATCAGCGGCCCGCTTCTCCGGATCGACCGGGAATCTCTTGTTCGCGAGCATGGCATCCTCATCGACAGGAGCCGGAAGCGAACGCTGCGGAGGCACAACCAGGGGCGGACGAGGCTGAAATTTTGGACCAGCCGGAGGATGGGGATCTTCAATAGCGCCCATCGCGATGAGGATCGACTTTGCCATGTTGCCTTCGTCTGCGGCAGGAAGTTCACTCGCGCCTTCGTCGGTGAACTCGCCATGAGCACAGGCCTGCATCGACAAGCCGAGCGCAACGACGCCGATCAGCGAAAATCGTTTCATGAGCTTGTCTGTCACAGAATTCCCACTCCACATCTGGTGCGCAAATTACGCCGGACGAAACATCTGCCCGCCATTTATGGCGCGCATAGGGCATTGTTTATCAAGTATTCCGGCTACTGAAGAGACTATCATACAGCAGACCAACAACCCCGGCAACGATCGTAGCATCCGCTATATTGAACACGAACCATTTGAACGATCTGTCCGGCGAGAACAGATAGATGAAATCGATGACTGCTCCGTAAATGGTCCGGTCGATCGCGTTGCCGATCGCACCAGCCAGGATGAGGCCGACAGACGCCGCGACCAGCCAACTTGCGGTTCGTCCCAGCCAGATCGCCAGACCAACCGCTGCCGAGACGGAAATGCCAACCAGGAGCCAGCGACCCAGATCTGTGCCTTGTTGCAGCAGACCGTAGGAGATTCCGTGGTTCCACACCAGCCGCAGTTCGGCGAATGGTGCCAGGCTCACGGCCTCGCCCCCTTCAACAAGATGCAGGGTGCCCAGAACCCAATGTTTCGAGATCTGATCGATCGCGAGCGACAAGACCGCGACGATCCAGCCAATCCCGCTTGCGCTCAGGCGCGGCGTTGCCATCGTCGTCAAACAGCTGCCCCCTTGCGCGCGTCGAATTCCCGCATGGCCTGGGCATCGCGGGCTGACAGGTCAGGGTAGGCGGGATCGGAGCCGACATCGGTCGTCACACGCCATGACCGGGCGCAGCGGGTGCCCTTGGCAAGAGCTGGCACGACGGCGACGCCTGCGACCTCGTCAATCCGGATCGCGTCTGCCGGACCATCGCCTGCAACCACCTCCGCACCCGAAGTGATGGCAATTTCGGCGAGATCAACATCCTTGATAGCTGCCAGCAGATCGGCGTCGGCGATATGGACGACTGGGGCGGCTTCCAGTGACGACCCGATGCGCTTGGCGGCGCGTTCCAGTTCGAGCGCGCCTGTCACAGCGCGACGGACGCGGCGGATTTTTGTCCAGCGTTCGGCGAGCGCCTCGTTCTGCCAACTCGCCGGCAATTCCGGGAACACCTCGAAATGCACCGAGGCATCCTCGCCGGGGAAGCGATCCAGCCAGGCTTCTTCCATCGTGAACGGCAGCATGGGTGCGAGCCAGACAACGAGTGAGCGGAACAGCTTGTCGACGACGGTCAGCGCGGCACGGCGGGTCGGCGATGACCATGCGTCGCAGTAAAGTGCGTCCTTGCGGATATCGAAATAGAACGCCGAGAGATCGACGATCATGAAGGTCGAGACCGCCTGAACCACCCGCTTGAAGTCATATTCGGCATAGGCTTCGCGAACCGTGGCGTCGATTTCCGTCAGCCGATGGAGGAGATAGCGCTCCAGTTCCGGCATGTCTGCGTGGGGAATTTCGAGCGACGCATCCCAATGCGTCAGCGTGCCCAGCATCCAGCGGATGGTGTTGCGCATCTTGCGGTAATTCTCGGAATTCGTCTTCAGGATCTCCGGCCCGATCCGCAGATCGTCGGAATAATCCGACGTCACGACCCAGAGCCGCAGGATATCGGCACCGGATTGCTTGATGACATCCTGCGGCGAGACGATGTTGCCGAGCGACTTCGACATCTTGCGGCCGTCCTCTGCCATGACGAAGCCATGGGTCAGCACGGAATCATAGGGTGCGCGACCATTGACGCCGCAGGATTCCAAGAGCGAGGAATGGAACCAGCCGCGATGCTGGTCGGACCCTTCCAGATACATGTCGGCTGGCCATTTCAGGTCAGGGCGCTTGCGCAACACGAAGGCATGCGTCGAACCGGAGTCGAACCAGACGTCCAGAATGTCGCGGACCTTTTCCCAAGGCTCAAGGTCATTGACGAGGCCGCCGAGGAACCGCTCTTTCGCGTTGTCCTCAAACCAGGCGTCAGCCCCTTCTGCGGCGAAGGCCTCATAGACGCGCTTGGTCAATGCCGCGTTGTGCGGAAAGTTGGGACCCGGCGCGAGTTCCCCGGTCTCTGTATGCCGGAAGACAGCAATCGGCACGCCCCAGGCGCGCTGGCGCGACAGCACCCAATCAGGCCGCTGCTCGATCATCCCGCGCAGACGGTTCTGTCCCGCAGGCGGATAGAAGGTGGTCGCGTCGATGGCCGCCAGCGCCCGGTGGCGGAGCGTGTCGGTGTGGTTGGAGAGGTGTTTGCTTGCCGACCCCTCACCCAGTCCCTCTCCCGCAAGGGGAGAGGGGACGGCTGAACCGGGCTGGTGCGACTGGAGTCCCCTCTCCCCTTGCGGGAGAGGGACAGGGTGAGGGGTGCTTGAGTGTCCGGAGCCTGCTGAACCCCCATCCGGGCGTTGCCCACCTTCCCCCGCAACGGGGGAAGGACCCGAAACCGGCATCGCGCCGATCTCACGGTCCATGTACACGAACCATTGCGGGGTGTTGCGATAGATGATCGGTTTCTTGGACCGCCAGGAATGCGGATACTGGTGCTTCAGGCGACCACGCGCCAGCAGGTTTCCGGCAGCAACAAGCGCATCGATGACCCGCTTGTTGGCGTCGCCCTTTTCGCCGTTATCGTCAATGACGCGTGCGCCTTCAAAGCCAGGCGCATCCTTGGTATAGTAGCCGGCATCATCCACAGTGAAGGGAATGGCAGGCGAGATGCCGCGCGCTTCGAGATCGCGCGCCGCATCCATCCAGGCTTCAAAGTCCTCTCGGCCATGACCCGGCGCGGTATGGACGAAACCCGTACCGGAATCATCCGTGACATGATCGCCATGAAGCAGCGGGACCCGGAAGTCGTAGCCGAGATGGGCGAGCGGGTGTGCGCAGATGATTAAAGGGATCAGATCCGTCGGGACATCCGACACCTTCTTGAATCCGGTAACTTTTGCCGCCTTGAAGACATCTTCGGCGAGTTTGTCGGCCAGTATAAGCCTGTCCCCGACTTTTGCCCAATTGCCGTCTGGAGATTCCGTCACTTCGTAGACGCCATAGGCAACCTTGGGCGAATAGGTGATCGCGCGGTTGCCCGGCATCGTCCAGGGGGTTGTGGTCCAGATGACGACTGAAGCGCCAGCGAATGCATCGTGACCACTTGTGACAGGAAACTTCACGAACACCGTGTCCGACTGATAATCCTGATACTCAACCTCGGCTTCTGCCAGCGCGGTGCGCTCGACGACGCTCCACATGACGGGCTTGGAGCCACGGTAAAGCTGGCCGGTCATGGCAAATTTCTGCAGTTCGGCAGCGATGACGGCCTCGGACTCATAGTCCATCGTCTTGTAGGGGCGCTCGAAATCGCCCTCAACACCCAGCCGCTTGAATTCGGCGGCCTGTACGCCGATCCAGTGATTGGCAAACGCGCGGCATTCCTTGCGGAATTCCACGACCGGGACCTGATCCTTGTCCAGCTTCTTGGCGCGGTATTGCTCCTCGATCTTCCACTCGATCGGCAGGCCGTGGCAGTCCCAGCCGGGGACATAGTTGGAATCATAGCCCGCCATCTGCTTGGAGCGGGTCACGACGTCCTTCAGGATCTTGTTCAGCGCGTGACCAATGTGCAGGTTGCCATTGGCATAGGGAGGGCCATCGTGCAGCACGAATTTCTCGCGGCCAGCGGCATGGTCGCGCAGGCGCTTGTAGAGGCCCATCTTTTCCCAGCGCTGGAGCATCAGTGGCTCCTTTTCCGGCAGTCCGGCGCGCATCGGGAAATCGGTCTTGGGCAAAAACAGTGTTTCGGAATAATCGCGCGTCTGGGTGGACGCGGCGTCTTGGGTCTTCTTGGTATCAGTCATCACGGTTGATCTCGGCTTGACCAGCGGTGCCAACAAGGGGCTGTGCGGTCAGAAAGGAAGAAATGGTGACAGGCGTTGCAGCCAATGAACCGGAGCGCCACAGGTATATCCCCGACTTGCCCAAGCGCTTGATCCGCCAAGCCGCTCAGGAAGCGGGGCCGCTAATTCGCCCTATCGCGGCGATGTCGAGAAGGCGATCCATGAACAGGTCGATCAACATGGGGGTGCTTCTATCAGGTTCCTGCACCGACATAAAGGCCGGTCAGGCGGCTGAATCAAGGGTCTGCATGTCCTGATGCTCGCGGAGGACGGTGTAAAGGCCGGACCCGACGATCAGGCCAACCCCGATCCAGGTGGGCCAGCCCGGGAAATCGCCGAAGATCAAATAGCCCAGCGCCGTCGCACTGACGATCTCCAGATAGCCGAAGGGCGCAAGAACGGCGGCTGGCGCGCGATCATAGGCCTTCAGGATCAACGAATGGGCGACAACTGAGACAAGGCCCATGCCGATCAGATAGGGCACATCATTCAGACCCGGCATCACACCGATCTGATGGGCAAAGCCTGTTTCAGTGGTGAAGACCAGCACCGGCCCTAGCACGAAGATACCGGCCATGCCCGTCGTGAACTGCGCACCAATCAGCGTTGCCTTGCCGGCCAGATGGCGCGTCAACAGGTGGTAACAGGCAAACGTGAAGGCGGCGCCAAGCGGAAACAGGGCATTCAGCCCAAAAATCGCAAAGCTCGGGCGCACGATCGTCAAGGCACCAACGAGGCCAACAAGACAGGCAATCCAGCGACGGAAGGCAACGTGTTCCCGCAGGATCAGGGCGGACAGCGCCGTCAACAAGATGGGCTCGATGAAGGTGATCGCAACCGTGTCGGCGAGCGGCATGACCGACAGGCCGCAGAAAAACAGCAGAGTCGTTACCGCGAGCGCTGCGCCGCGTATCAACTGTCCAACCATATTTGGCGTCCACAACTCGCCCGACCGACCGCTGATCAAGGCAAAGGCAGCCACCATTGCTGTTTGAACGACGAACCGCATGAGCGCGACTTCAAGCGGGGGGAGATGTAATGCAAGCAGCTTGGCAAGGGCGTCAAGTGATGGAACGATGAGCAATCCCGCGACCATCATGCCCAGGCCGAGCACGACTTCGCCTTCAATGCGGCCCGATCCGGAAGCGCTCATTCGGTCACGTCCGGAGCGACAGATGAATTCAGGTCGCGATCGAGCGCTGAACCTGGGTCAACGGACGAGAGAATGGCACGTGCCTCTTCGCAATCGCGGGACATTTGCGCCAGAAGGCCATCGAGCGTGTCGAACTTTAACTCTGGTCGGAGATAGCTGACAAAGCCGACGCGCACCGTCTTGCCGTAGAGATCGCCAGAGAAGTCGAGCACATAGGTTTCAAGAACAGGTGCTCCATTGTCAAACTGCGGCCGGCGACCATAGTTTGCGGCACCCATGTGCGTGACGCCGTCCACGGTGAAGGTCACAGCGTAAACGCCCTGTTTCAGGCGGCAATCTGGCCCCAACTTCATATTGGCGGTGGGGAAATTCAATGTCCGACCGCGCTTGTCGCCGTCAACGATGGGGCCTTCCACATACCAGTGATAGCCGAGCAAACCGTTGGCGAGCGCCAGATCGCCGTCCGCCAATGCATCGCGGATGCGGCTCGACGAAATCGGCAAGCCACTCTCGTCGTCGAAATGCGGCTCGACTTTCACGTCAAAGCCAAACCTGTGCCCGGCCTCGGTCAGGAATTCGGGCGAGCCTTGCCGCTTGTGGCCAAAGTGAAAATCCCAGCCGACCGTCGCGCCACTGATCTGCATCTGCTCGACAAGGAACCTTGCGACGAAGTCATCGGCAGAAACCGAGGCGAGTTCTCCATCAAACGGCAGCACGATGACGGCGTCGACGCCAAGCGTCGTCATGATCCGAGCCTTCACATCGGGCGGTGTGAGCCTGAAGAGGTGAGCGCTCGGTTGGAAATAGCTGCGCGGATGCGGCTCGAACGTCATGGCCAGAACCGGGGTCCGACGGTCAGCGGTCGAGAGTGTGTCTGCCATCTGGATTGCCGCAAGCAGCACGGCCTGATGACCACGATGCACGCCATCGAAATTGCCAATCGCGACGACGCCACCCTTCAAGCCGTCGGGCAGGGCATCCAGTCGATCAATGATTGGCTGTTCAAACAGTGGCTTGGCATCAAGAGTGGACACGGGACTATCGTCTCGATTTGCGCTTTTGCGAGGATGCCGGACCCTGCCCCGGCTGGGCTTTCAGGTCAAGCGCATGGCAGCCAATATCTGGGCAGAGGCGCGATCAAGTCTCTGCCGAGCCCTTTGGGCGACCGGGCACCATGACAATGGCTTCCCCATCCAGAACAACCTGTCCATCCACCAGCGCCTCACAATAAAGTCGGCACCGGCGCCCCTTCTCGGTCAGTTCAGTCACCGAAACCTTGACCACGACGACGTCGCCGATCTTGACCGCAGCCTTGAAATTCAATGATTGCGAAAGATAAACGGCTCCAGGACCCGGTAAACGCGTACCCAGGACAGCCGAGATCAGGCTTGCGGTGTAGAGTCCGTGCGCAATCCGTTGGCCAAACCGCGTTTTTGACGCATAGACATCCGACAGGTGAATGGGATTTTCGTCGCCCGATAATTGCGCAAACCCGACAACATCGGATTCCATGACGGTCTTCATCAGGGTTTCATGCATGCCCAACGACAGATCCTCAAAGAAATACGTATTCATCATCTGATCTAGCGTGCCTTCTCATCATAGTTAATCAAAGGTTCAGGAGATAACGGTAAGCATGCCAAGCCACTCCAGCAAGTGGCAATATGGGATCTGCTATCGGTCGATTCGTCTAAGGGCGCGAAAATTTTTCAAGTCGATCGTTAGACATGCCAACAATCGTTCCAAAATTAACGAAATTTTCTGAAGCTTATGTGTAGATTGATTGTCGGGCAGGGGGAGAGGCTGTGACGTGCAGCTGACCTTCCACCTTCGAACAGAGTTGTAGAAGCGCAATCCGGGGACCGTTGCGCTTAGAGTTGGAGAAACAGATGGCGCTGGATCTTAACATGCCGATCCTGGTGGTCGACGACTACAAGACCATGATCCGGATTATCAGGAACCTTTTGAAGCAGCTCGGTTTTGACGATGTCGATGAGGCATCTGACGGCACCGAAGCACTGGGCAAGATGAAAGAGCGCAAGTATGGCCTCGTCATCTCGGACTGGAACATGGAGCCAATGACGGGCTACGAACTGCTCAAGCATGTTCGTGCCGATTCTGGCCTCAACAAGACACCATTCATCATGGTGACGGCAGAATCCAAGACGGAAAACGTCATTGCCGCAAAGAAGGCTGGCGTGAACAATTACATCGTCAAGCCATTCAATGCACAGACGTTGAAGGGCAAGATCGAGTCCGTCTTCGGCGACTGATCATCCCTTTCCCAATGAGATCCGACATGCATATGCGACGGGACAGCCCCGTCGCAGCGCTGCGGCGCGCGGAAATTTCAAGGAGGCAGACTGTGGGAAATGACCACGATCACAAAAATCTATCATTGATCGTCGAGTTTCTGCAGGGCAAAGGCCGCACAAACGTCAAACTCGACGATATCGTCGGACTTGCTGAAACAATGGCAAGAACCCTCGATCATTCGGTGCGTCATATTGACGTTGATTTGCATGGTGAATTCTGCGCAATCACGTCTGAAATCTCGTCGCTTCGTCGCGAGATCTATGAACTTCGCCCTGATCAGATGCGTTTTGAGCGGATACCTGAAGCCGGGCGCGAACTCGATGTCGTGATTGAAGCGACGGAAGAAGCGACACACGAGATCATGGAAGCAGCTGAAGTGATCATGTCGGCTGACGACAGCGATCCGGCTGCCTATAAAGCCCTGGTCGATGAGAAAATGATCGCGATCTTCGAGGCTTGTACGTTCCAGGACTTGACCGGTCAGAGACTGCGCAAGGTTGTGAAGACACTTTCGTGGATCGAGAAGCGGATTACGACGCTTGCCGAAAAGCTCACGTCAGACGCCGACGCCATGCCGATATCTGACAATGAAACCGACGAGGAACGCCGGAATCGCGAGCAAATTCTGCACGGACCACAGATGAAGGGCCACGGTGTCAGCCAAGATGACGTCGATGATTTCTTCTCGGTATCATCGAACCAGGACGATATCGACGCCTTGTTCGCCTGATTCTCATTCGGCAGAATTTCGGTCTGACGTACGTCTTTACCGAGGCTGTCGATGTTTTGCGGTCAGAAGACCGAATTCAAAACCAATCCCCAAATCAGCACCTTGTTTCGGCACCCGCCTATCGTGTTTGGGCAGGACCGATCTGGCGAGCTTTCTGAGAACGACCTGTCGTGTCAGCGGCAGTCGTGCTTGCGACCTGCTGCGGCGTTGGCGGCGGTGGCGCGACTCCGCGACGTGGCTGGCTCGATTGGACGGCTATTCCGCTCAATGCGACCCGTGAAGCGGGTGCCTGGGTCGGTTTGGTCGACGGCCCCAGGCCCAATTTTGCCATCGCTTCCTTCACCTCGTTTGAGGGGCTGGACTTGACCGACGTGTTACCGGCGGCTGCGTCAGAGTTCGCAGCGATAATCTCCGACTTCACTGGGCGTGGTGGTGAAAACAGGAATCCTTGACCATATTTCACAGCGAAATCAAGAACATCGACAACTTGTGTCTCGGTTTCGATGTGATCGGCGATCAACTCAATGCCGAACCGGGCAAAATAGCTCGACAGGTCAGCCGCATGGATGTCGGTTGACAGCGCTTCCCCGCCGTTCAGCAGTCGTTCAACCGAGATTTTTGCGTAACGGAATCCGCGTTCGGCGAGGAACTGGAAGCTGGAGCGCATGTCCTGGATACGGTCGATTGAAAACTTGAAGCCGAGCCCCTGGATCGCCCGGAGCCCTTCAAACTCCATAGGACCCAGTGTTTTCAGTGAAGCTTGCGAGAATTCAAACACAAGGTCATTGGCGACCTCCTTGTTCGACTCCAGGAAATTCAAGAAATCGCTGAAAAAACGTCCATCACCGAGACTGACCGCCGAGATGTTGCAAAAGATGCCAACATCCTTTGTCCTTTGCGTCAAGCGGCGCAGGATCTGCATCGTATGCAGCAGGATCTGGTTATCGAGCGCTGCCATGAGCCCCGACTTCTCGGCAATCGGAATATAATCGAGCGGATAGATCGTCTCACCATCTTCGGTGCGAAGACGGGTCAGGGTCTCATAAAAGCGGATCTTGCGCTGGGGCAGCGTGACGACCGGCTGGAGATGCACATCAACACGGCTGTTTTCAATTGCCCCACGAACAAGATTGAGAAAACCAGCTTCACCCAAGGCAGCAAACCGCTTTGGCAACAGCGGTCCGCTCGTGACGGCTTCGGCAGGATCGTGACCATGTGCGGATGCGTGAACTGTATCCAAAATTTCAGAGGTTGCGGGCACGGGGGGGCGTGCGCGAGTCTGCGGACCAATCTGCTGCTCGAGATCGGCGACGGTCTCAACGACTTGTCGAATCAACGCACCGATGACTTCGACCTCTGCTACGATCGGCTCCATTTCCTGGCGAACCCGACGTGGGCCATTGGTTTCCAGCGCGGAGAGCCGCCGCTCGATGCTGTCAAATTCGCCGGCCACCTGATTGATGCGACGAGTCATGGTCTCGATTGATTCGTTCAATGCCACGCGGTCGTGCATCCTCAGAGACCGAAGATTCACGAACAGCAGCATTGCCGCAAGCACGATCATCACTGCCACCGTCGTCATCGGCGTCAGATTCATCTGATAATACAGTATAATACCGATCGACGCGGAAACAGCGACGATACAGAGGGCAACAAACAGATCGGCGAATCGGCTCATAATATCGGCCCGTTTGGGGTCGTGGACGCGAGCGGGGTGCAAAGTCACAAACACACTATGCGTGATTCACGTCGATCTGGCCAATCGTTAACGCACAATAAATGCAAGTTACCCACTTTTTATCACTGTTTGTCAGGGGTCAATGCAGTTTGCATAATGAAAATTTATGGAAATTTATAATTGTTTGGAATTGAGTTGGCTTAGAAATGACATATGTTCAGCGATAAGTATCAACGCAAATGACCGATAAGCAAATCGGTCACAGTAAGCAGAACATGTTTACCGTGTGATGACATATAAGTGAGCATCATTTGCATGAAGGCCGGCGGCTGCAGCTCGTATTCAAGTTACGATAGCTGGAGCGGGGGAATTTCGATAATCCGGTTTCGAAAAAAATTATCGACGTATCTATGCAATGGTGCCGGCAACCTCGCAGGGTGCTCGATGCTGCTTTTGGATGTAAAAAAATTCTTGTACTCGATAAGTTGAATTCTCGAGACCCAATCGGTTCGTGAGAGATGTCGTAGCGGAACTGAAACGATCGCCTGGAGTTGGACTCCGGGTGGATCGTCTCAGGCCCGCGCCGAATTTCGCGACGCTTGGGGCCTGGGACCCAAGTGTCACATGGTATCCTCGATCAGAAATCCATTCCGCCCATGCCGCCACCGGCAGGCATACCCTGCTTGGACGAGCTCGGCGCATCGGCGACCAGCGCTTCGGTCGTCACAATGAGTGCTGCGACCGATGCGGCGTTCTGCAGAGCCGTGCGGACGACCTTGGATGGATCGATGATGCCTGCCGTCACCATATCGCAATAGGTTTCTGTCTGGGCATTGAAGCCTTCGACGTCCGATTTTGAGTCAAGCAAACGACCGACAACGATCGAGCCTTCGACGCCAGCATTCTCGACGATCTGTCGAATGGGGGCTTCGAGGGCCTTCAGCACGATGTTGATCCCAGCCTGAACGTCTGCAATCGGTGACTTCAGCTTGGCGACGGCGATCTTGGCCCTGAGCAGCGCAACGCCACCACCCGGCACGATGCCTTCTTCAACGGCCGCACGTGTCGCTGCCAGGGCATCGTCGACACGGTCCTTCTTTTCCTTCACTTCGACTTCCGTCGCGCCACCGATGCGAAGGACTGCAATGCCACCAGCGAGTTTTGCCAGACGCTCTTGCAGCTTTTCGCGGTCGTAATCCGAGGTTGTTTCCTCGATCTGCGCCTTGATCTGGCCAACGCGTGACTCGATCTCTTTCTTCTTGCCTGCACCATCGACAATGGTCGTCGTTTCCTTGGTGATCGTCACCTTCTTGGCGCGACCAAGGGACTCCAGACCAACCGATTCCAGCTTGATGCCGAGGTCTTCCGAGATGACCTGACCGTTCGTCACGATCGCCAGATCTTCGAGCATCGCCTTGCGACGATCACCGAAGCCAGGTGCCTTGACAGCGGCAATCTTGAGGCCACCACGCAGCTTGTTGACCACGAGCGTCGCAAGCGCTTCACCATCGACGTCTTCGGCGATGATGAGCAGCGGCTTTCCGGTCTGGACAACGAGTTCCAGGATCGGCAGCAGCGGCTGCAAGGTGCTCAGCTTCTTTTCGTGGATGAGGATATAGGGATCTTCCAGCTCAGCGATCAGTTTCTCGCCGTTGGTCACGAAGTAGGGCGACAGATAGCCGCGATCAAACTGCATGCCTTCCACGACGTCGAGTTCGGTGCCGAGATTCTTGGCCTCTTCGACCGTGATGACGCCCTCGTTGCCGACCTTCTGCATGGCCTCTGCAATGAGCGCACCGATGGTGGCATCACCGTTCGAGGAGATCGTGCCGACCTGGGCTACTTCGGCAGAGGTCTTGATCTTCTTGGAGCGCTTGGCCAGGTCGCTGATCGCCTCAGCAGTTGCGAGATCGATGCCACGCTTCAGATCCATCGGATTGAGGCCAGCGGCGACAGCCTTCGCACCTTCGCGAACGATGGCATGGGCCAATACGGTCGCCGTCGTCGTGCCGTCACCGGCCAGATCGGCGGTGCGTGATGCCACTTCGCGCAGCAACTGGACGCCCAGATTCTCAAACTTGTTTTCAAGTTCGATTTCCTTGGCAACAGAGACGCCGTCCTTGGTGATGCGCGGTGCGCCGAACGACTTCTCGATGACCACGTTGCGGCCTTTAGGACCGAGCGTCACGCGAACAGCCTTGGCGAGAATATCGATGCCGTTCAACAGGTCGGCGCGTGCTTCTGTAGAAAATTTCACAATCTTGGCAGCCATCTGGCAATGCTCCTGAAATGCAGTCCGCCCGAGGGCGTCGGGGACGCTGGAGAAATGCAGCCAATCAGCTGATGACGCCCAGAATATCGCTTTCCTTCATGATCAGGAGGTCCTGACCATCGATCTTGACTTCAGTCCCCGACCATTTGCCGAAGAGGACCTTGTCGCCGGCCTTTACGTCGAGTGCGACGAGCTTGCCGCTCTCATCGCGTGCACCTGGGCCAGCGGCGACGATCAGACCTTCTTGCGGCTTTTCCTTCGCGGTGTCCGGAATGATGATGCCGCCAACCGACTTGGCCTCGGCTTCGATGCGCTTCACCACAACGCGGTCATGCAGCGGGCGGAATGTTGACTTGGTAGCCATGGTCGAGATCCTTTTTGTCGTTCTGTTGTTTTGCAGGTGCCAGGCCGAACTTCACGCACCGGAGATCGGTCCAGAGCTAGGTGCCGAGCGTCCGGCAGGTGTTAGCACTCTTATGAGGAGAGTGCTAGGAGTACCCTGTAAATGGGGAGCGGAGGGGTAGAGGAGCAAGTGGCAGGCAGAAATAAATCGTTTAGCCAGAACTGATGTTGCTGTTTTCCGTTGCTCCGCCATTCTCTTCGGCCACGAAATCCCCGGCGGCCAGCAGCGCAGCGAACCGACCTTGCAGGGCCACAAGCTCATCAAACGTGCCGCGTTCTACAATCTGGCCGTGATCCAGGACCAGGATCTGGTTGGCACGTGTCACAGTTGACAGGCGGTGCGCGATGACAAAGGTCGTGCGGCCACGCGACAGATGCGTCAGCGCACGCTTGACCTTGGCCTCGGTCTCGGTGTCGAGCGAAGACGTGGCTTCGTCCAGGATCAGGATCGGTGCATCTTTGAGGATGGCGCGCGCGATTGCGAGCCGCTGACGTTCGCCGCCCGACAAGTTGCCGCCACGCTCGCCGGTCAGTCCGTCGTAACCATCGACGCGTTCAGAAATAAACGCATCGGCCTCAGCAAGCGCCGCCGCTGCCCGGATCGCTTCCAGTGACGCATCCGGGCGACCGATCGCGATATTTTCCCGGATCGGGCGATTGAAGAGACCGGCATCCTGAAAGACAACGCCGATGGCCCGGCGCACCGACTCAAGGCTCACATCCGCTATATCCTGCCCATCAATGAGGATACGCCCGCTTGACGGGGCGCGGGCCCGTTGCAGGAGGGCGAGGGTCGTGGTCTTGCCAGACCCGGTTGTGCCGACGAGCGCAATGGTTTGGCCGGGGCGAGCATGGAAGGAGATGTCTGAAACACCGGCCTTCGATCCGGGATAGCGATAGGAGACTGCCTCAAAGCTCACCTCGCCACGGCTTACGACGAGGTCCGGCGCATCCGGCACTTCGGGCAGCGCCGATTGAACATCGAGCACCTCGAAGAACTGGCTGAGCTTGGCAGCACTCAGCACAAGGCGCGCCATTGATTGAGCCAATTGATCAAGCCGCGCGATCAGGAGCCCCGAAAATCCAATGTATACAACGATTTCGCCGACCGTGATCTTGCCGCTCGCGTGCAGTACGCTGCCGAGAGCAAAGAGCGACACCATTGTCACGGTGGCTGCTCCGCGCGTCAGGACGGTCGTGACCGACCACCAGGTCAGGACCGGAAACTGCGCCGCAATGACCTTGTCGATAATCTCGCCAAAGGCTTTGCCCTCTTCCTTCAGTCGATTGAAGCTTTGTACGACGCCCACATTGCCAAAGACATCACCGGCCCGAGCGGCGAGGGCCGTATGGAGCGATGAAGCCCTCGCCTGACCGACGGTCGTCTGTGTCACCACGTAAAGGGCCAGGCCCAGATAGACCAGCATCAGCACGAGGAGCAGCAAGCCCATCTGCCAGTTCAACAGAAGTGCGGTCGGCAGCAGCACAGCCAGCACAGTCAGTGCTATGATATCCTCGCGGAACAAGCCGAGCCAGAACTGGAAGAAGGCATCCCCGCCGGACAACATGATGCCGATCAGGCCCGTTGCCGGTCGCACGTGAAACTCCGCTGGCAAGGCGATGACATGATCAAAAAACTGCGCCATGACGTCCAGACGACGGCGGTGTGACAGGCGATCTGCCTGTAGCGCGATCACGATATTGGCCGCCACTGATATAAAGCCGAAGGCAGCCCACAAGCCGACCCACGGCAAGGCGTCTTGTTCACGCGTCAAGGCATCGATGACGCGCCCGAACAACAAGGGTTCCGCAAACTGGAGAAACGCCAACAGGATGCCGGAAATCACGAGAAGGCAGGTCAATCGCCATTTCGGCTTGAGCAGGCCAATGGCCCTGAGGTAAGTGGCGAACAGCGGCATTGACAGACAGAACTCCGACAGGTCAAAGGCGGTAGCGCAAGGTGGAGACACTCGCATCTGCCACATCCAAGCCCTATAGATGTTTCAAGATCGCGGCAAATTGATACATTCAGGACACCAGCCATGCAGAATTTTCGATTTGTGCGATCTTCGGATGAGACTGGGCAGATAGGGTCAGCACTCGATAAAGCAAAAGCACCAACACGTTGTGATCGCAGATTCGTTCTGACCGGATTGTCTGGCTTCCTTGCAATGGCGATGACCGGCAAGCTGCGGTCGGCGCTTGCTGCGGGTGAGCCTGAGGCAGCGGCAACACGCATCGCGACCGATACAGTCGTTTACCAGGGCCGAAAGCAACAGCTGAAGGCGTTCATGGCGCGCCCGAAACCGGTGTCAGGCAAGCGGCCAGGCGTTGTCATCATTCATGAGATTCGGGGTTTGAACGGACATTTCCGCGATCTGGCGCGGAAACTGGCGCTGGAAGGGTTCATCGCCATGGTGCCGGACCTCACGTCGGGGCAGGGATATGCCCAGGAGGGATCGGACGAGGTTCGTGATTTCCTGCAGAAGATGACTCCGCTCGAGATTGCCGCCGAATATCAGGTCGCAATCGACCGTCTGAGGGCGGACCCGGACTGCTCGGGCAACATCGGGATCATCGGCTTTGCGTGGGGCGGGGCTGCGGCCGCAGATCTGGCGGCGGCACCGGCAAAGCCGATCAAGGCGGCGGTGCTGTATTATTCATTGCCGACGTCCATAGAGCTGGTCCCGAAATTCAATGCGGCCGTCCAGCTTCATTATGCCGAGCAGGATCAACACACGCAGCCGCAAATCGATCCGATCGAAAAGAAGCTGATCGGCTATTCCAAGATTTACGAGCAATACACGTACGAGGGTGCAAAGCCCAATTTCGCCAATGAGTCCTTGCCCAAATGGTACAATAAGGCCGCCGCCATGCTGGCCTGGGATCGCACCATCATGTTTCTGAAGCGCCAGCTTGGCGGGTGAGGGACCGACGCGTGATCCCTCATTTCCGCCAGGTGACCACCGAACTTGCAGCGTAATTGAAAACAGCGCTCAGCAAGGCCCCGGCAAGCGAGGCCACCCAGGCTGCGGGCTGGAAGCCGTTGATCCAGCTGCCGACACCGACACTCGCCACGGTTCCGACCGAACACACGACGTAGAAGCTGACGAGACCAACCAGCAGCGCAAAGCCCCGCAGGCGCTTGTCGCGATAGGTGAGCTGGTTATTAAGCAGAAAGTTCCAGGTCATCGCCACCATGACTGCCGCGAACTGCGCCCATTCGAAGCCGAAGTCAAAAACCTTTTGACACGTCAGGAAGGTCGACAGATGGATGAAAACGCCGCTGGCGCCAACGGTCGCAAACATGAGGAAGCGGACGGGAAGCACGCCACCCGTAAACTTCGAGACAAGCAGGCCCAGATATTCGGCGGTCACCAGGGAGTCCAGCTTGCTTTCGCCTTCCAGCCGTTCCCGGAACGTGAACGGGATTTCGACCGTTTTCAGTGGCTCAGGCATGGAAGCCACGATATCGAGCAGCACCTTGAAACCCTCGCGGGCGATCTTTGGCGCGACGCCTTCGACCTTGTCGCGCAGGATCATGAAGAACCCGCTCATCGGATCGTTGAAATTGACCTTCAGCAGCTTCTTGGCCAATGCAGTCGCGGTTTCGCTGCCCCAACGACGCCAGGAGGATAATCCGTCGCCGGTCGTGCCGCCCTCGACGTAGCGACTGCCGACCACCAGTTCCGCGCCACCGCGAATAGCCGCCAGCATTTGTGGCAAAAGTGACTCGTCATGCTGCAAGTCAGCGTCCATGACGGCCACGATTGGGGCCGACGACGACAGGATGCCCTCAATACACGCACCCGACAAACCGCGTCGACCGATACGCCGAATGCAGCGCACGTGGGGATTGACCGCGCCGATAGCTTTGGCAACAGCGGACGTCCCGTCGGGGCTGTCGTCGTCAACGACGATGGCCTCCCATGCCACTCCTTTAAGTACATGACCAAGCCGCTCGACAAGCACAGGAATGTTCGCCCGCTCGTTATAGGAAGGGATAACGATCGACAATTCAGGGGCTTGGTACTGTTCGGTCTGAATGGTAATGCGCGGCTCCATTGCCTGTGGCCCGATGCTGATCAGAGACAAATTGCGACAACGTCTGGTGTCAATTACCCAAACGCGTCAGGCTTCCGACTATGCCTGTCCGTGAGCAAAGCTGCAGCAACCAGCACCCAGGTCCAGAAGAGAGACTTCTGCCACCGATCCGGTGACGAACTCAAGACCACAACAGGCCAAATTGGATAAGATTATGGCGGGTGATGCGCAATTGCGCTCAGGCTGCACGGTTTGCCGGCGTCGAAACAGTCCATGTGGAGAGATCGTCTTCTTCGCCGATCAGGGCGAGACCTGCGGCAATTGAGACCAACTGATCGCCGGTTTCGACCCGGGATGCCCCGAAACGCTCGTCGAACATGCGCCGGATTACCGGCAAATACGACGATCCACCGGTGAGGAAGACGCGATCAATGCCGCTGACGCCAACGCCTGCTCGCGTCAAGGCGTCCTCGACGGATTCAGCGATCCTGGCGATATCCGGCGCGACCCAGCGCTCAAAATCCGAGCGGGTGACCTGTTCATCAATGCGGATCGATCCGGCAGAGACCTTCAGCCGCGTGACCTCGTCGCGCGAGAGGGCAATCTTTGCCTCAGACACCGCACGGTAAAGATCCCAGCTGTGATCGTCCTCAATCAATTCGATGAGCCGATCCAGCCCTGACCGGTCGACTGCCGCCGAGGCAAGCTCGTCCAGTTCGCGCAGGATGGCTGGTGATTTCATGATGGCCAACTGGTTCCAGCGGGCAAAATTGGCAAAGTAATGCACCGGAATTTCGAGTTCCTTGCCAAACGAGCGATAGAGCGTGCCCTTGCCCAGACGCGGCGAAACGACGTGATCAATCAGCCGATAGTCAAAGGTATCGCCTGCGATACCAACGCCCGATGCGCCGAGCGGGATGGCAGTCAGCTTGTCATTTGCACGCTCAAACCGGATGATCGAGAAGTCCGATGTGCCGCCGCCGAAGTCCGCGACGAGGATCGTCGCCGATGTCGTGAGCCGCTGTGCATAGAAGAATGCAGCTGCCACCGGCTCATAGACGAAATCGACGCTGTCAAAGCCCACGTCGGCCAGTCCCGCCTGATAGCGCCGGATTGCCAGCGCCTCATCTGGATCACCCCCGGCAAACGTAACGGGTCGACCAATCACCAGGCGCTTGGGGCGCGGTTGCAGCTTGTCGCCCGCATGGCTCTCCATCTTGTGCAGAAATGTGGAGAGAAGATCTTCGAACTTGTAGCGTTTCCCCTGAACGATCGTGTCGACGAATGCCTTTGACGCAGCAAAGGTCTTGAAGGATTGCAGGAAACGGCAATCCTGCGGGTCTTCGGCGAAACGCTTGATCGCCCATGGACCCGCTTCGATCCGGTTCTCACTGACACCGGGTCGCAGTCTCGTCTGAAAGAAACAGAGTACGGAGCGAAACGTTGCCTGGATATCGTCGTCCAGATGATAGCTCAGGACTTCCGGCTTGCCTTCGCCGTTTGTCACAGCCGCGACCGTATTGGTCGTGCCGAAATCGAGGCCGAGCGTGTGGGCGGCGCGGGCGCGCATTGAGGGAGCGGTCATCTGGCTTACTCGGGTCTGGCAATCAGGTGCCGGTCAGGGAGCGCGTGGGTATCGTATTGCACCGCCAAGATCAACCGCCTGTGACGCTTCAACCTGACCGTTGTCGTGTTTAGCCGGATGATTTTGCCAGCGCTTGCACCAACGCCAGCGATACGGTCGCATGGCTGACGAGCTTCTGTTCGCTTCCCGTGATCGCGAAGACACGAGCTTCAACGAACGACACGCTGCGACCAGGTTTCAAGACCTCCGCGCGACAGATCAGACGATCACCTCTGGCAGGCGCGAGCAGGCTGATCTTGAATTCGATCGTCAGGACGTTGCAGCCAGCCGCCATCAGGGTTGCAGCTGCCGCACCTGACGTGTGATCGGCAAGCGTGGCTTGCGCGCCCGCATGGACAAACCCGTTGTGCTGCAGATGATGCGCATGCACCGGCACCTCGGTGCTGACACTGCCCGGGGTCATCTCGATAATCCGACAACCGAGCGACTGGATGAATGGTGCCTGCTGGAACAGCGCCTCGATCGTGGCGCGCCAGTCGGGATTGGCCGGGATGAATTGGGTCGTCATTTCCGAGATCCGGCGCTGAGGACCAGAACATTTCCAGCGAGCGCAAGGATAATTCCCGTCAGGGCTGCAAGTGTCCAGTGATAGTTCTCGAACACCGTGGAAATCAGGAGGGCAAAAACCGGGAACATCACCGCCGCGTAACCCGCTCGCGCCGAGCCGATGCGTCCGAGGAGCGTCAGATAGGACCAGTAGGCAATCCCGGATGAGGTCACGGCGAGATACACAAGTGAGCCAAGGTAACGGGGCGAAAGGTCAATGGTGAAGATCGCACCGCGCATCCAGGCAAGGAATGCGAGGATCAGTGCTCCATAGAGCATGCCCCAGGCATTGGCGCTCATGACAGGGACTTGATCCCGCTGCAAGCGCGCCGAAAACAGATTGCCGCTCGAAAAGAACAGCGTGCCTGCCAAGGCGAAACCGAGCCCCTTCAAGGCCCCCAGATCCAGCTGTGCCCCGGCAATCTGGGGCCAGAACATGAGGCCGACGCCAGCAATACCGACGCACCCGCCCAACGCGATCTGCGGCTTGACCTGCGTTCCGACAAAGATCCGCGAGATCAACAAGTTGAACACCGACGACAGCGCAAAGACAACCGACAGCAAGCCCGATGGCAGATAGGCGCTGGCATAATACATCATCAGGAAATTGCACGAGAACATGACCAGACCGAGGGCCGCAAAGCGCAAATGGCTGGCAAACCCGAAACGGATCGGCAGCCGGGCGATCAGCACCCAGGCCCACATCAGTGCAGCGGACAGAACAAACCGCCAGGTAACCGAGACTTCAGCCGCCACCGGGCCCAGTTGTTGCCGAACCGCGAACCAACTTGTCGACCATGCAAACACGGTGATCGCATAAAGCATCAACTCGTAGAGTCCGAACCGCCCGTCCGCAGGGTTCGCCGTTGGCGGGGATGATGTTTCGGCGCGGGCTAACGTCATATCGGGTGCTTTCACCTAAGGGGCATTGATTGCCTCCTGGATTGGTCTGTTTCGTGTAGCGCGAACCCGAGTGTCACACGATCGGATTGGAAGCATGGCTGCCAAGCGAGCAAAAAATCCACAACGCCGTTAATGACCACCCGCATGGCCCGATCCGCCATCGCTAAATCCGGAATCCATTGCAGAGCTGCCATCGCCAACCGAATGGCCGGAGCTATGCCCGCCCGTTGCATGGTCGGGGGTCGCTGCGGGTCCACCTGGCAGGTGTCCGGTCGATTGCAGTTCAGCGCCCAGCAGGAACGCCGCCGCCGCCGCAGCGGCCGCCGCGCTGCCATCCGGTTGCGCAGGCGCAGAAGGCAAGCCTACGGAAGCATGTCCGGTCGCGTCAGGCATCGGTGACGTCTTGTCTGCCGGTCCGAGCGCAAGGTCAGGAATTCCGACTTCGCCGGAGTCGTTTGCGCTACGATCCGCGATTGACGTTTTGCGGCGCGGAGGAAACAACCACGATAACAAGTTCATCCTGTTTCCCCATTTGCCAACCGGTTATGCCCCGACGATCATGATATGCAGGCTGCGCGGTCCGTGCGCGCCCAGAATGATCGTCTGTTCGATATCGCCCGAGCGTGAAGGCCCGGTGACCATGTTGACGGTCCGCGGCATTTCACCCTTGCCATAGGCGGCACGAAGTCTGGCCCAGATCGTTTCCATGTCGCCTGCGACGTCTTCGGCATCGATGACGACGAGATGATACTCGGGCAGGAAATTCAGCGTCGTCGGATTTTCTTCGCCGGAAGCGAGCACCAAGGTTCCGCTCTCGGCTATGCCACCGAAAGCATGGCTCAGACCAGCCAGTTCTCCGCCCGCGCTGCGACCGATGCTGACGTCGAGATTGGGCTGGCTCGACCAGTCGAGTTCGGCAAGTCTCGGATCGCTGCCGCGCCGGATCGCCTGTGGCAGGTTCTTGGAGCGCAGATAATCTGAAACGGCAGCAGGAATCTCGCTCGCATCTTTCAGGCGCGTCACACTTGCTGCAGCGCGTTCGGCCATTGTCTGGAAAAGATCGACTTTGGCGGATTGCTCGAGTTGCCCCCGCTGCGGAATCAAGCCCTTGGGCGGTCGCTGGAGCCGATCAGACACGGTCGCGCGGCGATCGATATCGATACCGTTGGCACCAAGTGAGCGACGGATACGGGAGAGGATTGCGTCACGAGATGACATGCAAGTTATCCATATAATTGATCTTATTCGACTTTTTGCGCCAAAGCGTGATGTCCGGGCCTGACGACCTACCGAGGCCCGATCGCGCGACTCAGGCCGCCTTCCGCGCCTTCCACTGCTGCTGAAATGTCTTACCCTGGGGGGCAGGCAAATCGCGGTGCCGCGTCCAGCCTTCGGCCAGCGGCATCGTCGTGAACCGACCGTTCTTCCGGCCAAGCCAGGCGAGAAGTGGCCCCTTGATGCCAGCGCCAAAATGATAGAGCCACGGACGCTTGGCGGCGAACGCCCAGAGTTTCAGACCCCAGCGGGCGATCGGTGGGCTGAGATGCTGTTCGAATTCCCGTTCACGCCAATGGCGCATCATTTTTGGTAGGGGTATCCGCATCGGGCAAACGCTCTCGCAGCGACCACAGAATGTCGATGCATTCGGCAGATGGCCACCCTTGTCGACGCCAACGAGCGATGGCGTCAGTACCGCCCCCATCGGGCCCGGATAGACCCAGCCATAGGCGTGGCCGCCGACGGAATGATAAACCGGGCAATGGTTCATGCAGGCGCCGCACCGGATGCAGCGCAACATCTCCTGGAACTCGGTGCCCAGCATCTTTGATCGACCATTGTCGAGCACGACGACATGGTATTCGCCGGGGCCATCCGGGTCATCACTGCGCCGTGGGCCGGTCGAAAAGGTCGTATAGACCGACATGTCTTGACCTGTCGCCGACCGGGCCAGGACGCGCAGGATCTGGGCGACGTCATCGAGTGTCGGCGTGATCTTTTCAATGGACGCCAGAACGATATGCGCCTTCGGCAGGGTCTGCGTCAGGTCGCCGTTGCCCTCGTTGGTCACGATGACGGACGTCCCGGTTTCTGCGATCAGGAAGTTTGCGCCGGTAATCCCAACGTCGGCGGCCAGGAATTTTTCACGCAAGACGTCGCGCGCTTCCGATAGCAGCGTCACCGGATCGTCCATGCTGCGGTTGGGGTCCAGATGCGTATGGACCCGGCGGAAGTCATCGACAACCTGCTCCATCGTCACATGCACGGCAGGTGCAATGATATGGCTGGGGCCTTCGTTGCGGATCTGGATGATATATTCGCCGAGGTCCGTCTCGATCGGCGTAATGCCCTTTTCTTCAAGGAATTCGTTGAGGCCGATCTCCTCGGCGATCATCGTCTTGCCCTTGGTCACGGTCTTCGCCTTCAGCGACCGGCAGATGTCGAGCACGATGTTGCGGGCATCCTCGGCGGTCTCAGCCCAGTGCACATGTCCGCCCGCCGCGATGACCTTGCGCTCCCAGGCCTCCAGATAGAGGTCGATATGGGCGAGCGTGTGGTTCTTGATATCGCGGGCAGCGTCGCGCAAGGCCTCGAACTCGGGGAGCGCGTTGGCAGCCGCGACCCGTTTCTGGATGAAGCCACCTTGCACATGGCCCATGGCCTTCTGCAAATTGACGTCGTTCAGGGCCTTGGTCACGTTGGACTTGAAGTGTGGCGAGGTGACTTGCATCGGCTTGGGCCTTATTCCGGCAGAAAATCGGGATCGCGGATCTGGTCGAGCGTGTAGGGGCAATTCGTGGGGAAGGCGGTCAACGGCAGTTCGGTTTCGTCGCTGGCATCATCAATGGCATCTGCGTAGGCTTCAGCAACAAGGGTTAAAGCAACCGCAGCGAGTGACGGATTGTCTTGCTCCAAGATCTTGATATTTTTGCGCTCGCGTCGAACGGTATTGCGCCAGGAATTGCTGCGATGGGTCGGCTGAAACTGCCACTTCAACAGGTGCATCAGCACAAGCCGATAGGCTGATACCAGCGATCTGCGTTCCGTCCGGCCCAAGGTTTCCAACTCCTCGATGATATTGGTGAGGTCGGCTTCGCGAAAGCGACCAAGACGCAACAACTCGGCCTGTTCATAGGCCCAGGCGTAGAAGTCGTCCTCGTAGTCGGACGGATTGGCATAGAGCGGTTTTTCCTTGGCCGACGCCATGGGTCACTCCCTCATTGATCCAGACATGCCATGCTAGCACATTGGCGCGTCGGGTTCACTTCACGCGTCCAATGCTTGGCGCGTCGGTCATGCCAGCCAGAACTTCCGCGACATGGCGCACCTCGATGGCACTGCCCTGCCGCTGGAGTTTTCCGGCCATGTTCATGAGGCAGCCCATATCGCCCGCCAGAAGCATATCCGCCCCGGACTCTGCGATATTGGCCGTTTTGCGCTCGACGATAACATTGGAAATATCGGGATATTTGACGCAGAACAGCCCACCGAACCCGCAACAAACGTCGCTGTCCGCCATTTCCCGGAGTTCCAGCCCTGGCACGCCCGCCAGCAACCGGCGGGGCTGCTCTGAAATGCCCAGTTCACGCAATCCCGAACAACTGTCGTGATAGGTGACCGAGCCATTGAAGGCTGCCCCGGTCGTCGTAATGCCCAAAACGTCCGTCAGGAAAGACACGAGCTCAAAGGTCTTGGCTGAGAGCGCCTCGGCGCGAGCGGCCCAATCCGACCCTGGTTCAAACAGATCCGCATAGTGCAATTTGATCATGCCGCCGCATGAGCCTGACGGAACAACAACATAGTCAAAATGCTCAAATGCCTTGATGACATTTTGAGCGATCTCGCGTGTGTCCGCCTTGTCGCCGGAGTTGAAAGCTGGTTGACCACAGCATGTCTGCACGGCCGGAACGTCGACATCACAGCCCGCGTCTTCAAGCAGCTTTACTGCGGAGAACCCGACGGAAGGCCGAAACAGATCCACCAGACAGGTGACGAACAGTCCGACCCGTGGGCGCTTTTGGGTTGAAGAAGGTGACGCATTCGTCATGACCGCTGTTTCTCTCCCGCTCCCGCGTGATGCCTCGAAGGCTTTCCCCGGATCATTATACTAAAGCGTCCGCATCCGGCTCGTGGTCGTTCCAAGCGAGCGGTCCTGCGTTTTGCTAGGCTAAGTACACACAGATAACAACAAAAACATCGCCTGTGACCAGCACACAAATGGGGACGTGGCCTGCAGCGAGGTTATGCCGCCCATCCTAGGCGCTACGCCGAGGATGGGCATCCGGGATCAGACCGTCGCTCGACCTCCCAGGATCGTCGATAACCCCCGATCCCAATAGGGTTCGGGACCATAGATCCGGGCGAGATAGTCGATGAAGATACGCACCTTGGCGGGCAGAAACCGGCGGCTGGGATAGACCGCGTTGAGCGCGACGTGGCGCGAAGCATGGAATTGCGGCAGCACGACCACCAGTCGCCCGGAGGATAATTCCGGGCCGACGTCCCAGGTCGAGCGCAGCGCAATGCCAAGACCAGACAAGACGGCTTCGCGCACGACATCGCTGGAATTGGTCTGCAACGGACCTTGCGGGTGGACGAGCACAAGGCCATCGGGGCCTTCCAGTCGCCAGACGTCCTGAGGCGCGGCAGTGAGGCAGACATGCTTGCCGAGATCACCAATGCCAGCCGGTACACCGTGATCGGCGAGATAGGCAGGGGTTGCACAGAGCACGCGATGGACAGGCGTCAGTCGTCGCGCGACGAGGCTGGAATCA
The DNA here is from genome assembly GCA_903930435.1 of uncultured Hyphomicrobiales bacterium. Classification (GTDB taxonomy): domain Bacteria; phylum Pseudomonadota; class Alphaproteobacteria; order Rhizobiales; family Ancalomicrobiaceae; genus CAIYYN01. The sequence continues at coordinate 33,590 of CAIYYN010000030.1, read as the reverse complement.
GGCAACTCGCCGATTCGGATGGCGAGATCAAAGCCGTCACCGACGATGTCGATGAATTCATCAGACAATTCGAGCTGAAGTCCCAGATCGGGATTGGCATCGAGAAACGGCTTCAGATGCGGCGCGACATGCCGGCGTCCGAACGCCGTGGGTGCCGACACCTTCAACGTCCCGCGTGCGATGGCCGATCGTCTGGACACGAATGTCTCGGCTTCTTCGATCGAGGCAAGTATGGCAACGACGCGCTCGAAATAGCCTTGCCCGGCTTCCGTCAGGGATATTTGCCGGGTCGTTCGCTGCAAAAGGACGGTCCCGAGGCGGTCCTCAAGTTTCCGCAATCGTTTCGAGACAACGGCTGGCGAAAGGCCAATTTCCCGCCCCGCCGCCGACAGGCTTCCGGCAGTGACGACGCGGGCGAAAATGTCCATATCGGTGAATTCGGTCATGACGCGGCTGCTCGTTGGTCGATAGGCGGTTCGTAGGGGAATTTGGGTTATTTTTGCCTCTACGTCAAAGCTGCTTTGCGACAGGGGAACAGATCATCCATTTGTGTGGCGTCGCATTCTATGCTTGGTTCAGGCTACACGCATCGGCCGCTTCATATCGTCGGTCAAATGCAGCGAAGGGGAGGAGAGATCATGGGCCTGATTGCCATGCCGGAGCCAGATCGGGCGACGCTCGCTGGACGTGAGGCCATTGTCGCAGGCTTGCGACGGATCCTTCCCGCCGAACGTGTTGTTGTCGATGAACGTGGGTTGCGACCTTGGGAGACCGACGGATTTACAGCCTACAAGCAAATGCCGCTCGCTGTCGTCCTGCCGGAAACGACGGAAGAAGTAAGCCGGATCCTTGCCTTTTGTCATGCGCAGGGCACCAAGGTCGTGCCGCGCGGCGCGGGTACGTCGCTGTCGGGCGGCGCATTGCCGCTCGCCGATGGCGTGTTGATGTCGATGATGCGATTTAACAAGATCCTCGATATCGACTTCGCCAATCGCGCTGTCGTCACCCAGCCGGGCGTGACCAATCTCGGCATCACGCGGGCCGTCGAACACAACGGGTTCTACTACGCCCCCGATCCCTCCTCGCAGATTGCATGCTCGATTGGTGGCAATGTCGCAGAGAATTCCGGCGGGGTTCACAGTCTCAAGTACGGACTGACGACGAACAATGTGTTGGGGGTCGAAGCCGTCCTGATGACGGGCGAGGTGGTCCGGATCGGTGGCAAGCACCTCGACAGCGAGGGCTATGATCTACTCGGTCTGATCATTGGATCCGAGGGGCTTTTGTGCGTAGTGACAGAGGTCACCGTCCGTATCCTGAAAGCCCCGGAAACAGCTCGCGCCGTCATGGTTGCCTTTGATGATGTCGAGGAGGCTGGCAACGCCGTCGCGGATATCATCGCCGCCGGGATCATTCCGGGCGGAATGGAGATGATGGACAAGCCAGCCATCAATGCTGCGGAGGATTTCGTGCACGTCGGCTATCCCCGCGATGCCGAAGCCCTGCTCATCGTTGAACTGGACGGGCCAAAGGTCGAGGTCGATTATCTGCTGCAGCGGGTCGAGGCACTGGTCAATGCACGCGGCGCGACGAGCTGCCGCGTTTCGACCTCTGACGCCGAACGTCTCGGGTTCTGGGCCGGGCGCAAGGCGGCGTTCCCGGCGGTCGGGCGCATATCGCCAGATTATCTCTGCATGGATGGCACGATTCCACGCAAGGCACTCGCCCATGTGCTGAAGCGGATGAACGAATTGTCTGCGCATCATGGACTGCGGGTCGCCAATGTGTTCCACGCAGGCGATGGCAATCTGCATCCGCTCATTCTCTATGATGCCAATAATCCCGGCGAACTGGAGACGGCGGAAGAGTTCGGTGCCGATATTCTTAAGCTCTGTGTCGCGGTTGGTGGTGCCTTGACCGGCGAACATGGGGTCGGCATCGAAAAGCGCGATCTGATGCCGGAGATGTTCACCGATGTGGATCTCAGTCATCAGATGCGGGTCAAATGCGCCTTTGACGGCAAGCAATTGCTCAATCCCGGCAAGATGTTCCCCGTGCTGCATCGCTGCGCCGAACTGGGCCGGATGCATATTCATCGCGGTGAACTGCCCTTTCCTGAATTGCCGAGGTTCTGAGGTATGCACCAGCCCTTGAAACCCGCGACCGATGCCGAACTGCGCGACATGATTGCCGAGGCCGTGGCCACCGGGACGCCACTTGCGCCTGTCGGTCACGGCACCAAAGCGGGCATCGGCCATCCCGTCAATCATCTGTCGCTTGATCTGACAGCGCTTTCGGGTGTGACGCTTTATGAGCCGGACGAACTGATCCTGTCAGTTCGGGCAGGAACGCCCGTCGATGATGTCGTTGCGCTGTTGGCGGAACACGGCCAGGAGCTTCCGTTCGAGCCGCCCATGTGGATTCGGCCCGATGGAGCCGAAAGCCGGGGTACGATCGGCGGCATGGTCATGACGAATTTTTCGGGACCGCGTCGACTAAAAGTTGGCGCGGTGCGCGACCAAGTGCTGGGGATCAGTGCCGTGTCGGGCCGCGCCGAGCCGTTCAAGGCTGGCGGTCGCGTCGTCAAGAATGTGACCGGATACGATCTGTCGCGTGGGTTGTGCGGGTCCTGGGGTACGCTGGCGGTCGCGACCGACGTCACCTTCAAGGTTCTGCCAAAGGCGGAGACCGAAGCGAGCCTCTTGGTGCGGGGCCTTGCGCCCGCCGCCGCGACATCACTGATGACGGCTGCCATGCAGGAACCAGACGATGTGTCGAGCGCGGCGCACCTGCCACCTGATATCGCTGCTGCCATCACCTCTTTCGGAGCGGCCTCGACGTTGCTGCGGATCGAAGGCTTTGCGCCATCGGTCAAGGCACGGATCGCTTCACTCTCGAAGCGCATTGCCCGTCATGGGTCGGTTGAGTTGATTGAGGAACAAGCATCAAGAGCGGTTTGGCGAGCGGTATCGGATCTGACACTTTTGAGTGACTTTCAGCATACAGCACTCTGGCGGGTATCAATTGCGCCCGCAGCCGCAGCAGTCTTGTCGGATAAAATAGCCGGCAAATTATCGACCCGATTTGCCTATGACTGGTCGGGTGGACTCGTCTGGATCTGGGTCACGGACGAGACCGATGATCTTGGTGCCAAGGTGATCCGGGACGCCATTGCCGGGGTTGGTGGTGGACATGCGACGCTGGTGCATGGTCCTGCCGAAAAGCGAGTAACAGTCGATGTCTTCGAGCCGCAGGCACCGGCGCTGGCGACGCTCAATGCCCGGCTGAAAAATCAATTCGATCCGGCAGGTATCCTCAATCCCGGCCGCATGGTCAGAGAGGCCCGATAGGGATGCAAACTCAATTCTCGCTTGCCCAACTCGCTGATCCGGATGTTGCGGCTTCCGAACAGATCTTGCGCAATTGCGTGCATTGCGGCTTCTGCACCGCGACTTGCCCGACGTTTCTGCTGCTCGGGGATGAGCGTGACAGCCCGCGCGGTCGCATTTACATGATCAAGGACATGTTGGAGAATGACCGGCCGGCTGATGTGGCCACGGTGAAACATATCGACCGCTGCCTTTCTTGCCTGTCCTGCATGACGACCTGTCCGTCTGGCGTGCACTACATGCACCTGATTGATCACGCCCGCGCGCATGTTGAACGGACCTTCAAGCGTCCGATCATCGACAAACTCCTGCGCAAGCTGCTGGCCAATGTTCTGCCCTATCGCGGACGTTTCCGAGCGGCGCTCTTTGCCAGTTTCTACGCCAAGCCGTTCATTCCGATCATTCGGCGGGTACCCGGCATTGGCAAGCGAATGGCCGCGATGCTGGCATTGGCACCGTCACGCCTGTCGCCGCGCACCGAGCTGTCAAAGGCCGGTACTTATCCAGCTAATAAAAATCGTCGTGCCCGTGTGGCATTGCTCGGTGGCTGTGCGCCTGAAGTGCTGGCCCCCGAGGTCAACGCAGCGACCGTTCGCCTCCTGAACCGGCTTGGCGTCGAGGTGGTGCGTCCGCAGGGCGAGGTCTGCTGCGGATCGCTCGTTCATCACATGGGCGATAGCGAGACGTCTCACCATCAAGCGGCGCATAACGTCGACTTGTGGTGGAAAGAGACGCAGGCTGGCGGCGGCGCCGGACTGGATGCCATCATCGTCACGGCATCTGGTTGCGGGACGACCATCAAGGACTATGGCTTCATGTTCCGCAACGATGCGGCGCTGAAGGACAAGGCCGCGCTCGTCTCGGGCCTGGCGAAGGACATTACCGAATTTCTGGTTTCGCTCGGGCCGCTGGAGCCGATACGGGAGTTCGGGGTAAAGCCGCCCAAGGTCGCCTATCACGCGCCCTGCTCGATGCAGCACGGCCAGAAGATCAAGACCGAGCCGCAACGCCTGCTGCGGGAAGCCGGGTTTGAGGTCACGGGCGTTCCCGAGGGCCACATCTGCTGCGGATCGGCGGGAACCTATAATATTCTCCAGCCCGAACTGGCCGTACAATTGCGCGACCGCAAGGTGGCCGCCATCGCATCGGTCACGCCGGATATCATCGCGACCGGTAATATCGGCTGCGTGACCCAGATCGGATCCGGCACGGCGACACCTATCCTGCACACGGTCGAATTGCTCGACTGGGCAACAGGCGGACCCAAGCCAGCGGCCTTGGGTGGCTAGGAGTGTCGGGACAGGCACTTTTTCATCTTTTCCAAAAACGAAAAAGTGCCTCTCCAAATCGATACATTCTGTTTGTTTGGGAAACGATGCATAAGGTCGCCCAACGCGCATTGAAGGCGCAACTCAACGGGAGACCTGTCATGTCCACAATTCAACTGCACGGTGCCTTGCCGGATCGCTCCAACGAAGTCTTGACGCCGGAAGCGCTCGCCTTTGTTGCCGATCTTCAGCGTCAGTTTGGCGCGCGCAGGCTTCAGTTGCTGGCCGATCGAGAGACCCGTCAGGCGGCACTGGACGCTGGCGCGCTTCCCGATTTCGCCCCGGAAACGGCAGCAATTCGCGCCGGTGACTGGAAGATCGCGCCGCTGCCGACCGACTTGCTCGATCGCCGCGTTGAAATTACCGGACCGGTTGATCGCAAGATGATTGTGAACGCGCTCAATTCGGGTGCGAAGGTGTTCATGGCCGACTTCGAGGACGCGTCATCGCCGACGCTTGCCAACATGATCACTGGCCAGATCAACCTTAGGGATCGTTGGGCCAACAAGATTGATTTCGTCGATCCCGGCAACGGTAAGACCTATGCACTGAAGGACAAGGTCGCCACGCTGATCATCCGCCCACGTGGCTGGCATCTGGATGAAGCGCACGCCACATTCGATGGCGCGGTGGTCTCGGGCTCGCTGTTCGATTTCGGCCTCTATTTCTTCCACAATGCCAAGACGTCACTGGCTGCCGGATCTGGCCCCTATTTCTATCTGCCGAAGCTGGAAAGCTATCATGAGGCTCGCCTCTGGAATGATGTGTTCATCGCTGCTCAGAAGGCGCTTGGCCTCAGCGTCGGAACAATCAAGGCGACAGTCCTGATCGAGACTCTGCCTGCTGCCTTCCAGATGGATGAGATCCTCTATGAGTTGAAGGATCACATCGCGGGTCTCAACTGCGGTCGGTGGGATTATATCTTCTCGTTCATCAAGACCCTGCGGGCTCACAAGGCTTCGGTTCTGCCGGATCGCGGCCAGGTCGTGATGGGCAAGGCATTCCTGCTCGCCTATTCAGACCTGTTGATCAAGACATGTCACCGTCGCGGTGCATTTGCCATGGGCGGCATGGCGGCGCAGATCCCGATCAAGAACGCGCCGGAGCGCAATGCCGCTGCCTTCGCCAAGGTGGAAGCTGACAAGACGCGCGAGGCGACTGCCGGTCACGACGGGACCTGGGTCGCCCATCCGGATCTGGTGCCGGTTGCCATGAAGGTGTTTGATGCGCTGATGCCGCAGCCGAACCAGCTGGACAAGATGCGCGAGGATGTCTCGGTCGGTCAGGCTGATCTGCTCGCCATCCATGAGGGCACACGCACCGAAGCCGGTCTTCGCGAGAATATCCGCGTCGGTGTCCAGTATATCGCTGCCTGGCTGCAAGGGCGCGGTGCAGTGCCGATCTATGACCTGATGGAAGACGCGGCGACCGCCGAAATCAGCCGCACCCAGATCTGGCAGTGGCTGCATTATGGCGCGAGCCTGGAAGATGGCACGGTCGTGACCGAACCGCTGGTGCTGAAGTGCATCATGGAAGAAGCCGCCCGCGTTCGCGACGAAGTCGGTCACGAAACCTACGACAACGGTCGTTTCAACGAGGCGGTTGACCTGTTCCGCAAGCTGATCCTTGATGAAAAGCTCGCGGCATTCCTCACGCTGTCGGCCTACAAGCTGCTCGCCTGATTGATCATGGGACTGCCGTCGTTGAGACGGCAGTCCTTCAACTTACGCTTGGGAAGGGGCGGATGCCTTCCGCCGCTTCGCCGGACCCTTCCCTTGAACGGGAAGGGCATGTCTTGCGAACGATTAAGGGAAACACGAGAAACCCTTAACCGGAAAAATCACAGCAGTTCGAGGAGACGCACAGCGCCGGACGCATCGGCTGTCCCGGGTGTTTCCTCGATATTGAGCGACGTGACGACTCCGTTATCGACAATCATCGAATAGCGCTTGGAACGCAGGCCGAGACCGCGTTCGGTCAGGTCGAGTTCGAGACCCGCTGCCTTGGCGAAGAAGGCAGAACCGTCGGCGAGGAACGTGATCTTGCCGAGCGCGCCAGTCTGGACGGCCCATGCCTTCATGACGAAGGGGTCGTTGACCGAGATGCAGGCGACTTCCGCCACGCCCTTGGCCTTGATGGCATCCAGATGTTCCAGGAAACCGGGCACGTGATTGTTGGTGCAGGTTCCGGTGAATGCACCCGGAACGCCGAAAATCACGACCTTGCGACCGGCGGCGAAGTCCGTCGTGGTGGTCGGCACGGGGCCATCGGCGCTGGCAATGGCAATGTTCGCTGTCGGTAATGTATCGCCCACTGTGATCGTCATGGCTGGCAGTCTCCCTCACGCCCATCCGCCTCAACCGACGGAACTTCTGGCAGCACCGAAATAGGGCCGCGAAGGCGTTTTGTCGAGCATCGTGCAGTCGGAAACCGACATGATCATCCCGTCACTAGGGCAAGGTGATCGTTTGGACGGTCGATTGCGACGTGCCGACAATCGTCACGCGCAGCTCAGTTCCCGTCAGCGCAGCGCCCGCCGGGATGCCATCAAGGGCAAAGCGCCACAGGCTTTGGTCGGTGGATACACTGACTTTCGTGGGGAGCGGCAGCGCCCAGGTCTCGGGGCCTTCCACGAAAACGTCGGTTAGTTCGTCCGGCTTTGCCTTGATCGCCAGTGTCACCAATGACGGCTTGACCTGATCGTCCCGGCTGACGCGGATGACGGACATGTCAGCGCCGGCAGTGATTGAAACGGGTACCTTGCCTGCAGCCGCTCTGATCTCCGAAGCGGCTTGCGGCGGCGCGGGCGCGGCGGGATCGATCGATGCGGTCAAGGTCGTATCGACCGGAACACAGATCTCCTTGCAGACCCCCAGCCTCACGTGAAGCGTCAGAAACGCTGATTTGCTCGGGTCCGTCAGAGCGGCATCCACCAGCAAAGTCACCTTGCCTGTATAGCCAATCGTCTGGTCACCGGCCTCGGCAAATCGACGGGGAGCGGGGTACTCGACCTTAAAACCCGATATGTTATCTGCGGTTTCCGTGGTGAGATCCGGAGGCACGCCGCTATCGCCGGGGTAGCGCCAATAGGTGTGCCAACCGGGCTTCAGGTCAATCGCCAGTCCCAAATGTGCCGTACCTTGAGCGACATTCCCGACAATGAGTTGCAAGCGGCCCCCGGTCGTGTCGACGACGTCATCCGCACGAGCATCAAGTCCGCATGCCGATACAATTGAGAACCCGACCATCCCCATAGAAATCATGAGACAAATTCGGAATATTACCTGTAAATGGATCAAGCCGAACCTCTGGGTTGAATACGGATGGTATCTCTGGGCAGCACCCTCACCCTCTTGGCCTCGTCATGACAATTCATTTCCACGTGATGGGGCGTGAACGGATCTGGCATCCAGCTCCGTTTCCTGTTGATATCATTTCTGATTGGCACGTGATTGCCGGTTTCGGTTGACCGGTTTAAACTGAGTAGACAGATGAGCGTAGGCCTGAGCGATCATGGCGCCTCGCATGACGGTTTTAAGTGCGATTGAATTTGGAGACGGTTATGGCTGGCAGGCGGACAGGATTCCTGGATGGTCAGATCCTGATCGCAATGCCTGGGATGGAAGACGCACGCTTTGCGCGTTCGATCGTATTTCTGTGCGCGCATTCCGAGGAAGGCGCGATGGGAATCATCCTGAACCAGCTGGCACCCAAACTGTCATTCGCTGATCTGCTCGCCCAGCTCGATATTGTCCCGAAAGCGGCAGAGGCGGGAACGATTGGCCTGACGTCGACGATTCGGGTGCACCACGGCGGACCCGTGGAAACCGGTCGCGGGTTTGTGCTGCATTCGCGGGATTACTTTGTTGAGAAAGCCACCTTGCCGATCTCGGACTCTGTTGCATTGACGACGACACTGGAAGTTCTGAAGGCGATCGCCGATGGACGGGGGCCGGAGCGGGTGCTGCTGGCGCTTGGCTATGCCGGATGGGCACCCGGGCAACTGGAGAAAGAGATCCACGCGAATGGCTGGCTGAATTGTCCCGCCGACAGCGCACTGGTCTTCGACCGCGAGCTTGAGACCAAATACGACCGGGCGATGCGCAAACTGGGCGTCGATCTGGCAAAATTGTCGTCGGTGGCAGGGCACGCCTGATGGTTTTCACCAGCGTCGCGAGTTGCAGATTGCGGTCAGCGCATGAGCCGATCAGTTTCCTCTATTTGTCAGTGGAGTTGTAAGCCCTTGCAGGCTCGCCCCGGTTCGCACTACGGTAACCCGCGAAAACGCACTCCATCGCGGATCGGCCTGAAGTTGCGGAATTCTTTGCCGTTAGATCATCGATCCCGGGCTGCTGCCCAAGCGATGATGTCGCCTCAACAGGGAAAAGTGCCTTGAAGTACGTATCGACCCGGGGTGAAGCCCCCACGCTTGGTTTTTCGGATGTCCTGCTCGCCGGGCTTGCGCGTGATGGTGGCTTGTATATTCCCGAGACATGGCCCCGACTTTCACCGGAGGAGATCGCTGATCTCGCAGGCAAGCCCTATGCTGACGTCGCTTTCCGGATCATGCAGCCGTTTGTCGATGGCGAGGTCGCGGATGCCGATCTGAAAGCCATGCTCGATGAGGCCTACGCGACCTTCCGGCATCCAGCGGTGACCCCTCTTACCCAACTGGCTCCCAATCACTTCCTGCTTGAACTGTTCCACGGCCCGACGCTTGCCTTCAAGGACGTGGCGATGCAGATCTTGTCGCGTCTCATGGATCATATTCTGGAGAAGCGGGGCGAGCGCGCGACAATCGTCGGCGCAACGTCCGGCGACACGGGAGGCGCGGCAATCGAGGCCTTCCGGGGACGCCAGCGCGTCGATGTTTTCATCCTGTTTCCCAATGGCCGGGTGTCTGACGTCCAGCGCCGCCAGATGACTACGCCCAGGGATGCGAACGTCCATTCGCTCGCCATCGACGGCAATTTTGATGATGCGCAAGCGCTCGTCAAAGCCATGTTCAATCATTTCTCGTTCCGCGACCGGATCGGTCTTGCTGGCGTGAACTCGATCAACTGGGCGCGCATCATGGCGCAGGTCGTCTATTATTTCGTTGCGGGTGTCGCATTGGGTGCGCCGTGGCGGCAGGTTGCCTTTACGGTGCCAACCGGCAACTTTGGTGATGTCTTTGCGGGCTATGTGGCCGGTCGCATGGGGTTGCCGATTGCCAAGCTGGTGGTCGCCACCAACGTCAACGACATCCTGCATCGGACGCTCGATACCGGTCGCTATGAGGCGCGGGAGGTTGTGCCATCGATCTCGCCCTCGATGGATATCCAGGTTTCCTCAAACTTCGAACGGCTGTTGTTTGAAGGCTATGGCCGTGACGGGGCGGCGGTGCGGGCGCTGATGAGCGCCTTCGGCCAGTCGAAGAGCTTTACCCTCAATCCGGATGTTCTCACCCAGATCCAAAGCCTGTTTGCCTCGGGCAGGACCGATGAGGCTGAAACGCGCAACACGATTTCCCGGATCTTGCATGAAACGGGGATTCTGATCGACCCCCATACGGCAACGGCCGTCCATCAGGCCGAACGCCATATGGTTCCTGGCGTGCCCATGGTATCGCTGGCAACAGCGCATCCGGCAAAATTCCCGGATGCTGTCCGGGACGCATCGGGGGTGGAGGCTGCCTTGCCGGGATGGCTCAGGCACATTATGACGGAGGAAGAGCATTATTCCGTGGTGCCAGCGGATCAAATCGTCATAGAACGGTTGATCGAGGAACGCAGCCAAGCCGTCAGGGTAGGACTTTGAACGAATGACAATCAACGTGACGACCATCGGCAACGGGCTCACCATTGCCACAGACGTGATGCCGCATCTCGAAACCGCGTCAGTGGGGGTCTGGATCGGCACCGGGTCGCGGTCGGAACGTCTGGAAGAACACGGCGTATCGCATTTCCTCGAACATATGGCGTTCAAGGGCACGTCCAAGCGGACGGCTCGTGAAATTGCCGAGGAGATCGAGGCTGTTGGCGGTGAGATCAATGCCGCGACGAGTGTTGAGACGACAGCCTATTATGCCCGCGTTTTGCAGGATGACGTTCCGCTCGCTGTTGATATTCTCGCTGACATTCTCAATGACAGCGTGTTCGATGCCGAGGAACTGGAACGCGAACAGCATGTGATCGTCCAGGAAATCGGGGCCAGCCAGGATACGCCCGAGGATCTCGTTTTCGACCGGCTGCAGGAATGTGCCTTCCCCGATCAGGCCATCGGACGCCCGATTCTCGGCACGCCGGAAACGGTCCGTTCATTCGGCAAGCGTGAATTATCGACCTATCTCGGAGAGCATTATCGCGGCCCCGCCATGGTACTGTGCGGAGCAGGCAAGGTCGATCACGAAGCCATCATCAAGCTTGCAGGTGAACGCTTTGGTGATCTGACGTCCGATCAGACCCAGATGCCGGAGCAAGCCCGTTACAGGGGCGGCGATTGGCGCGAAGAGCGGGACCTGCAGGAAGCTCAGGTAACGATTGCATTCGAGGGATGCCACTATACCTCGCCCGATCACTATGCCGCCCAATTGCTGGCGTCTGTGCTTGGTGGCGGCATGTCGTCGCGGCTATTCCAGGAAATCCGCGAGAAGCACGGGCTTTGCTATTCGATCTCCGCATTCCATTGGGCCTATGCCGATACGGGACTGTTCGGGCTGCATGCAGCGACCGGCGAGGACGATCTCGCCAACCTGATGCCGATGATGATGGATGAAATTGTCCGGGCGATTGATGACATTGATGCGGCAGAACTGGCCCGCGCCAAGGCCCAGATGCGCGCCGGATTGCTGATGAGCCTTGAAAGTCCGGCCGCCCGCGCTGGTCAGCTGGCCCGTCAGATTCTCATTCATGGTCGACCATTGCCGACGTCCGAAATCGTGACACGGATTGATCGGGTCACTGTTGACGATGTCCGACGCCTGGCCGATCAGATCTTTCGCGGATCACCGCCAAGCGTCGCCCTGATCGGGCCAGTTTCGGGCGCCATGAAGGCCGAGGATATTGCCAGTCGGCTGGCGATCCGTCGTGGTGGTTGAGGGGTGGCATGGGGCTTTTGAGCGTGGTCACGTTTGAGACTGGTCCGACGCTGCGGGCCACAAACGTGTATTTGCGCTACCCCGTTCTTGCTGACTATGCCGCCTGGCGACATGTGCGGGAAACCAGTCAGGCGTTCCTTAGCCCCTGGGAGCCGACATGGGGCGCGGGTGAACTGGAAAAGGCGTCCTTTCGCAGACGGCTCCGCCGGTACAGCCAGGAAATCCGCAACGATACCGGCTATCCCTTCTTTGTGTTCCGGCAGTCAGACCATCAGTTGATGGGAGGCCTGACACTTGCGTTCATCCGTCGTGGGGTGACCCAGACCGCGACGCTCGGCTACTGGATGGGCCAGTCCTACGCCGGTAAGGGGTTCATGACCGAAGCCGTCATCGCAGCCGCACGGTTTGGGTTCGATCAACTGCATCTGCACAGGATCGAAGCCGCTTGCCTGCCGAACAACGCGGCCAGCGTGCGTCTTCTCGAAAAAGTCGGCTTTACGCGTGAAGGCTATGCGCGGAGCTATCTCTGCATCGCCGACAAATGGCAGGATCATGTGCTCTTTGGTCTCGTAGCAGGGGACAAGATCGGGGGGAAGTCACCCTGACGACCCATGGAGCCAAGCCTGCGCTTGTCGAAACCCGCGTATGCAGATAGTGATTTGGAGGCCCGTTTCCATCGTCGCCGGTGAATCGGTTGTCCCATGTCGTCGGGGAGAGTCCAGCATTCGTTCTGTTTTGGATGAGGCAGTGAGTCCCCTGACCAATAGGCAGGACCGCCATACAAATGACGAAAGACCGTCCGTTTCTCCCGAGACGGGTGGACTTTACCTGAACCAAGTCCGATCGAGCGATCAGGTCGTCTATCGGTACAGCGCGTGACACGAACTGGAACAGAAGACGGGGAAAGGTTAGTTTGAACGGTATGCGGTTCGTCTGGTTCGCTTTTACCCTGTTGGTCTTGGCTCTGGGCGCACCGGCGCGAGCGGTCGAGCCTATCAATGTGCCGATTGATACCCCGGCGCTCGATCTTTCCGGTGCAATTGACTATCAGCCCAGTCCGAATGATCGGCTGCAGATCTCGACGGCGCCCGGGGCCGACCGGGTGGTGCGCCGCATCGAGGTGCGAGCCTCGCATCCCGGACCGTCCAACTGGGCCGTCTTTGCGCTCAAGAACACCACCGACGAACAGATCGACCGCCAACTCGTGGTTCCGTTTTATCGTTTGGCCGGGTCAGGAATTCTGAAGCCCGATCTTGGCACATCGCATATGGTCGCGATTTCAACCAGTCAGGGAACCGAACCGGAACGACAGACGTCAAGTGAAGCGGACGTGTTCACGGTGACGCTCGATCCCAAGTCGGTCGTGACCTTCGTCGTCGAATTGCGCACGCCGACGTTGCCCCAAATCTCGCTCTGGGAGCCGGGAGCCTACAAGGACAGCATCAACGCCTACACGCTCTATCGCGGCATTATTCTCGGCATTTCAGGCCTGCTGGCGCTGTTCCTGACGATCCTGTTCGTCGTACGCGGGACCATCATGTTCCCTGCGACGGCTGGTCTGGCGTGGTCGGTGCTCGCCTATCTCTGCATCGATTTCGGTTTCTGGAACAAGGTGTTCCGCATCACGCCCGGTTCGGACCAGCCTTACCGCGCTGGCGCAGAAGTCATGATGGCGACGACCCTGGTCCTGTTTCTCTACGGCTACCTGAACCTGAACCGGTGGCACGTCAGCTACAGTCATCTGGCCGTGGCGATCATCGTGTTGCTGCTTGGTCTCATGGGCGTGGCGGTCATCGATCCTGTCACCGCGTCCGGGATCGCGCGAATCGCCCTAGCTGTCGTTGCCGTCGTCGGCGCGTTCCTGATCGCCTATATGGCCTCGCACGGCTTTGACCGGGCGTTCATGCTGATCCCGACGTGGATCATCTACCTGTTCTGGCTCATGGCTGCCGGCATGTGCGCGATGGGGAGCCTCAACAACGACGTGGTTCAACCGGCGCTGTCGGGCGGCCTTGTTCTGATCGTCATGCTTATCGGCTTCACGGTGATGCAGCACGCGTTTGCCGGTGGGACCGTGGCGCATGGCGCAATCGATGACGTGGAGCGGCGCGCGCTCGCCCTTGTCGGCTCAGGTGACATGGTCTGGGACTGGGACGTGGTGCGCGACCAGATCTGGGTCAGCCCGGAAGTGGAAGACATCCTTGCGCTGGAACCCGGCAGCCTCGAAGCACCTGCACGCGACTGGCTCGAGTATCTCCATCCGCAGGATCGCGACCGGTTTCGCTCGACACTCGACGCCGTAATCGAGAAACGACGCGGCCGTGTATCGCTCACGTTCAGACTTCGGGCACTCGACGGGCAATTCCACTGGTTCACGCTGCGCTGTCGCCCGGTGCTGGCAACCGACGGCGAAGTTGCCCGTTGCGTTGGGACGCTGCTCGATGTGACCGAGACCAAGACGGCGGAAGAGCGCCTCCTGCACGACGCTGTGCACGATAATCTCACGGGTCTGCCAAACCGCGAGCTGTTCATTGACCGCATCGGCGCCGCCGTTACGCGGGCACGCTCGGAAGATGCAGCGCGGCCCAGTGTCATCATCGTCGATATCGACCGCTTCAAGCAGGTCAACGATAGCCTCGGCTTGTCCGTGGGGGATTCCATGCTGCTGACGGTCGCCCGGCGACTGGGTCGCCAGATGAAGCCGCAGGATACGCTGGCGCGCATTGCTGGCGACCAGTTTGGTCTGATGCTGACCTCAGAGGGCGAGCCGGACAAGGTGGCCGGGTTTGCCGACATGTTGCGGCGGGCGCTGAGGGCTCCGATCACGTTCGGCGATCGGGAAGTGTTTCTGTCAGCCTCGGTTGGCGTGGCGATGTTCGATCCGGAAGGTGCCAAGGACGACAATCTGCTGAAGGATGCCGAAGTTGCCATGTATCACGCCAAGCGACTGGGTGGTGACCGGGTGGAGGCCTTCCGGTCGTCGCTACGCCAGCACAGTCAGGACCTGCTCAGCCTCGAGGCAGATCTGCGCCGCGCGCTGGAGCGCGAAGAGATCAAGATCATGTTCCAGCCCATCGTTCGGCTGGAGACGCGCGCCATCTGCGGCTTTGAGGCGCTGGCGCGCTGGGATCACCCCAAGCGCGGGCGAGTGCCGCCGTCGGAATTCATCGCGATCGCTGAACGCACCGGCCTCATCATCCCGCTCGGCATGTTCATTCTGGAACGGACGGCGCGCCAACTCGGGCAATGGCAGGATGATTTCCGCCGCGATGAGCCGCTGTTTGCCAGCGTCAATGTCTCCTCGCGCCAATTGCTGCGGCATGACCTGATCAATGACGTGAAATCGGTCTTGTCGCGCGTGGAATTGGCAAAAGGCACTCTCAAGATCGAGGTCACCGAAAGCCTCGTCATGGAAAATCCAGAGTATAGCGCCAAGGTGCTGGCCCGCATCCGTGAACTGGGGGCCAGTCTGGCGCTGGATGATTTCGGGACGGGCTATTCGTCGCTGGCCTATTTGCAGAAGTTCCCGTTCGATACGCTGAAGATTGACCAGCAATTCGTGCGCGGCGACAGCAAGGAACGCAGTGTCCTGCTGCGTTCGATCATCGGCCTCGGCCATGACCTCGACCTTCAGATCGTCGCCGAAGGCATCGAGACGGAAGATCAACTCGCCGAACTCGTGCATCTCGGCTGCGATTACGGCCAGGGCTTCCTGTTCGGTGCCGCCGTACCCGCCGAAGACGCGAGGAAGTTATTGGAAAAGAAGGCGCGGTGACCGGGCGGCACTTGTCAATTTCAGGCAGGTATCCGGGTGAATTGCCAAAATCCTGCGACAAGGCTGTTAAATCACCCCACCCACCACTCCGGCCTGATCCCGCGCACGACGTTTGCCGCCTCAATCGCCCCGCCATCGGCGAAAATCCCGAAGCAGGTGGCGCCCGATCCGCTCATGCGGGCGAACTGGCAGCCGGGCAGGTCGCGCATCACCGTCAGCACCTCGGTGATTTCTGGGGCAATTGTCTCGGCGGCGGGTTGCAGGTCGTTGCGCGTTGGCTGGAGCCAATCGACGAGATGGTCGAGATCGCGCCAGGCCTCCGGTAGCTCCGGCATCGGTGGATGATCGCGCCGCGTCAGTCCGCGAAATACATGCGGGGTTGCGACGGGGACGCGGGGGTTGATCAGCAGCAAGGCATGGTCAGGCAGTCGTGGTCCGGGTGCGACATGTTCACCGATCCCGGTCACGCGGGCGGGTTCAGCAGCAAGGCACATCGGTATATCGGCCCCCAGGGGCAAGCCGATTTGGCTCAGGGCGGCAACGTCCAGCCCAAGTTGCCAGAGGTCGTTCAACGCATGCAAGGTCGCTGCCGCGTCCGCCGACCCACCGCCGACACCGGAGGCGATGGGCAGGGTCTTTTCCAGCCCAATGTGAGCACCGGGGCGGCTGCGTCCACTGGATTGGGCGACATCGGCCAGCAGTCTTGCGGCTCGCATCACCAGATTGGCATCGGCGTCGCCGTCCAGTTGGGCGGCAAAGGGACCCGAGATGGAGAGCGTCAGCGTTTCATCCGGCTCGACGGTGATGGTGTCGCCAATGTCTGCGAAGGTCACCAGCGTATCGAGGAGATGATAGCCATCACTGCGCTGACCCACGACGTGGAGCGCGAGATTGATCTTGGCAGGCGCTGAACGGACGATCATGCGACAGGCTCAAACGATAGTGTGTCATTGCGCGGCGCAGAGCGTCGCGGCAATCCAGACGTGACAGACTGCAGACTGGATTGCTTTGCTGCCGCTCGCAAGAACGAACAAGGCCCAACGTTGTCTATTTCAAGCGGCCTTGCCGACGTCTGCGCCACCGGCAGCCGTCGCCAGCCAGGCTTCGCCGCAGGCCT
Organism: uncultured Hyphomicrobiales bacterium; assembly: GCA_903930435.1. GTDB lineage: Bacteria > Pseudomonadota > Alphaproteobacteria > Rhizobiales > Ancalomicrobiaceae > CAIYYN01. The sequence goes on along the minus strand of CAIYYN010000030.1, from coordinate 16,903 downwards.
TTGCCAGCGTCCGAACGCGGAGGATGTAATTCTGACGCTCGGTGACCGAGATCACGCCGCGTGCATCCAGCAGGTTGAACACATGGCTCGCCTTGATCGCCTGATCATAGGCCGGCAGCACCATCAGATGGCGCTTGTGGCTTTCATCGGCCCAGCCAGCGGCGATATACTTGTGCGCGGCGCTTTCGGCCATATCGAACTGCTTGAAGAGCATCTCAACGTCGGAATGCTCGAAGTTATGCCGCGAATATTCCTGCTCTGCCTGCTTGAAGACATCGCCATAGGTAATCTTGCGCTCGTCTTCAAAGCCGTTGAAATTCAGCTCATAACCGTTGTCGACGCCTTGGAGGTACATGGCCAGGCGCTCAAGTCCGTAGGTCAATTCGCCGGAGACGGGCGAACATTCGATGCCGCACACCTGCTGGAAGTAGGTGAACTGGCTGACTTCCATGCCATCGCACCAGCATTCCCAGCCCAGGCCCCAAGCCCCGAGCGTCGGGCTTTCCCAGTCGTCTTCAACGAAACGGATGTCATGCAGGAGCGGATCGATGCCGATGGCATAGAGCGATTTCAGATAAAGCTCCTGCAGGTTCGGCGGGTTTGGCTTCAAGATCACCTGAAACTGGTAATAGTGCTGGAACCGGTTCGGGTTTTCGCCATAGCGCCCGTCCTTTGGTCGACGCGATGGCTGCACATAGGCTGCCGACCAAGGCAATGGCCCCAACGCCCTCAGTGTCGTGCCCGGATGGAATGTCCCCGCACCGACTTCCATGTCGTAGGGCTGCAGGATCACGCAGCCATAGTCCGCCCAGAAACGCTGGAGCGTCAGGATAAGTCCCTGAAATGACTTGTCAGGACGGAGGTGCGAGGGAAGCGTGGGATCAATCATGGGACATGCCTGTTTGGTCAGTTGGCGGCAAACTAGTGCCTTTTAAGCGAAACGCAACGGCTTTTGCGTGCGCCCTCTCATCGCCTGCGTCAGGAAATGCCGCATGAGCGCTGATTGAATGGCCAATTCAGGGCCAGTTCATGTCAGCACGGTTAATGTAGAGCCTAACAGATGACTGTCCTGACAATCACTTCCATGGACAGACCTGGCTCGGAAATTCCACTCAAACACCACTTTTGAAAGGAACACGCTATGAAGACCCAGCTTTTTCGCGGCCTGACTGTTGTCCTCGTACTTGCTGCCGGGATCTCGTCCCTGTCGACTGCCGAAGCGGCCTTTGTGTCGCGTGGCAGCAGCAATGGCGGGTCGTCGGGATCATCCAGTTCAGCTGGCGGACACGGTGATCGGGATCTCCCGCTCATGGTTTACACGTCGCAAGGCAATTGCACCGCTCTCATCGCCTGCCCGCCCAAGGTCAACGCTCAACCGACCAACAAGACCACCACCTGCCACGAAATGACGGACCAGCGGCGAATGATCCTGCGCGATTGCAGGTACGATTCCTGAGGGATATGCTCCCTCATCAGCTACGGCCAAACAGGCGCTCGATATCGGCAAGCTTCAGTTCGACCCAGGTCGGACGCCCATGATTGCATTGGCCTGAATTGGGCGTCACTTCCATCTCCCGCAGCAGGGCGTCCATTTCGGGCAAGGTCAGGCGTCGCCCGGTGCGGACTGATCCGTGGCAGGCGACTGTCGAGAGCACCCGATTGATCCGGGTTTCAACGCGGTTGCTGATGCCCTGATCCGTCAGGTCATCCGCGATATCGCGGACCAGACGAGCGATATCGAATTTGCCGAGCAGCACGGGCACTTCACGCACGGCAATCGCCTGGCCGCCGAAGCTCTCGATCACAAGGCCTGCGCTGGCGAGATCATCAGCCGCTGCCAGGAGCGCTCCGGCTTCGTCTGCTGTCAATTCGACGATCTCCGGGATCAGCAGCATCTGGCGCGCCACGCCCGTCTCGGCGCGCTGGCGCTTCAGCCGTTCATAGGTCAGGCGTTCATGGGCGGCATGGGCATCAACGAGGATCATGCCATCCTCGGTCTGGGATACGATATAATTTTCATGCAGCTGCGCCCGCGCAGTACCGAGCGGGTGCGACAGGAACGACGCGTCGAGCGTCGGCGCTGACGGTGGCTCGTTCGCGTGATGGACAGGCGAATCCTGGCCTGTCTCTCCTTCAGCGAACCCGTTTGCGGCAGGGGCCGCAGGTCCCATCGCCTGCCAGTCCCAACTCGCAGGTCGCGGAATCTCGGGTGCTCGTGACCCGCCGATGCCCATCGTCTGCCCGGAATGAACGCGTGGCAACGATGCCTGAGCAGGCGCGGGATAGGCTGGTGCTGGCTGCCATCCCGGCCTGAGGGCTGCAAGCGTTGCCCGACCGCCGGTTGTCGACGCGCGATGGCCCGTTGCTGACAGCGCTGCACGGATGCCGGACACGATCAGCCCGCGCACCGTCTGCGGCTCACGGAACCGGACATCCGCCTTGGTCGGGTGCACGTTGACATCGACTTCCTCGGGCGGGAGCGCGATATCAATCACCACGACCGAATGCCGGTCCGATGCCATGACATCCATATAGGCACCCCTGAGTGCGCCGAGCAGGAGCTTGTCGCGCACCGGGCGACCGTTGACCGAGAAGAACTGATGCGTCGCCGCTGCCCGGTGGAAGGTCGGCAAACCCGCAAATCCTGTCAACCGGATTCCGTCGCGTTCGAAATCAAGCGGCACGGCGTTTTCGGCGAAATCTTCGCCCAGGATCTGGGCGATCCGGACGAGATGGGCATCCGGTCCGGCAATGGAGGTATAGGTCGTGGTGCCGCGATCCGAGCCTGATATCTGGAAGCGAATGTCGGGCCTTGCCATGGCGAGCCGTTTGATGACATCCGCAATCGCCGTGGTTTCGGCTCTTTCGCCACGCAGGAACTTCAACCGCGCTGGCGTGGCGAAAAAGAGATCGCGCACCTCGATCCGGGTGCCGAGCGTCAACGCCGCCGGGCGTGGTGCGCTCTTGATACCGCCTTCAACCGACAATTCCCAGCCATGTGGCTCGCTGGCGTGGCGCGTGGCAATCGACAGGCGGGCAACTGAGCCAATCGAGGGCAGGGCCTCGCCGCGAAAGCCGAGCGTTTCAATGGCAAGCAAGGCCTCGTCTGTCAGCTTCGAGGTACAGTGACGCTCGATGGCGAGCGCGAGATCCGGGCGCGTCATGCCAAAGCCGTCATCCACAACGCGGATCAGCGTCGTGCCACCGCCCGCCGTCGTGACATCGATCCGCGTCGCGCCCGCATCGATCGCGTTTTCGACGAGCTCCTTGACGACGCTGGCCGGACGCTCAATCACTTCGCCGGCGGCGATGCGATTGATCATGTCGTCCGACAGTTGACGGACGTGAGTCAAGTTTGAAGGGTGATTCTGCAAGTCGCTCATGCGCCTATTCTTGCGGATTGCAGGGATGACGTCACGCGCTTGTTTCCTTGGGTTGAATGACGGCCCTCAAGCCTATACAAGCGCGCCAACCCTTGCAGTCGAGATCCCCCGATGCCCCAGCAACTTTCCGGCCTGTCGATCCTTGCACCACAGTACAAGGCCGTGCTCTCGGACATCTGGGGCGTTGTCCATAACGGCGTTTCGGCGTTCCCGGCGGCCATTGACGCGCTTGTGCGCTTCCGGGCCGGTGGCGGTCGCGTCGTGCTGATCACCAACGCACCGCGTCCCAATCCGCCGATCCACGCACAACTGGCGAGCCTCGGCGTGCCGCGCGAGGCCTATGATGATCTGGTGACGTCAGGCGATGTCACGCGGGACCGGCTCATCTCGGGAGCCGAACGGCGGATCGCCCATATCGGTCCGATGCGCGATCTGGCGCTCTATGCGGATCTCGACGCAACGATTGTCGGCGACGATGAGGCGGATATCGTCGTCGTGACCGGGCTGTTCGATGATTACACCGAAGTGCCCGAGGATTACCGCGAACGTCTCACCGCCTTTGCTGCGCGTGACCTGCCGCTGGTCTGCGCGAACCCCGATATCGTCGTTGAGCGTGGCGATCAGCTGATCTGGTGCGCGGGCGCGTTGGCGCGGCTCTATCAGGAGCTGGGCGGGCGGGTCGACATGCTCGGCAAGCCGTTTCCGCCGATTTACGACCGCGCGCATGCGCTGTTGAACGCCGCCGCCGGGTACGAAGTCGCCAAGGAAGATATCCTGGCCATCGGTGACGGGCTGCCGACCGACGTACGCGGGGCCCATACACGCGGGCTGGATCTGCTGTTTGTCACCGGCGGCATCCACGCTGCCGATTTCGGTGATCCCCATGCGCCCGACATCGAAATCGTTCGGGCCCGATTGGCGGCAGAAGGCTTAAAGGCCAAAGCGACGATGCCGCGCCTGAGCTGGTGAGTACTGGATATTCGCCCCCCCACCCGGGTGGGAGGTAGAGGAATGCACGTTTCATCCCTCGCCCAGGTCGAAGGTTGAGCAGATTCGGGGTCATTCCCTCCCCGTTACGGGGAGGGTCCGGCGGAGCCGGGGGTGGGGCATAATTGGCCGCAGATCAGCCCGCCGCTTGTTCTCATCGCTGCAATGCGGTAGCTACCACGCCTGAACTCAGTCAATGGAACAGGCAGTCACATGGCATCCGGACAACAGCTGAAAGCGCGGCTCCCGCGCGGGTTTATCGACCGCACGTCGGACGAGATCAAGGCGGCTGAGAAAATGCTGGCTGCGATCCGCGCGCAATATGAGCTTTATGGCTTCGAACCGGTCGAAACACCGCTCATCGAATATACCGACGCGCTCGGCAAGTTCCTGCCGGATCAGGATCGGCCCAATGAGGGCGTGTTCTCGTTTCAGGATGACGATGAGCAGTGGCTGTCCCTGCGCTATGACCTGACGGCCCCCTTGGCACGCTTTTCAGCCGAGAACTGGGACAAGTTGCCGAAGCCCTATCGCAGCTATCGCAATGGCTGGGTGTTCCGCAACGAAAAGCCGGGCCCGGGCCGTTTCCGCCAGTTCATGCAATTTGATGCCGATATCGTCGGTGCGCCCTCGGTCGCCGCAGATGCGGAGATCTGCATGCTGATGGCCGATACGCTCGAAGCCCTCGGCCTCAAGCGCGGGCAATATGTCGTGAAGGTCAATAACCGCAAGGTGCTTGACGGCGTCATGGAGGCCATCGGCCTTGCCGGCGACGAAAATGCCGGCAAGCGGCTGAGCGTGCTGCGCGCCATCGACAAGCTGGACCGGCTCGGTGTCGAGGGTGTTCGCCTGTTGCTCGGAGCCGGACGCTGGGATGGCGGCGCTGTCGGCAGCGGTGACTTCACCAAGGGTGCCGGGCTGGATGAAGGTCAGATAAAGAGGATTTTGCAATACGTCGACTGGAAGCCACAGTTAGCGTTGCAGAACTCAGCTTTCAGTGATGTCGATCGGGCTGAGTATGGTGCGAAAGGTATCATCAAACGTGATGGTGAAAGTCTCGACCATATTCCAATTATGAATGAAGAGATTCTTGAGTCTATTGAACGACATTTTTCAGATAGCGCCTTGGCCATCGAAGGTGTCGAAGAGCTTCGTACGATTGCAAGGTCAACTCGAACTGCTGGCTACGGGGCAGATAGAATTTTGATCGACCCCTCGGTCGTGCGTGGCCTCGAATATTATACGGGTCCCGTCTATGAAGCCGAACTGACCTTCGAGGTGCCGAACGAAGATGGCCAGATCGTGCGCTTTGGCTCGGTGGGCGGCGGTGGACGCTACGACGGACTTGTCTCGCGCTTCCTGCCCGAACCGGTGCCTGCGACCGGGTTCTCGATCGGCGTCTCGCGCCTTATGGCGGCGCTGAAGGCGATCAAGTCACCCATTCTCGGGACTGGCGACGCGCTTGGCCCCGTGGTCGTGCTGGTCATGGACAGAGGCGAAACCGCTGCCTATCAGGCACTGGTCACCGACTTGCGCCGGGCGGGCATCAAGTCGGAAATGTACCTGGGTTCGTCCGGCATGAAGCCGCAGATGAAATACGCTGACCGCCGCAAGGCACCCTGCGTGATCATTCAAGGCTCCAACGAGCGCGACGCAGGTGTGGTACAGATCAAGGACCTGATCGAAGGTGCGCGACTCGCGTCGGGCATCACCGACAACAAGGAATGGCGCGAGAGCCGTCCTGCGCAGGTGACTGTGCCCGTGGCTGAGATGGTGCAGGCGGTGCGTGACATCCTCGCCCGGTATCAGAGCGAGACTTAAGGAGCTACCCATGGCTGGCCGCAAGAGCGACAAGACCCCGGAAAAGCCGAAGCGTCCGACGCGACCGCGAGTCGAGCGCAAGGAACTTCCCGGCGAATTGAACCCGCAGGCGATTGTCACCAAGTTCTTCGGCGATCAGAACCTGTCGCGAAAGGCCGTCGAATTCGACGACATGGACGATATCGAGTCCATTCTCGAAGATCTTGATCCGATTGGCGATCTGACGGAGCTGTTCGAGGATAACGGCGCTGAGATGATCGATGTGCCAGTGTTGCAACCGGCGGCGCTCTTCATCGATACGGCGGGCGAAGACATCCGCCGCCGCTTGTTCGTCACACAGGACGATGAGGGCAACGAATATTGCCTGCGTCCCGATTTCACGGTGCCGGTCTGCCGTCTCTATCTCGACGCTGATCTGATCGGAGAACCGGTGGCGCTCGCCTATCACGGTCCGGTATTCCGGCAACTGCCGGGCGAATCCGGCGAGTTTGATCAGGCGGGCATCGAGCGGCTCGGCGATCCCGACAGGCCGCGCACCGATGCCGAAGTTCTGCGGCTGGCGTTTGATGCGCTGGAAGTGTTCGGGCTGGTCGATCCGGTCGTGAAAATCGGCGACGAGGGCCTCTTCACCGCCGTCATGGAAGCGCTTGGGCTGGCGCCTGCGTGGCGTCGGCGGTTGCGGGCGCATTTCGGCGACCGGACGCGGCTGGAGGCGACAATTGATCGGCTCATGGCCGGTGGCAAGTCCGAGATCGTCGCGCACGCCGGGTTCCTTGGCGCGATTGCTGGCGGCAATCCGGCTGCGGCCCAGCAGGTCGTGGAAGATCTTCTGGCGATTGCGGGGATCAAGACGGTCGGAGGGCGTTCTGCGCATGAGATCGCCGAACGGTTCCTGGAGCAGGCGGCGCTCGGTGCAGAAGGCGGACTTTCGCCGGAAAAGGCCGCCATCCTGCGGCGGTTCCTCGATATCCAGGGCGATCCCGACACGGCGGCGGATCTCCTCGACGTCTTCCGGCTTGAGACCGGTCTCGATCTCGATATGGCGCTGTCGACGTTCCGTGCCCGTCTTCGGGCGATGCGGGCCGTTGGCATTGATGCGAGCCAACTGACGTTTGCCGCTGATTTCGGTCGTCAGCTCGATTATTACACCGGCTTCGTGTTCGAGATGCGTGATCCGGCGCGGGAGGATGACAAGCCGGTTCTCGGCGGCGGGCGATACGATGGCCTGCTGCAGCGGCTGGGTAGTGCCGAAATGGTGCCTGCCTGTGGTTTTTCCATGTGGCTCGACCGGCTGTCGCTGGAACTCGACGTTGACATCGATCTGGCGGATTTCTCGTGATGACCGATAGCCATCTCATCATTGCCATCCCCTCCAAGGGACGCATGCAGGAAGATACCAACGCGTTTTTCAAGCGCGCCGGGCTCTCGGTGTTGCAGCCGGGCGGGGCTCGGAATTATCGCGGTGAACTCGGCGGCCTGCCGGGCGTGGAAGTGGCGTTCCTGTCGGCGTCCGAGATTTCCAGGGAATTGAGCGCCGGCAATGTCCACATGGGCATCACCGGTCTCAATCTCGTGCATGAGAATATCGCTCATCACGACGACAAGGTGCATCTGGTCACCGAACTTGGCTTTGGTTTTGCTGATGTCGTCGTTGCCGTGCCGATGGCCTGGATCGACGTTGGCACCATGGCGGATCTCTCCGATATCACGGCGGATTACCGGGCGCGTCACGGCGCGCAACTGCGGATCGCGACGAAATATGTGCATTTGACGCGCCGGTTCTTTGCCGTCAACGGCATTACCGATTACCGGATCGTCGAGAGCTTGGGGGCGACCGAGGGGGCACCGGCTTCCGGGGCAGCGGAAGCCATCGTCGATATCACGACGACGGGCGCGACGCTCGCGGCAAACAATCTGAAGATCCTGTCTGACGGCGTGATCCTGAAGTCGCAAGCCAACCTTGTCGCCTCGCTCGGGGCGGACTGGTCGCCCACGGCCCGCGCCGAGGCCCGCTCGATACTGGACCGGATTTCAGCCGAAAGTGCCGCGCGGTCCGTGCGGGAAATCCGGGCGGTTGTGACCAATTTTGCCGAAGTTGCAGCTGCCGTGACGAGCCTTGGCGCGACCTTGCCCTTTGGCTATGAGGCGCGGCGCGGTTCTGTTCTGACACTGCATGCACCGATCCGGAAAACGGCCGAGATTGCGAAGGTGCTGCGTCAGTTCGGGGCCGATGTCGTGACCGTGTCGACGCTGGACTATGTGTTTTCATCGAGCAACGCGCTTGCCGATGCACTGGATGCCCGGCTCGCGGGGTGAGTCTCGCTCACCACGGACGAGCCAGCGATGCCCTGATTGTGTCGACTTCGTCGCGGACCCAGCAGCCTGCAATATGATGATTGACGAGGCCCATGGCCTGCATCAAGGCCTGCATCGTCGTTGGCCCAACAAATGACCAGCCGCGTTTTTTGAGATCTTTGGAGAGCGCGATCGACTGGGGCGATGTCGTTGCTGCCCGAAGGCTGTCCCAATCAAACGTTTCCGGCAAGCTTTCGACCGGTGGCTCAAACCGCCAGAAATAGGCAGCCAGCGAGCCGAATTCTGCCTTCAGTTCGAGGGCTCGTGCGGCATTGTTGATGGTGGAGCGGATCTTGCCGCCGTGACGCACGATGCCAGCATCGCCCAACAGGCGCTCGACATCGCTTTCCCCAAAGGCAGCCACGATGTCCGGCTCGAAATTGGCGAAGGCCTTGCGAAAATTCTCACGCTTTCTGAGGATTGTCAGCCAGGATAGCCCGGATTGAAAGCCTTCCAGACACAGCTTTTCAAACAGTCGCCGATCATCGGTGACCGGTCGGCCCCATTCGGTGTCATGGTAGGCCTGATATCCGGCATCACCCGCGCACCAGCTACAACGGCATCGCCCGTCAAGGTCGCGTATGAGGCCTTTGGGTGTTTCCTGCTCCGGCATATCCTGCGCTCCATCTTGAAGCGGTTGGATCATGCCGACAGCTATTCGTCAATTGAAGAGCGCGTCGATATCGTCTTGCGACGCGATATCCATATCCGAGTTCAGGGATGGTCCATTGAGGAGGCCCTGATCACCCATGCGGTGCTCAAGCTCGACCTCGATGTCCTTGAACTTCTCAGCGCCGCCCCAGATTTCCATCATCTTGACGATGCGCTCTTCGACAAAGCGGAGCGTGTTGACGACCTTGGTGATGCGTTGACCCGTCAGGTCCTGGAAGTTGCAGGCTTCGAAGACCAGGACAATATTGTCTTGAATATCCTGCGCGAGGCCGCGATTGAGCCCCGTCAGCGCCGCCGTCAGGCTGTTCGAGCGGTCATCGATAATCTCGGCTGCCTCAAGAATGGTTTCTGTCGCCTGTTCGGTCCCGCCGACAACAGCATCCAGTTCGTCCGTCACGCGGCTCAGTTCATGACCATTGCAGCCCGACACATGCAGCGTTGCAATTTCGCGCTTTGTCTTGCTGATGGCTTCATACATGGATTCGAGTTCGTATTTGATCTTCATTGCCTCTTCGTGATCCTTGCGGATCTGGGCAATGGCCTGCTCGCTGAATTCCTGCGTCGGCTGAATGATCTTCTTCAGGCTGGCCAGTTCTTCCATCAACTCGCGATGACGTGCATCCGCATCGCCACTGACCACGGGTGTTCCAACCTGATCAAACCGGGAGACGGCCTCGACTCTGAAGATTTTTTTCACTTGCGACATGGAACCCGCTCGACCCCGTTGGAGTGGTATCGTTCTGATCGATCACGTTACATATGCAGAATTAAAAATTCCTTTTTGCTTACCATTTTTTGGCGATATAATTGTTTTCCTAATAGTCAGCCTTTGTTATCAATCGCATAAATACAATCCATAGCGAGTTTAAGTTAATGATTTAAAACTGAAGATTTAAACCATCGCATTTATCATCTGATAACCATGTTTATTATGCATCGGGAATTACAAATCGTTAACCAACGACTTTTACCAGTTATTTTCCATCTTGCCGGAGATTGCAGGCAGGGTGTCGGCAGCGGCTTCATGGATGCGCGATCCCGTTTCGTTGAGTGAAGATCGGGTTCTGAGAACATGCGTGTCACAAAAGGTCTGGTACTGACGGGCGTCAGCATGTTTCTGGCTGGCGCAAGCGCGGCCTTTGCCGGGAGCGATGTTTTTGCGCCGCCTCCGCTGGTGCTATCGCCGGATTTGACCGAGCCGTGGATCACGCAACTGCGCCCGGCCAATTACCGTGATGTGGTGACGACACCGCCAGTCGCACAATATCCGCATGAAGCACCGATCGGTTTGTGGCGCGCTCCGCCGCCCCAGGCTGGCGCGCGACCGCAACCTTTGGAGACGTCAGTCCAACGGGGAATGCAGGTCCTCAATCCACAGAGTGACGGATCGCGTTTGACGCATGTCGCCAATGCCGATCCAGACGAAGCGTCGCGAACACATACGGCTCCGGAGTTCTTGCCGACGGAGGTTGCCTATAGCGGCCCCTACAAGCCCGGAACGCTGGTCATCAATACCAGCGAGCGGCACCTCTATCTCGTCGAGACGGGTGGGCGGGCCTTGCGCTATGGCGTGGGGGTTGGACGCCCGGGCTTCGAATGGGCGGGCGAACATACTGTTACGCGCAAGGCTGAGTGGCCCGACTGGACGCCGCCGGAAGCCATGCTCAAGCGTCAGCCCAAATTGCCGCATCACATGGACGGAGGCCCGAACAATCCGCTCGGCGCCCGGGCGCTTTATCTCGGCTCGACCGAATATCGCATTCACGGCACTAGCGAACCCTGGACTATCGGACATGCTGTATCGTCGGGTTGCATCCGCATGCGTAACGAAGATGTTGAAGACCTCTACGAGCGCGTGAAGGTTGGCACGAAGGTCATCGTGCTCTGAGCCTCAGGCTTCGGGCGAAGGCAGGTCAATCCGTCGTGCGTACCACGGCCCGGCGATAGAGGTGCCATGTTGCGTGTCCGAGGACCGGCAATACGACAATCAGGCCCAGGAACATCGGCAGCGACGCAATCGCGGTGAGTGTCGCCAGAAAGATGCCCCAGCCGATCATCGGACCCGGGGATGCCTGTACAACCCGGACCGATGTGATCATCGCGGTCACGAAATCCACGTTGCGATCGAGCAGGAGCGGGTAGGACACCACTGAAATTGAAAACAGCAGCATGGCCATGATGCCGCCAACGGCATTGCCGACCAGCAGGAACACAAGTCCGCGCGGCGTTGCGACTGCGTTGCCGATTATATCGCCGAGGTCTGCGGGTTGCAGGCCGAAAAACAGAGCGTAGAGGAACCCGGCGCTGTAGAGCCAGGTCAACAGACAAAACAGGCCCACCAAAGCCATGAACCCGAGTTCCTTGCCGCCTTCGCGCAAGATCGTTGCCAGCACGGAACCGGGGCTGGCAGGTTCACCCTTTTCAAGGCGTCGGCTGATTTCATAAAACCCGACGGCAGCAGACGGGGCGATCAGGGCAAAGCCGGCAATCACGGGATAGGTCAGGTAGACGAGACCGAAATTGTCGGCGATGTTGACGAGCACTGCGCCGCTAATCGCACAGGCTGCCCCAAATGCGAGCCCAAACAGTGGAGCGGCGCGAAAATCGCGCATGCCAGCGGACAGTGACTCCGAGATATCGTCGACCGATATGGCGCGGATTTGCGGCTCATCGCTGCGCTTGACCGAAGCGCTGCTGATATCAGGGAGCGGAGATGACCCGATTTGCGATGTCATAGGCGATTTCTCCATTGCTGCATCCTTTTTGCTGGATGCGAGCGTTGCAGAATCCGTAGCTGACACCTTGAGAGAGATCAATCCGTAGTCCGGTTGATGACCTAAATTGATTTAAATGGCTGCATGCCCTCGCGTGCCAGTTCGTCGGCGCGCTCATTTTCGGCGTGGCCCGCATGTCCCTTGACCCAATGCCAGGTAATGTCGTGCCGGTCGCGGGCCGCGATCAGGCGCTGCCAGAGGTCGACATTCTTGACCGGTTTCTTGTCGGCGGTCTTCCAACCGTTGCGGACCCAGCCATGGACCCATTGGGTAATGCCACCGCGCAGGTAATTGCTGTCGGTGTAGAGATCGATCGCGCAGGGCCGGGTCAAGGCTTCGAGCGCCGAGATGGCCGCGAGCAATTCCATGCGGTTGTTCGTCGTGTCCGCCTCGCCGCCGCAGAGTTCACGCGTCGTGCCGCGATACCGCAGGATTGCGCCCCAACCGCCGGGACCGGGATTACCCGAGCAGGCCCCGTCGGTGAAAATCTCGACGCGGTTGGCTGCCTTTGTCGTTCCGCCATCGCTCCTGGCGTCCGCAACTGTGGTTGTCATGCCCGTTTGACCATGTCGCTGGAGACGCCGTAGTCCGTCACGTCGCGGATCATGCGGTGGAATTGAAGCTTGTGACGATATTCAAGCGGGTCCTTGGGACGAACGAGCGCGCCTTTGGGGACGTTCAGCCAATCATAGAGCCGCGTCAGCAAAAACCGCATCGAGGAGCCACGGCACAAAAGCGGCAGAGCGGCCCATTCCGCCGGTGACAGCGGACGAACGGCGTCATAGGCCATCAACATCGCGCGTCCCTTGTCGAGATTGTAGCTGCCATTCTCGTTGAAGCACCAGGAATTCAGACAGATCCCGAGGTCATAGGCAAAGGCATCATTGCAGGCAAAATAGAAGTCGATCAATCCGGAGAGCGTATCGCCGAGAAAGAAGACGTTATCGGGGAAGAGATCCGCATGGATCACACCGGACGGAAGATCGGCGGGCCAATCGGCCTCGAATGTCCCCAGTTCTCTGGCAATCTCTGCCTCAAGACCGGTTGCCACCTCATCAGCCCGCCCATTGCATCGGTCAAACAGCGGACGCCAGGCCGACCGATCGAGCGCATTGCGGCGCGTCAATTGAAAGCCCTGTCCGGCCAGATGAAACCGGGCAAGCGCATCACCGACAGCGCCCGCATGGATCTCGGTTGGATGACGATGCCAGATACCTTCCAGAAACGTGATCACGGCGGCAGGACGCCCGGCAAGCGTACCGATCATCTGGCCCGAGGTTGTCTTCAGGGGAAGTGGGCAGGAGATGCCTTTTGCAGCCAAATGCTCCATCAACCCGAGAAAAAACGGCAGGTCATTGGCGTCCACGCGCTTTTCATAGAGCGTCAGGATGTAGGTGCCGACCGTTGTCTTCAGGAGAAAGTTGGAGTTCTCGACACCTTCCGCGATGCCCTTGAACGATACAATGTCGCCAATGCCGTAGTCGGCGATGAAGTCTGCCAACTGGTCGTCCGGGACATCGGTATAAACGGCCATTCCTTACTCCGTGGGCTGAGTTGTCTGAAGCAGGGAACCGATCCTGTTCATCGCTACATCCCGCAATTCGCGCGGCAGATTGAATACGATGGATTCCTCGGCGCTGCGGACCTCTTCAAGCTGGATCTCGAACCGCTCGGCAAAGGCAGCGATGACTTCTTCCACGAGCACCTCTGGCGCAGAGGCTCCCGCTGAAATGGCCAGCCTGCGAATCCCGCCGAAAACAGTCCAGTCGATTTCATGCGCCCGCTGGATCAGAACCGAAATCGGGCAGCCTTGCCGCTCCGCGACTTCGCGCAGCCGGAGCGAGTTCGAGGAGTTCGGCGCGCCAACCACGATCAGCGCGTCGACCTTGCCAGCGATGCCCTTGACGGCCTCCTGACGATTGGTCGTCGCGTAGCAGATGTCCTGCTTGTGGGGGCCGACAATGTCCGGGAACCGGGTCGTCAGGGCTTCAACGATCCCTGCCGTGTCGTCAACCGAGAGAGTCGTCTGTGTTGTATAGGAGAGGACGGTCCCCTCGGGAAACGCGAGGCGCGCGACATCGGCTTCCGTCTCGACCAACGTCACCGTGCCTTCCGGCAACTGCCCCATGGTGCCAATTACTTCCGGGTGTCCGGCATGGCCGATCAGCAGCACGTGCCGTCCGCGCTTCAGGTGAATTTCCGCCTCGCGATGCACCTTGGTGACCAGCGGGCAGGTCGCGTCGAGCGGGAAGAGGTTGCGACGGCTGGCCTCGGCAGGGACCGTTTTGGGTACGCCATGGGCGGAAAAGATGACGGGGCTGTTGCCGTCGGGCACTTCGTCGAGTTCCTCGACAAAGACTGCACCCTTGCGCTTCAAGCTTTCCACGACAAACCGATTGTGCACGATCTCGTGCCGGACATAGACCGGCGCACCGTATTTCTCCAGCGCCAGTTCGACAATCTGGATTGCCCGGTCGACACCGGCACAAAAGCCGCGCGGGGCGGCCAGGAAAATATCGAGCGGCGGTTTCGTCATTGTCAGCGGTTTGATCGTTTTCAGTTACGGATGAGCCTATCGCAGCCAAGCATGTCCCTCAGCCTACACACGCAATACCCTATTCCACAAATTGGCTATCCCGGAAACCCGCTTTCGCACGAGTTTATCGTCGGACAGTGCGGGATCTGCTTTCAATGGCCACATTCCCGTCAATGTTCATTGATTCGAAGGGAACATCAGGGCATTTGTTCCTGACTATGCACCTGCTATAGACAATTGCAGTTGCGTCATCACTTCCGGGGGACTACGCGGAAGCGATTGCGTCTCCGGGTTTATATCTGAGGGTCTTCCATGGTTTCCAGAGTTCGTTCGGCAGAGACACGCTTCCATGACCTGGGACGCATGCCGGCGCGTCTTGTGTCTGTCCTCATGAAAGCTGCGCCGGCGATGGGGCTGTCGCTGGCCTTGGCCGGTTGTGGCGACACATCCATCGGCTCGACATTCATGAACTGGATGCCTGGAACGAAGCCTGTGGCAGATGCACCTGCCACACCCGGAGCTGTTTCGCCGAAGTTTGCTGCCCATGCGGTTTGCCCGAATGCCGAGATCCGGTTCGGCACTGAAACGGCAAATATCTACGAAGCCGGTAAGCCTCAGACACCTGATACACTCAAATTCCAGATGAGCGTTCAGCGGGTTGCACGTGATTGTGACGAAGTTGGCACCAACATCATTGCGCGGGTCGGAGCAGCCGGACGCGTCGTGGCTGGACCCAAGGGATCTGCGGGCAAGGTCGATATCCCCGTCAGGATTGCGGCAGTCAGTGGCGAGAAGGTCGTCTACAGCGGCTTGAAGGTCGTCTCCGTCCAGGTTGAAGCACCGGATTTTGGCGCGAACTGGTCATTGGTTGACGAAGCCGTCACCATTCCGATCGATGTATCCGACGGCACGATTATCTATGTCGGACTGGATGACAAATCCAAGCAGGCACCGAAGGAAGACAAGCCGCGCGTGCATCGACCCAAGCCGCCTGCTGCCGACCCCAATGATCCCTATCCGCAGATGAAGCCCAACATTCAGTAACCGGCTAGCGGCTTTTCCTTGCTGCGGGCCGAATTTTGGTCTGGCGGATCAGCGTGTCATGTCCAGCGTGCCGTAGCATACTGGACCTTTCCATTGCGCCGTCAGACGGTTGCCACGGATCTTGCCGCTATAGCTGATTGATCCGTTCTTGATCGGCTGGGAGAGGCTGAAGGTTCCATCCGGGTGCACATCGGCCGTCAGAATCGATTGTGTTCCCTCATAGGCCACGTAGCGGATCGTGACGGTACCGCCCGTGACAACTGCACTGGCGGGATTGTTGCCCCAACATTCGCCGGTGCCACCTGCGATCGATGAAGCCCCGGAATATTGCCCTTCAATCTGATCAGCTAATGCCTGCACGGGTAGGACCATTAGCGCTGCGGCTGAGATGAAGGACACGAAGGCGTGTGATCGACGCATGAGACGAACTCCCTGAAGGACTTGCTGTACCGGCTTCCGGCCCAAGTCTGAACCTTATCGAGCGCATAACGATTCGACAATTGCAGCGTTATCTCCGATGCCGGCAGGTGCTCAGACGTAAAGCCCGCGCTCCCCCCGGAGAATGGCATCTGGCTCCGGCAGATAGCCAGCAGAACCAGCGGGATGCAGCACCATTCCGGGCAAGATCCGCGGCGCGGCGCGGCTGCCCTTGACGCCGGACACAATCAGTCGATGGGCCGCGATCCCTTCCCTGGGAAACAGCGGAAAGATGGATATTTCGCCAACCCGATCGGCCAGCGCCGCCAGCACGTCGCTGAGACCGTCGCCGCGAAAGATCAGTGTCAAACGTCCGCGCGGCTCAAGGATCGATACGGCAGTTCGCGCCCAATCCTCCAGTCCGCCTGCATCGAGCACATGCGCATCTGCGCGTGGCACAGATGGCGAGGCGCGCACGGTTCGCGGCGGAAAAAAGGGCGGATTGATGAGGACATGAGTGGCGATCTCGCGTCCCAGTCCGGCGGCTTCGCGCAGTTTCATGGGTTCGGTGACATCGGCCATGATCGCCCGGCAGCGATTTGCAAATGCCGCATTGGCAGGCCTTGCGAGGTTGCTCTGCGCCAGATCCAGAACGCGCGGCTCCCGCTCGACCAAGAGGACATCGATACCCCTCACGCGGGCCGCCGCCGCCATGCCGGCCGTACCGACACCTGCTCCCAGATCTACGACCAGTCCGGTCGCATGGTCGGGAACCGCCGCCGCCAGAAACAGGGCATCGAGACCGGCTCGATGCCAGCCCCTGCGTGGCTGCTCGATTTCAATGCGCCCGCCCAGCAACTGGTCAATCGAGGTGTCGGACTCGTCGTCGCTCTCTGGCTGGAGGGTCGAAACAG
>CAIYYN010000029.1 GCA_903930435.1 uncultured Hyphomicrobiales bacterium | reverse complement strand
TCGACCTGATCGTCGTGTCGGCCTTTTGGGAAGAGCGCGAGTTCGTGCTGATAGTCGTGGAGCCAGGGCGCCTCGCGCGGCAGAAACACGCGACCGGCCTCAATGGCGGGGGTCTGCGCTGCCATGCGCATGGACTTGTCGCCGAGTGGCTTGACCGGCTTGATGCGGGCAAAGCCTTCGCGCCGAAGTTCCTGGACAAGCTGGATGCCTGAGGCAGCATCCTCGATCAGGACCGTTCCAGCCCGGAACTGCTCGGCCAGTTCGCGCAACTTTCGCTTCAGGTCAGGGTATTCGAGCCGGGCGCGGAAGACATTGATGAGGAAAATCTCCTTCTTGTACGTCACGCCCCACGTCGTACAAACGCTGTAGTCAGCCAACTGACTGGCCTTGCTTGCGCAATCCCAAGACTGGAGGATGCGCATGAAGGCCGGTTTAGCGGTCAGGTCGTAGCGATTGAACCAGGCGATCTTGATGAGCCCTCCACCGGGCGGCGTCGGTGATTGCAGATATTGAGCTGCAAAAAACGCCGTGCCGAGCAGCACGCGTTGCTTCTCCAGCACCGCAAGCGGCTCACGCTCGGGGTGCAGCGCTTCGCCGGCCTTGCGGTGATGAGTGAGAGTGCCGAATGGTGTGCGGATGATATGAAACTCATCATCCTGCGCAATTGCGGGGAATGAGAGGAGCTTAAAGCCGGCGA
Organism: uncultured Hyphomicrobiales bacterium; assembly: GCA_903930435.1. Classification (GTDB taxonomy): domain Bacteria; phylum Pseudomonadota; class Alphaproteobacteria; order Rhizobiales; family Ancalomicrobiaceae; genus CAIYYN01. The sequence goes on along the minus strand of CAIYYN010000029.1, from coordinate 241,613 downwards.
TCTCCTGCACGTGACCGATCATGTCATCCTCATGCAGCCGTTGCTGCACGAGGATGATCCGGTCATCGGACTTGGTGTTGATGCGGGTGAAGAGCGTATGCCGGGCCCAGTCATTGGTCCGTGAGCGTTCCGCGTCCGATAGGGCCTCATCGGGCTTCATGGGATCATCGACGATGATGATGTCGGCTCCCATCCCGGTGAGCGTTCCGCCGACCGAAGTGGCGTAGCGTTTTCCTCCTTGCGTCGTTGCCAGATGGCCGACGGCCTGCTTGTCGAGGCAGGTCGCCGGGAACAGCCGGCGATACCAGGGCGATAGCATCACGCGACGGCAATCCGCCGACAGCTTGTCGGCCAGTTCCTGACCGTAACTCACGCAGACCACTTCCATTCCCGGATCGTGACCCAACAGCCATGCGGGCAAGGCCACAGAGGCGATGATCGACTTCAGGCTCCGGGGCGGCAAGGCAATCGCGAGCTTGGTGTTTGGCTCGGTGCGAATGCGGTCGACTTCCGCGCAGAGCAGCTGAATGTGCCAATTGTCCTGGAACAAGTCGCCGGTGAGTTCGACATAAACCCTCTGAACGAAGATCCAGAAGTCGAGCCGGGTAAGCGCGTCGTATTCGTAGGGATCGAGGGTGAATTCAGGGTTCGGAATGGTCATGGGACGTCTCCTCAGAGAGGATCTGGCGAAGGCGAGCGATGACGCGGTCGGCGATCTCGCGGTCGGCCTGGCTCATGACCGGCGTATTCGACGATTGCGCCTCGGCCCGCTCTTCAACCTTTCGAGCCAAATCGAAAGCCATCTTCGCTGCGCGCAGATCGCCGCTGGCCCCCTTGTTGGCGACCTGAGCGGCGGTTATGTCGAGTTTGGACCTGCGCTTGCGCTGACCCTGTTCGGTGACCGTGATCTTTTCCGAGAGTGCCTTGGTCACAGCCGCATCGACACCGGGGCGCGCCTTGGGGCGCCCCTTGGGATTACCCGTATTGCCGGGCCGGAAACGCCCGCCATTGTCGCGCTTCGCTTCGCTGCTCATGGCGTGATCTCCCGCACCCTGGAACCGGTTGCCGCCTCCAGCGCCGCAAAACCAATGCCATCGGCGAGACGCTTTGCTTCCTCGCCGGTCCACCGTTGCCAGCGGCGGATGATCGTGTCGCAATAGAGCGGATCGAGTTCGATCACACGCGCCTTGCGACCGAGCTTCTCGGCGGCAATGACCGTGGTACCGCTCCCGGCGAAGGGATCGACCACGATCTCGCGACGGACAGTGGTGTCGAGCAGAATGTCCGACATCAGCGCCAGCGGCTTGACAGTCGGATGCATGGCGAGCGGATTGCCTTCTTCTGCCGTGCGAGCCAGGCTTGCAGCCGACGGATAGGTCCATACATTCGAACGCGAACGGCCGAACCGCCCAAGCTGGATGTTGTTGCGAATGGGCGCGCCGCCCTTGGCAAACAGAAAGAACAACTCGTGCTGGCTGCGCAAGAATGAGCCCATGCCGGGCTGGTTCTTGACCCAGACCGCCATGTTCACAAAGCGATCATAGACCGATTGTCCGGCGCTGCCGATTTCGACAACATGCCGCCAATCCATCGCCCAGACATGCACCGATCCCGGCAGTGACCAGTTGGAGGCGTGAGTCATGGCGGAGGTGAGGAAGTCCGTGAATTCGGTCGCGCTCATTTCGCCGACGGCCATCCCGAATTCGCGGTGGCGGTGCTGACCAAGGCCTGAGACATGACCGTCGATCGGCACATTGTAGGGAGGGTCGGTCACAACGAGCGCTGCCCGGTCCTCGCCCATCAGGGCAGACCACGAGCGCTCATCCAGTGCGTTGCCGCAGACCAACAGGTGATTGCCGAGCGCCCAGACATCGCCAGTGCCTGTAATCGCCGGTCCTGCGCTGGCCCCGAGTTCCGCCTCGAACTCGTCGTCATCGCCGTCAAGTCCCTCGATCTTCAGCTCAATCTCGATCTCCGTGAAGCCCGTTGCCTCGATGTCGAAGTCGAGGTCCTGTGTCTGAAGGTCAAGCAGAATGGACTTCAGTGCGCCCTCGTCCCATTTCGACAAATCCGACAGGCGATTGAGGGCAATCATCAACGCCTTGATCTGCGGCTCAGTCAGATAGTCGACGCGGATCACCATGACCTCGGTGAGCCCCAGCCGCTTTGCGACTTCGATCTGGGCATGACCGGAGATGATGCGGCAATCAGCATCGATCAGGATCGGCAGGACCTGACCGAATGTCTCATAGGACTTGGTCAGCGCCCGGATTTGCGACTTCGGATGCTGCCGCGGCGCGCCAGGCATGGGCTTCAGCGTCCCGGGCGAGAGATATTCCGTCTGCAGGCGGATATTGTGGTGGGGAGAATGGGTCCTCGGCATTGGATTGCTCCGTTTGAGTGGTGGAGCAAATCAATTGTCACTTATTTCGACTACGGAGCAGGGTAAAAGTTCGACGATGGATCATTCGAACCAGCGAACGAGGGTCAGTCGGTCACGGGTCACTGCAATATCCGGGTGGTCGTGAACGACCTGTTCGAGTAAACCGGCGATCTCAATCACGCTGCGATAGAAGTCGATATCCTGCAAATCGCAGTCAAATCCTTCTCCGTCCTTCTGTTGCCCGGCCAGCACAAGCTGGGTCGCCATTGCCAGATGAAGGATCGGCAGTGACTTCCTCCAGACGAGCTTCTCGATATTCTCGGGGTCATCAATAAAAACATCCGTCGCAATCAGCTTGCAAAGCTGATCGAGCGACAACGCCGTGATCGTCGGCGGCAGGACCACCGGCACATCGAAGATATCACGGTGGATCTTCCCGATCCCGACGCGTGCTGCCGCCATGCGCTGCTTGAGACGCTTATCGAGATAGCCAAGCGCAGATTCTGACTTCCGCGCGCGTGCCTCAATCGATTGCCAATTGAACTGCGGCCACCGATCCTTGACCAACTGAACATCATCCGGCGCATCGGTTCTGGTCAGCCGGATGACGCTTGCCGCAAGCTCTTCACTCACCCGGTGAAACGCGGCAGCCTCGTCACTAGTTGGCCACGCCAGGATCGCGTGAAAGAGTGAGCCTATCATGAAATCCGGCATCAACGCCGGCCCGAGATTCAACACGATCTGGTTCTGCATCGACGCCCCGCAAAACAGGCGATCTGCACCTGTTGTCGACCTGTTATCGTCCTGATAACATGAAATTCGGACCTGTTTCGCGAAAGAGACCAGAATCCGAATAACGCCATGTTACTGCATAAGAATTTTCTCCACCACCAAACAACAACGAGCAAAATCACCTGTTTCGCCGCGAATTTCACGAAATAACAGGTAAAGCAGGTGGAGACCCGTTCGCACCCGACTGCGACCACCGCCATCGACCTCGCGAACGCGCAGGCACCCTCATTTTCGATGTCAGCTTGCAATTGGTTGGGCCGCTGCGGCGCAAGCAACAGCAGCAGAATCCGCATGCTCCTCGCTCGCCCAATTCAACGCATCTGAAATAAGAACCGCGGCATACGTACCCCCCCTTTGTTACCAACCCACTCGGGATCAGACGAATCTGTGTGGACTTGACGCGCAGGTGCCCCGGACAAACCGGAGCTCGCATCTCCGGCAAATGAAGCCTTTCGGGCGCGGTCAGGCTTGCTCCAGACCGATGAGATCCGCCAGAAGAGCGGCAAGCGACAGAGCCTCGGTCCGTTGTTCATCCGGGGCAACATAGACACCGATCACGGTGTCGGCGAGGTTCGGCAGGCCCTTCGGATTGATCCACGGCAACAGTCGTTCGGGAACAATCGAACGGGCGATTGCTGTCACGCCAAAGCCAGCGGTAATAGCGGCTTCCAGGCCCTGAAAACTCGGATTCGAGTACACAATCTCGAACGGGCGACCTTCCCGCTGCAGGGCCGACAGCATCTGTCGCCGGTAGATGCAGCCTTCCGGCGATGCAAGGACCCGCAGCACGCCGTCATGACCGGCTTCGATTGCGCCCGGTCGACCGACCCAGACAATCTCCTCGCGCCGCGACATGAAGGCCCCTTCCGCCGCCGCATCAACCGTCATGGCGATGATCGCATCAAACGTATGGGCGCGCAGGCCAGTCAGCAGACCCTGCGACAATTCGCAAGACACATCAAACCCGACACCGGCATCGCGCGCCTGATGATGGCTCAACAGCCTGCCGAGAAGCTGATCGGCATAATCGCTGGGCAGCCCGATGTGGAGACGGCCCTGCAGGGATTTGCGCGACAGGCGCATGGCCAGTTCGTCGTTTAGTGTCAGAATGCGGCGCGCAAAATTGGCAACCGTTTGCCCTGCTTCCGTCAGTGTCCCGCCTGCGGAGTCACGCTCGAACAATGGAGCGCCGACAAGCTCCTGGAGCCGCTTCATTTGCAGGCTGACAGCCGATTGTGTCCGCCCAACGCGCTCACCGGCCCGCGTCAGGTTTTCAAGGTCGATCACCGTCAGAAAGGTTCGCAAAAGATCGGTCGGGAAGTTTTTCACACGCGTCCACCTTTGCTTTTTTACACTGGTCGCACGGGCCGGACCCTGTCACATTGGTCTCAGGTTTGCATAGGACGAACGCGGATTCAATGAGACAGGACGCGCTGACGCCGCTGCGTTCATGTGCGGTCACAGTGAGGCTATCATGTTGTCTGGCACCGAACGTCGTCCATTACCTCGCTCGCTCTATGCTGACACGGCACGATCTGCACCCGCAGAGGCCGTGCTCAACGGCGATCTGACCACCGAAGTCGTCATCGTCGGCGGTGGCTTCACCGGGCTGTCAACAGCCTTGCATCTGGCTGAGGCCGGGGTCAGCGCGGTTGTTCTGGAGGCCAATGAACCGGGCTGGGGGGCATCGGGGCGCAATGGCGGACAGGTCAATCCGGGCCTGAAATGGACACCCGACCAGCTAGAAGCCGCTTTTGGTTCCGAACTCGGTGGACGCATGGTGCGGATGGGGGGAGAAGCCCCGGATCTTGTCTTCGATCTGATCGCCCGGCATGGCATCGCGTGTGAACCGGTGCGCGGCGGCACGATCCGGGCGGCTGGCGGCAGAAAATCGGAGGCGGGCATTCGCGATTTCCAGGCGCAGTGGCAATCGCGCGGGGTCGATATCACGCTGCTGGATCGAGCAGGGATGGAATCGGAGGTCGGCACCGATGCCTATGCGCTTGGCTGCATCGATCGGCGCGGCGGCAATCTCAATCCGCTCGGCTATGCGCGAGGGCTGGCAGAGGCAGCGCTGAAGGCGGGTGTGCAGATTTTCTCATCAACGCGCGCGCTGAAACTCACCCGCAGCAATGGACGCTGGCAGGTGGTCACACCCCGAGGCACGGTGACGGCAACTCGCGTCGTGTTGGCGACCAACGGTTACAGCGATGACCTCTGGCCGGGATTGAGGCGGTCCATCGTGCCGGTCTATTCATCGATTGCAGCGACAGCCCAGCTGTCACCCAATCTGGCGGCCTCGATCATGCCCAATCGCCCATCGCTTTACGAAATGTCGGCGACTTACGCCTATTACCGCATCGATGCGCACAATCGGCTCTTGATGGGCGGTCGCAGCGTCATGCGGGATAGCGGAAATTTCAGCGATTATCGAACATTGATTGCCTATGCCGAGAAGCTGTTTCCAGCCATCGAAGGCATTGAATGGACCCATTGCTGGAACGGACAGGTCGCGATCACGCCGGACAGCCTGCCGCATGTTCATGAACCCGCCGACGGCCTGCATATTGGGCTCGGCTACAATGGTCGCGGGGTCGCAATGGCGACTGCCATTGGGCGCATGCTGGCACGACGGGCGGCTGGTGGCAGCGCCGAGGAACTCGACCTGCCGGTGACCAGGATTTCGCCAATGTTCGGCCATTTCGCCTGGCCCCTGGCGGTCAAGGCGCGTCTTGTCTGGGAGACCTTCCGTGAGCGGGCGGGCGTATAATGCCCGCCTATTTGCGTGTGGCAAATATATATCCAAGGAAATTCAGCAGGACTTGGGCCGCCAGAAATCCGGTGATGCCCGAAGGGTCATAGGCCGGGGCGACCTCGACGCAATCGATCCCCACGACCTCGCCCTTGGTAACCAGCCCCTTGAGGATTTCCATCACCTCGTAATAGAGAAAGCCGCCATGGCTCGGCGTTCCGGTCCCCGGTGCTATCGATGGATCGAAGCCGTCGATGTCGATTGTCACATAATAGCGAACGCCATCCGGAATGCGCGCCAGAACCGCTTCCTTGCCCATCGCCCGCACCTGCCGGACCGACAGGATCGTCGAACCGCGTTGGCGAGCATCCTCATAGCCTTCGCGCGCAGTTGACGACACATTGCGGATGCCGAGTTGCGTCAGGCCGGTGACATGCGACTGCTCTGCGGCACGGCGCATCGGGTTGCCGTGTCCTTCGGTGACGCCATGGCGCACATCGACGAAGTCGAGATGGGCATCGATCTGAACGATATGGATCGGCCCGTGGTCGGAAAATGCCCGGATGCAAGGAATGTTGACCGCATGATCGCCACCGAGCACGACGGGCATGGCGCCTGCTGCAAGAATGGCCCTCACTGCGGCTTCGGCATTGTCGTGACTGGTGCGCGTGTCGGTGTGGACAATATCGGCATCACCGACATCGACGATCCGCACCTTGTCCAGCGGCAGGTAGACCTCGTCATCCTCGTGATCATAGGCTCCGCCATGCCCGAAGGAAAACAACGTGGAGGCTTCGCGGATGGCCCGTGGTCCGAAGCGTGCACCTGCCCGATATTGCGTGCCCATGTCGTAGGGGATGCCGAGCACCGCGACGTCGGCATCGATCTTTGACCAATCCGTGACGATGGGCCGCTTGCCGAAGCTGCAATGCCCCACAAACGGCAGATCCAGCCGACCCTTTTCGTATCCGTGGCTCATGAATGCTGCCTCAGGTGAGGGCGGACCGAAGTCGTTCCGATCGGCGCCGTAACAGTTCCAGTGTGAACATCAACAGCGCCGCCACCAGAATGAGAAACGTAGCGGCTGCCGTGATGGTCGGTGAGATCTGCTCGCGGATGCCGGAGAACATCTGGCGCGGCAGGGTGCGCTGTTCAGGGCTGGACAAAAACAGCGCGACAACAACCTCGTCCCACGACGTGAAGAACGCGAACAGGGCGCCGGAGATGATACCGGGCGCAATCAGCGGCATGGTTATGAGCCGAAATGTAGTGGAAGGCGATGCACCAAGGCTCGCCGCAGCCCGTGTGAGCGAGCGGTCAAACCCCGCCAGCGTTGCGGTTACGGTGATCACGACAAAGGGCGTCGCGAGCGCGGCGTGAGCCATGATGAGCCCGATATAGGTGTTGTTGAGTCCGACGGAGGCAAAGCCGAAGAACATCGCGACGGCGACGATGACGACCGGCACAATCATCGGCGAAATCAGGATCGACATGATCAGGCCGGAATAAGGGACATTGCCGCGTGCCAGACCAAGCGCCGCCAGCGTGCCGAGCGATGTGGACAGGAGCGTCGAGAAGACGGCAACGATGGCACTGTTCTCAAGGGCGATCCGCCAGCGATCATTCAGAAAGAAATCCGCATACCAGCGCAGGCTCAGACCGGGCAGGGGATAGGTAAACCACGGCTCGGACGAGAACGACAACGGCATGATGACAATGAGCGGTCCAACGAGGAACAGGAATACTGCGCCGCAGTAAATCGCCAGGGTCGTATAGGCGAGCCGTTCGGATCTTGTGGCATAGGACGGTGCAAGCATCGGATTACCCAAATTTGACCTTGTCGATACCAACGAAGCGATTGAAGATCGCATAGAGCGCGAGCGTGATGAAGAGCAGCAGCGAGCCGAGCGCTGCAGCCTGACCCCAGTTCAGGTCCCGGTTCGTGTAAAGCGCCACAAAGTAGCTGACCATCTGGTCCTGCGGTCCACCGACGAGTGCGGGTGTGATGTAATACCCAAGACAGAGGATGAAGGTCAGCAGACACCCTGCACCGACCCCCGGCAGCGTCTGCGGCATATAGACAGTGACAAACGCCCGAAGCGGTCCTGCGCCAAGCGAGCGAGCCGCGCGCAATAGGTTCGGCGAGATCGATTTCATCACGGAGAAGATCGGCAGAACCGTGAACGGCAGCTGGATGTGTGTCATCGCCAGGACGGTCCCGACGCGATTGAAGATGAGCTGCATCCGGCTGGATTCCAGATGCAGCAGCATAAGCAGATCGTTGATCACGCCATTTGTCTGCAACAGCACGATCCAGGCCGTCGTTCGAACGAGGATCGAGGTCGTAAACGGCAGAAGGACAAGGATCATCAGCAGGTTCGCGTATTTGTTCGGCAAGATCGCGAGCAGATGCGCAACCGGATAGCCGAGCACCAACGTCAGTGCTGTCACGAGCAGTGAAATCCAGATGGTGCGCGAAAACACGTCGATGAAGATGGATTGATCAGGCTGCGTATGGACGATTGCTCCGCTGGCATCCTGGCGCAGATCGACCGAGGTCAGCAGATAATAGGGCGTCACCGTGCTGCCGGCCCGTTTCAGGATCGTCCAGAATTCGACGTCTCCCCAATCCTTGTCGGCTGACAGAAATTTGTCCTTCCACGGCGGCACACCGCCAGCATCGATCATGCGACCGGCCTTCAGGAACCGGGAGCGCGCTCCCGGCACTTCGTAATTGATCCGCTTGCCGACAAACCCGATTGTCCGGTCCTTCTGGGCCTGAGCCAGATCGTCGGCGAAGGCGGCAAACACAGGTTCGCCGGGTGTGCTCTTGCCGTCCCAATCCTTCAAGGCGACCAGCGTTTTCGGCAGTGTGGCCGCGACTTCCGGGTTCTGGACGGCAATCGCAAGCATCGAGGCGATCGGTGCTATGAAAACGATCATCACGAAGATCAGCAACGGAGCGACCAGGGCAAGTGATTTCAACCGGTTCATCCGCTCGGCGCGACGCAGGAGCAGCTTGAGCGGCACTCCGTCCGACGTCGCAAGCAGGTTTGTTGCGGTCATGGGCAGTCCTCGATTGGATGAACACACATGCCTGTTCCGGCATTGGGAACCCCCGAGCCATGGCCCGGGGATCCCGATAGTCGTCTGCTTCGTGATAGCCCCGCTACTCGGCCAGACCCGGCAGCGAGGCTGCGTCACAAGAGCCGCTGACTCAGTTTACTGCGACAGCCATGACGTGAAGCGCTTCTGAAGCTCGTCCTTGTTGTCACCCCAGAAGACCGGATCATTGGCGAGCGCGGTCTTGGAATTATCAGGCGCAGTCGGCAGATCCTTGAGGATTTCCTTGTCGACGAAAGGCGTTGCGGCAAGCAGTGCCGGACCATAGGAAATGAACTTCGTCTGCTCGGCCTGTGCCTGTGGGCTGGACGCAAACTTCAGGAACGCATAGCTCGCATCGGTGCTCTTGACGCCCTTCGGGATGCCCCAGAGATCCCAATCCTGCAACTGACCATCCCAGACGATCTGGAAATGCTTGTGGTCGGCCTTGTTGGCGTTGAAGATACGGCCGTTCCAGGCTGTCGTCATGGCGACTTCACCGGAGGCGAGCAACTGCGGCGGCTGTGCACCGGCTTCCCACCAGACGACGTCCTTCTTGATGGTGTCGAGCTTCTTGAATGCGCGATCAACGCCTTCCTTGGTCTTCAGCGTGGCATATACCTGATCCGGCGCAACGCCATCAGCCATCAACGCGAATTCGAGATTGCCGAAGGCGACCTTCTGCAAGCCGCGCTTGCCCGGGAACTTCTTCAGATCGAAGAAATCAGCCCATGTCTTGGGGCCGTCCTTGATCTTGTCGCCGTCATAGGCAAACACCGTTGAATAGATGATCGTCGGCAGCGCGCATTCGAAGGTCGACCCCTTCGTGAAGGCTTCCTTGCCACCAAACTTGGAATAATCGATCTTCTGCAGGATGCCTTCGTCACAGCCCTGTTGCGCCGTTGCCGCGTCGATATCGACCGCATCCCATGTCGTATTGCCAGACTGCACCATCGCGCGGATCTTGGCGATTTCACCGTTATACTCTTCTTCGGTGATCTTGATGCCGGTCTTGGCGGCATAAGGCTTGAAATAAGCCTCCTGCTGGCTCTTCTGATAGGCCCCACCCCATGAGGTGATTGTCAGGCCATCGGCGTGAGCCGCGACTGACAAAGCGACCAGGGCGGTCGCAGCGAACAACAAGGTAACGGATTTGACTGACATCGGCTTTCCCTTCAGTTGATACAGAACGATCGGGTAGAGTTCACGCGTCAGTCGAGTGCACGGCAATCTTCCGTGCGCCAACCAAGCGGAATGCGGGTGCCGATATCGAGGCTAGGCCTGTCCTCGGCGTTGTGAACCTTGACGATGAAATCGAGACCGGCGAGCGCGAAGCGGACGCGCAAGTGATCGCCGAGATAGATCAGTTCCCGGACTTCCGCTTCGAAGCGATTGGGCAGGCTGCCTTCAGCGGGCAGGATCTTGACGCGTTCCGGGCGGATCGAGAGCAGGCATGGACCGCCGACCGGCGCGGAATCGGTCAATGTCGCCTGCACTTCGGTGCCATCCGCCAGCGCAACCCGACACCGCGTGCCATCACCGGACAGGATGGTTCCGGGCAACCGGTTGTTTTCGCCAATGAATTGGGCGACGAACGAATTGGCCGGCTGTTCATAGAGTTCGGACGGACTGGCGCATTGCTGGATGATGCCATTCTCGAAGACCGCGACGCGATCCGACATCGTCAGCGCTTCGCTCTGGTCGTGCGTCACGTAAACGACTGTAATCCCAAGGGACTCGTGCAGATGCCTGATCTCGATCTGCATCTGCTCGCGCAATTGCTTGTCGAGCGCGCCGAGCGGCTCGTCCATCAGCACCAGCTTAGGCTCGAACACGAGCGCCCGGGCGAGGGCCACCCGCTGCTGCTGACCACCTGACAATTGTCCCGGCATGCGCTTGGCAAAGTTGCGCATCTGGACCATGTCCAGCGCCTTGCCGACACGTTCAGCGATTTCCGTCTTGGACCGCGACCGAACGCGCAGGGGAAAGCCGACGTTTTCGGCGACAGTCATATGCGGGAACAACGCATAGTTCTGGAAAACCATGCCGATGTCGCGCTTCTCCGGCGGCACGCTCGCGATTTCCGCGCCATCGAGCACGATGTTACCGGCGGTCGGCGTTTCGAAGCCTGCCAGCATCATTAGCGTCGTTGTCTTGCCGGACCCGGACGGACCCAGCAAAGTCAGGAATTCACCACGCCGAATTCTCAGGTTAAGGTTTTTGACGACAAGCGTCTCACCGTCATAGGTTTTCTGGATGCCGGCAAATTCGACAAACGCGTCGGAAGCGCTGACATCAAGCTTCATGGCAAACGCCTCCACCCATGCAAATGGGCGACTGACTCATGATCAGACCGGGGCATAGCCGCATCGTTCCGCCTCCATCTCTACCGGTTGTCGATCGTCGGGACCTGACACCAAGCTCGGCCCTTCCTCCGCAACACTCATGCCAACCGTCGACAGACCACGCCTCGCGTCCCGCGCCGACACGACCCCAGCTGAAACCAAATCCGATCAAGTTATATAAATATCAACAACTTGAACAAATTCAGACCCGGCAGATCACGCCAATAGAGCGCCAGGGGTGTGCAACGTCAGCGACCGACACATTCAACAGTCACCATCAAGGACTTCAAGGTTTCCCAAGACATTCCTGGATCAGGTGGTCTTAAATGGCGACAGGCGGTCCCGATTGGTCAAAAGTGAAGATTGATTGTTTTTTGGGCTTCAAACGATAGCAATTGCGTCAGATTTAATCAAGCAACAAAAATTTCAAACCCGGAAGCCAAAGCAGCACTCGAGTTTCAATGAGAGACCACCAGCATCAATACATGAGCGCGCGTAATAGCGCTTTCTATCCGAAGCCAAATTTTCCGCTTCACTGCATGGAGTATGTCGGCCTTGTGAATTCAATACAATCGAAATAATGAGTTTTTCTCATAAAATAATTTCTCAAACTCATTTTATTGTCAAGTTCAAGAACTCTAAGTTCAAACGGCAAAGCCGATGAATGTGGGCGGTGCATGCCAGGCAGCGAACCAGTCTCCGAGATTGGGACGCCTGCCAGCATGGCCCCAGCGAAGGATTTCAAGAGATGACCGCTGCCGGACGGACGATGCCCAACGAGTTGCTGCGCTTGCAGACGTTGCATAACGGCGAGAAAGTCACGCCGACCTTCAGCCCAGCCGAAATGGAACGCCGTCAGATGGGCCTGCGGCAGATCATCGCCAGCAAGGGGCTCGATGGGGCTATCCTGACCTCCTACCACAACATCAACTACTACACCGATTTCCTGTTTTGCTACTTCGGTCGTCGCTACGCTTGCGTTGTAACCGACGCCAAGGTCTTGACTGTAACAGCCGGAATTGACGCCGGACAGCCGTGGCGGCGCGGCTTCGCCGATAACGTCACCTATACCGACTGGCGACGCGACAATTACTTCTATGCCCTGCAGCAGGCTTTACCCAACGTCAAACGCCTCGGAATCGAGTTCGACCACGTCAATCTCGATCTCCTGGAGAAGTTCAAGGACGCTTTTCCGGGCGTTGAATTTGTCGATATCGCCGTCGACACGATGTGGCAGCGCACGATCAAATCAGCTGAAGAAATCGCCCTGATCCGCCAGGGTGCGAGGATCGCCGACCTCGGCGGCTCCGCAGTCTGCGACGCGGTTTCAGCGGGCGTGCGCGAGCATGAAGTCGCGCTGGCCGGAACCCAGGCGATGGTGCGGGAGATCGCGCGCAGCTTTCCGCATGCTGAACTCATGGACACCTGGGTCTGGTTCCAGTCCGGCATCAATACCGATGGTGCCCATAATCCGGTAACGTCGCGGGCCGTGCAGCCGGGGGATATCCTGTCGCTCAATTGCTTCCCGATGATCGCAGGTTATTACACAGCGCTCGAGCGCACATTGTTCTGCGAATATGCCTCGGATGCTCACCTGAAGATCTGGGAAATCAATTGCGATGTGCATCGGCGCGGGCTGGAACTGCTTGTTCCTGGCGCACGTTGCGGCGATGTTGCGAGCGAATTGAACGAGATCTATCGGTCGCACGGATTGCTCGGCTATCGCTCCTTCGGCTACGGGCACTCATTTGGCGTGCTGAGTCACTATTATGGCCGCGAAGCAGGCGTGGAACTGCGTGAAGACGTCGACACGATCCTGAAGCCCGGCATGGTGGTCTCGATGGAGCCGATGCTCACTATCCCGGAAGGCATGCCGGGCGCAGGTGGCTATCGCGAACACGATATTCTGGTCATCAGCGAAACCGGCGCCCAGAACATCACAGGTTTCCCGTTCGGTCCGGCGCACAACATCTTGCGGAAGTGAGTCCTCACCTGATCTGAGGCAAACCATCCGGGATTGCCTCTGGCAATACCTCAGACGACATGTCCGAGTGCTGAATTTTGCGACCAAACGCAACCGACCGGGATCCTGGTGATCCCGGTCGGTTTTCGTATTCCAGCAAGTCTGTCCAGAATTAGCGTGGCAGCAGCTTGGACACGTCCTGAGCCATTGCCTTCTGGGCTTCCTCTGGCGTGATCTTCTGCTCGACCAACTGGCCAAGGTCGTCAACCATCGTCTGGGTGACCTTGACGCCGTTGTTGCCGGGGAACGAATACCACGGAACCATCAGCGGGATCTGGTCGCGGCCAGCGCGGAACAGAGGGTTCTGGTCGTAGAATGTCTTGAGGTACTTCTCGTCCTTGGCCGCATTTTCGTTGGTCGGGACGTAACCTGTGCCGGGAACGACGACAGATTCGCCGAACGGACCAGCGGCAAACTTCAGGAATTCATAGACAGCCTGCTGCTTGGCCGGATTGGTCGTGAACATGACGGCAGCATTGCCACCGGTCGGCAGGTGACCTTTTTCTGGATTGAGCAGCGGGATCTTGGTGGTGCGCAGCTCAAACTTGTCGCCGACGCCCTTGATGATCGAGCGCAGGGCACCCGTCGTCCAGAAGAACATGCCGGTCTTGCCAGCGGTGAAGGACTGGACCATCGCGTCAGACGACAGGTTCGGCATCTTGCCGATCTTGACCATGTTATCGAGCGTCTTCAGGGCAGCGAGACCTTCCGGACCATCAAAGGCGACCTTCTTCTCGTCAGCGGTCAGCATGGAGCCGCCATTGCCGAACAGCAGCGCCGAGAACATCCAGTCATCACCCATCCAGCGATAGCTCATGCCAGCCGTGCCATCGCCCAACGCCTGGATCTTGGCGGCCAGCTCAAACACACCTTCCCAGGTGGTCGGCATGTGATCGGGGTCGCCACCGACCTTTCTGACGAGGTCAGCATTGTAATAGAAGATCGGGTCCGAGGCTGCGAAGGCGAGGCCAACCTGACGGTCATGAACGCGTGCCAGCTGCAGCAACGTTTCCGAGAAGCCCTCGGACTTGAAGTTCGAATCTTTGTCGATCAGCGGCTTCAGGTCCACGCCGATGTTGCGCTCAGCCAGAACCCGCAAGCGGTTCAGGCCGATGAAGCTGACATCCGGCATTTCCGGCGAGCCAGCTTCGCGGAGCATCAGTTGCAGACCATCTTCATAGGTCGCCGACGGGCTGGCGAAGGTGATCTTCACATCCGGGTGCTGATGCATGTATTCGGTCGCGATCTTGTCCATCACGTCCTTGAAGAAACCCGGCATCGGGTAATGGACCGTGATTTCCGTTGTGTCAGCGAGCGCCGGTGACGCAATGAGCGCGAGGCCGGTGATCATTCCAAGCATGTAACGCATGGGAAGCTCCTTTAGGGGGCGGTTGGATGGTCGCACTAGCCCTTAAGGCCAGTGCTGGTGACGCCTTCGATGAAGGCCTTCTGGGCGAACAAAAAGAAGATCACGAGAGGAGCAGAGACGGCGACCGTCGCAGCCATGAGCGCGCCATAGTCATCGCCCGCCTCAGCCGCCCGAAAGAACAGCAGTCCGAGCGGTGGCGTGGCGAGCCGGTTTTGTGAGATCACGATTTGCGGCCAGTACACATCGTTCCAATGGGCAACGACCGAGAAAATCGCGAAGGACGTCGCGGCTGGCCAGGCATTGGGGAGCACAACCCGCCAGCAAATCGCCATCTCCGACATCCCGTCCATGCGCGCCGCCTGGATGAGGTCATCAGGAATGGTCTTGATCACCTGCCGGAACTGGAAAATGGCAAAGACAGACAACGTGAATGGAACGATCAGGACAGCATAGGTATTCAGGAGGTTCAGCCATCGCGAGGCCGCATAGAGCGGGATCGAAACCGCGTGGATCGGGACCAGCAAGCCCAGGATGATGCAGCCGAAGAGCAGGTCTCGACCGCGAAATTTGAGACGCGCCAGTGCATAGGCAGCGGGCAGGGCGAACAGGATCTGGAACGTCGAGATCGCAAGGCAGACAAACACCCCGTTCAGCAGGATTTGCACCATCGGAACGCGGGTGAAGGCTTTCGTGTAGTTTGCCACGATGGCCCAGTGCTGCGGAATGAGCGAAAGTCCGGAGGAAAACACCTCGGATTGCGCCTTGAAGGAGGTTGAAAGCATCCACGCATAGGGCAACAGCAGGATGGCGGCACCGATGAACAGGACAACCAGACGCAGGACCCGTGCCGTCGTCGACAATTCGTCGAACCGGGCAGCTCTTGGCCTTTTGCGGACAACAACCGCCACGCCTGCACTATCTTGAGTAGCGGAGATCATCGTGCTCATCCGTAATGCACCCTCTTGTCCAGCGTACGCGTCTGGATGATGATCAGCACAAGCAGCACGGCGATGAAGACGACCGCCATGGCCGATGCGCTGCCGAGGTGCAGGTAGATGAAACCCTCCTCGTAAATCGTCCACAAAAGCACTTCCGACGACTTTGACGGACCGCCCTGGGTCAGGGTCGTGACAGTTTCGAAGACCTTGACCGCATTGATCATGGTGAGTGTGGTCACAAACAGCGTCGTGGGCGCCAGAATGGGCCATGTCACGAGCCAGAAGCGATCCCACCAGGACTTCGCACCGTCGATTTCGGCGGCCTGATACAGCTGCGGATCGATCGCGCTCAAACCGGCCAGAAACAGCACCATTGCAAAGCCTGTCGCCTGCCAGATCCCGATGATGGCAAGCCCGTAGATGACCACATCGCTCGATCCGAGGAAGTTGACCGATGGCAGGCCAACGAGATTGAGCAGCAGGTTGATCGGGCCAATGGTGGGATGCATGAGATATTGCCAAACGGTCGCCATGGCGACGATCAGCGAGACAACTGGCAGGAAATAGGCCGAGCGGAAGAAGCCCCTGAGCTCAGTGCCTGCCTCGATCAGGATCGCAGCCCCAAGCCCGAGGGTAACGGACACCGGTGTCACGATGGCGACGTAGAGCGCTGTGTTGCGAATTGAAATCCGAAAGGTGCGGTCACTTGCGAGGTCGACGTAATTCTGTACCCCGATGAAATTCCAGTCAGGATTGCCGAGATCGAGATCGGTCAGCGACAACCCGATGATGGCCAGTGTCGGAATGACGAGCAGCACGACGATCAAGACCACGGACGGCGCGACAAGCCACCACGCGGCCCGTTCCCGCATTGCGTCAAATGCAATTGACGGGCTCTTGGCCGCTTCAGACATGAACCGGCACTCCCTGCGTTGCATCCCGTGCCTCGGCGAATTGCCGCCGGATGCGCGTCCCGTCTGGGGCGAAAACCAGCAGATGGTGGACGGCAATCAGCAGCGTCAGTTCGCGACCGGCGCTGACTTCCGCAAAGCTCGACCCTGTGCGGACACGGATCTGGACACCCGACGCAATCGTACCGTGCGCGATCGCTTCCGCCCCCAGGAATTCCAGCCTCGACAGCGTGAAGGGCAGGCGCACATGGGGACCCACACGTTCACCGGTGTCGTTGAGTTCGGCGTGGTCCGGCCGCAGCCCGATCATCAGTCTCTGGCCGCGCCATTCCTGAAGCCCTGAGATGACGGGCACGTTGCCGATCCGCGCGATTCCGTCCCCATCGACCTGAACTTCGATCAGGTTGATGGCAGGCGTGCCAATAAACGCGGCGACATCAATATGGTCAGGGTCGGCATAAATCGTCCGGGGCGACGCGACCTGAAGGATGCGACCGTCCTTCATGACGGCAACCCGATCAGCCATCGACAGGGCCTCTTCCTGATCGTGGGTGACGTAAATCGTCGTTGCTCCCAACCGCCGATGCAGATCAACGATTTCCGTGCGCGTGTGAACGCGCAGCGCGGCATCGAGGTTCGACAGCGGTTCATCCATCAGGAAGGCCTGTGGTTCGCGAACGATGGCACGACCCAGCGCAACACGTTGGCGCTGCCCGCCAGACATCGCCGCAGGCTTCCGGTCGAGCAACTGGGCGATCTTGAGACCGTCGGCAACCTCATTCACCTTTGCGGCGATTTCTCCTGCAATCGCCTTGCGACCGGGCATCAATCCACCAATGAACGGCAGTCGCTGCCAGAGGCTGTACCGGCGCATGGCGAGCGGAACCATCATGTTCTGCCGCGCGGTCAGGTACGGGTAGAGCGCATAGGACTGGAATACCATCGCCAGATCGCGATCCGCTGCGCGTGTCGAACTGACATCACGCCCGGCAATCCGGATTTCGCCCTCATCGGCAGCATCAAGCCCGGCGATGATCCTGAGCAGCGTCGATTTGCCGCAGCCTGAAGCGCCAACGAGGGCGATGAACTCACCCTTGGCGATCTCAAGCGAGACACCCTTCAGGATCTGATTGGAGCCATAGCCCTTTTTGATCTCGGAGAGTGTTAACTGAGGACTGTTCGCCGCCATCGTTGCTTCGCTCACTGTATGTCATCCGGTTGATGGCCATAGATCCTGTCGAGAACAGGATCGAGCGGCAGCGCCGGGGTATTCTCGGGAAACACGAACGCGTGGCTGAAACCGCTTTCATCAAACGTGTAGTCGATGAAACCGATGCGCCGTTCTCCACCGAGATCCTCCTGGATCTCCCCGCAAACGAACGACGCAGCAGGCCCCCAGATATGCGTGACGTTGCCGTGCCTCAGTTCACGCGCGATGTGCAGGTGCCCGCTGGCCACGAGCCGCAGGTCGCATTTGCCGAGTATCTGCAGCAATTTACGGCGCGGCTCCGGTGTCACCGTCCAATAGCCGCGCGGACCTTCATCGGGCTCATCAATGAACAGCGGCTTGTGCATGAAGACGGCAACCTTGGCGTCAGTCGAAACAGCCGCTTCGAGCCACGCAAATTGCGCATCTTCGTCTTGGTGGCCGGTCGCAAACACCATCGCGTTCAACCCGATCAGCCGCCATCCCGGAAAATCGAATGTCCAGCGATCTGAGCCGGCAATCTGTCTGAACCGATCCAGCCGCACACTGTCAAGCGCTTGATCAGCGCGAATTTCAGGGCGGTCGCCGACATCATGGTTCCCGGGAACGGAGAAGATCGGTGCACCCAGAGACTGCTGCCAATTGTGCGCCAGCTCCAGATCCACCGGACTGATGCAGCCGTTCATCGCGAGGTCGCCCGTGTTGATGATCAGGTCCGGATTGCGCGCCCTGACAACTTCACCGATCGCCTCGACATTCGTCGAAAAGTCAGCATGTTCTGCGGAAATATGGGTGTCCGAAATCTGAAGAATACGCATTTGTCGGCCCCCCATCCATCACTGTGGATGAGGTAGCCTGAGCTGATGACGGTCTGATGAAGCTGCGATAAACAGGGGCTGTCGCGTCAAATCGGTTTGCCGGGAAATAGTTTTGACTTATTATATTGAATAGATTGATTTCAAAAATTCAACGCCCGGAAGTCAGGCCCCGATTTGCATCAGAAGTTGCGCCCGCGACTGAATAGCATTCGTTCCTAAAAAATTGCCGCCCCTTTTCGGAGGCGGCAAAACTAGACTTGATCATGTCTTTCGCTGTCGAGTTGTCTCCGTCTCAATGGAAGAGGTAGGAGAACATCACGAACAACAGGCCGGAGAGGATCATCGCCACCGGCAAGGTCAAGACCCAACCAAGTGCAATGTTGCGGATGGTCGAGAACTGCAGGCCCGACTTGTTCGCGAACATTGTGCCGGCGATGCCCGACGACAGAACGTGCGTTGTCGACACTGGCAGACCCAGATTGTCGGCTGCGCCGATGCAGGCCATGGCGACGATCTCAGCAGAAGCGCCCTGAGCGTAGGTCAGATGCGTCTTGCCGATCTTCTCGCCAACGGTGATCACGATGCGCTTCCAGCCAACCATCGTGCCGAGGCCGAGGGCAATGGCGACGGCGAGCTTCACCCAGAATGGAATGAACTTCGTCGATGCATCAAACGACTTCTGGAGCGAACCCACCTTGGCCTTGGCGGCATCGTCGAGACCAGCCGGATTACCCTTCAACAGGTACTTGGCGGATTCGGAAGCCAGGTACATGTCGTTACGCACGTTCTGCACCGTAGCGGAAGGAACCTTCGCCAGCGTGCCGTACTGGCCGACCTGCTTGGAGATATCGCCCACCAGAGCAGCAAATGCACCGATGGTATTCGTTTCAACCTTCTTCGTGCGGACAAAATCGGTCATGACCTGACGCAGCGCCTTGCCGTCAGCCGGTGCCGCGTCCTTTATGAAGGGCGTCACGGCAGCGACTGTGTCAGCCGAATTTTGCACATAGGCAGACACCTGGTTCTCAGGCATCGCACGGTTCAGGGCGTAGGTGGTCGGAACGGTGCCGATGAGGATGAGCATGATGAGGCCCATGCCCTTCTGACCATCGTTTGAACCGTGGAAGAAGCTGACGCCCGTGCAGGTCAGGATCAGGATGCCGCGGATCCACCATGGCGGGTTTTGACCCACCTTCGGCTCCGAAAACAGCGAGCTGTTCTTCACGAAGGCGGTCACAACGATCTGCAGAACCCAGAACAGGATGGCGGCAAGGAAAAAGCCAAAGATAGGCGAGAAGAGCAGGGCCATACCAATGTTGTAGGCTTGACCCCAATCAACGCCCGACGTGCCGTCACGACCATGGTTGAGCGCATTGGCGACACCAACGCCGATGATCGAGCCGATCATCGTATGCGACGAGGAAGCCGGCAGACCAAGCCACCAGGTGCCGAGGTTCCAGAGGATCGCGGCGATCAGGAGTGCGAACACCATCGCAAAGCCCGCGTCTGAGCCGACCTGCAGGATCAGTTCCACTGGCAGCAGCGACACGATGCCAAACGCAACGGCACCTGTGGACGTGGCGACGCCGAGAAAGTTGAAGAAGCCGGACCAGACCACTGCAACATTTGCCGGCAGCGAATGCGTGTAAATGACCGTGGCCACCGCATTCGCCGTATCATGGAAGCCGTTCACAAATTCGAACCCGAGGGCAATCACCAGCGCCACGCCGAGCAGCACGTAGGGCAAATAGGTAGTTGGGCCTGCGCCTGTCTCGGTGATGTCGACATAGAGCGCGTAAGCGACATAGAGAACACCGGCTGTCAGGATGCCTAAAAACAGCATGACTGTGCCAAAGTTCATACCCTGGTCCAGCTTTGGTCGCGCGACCGGAGCAAACGCTGTATCAATTGACATATCGGACACGGAGACCCCCTTTGGGTTTGCTTACAACGCATTACCCTGCTTTGAGCAGCTCAGATAATGTGACAAGCTTCTGAATGGCACCATTGAGTGCAATACAGTCAACTTGAATGGCTAGTCGCCACAACGGATGTAATTGTGAGTAAATCCCAACCACATATTCGAATTTCTTATGCCTAGGCAACCGACCATCGAACAACGCCGATCGAAATTCCGGACCAAATACATCATTAAAGACTACGTCGTTTTCCTCAGCCGTCGTGGCTTTGCAAAACGCTCATCTCTCCCCGAATTCATTGATCCACACATCTTCTGAGTTACATCACAAAAATTGTGCAGCGCGATACGTATTATGACGACTTTTGTTGCAGTTGTATGAAGCCCTACCAGGAAGCGGTCTCCGAGGTTTCGAGTTTGTCAGACCGCGTAAAATGTGAGATCGAAACAGTCCCTGCTTCTGCTTCCCAATTCCGTCATGGAATTGACTGTCAAAAAGCTCTCGCGAATTGATCGAGACAGCATGCGTTCGGCTGAGCATGGCCGGGGCCCGGAACCATTGGGTCCAATTTATTGAGCGCCCTCAGAGCCGGTATTGACTGCCCTTCGCACGGCAAGTGTCAGATGGGCGACGCAGAACACGCATCGTTTGACGCGCTGCGGCACCGATCCACGGTTGGCAAGGCTGGCATCAAGGCCTGCAATTCGCGGCCAATTTCAGGGCTGGGTCCCGACAGGCATGGTCCCCTGCAATCCCGACTGCTTGATGGCCTCCGCGACCCGTTCGTTCTCCAGTTCGGCAGCGACGAAGGATTTCAGATAGGGCAGCGCCAATTGACGACCCTTCGGGATCGCGACGCCATGTCGCTCTGCCCCCCAATTGCCATCAAGCACATGGGAACCGGGAAGTTCCCGCGCCATCTCGAACAGCGATGCCTTGTTGGTCGCATAGACGTCGACCGCCCCATCGGCCATCTGATGAATGCCATCCTTGAAGTTTGGCTCACGGACAACAGATGCCTGGGTCAGGTGGTTCGACAGATAGTCGTCGGATGATGACCTGGCCGTCACCGCCACCTTCACGCCGGGCTTGTCGATATCGGCGATGGACGAGATGGTCGTTTTCGGACTGGCCAGATAGCCCAATTCGATGGCGAGATAGGGCTGCGAGAAATCCATCTCGGCCATGCGCTCAGACGACGCGTTGGTGAAAGCGACGTCAGCGCGACCTTCCTTCACGGCTGCCAGAACATCCGTGTTCTTGGCAAAGATCAGCGGCTTGAACGGCACGCCGAGCGCCTCGGCGAGATCCTGCCCCAGTTGATAGCCGACACCGCGCCGATCTGTTTCCGAGAGGACCGACGTCGGCGTGCCGACATAAAGCGCGGCGCGCAACTCTCCGGTCGGGGCGAGAATGTGCACGATATCGGACGACGCCTTGGGCAACGGTGTGGCGTGGCCGGTTCCAACCTGCGCAACGACCGTGATGACGAGGAAAAGCGTACGGATCAGCGTCATGTTGCGGACTCACGCGTCAGCCGGAAGGAACCGTCGGCTGACCCCTGATCAGACACATTCGACAGATCCCGACCGCGCGTTTCCGGGAGGATGAGCGCCGCTACGACGACGATTGCGTTCGCCGTGCAGGCACAAAGCCCCATGGCCACGCCCAGCGTCAGGTTCGGCGCAAGAAGTCCCACGAAGGTCGGCATGATCGCTCCGATCGCCCGACCGGCATTTCCGGCAAAGCCCTGAGCCGTCCCGCGAATATGGGTCGGAAACAGTTCGGCCAGATAAGCGCCAGTGCCTGCTGCCGTGCCGGATTGCAGCGTCCCAAGCACGAAACCGAGGAATAGAGTCGCGGTCAGATTGATCGACGCCAACGTGTAGACGCCGACAGCGATCACCTGACAACAGGCAATGATGATGAAGGTCTTGCGCCGTCCAAATGCGTCCGACATCCAGCCGTTCAGAAAGGCCCCGGTGAAGGAGCCGAGGATATTGATGAAGAGATAGCCGCCAATATTGCCAACCGACAGATTCAACGTCAGCTTCAGGTAGGATGGCAACCAGGTAATCATGACGTAGTTGCCGCCATAGATCCCGAAGGTCAGCAGCGTCGCCTTCAGGGTCGTGGCAATATGAGCCGGAGCAAAGACCTCCCAGAGCGTTGCCTTGTCAGTGCTCCTGCGGCTGGCGTCGGCATAGATTGGCGCATCCTCGATATTGCGGCGAATCCAGATCACCAGCAGCGCCGGAATGATCCCGAGACAGAAAAACACACGCCACGCGTATTCCTTCGGCAGATACATGAAGAGGAGCGTCGACAGTAGCACTGCAATCCCGTAACCGATGGCCCAACCCGCCTGGATTGCCCCCACGACGCGACCGCGCACCCGCGCATTGATCGTCTCGCTGATCAGGACAGCACCAACCGCCCATTCGCCACCGAACCCTAGGCCCTGCAAGCTCCGCGTCACCAGCAGTTCGCCAAAGGAATTTGTCAGTCCGGACAAAAAGGTGAACGCGGAGAACCAGATGATCGTGATCTGAAGGATGCGGACACGACCGTAGCGGTCCGAGAGAAGACCGGCGATCCAGCCGCCAAGCGCTGCCATAATCAGCACGGCAGTCCCCAGAATGCCCGCTTCACCGGTACTCATATGCCAGAGCGCGATGAGCGTCGGGATTGTCAGCGCATACATCTGGGTGTCCATGGCATCGAGGCCCCAGCCACTGAAACAAGCCCAGAACGTGCGCTTCTCGGTTTGCGTGAGTTCCGTGAACCAGCTGACCATCGATGTCCTCCGCAGATTTTGTGTGACCGGTTCTTGGCAGACGATCCTAGCGTGATGTTAGAACAAGCTTGGTCGCAACGCTAGCGGGGCTAACGTGCTCCGGCCCTTTGATCTGTCAAGGCAAACGGGTCGTTGAGGGGTGTCCGTCTAGCGGGCCATGTGTTCCAGTGCCGAGGCTGAACATGCCGAGGAGTAGCAGCAACACCAATGACACGCACTGCCAGAAGCGAACGGGATTGCGCTCGATCAGCGGCAAACGACGCCCGACCGGGGGAAACCGTGTTGTCGGTCCATTTTCAATCGCGAACATCAGCTCGATGACATCATGATACCGATCCTGAGGCCGGATTGCGATTGCCTTCTGAATAACCACTCCGATCCAGTCTGGCAGGTCTTGCCGATAGACGGAAAGCGGCGTTGCATTGCGAAAGTCGTGTCGCGAGAATGGTTCGATTTCGCCATAGGGGTAATGACCGGTGAGCACGCGATAAAGCGTCACACCGATCGCAAAAATGTCGGTGGCTTCGTCAGCCCTTGCCGACCCGAACAATTCTGGTGCCAGATAGGATGGCGTACCCGGACGCTCGTCGCCGAGGTCGTCGTCCTGGCCTTTGACCAGCGCGACACCGAGATCGATCAAGGTGACGGGATCAAGCATGATGTTCTCGGGCTTGATATCCCGGTGGATGATACCCTGGCGATGCAAGGCAGCAACCGCCTTCAGAAGGGGCGACATGATCCGCAGTACCTCGCTCAGGCTCAGCGGGCCGCGTTTTGACAGGCGGGTTTCAAGGGTCTCCCCGGCGTGGAACACGAGCACGCTGTAGAGTTGCGACTGTCGGCCCAGTGCCGGCGTGATGACGCGACCAATATGCGGAGAGCTGACCTCAGCGGCAATCCAGGCTTCGCGGACAAAGGCGGCGCGGAAGACGTGGTCGCTGGCCAGTTGCGGCCTCGGGAACTTCAGCACCACCTCTGTCCCGTCCAAACTATCCTTGGCGCGGAGCAGTCGGCTGTAACGTCCGCTGGAGATCACGTCGCCAATCACGAAGCCATCGAGGGTCTGGCCTGGCTTCGGGATGGATTTGATGGGCAAGTCCGCGAGCAGACTTACGAGACTGTCTCGGTCCGGGGCGGGCAGGGCGACGACATCGACTACGACCGCCGTGACGTTATCGGAGCTGCCGCGCGCGAGCGCCTCATCGACGATGGCCCGGGCCGATGCTTCAGCGGAGACAGGATTGCCGAGCAGGGCCTGCAATGCCTTCACGGACAAGCTTCCATGCACGCCGTCACTGGTCAGCAGAAAGCGGTCATGGCGTTCAACCGGCTCGCGTCGATAATCCAGCCTCAGCGTTGCTTCCAGGCCGATGGCCCTGAGCAAGGCGTGTTCGAGACCGGGCTGACGCATGGTGTGGTCGTCGGTCAATTGCGTCAGCACGCCATCGCGAAACCGCCAGGCGCGACTATCGCCGACATGCACGATGTGGGCCGAGCGACCACGCAGGACCAACCCCGTAAAAGTCGTCCCCATGCCATCGAGGGCCGGATCAACCCGACCTTGCGCATGAATCCAGGTATTGGCCGCTTCCATCACCCTGTTGGCAGCCCTCAGAACACCGAGGGTCGGCGGCGTGGCGTAGAAATCCGTCACAAAACTGCGGACGGCGAGTTCTGCAGCAACGCGACCGCCCTTTGTGCCGCCCATGCCGTCCGCAAGGGCAATGACGCAGCCATGCGGTGATGGGGTCGTGCGAGCGGCAGCAAAATCCTCATTTTGCCGCCGCCGCCCGGTTTCCGATGCGATCCCGACCGAAACTTCCAGCGAGCCGCCCCGGTTCATCTCAGATGCGCGCTCCCGAGACAGCACCCCACGTCGTCCGCCAGCGCTTCTTGACGCCGGTGACAGCCCACAGGCCGAGCGCGACCAGAAGCGCAAAGAACAGGAAGGCCGTCATGAAATCGCCCGTGACGCTCTTCGAGGTTCCCAGAGCCATGGCAAGGAAGAAGCCGCCGATGCCGCCGAAGCAACCGACCAATCCGGTCATCGTGCCGATTTCCTTGCGGAAACGCTGCGGAAGAAGCTGGAACACCGCGCCATTGCCCATGCCAAGGCAGAGTACGCCGGTCGAGAACAGCAACACCGATCCCCAGGCAATGCCCGGCAATTCCGTGATTCCCCAGCCCGCAACCTTGTCAGCACCAACCGTCGTCGGTGCCGGGCCGCCCGGCATGAACGATGCCGCGACATAGGTGATCGAGACGATTGCGAAGAGAATCGACAGCGTCCGGATACCGCCAATCCGGTCAGCGACCATGCCGCCGATGGGTCGGAACACCGATCCACAGGTCACGACAACCGCACTCATGAGACCGGCTGTGACGCCCGAGACATGATACTGGATCGTGAAATAGAGCGGCAGCGAGTTGGCCAAACCGACAAATCCGCCGAAGGTGAGGGAGTAGAAGAACATGAACCACCAACTGTCCGGGTCCGAGAAGATGGCCTTGTAGCGGGTCAGCGAGACCGGATTGCGCGAATTTGGCGCTTCCTTCGAGAACACGACGTAAAACAGGAAGGTCGGAATGAGCGGAATAAGCAAGGTGCCGATGGCGTTTTGCCAACCGAAATGTTCAGCAATCGACGGGATGAACAGCGCGTCGAGCACGGTTCCGACGTTTCCAGCCCCTGCGATGCCCATCACCACCCCCTGATACTCCGGAGGATACCAGCGACCGGCCTGCGGCAGGGCAACGGCAAAGGATGCGCCCGCCAGACCGAGGATGATACCGAGGAGCTTCACTTCGAGGCTGGAGTGCAGACCGAATGACCACGTGTAGGCAATCCCGGCGATGACGATCAACTGGGCGATGGACCCTGTGATTTTCGCCCCGAACTGGTCACAGAAAATGCCCATGGGCACGCGCAGGATGGCACCCGCCAGGACCGGAATGGCGACAAGCGTGAATTTTTCGGCCACCGGGATATGCAGTTCCGCCGCGATGTAGACCACGAGCGGGCCAAGCGTCACCCAGGTCATGAAGCTGAAGTCGAAATAGAGGAACGAGGCCAGCAGCGTCGGCCAGTGCCCGGCTTGTTTAAACGCTTTGAAGTTCATCGATCGGTTCCTTTTCTGTTAGCAGGCGTTTGAGTTCAGGGATGCAGGAGCCGCAACCGGTACCGGCCTTGAGCGCGCGCCCGATGGCGTCGACGGAGGTGAGTTTGTGAGTGGCGATGGCGGTCGTCAGCGTCGTCAGTCCGACCGAATGACAGGCGCAGATGATGGCGCCTTTCGAGCGCGTCCCTGCCGGCGTGACCCCGGCCAGAATGGTAATCGGATCAAGCGGATCACTTGCCGAGCCATTGAGCCGGGCAACAATCCAGTCCGTTGCCGGCTGTGGCCTCTCAGGCGCGATGAACAACACGGCCCGCAGGCGCTTGCCGTCCATCCAGGCATAGCGGGCGATGCCGCGTGCCCGGTCGATCAGTTCGATGCGCCCGGCGCCTTCATTCTGATCCAGTGCGGCAATCAACCGGTCGGGCGTCTCATTCCCCGCGAGTTCCGTGATGACGGCACCTTCTGCCGTTCGCCGGGTCCACCAGACAAGATCGTCCGGAATCGCTGTCGTCTTTTCACTGATCAGCAGTCCCGACCAGATCGGCGTGATTGCCTCGACGCTGACCGGCACATGCTTGGACTCAGGTTGGCCGGAAACCGGGTCGATTTCCGCCGGTATCAGCCGACCTATGACGCTGTCGGCAGACCAGGCGTCGGTCCAGTGCATCGGCAGGAAGACTTCGCCGCGCCGCTGCGCATCGGTCGTCGCCACACGTGCAGTGATCCGTCCTGCGCTGCTCGCAATCCGGGCCAGACCGCCATCGGTCAGATGGAAGCGTCGGGCGTCGAGGGGATGAATTTCCAGAAGCGGTTCCGGACGATGGCCTGACAACCGGGGAGACAGTCCCGTCCGTGTCATCGTGTGCCACTGGTCGCGATAGCGCCCGGTATTGAGCACGAGCGGAAAGATCGGCGTCGACGGACGGCGTGGCGGGCGATAGGTGACGGGCACCATGCGCGCGCGGCCATCGGGCGTGAAAAACCGACCATCCTCGAAAAACCGCCGCTTGCCCCATTGGGTCGGCGACATCGTGTCATAGTCCAGCCCGAGAAAGCCGCTCAGATCGAGGTCGCGGCTGCCGTTATTCTCAAAAGCCGATAGCCGGGCATGCTCGAAAAAGATATCCGCCGCGCTCGACCAGGCGAATTGAGACGCATGACCAAGAGCGCTGGCGACTTGTGCGATTACCCACCAGTCAGCCCGCGCCTCACCCATGGCCGGGCGAAACGCGCGCTGCCGGGAGATGGTTCGGTCAGAATTGGTGACTGTGCCGTCCTTTTCGCTCCAGGGCAGCGCTGGCAATAGGATATCGGCAAACCCGATGGTGTCTGTGGTCGCAACACAGTCGGACACGATCACTGTCGGGCACTTCGCAAGCGCCTGCCGGACGAGACCAGCCTCGGGCAGGCTGACTGCCGGATTCGTGCCGAGGATCCACAGCACCTTGATCTTGCCATCGGCGACGGCACGGAAGAGATCAACGGCTTTGAGGCCTTCGGATGTTGCCATCCGGGGGGCTTGCCAGAAGCGGCGTACCCGGTCGACCGAGGCCGCATCAAAGCCCATGTGTGCTGCGAGTGTGTTGGCGAGACCGCCGACTTCGCGGCCACCCATGGCGTTTGGTTGCCCCGTCACCGAAAATGGCGCAGCTCCGGGCTTTCCGATCCGGCCTGTTGCCAGATGCACATTCAGGATCGCATTGACCTTGTCGGTCCCGGCAGAGGACTGGTTCACCCCTTGCGAAAAGATCGTGACTGTTTTCGGTGTCTCGGCGAACAGGTCGAAAAACAGCTGGAGCTGGTCGAGGTCCAGATCGCAGATTGCGGCGACATCGTCGATTGCCAGGCTTTGATCGACCGAGCCAGAGACGTGATCCCGCAGGAAATCATCATCCAGTGCGCCGATATCCGACAGGTACGACAACAGCCCGTTGAACAGGGCCACATCGGTTCCCGGCTTCAGCGCCAGATGCAAATCGGTGATATCGCAGGTATCGGTACGGCGGGGATCGATGACCACCACCTTGGTGCCACGCCGCTCCCGAGCCGCGCGCAGCCGCTGGAACAGCACAGGATGGCACCAGGCGAGATTGGACCCCGTCAGGACAACAAGGTCGGCTTCCTCGATATCCTCGTAGGATGCCGGGACCGTATCGGTGCCAAAGGCGCGGCGATGCCCGGCAACGGTCGATGCCATGCAGAGGCGTGAGTTGGTATCGACGTTGGCTGTGCCAATAAAGCCTTTGGCCAGCTTGTTGGCGACGTAATAGTCCTCGGTCAGGAGTTGGCCCGAAAGATAGAAAGCGAAGCTGTCGGGGCCATGGGTCGCAATGGTCTCGGCAATTTTTGTGGCAATGGTCTCAATCGCTGTCGGCCACTCAACCCGGCTTCCGTTGATCGCGGGATAAAGCAACCGTGTCTCCGCACCCAGCGTCTCGCCAAGCGCTGCGCCCTTGGAGCACAATCGCCCGAAGTTCGCGGGGTGGTCGGGATCAGCTGCAATCTCGACACCGTCGGCGGTATTGGTCGCCAGAACCCCGCAACCCGTGCCGCAATAGGGGCAAGTGGTTTTTACAGGGTCAGCCACAGCCGGTCTCCCTTGAGACGCACGGGAAATGACCTGGCGCATCCTTCGTCCGGTGCGACAGCCTGCCCATCGTTCAGATTGATGACCCAGTTGTGCAGCGGGCAGGCAACCGTGCGACCCGCTACAATGCCTTCAGACAACGGGCCGCCCTTGTGTGGACAGCGGTTGAGCAACGCGAAGACGTCATCTTCGGCGGTACGGAACACGGCGATCTGTCCGGCGGGTGTCTCAACCGTGCGGGCACCAAGACGCGGGATATCCGACAGTGTGCCAATCTCGATCTCGCTCATGCCAGCTCCTCCACGACGGCGAGCGGGGCAAATTCATGGGATGCGACGCCCTCGGACGCCCGTTCCGCCCACGGGTCCTTCTGGAAGACTGCCTGCGAGGCGATGAAACGTGCATACAACGCTGCACGGGCGTCGGTGTTGCCCATGATCTCGGCGCGGATGTACTCAAGGCCGACGCGTGCGGACCATTTGTACATGCGTTCGAGGTAATGGCCTTCCTCGCGGTAAAGCTGCGTCACGGCGGCAATGACTTCGAGCGCTTCCGCCTCGGTCGCGACCTGACCGAGCAGATCCGTCTGGCGGACATGCAGGCCAGCGGCACCCGCGATATGGATATCGTAGCCCGCATCGACGCAGATGACGCCGATATCCTTGACGGTCGATTCCGCGCAATTGCGCGGGCAGCCGGACACCCCGAGCTTGACCTTGGCCGGTGTCCAAGACCCCCAGAGCAGGCGTTCCAGCTTGACGCCGAGGCCCGTTGAGTCCTGCGTGCCGAAGCGGCACCATTCCGAGCCGACACAGGTCTTCACCGTGCGCAGCCCCTTGGCATAGGCATGGCCTGAAACCATGCCAGCGTCATTGAGATCAGCCCAGACGCGCGGCAGATCATCCTTCTTGACGCCCAGCAGGTCGATACGCTGTCCACCAGTCACCTTAACGGTCGGAATGGCGTATTTGTCCGCGATATCGGCGATGGCGCGCAATTCAGACGGGGTCGTCAGTCCGCCCCACATGCGCGGCACCACCGAATAAGTACCATCACGCTGGATATTGGCGTGAACCCGCTCGTTAATGAAGCGCGACTGACTGTCGTCTTCGTATTCGCCGGGCCAGGCGCACAGGAGATAATAGTTGAGGGCGGGGCGGCATTTCGCGCAGCCGTCGGGCGTGGTCCAGCCGAGCGCTTCCCGCACGGCTGCCTGCGTCTTCAATCCCTTGGCGACAATCGCCTTGCGCACCTCGTCGTGGCCGACAGCCGTACATTTGCAGACGGCGTCGCTCGTCCTGGCCTTGCCACCGGTCGCATGGGCGAGAAGCGCCAGAACCTGTGTGCTGCATTGACCGCAGGAGGCACTCGCCTTCGTGTGGGCACGGACCTCGTCCAGTGTCGTCAGACCCTTTTCGCCGATCTTGGCGAGGATCTGGCCTTTCGAAACACCGTTGCAACCGCAGATCTGGGTCGAGTCTGCGAGTGCGGCAATATCGGGTGCGGCCTTGCCAGCCGGCTGTGCATAGGCCTCGCCATAAATGACGCGCTCGCGCAGATCACCGAGCGCCGTCTTGTCGCCAATCAGGCGGAAATACCAACTGCCGTCGCTGACATCGCCATAAAGCACCGCACCGACAACGCGATCATCCCGGATCACGAGCTTCTTGTAGATGCCGCGCGCCGTGTCGCGGAAAATGACTTCCTCGTCGCCTTCGCCGCCCGCCAGTTGCCCTGCCGAGAACACGTCGATGCCCGTGATCTTCAACCGGGTCGACAGCGCCGGTGTGGAATAGGTCAGCGTCATGTCATCGGCGAGCCGCGCGGCGCAGACCTTGGCCTGATCCCAGATCGGTGCAACCAGCCCGAAGATCTGCCCGCGATGCTCGACACATTCGCCAACTGCATAGATCGCCGGGTCGGAGGTTGCCATCGTATCATCGACGACGATGCCACG
This sequence comes from uncultured Hyphomicrobiales bacterium, assembly GCA_903930435.1. Lineage (GTDB taxonomy): Bacteria > Pseudomonadota > Alphaproteobacteria > Rhizobiales > Ancalomicrobiaceae > CAIYYN01. The sequence continues at coordinate 210,594 of CAIYYN010000029.1, read as the reverse complement.
ATTGATCTCAAGACCGGCTTCCTTGGCCAGCCGGATATTCGGACGGATCCCGATTGCCATGACGACAATCTCAGCCGGAATCTCGCGACCATCGGCCAGCCGGACACCTTCAACATGGTCGGACCCGAGGATTTCTTCGGTCTGGCCGGAGGTGAAGAAATGCAGCCCGCGCTCGGTCAAGTCCTTCTGCAGGAGGCCGCCAGCCTCGGCGTCGAGCTGACGCTCCATCAGCGTTGGCATCAGATGCACGAGCGCTACGGGCATACCCTGCCGCTTCAGTCCCCAGGCAGCTTCAAGTCCGAGCAGTCCACCACCGATGACAACGGCGCGCTTACCGGCTCGTGCTGCCTCCAGCATCTGGTCAACGTCGGAAATATCCCGGAACGCAACGACACCCGGCAGGCTCAGGCCCTTGAGCGGCGGCATCAGCGGATTGGAACCGGTTGCAATCAGTAACCTGTCATAGGCGACCGACAATCCGCTTGCGGCTGTCACCATGCGGCGTTCACGGTCGATCGAAACAACCGGATCACCGCTGTGCAGGGTGATGCCGTTGTCCACATACCACTGCCGGGGGTTGATGACGATATCATCGACCGACTTCTCTCCGGCAAGCACCGAGGAGAGCATGATGCGATTATAGTTCGGATGCACTTCGGCTCCGAACACCGTGATATCGTAGCGGGCAGGTTGGCGCGCGAGCAGGTCTTCGACCGTGCGCATGGCGGCCATGCCGTTGCCAATGACAACAAGACGAGGGCGAGGTTGAGCATTCATGGGTCACATCTCCACAAAAACAAAAAAGCGCCCCAACGCCATTCAGTCACATCTCAAACGGATGCGTTGAAGGTCGCTGGAACACCGTTGTTCCGTGAAGCGCGGCTAACCCTCGCCATTGAGGTTCACCGAAGAGATATACGCAATTCGTGTGCCAACTTATCGCAGCGCAGCATAATCTGGATCAAGACTTTGAATTATTGCGTAATTCGGGAGATTTCGGCCATTAAGTTGAATCTATCGAACCTGAGCGGCTATGCTGCGAACCTATGCACAGAGTTCATGCATGCTCAAAAAATAATCTCATCAAATGTCGCGACCCGGAACAGGTCAGCCAGTATCGGGCCAGTATTTTGCAGAGCGTGGATCTGACCATATTCGACCATGCGATCAAGATACCAGCGCCCTTCTTCGATAGACGGGCGATTGGCGGTAAAGTCGATATCGGCCAGACCTGACGCGATCACATCGGCAGGCGCGTTCAGATACTCGGTTCGTGCCAGGATCTCGGCGACTTCACCCCGGTTTTCAGGCCGGTTGGTCCATTGGCTCGCAGCCCGCAACGCGCGCATGAGCCCGGTGTGGGCTTCGCTGCTGGCGTCGAGCCACGTCTGTCGCACACCGAGCACCTTTTCCATCCGCCCGGGCAATGAATACGAGACGACGTCGAGGCCCAGACCGAGCGTTTCGGCCAATAATCCCCAGGGCGCACCAGCGCAGAACCCCTGAATCTGGCCACTCGACAGAGCCGCAATCATCTGCGTCGGCGGCAGGACAACGAGTTCGGCATCCAGGCCATTAGCGGCAGTATATTGACGCAGCGCATAGTGATGCGACGAAAACGGATAGACCATGGCAAGCCTTGGCCGCTCCCGATCCATCTCCTTTGCCAGCGTGATCCGTCCTCCGCCCGAACTGAGGGCAAAGCCTGTCGTCAGCGGCATATGCACGTTGCCCGCGCCAAGCGATGCCTCAATCAGCATGGGTGCCAGCATATGGGCGGCATCCAGCAGGCCGAAAGCCAGTTTATCGCGGATATTCGCCCAGGATGGTTCGCGAACGAGATCGACCTGAAGGCCTTCCTGCGTGAAAAACCCGCGTTCGTGCGCCACGATCAGGCTGGCGCTGTCGCAAAGGGCAATGAAGCCGATCTTGAGTTTCTGTTTCATCCCAACAGTTCCGCCGCTGCGATGATCTTGTTGGCAATATCCGCCAGGCGCAGTTTCTGATCCATCGCTGTCTTTCGCATGAAGGCGTAGGCCTCCTCTTCATCGCAGTCGCGTCGTTTCATGAGGATGCCCTTGGCGCGCTCGATCAATTTGCGTTCAGCCAGCGATGATCGCGCCTTGTCCAGTTCGCCGCGCAACGACTGGAACTGTGCAAAGCGGGCGATGGCGACATCGACAATCGGCTTGATCCGTTCGAGTTTCAGGCCATCAACGACATAGGCGCTCACACCGGCCTCAACCGCCGCCCTGATCATGTCGGGATGCCCGTCCTGCGAGAACATCACGATCGGGCGCGGCATTTCTGCCCCCACTTGCCGCATGTTTTCGAGAATGTCGCGGTCCGGGCTGTCCATGTCGATAATCACGACATCGGCCTGCAACTCGATCATCCGCGCCTTGAGATCCGCGCCGCTGCCAAGGGTCGCAACCAGCTCGAAACCGCTGGCCGAAAGCGCCTGCGCGACCGTCGGCGCACGTTCGCCGTTCTCGTCGACCAAGATGACCCGCGGCTGCGGCGATGTATCCATAGGCGAACAGTCCAATGCTATCCAACAGACCAGCGCGAAAGCGCAACTCCCCGCGCCAAGCTTGAAGAACGATCATTTTATTGCAAAGTATTGTACTCGACCAGATCAGGAGATTGTCAGATCGGGTCAGGATTGCATAGATTGCGGGCAGATCATTTTTTCATCAACAGCCAAGCCTGGTCGTCGGTCGAGGCTTCCGGCAAGGACAAGAGGCGCCCGATGGCTCGAACGATCCGCGTCGCTGCAGCCCAAATGGGCGCGACCCAATTAGCTGATCCACGCGAAGCGACACTGAACCGCATGATTGCTCTCCTGGAGGCCGCCGCGTCAAAACAGGCAACGCTGGTCGTCTTCCCGGAATTGGCGTTCACGACATTCTTCCCCCGCTGGCTGCTGAATGATCACCAACTGAAAGCGTTTTTCGAGCGGGAAATGCCCAATCCAGGGGTCCAGCACTTGTTTGACCGGGCACGGGAGCTGGGCGTTGGCTTTTATGTCGGGTTCGCGGAACTGACAGAATCCGGGCAACGCTTCAATTCGTCGATTATCGTACAGCCCGACGGAAGTCTCCTCGGCCGATACCGGAAAATACATCTGCCGGGCTCCGTCGAACCGCGACCGGGAGAGCGCTTCCAGCAACTTGAAAAGCGCTATTTTGACTATGGAGACCTCGGCTTCCCGGCGTTCCGGGCGTCTTCTGCTTGGCAAAACGGCATCCTCGGCATGATGATCTGCAACGACAGGCGCTGGCCTGAAGCCTGGCGCGTCCTCGGGCTTCAGGGCGTTGAACTCGTCTGTGTTGGCTATAACTCAGCCGCATACGATCCCAATGGCGGATCAGGTGAAAGCGCGGAGCTCAGGACATTCCATTCAAAGCTGGCGGTGCAATCCAATGCCTACATGAATGCGACCTGGGCTGTCGCGGTGGCCAAGGCGGGCAATGAGGATGGGGCAGGACTGATAGGCGGCTCCTGCATCGTCAGCCCGGACGGTCTCATTGTCGCCGAGGCGGCAACGCTCGGGGACGAAGTCATCGTCGCCGATTGCGACCTCGATCAATGCCGACAGGGCAAGGAAAAGATGTTCAACTTCGCGCAGCACCGTCGACCCCAGCATTACGGATTGATCGTCGAAACGGTCGGGATCGTGGAGCCGAAAGGACGAGCCGGGCACTGATCGCCCCAAGATGGCAGATGCCCGAAATATCGCATTTGATTTTCATGTATTTGGATCGATCCAACGCCTCCATTGTCCGAGGTCCGCGAAAGGGTGACTGCGATCCCCATCTGCGCATATCGACCTGTCTCATCTATTAAATTTCATTAATTAAATCAATTCGTTTCGCCGACACTGTCGCAGAGCGCAATCCCCAATTCGAACGCCGCTTGACATTTTTGGATCGTTCCAATTATGGTCCTCACAAGTGGCGAAGGCCACAGGGAGGAACAATGACGGAAACGCGGGTCACCGTGGTCGACATTGCAAGGGCAGTTGGCGTGTCGAAATCGACCGTTTCGCTGGTCTTGCAGGGATCGCCGCTTGTCAGCGAGGCGACCCGCGCGAAGGTCACCTCGGTCATGCGTGACCTCGGCTACGTCTACAACCGTGGCGCCGCCAACCTGCGCCAGTCCGGGTCGAAGTCGGGCATCATCGGCGTCGTCGTCAACGATCTCACCAACAGCTTCTTTGCGGAACTCGCCGTCGGCGTGGACGTGATCGTGCAATCGGCGGGGTTCGTGCAGTTCCTCGCCAACACCAGCGAAAGCATTGACCGGCAACGCGAAGTCATCGCGACGATGCGCGAACATGGTATCTCGGGCCTGATCATTTCCCCGGCACGCGGAACGGAACCGTCTGATTTCAGGCCGCTGGTGGCGGCTGGACTGCCGGTGGTCGTCGCAGTCCGCAATAGTCCCGGTGCTAAGGTATCTTCGGTGATCTCGGACAATGAAGGCGGAATTTTTGCCGGCGTTGCGCACCTTGCCTCGCTCGGCCATCGCCGGATCGCGTTTCTTGGAGGCTTTCCGGATACTGCCGTGTTCCAGGAACGGACCGCAGGCTACCGAAAGGCGATGCAGGCGAACGGTCTCGACTGCGACGACGGGTTGATCATCGCGTCGGCACCATCACGTCTCGGCGGCGTGGAAGCGATTTCACAGGCCCTGAAGCTCGGTGACAGGCCAACCGGAGCCGTTTGCTTCAATGATGCCGTCGCGTTCGGCGTCTGCGATGGCTTGCGCGCACAGCACCTGGAACCGGGTGTCGGTTTCGCGGTCATCGGGTTCGATGACGTGATCGAAGCCAGGACGGCTGTTCCGGCCCTGACGACGATTTCCGTTGATCCGCAAGGCATAGGCCGCCGCGCCGCGCAATTGCTTCTCAAACAGATCAACGCCGGAAAAGCCGAGGCAGAAACACTCATTTCATCGGTGCGGCTCGTGGTTCGCGATACATGCGGAGCGACACGTGCAGCCGCCGAGATGGACAATGTCAACAGACGACAAACGGGGTCCTGAGTAACAAGATGCGCAAACACATCACGCTGGCAGAAGCTGCGGCCCTCATTCCAGACGAGGCGGTCGTTTCCGTCTCCTCCTCGAGCGGGCTTGGCTGCCCGGATCTCATGCTGAAGGCCATCGGCGCACGGTTCGATGCGACGGGTCATCCGCGCGACCTGACCACGCTACATCCGATTGCCGCAGGCGACATGAGCGGTATCAAGGGGATCGACCATATTGCGAAAAAGGGCCTGCTCAAGCGCATTCTGGCAGGCTCCTATCCCTCTGGCCCGTCAACTGCCGAACCACCGTTGATCTGGCAAATGGTCACCGGCAACGAGATTCCGGCCTATAATGTTCCGTCTGGTATCCTGTTCGACATGCATCGCGAGGCGGCGGCGAAGCGACCCGGCGTCCTGACCAAAGTCGGCATAGACACGTTCGTCGACCCGAACAGACAGGGCTGCGCCATGAACGCGCTGGCATCAGATGAGCCAGTCGTCAAGCGGGTGAGCTTCGAGGGCGAGGACTGGCTGTTCTTTCCGGCAATTGTTCCAACCGTCGCCATCATTCGCGCAACGACCGCCGACGAACGCGGCAATCTGACCTATGAGCACGAAGGTGCCTATCTCGGCGGTCTGGATCAGGCGCTTGCAGCGCGCAACAATGGCGGCATCGTGATCGCTCAGGTCAAGCGGATCACCAAAAGTGGCTCGCTGAAGCCGCATGATGTGCGCGTGCCGGGCATGCTGGTCGACTTCATCGTCGTCGATCCCGACCAAAAGCAAACGACGCAAACCCTTTATGATCCGGCGATTTCAGGGGAGATCTTTCACCCGCTCGACGCTTTTGACGTGCCCGACTTCAACATACAGAAGGTCATCGCCCGCCGCGTTGCGCAGGAACTGGAAACGGGCAGCTGCGTCAATCTGGGCTTCGGTATCTCGGCCAATGTGCCGCGCATCCTGCTCGAAGAGGGCCTGCACGGATCGGTGACCTGGGTCATCGAGCAAGGGGCCGTCGGCGGTGTGCCGCTGCTCGATTTCGCCTTTGGCTGCGCCTCGAATGCCGATGCCTATATGCCGTCGCCTTATCAATTCACCTATTTCCAGGGTGGCGGATTTGATGCATCGCTGTTGTCGTTCCTCGAAATCGGGCGCGATGGATCGGTCAATGTCTCAAAACTCTCCTTCCGTCCGCATGTGACAGCCGGAGCCGGTGGCTTCGTCGATATTACCGCGCGAGCACGGAAGATTGTGTTCTCCGGCATGTTCAATGCGGGTGCCAAACTGGCAATCGCAGATGGCCGTCTCGTCATCGAGAAGGAAGGCAAGCTGAAGAAGCTCGTCAATGCGGTGGAGCACGTGACCTTCTCCGGCGCGCGCGCCATCGAGCAGGGGCAGGACATCACCTATGTCACCGAGCGTTGCGTGATGAAGCTGACACCGAAGGGCATCGTGCTGACCGAGATCGCGCCCGGCGTCGATTTGCAGGCACATATCCTCGACCAGTCCGACTTCCCGCTCATTGTGGCTGAAGACCTGAAGCTCATGGATGCAAGCCTGTTTGGCGCGGACAAGATCGGCTTGAGCCTGCCGACCCGGAGCGCGCGCGTATTGGAAGGAACCTTCCATGACTAAAGGGACAGTCCGGGTCGAGGTAGACGGCCACATTGCAACAATGACCCTGTCGCGGCCCGAGAAACTCAACGCGCTCGATCTCGACATGCTGCTAGCCCTGAGCGTGGCGGCAGACGAAGTCGAGCAGAACGCCGATGTTCGGGTCGCAGTCCTGACCGGCGAGGGCAGGGGTTTCTCCGCAGGCGGCGATATTCGCGCCTGGGCCGGCATGCAGCCGCAGGATTTCGGGCACGCGTGGGTCCGGCATGGACACCGGATCTTCGAGCGCCTGGCGACACTGCGCGTGCCGCTCATTGCCGCTCTCAACGGCCATGCGCTTGGCGGCGGGCTGGAACTGGCTGGCGTCGCGGACATTCGCATCGCCGAAACCCACATCAAGATCGGCCTGCCCGAAACCGGTCTGGGCATGATTCCCGGCTGGTCGGGAACGCAACGGCTCGTGAAGCGGTTTGGCGCACAAGTGGTCCGTCGCATGGCGCTTGGCGGCGAGATCTTTACCGCCGATGAAGCCTGCGGGTTAGGGATCGTTGACGCGGTCGTAGCGTCAGGCGGTTCAGTCGAGGCTGCCAAGTTCTACGCCGAGCGGATCGTCCAGCGCGGCCCGGCGGCTGTCGAAGTGGCAAAACTGATGATCGCCGTCTCAAGCGGTGAAGACAATGGAACGGCCGTCGAAGCCCTTGGCTCGATCCTCGTTGCCAAGACTGAAGACCTGAAGGAGGGCGTCGCTTCGTTTACCCAGAAGCGACCGGCGCAGTTCAAGGGAGCATGGTAATCGGCAGGAGGAGCCAGCCGAAAGACTGATTTTCGTATCGACAGCGTCCGGATCAACAGCGCGATAGACGCAATTCCGGAACTCTGGTTTGGTGGCGAGATGCAAGTGGGCGTCGGACAGGCACTTTGACGTCATTCGATTGAAGATTCTGCTTAAACTGAAATGCAAAACATGCATATTGGCACTCGCACGCTGCAAGATGTGCCAAAAACGAAATAGCTGGCATAACCAGCAACGAACCATCCTCGAATGAGGGGAAGGATAGGGAGATGGAAATGAATTTCACTCCCTTAAAGTGTAACGATGGAGGAAATTTATGCGCACGTTTTTGACCACGACTGCTGTCGTCGCCCTAGCCCTGGGATCGGCCTTCGCTCCCGCACGCGCTGCCGACGTCAAGGAAGTCCAGATGTTGCATTGGTGGACGTCCGGCGGCGAAGCTGCCGCTCTGAACGTCCTCAAGCAGGACCTCGCCAAGGAAGGCTTTGCCTGGAAGGACGTGCCGGTTGCTGGCGGCGGCGGTGACGCAGCCATGACCGCACTGAAGGCGATGGTTGCCGCCGGGAACCTGCCGACCGCATCGCAGATGCTCGGCTACACCGTTCTCGATTATGCCAAGGCCGGCGTGATGGGCGATCTGACCGACATCGCCAAGAAGGAAGGCTGGGACAAGGCTGTTCCTGTCGCCCTGCAGAAGTTCTCCGTTTATAACGGCAAGTGGGTCGCAGTGCCTGTGAACGTTCACTCGGTGAACTGGCTCTGGATCAACAAGGCCGTCATGGACAAGATCGGCGGCACGCAGCCGAAGACCTTCGACGACCTGATCGCGCTGCTCGAAAAGGCCAAGGCAGCTGGCGTCACGCCGCTCGCGCTCGGTGGTCAGGCATGGCAGGAAGCCACGATGTTCGATTCCATCGTGATGTCGACCGGTGGTTCGGACTTCTACAAGAAGGCCTTCAACGACCTCGACGACGCTTCACTGAAGTCGGACACGATGAAGAAGGCATTCGATAACCTCGCCAAGATCGTCAAATATGCCGATGCGAACTACTCGGGTCGTGACTGGAACCTCGCCACGGCGATGGTGATCAAGGGCGATGCTCTCGTTCAGGTCATGGGCGACTGGGCCAAGGGTGAATTTGTTGCGGCGAAGAAGGCACCGGACGCAGACTTCCTCTGCTACCGCTTCCCTGGCACCGACGGCAGCGTAATCTATAACTCCGACATGTTCGGCATGTTCAACGTTCCGGCTGACCGCAAGTCGGCTCAGGTTGCTCTGGCTGCTGCCACGCTGTCCAAGAGCTTCCAGTCGGCCTTCAACGTCGTGAAGGGCTCGGTCCCGGCTCGGACCGACGTTCCGGATACCGCGTTTGACGCCTGCGGCAAGAAGGGCATGGCCGACCTCAAGTCAGCTAACGAAAGCGGCAAGCTGGTCGGCTCGCTCGCCCAGGGTTATGGCGCTGCTCCGGCCATCGCCAATGCCTACAAGGACGTCGTGTCCAAGTTCGTACACGGCCAGATCAAGACCTCCGACGAAGCTGTGAAGCAGCTCGTCCAGGCCATCGACGACGCTCGCTGAGCTCCAGCGATATCAGCAAACCCTCTCCGCCACTGGCGGGGAGGGCCGTCGTCGCCACGCTATCCCTCCAATGGGATCGGGATCATGAACACCATCGCCACGACTGACCCCTTAAAGACCCGTTCCCGACAGCGGTCGACGCTGCGCGGCAAGTTGCAGGATGCCTTGCCGCAGATCGTGCTGGCACCCAGTTTTCTGCTGACAATCGTCTTCGTCTACGGGTTCATCGTCTGGACCGGCTATCTGTCGCTGACCAATTCCAAGACCTTTCCGTCCTATGCCATTACCGGGACACGCGCCTATGAGCGCCTGTGGCGCTGGACGCTGGAAAGCGATCCGCCATCGTCCTGGTACACGTCGATCACCAACATGGGGATCTTCGGCTCGCTCTATATCGGGATCTGCCTCGCGCTCGGGCTGCTGCTGGCGATCCTGCTCGATCAGAAAATCCGCGGCGAAGGCGTGCTGCGTCCGATCTTCCTCTATCCGATGGCGCTGTCGTTCATCGTGACTGGTGTCGCCTGGAAGTGGTTTCTCGATCCAGGCCTCGGTCTGGAGCAGACCTTGCATCACATGGGCTGGACCAGCTTCCACTTCGACTGGATCAAGAACAAGGACTTCGTGATTTATACCGTCGTCATCGCCGGTGTCTGGCAGGCATCCGGCTTCGTGATGGCGATGTTTCTGGCGGGATTGCGCGGCATTGACGGCGAGATCATGAAGGCCGCGCAGATCGATGGCGCATCCTCATTCCAGCTCTATCGCCGGATCATCATTCCGCTCTTACGCCCGATTTTCCTGTCGGCCTTCATCGTGCTCGCCCACATGGCGATCAAGTCCTACGATCTCGTCGTCGCGCTGACGAGTGGGGGCCCTGGCGGATCAGCCTGGCTACCATCGAACTTTATGTACGAATATACGTTCAAACGCAACGAGATGGCCGTCGGCTCGGCGAGCGCGATCATCATGCTCATGACGATCTCGGCAATCATCGTGCCCTATCTCTATTCGGAACTGAAGGAGAAGGCGCGATGAGCGGACACAGCCAGAGCGCATCCGGAAGCGCCGTCAATCTGACCCGCTGGATCAACCGCACGGTCATCTACGGGCTACTGGTGTTTTTTGCCATCGTCTACCTTATGCCGCTGTTCGTCATGGTGGTCACGTCATTCAAGACGATGGATGAGATCCAGTCCGGCAACATGCTTGCCCTGCCGCAATCGCCGACGATCGAACCATGGCTGAAGGCCTGGGGCGAGGTATGCGTCGGCCTCACCTGCGCGGGGATCAAGGGCTATTTCTGGAACTCGATCAAGATGGTCGTGCCCGCTGTCGTGATTTCGACGGTCATGGGCGCGCTCAATGGCTATGTGCTGACCAAATGGCGCTTTCCCGGCCATACGCTCGTATTCGGACTGATGCTGTTTGCCTGCTTCATTCCGTTCCAGTCGGTGCTCCTGCCAATGGCGACCATCCTCGGCAATCTCGGCCGGTTCGGCAATTCGCTGGAAGACACAATCGGCACGTCGCTCGGCTTCGGTAATCCAACGGAAAACCTCGTCATCGTCCATGTCATTTACGGCCTCGGCTTCACGACGCTGTTCTTCCGGAATTTCTACGAGGCCTTTCCAAGTGAACTCGTGAAGGCCGCCCAGGTGGATGGCGCAGGCTTTTTCCAGATCTTCCGCCGCATCATGCTGCCGAATTCATTACCGATCATCGTTGTAACGGTGATCTACCAGTTCACCAATATCTGGAACGACTTCCTGTTCGCATCCGCCTATGCCGGAACAGGTGACGCCATGCCCATGACCGTGGCGCTCAATAACATCGTCAACACGTCTACCGGTGTCGTTGAATACAACGTGAACATGGCGTCTGCCATGATCGCCGCGCTTCCGACGCTTCTCGTTTACATCGTCGCCGGCCGCTACTTCGTGCGCGGTCTGATGGCGGGCGCAGTCAAAGGATAATTCGATGGCATTCCTTCAGATCTCGTCCTTGAGAAAGCGCTACGGCTCGCTCGAAATCCTCAAAGGGATCGACATCGAACTCGATGAAGGCGGCTTTCTGGTGCTGGTCGGCCCGTCTGGCTGCGGCAAGTCGACACTGCTGAACACAATCGCCGGACTGGAGGCGATCACGCAAGGCGACATTCTGGTCGACGGTAATTCGATTGCCGATCTGCACCCATCCAAGCGCGACATCGCCATGGTGTTCCAGAGCTATGCGCTCTATCCGAACATGACGGTGGCCGGGAATATCTCGTTCGGCATGGAGATGCGCGGCGTGCCATTGGCCGAGCGCAAGCAGGCAATCGAAAAAGTCGCGAAAGTCCTCCAGATCGGCCATCTGCTTGATCGCAAGCCGGGCCAGTTGTCCGGTGGCCAGCGCCAGCGCGTCGCAATGGGGCGCGCCCTTGTCCGCGATCCCAAGCTGTTCCTGTTTGACGAGCCCTTGTCGAACCTCGATGCCAAACTGCGCGTCGACATGCGCATCGAGATCAAGCGCCTGCACCAGACGACTGGCAAGACGATTGTCTACGTCACCCATGATCAGATCGAGGCGATGACACTCGCCACCAAGATCGCGGTTATGAAGGATGGCCTCGTGCAGCAGTTCGGTACGCCATTCGAGATCTATAACAATCCCGCCAATATGTTCGTGGCCGACTTCATGGGATCACCTGCCATGAACCTGCTGACCGGCGCCATCGAACAGGCAAATGACGGCCTTCACGTCACGCTTGAGCGCCCTTCCGGCAATCCCGTTCGGCTGGCCATTCCTGCACGCCTGCAGGGCCTCGAAGCCTATGCGGGACGTCAGGTCGTCTTCGGTATCCGGCCAGAGGCGCTGACAGATCCCGAGGGCGCAGACCGTAACGCAGTGGCCGTCGTCGAAAATGAATGCCTGATCGAGGTCGTCGAGCCGGCAGGCTCGGATACGTTTGCCGTGATCAAGCTTGGCGGCAAGGAAGTTGTCGCGCGCCTCAGGGCCGATGCCCGGATCAACGCCGGACAGAACGTCCGGCTCGCGTTCAATCTGGACAAGGCCGTGTTCTTTGACCCGCAGTCACAGGCCCGCATCGCATGAACTGCCAGTGCCGCACATGAGCTCACCGCCCGATATCGTCATCATTGGGTCTGGTATCGGCGGAGCAACCGTCGCTGCCGGTCTGGCCCCGACGGGCGCGAAGATCATGATCCTGGAGGCTGGCGACCATATTCGCGACAATCCCGTCAATCGGGATCAGCGCGCCATCTTTCAGAGGGGCCATTTCCGCCCGAAAGAAGTCTGGTATGAGGCGGATGGCACCGCCTTCAACCCCGGAAATTATTACAATGTCGGGGGAAATTCGAAGTTCTATGGTGCCGTTCTGGTCCGCTACCGGCGCGAGGACTTCGCAGAAATTCATCACCGCGAAGGCGTGTCGCCAGCCTGGCCGTTCCCCTATGAGGAACTGGAACCCTGGTACGGGAAGGCCGAACGCCTCTACAAGGTGCGCGGCCAGAATGGCGAAGATCCCTGGGAACCCGCCCATTCCTCCGGCTATGACCACGCCCCGGTCCCTGACGAAGCGCCGATTGCCGACGTCCGCGCGCGCCTCAAGCAAAAGGGTTTACATCCCTATTCGTTGCCACTCGGCATCGATATTGATGCCTGGCTCGCCAAGGGTCAGACCCCGTGGGATGCGCATCCCAACTCGCTCGACGGCAAGATGGACGCTGAGTCAACAGCGCTCGCGACCGCGCTGGACTATCCCAACGTGACGCTCGAAACCCGCGCGACGGTCACGAGGCTCACGGCTGACGCGTCTGGCAGACTTAACGGCGTCTACTATGTCCGGGATGGTGAAACGCATGTCCTTTCGCCAAAGCTCGTGATCCTGTCGGCGGGCGCGGTACAATCGGCTGCGCTCCTCTTGCGATCGGCAGACACAAACCATCCGAACGGTCTGGCGAATTCGTCCGATCAGGTCGGACGCAACTTCATGAACCACAATTCATCGGCCGTGATCGGAATCGCCCCAGGCTACCGTAATACGTCGGTCTATCAGAAGACATTTGGCTTCAATGACTTCTATTTATCGGACGGCGAAGGCGGACCACCGCTTGGCAACGTGCAGCTGCTCGGACGGGTATCGGAAAAGATCCTGAAGGCGTCGCTGCCACTCATCCCGGAACGGGTCCTGAAATTCATCACGGACCGCTCCATCGATTTCTACGCCATGAGCGAAGACGTTCCAAATCCGAACAGCCGCGTCACGGTGCAGGGTGACCGGATCGTCCTGCACTGGCACCGGACCAACTGGGACGCCCATCTGGCGCTCGTCGCAAAACTGAAGGCGATCCTGAAATCCATCGGGTTTCCGCTTGTGTTGGCGAAGCCCTTCGACAAGCGCACGCCGTCGCATCAATGCGGCACGATCCGGATCGGCAATGACCCGGCGACTGCACCGCTCGATATCTTCTGTCGCGCGTTTGATCATCCGAACCTCTTCGTCGTCGATGCCAGCTTTCTGCCAACATCGGCAGCCGTCAACCCGGCGCTGACCATCGCCGCTCAGGCGCTGCGGGTAGCCGACCATATCGCTTCAGTTGATCTGGCTGGGTCTGGCCCGAACGCGCAATCAGCCGGTTAAATACCTCGTTCAAAACGGGATCGCAGGATGCAGTATGACTTTATCATCACCGGCGGTGGGCCGGCGGGATGCGTGCTCGCCAGCCGGCTGAGCGAGGACTCGTCTATCAAGGTGCTCCTGCTTGAGGCCGGTGGCAGCGACTGGAATCCGCTGTTTCACATGCCGGCCGGCTTTGCGAAAATGACGAAGGGTGTCGCCAGCTGGGGCTGGGAGACGGTTCCGCAAAAGCACATGAAGGGCAGGGTGCTCCGCTATACGCAGGCCAAGGTGATCGGCGGCGGCTCGACGATCAACGCGCAGCTCTACACTCGCGGAAACGCCACTGATTATGATCTCTGGGCCAACGAGGATGGCTGCCACGGCTGGGACTATCGGTCCGTGCTGCCCTATTTCAAGCGCGCCGAAGACAACCAGCGTTTTGCCGATGATTATCATGCCTATGGTGGCCCGCTTGGTGTCTCCATGCCGGTCTCGGCGCTGCCGATCTGTGACGCCTATATCCGCGCCGGTCAGGAACTCGGCATTCCCTACAATCACGATTTCAATGGCAAAACGCAGGGCGGAGTCGGCTTCTATCAGCTCACGCAGCGGAACCGTCGACGGTCGTCAGCATCGCTTGGGTATCTGTCACCGATCCGGAACCGGAAGAACCTGACGATCCGTCTGGGTGCCCGCGTATCCCGCGTCGTCCTTGAGGGAAAGCGTGCTGTCGGTGTCGAAGTTGCGACGAGCGGCGGGTCGGAGACGATACGGGCGACGCGCGAGGTGATCGTGACCTCAGGCGCCATCGGATCGCCCAAGCTGCTCCTTCAATCTGGCATCGGACCGGCGGACCATCTGCGGTCGGTGGGCGTCAAGCCTCTGCATGATCTGCCGGGCGTCGGCGGCAACATGCAGGATCACCTCGATCTCTTCGTGATCTGCGAATGCACCGGCGATCACACCTATGATGGCGTGGCCAAATTGCATCGGACGCTCTGGGCGGGACTCCAATATATCCTTTTCCGCTCAGGTCCGGTCGCCTCGTCGCTCTTTGAAACGGGTGGTTTCTGGTATGCGGACCCGGATGCACGCTCGCCGGACATCCAGTTTCATCTGGGCCTCGGTTCGGGGATCGAGGCTGGCGTCGCCAAGCTGAAGAACGCTGGCGTCACGCTCAATTCCGCCTACCTGCATCCAAGGTCTCGCGGAACCGTGCGGCTCGCGTCAGCCGATCCGGCAGCCGCGCCGCTCATTGATCCGAACTACTGGTCCGATCCGCACGACCGGACGATGTCACTGGAGGGGTTGAAGATCGCCCGCGAGATCATGCAGCAGGCAGCGCTCAAGCCCTATGTGCAGGCCGAGCGTCTGCCCGGACCAAGCGTCATGAGCGACGACGAGCTGTTCGACTACGGCTGCGCCAATGCCAAGACCGACCATCACCCGGTTGGCACTTGCAAGATGGGCATTGATGCTGATGCGGTGGTCGATCTCAGTCTTCGGGTGCATGGACTAGAGGGCTTGCGGGTCTGTGACTCCTCCGTCATGCCGCGCGTTCCCTCCTGCAACACGAATGCGCCGACCATCATGGTCGGCGAAAAGGCATCTGACCTGATCCTCGGGCGACCGGCGCTGCCTGCCGCCATTTTCACCCACGAACGCAACGACACCCGCCCACGAGCCCGCAAGGACGTACGCTGACATGATCCGCCACTGTGTCTTCATCCGGTTTCGCGCCGACGTCGGCAATGCCACCAAGCTAAGCATCTATCAGGAGATAGCCGACCTGAAACGCACGATGCCGGGGATCATCGCCGTCTACGAAGGCGAAAATGTCAGCCCGGAAACGGGCATGGACAAGGGCTTCAGCGATGGGTTCATTGTCGATTTCGTGGATGAGGCTGCGCGTGACACCTATCTCGCCGATCCAGATCACCAGAAGACCGGCGCAAAGATCGTTGCTGCCGCCGAGGGCGGCCTTGCTGGAATTTTCGTCTACGACCTCAAGCTTCCGTCCGCCTGAAACCCAATTCACCTGAGGAAGGGCATCCCCATGAGAGAGATCAGAGTTGCCGTCCTCGGGGCGGCGGGCTGGATGGGCAAGGTCCACTCCATGGCCTACCAGACATTTCCGCATTTCTTCGGCACCTCGAACGGAACCGCGCGGGTCGCGACCCTCGTCGTCTCCAATGCGAAGGCCGCGAGCGAACTCGCGCCACTTTTTCCCGATGCAAAGATCTTGCTCGACTGGCAGGCGGCGGTCGCTGATCCCGAGATTGACCTGATCGACATCTGCCTGCCCGATAGCCTGCATTATGTCGTCGCCAAGGCGGCGCTACTGGCGGGCAAGCACGTGTTTTGCGAAAAGCCGCTTGCCAATACGGCGGCAGAGGCCCGCGAACTCGCCGATATCGCCCGCGACAAGAACCTGATCACGCGCGTCGGCCACGCCTTCCCGCGCAATCCTGTGCATGACCTCGCCAAGGAGATCATCGACGCGGGTGAAATCGGCGAGATCAAGATGTTTCGCGGTTGCCAGCATGTCGACGTGTTTGGTGATCCGAATGCCCCCTTCATGTGGCGAGCTGACGGAAATCTGGCACCAACCGGCATCGTCGGCGATACCGGCTCGCACATCTTCAGCTTCATGGCGTTTCTGGTTGGACGCGTCAGTTCGCTCGTTGCCGACAATATCATCACGACGCCCCGCCGTCCCGTGGTGAGCGGTATCGGTTACGGGGAAAACGTGGAGCTGACGGGCCACGAAGAGTGGGCCGACATCACCAACCCCGATGCGACCAATCTGATCTGTCGCTTCGAGAATGGGGCGAGCGGCATCGTCGATTTCAGCCGCGTCGCCACCGGTCGCAAGTTCATGCAAACCTATGAGATCTACGGCACCAAAGGCAGCCTCGCCTATACCTATGACGAGATCAATCGGCTGCGCTTTTACTCCGGTGCCGATGGCATTGGCCGTCGAGGATTCCGCGAGATCGACGTTGGCCCGGAAAGCGAGACCTATCGCGCCTTCCTGCCCCTGCCGAATTTTTCGCTCGGCTACAACGAAAGCAAGATCATCGAAGCCGCCGAAGTCATCCGCTCGATTGTCTCGGGACGCCCGATGTGGCCGACGTTCGAAACTGGCCATCATATCTGCCAGATCGTGGACGCCTGCATGGACTCCGCCCGCCTCAAGCGCTGGGTTGATATCCCGCTCACCTGAGTTGCCCGTACCCCAAGGACAGGCGTCATGACCGCTGAAATTCCGCAAGAGATCCTCGATGCACTGACCGACGTCGACATGCCGAGGCTCGGACCAGAGCTGACGTCGAACGAAAACATTGAACTGGGCGGCACAGTCGTTCCGGTCTATCGGGCAGGCTGCGTGATTGTGGGGTCAGGCGCGGCAGGCTTGCGGGCGGCGGTCGAAATGAAGCGGCGCTCTGTTGCCGTCGCAATCATCAGCCAGAGCGCCTGGGGCGGAACATCGGCCTGTTCGGGTTCGGACAAGCAGACCCTTCACACCGCCAACACAGCCGATCAGGGGGATAATTTCAAGGCGATGGCGCGCACCATTCGCGCTGGCGGCGCCATGGACGAGGATATCGCCTATATCGAGGCGGTCGGATCATCGCGCATGATGGCCTCGCTGCAGTATTTGGGTCTGCCGCTGCCACAGGACGGCCTAGGTGGAACGCTGCGCTATCAGACCGATCACGACGAGGTCGGGCGAGCGACCAGCTGCGGGCCACGCACGTCGCGGCTCATGGTTCAGGTGCTCGCACGCGAAGCCATCCTGTTGGGCATTCCGTTCTTCAACCAGACGACAGCGCTGCGCATACTCTGGGCAGGCGAGGGCGAACATCGCCACGTCACCGGCGTCGTTACCATGCGCGCACATGATCGATCCGCGCAAAATCCGCTTGGGCTCGCGCTCTTTGCCTGTTCGGCGCTGGTGCTGGCCGCAGGTGGGCCCGGGGAACTTTATCGCGATAGTGTCTACCCCAACGGCTGCTTCGGCTCGCTCGGACTGGCGCTCGAAGCCGGGATCGATCTCGTCAATCTCACTGAAAGCCAGTTCGGCATCGGCACGCGCCGCGAGGGGTTTCCCTGGAACCTGTCAGGGACTTACGTTCAGGCCATGCCGCATATCTACTCGGTCGATGCGGGCGGCAATGAGCACCATTTTCTCGGCGAGATCTATCGGACCACGCAGGAGATGGCCTCGAACGTGTTCCGCAAGGGCTATCAATGGCCGTTCCATGCAACGCGCATGCTGGACTTCGGCTCCAGCCTCGTCGATCTCGCCATCTACCGCGAAAGCGCGCGGGGACGGCGCGTATTCATGGATTTCCTGCGCAATCCCTTGCCAGTGCCCGGCGACCAGCCATTTTCACTCGACCGCCTCGACGATGACGTTCGCAAATATCTCGGCAGTGCCGGAGCCAATCAGATGCTGCCAATCGACCGATTGAAGCATATGAACCCGCTGTCGATCGAACTCTACCACCGCTACAAGATCGACATCGCCAGGGAGCCGCTGGAGTTCGCGGTCAATAACCAGCACATGAACGGCGGCATCCTCGTCGACCGCTGGGGTCGCAGCACGCTGAAAGGCTGCTACGCAGTCGGCGAAGCAGCCGGCACCCATGGCGTGACCCGACCCGGCGGCGCGGCGCTGAATGCCGGTCAGGTATTCGGCACCCGCGTCGCGGAACATGTGGCGGCAAGTGGCTTTGCCAGCATAGTATCCAGTCAGGATATCAGTTTGATGGCAAACTTGGCCATCAGCGAGCTTGTGGCCACCCTCAACCCGGAAAGTCCTCACACGATCAAGTCGATCCGCGCTGATGTTCAAGCACGCATGAGCGACAATGCCGGGCTGATCTGTTCCCCCGAAAACGTCAGCAAGGCGCTTGCCGAGGCTCGAAAGCTGAATGCCGAGCTTCGTCAGTCCGGCATTTCCTATGGACGCGACGCAGAGGCGGGACGCGCGTTGCAATGGCGGCATATGGCGCTGGCCTCCGAAGCGGTGCTGTCCGCGCTGGACTTTTACATTAGACAGGGCGGCGGCAGTCGGGGCGCACGCGCGATCTGTGATCCGCTCGGCGAGTCCTTGCCGCAAAGCGCATCGGGACCACTCGAGGATTTCCGCTTCCGCAAGGAGCGTCCCCAAGATCGTAGCGAGCAAATCGTCGTGCGGCTTGATCGAGACGGGTTCCAAATCACCACGCGGCCAAACCGGACATTTGATGAAAGCAGCAAGTCGTTCTTTGAACGCGATTGGCCCGCCTGGTTGACTGGTCACATCTTTGACGTGGACAAGGTCGACTAATGTGACCTTATCGGTCGACAATCGTCGAGTAGAACACGACCGAAAGACATACCCTTGAATTGTATAAAATTGGAATTGCACATTTGCGTAGGCGGGGCCATGATTGGCGTCATGACACGCTGGGATTTCGAATAATAGCGCCCCGAAGAAGGCGCTAAACAGGGAGTGGAGGGTGCAATGATGACCAACAAGCTGACACGTCGCCAGGTCATGGCAACAGCTGGCGGAGCGGCCCTGATTGGAGCCGGGCTGAAGCCTGCGCGCGCCGGAACGGTCCTGCGTTGGGCCACCGTGTTGACCGCCAGCCATCCGGGCGTCGCGATGATGGAGAAGGTCGCTGCCGACGTCCGCGTAAAGACCGGTGGTGAACTGGAGATCCAGACGTTTCCAAGCGGACAGCTCGGCAGCTCACGCGACGTGATCGAGGCGACATCCTCGGGCGCGATCCAGATGGTGGATGAAGGCGCAGCCCAATTCGGCCAGTTCGTCGCGCCATTTTCGATCCTCGAAGCGCCTTACATCTGGAAAGATCCCGCACACATGCGCCGGGCGCTCGCTTCCCCGCTCATGGATGACATGAACGCCCAACTCGTTGCCAAGCGCGAGATGCGGGTGATTGGCTCGACCTATTATGGTACCCGGCACGTCACGTCCGGCTCGCGGGCAGTTCATACAGTCGGGGACATGAAGGGCTTCAAGCTCAGAATCCCCGAAGTCGATACTTATCGCGCGATGGCAGAGGCCTGGGATGCACGTCCGACGCCGCTCAATTTCGGTGAATTGTATCTGGCACTGAGCCAGGGGGCCGTTGATGGCGAGGAAAATCCGCTCCCGACCATCCAGTCCGCCAAATTCTTCGAGGTGCAGAAGTTCCTGATCCTCACAGCCCACATCCTGACACCGCGCCTCATCGTGATCAATGAAAAGATCTGGCAATCGATCAGCCCGAAAAACCGCGACATCCTGAAAGCCTCGCTCGCCCAGCACAGCGAAGTGCAGGATCAGGCGATTGTCAGCCAGGAAAAGACGCTGGCCGATACCTTCAAGACCAACGGGATGACGGTGATCGAGCCGGATCGGGACAGTTTCCGCAAGCCTGTGCTTGATAGTCTGCCCGCCAAATTCGAGGGCAAATGGGGCAAGGGCCTCTGGGACAAGGTGGCCAGTGCCTGAGGTGACGCGTGCGGCTATTTGATCAGGCAGTCAAAGCATTCGGGTGCCTTTTGCTTGGCTGCCTGCTCGTCACCGTGCTTGCCGGTGTGGTCACGCGCGGGCTCGGCAATCCGCTGATCTGGACCGATGAAGCCGCCCGCATGATCATGGTCTGGCTCGCCGGTACCGGATGGATTCTGGCAAGCCGAGCGCGGGGGCATGTCCGCGTCCGCTTCTTCCAGAACTTGTTGCCACCAACGCTCTGGCTCCTGGCCGAACGGGCAATCCAGTTGCTGACTGCGGGCCTCGGAGTTGCAATTGCCTGGTTTGGCGTCGTGCTCGTCATCAAGAACCGCGAGCTGGAGGCGACGTCGCTGCCGATTTCCTTCGGCTGGCTATACGCACCACTCGTTCCCGTCGGCATCGTGACAGCTGCGCAGGCCATCCGGGACGTGATCTTCGCAAAGCGCGCGGAGACCCGTGTACCCTTCGAGCGGGACGCACCATGACCAACCTGATGATTGAAATCGGGCTTGTCTGGCTGTTGGCGGTGCTCTCCGGCGTGCCGCTGTTCGTGGCAATGGGACTTGCGGCCTTGGCCTTTGTCACGCTGTCCGGCCTGTCGCCATCGATTGTGCCGCAGAAGATGACGCAGGCGATGAATTCCTTTCCGATTGTCGCCGCACCCCTGTTCATCCTCATGGGTAACCTTTTGAGCGCCGCCAAGATTACCAATCGCATCGTCCGGTTTGCGACTGCGCTGATGGGATCATTGCGTGGCGGCTATGCGCACGCCAGCATCCTGTCGAGCCTCATCTTTGCAGGCATGGCGGGTTCAGCCGTTGCCGATGCAGCCGGAACCGGGGCCGTTGAAATCCGCGCCATGCGTCAGGCAGGCTATCGCCCCGAAACCGCCGCCTCGATCACGGCTGCCGCAGCCACCATAGGCGCGATCGTGCCGCCGAGCCTGCCGATCGTGATTTACGGCGTCACGTCGGATGTATCGGTCGGTCGCCTGTTTCTGGCCGGCTGCATTCCCGGCCTGCTGATGGCGGCATCGCTCATGGTCATGGTCGCGGTCATCGGCAAGAAGCAGGGCTTCAAGGCCAAGCCGTTTGCCGGTTGGTACGAACTCTGGCTTGCCTTTCGCGATGGCATCTGGGCCTTGCTGACGCCGGTGATCCTGCTATCTGGCATGTTCAGCGGCCTGTTCACGCCAACGGAAGCCGCTGCCGTCGCCTCCACCTACGCGCTGTTCCTCGGACTTGTCGTCTATCGCACGCTGAAGCCGCAAGATCTTGTTCGTGTGGCCATCGAGACGGTCGAAACCGTCGGAATCGTGGCGGTGCTCGTGATGGCTGCAGGAGCCTTGGGCTGGTGCATGTCGCTGTCGCGCATCCCGCAAACGGTCGCGCCCGCCATGGTTGCCTCGATAGCCAGCCCCCTGCTGTTCCTGCTCGTGTGCAACGCATTGCTGCTGGTGGTCGGGTTCTTCATGGAAACCCTGGCCGCACTGTTGATCCTGATCCCGATCCTGGTGCCAGCCGCACATAGTTTCGGCATTCCCGCCGAACAATTCGGCATCATGATGATCTTCAACCTGATCCTCGGCACGATCCATCCGCCAATTGGCGTCGTGCTCTTCATCACATCGCGAATCGCGGAGATTTCGTTCGAGACGATGTCGCGCGCCGTCTTGCCCTGGCTCGTTCCGCTTTTGACTGTGCTGGCCATGATTACCCTCTGGCCACCACTGACAACCTGGCTCCCGAACCTCGTGATGTCGCGGTAACAGAAAGCACCTCACCAGCCCCGAAAACGGGGCCAAAGCACGATTGGTTGACCGGCAACTTCGGAAATCACGTTATAGGCGTCAAACTGGCTGGCGGTCGCGCAGGCATGTATGGGTAAAATCCGAAGGCGCGTGCCAACGGGCAGGTCCGGGAGTGCGGCGCTGAAACCCTGACGAACTGCAATCACGCCATGCTCCTGATTGGTGGCCGTCACGATCAGATCAGGCAGGATGCGACCATCGATATCGCAGACGATGCCATAGCCCTGGTTGACCGTCTGTCGCGCGGTTCCATGATCCCGCGACAGCGCCATCCATCCAGCGTCGATCAGGATCCAGCCGCGCGAGCGCTGATGGCCAATGACGGTCGTCAGCACCGAAAGTGCAATGTCATCGGTCGAGCAGACGCCGATACCGGCCATCACGAGATCGAAAAAGACGTAGACCCCGGCACGCACTTCTGTGACACCGTCCAGGTTTCTTGCGGCATGAGCTGTGGGTGTCGACCCCACGCTGACAACAGAACAGGACAGGCCAGCGCCGCGCAGCATTGCCGCAGCCTGAACAGCCGCGCTGCGTTCCTGCTCGGCGAAGGCCGCCTGCGCAATTTGACCCACGGCACCATAGCTTTCGCCCGCGTGCGTCAGAACGCCCTTGAGACAACCCGGTATCTGGTCCAGACACGCGCCAATCGCGATCAGCTGTGGGTCATTCGGGTTCAGGCCGCTTCTGTGGCCATCGCAGTCGATCTCGATCAGCGCCGGCATGGGAAATCCGGCATCGCGAGACGCCGCGATCACCGCTTCAGCCTGCTCAAGTGTATCAAGCAGCACCGCCAAATCGCATCCAGCCGCCCTCAGTGCGACAACTTGACGCAGTTTTTGCGGGGCTATGCCGACGGCATAGAGTATGTCCCGCACGCCTGCTTCAAAGAACACCTCTGCTTCGCGCAGCGTCGATACGGTGGCCGGACCAGTTCCACCTGCCAGCACGCGCCGCGATGCGTCGATCGACTTCACCGTCTTCAGATGCGGGCGCAGCGTAACGCCCAGGGCTGTCATCCGATCCCGCAACCGCGCTATGTTGGCCAGCATCCGGCCTTCATCGAGCACAAGCGACGGTGTTGGCAGCGCGTTCAGTTGGTTGGTGATGGACATGGTGCGACCTGCATCAGTTTGGCGAGACGCTTCAGGACTCACGTTCAACGAAGCCACGAAGCGCAGAGGTTCTAACCATGAACCTGACATCTAACCAATCGGCCTCTTGCTGAATTTCGATGTCTGCACAAACATTTCGATGGCGCGCACACCAAAGGTCTACATGACCACCCCGCAGCAAACAAAATCCATATGATCAATATATCAGCATTTAGCCCGCAGAGCGAATGTGTTGCAGGAGCAGGGTCGCGACCTCGTCCCGCTTCTCATAGTGGGGAAGATGGCCGACGTCATCGAACACATGCACTGCGACCATACCACCCAGTCGGCTCGCGTGCGCGACGGGCACAATCCGGTCAAGGCGCCCGAATACGGCCCGCGTTGGAAGGGTCAGTTTCCGCAAGAGATCCGAGACATTGGTGGCTTGCGTGCCATCAGGGAACAGGCTTCTGGCAAGCACCGACAATGTCTCGTGACTGGCGGCGGCGGCACGAGCCTTGACTGTCGCCTTGATCAGTGCAGGCGTCATGATTGCGCCGTCAAAGACGAGTTCAAGCATCCAGGCGGCTATGCTGTCCTCGTGTTCTGCCGCTGCAAAACCATTCACGAATCCGGCGTTGATGTCGGGACCAAGCCCGCCCGGCGCAATCAGCATCAGTGACCGCGCGGCGATCCGGGAATCAGCCGCCACCATCGTCGCCACCGCCCCGCCAAGCGAATGCCCGACGAGATGACCGCCCTTGATTCCGGCGCCCAAAAGCGACTCCACGACCCGGTTCGCCATATCGGAAACGGTTCTTGAGGCCCCCAGAGACGAACCGCCATGTCCCGGCAGATCGACGGCGTAAATCGCCCGATCCGTCGTGACGCCCTGCACGAATGGTCGCCATCCCCCGAGGTCGGACCCGAAGCCGTGAATAAGGATGATCGGATCACCAGCGCTTGCACCAGCCCCCTGACGCAGCCATGCGCTGTTCAAGATGTTATCCGAATCCATTGGATTTGCAGTCGATTTCCCGATCAATACCTCGACATCGGCAGCCTGCACGCGGCCATTCGGGCCGGTTCCGGGGATATCGGCGAGGTCCAGACCATGCGTCGCCGCGAGACGGCGACTGAGCGGTGTCGCCCGGATCTGGCCGCTTTCGGGGGCTGCGTCAGACGCAGGCAGGGGCGCCTCAACAGCATCGACGGAACCCGGTACGCCGTCTTCTGCCACGTCCGGCAGCGCGTCCGAAGCGATGGCCGTGACCTCGCCTTCGCCATCGGCCAAAATCCAGCCGACCGTGCTGCCGACCGGCACCTGTGTTCCGACAGTGACGATGATCTGCACGCGGCCAGAGGCTGGCGCATCGATTTCCATCGCGGCCTTGTCTGTCTCGATCTCGAACAGGGGCGCGCCCTTTTCGATGCGCTCACCGGCCTTGACGAACCAGTGCGATACCCGACCCGTCGTCATGTCCATGTCGACGCGCGGCAGAATGACGTCGGTTGCCATCAGCGCCCCCTGACCAATCGCCGCCCGGCAGCGACAATATCGGCAACCTGCGGCACGGCTGCTTTTTCCAGTTCCGGGTTGTACGGAATGGGAACTTCAGCCCCGCCCAGCCGGATGATCGGTGCATCAAGGAAATCGAACGCATCACTCTCGGCAATCGCTGCCGAGATTTCAGCGCCAATCCCGAGCGACTTGACGCCTTCATAGACGCACATCAGCCGGTGGGTTTTTGTCACGCTGGCGACAATGGCGGGCACGTCAATCGGGCGCAGCGAGCGCAGGTCGATGACCTCCAGATCGATGCCTTCCTTTGCCAGTTCAGCCGCCGCTTCCAGTGCCTTGACTACCATGATCGCGGTCGCGACAATCGTTCCGTCCTTGCCGACACGCTTCGTCTCGGCCTTGTCGAGCGGCACGGTGTAATGACCTTCCGGCACAGCGCCCCTGGTCTTGTAAAGCAGCTTGTGCTCAAAGATGATTACCGGATCAGGGTCGGCAATCGCGGCGAGCAGCAGGCCCTTGGCGTCATGTGGACTGGAGGGTTGAACAACTTTCAATCCGGGCACATGCGCGAACCAGGCCTCAAGGCTCTGGCTGTGCTGGGCCGCTGCACCAGTCCCCGATCCGCAGGGCAGGCGCATCACAAGCGGCACGGAAACGCTGCCGCCGAGCATGTAGCGCAGTTTAGCCGCCTGATTGACGATCTGCTCCATGGCGAGCGTGGCAAAGTCGGAGAACTGGAATTCATAGACCGGCAACATGCCGCCGAGCGCGGCCCCCACAGCAACGCCAGCGCCGCCGAGTTCGGAAATCGGCGTATCCATGACGCGATCTTCGCCAAAGCGATGCACGAGGTCGCCGGTGACCTGGAAGGCGCCGCCATAAACGCCGATGTCTTCGCCCATGAGGAACACGCGGGGGTCGCGCTCCATTGCGATCGACAGGGCTTCCTGAATGGCCTGGGCAAAACTCAGTTCACGCACGATCTGGTCCATGACTAGCCTCTCAAACCGTCGTGTAGACGTGGCGCGTGAGGGAACTGACAGCTGGCGACGGCGAGGCGGCGGCAAATGCGAGCGCTTCGGTGATTTCCGTCTCGACGTCGGCCCGGATCTCGTCGATTTCCGCCTGCGACAGCAAATCATAGGTGATCAGATCATTTTCCAGTGCCAGGATCGGATCCCGTTCAATCCAGCTTTCGATTTCTTCCTTGGTCCGATAGCGATTGCGATCCGAGCGGGAATGACCGCGCGTCCGGTAGGTCTTGCATTCGATCAAGGTCGGTCCACCGCCGGACCGCGCCCGGGCGACAGCTTCGCGAGCAGCGGTCGCAACGGCAGCAAACTTGTTACCGTCAACGATGACACCTGGCATGTCATAGGCGACGGCACGATCAGCGACATTTTTGACGGCGGTTGAGCGTTCCGTCGACGTCGACATGCCGTACTGATTGTTTTCGCACACGAAAACCACGGGCAGCGTCCAGACCGACGCCATGTTCAGTGCCTCGTGGAAGGCCCCTTCATTGTTGGCACCATCCCCAAAAAACGAGACGGCGACACGCCCGTTGCCAAGCCGTTTGGAGGCGAGCGCGGCACCAACCGCGATCGGAATGCCGCCGCCGACGATCCCGTTTGCACCAAGATTGCCCATGGTCGGATCTGCGATATGCATCGAGCCACCGCGACCGTGGCAATAGCCATCTTCCTTGCCGAAAAACTCGGCGAACATGCGCTTCACGTCGCCGCCCTTGCCAATGCAGTGACCATGTCCGCGATGCGTCGAGGTGATGTAATCGGTCTCGGCGAGTGCCGAACAGATACCGACCGCCGTGGCTTCCTGTCCGATGGACAGATGCATCGTCCCGTGGATGAGGCCGCGCATGTAACTCTCCTCGGCGCTTTCCTCGAAGCGGCGGATGAGCTGCATCTTGCGGAAGGCGTCGGCAAGAGCGGGAACACCCAACTCGTCGTAAATTGCGGGCCGATTGGGCACTGCGCGTGCGTCCTTGGGTAAGGCATTGCTCGCCATGGCGATGATCCCTCTGTTATAGGCGCGTCGGTTTCAGGCTGTTTTCTGGGCGCACGTCTCCTGCGCTGCGCAAGCCACCGTCTCGTGGCCTGGCCGCTTCGAAACCTGTCACCTTGAAACCGCCAAATCTTGAATCAGACGACGAACACGGCGTCTGATTGATCCAGTCGCTGACGTATCTGCGTCACCAGAAGCGAGTCATCGGGACGGCAGTTGTCATAAGTCAATTTCTCACCCGCCTTGATCGGCTTGATGACTGTCGCCCGTTCTGCCAGACCCAGTGGAATGCCGCGCGCGTCGCGCGCCTCGCTCCAGGTCATGGCAAAGCCGCGATAATCGTATTCGCCGATCCGGCCAAGCACCTGTCCGGGCGTCAGATCCCGCTTGGCGACCGAGATGCATTCCGCGACCGGGCGATCAATCGGCTCCATGTCCGGCTGCTTCTTGGCAACGGCCCGAATGGCGGACAACGGCACTTCAAGGCTTGTCAGGTGATAGGGGCGGAAAATCGTGTAGCAGGGGCCAGGACCGACCTTCAGATCGGTCATGCGTTCGGTCACCCGGTCATGACGCGGCTTCACCACGCAGAAGACGCCGGGAGCGACGCCCTTGCCGATAGAATAATCGACGACGCCTGACTTGTTCAGCACGCCGCCGTCCGCCTTCGTGCACAGAACCTGCGCCAGTTCATCCCGAGTCGCTGCCGGTCCATGCATGCCCGGAATGTCGGGCGCGAGACCTGTCGCATTGGCGACCGCCGTCATTTCGATCATCGTCTTGGAGCCGTCGACAAATTCGACCAGCATCCGGGCGTTCATGTTGCGACGGTGGGCCTCTTCTGCATATTCGTCGGGCGTGGCGTCAAACTTGAGCGGATTGTTCTTGCCCTTGCCAGCAGCGACAATCTCGAAGCCGAGCGATTGCGCGAATCCAATGATTTCAAGGGTGGCGGCTGGTTCGTCACCGGCTGCACCCGTATAGATGACACCGGCCTTGCGGGCTTCCTCGCGCAGGAACCGCCCGATGGTAACGTCGGCCTCGACGTTCAGCATCACGACGTGCTTGCCATGCTTCATGGCTTCAAGCGCGATCAGCGTGCCTATATTGGGGTTACCGGTGGCGTCGATGACGACGTCGATATGGGCCGCAGAACACAGCGCCTTGTAGTCGCCGGTCACAGCCACCTTACCCTGCTCAATCGCAGCATCGACAGCCACTGCCGTATTCGCCTGCACCCAGCCGCTGCGATCACGCCCGGACATCTCAAGGGCGGCGATCGTGCGCTGCTCGTGCACTTCGGACAAGCAGCCGAGCCGGATGCCGGGCATGAGTTCGATCTGGACGACGATGTCGGTTCCCATCTGGCCAGCACCGGCAAGGCCCACAGTCACCGGACCATGTGCCGCCTCATAAGCTGCCAATTCTGCCGCGAAACCAACTTTTACAATACCAGCCATCCTGTCCTCCCAACCCGTTTCTTTTCCACCGAGGCCTGCTGGCGAACACGCCCGCACCCAATTCCGCATCGGTCGATGGTGCTTGTTATATCCTCCTGTTGGGGTTAGCGGATAATGTACTTTTGTTATTCTGTCAATCAACATGTTCACATTAAAAATCAGCCACGGCAGGTCAAAAATCGGTGCACACGAAATGCGAGGCACGAATTAATTCAACAAAAACAAGAGAAAACGGCCAATTTTGAGTCAAATGCGGATTACTCGATCGTTACATATTGACTATGTGAAAGACAAGTGTTCCAATTGTTGTCATGGTTGATAGAGGCCAGCGGGAACGACCGGGACACAATCGGCGACCGCGAACAGGGGAGGGTGTTTCATGGCCACTTGGCAGATTGCGGTGTTGTTGCTGGTGATCGTCTGGGCGCTGCAGTCCGTCGGCGTCTGGATGCAGATGCGACATTATCGCCAAGCGCTCGGCGATATCGAACAACGGTTCCAGACAGGTTTCGTCGGCACAGGCTTCATGCGCGGTCGATTCGCCAAGGGCACGATCGCCCTCGTTGTTGTCTCTGACCAGCTGATCGTTGACCGTATCGCCGTGATGTCCGGCCGATCCGTCTTTGCGAAATTCCAGCCCCTGCGCGAATTCGACGGTCTGACACTGGATGAACTGCGCGCCAAGTCAGCCGCGTTCGCAGACGGCTCAGTCGGCAAGTCGGCGAAATCACTGGGATTGGCCGTCGCCAAGGCCATCGAGCAAATCGACGGCGTACGCCTCCGCAAGGCCGAATCAATGGGGTCTCGATCAGACCAGCCGTCAACGGAGCGCAGCTCTGCAAACCTTTCAATGGCCGTCATCTGACGGAAAACGTGACGTGCCGGTGGTCTCTGCACCTCCGACGCGAGACCTGACGTTTGCAGCTGGGCAGACACCCCGTTGGTGTCAGCAACCAGATGCGAACCGCCGTAAAGGCGCGTGATGACATGTCCCGGTCATTCGGGCGATCCGCATCAGCGTCGACTGGGACTTTAGGCAAAAAAAGACAGGAGGAACCTATGTCACTCATTTCAATGGCGGCACAGTTTGCCGATACCGGACCTGAGCACCTCAGGCTGGCAGGCAGTTATGTCGCAGATGCCGCGATGCACGGAACCGGTAGCCTCAAGGATACCGCCAATCATTATCTGACGCTGGTGGCCGATGCGCCGTCTGCTGCCCAGATCGATGATTACAAGGCCAAGCTCGCAACCCTGCCCAAGGAAACCCAGCTCGGCTGGCTCGCCCAGGCTGGCGTCTATTTCATCGGCATCTTCCAGAAAGGTGGCGAGGTCTTCACGGGCTTTGTGACCGGCATCATCCCGACGCTGATCGTGCTGATGACTGCGTTCTATGCGGTAACGGCGCTCGTCGGCGAAGAGCGGGTGCATGGTCTGGCGCGCGGCGCAGGCAAGATCGCGCTGACACGATATACACTGCTGCCGTTGCTGGCCGTGTTCTTCCTGACCAATCCGATGGCCTACACTTTCGGCTCGTTCCTGGAAGAAAAGCACAAGCCCGCCTTTTATGACGCGGCTGTGTCCTATGTGCATCCGCCGCTCGGCCTGTTCCCGCACATCAATCCCGGTGAATATTTCGTCTGGGGCGGCGTGCTGGTCGCTCTGCTCGAACTGGAACAGAAGGGCAAGGTTGCTCATGGCTTCCACGTTCAGGTCGCCATCTGGTACGCCATTGTCGGCCTCGTCGTGATCCTCTTCAAGGGTATCGTCACTGAACGTATCACCGCTATCCTGGCCAGCCGCCAGGGCGTTGAACTCTGAAGGGGGAGATCGAGATCATGTCATCCTTCAAGGCAGTCAAGATCAGCCAGGGCAAAGGTGGCTGGGGCGGTCCGCTCGTCATCGAGCCGACCGAGCAGCGCAACAAGGTCGTCTCGGTCACGGGTGGCGGCATCCATCCCGTCGCGCAACGCATTGCCGACCTGACCGGTGCCGAAGCCGTTGATGGTTTCCGTGCACCACCGCTTGAGAGCGAAATGGCCGTTGTCGTTGTCGATTGCGGCGGTACAGCGCGGTGCGGAGTTTATCCCCGCAAGCGCATTCCGACCGTCAATCTCACGCCCGTTGGCCAGTCCGGTCCACTGGCGCAATTCATCACCGAGGACATCTATGTTTCGGGCGTGAAGCCAGAAGATATTGTCATGGCGGACGGATCAGAGGCAGTCACCAAAGCTGGCGGTGCAACTGCCTCCTCAACAACAACAACTCCAAAGGCAACTCCGATGCAGCAGGACGAGGGTGGTTTCATTGGTCTGATCTCAGGCATCGGACGCGTCATGGGCCGGGTCGTCGGCATCTTCTTCAATGCCGGTCGCCGGACAATCGATCAGGTCGTCCGCAACGTGCTGCCGTTCATGGCCTTCGTGACGATGCTCATCGGCCTGATCCTCTACACCGGCATCGGCGACGTGCTCGCCAAGCCGATGGGACCTCTGGCAAATAATATCGTCGGCCTCATCGTGATTTCGGCGATCTGCGGCTTGCCATTCCTGTCGCCAATCCTGGGACCAGGTGCCGTCATCGCGCAGGTCATCGGCGTCGCGATCATCGGACCGCAAATCGCAAATGGCACCATTGCTCCTGCCATGGCCTTGCCGGCGCTCTTTGCCTACAACACGCAAGTCGGCTGCGACTTCGTGCCGGTTGGACTGGCGCTCGGTGAGGCCAAGCCCAAAACCATCGAAATAGGTGTTCCCGCCGTGCTGCTGTCCCGACAAATTATGGGACCGATTTCGGTGGCTATCGCCTGGGTCGTCAGCCTGATCGTCTTCTGAGATGATATCGGACCGGGCGATGTGTTCAGGCAAGTCGCCCGGTCCTGACTTTTCGAGCCGATACACCGGTAAGCCATCACCGGTCACGAGGGACCCATGTCGATTATCTGGAAGACCGAAATCACAGCCGTTGGCCCTGATGTCGCCGATCTCGCCGAGGGCGGCGTTGTGATCTTTTTCGAGACAGGCGCTCCGCCGGAGCTCGCGGAGGTCTCTGTTCTGCATAGACGGTCAGCCTTGTCCCCAGATGTCGATCCGGTGCCGGGATCGAGGATCGAAATCGGTCCCTTGCAAGCCTTCATAACAGCCGTCGGTGAGAAAGCCTGGGCCAAGGTGCGTGAAATCGGCCATGTCGTCGTCAATTTCAATGGCGCGATGACGACCGACCGACCCGGCGAGATCTGTGCCACAGCCGTTGAAGGCGATGTCCTCAGCGCCGCACTTGTGACCGGGACTACCGTCACGATCATCGCTTGACAGTCCGACGTCCGAAGAGGATTTGCCATGGAACACATGACCATCGTGCGGGTCCGTGAAGGTCTGCACGCGCGCCCGGCGACGCAATTTGTCAAACTGGCCAAGCAATTCGATTCAAACATCGAATTGGTCAGCGGCGACAGGGCGATCAGCGCGAAAAGCGCGGTCAAGCTCATGCTGCTGGCCGTCAAGGAGAACCAGACTGTCACCCTGCGCGCCACCGGCAGCGATGAAGCGGCGGCCATGGAAGCCCTGATCAGCTTCCTCGAAAATCCAGATGCCGGCCTCGACACGGACACCGGTCACGCTGATGCAAATGAACCCGTTGCGGCACGTCCCGAGCCAATCGCGGCACCTGAAATCGCCTCGTCTGATGGACTGAAAGGCATTGCCGCCAGCGACGGATTGGCGCTCGGACCCGTCTTTGCCTATTTCCCGCCAAGCCTCGATTATCCCGCCCGCAGTCTTGGCGCAGCAGACATCGAACCGGAAATCCTGCGCCTGAAAGCAGCCATTGCGACCGTTCAGGCGCGCATGCAGGCATCGCTCGCCTCCGGCACCTTATCGACCGCAGATCAGGGCATCATTTCCGCCCTCAGTGACCTTGTCGGCGACGAGGTGATGATCTCGGAAATGATCGAGACAATCCGGCTTGGCAATGACGCCGTCACTGCCGCGCGCGTGGTGACCGACGGAACCGCCGCCGCTTTCGCCAATATGGTCGATGTCTATTTCAATGCGCGCGCCGATGACGTGCTGGCGATCGGTCGGCAGATCATGCTCGCACTGCTCGGCAAACGCGACATGGACCTGAGCGCCATGCCGCAAGGAGCAATCCTGGTTGCCGATGATATCGGCGCATTCGATCTGGCGCAGGCTCCCTTGAAGCGCATTGCAGGCATCATCTGCGGGAGGGGCGGCGCGACCTCGCATATCGCCATCATCGCACGCACACACGGCATTCCCGCCGTCGTTGGCATCGGTTCAGCCGTCCAGCAACTGGCCGAGGCCACTGAACTCGCACTCGACGGCGAACAGGGCCGCGTCTTTGCCAATCCGACGGCTGATCTGCGCGCCGATATCGCGGCACGTCTCACGCGCGCGAAGGCAGAGCTTGAGGATCTCTCGCGTTTCCGCGAAACCATCCCAAGGAATCGGGACGGCGTGGTAATCGAAGTCGCCGCCAACCTCGGATCGCTCGAGGAGATCGAGGCGGCGCGGGAATCGGGAGCGATGGGCGTTGGCCTCTTCCGCACCGAGCTTCTGTTCATGCGGCAGAAGACCTTGCCGACCGAAGACGCCCAGTTCGAGATGTACCGGACCCTGGCCGAGAGCTTTCACCCCAACCCGGTGATCGTCCGCACACTGGATGTGGGGGGTGACAAGCCCGTCGGCGGCATCCATTTCCCGCATGAGGAAAATCCGTTTCTGGGCTGGCGCGGCATCCGCATGTGCCTCGACCGACCGGACATCTTCAAACCGCAACTGAAGGCGCTCTTGCGTGCGGCCGTCGTCGGCAACGTGAAGGTCATGCTGCCGATGGTATCACTTGTCGACGAGGTTCACCTGACGAGGACCCTGATCGATGAGTGCAGGCGCGATCTGGACGCCGAGGGCAAGCCCCATGGCACCTTCCAGCTGGGCGTGATGATCGAAACGCCCGCCGCCGTCTTCATCGCTGACGCACTGGCGCGCGAGGTCGACTTCTTCTCGATCGGCACGAATGATCTGACCCAATATGTCATGGCCGCTGACCGGCTGAACGCATCCGTTGCCAATTTGAACGACGTCGGCAACGACGCCGTCATGACGGCCATCGAGATGACAGCACGGGCAGGGGCCAAGGCTGGCATCATGGTCGGCATGTGTGGCGAGGCCGCCGGAAATCCGAAGCTGATCCCCCAATTCCTTGCAATGGGCTTGACCGAACTCAGCATGAGCCCATCGCTGATCCCGCGCGCGAAAAAATGCATCATCGAGGCCCTGTCAGTAGACTGACAGGGCGTTCAGATCGGACGGTTAGCGCGCAAATCCGGCGACCGCGCTGACCATCTGGCTTTCAACGCCCAGGAACCCGTGATGTGCCCTTGCGCCGCAGGCGTCGCCCTGGCTGTCACCGCCATAGATCCACGTCACCCGCGCCTTGCCACCAGCCCAGGCGAGAAACGGATCAACGCCCGCAGGCAACGTCTTGAAGCAGCTGTCATGCCGATGGGCGACAACGAGCGTTGGCGGCAGGGCAGACGGCAATGAGATGCAGAATTGAATTATTAATAGCGGATATACAACACGTCTCGCCTGACAATAATCATTAGAACAGCCCGCAAGGGTAGCTAGAACTACAAACAACCAATCTAAAATATAATCTTCTTTGTTGCATTATTGCAACATACATCAGATAAAATATTATCGTTAGTTTTGACCGATTAAAGATCACTTAGGCTTTATTGCCGAGAGAATTCGATTACGATATCCAATAACAAGGGTCAAACTGACCCTAAGGTGAGATTAGATTGTTAGTTAGTTGCGTCAATATTAAATCGTATACAAAGAGAGGCGAGAAAATCATGCGTATTCTCACGGTAGCCTTAATAGTTATTTCGCTAGGTTCGACGCTGGACGTATTGGCCAAAAGTGATAAAGCTTCAGTTAGAATACCCGACGATGTTAGAAATGCTCCTGACGCTGCTAAAATTGCCTGTAAAGATAAAAAAGACACAGGAAAAGCAAAGATTGATTACATCAATTGTGTACGGGCATATCACCAATAATTTTGAAGCAATAGTTGCTTCAAAAAATGTAAAATGGCTGCCCTCTCAACAGACTGACAGGGCAACTACAACTGACAATTATCTCGCAAATCCGGCAACAGCGCTGACCATCTGGCTTTCAACACCCAGAAATCCGTGATGTGCCTTGGCTCCGCAGGCATTACCTTGGCTATCGCCGCCATCGATCCACGTCACCCGTGCCTTGCCACCGGCCCAGGCCAGAAACGGATCAACGCCTGCAGGCAACGTCTTGAAGCAGCTATCATGCCGATGCGCAACAACGAGCGTTGGCGGCAGGGCGGAAGGTGACCCAAGGATATTGATCGCATTATCGGGATCACCCGATGCATTGGAGAGAAATCCGGATGTCAGCACCAGCCGGTCAGGCCGGGCCCCTGCTGCAATGCCTCGGGCTGCGCGCTGCGTTCCGCGACTGGTTCCGGCAACCGTGACCTTGCCGAATTTGCGCATGAAATCCACCGCCGCTTTGACGTCGACATTGGCCTCCGGCACCAGTACAGCGAGACCATAGGCCGCGAAGTCATACCGCGTCCGCACGAGGGAGTTGAAGTTTTGCGTGTTCCCGTTCGCATCAATCTGGAACATGCCGTCGCCGCCTGCCAGCAGCACGATCCCGCCGCGCGGCTTGGCCGGTGTGAGCAGGATGGCCTGCGCGCCGCCAACGGTCGTCGCTTCCGTCTTGACGTCGGCGGCCTTTGCCCAAGAACCTGCGAACAAAAGAAGTGAAGCGATCACAATTGCTTTCAGTGTACGCATGCGTTTCCCCCGTCGATTGCACAATCAGCTCTCTGCGGCATCCATTTTCGTGTCGATGGATCGCTGAAACCATATCAAAAGCTCACCGCCGCGAACACATGCAAAACATACAAACTCGCTTCAACACGGATCGCCGTGGAATTGGCTGTCTCGCATTATGTTACAAAATTTTCTTGTAAGTGAAATTCCTGTGATATATACTCCAGACAAATCATCAGGGAGCGGCGCCCATGTATACACAGGCCCTCAATTCAAATCCGGACAAGGGTTCAGCCTCGCTGGAGGATGCCGAACTGAGCGCCCGGTTTCAGGCACGCGTCGACGCCGAGGAGCGGATCGAGCCGAATGACTGGATGCCTGCCGCCTACCGGCGCACTTTGACCCGGCAGATTTCGCAGCATGCCCATTCCGAGATCGTCGGAATGCTGCCAGAGGGCAACTGGATCACGCGCGCGCCATCGTTGCGGCGCAAGGCGGCGCTGCTGGCCAAGGTGCAGGACGAATGCGGTCATGGCCTCTATCTCTATGCAGCCGCCGAAACGCTTGGCACCTCGCGCGAGGAACTGATCGACCAGCTCCTGTCTGGCAAGGCCAAGTATTCCTCGATCTTCAATTATCCTGTCCCGACATGGGCAGATGTAGGCGCCATCGGCTGGCTCGTCGATGGCGCAGCCATCATGAACCAGATTCCGTTATGCCGGTGCTCTTATGGGCCCTATGCGCGTGCCATGATCCGTGTCTGCAAGGAAGAGAGCTTCCACCAACGCCAAGGCTACGAAATCATGCTGACGCTGTCGCGCGGCAATGACGAGCAAAAGGCCATGGCGCAGGATGCGTTGAATCGCTGGTGGTGGCCCTGCCTGATGATGTTTGGCCCGCCGGATACCGAAAGCCAGCACTCCGACCAATCGACAACCTGGAAGATCAAGCGGTTTTCCAATGACGAGCTGCGCCAGAAGTTTGTCGACGCGACTGTGCCGCAAGCGCATTTCCTGGGGCTTACGATCCCGGATGCCTCGCTCCATTATGACGAGGCCTCCGGCCACTGGGTCTATGGCGAAATCGACTGGGACGAATTCCGTCAGGTCATTGCCGGCAATGGCCCCTGCAATCGTGACCGTCTCGCCGCCCGCCGCAAGGCGCATGACGAAGGTGCCTGGGTGCGCGAAGCCGCACTCGCCTTTGTCGCCAAATCCGCCAACGCATCCGTCGCAGCCTGAGGATAGCCCCATGAGCACGCCCAATAGTCCGATCTGGGAAGTCTTCATTCGCTCGCGCAACGGGCTGTCGCACAAGCACGTGGGATCATTGCACGCGGCGGATTCAGTCATGGCTCTGCAAGCGGCCCGCGATCTCTACACGCGGCGCGGGGAGGGTCTGTCGATCTGGGTCGTGCCCTCTAATGCGATCATCGCGTCCGATCCGGCGGACAAGGACATGATGTTCGAGCCGACCGCGTCGAAGATCTACCGGCATCCGACGTTCTATGAGATCCCGGACGAAGTCGGGCACATGTGACCCGCCACTCCGGCGACACGTGACCAGAGTGACCGCACAGAACGGGACCCATCGATGACCTCCATTTCCCCCTCCAATGCACCCCTGGTGCAGTTCCTGCTGCGCCGGGCAGATGACGCGCTGATCCTCGGCCATCGGCTGTCGGAATGGGTCGGCCATGCGCCAATGCTGGAAGAGGAAATGGCGCTCGGCAATATGGGACTGGACCTGATCGGGCAGGCCCGCAGCCTCTATCAATATGCGGGCGAAGTTGAAGGGGCGGGCCATTCGGAAGATGATTTCGCCTATCTGCGGCGCGAGAGTGCCTACCGCAATGTCCTACTCGTCGAGCAGCCCAACGGCGATTTTGCCGAGACGATGATCCGGCAATTTTTCTATGCCGCCTTCGCTGACCCCTATTGGCGGGCGATGAAGGCATCCAGCGATCCGACGATTGCAGCCATCGCGGCGAAGTCGGAAAAGGAAATGACGTACCA
Source organism: uncultured Hyphomicrobiales bacterium (assembly GCA_903930435.1). Lineage (GTDB taxonomy): Bacteria > Pseudomonadota > Alphaproteobacteria > Rhizobiales > Ancalomicrobiaceae > CAIYYN01. The sequence continues at coordinate 173,673 of CAIYYN010000029.1, read as the reverse complement.
CCTGCGCCACTCCGCCGAATGGGTCGTGCGCCTCGGCGATTCCACCGCCGAAGCCCGCCGCCGGATCGAGGCGGCCATCAGCCGGTTCTGGCCGTTTACGGGCGAATTGTTCAGCTCCGACGAGTTGGATGCGAGCGTGATTGCGACAGGCGCGGCCATTGACCCCGACACCATCCGTGCGGAATGGTTGGCGACCGTCCAGTCGGTGTTCGTCCGTGCGAAGCTGACCGTCCCCACTTCGACCTGGATGCACAGGGGTGGTCGCAGTGGTCAACACAGCGAGCATTTCGGCCATCTGCTGTCCGAGCTTCAATATATGCAGCGAGCCGTTCCCGGCGCGGTCTGGTGAGGATGGCATGGCCGCACCTGACGCAATGCTCGCCGACATTCGACGGATCGCCGGTGACGTTGCCGATCCCGAAATCCCGGTGCTGACCATTGCCGATCTCGGCGTGTTGCGTGATGTGCGGGCAGGCGACGAGGGCATCATTGTCGAGATCACGCCGACCTATTCGGGTTGTCCGGCGATGAATATGATCAAGTTAGAGATTGAACTGGCGCTTGAACGGGCTGGATATTCGGGCTTTGCGGTGCGCGAAGTTCTGTCGCCTGCCTGGACCACCGACTGGATGACGGAAGCCGGACGCGAGCGACTGCGCGCCTATGGCATCGCGCCACCCGTCGGCAAGGCCGGTGGACGCGGGGCGCTGTTCGGTGCCGATATCGTCGCATGCCCGCAATGCCGTTCAACCGATACCGAACGGCTCGCCGAATTCGGCTCGACATCCTGCAAGGCGCTGTGGCGCTGCAAGGCCTGTCGCGAACCCTTCGACTATTTCAAATGCCACTGAAGGCCATCCCATGACATCTGTCGCAACGCCCCGCTTTCATACGCTTGCCATCAAGGATATCCGGCGCGAAACAGCGGATGCGGTTTCCCTGACATTCGATATCGGCGCGGACCTGTCCGAGGCCTTCCGGTTCGAGCCGGGGCAATATCTGACGCTCAGGACGATGATCGACGGCGAGGATATCCGGCGCTCCTATTCCATCTGCTCCGGCCCTGCCGATGGTGAGATCCGGGTCGCAGTCAAGCGCGTGGATGACGGCGTGTTTTCCACGCACGTGAATACGGCGCTGCGAATTGGTGACTCCCTTGACGTCATGACGCCAACCGGGCGTTTCGGGCTTGGCGGCATTGAAGATGGCAGGACCTGCGCCGGATTTGCGGCGGGATCTGGCATCACACCGGTGCTGTCGATCCTGAAGGGTGTCCTGCAACGCGAGCCCAACAGCCGATTTTTCCTGTTTTACGGCAGCCGGACGGTGGAAGACGTCCTGTTCCGGCAGGAGCTTGAGGATCTGAAGGATCGCTTTCTCGGACGCCTCTCGGTGTTTCATGTCCTCTCGCGCGAAGAGCAGGACGTGCCGATCCTTAATGGTCATCTGAACGGCGAAAAGGTGCGTCAGTTGCTGCGCTCGCTGCTGCCGGTCGCGACCGTTGATCACGCCTTCATTTGCGGACCGGCGGCGATGATCGATGATCTCGAAGCCACGCTTGCCGATCTCGGGCTATCAGCCAATCAGATCCACGTCGAACGCTTCGTATCGGCGCATGGTGGCGCGGCAAAGGCGAAGGCACCCGTTGCAGCCGATGCCCCCGCCACACACCGGATCACGATCACCGTTGATGGCAAGCGCCGCGATGTACCGGCAGCAGACGGCGAATCCATTCTCGATGCGGCGCTCAGGGCTGGCATCGACCTGCCGTTTGCCTGCAAGGGCGGCATGTGCTCGACCTGTCGCGCGCGCATCGTCGAGGGCTCGGCAGCGATGGATGTGAATTACTCGCTCGAACCCTGGGAACTGGACAAGGGCTTCGTGCTCACCTGTCAGGCAAAGCCGACAAGCGCGCATGTCGTAGTTGATTTCGACGCGATGTGACGCTCACTCCCGCGGCCGCTTGTCGACCACACGACGGGCTTTGCCGGTCAAGGTCCGCTCGATCTGGTCGGGTCCGACGATCACCACGCGGGTCGAGATGCCGATCGTGTTCTTGATGCGGTCGACGAGCGCCGCGCCTTGGTCCGGCATGCCGCCATCGGTCCAGACATCGGAGCGGGCTTCGGCATAGATGGTCATGTCGTCCATCAGGCCAGCGCGGCTCAATTCGATCTGATAGTGGCCGCCGCACCAGTTGGTGGCGAGCAACAATTCCTCGATCTGCGTCGGGAACACGTTGACGCCGCGCAGGATGATCATGTCATCGGAGCGGCCTGTGACCTTTTCCATGCGCCGGAAGCCGGGGCGGGCGGTTCCCGGCAGCAGCCGGGTCAGATCGCGTGTCCGGTAGCGGATAATTGGGAACGCTTCCTTGGTGAGCGACGTGAATACCAGCTCGCCCTTCGCCCCCTCAGGCAAGACGTCGCCGGTGACGGGATCGATGATCTCGGGGTAGAAGTGATCCTCCCAGATATGCAGGCCATCCTTGGTTTCAACGCATTCCTGCGCGACGCCGGGGCCGATGACCTCCGAGAGACCGTAGATATCGGTGGCATCGAGATTGAACGAGCGCTCGATTTCCTCGCGCATGGCGTTGGTCCATGGCTCCGCGCCAAAGACGCCAAACTTGAGCGAGGATGCGCGCGGGTCCAGTCCGGCTTTGCGGAAGCCGTCGAGCAGCGCCATCATGTAGCTGGGCGTGACCATGATCGCGTCCGGATGGAAATCATTGATCAGCTGGACCTGGCGCTCGGTCATGCCACCCGAGACCGGTACAACGGTGCAGCCAAGCCGTTCCGCGCCATAATGTGCGCCAAGCCCGCCGGTGAAGAGGCCATAGCCATAGGCGACATGCACCATCATGCCCGGACGAACGCCCGCAGCGCGCAACGAGCGGGCCATGACATCAGCCCACATGGAGACGTCGGCCTCGGTATAGGCGACAACGATTGGCTTGCCCGTCGTGCCCGAAGAGGCATGCAACCGGCTGATCTTGTCGCGCGGCACGGCGAAGAGGCCAAAGGGGTAATGGTCGCGCAGGTCCGTCTTGACGGTGAAGGGGAATTTCGACAGATCCGACAGTTGCTTGAGATCGTCCGGGTGAACGCCCGCCGCCGTGAACGCGGCCTTGTAATGCGGCACGTTCTCATAGGCATGTCGTAGCGACCATTGCAGCCGCTCAAGCTGCATCGCCAAGATTTCGTCACGCGACGCGCGCTCGACCGGATCGAGGCCATTGATCAGCGATTGCGACATGATGCGGGTTCCTTCCCATTGATATATTGATTTTTTTGAGCGGGCAGAGCGGGGCTTGGTCGAGAGCTGGCAGAGCTGGTCGCTGGAGTTGAATGCGTTCAAGCCGCGACGCGCGGCGTTATCCGCGCCAGTTCGTCCTGGATATCCTGTTCGCCCTTTTCGAGATCATATTTTGCCTGCATGTTCATGAACCACTGCGGATCAACACCGAAATAGCGACCCAGGCGGAGAGCGATGTTCGCTGTTATTCCCTGACGTCCATGGCAAATTTCATTCATCCGACTGCGCGGTACGAGAATGGCCTTGGCGAGTGCATAGACGGACAACCCCATAGGCACGAGGAATTCCTCCCGCAGAATCTCACCGGGATGCGTAAGCGGTATGTCACGAGCCATTGCAGCCTCCATCAGTGGTAATCACAGAATTCGACTTCGTGGGCGTTTCCTTCGCTCCAGACAAAGCAAAGCCGCCATTGATCGTTGATCCTGATCGAGTATTGCCCATTGCGGTCACCGGATAAGGCCTCGAGGCGATTTCCGGGCGGGACACGCAAATCTTCAACGCTTGTTACGGTGTCGAGCAGGAATAGCTTCACGGACGCACGCTTCAGGACGTCAGCCGGGATGCCCTTTTCTGCTCGACCATTTGCGAGACGTTCAGTGCGTTTGTCCTTGAAACTCTTTATCATTCTTCCGTACCATTTTTTAGTACGTTTTTCAACGGGTATGTGCCAGCAATCTCATCGAACGCCCATACCTCGATCACGCATTTATCTGTTTCCCCTCGATAAACGAGCCGCCAATCTGACGTGATCCGCCCCGGAATTCGGCGATCACGGCATCGCCGACGCTGATCTGAACGTCATAGATGCCGGATCGTCCTACACGCGAAATCTCACGGGCACGGGCGACCAGCTTGTCGCCACGTTTTGCCGGGGCGATGAAGGTGATCGAGCAGTGCGCGGCGACTGTGATGAGGTCATAGGCGTTGCAGGCATAGGCGAAGGCGCTGTCAGCGAGCGTGAAGATAAAGCCGCCATGCGCCATGCCGTGACCGTTGGCCATATCATCGCGCACCACCATCGAGAGGATGGCGGAGCCAGGTCCGACATCGATGATTTCCATGCCAAGCGCCTTGGAGGCATAATCCGTCGCCCACATGGCATCTGCGGCGGCCCAGGCGGTTTCTTCCGGCGACAGGGCGCTCATTCGGGCTTCCCCGTGAAATGGGCGGGGCGCTTTTCCATGAAGGCGCGGACACCCTCGGCATAATCCGGGGTACGCCCGGCGCGCCGCTGAAGATCGCGCTCAAGGTCCAGTTGCTCGTCAAGCGAATTGGTCTCGGACGCAAGCAAGGCTTCCTTGATCATGGCGAGGCCTTGCGTCGGCTGGGACGCCAGATGAGCGGTGAGAGCGCGCGCTTCGGTCATGAGGTCCGCGTCATCGACGGCCTTCCAGATCATGCCCCAGCGCTCGGCTGTCTCGGCACTGATGGGTTCCGCCAGCAAGGCAAGGCCTTTGGCGCGGGCCATGCCGACAAGACGCGGCAGGGTGTGCGTGCCGCCGCTGTCGGGGATCAGACCGATCTTGGCAAAGGCCTGGATGAACTTTGCCGATTTTGCCGCCAGAACAATATCGCAGGCGAGCGCGATATTGGCACCGGCACCGGCGGCAACACCATTCACCGCGACGACAACGGGCTTTCGCAGTGTCTTCAGACGGCGTATCAACGGATTGTAATAAGTCTCTATGGTTGCACCAAGATCCGGCGGTGGTGCATCTCCATCGGCGGGACGCACCCGGTCACTGAGATCCTGTCCGGCGCAGAAACCACGGCCGGCCCCCGTCAGCAGAACGGCGCGGCAATCTTCATCAGCCTCGATGCCATCAAGCGCCTTCGCCAGATGCAGGTGCATGTCGACATTGAAGGAATTCAGCCGATCCGGGCGATTGAGTGTCACCTCGGCCCAACCCGCATGGTGCGTCACCAGAATGGACGGTTCGTGCGCTGCCTCGACCATGCGTTCCCCCATTTCACCGGTCGTTGAGACCGATTATAACATCTTCGTTCAAGTGTGACTTGAATTCACCGACCGTTCGGTTAATGAATAGCGAAACGTGTCTGCTTGTCAACAGTGGACCACTCATCCGGGCAGCCAAAACTGTCCTTCACAACGAAGGAAACGGCGAATAGTGGAGCCAGTTTCCGACCGGGAGCGCCGTATGTCCAACGCCTATATCTGCGATTTCACCCGCACGCCCATTGGTCGCTTTGGCGGCACGTTGAAGGACATGCGCACGGACGATCTGGCCGCCCATCCGTTGAGAGTCCTGAAGGAGCGCAATCCCGGCATCGATTGGGAGGCCGTGGATGATGTCATCATGGGTTGCGCCAATCAGGCCGGTGAAGATAATCGCGACGTTGCCCGCATGGCAGTGTTGCTGGCCGGATTGCCGGTAAAGGTGTCGGGCACGACGATCAATCGTCTGTGTGGATCAGGGCTGGACGCTGTCGGTGTTGCGGCGCGTTCGATCATCGCAGGCGATGCGGATCTGGTGATCGCAGGCGGCGTCGAAAGCATGACGCGTGCGCCCTTCGTGATGGGCAAGGCGACGGAAGCCTTTTCCCGCAAGGCGGAAATATTCGACACGACCATTGGCTGGCGGTTCGTCAATCCGGCGATGCACGCACAGTTCGGCACGGATTCGATGCCCGAAACCGCCGAGAACGTCGCCGAGGACTACCAGATCTCGCGTGAACATCAGGATCTCTTTGCCTTCAACTCGCAGCAGCGCGCCGCCAAGGCGCAGGCAGATGGCTATTTCGCGCGCGAAATCTCCGGCGTCAGCATTGCGGGCAAGAAGGGCGCTGTCACGCTGTTCGAGCAGGATGAACATCCCCGCGCCGACACGACGCTCGACATGCTCGCCAAGCTCAAGGCCCCCTTCAAGAAGGTCGGCGGCTCGGTGACGGCAGGCAATGCCTCGGGCGTGAATGACGGCGCTGCGGCGCTCATCATCGCCTCTGAAGCAGCTGTCCAGAAGTATGGCCTGACACCGCGCGCCCGCGTTGTTTCGGTCGCCACAACCGGCGTTCCGCCGCGCGTCATGGGCATGGGTCCGGCACCCGCGACCGAGAAACTGCTGGCTAAGCTGGGTCTCAAGATCTCCGATATTGATCTCATCGAACTCAATGAAGCCTTCGCAGCGCAGGCTCTCGCGGTGTTGCGGCAACTCGGCCTGCCCGATGATGCTGCCCATGTGAACCCGCATGGCGGCGCAATCGCTCTCGGTCATCCGCTCGGCATGTCCGGCGCACGCCTCGCCATGACCGCCGTCAACGGTCTGGAGACCCTCGGCCAGAAGCGCGCCATCGCCACCATGTGCATCGGCGTCGGTCAGGGCATCGCCGCCCTCATCGAGCGGGTGTGAGGGGCGGTCCAAACTGCTGATCCAACTCAAGACACCCCTCATCCGGCCGTTGGCCACCTTCTCCCGCAAGGGGAGAAGGCGACACAAACAGAGCACTCGCGTTTAACCCTTCTCCCCTTGCGGGAGAAGGTGGGCAAAGCCCGGATGAGGGGTGAAGCAAATTCACGCAGCCCGGATGAGGGGTCGCGCTTACAACAAATGACCAAACCGCCAAGAGGAACCGCCCATGCCGACCATTCTTGCCAGCTACGTTCTTGATCAATGGCACTCGGCGCGATCCGGGCTGGTGGATATTCCCTCAGCGATTGATGGCAGCATCATAGCGCAGGCGTCATCACATGGGATTGATTTCGCACACGTTGTGGACCATGCGCGGCGTGTCGGTGGACCAGCGCTGAGAGCCATGACGTTCCATGAGCGTGCCGACCGGCTGAAGGCGCTTGCGAGCTATCTGAACACCCACAAGGAACCGCTTTATGAGCTGGCGTTCCAGACCGGTGCGACAAAACGCGACAATCAGATCGACATCGAAGGCGGGATCGGCACACTCTTCGCCTATGCATCGCGCGGACGGCGGGAATTGCCGGATGAGACATTCCTGATCGATGGCGATGTCGAAGGCCTGTCGAAGACCGGCAGCTTCGTCGGCCTGCATGTCTTCACACCGCTGACGGGCGTCGCGGTGCATGTGAATGCCTTCAATTTCCCCGTCTGGGGCACGCTGGAAAAGCTGGCTCCCGCGATCCTCGCCGGTGTTCCCGTCATCACCAAGCCAGCGACGGCATCTGCCTATGTGACGGAAGCGATGGTTCGGCTGATCGTGGAGTCCGGCATTCTGCCACCGGGCAGCCTGCAATTCATCGCTGGATCGACGGGCGACCTGCTTGACCATCTGACAGGTCAGGACGTGCTGTCGTTCACCGGATCACTGGAGACATCCGAACGCCTGCGCAACCATCCCGCCGTGTCACGCAATGCCGTCCGCTTCATCGCCGAGCGGGATAGCCTGAACGCTGCGATCCTCGGACCGGACGCGGTCGAGGGAACACCGGAGTTCGATCTTTTCGTCAAGGAAGTCGTGCGTGAAATGACCGTCAAGGCCGGTCAGAAGTGCACGGCCATCCGTCGCATCCTGGTGCCCGGCCCGCTGGTTTCGGACGTCAGCGCGCATATTTCTGCGGCGCTTGCCAAGATCACGGTCGGTGACCCGCGCAATGAGCAGAACCGCATGGGCGCACTTGTCTCCACGTCGCAACGCGCCGCCGTCAGGGCGGCGGTTGAAGATCTCGTCTCCGAGGCAGATATCATCTTTGGTGATCCCGAACATGATACGGGTGCAGGTGCCTATTTCGCGCCGGTTCTGCTCAGGGCACGCGATCCCCGAACTGCGACCAAGGTCCACGCCATCGAGCCATTCGGGCCGGTTGCAACAGTACTCGGCTATCATGACCTCGATGACGCCATTGCGCTCGTCGCCAAGGGCGAAGGCAGCCTTGTTGCGTCCGTGTTCACCTATGATGCGGATATCGCGACGAAACTGATCTTTGGCATTGCCGCCTATCACGGGCGATTGCTGGTGATCGACCGGGATTGCGCGAAGGAATCCACAGGTCACGGATCGCCGATGCCGGGTCTGGTGCATGGTGGACCGGGCAGGGCAGGTGGCGGCGAGGAACTCGGCGGCCTGCGCGGTGTCATGCATTACATGCAGCGGACGGCTTTGCAGGGGTCACCCGCCCGCCTTTCCAGCCTGACAAAGCGTTGGCTCAAGGGCGCGGCGGCTCCAGTGCCGGAGGCGCATCCGTTCACCTATCATTTTGATGATCTGGCGCTCGGCCAATCGATCATGACGGCGTCGCGGGTCATCACAATCGAGGATATCGAGCATTTCGCCCATTTCACCGGCGATACGTTCTATGCCCACATTGACGAGGAGGCGGCAAAGGCCAATCCGTTCTTCCCCGGTCGGGTGGCGCATGGCTATCTGCTGCTGTCGTTTGCGGCGGGCCTGTTTGTCGATCCGGCTCCGGGGCCGCTGCTCGCCAATTACGGTCTCGACAATCTGCGTTTCCTGAAGCCGGTTTCCCCAGGCGATTCCTTGCGCGCACGCGTCACCGTCAAATCAAAGCAGGCAGCCCGCAAGCCCGAATATGGCGAAGTGCGCTGGGATGTGGAGCTGTTCAATCAGTCTGATGAGACAGTTGCCCAGTATGACCTGTTGACGATGAGCGCCCGGAAGGTATCGTGAACCGGGTACGATCCCGTCCACAATCCTCACCTGCGAGTGCCAATGTCCCGTCAAGACGCCATTCAGCGCGCGAAAGCGTCCTACAGCTCGGGCCGCTATCGCGAGATCCTGGCGCGCCGCGTAGCCATTCCGACCGAGAGCCAGAAACCCGGTCGCGAGGCAGAACTGCTCGCCTATCTGACAGATGAGATCGCGCCGTCACTGGCCAGCCTCGGCTTTTCCTCAACGGTGCATGACAATGCCGTTGCCGGGCGCGGACCGTTTCTCATCGGCTCCCGCCATGAAGCCGATGACCTGCCCACAGTCCTGATCTATGGCCACGGCGATGTCGTCATGGGCGAGCCGCAGGACTGGCGCGCCGGACTTGATCCGTGGGCTGTCACCATCGAGGGGGATCGCTGGTACGGGCGGGGCACGGCAGACAACAAGGGCCAGCACACGATCAATCTCGTGGCATTGGAAGACGTCATCGCCACGCGCGGCGGAAAGCTTGGCTTCAACGTCAAGGTCCTGATCGAGATGGGCGAGGAGGCAGGCTCGCCCGGTTTGCACCAGTTCGCCCGTGACCATTCCGATGCGCTGAAGGCGGACGTGCTGATTGCGTCAGATGGACCGCGACTGTCTGCCGAGCGCCCCACGGTCTTTCTCGGCTCGCGTGGTGCCTTGAATTTCACGCTTTCGGTCAAATTTCGCGACTCCGGTCATCACTCCGGCAATTGGGGCGGGCTGCTCGCCAACCCCGGCACGATCCTCGCCAACGCCATTGCCAGCCTTGTCGACGGGCGCGGTCGGATTCTGGTGAACGGCCTGAAGCCGACACCCATTCCAGCGAGCGTACGCAAGGCGCTGGAGGATATCCATGTCGGCGGCGGCCCAAGCGATCCCGAAATCGACAGGGATTGGGGCGAGCCGGGCCTGACACCGGAAGAGCGCGTCTTCGCCTGGAACACGCTGGAAGTCCTCGCATTCCTGACAGGTAACCCAAAAGCTCCGCTGAACGCCATTCCGCCTGAGGCGCAGGCGACCTTGCAACTGCGCTATGTCGTCGGTACCGATATTGAAAACGTCCTGCCAGCAGTGCGGGCGCATCTCGCCATGCATGGTTTTGCCGACGTTGTCGTCGACAATGCACGGGGCGAAATCTTTGTCGCCACCCGCCTTGATCCCGATGATGCCTGGGTGGACTGGGCGCTGGCCTCAATCGCTGAGACGACGGGCAAGAAACCAGCGCTGTTGCCAAATCTTGGCGGATCCCTTCCGAATGATGTGTTTGCCGAAATCCTCGGGCTACCGACGATCTGGGTGCCGCATTCCTATGGCGCGTGCTCGCAACATGCGCCCAACGAACATGCGCTCGGCAGCTTGACTGAGGAAGCGTTGCAGATCATGGCCGGTCTGTTTTGGGATCTGGGCGAAGGACGCCCACGCTGACGGGATCAGGCCGGGTTGGCGAACGACCGCCTGCCTGCTAGAAGACCCGGCAAAACCAAAGGGGTCCGGCAGGGCCCCGAGCCATGCCCTCGCGCCATCGCGCAATTGGAAAGACAAGACATGCTGCTACCGCGCATGCCCCACGGCGTCGTGTTTGATATGGACGGCGTGATCTTCGACACGGAAGTGCTTTATCGCGATGTCATGATCACCGCCGCGAGCGAACAAGGCGCGGACCTGCCGGTAGCCGTCTACCAGAGGCTCATCGGCCTGCCGGGAGAGGCCTGCATCCGTATCCTGACCGACTATTTCGGCCCCGGTTTCAATGTCGATGCGCTCTGGGCAGACGCCCGCGACCGTTTCCACCAAGCGGTTGAAGCTGGTCCGCCGCTGAAACCCGGCGTCATCGAACTGCTCGACCATCTCGCCGACATCGGCCTGCCACACGCGATTGCCACATCGTCCAAACATGCAGCTGTGTCCCATCATCTGGAAGCACACGGGTTGGAACACCGGTTTCCAATTGTCGTTGCCTTCGGCGATTATGCGCGCGGCAAACCCGATCCCGATCCCTTCCTGACCGCAGCCCGGCGACTTGGCCTGGAGCCGAGCGACTGCGTTGCCCTGGAAGATTCACATAACGGCGTGCGCGCAGCCAGCTCTGCAGGCATGATGACGATCATGGTGCCTGATCTGCTCCCGGCCACAGACGAAATGCGTGACCTGTGCACCGGCATAGCCCGCGATCTGCATGAGGTTCGGTCAGTCGTGCTGGCCTGATCCGGAAACAAAAAAGCCGGGCGCCACATGGCCCCGGCTTTCGTATCTTGAATGGTCCGTCGATCAGAGTGGACGAATTGGCGTCTTGGTCTGCGGGCTGGCGAGCTTCTTGGCCGTCTCGATGTCGATATTGAGATGCGCTGCCAGCAGTTCGTGCGGCACGTTGGCCGCCCAGGACTGCAACGACACGTCCGAATATTCCGGCGTCGCGAAGACTTCGAGGAACCGCAGCGTATCCTTGCCGATGTTTTCCACGTAATGCGCGATCGACTGCGGGATGTAACCGACGTCGCTCGGATGGAAAATCACGGTGTTGTTCTTGCCTTCACCCTTGAATACGCCCATGCGCGCGGTTCCGCTGATGTAATATTGCCACTCATCGGAATTCGGGTGCCAATGCAGTTCGCGCATCCCGCCTGGCTCGATCTCGACCAGCGCAGCGGCCATATTGGTGACCTTGAAGTTGTTCACGTCGGCGATACGGACGCTGCCGCCCGCCGATTTGAACACCGGCGGCTGGTCAAGCAATGCAAAAGCATAGGGATTTGGCACATTCGGCTGCTTCGACTGGGCGAGATCATCGGCCAAGGAACCCGGCAACGGCGCATTGAAGATCCAGAGATCGCCCTTGCCGAGCTTGTCGAAGGTTGATGCCGGGACGCCGAAGTTCTTGGCAAGCACGTCCTTCGGGGTATGGGCCATGTAGTCGGTGATGCCGAACGTGCTGTCCTCCGAGAAGTTCCCGTCGTTGAAGACGAGCACGAACTCGCAACCGTCCGGCTCCAGGCCCTGGACCGAGTGCGGAACGCCGCCCGGGAACAGCCAGAGGTCGCCTTCCTTGACGTCCGAAATATGCTTGCGACCTTCCGCATCGATACCGGTGATCCGGCCCTTGCCATAGGTGACATAGGCCCATTCGCTCGGCACGTGCCAATGCAACTCTCGCACAGCACCGGCTGGCAGACGCATGTTCACGCCAGCCATCTGCTTGGAAATCGGGAAATTGCGGACGGTGACTTCGCGGGCCCATCCTGCATCCGTGTGGCGGTTGTGGACCATGGAGAACGAGTGACGCAGCGTTCCAAGATTGCCGTGATCGGTCGGCAGGTTCTGCCAATCCATCGGATTGATCGCCGCTTCTTCCGGTGACGTCGGACCGGGCATTGAAAGCGCCTTGGCCGGGTAGGTTTCTGCGGCAATCGCTTCCGGCTTCATGCTGGTGGCCAGCAAGCCTCCTGCCGCACCGGTCAGCAACATATTCCGTCTGGAAATCAGCGACATCATATCCTCCACGCTCAAAGTTTTTTTAACGCCGGTGCTTAAGCAGGTTCCGGTTGAACTAATCTAGTTGTATTGAAAGCAGGTTGGTACGGGTTTTCTACCAATGACACTTATCGACTTTTCCAATGAGCAACCCATGCTTGACCCCGGTCACCTACAAACCTTCCTGGCAGTTTCCGAGTGCAAGAGCTTCTCCGAGGCCAGTCGGCGGTTGCAGATTTCCCAACCAACCGTCAGTGACCACATCCGAAAGCTCGAAGCATTGCTCGGCCATCGTCTGTTCCTGCGGGATACGCACTCGGTCAATCTGACGCGGGAAGGGGATGAACTGAGAGAGTTCGCGCGCGACATCATCGAGACAAACCTGCGCGCCAAAAATCACTTTTCAAACGCGAAAATGCGTAAACGTCTTCGCCTCGGCGCCTCGGAAGATCTCGTCTGGTCCTGGCTCCCCGCTATTCTATCCGAATTCATTCAAAGTCACGCGGAAGTTGATCTTGAGCTTACGATCCATCTGAGCTCAACGCTTATCGAAAAATTCGATGCGGGAGACCTTGATCTCGTCATCTGCAAACGATCGCCAGGGGTTGAACGCGGCGAACTGTTATGGCGCGATGACCTCATCTGGGCAGGCGCTTACCCCGAAGCCATCGTCGCGAACGAAAAGTTGCAGCTGGTCTTATATCCACCACCCAGTGTCACGCGATTCATCGCACTTGCCGCGCTTGCCCGGGCACAGGTTCCATGGCGCATCGTCTGCACGAGCGGCAACCTCACGGGTCTCGTTGCGGCCGCGAAAATCGGCCTCGGGGTGATCTGCTTCGCCAGACAGTGCCTGCCCGACGGTTTGGTCGCCTGTCATGCCTCGGAGATGCTGCCACCGCTTGGTGAAACCGAGTTCACGCTGCTGCGATCACGCAGTTCGCGCAATGACGCGCTTTCCGATTATCTTGCGAATGCGATCATGGCGAAAGCGGGCACGCTTGCACCAATCTCGGCAACAACCGACCTCAAATCTTGACGCCGAGGCGAGCACTCAGGTCAGTGATATATTGCCAGGCCGTGCGGCCCGAGCGCGCACCACGGGTCGTGGACCATTCAAGGCTTTCGCGCACCAGAGCATCGTCGTCGATAGCCAGTTTGTAATGGGCGGCATAGCCGCGCACCATCGCCAGATACTCATCCTGACTGCACTTGTGAAAGCCGAGCCACAGCCCGAAGCGGTCTGACAGCGAGACCTTTTCCTCGGTCGCTTCTGACGGGTTGATCGCGCTCGATCGCTCGTTTTCGATCATGTCGCGCGGCATCAGGTGACGTCGGTTGGATGTGGCGTAGAAGATCGCATTGGGCGGACGACCTTCGATCCCACCATCGAGCACCGCCTTCAGGGATTTGTAGGAGGTGTCGTCGTGATCGAATGACAGATCGTCGCAGAAGATGATGCAGCGGAATGGATTGGCTCGCACATGGCCCATCAGGTCCGGCAGGGAATCGATGTCTTCGCGATGGATTTCGATCAGTTTCAGCGGTGGTTCGCGCTGCGCGATAAGGGAGCGATTGACAAGCGCATGGACAGCCTTGACCAGCGATGATTTGCCCATCCCGCGCGCGCCCCAGAGCAGCGCGTTGTTGGCGGTCAGGCCCTGCGCGAAGCGCTCGGTATTGGCGACAAGAATGTCCCGGGCGTGGTCAATGCCGGCCAGCAGCGCCATTTCGACACGCGCCACTTTTTGGACGGGATGAAACCGACCGGACGCATGCCAGATAAAGGCATCGGCTGTCCGGAAATCCGGCTTTGGAACGGCGGGCGGCACGGCGCGCGAGATGAGTTCGATCAGCTGATCAAGCTTGGCAGAAAGAAGCGCGATTTCACTCGATGTCGACATCTGTATCTCGTTCCGGCGTTGGACAGGGACTCACTTCATCGCCTTGTGCCACGAGTTTCATCAGATTGGTACCTTGGCGAAGGCGATGTCAGCCATCAAATAGGCGCTAAGGTGTCTTTCGTGGAAGCATCGTTTGCAATCGTCCGCGTGATCGCTATAGTCCGCGCGATTTTCGTAGGGCTCGATGTTCCCGGCGAACCAGTCAGGTTCGCGGTGAGTTTCGGACCAATCGACCAAAAGGTGGCGTTGTCGGCGGTTAAAAAAACCTGGATCGTCGACCGTCTGCCTGGCCCAGTAAAGTGCTCTCGAAGGAGTTCTGAATGTTCGTTACGCCTGCATACGCCCAATCAACCGGCGGCTCCCCTGTGCTTGATCTCCTGACAGGCCCGAACGGCATCATCGTTCCGATGCTGATCGTGTTCGTCATCATGTATTTTCTGGTGATCCGTCCGCAGCAGGCCGCTCAGAAGAAGCTGAAAGAGACATTGGCGAACATCCGTCGCGGTGACACCGTCGTGACCGCTGGCGGCATTCTGGGCCGCGTCTCCAAGGTGCCGACCGATACCGAAGTCGAAGTTGAAATTGCGCCGAACGTCAAGGTCACGGTCATCCGTTCCACCATCACCGATGTGCGCGCCAAGGGCGAGCCGGTGAAGGACAAGGACTGATCGGCAGCTACTCTCAAATAACACTCCATTGGTTTGTCTGCCGGGCATGTCCGGCAACACTTTGAAGCACTGGCGGACGGGCGGATATGCTCTATTTCTCGCGTTGGAAGATCATCCTCATCTTGGCAGTCTGCGTCGTCGGCATCGTGTTTGCTGCGCCGAATTTCTTCACGCGCGCCCAATTGGCCGGGATGCCGGGCATTCTGCGTGGTCAGATGGTGCTGGGCCTTGACTTGCAGGGTGGGGCGAACCTCCTGCTCGAAGTCGACACGAAATCCCTCATCAAGGACCGCGTCGATGTGCTGCGCGACGATGTGCGCAAGGCGATGCGTGACGAGAAGATCGGCGTGACCGGTCTCGGCATTCAGGGCAACGGCGTTCAGGTCCGCGTGCTCGACCCGACCCAGGTCGACAAGGCAGAGACCAAGCTGCGGACGCTGATCCAGAACCTCTCCGGCGCCTTGCTGTCGACGACGCAGATCAACGACATCACCGTCGAGCGTCAGGACGGTGGCCTGTTCCGCCTGTCGCTGACCGACAGCGGCATTACCTACCGGACTCAGCGCGCCGTCGAGCAATCGATTGAAGTCATCCGTCGCCGTATCGACCAGTTGGGCACAACGGAGCCGTCCATCGCGCGGCAGGGCGACAATCGCATCCTTGTTCAGGTGCCCGGTCTTCAGGACATCGAGGGCTTGAAGAAGATCCTGGCCCAGACAGCCCGCCTGACCTTCCAGATGGTGGAAGAAGTCGGCCCCGGCGTCTTGCAGGGGACCAAGCCGATTGACGACGAGGTCATGACGACCCGCGATAATCCGCCCGTTCCCGTACTGGTTCAGCGACGCGCGCTGGTGACCGGCGAAGATCTCGTCGATGCGCAGGCGCAGGTGAACAGCCAGTCCGGGGAATGGGTGGTTTCGTTCCGCTTCGATACATCGGGCGCGCAGAAGTTCGCTGCGGCGACGACTGCCAACGTTGGCCACC
Source organism: uncultured Hyphomicrobiales bacterium (assembly GCA_903930435.1). Lineage (GTDB taxonomy): Bacteria > Pseudomonadota > Alphaproteobacteria > Rhizobiales > Ancalomicrobiaceae > CAIYYN01. The sequence continues at coordinate 157,706 of CAIYYN010000029.1, read as the reverse complement.
AGTTCGCCATCGTGCTGGACAACAAGGTCGTCAGCTATCCGAACATCCGCGAACCCATCGTCGGTGGCTCCGGCCAGATCTCGGGGTCGTTTGATGCCAATAGCGCCAGCGAACTCGCGCTGCTGCTGCGCGCCGGTGCCTTGCCCGCGAACCTGACGATTGTCGAGGAACGGACCGTCAGCGCCGGGCTTGGTGCCGACTCCATCACCGCCGGCCGGACAGCATCGATCATCGGCATTTCCGCCGTCATCCTCTACATGGTGGCGAACTACGGCCTGTTCGGCGTGTTCGCCAATATCGGCGTGCTCATCAATGTCACCTTCACGATTGCCATCCTGTCGATCTTCCAGGCCACGCTGACGCTGCCCGGTATCGCCGGTATCGTGCTCGGCGTCGGCATGGCGGTTGACGCCAACGTGCTGATCTACGAACGCATCCGCGAAGAACAGATGCAGGGCAGGTCGCCGGTCGTGTCGATCGACACCGGCTTCAAGCGGGCGATTGCAACGATCACCGACACGAACTCGACCCATCTCATCGCGGCGCTGGTGCTGTTCTACTTCGGCACCGGTCCGATCAAGGGCTTTGCGCTCACGCTCGCGGTCGGCACGGTCACCTCGTTCTTTACCGCCGTTACCGTCACACGGCTCATGGTCACGCAGTGGCTGCGCTATGCGCGCCCGACCCGCGTACCGATCTGATTTTCAAAGGACCAGCCATGAAACTGCTTCGGCTCATTCCGGACAACACGTCCATCCCGTTCATGAAGGCGCGCAAGGCGACGATCCCGATTGCGCTCGCGCTCGTGATCGCCTCGATCCTCGGCTATCTCGTGCTCGGCTTCAACTTCGGTATCGACTTCACCGGCGGCTTGCTGATGGAGGTCCACAAGACGAGCGGCTCAGCGGATCTCTCCAAGGTACGCGGGGATATTGAGGGCCTGAAGCTTGGCGATGCGCAGGTTCAGGGCATCGGCTCTGGCGCAGACGTGCTGATCCGCCTCGGCGAGCAGCCCGGCGGCGAGAAGGCCCAGCAGGCAGCTGTCGAGAAGGTGCGGACGCAGCTTGGATCAGACTATGAATTCCGCCGCGTGGAAGTGGTCGGCCCCGCTGTTTCGTCGGACCTGAAGTTCCACGCTGTTATCGCCGTTGTCGTGTCACTCCTGCTGATCCTCGGTTATCTCTGGTTCCGGTTCGAGTGGCAATTCGCCGTGGGTGCCGTCATCACGACGATCCACGACGTGATCCTGACGCTTGGTTTCATGGCGATCTTCCAGGTCTCGTTTGACCTGCCGATCCTCGCCGCCATCCTGACGATTGTCGGCTATTCGCTCAACGACACCGTTGTCATCTATGACCGTATTCGCGAAATGATGCGCAAATACAAGAAGATGCCGATGACCGAGCTGATCGAGCGGTCGATCAACGAAACCCTGTCTCGTACCGTCGTGACGGCGCTCACGGTGTTCATCGCATCGGCCTCGCTGCTCATCTTCGGCGGCGATGCCCTGCGCGGCTTCTCGTTCATTCTCGTCGTCGGCGTCGTGATTGGAACCTATTCCTCGATCGTGGTCTCGGCGCCGCTGCTGATCTTCCTCAATCTCCGGGTTGGCGATGACAAGGCACCGGCAAAGCCTGCAGGCAAGGGCACGACAGCCAAGGCTTGAGACCGTGGCGGTGTGGCTCTTACGGCAACAAAGAGGGCAGCTCCATGACCGAACGCCGGGCCCATCTGCCGCGACAGGCAACCATCGAGTCCTATGGCAACGGCGGCTTCCGCTTCGAGGCGATGAGCCATAGGGGAAGTCTGCTGAGCCTGCCGTCGGGCATGTATGCGTGGACGCCTGTCGATATCACGCGGCTGTCGGAAGCGGATTTCGCGGACCTGTTCCTCGAAATCGAACCGATCGATCTTCTGCTGATCGGCACCGGACTGGACATTCGCCCCGTTGCCGAGGCGTTGAAATGGCGGTTTCGTGACCGGCGCATCCAGTCGGATGTCATGAAAACCGGTGATGCTGTCCGCACGTACAATATCCTGCTCGGCGAGCGGCGTCGCGTTGCCGGTGCCTTTTTCGCGGTAGACTGATGATGTCCGAACTGGCGTCTACGGAAGCGGCTCTTGAGGCGGCCTATGTGGCGGCAGCCGATGACGTGCGCCGGCTGGACAAGGACCGGTTCCTGAGCAGCCTGTTTATCCCGCAACCGGCGCGCAGGCACGTGCTGGCGGTCCTTGCGTTTTCGGCTGAAATCGCAAGGGTGCGTGATGTTGTATCGTCGCCGTTGCCCGGTGAAATCCGCCTGCAATGGTGGCGTGACCTGATCGCCTCACCGACGCCAGACGCGGCAAATATCCCGCCAGTCGCCTTGGCGCTGCTCGACACGATCACGCGCTTCAACCTGCCGCACAGCGCGTTTCTCAACCTGATCGATGCCCGCGTCTTCGATCTCTATGATGATCCGATGCCGACGCTGAACGATCTCGAAGGCTATTGCGGCGAAACAGCCTCGGCAATGTTCCAGTTGGCGTCACTGATACTGGCGGATGGCGTTGATCCGAATTCGGCGGAAGCGGCCGGACACGCTGGCGTCGCCTATGGTCTGACAGGATTGCTGGCTGCATTTCCGTTCCATGCGGCGCGTGGGCAAGTCTATGTGCCCGCCGACCTGCTGGCCCGCAACGGGGCCGATACAGCCGATATTCTGGCCGGTCGGTCAACGCCCGCAATTCGCGCCTGTCTCGCCGAACTGCGCAGCATCGCGCGGGATCACCTGAAACAGGCGCGAGACCAGATTGCGCGCCTGCCGAAGTCTCTGGCACCGGCTTTCCTGCCGCTGGCCCTTCTCGAACCAAAACTCGACCGGATGGACCGGCGCGATTACGATCCCTTCAGGACACCTATCGATCAGCCGCAATGGCAAAAGCAATTGCGGCTCTGGTGGGCATCACGAACCTGAGTTCGTGACAGCAATCAGGCGATGGCCCCCAGCCAAGCCGTAAAGTCGGCGAGCGCACGTCGGCTCATCCAGCGCTTCTTCTCGCGTGACTTTTCCTCGCCACGCAGCCGTTTTGCACCGGGTTCCTTCGGCACATCGATCGGCGGAAACAGCCCGAAGTTCACGTTCATCGGCTGGAACGAACTCGGTCCGGGATTGGCCTCATCAAGAATATGCCCCCCGGTTACATGGTTCAACAAGGCACCAGACGCGGTCGTGACGGGCGGCGGGACGATTTCGCGACCCAGTCGCTCTGCTGCCGCAAATCGCCCGGCAAGCATTCCAATTGCAGCGCTCTCGACATAGCCCTCGCAGCCCGTGATCTGACCGGCAAACCGGAGACGTGGCGCAGCCTTCAGGCGCAGATGCTGGTCAAGAAGCTTCGGTGAGTTGAGATAGGTGTTGCGGTGCAGGCCGCCGAGGCGGGCAAATTCGGCGTTTTCCAGTCCCGGGATCATGCGGAACACACGAACCTGCTCGCCATGCTTCAGCTTCGTCTGGAAGCCGACCATGTTCCACAACGTGCCAAGCGCATTGTCCTGGCGCAGTTGCACAATCGCATAGGGCTTGACGGTGGGGTCTCTTGGATTGGTCAGGCCGACGGGCTTCATCGGCCCGAACCGCAACGTCTCCCGTCCACGCTCCGCCATAACCTCTATCGGCAGGCAACCGTTGAAATAGGGGGTCGACGCTTCCCATTCCTTGAAGGATGTCTTGTCGCCTGCGATCAAGGCGTCGATGAAGGCGTCATATTGCTCGCGTGTCATCGGGCAGTTGAGATAATCCGCACCCGTACCACCCGGACCCGCCTTGTCGTAGCGCGACTGCATCCAGGCGACATCCATATTGACGCTGTCGAGATAGACAATCGGCGCGATGGCGTCGAAAAACGCCAGTTCGGTGTCACCGGTCAGACCACGAACGGCATCGGCAAGCGCGGGCGACGTCAGCGGGCCGGTCGCCACGATGACGCTGTCCCAATCGTCCGGCGGCAGGCCGGACACTTCCTCGCGGCGAATATCCACGAGCGGATTCGCTTCCAGCGCGGCGGTCACGGCAGCCGAAAAGCCATCACGATCAACCGCCAATGCGCCACCAGCAGGCACTTGATGCTGATCAGCCGAGGCCATGATCAACGAGCCCGCCAGACGCATCTCCGCATGGATCAGTCCGACAGCGTTGGTCTCCGCGTCGTCGGAGCGGAAAGAATTCGAGCAGACGAGTTCGGCGAGGCCTTCGGTCGAATGGGCCTCCGTCCGCGTGACCGGACGCATTTCGTGCAGTACGACGGGCAGGCCTGCCTTGGCGATCTGCCAGGCCGCCTCGGACCCGGCAAGACCGCCGCCAATGATGTGGATCGGAGCGTGGGTGGTGTTTGTCTGTGTCATGCGCGCGAGGTAACACTTTCGATGGGTCCGGCACAAGTTCCCGACCATCTCTCATGTTTCGAATTACCGAGACGGCAATCAAAAATGACGCGCGGGATCACGCAGTTGTCAGAGGCGCAGACCGCCGGCTGTCAAACTTTCGCCGATAAGGCATCCAACCTGAACGCGTTTCGTTTCTTGACGAATTTATTAAAACGTGTATTTTCGCGTAAAATTCGAGTAAAAATTCCGGAGCCACAGCATGACAGATATTAAGTCGTGGGTTGAACTGATATGTGCTGTCACGATACCTTTCAGCTTTCTCGGCGTAATCTGGCAGAGAATACTTCATAAAAAATCGCTCTCGGCAAGAAGCATTCAATTCGTTGCTGTTGTGATGCTGATCCCTGCAATTGTTATTTTAGCCCTAGAGGGTGCGTTTAAAGATTCTACCGTCGGGACAATTGTTGGTGGATTAATTGGATACTTGCTCTCTGGTATAGGCGAATATGAAAACCAGACGGCAAAAGCAAATAACGATCAACTGAGCTAAATGAGATCGCTCATTTGGCCATCTCATAAAACCCCGAACCCAATGAACCAATTTGCAGCCAACGGCCACAATCAATTCGCATCGGTACTATATTCGCCTAAATTGTTGTATATCTTCATTATATTTCGTTGAATTCAAAAAGCCGAGTCGGAGTTTTACGTTGAGCAACAGGTTCCTGCGCGCTGGTCCGGGTGTGACCGTTTCGATGTTCCTCGCTATAATCACGCTGTCCGGCATCCCGGGCCATGCCGACACCGTAATGACCGGCAGCCTGGGCAAACCCCAGGCGACGTCACCGGATAGCGATATGCCGCCCGCCAAGCGGAAACACGCGAGATCACCGGTCCCCGTCTCAGTCGTAAGAACCACGCCCTATCAATTGGATGCCGGGGTTGCCAGTTGGTACCACGAACGCGGTGCAAGCGACCCGACCAGCAATCACCCGGTTTACTGCCACGGCTATGGCTGTGAATTTCAGACAGCCATTGTGATTGACGATGCAGCGCTCGCCGCCCTTCGCACCATCTTTGCCGGCCATGACAAGAGCGCCGCCGACGAACGCAAGGCGATCAGCGAAGCGGTTCGCTGGTGGGAACGGCGGGCGTCTCCGCTTCTGGGTGGACCGCCACGCAAGCACGGCTCAAACATTGCCGACGCCCACCATTTCGGCTCGACCGACTGCATTGACGAAGCGACCAATTCCACAACCATCCTCGTGGTGCTCGAAGCGCACGGGCTCCTGAAATATCACACCGTCATGCGCCCGGAATCGCGCGGCTTCGTGTTCAATGCGCATTCAACTGCCATCGTGCATGAAACGGGCGGGCAGGATTGGGCCGTCGATATGTGGATGCATGACATGGGCGAAGCGCCAGACATCATGCCCGAGACGCAATGGATGTCAGAGGCCTGACTCCGTCTGCCAACCGATCAACCGCCTGCACAGACTCCAAACGCCCGCCAGGGGAGGGAGCTGGCGGGCGTTGGAATGTGGCCTCGGGTCGGGAGTACCCTTTGGCCAGTCGGCGAGCCTTCACGCGGGAGGGATCGTGAAGCTCCGCCACCTGCGACGAATATTGCCGCAGTCGTTCAACGGATTACATGAGTCAAAAAACAATCCGGTACAGCGACGTGACCGCAGAATAATCAGCAGTCACTTCGTTCCGACTTGGGATGGAAGCCGTGATTTCCAGACTGTTACGTAAAATCTAATACGTACCTGCTGAAAAATTAAGCGCCATGTTTGCATGTCCGGCATGCTTATTGTGCAACGCAGCATTCTCCGGGAGACGCTATTCGGCGGCCGACGCCCTGAAACCGGGCGGACGACGTTCAAGCAATTCCTTCAGGAAGCGGCCTGTATGGCTGCGCTCGGCCTTGGCGATATCCTCCGGTCGCCCGATGGCAACGATCTCGCCGCCGCCGTCGCCGCCTTCCGGGCCGAGATCGATGACCCAGTCGGCGGTCTTGATGACTTCGAGATTATGCTCGATGACGGCCACCGTATTGCCCTGATCGACAAGCTCGTGCAGCACTTCGAGCAGCTTGGCGACGTCGTGGAAATGCAGACCGGTCGTCGGTTCGTCGAGAATGTAGAGCGTCTTGCCCGTCGAACGGCGCGACAATTCCTTCGACAATTTGACGCGTTGCGCCTCACCACCCGACAGTGTCGTCGCCTGCTGGCCGATATGGACATAGCCGAGCCCGACACGGGACAGGGTTTCCATCTTCTCGCGGATGGCCGGGACGGCTGCAAAGAAGGTCACGCCTTCGTCGACCGTCATATCGAGGACATCGGCGATGGATTTGCCCTTGAATTGCACGTCCAGCGTCTCGCGATTGTAGCGCTTGCCCTTGCACTGGTCGCAGGTGACGTAGACATCCGGCAGGAAGTGCATCTCGATCTTGATGACGCCATCGCCCTGACAGGCTTCGCAGCGTCCGCCCTTGACGTTGAACGAGAACCGGCCCGGTCCATAGCCGCGCGCCTTGGACTCCGGCAATCCGGCGAACCAGTCACGGATCGGTGTGAAGGCTCCCGTGTAAGTCGCAGGATTGGAGCGCGGCGTGCGGCCAATCGGCGACTGGTCAATGTCGATAACCTTGTCGATGAGCTCCAGCCCTTCAATCCGGTCATGCGGGGCCGGATTTTCGCGGGCACCGTTGAGCTTGCGAGCAACTGACTTGAACAGCGTGTCGATCAGCAATGTCGATTTGCCGCCACCTGACACACCGGTCACGCAGGTCAAGGTCCCCAGCGGGATCTCGGCACTGACCGATTTCAGGTTATTGCCGCGCGCGCCGACCACCTTCAGGGATTTGCCCCTGGTAATCTTCCGCCGCTTGACCGGCATCGGGATCTGCCGAGCGCCGGACAGATATTGCCCCGTCAATGACGCGGGATCGGCCATGACTTCTGCTGGCGTGCCGCTGGCGATAATCCGGCCGCCATGCACACCCGCGCCGGGGCCGACGTCCACGACGAAATCCGCTTCCCGGATCGCATCCTCGTCATGCTCGACGACGATCACCGTATTGCCGAGATCGCGCAGATGCTTGAGCGTATCGAGCAGACGCGCGTTGTCACGCTGATGCAGGCCAATCGAGGGTTCATCGAGCACATAGAGCACGCCGGTGAGGCCCGAGCCGATCTGCGATGCGAGCCGAATTCGCTGGCTTTCGCCGCCGGACAGCGTGCCGGAGTTGCGCGACAGCGTCAGATAGTCCAGCCCCACGTCGACGAGGAACTGCAACCGCTCGCGAATTTCCTTCAGGATGCGGACCGCGATCTCGTTTTGCTTGTCGGTCAGTTCGTCCGGCAGGCACTGGAACCAGGGCAGGGCCTTGCGGATGGAGAGCTCTTGTACCTGCCCGATATGCCGACCTGCGATCTTGACGGCGAGCGCTTCCGGCTTCAGGCGAAACCCCGAGCAAGCCTGGCAGGGCGAGACGGCAAAATACCGCTCGATTTCCTCGCGCGACCAGTCGCTCTCGGTCTCGCGCCAACGACGTTCGAGGTTCGGGATCACGCCTTCAAACGTCTTCAGCGTCCGATAGCTGCGCACGCCGTCCTCGTAGACGAACTCGACCTCGTCGGTACCGGTGCCATAGAGGATGATACCCTTGGCGCTGTCGGGCAAATCCCGCCATGGCTTCAGGAGCGAGAAACCATATTGTTTGGCCAATCCATCAAGAGTTTGCCCGGTGAACGGAGAGGTTGATTTCGCCCAGGGCGCGATGGCCCCGGCCTTCAACGTCAGCGACACGTCGGGAACGACGAGATCGGCGTCAATCTTCTGCTCGGTGCCGAGACCGCCACAGGTCGGGCAGGCGCCGAAGGGATTGTTGAAGGAAAACAGCCGGGGCTCGATCTCGGAAATCGTGAAACCCGACACCGGACAGGCAAATTTTTCCGAAAACAGGATGCTGACGGGATCGCCCGACTCTGTCTTCTGATCGGCAAGTTCGAGAACCGCAATCCCATCGGCGAGACGTACGGCAGTCTCGAAACTGTCGGCGAGGCGGGCGGCGAGATCAGGTCGCACGACGATCCGATCCACGACCACGTCGATGTCGTGCTTCAGCTTCTTGTCGAGGACCGGCGCGTCCGCAATCTCGTAGTAGGTTCCATCGATCCGCACCCGCTGGAAGCCCTTTTTCTGCAGGTCCGCCAGTTCCTTGCGGTATTCACCCTTGCGGCCGCGGATCATCGGGGCGAGCAGATAGGCGCGGGTTCCTTCCGGCAGGGCGAGCGTGCGGTCCACCATCTGGCTGATGGTCTGGCTCTCGATCGGCAGGCCGGTGGCGGGCGAATAGGGGATGCCAACGCGCGCGAACAGCAGGCGCATGTAATCATAGATTTCCGTGACCGTGCCGACGGTGGAACGCGGATTGCGCGACGTCGTCTTCTGCTCGATGGAGATCGCTGGCGACAGCCCGTCGATCTGATCGACGTCCGGCTTCTGCATCATTTCCAGAAACTGCCGCGCATAGGCCGACAGGCTCTCGACATAGCGGCGCTGACCTTCGGCGTAGATCGTGTCAAACGCCAGCGACGACTTTCCCGACCCCGACAGACCCGTCATCACGACGAGCGAATCCCGTGGCAAATCCAGATCGACGTTTTTCAGATTATGCTCGCGCGCACCCCGGATCGAGATCGTGTTGCGGTGGGCATCGCTCTGGCGTTTCGTGGAGGTCATCGTATCCGATCTCGGGCGCTTGTATGTCGACAGACAATCCGTCCTGCGACAGGCATGATGGCAGTCCTCAAACGACTGCGCCACCTGTCATATCTAGGCACGCACAGCTTTCGATCCAGAGCGAAATCACATTTTGCACAAATCGGACTTGCGCCGCATTGGCCGTCGATATAGAACATATAAGGAACATTTGCAAGATCGTTGTCGCGCATACGCCAGCATTTCACCCCGCACAGCTGTGGATGACGGGGGCTGTCGTCATAAAAGAACGCGATATCGTTCATTGGAGCGAGTAGGGTAGCGACACGCCATCAAGACAGGAGGACGCGATGTCCGGGAGTTTGAACAAAGTTACGCTGATCGGAAACCTGGGCAAGGATCCCGAGATCCGCCGCACGCAGGACGGCCGTCCGATCGCCAATTTCACGCTTGCGACGACCGAGAGCTGGCGTGATCGTCAGTCCGGCGAACGCCGCGACAAGACCGAGTGGCACCAGATCGTCATCTTCAGCGAGGGTCTGACGAAGGTCGCCGAGCAATATCTGAAGAAGGGCATGAAGGTCTACGTCGAGGGCCAGTTGCAGACGCGCTCGTGGGAAGACCAGCAGGGCCAGAAGCGCTACACGACGGAAATCGTTCTGCAGAACTTCAACGGCGTCCTGATCATGCTCGACGGTCGCGGAGCAGGCGGAGGCGGCGCCCAGGATGATTATGGCTCATCGAACGATGATTTCGGCGGATCGTCAGGCGGACGCGGCGGGGCTGGCGGTGGCGGACGCGGCGGAGATCGCGGCATCGAGCGCGGTGCGGCTCCTGCGGCGCGCGGCGGCGGTGCCAAGCAGCCGGCTTACGCCAACACCGATATGGATGACGAAATCCCGTTCTGAACTTCATTCGCGGACCGGGCCTGACTGAAAAATGAAGAGCGATGCCGACTGAGGGGTGGGTGTCGGCATCGCTCCCTTGAAAAAAATGGCTGAAATGATCGAGGCAAAATGCTTGGTTTGAAAACTCGACGAAAGCCCTGCCGTCATGGTCGGGGGTAGCGCCCATTCAGGCAGTGCGACCGTCGATGAACAGACCATATGTCCGGCCGACTGAACGCAATCGGAAAGCCTCATTCAGATTTCATTCACATGGGACTTTCTTCGAAATCGAGCACATACGACCGACGTGATCATGATCGTGTCGAACGGGTGCGGGTTGCACAAGACGCGGACAGAACTTGACAACAGGCACACCGCGTGCGCTTCTCCGCGCGCTTTCTGGCTGTTGATTTCAACGGTCAGAGTGTCAGCATTGCACCATTGAACTGATCCCAGGGACCTCCATTATGCATCGCTATCGTAGCCACACTTGCGGCGGATTGACCGCTTCCGACGTCAACTCCGAAGTTCGATTGTCAGGCTGGGTGCATCGCGTCCGCGATCATGGTGGTGTGCTATTCATCGACCTGCGCGACCACTACGGGCTGACCCAGGTCGTCGTTGATCCCGATAGCCCCGCCTTCAAGGCCGCCGAGACAGTACGCGCCGAATGGGTCATCAAGATCGACGGCAAGGTCCGCGAGCGTCCCGAGGGCACCCAGAACGCCGATCTGCCAACGGGCAGCATCGAGGTCTATGCGCGCGATATCGAGGTTCTCTCCGCTGCGCGTGATCTGCCGCTGCCGGTTTTCGGCGAGCCGGATTATCCGGAAGAGACCCGTCTGAAGTATCGCTTCATCGACCTGCGTCGCGAAACGCTGCATGCGAACATTGTTCGCCGGACAAAGATCATCGCCGCCATGCGTCGCCGGATGACCGACGTCGGCTTTGCCGAATATTCGACGCCAATCCTGACGGCCTCCAGCCCGGAAGGCGCGCGCGACTTCGTCGTGCCGTCGCGCATCCATCCCGGCAAGTTCTTCGCGCTGCCGCAGGCCCCGCAGCAGTACAAGCAGTTGCTGATGGTGGCCGGTTTCGACCGCTATTTCCAGATCGCGCCGTGCTTCCGCGATGAAGACCCGCGCGCGGATCGTCTGCCCGGCGAATTCTATCAGCTTGATCTCGAAATGAGCTTTGTGACGCAGGAAGACGTCTGGAACACGATGGAACCGGTCGTGCGCGGCATCTTCGAGGAATTCGGCGAGGGCATGCCGGTCACGCAGGTGTTCCCGCGCATCGCCTATGATGACGCCATCCGCACATACGGGTCCGACAAGCCGGATCTGCGCAATCCCATCGAAATGCAGGCCGTCACGCCGCATTTCGCAGGTTCCGGCTTCAAGGTGTTTGCGCGGATGATCGATGCCGACCCGAAGGTCGAGGTCTGGGCCATCCCGGCGAAGGGTGGCGGCTCCCGCGCCTTCTGCGATCGCATGAACGATTGGGCGATCAAGGAAGGCCAGCCGGGACTGGGCTATATTTTCTGGCGCACCGAGAATGGCGTCATGGAAGGCGCAGGCCCCATCGCCAAGAACATCGGGCCAGAGCGCACCGAGGCCATCCGCCAGCAGCTCGGACTGGGTGAAGGCGACGCAGTCTTCTTCGCAGCCGGTGATCCGGCAAAGTTCTATCGGTTTGCCGGCGACGCCCGCAATCGCGCCGGCAAGGAACTCGGCCTGACGAGGGAAGATCAATATTCCCTCTGCTGGATCGTCGACTTCCCGTTCTACGAATGGAACGACGAGGACAAGCAGGTCGACTTCTGTCACAACCCGTTCTCCATGCCGCAAGGCGGCATCGAGGCGTTGAATGGTCAGGACCCGCTGACGATCAAGGCCTATCAATACGATATGGTTTGCAACGGCTATGAAATCGCCTCCGGCTCCATCCGCAATCATTTGCCGGATACGATGGTGAAGGCGTTCGAAATTGCCGGTTTGTCCAAGGAGATCGTCGAGGAGCGGTTTGGCGGCCTCTATCGCGCGTTCCAGTATGGCGCACCGCCGCACGGTGGCATGGCGGCTGGCGTCGACCGCATCGTCATGCTCCTCTGTGGCGCGACTAACCTGCGCGAAATCACGCTGTTCCCGATGAATCAGCGCGCCGAAGACCTGCTCATGGGCGCACCGAACGAGCCAACCCCAAAGCAACTGCGCGAACTGCACATCCGGCTCAATCTGCCCAACTGAGGGTGATTGTGCCGTTGTTTGGCCGGTTCCGTCCGCGTTTGACGGGGCAGATAACGGCTTAGCGGTTTCTGGCAAACATGAGCCAATTACTGTCATCCCGGCGGAGGCCGGGATCCACTAGCGTGCACCGTCGCAAGTCTTTGAAATAAATCCCTGTTTTCCACGCGACGGGAAGTCTGGGTCCCGGCCTTCGCCGGGATGACAGAGGCGGTCGGTGGACTAATTGACAAAACGGCACACTTTGACCTGGCAGAGCAGTTGTTCGGGCCACCCCAAGCTTGACCCATCAACGCGCACGATTCCGAACCTGACCTGTCATCCCGGCGAAGGCCGGGATCCACCAGCGCGCACCGTCGCAAGTCGTTGAACTCAATCCCTTTTTGCTAAACGGCCGGACGTCTGGATCGCGGCCTTCGCCGGGATGACAGGCGAAATGGATGCGGCGTCTCGGACTCATGGCAGCGTTCCAATTCCCCGTTATCTGCCTAATACCCTCACGGGTTCGTTATTTCTTCGCCCTCCGTGAGCATGAGATTTCACAGGCACTTCACAAACAGTTCAGATTTTGCGTGACACTTGTGCATGGCATGTGATCGCCGATCATGCGACCATTCGTCATCGGGTTAGGGGATAGAACCAGATGGCAACGTTAGAAGAAGAGCTTGGGTTGGCAATGCGGCAGGCGAGGGCGGGGTGCCCGAAAGCCTATCGGCGGCTGCTTGAACTCCTGTCACGTCACCTGAAAACGCATGTTCGCCGGATGCTGTCGCGGCTTGGCGGCGGGTCCATCGCCGATGCAGACGATATCGTCCAGGAAGCCCTGATCTCGATCCACAGTCGGCTACACACCTATGACGCCAGCTATCCTGTGACGGTCTGGGTCAATGCGATCGCGCGCTACAAGGTCATTGATGCCTATCGCGCTTCAGGCCATCGGCTGAAGCAGGTTCAGCTCGATGCGTTTGAGGATTGTCTGGCCGATCCGGTCGAGCAGCAGCCTGGTGTCATGCAGGACGTCAAGCGGCTTCTGTCCAGCCTGCCAAACAACTTGCGTCGTCCGATTGAAGATGTCAAACTGCTTGGCCTTACGGTAGCAGAATCCGCAGCGCGGTCCGGCATGTCGGAATCGGCTGTCAAAATCGGGATTCATCGCGGCATGAAACGGTTAGCAGCTACGTTTGGGGCTGGTCGGTTGGCTGATCCCGTCATGTGACCGCCGTCAGTCGGGGTGCCGCCACTTTCAGGACGAATGACGAATTTGGATACAGATCAGCTGATTGACTCACTTGCCGCGCAGTATCGTCCCGTCGATACCGCGTGGATCGAGCGCGTCTCGGGTTTGCTGATTTTGGCTGGTTTCCTTGTGTCAGCGAGCCTGATCTGGCTGACGATTGGGTTCCGGACAGATCTCGTAATCGCCCTCGAGACTGGACGAATCCTGACCAAATACGTCTTCATGCTAGCGTCGGTCGGGTTGGCCGGGCGCATCTTCGTTCATATGGCGCGGCCCGGCTACCGGATACAATCTCAAGCCCGGATTTACGGCGTACCGCTCGGATTTATACTGGTCGCAATCCTTATCCAGTTCCAGTTTGCGGGCGAACCGACCCGGGCGATGGTTCTGGGTGAGACTGGGAACTGGCTCGCCTGCATGGCCATCGTTCCGGTGCTCAGCGTCGTGCCGATGGCTGGACTTCTGGCTATCCTGCGGCGGTCAGCTCCAACGGATCTGACGGGGGCAGGCTTTGCTGCCGGTATGTTTGCAGCCACCATCGCCGCATTGGCCTATGCCGCGCATTGTCCCTGCGATACGCCGGTGTTCGTCGGCCTTTGGTACCCGATTGCGTTCCTGATCAGCGCAGGGATTGGCGCCGCACTCGCACCGAGGTTGGCGCGCTGGTAGGTTGCCGAAGGCGGCGCGCGGTCGTCTCCTCATTCCGTGACCGGCGCTGCTTTTCCGTCGATACACACAAAAAACCGCTCCGACCGGCCCCGGACTCACCGGTTGGATCGAAGCGGCTTTTGATTGATCATGCTTTGCCGGAGCGACCGAATTACTTCGCCGTCGCGCGGGACGCAGCGTAAGTGACGCCTGTCGCGATCATGATCTTGACGGCATCCGACAGCAGGAATGGCGTCAGGCCAAACAGGATCGCCTTCTGCGGTCCGACCAGCGTTCCGAGCCATGTCAGGCCGAAAGCGTGAATCGCGACATTGGCGATGATCATCGCTGCCAGCGTCGACAGCAAGGACTTGCCCCAGCCGCGCTCGACTGCCAGACCAATGAGGAAGGCCGCGACAGCGAAGCCAAGCAGGAAGCCGCCCGTTGGTCCGACCATATAGGCGAGCCCGAGGCCCTTTTCAGGGGTACCGACAAACACCGGCAAGCCAGCCAGCCCCTCCGCCAGGTAGGCGATGATCGTGGCAAAGCCGAGACGCGAGCCATAGAACGCGCCAATCAGCACGACCATCAGCGTCTGCAACGTCGCGGGAACCGGCCAGAACGGGATCTGGATCTTGGCCGAGATCCACAGAAGCGCGGTTCCGGCTGCCATCAACACAACGGCGCGCGTGGCGCGATCAACCTGGGTTTCAGCGGCCCAGAGCCGATCAATGGTGATGAGGCCGGGAGCGGTTACGGAACGGTTCATGAAAGACTGACTCCAAGGGGTAACGGATCGTTAAGCCGCGACCATGCCGTCCCGCGCTGAAAAACGCAATATCGCCTTTCGAATTGTTGTTAATGATTGCGGGATCGGCCTCACCGGAGACGGGCCAGCAAGTCGGCCGTCGGATAGCCGTCCGCCGGTAATCCAAGCTGTAACTGAACCTTCTTCACCGCAGTCCGCGTATCCGTCCCGAGGCGACCATCAGGCGTCTCGCTATCGAGGCCCCTAGCCACCAGAATACGCTGCAAGTCCTTGATTTCAGACGGCGTCAGCGGCGTCACGCTCGTGGCATGGCTGACCACCGGCGCGCCTTCCAGCCGCGTGGCGTAATAGGCGGCGGTCAGGGAATAGATGTAGGCCTTGTTCCAGCCGAGATAGGCCTGGAAATTCGGATATGCGAGGAAAGCCGGTCCCGTATGTCCCATTGGCAGTACGAGCGATGCGGGCAAATCATCAGGCCGCAGGCTGCCAGCTGCCGCCGTCACGCCATGTTGCACCCAGAATTTGCGCGGATGCTGGATCGCAAGATCCGCTTCCTGCCATGGAAGATCGGCGGGCACATGCACTTCCTGCAGCCACGGTTCGCCCGGCTGCCAGCCGAGACCTTTGAGGAAATTTGCCGCTGTCGCCATCGCATCGGGAACGGAATGGATGACGTCGATGCGCCCGTTGCCATCATAATCGATGCCATACTTGTAATATTGCGGCGGAGAAATCTGCATGTGGCCAAGTTCACCCGCCCAGTCACCCAGCATTTCCGACGGTTTCAGGTCGCCTCGGTCGACGACGCGGATCGCATCGAGCAATTCGGCGTGGAAGACGTCTGCGCGACGGCAGTCATAGGCGAGCGTTGCCACGGCCTGAATGATGGGAATTTTGCCGGGGTCAGTGCCGAAATCGCTTTCCAGTCCCCAGAAGGCGACAAGTACCGGTCCGGGCACACCGAAATCCCGTCCAATGCGATCGAACAGCGACGCGTATTGCTGCAAGAGCTTTTTGCCGCGCGCCATTCGGTCAGCGGAAACCATCCGATCCGAGAATTGCAGGAATGTCTGCTGGAAGACGCTCTGGCCCTGATCGTGCCGGATGATGGACGCATCGAAATTGACGCCCTGCAAGGCGTCTTCGATCGAGGCCGGCTTGATCCCGGCCGCCCGGGCCTCTGCCTTGATGTCGCCGAGCCAGGCCTGAAAGCTCTTCCCGCCGTGACATTCCGGACCCGCCTGAGCAGGAGCGGCCTCAAAGAGGATCAAACTGGCGCCAAAAAGCGCAATCGAGGCAAAAATGGGCGTCAATCGAATCATATTTGGTCTCCTGTTCGTCGCTTCTTACCCCGATATTGTGTCGAATTGCGGCAGAACGACCTCGGCCGTCGCGGTTCCGGTTTGGCGAGCCTTGTAGTTCAATTTTTCTGAACTATATCCAAGCCTAGGATCGGTCTGACGTCTCCGGATTGCCAGGAGAGCGAGGATCGTTATCCGGCGTTGCTTTTCAGACTCGCTCAGGCTTCACCTACCTGCTTTATGCCCCACTGAAGGACCAGATCGCATGACGGCTCCCGACCTTTTTTCCCCAATCACATTCGGCTCCATTGAAGCAAAAAATCGTATCGTGCTGGCGCCTCTCACCCGCAACCGGGCAGGGGCTGGCAATGTCCCGCAGGCTATCGCCGTCACCTATTATACCCAGCGGGCCTCTGGCGGATTGCTGATTACCGAGGCAACGCAAGTCTCGCCGGAAGGACAAGGCTATCCCGACACACCCGGCATCCATTCCCCCGAGCAGATTGCGGGCTGGAAAAAGGTGACGGATAGCGTCCACGCCGCAGGCGGCAAGATTGTGTTGCAGCTCTGGTACACGGGCCGCATCTCGCATTCAGTGTTCCGGGGCGGCAAGACACCGGTCTCGGCTTCGGCGATCAAGCCATCGGGGCACGTCTATCTGCCCGGCTGGACAAAGGCTGACTACGAGACCCCGCGGGCGCTCGAAACGACTGAAATCCCGGGCATCATCGCGGAATATGCTGCCGGGGCGAAGAACGCCAAGCAAGCGGGGTTTGACGGCGTGGAAATCCACGCGGCCAATGGATATCTGATCGACCAGTTCCTGCGCGACAGCGCCAATCAGCGCACCGATCAATATGGCGGCTCCATCGAGAACCGCGTTCGTTTTCTGGTCGAGGTCACCGAAGCGGTTGCCGCGGCCTGGGGTTCGGGGGATGGAGTTGGCGTGCGTCTGTCGCCGCATAATCCCTACAACGACATGAGCGACAGTGATCCGGTCGCCCTGTTCACGCATGCCGCTGCCAGCCTGAAGCGTTTTGGCCTGGCCTTCGTCCATGTTGTTGAACCAATCGGCACACCCAATCCGATCGCTCCGGCAATCAAAGCAGCCATCGCCGCCCCGCTCATTGTCAATGGTGGATATGATCTGGGAACAAGCCAATCGGCGATCGCCGCCGGCGAGACTGATGCGGTAGCCTTTGGCAAACTCTATATCGCCAACCCTGACCTCGCCGAACGACTGAAGGCCGGCGGTCCCTACAACGAGCCAAACCCGAAGACCTTCTATGGCGGCGGCGCGGCTGGCTACATCGATTATCCCGCACTCGCCAAGGCCTGAGACAAGACCGCGTCAACAGCCAAACACTGAAATAGCCCGACATCGGCCATCTCTTCAATCTGCATGGAGAGATGGCCGCACTGTATCGGAACAGGCAAAGGGCCTGTCAGGGCAGCGGATACATCAGCAGGATATTCACGCCCGCATCGGCATTGCCTTGCTGTCGAAAGCCGACGCGCCTCAGCAGCCGGATGGCACCTTCATTGGCGCCAAACACCTTGGCCAGCAGGCGCGTAAACCTGAGGGCTCGCGCGGAATCAATGACACAACAAACGAGATCGCTGCCGATCCCCTTGTTCCGCACCTCATTCAGCAGCACCAGATCGACAATCCTGAGACACAGTCCGAACTCATTGGCTTCAGGATTGAGAACCAGCCGGCCGATCTCTGAAGATTGACACAACACGAGAAACTCTACGCGCTCGGGATATTGAGCCTTGAATTCGTCGGCTTCCGCCTTCAAATGGCTGGCGAGCATCGCCTGTAGCAACGGTTCCGATAAGCCGAGGTCGGCATACGACGGCCCTCGCTCCTGGGCGTTCAGTCTCTCGAGAAACGGCTGATCCTCAGCGACCAACGGGCGAAGCATCAAATCGATATTGCGAAGCTTGATCCGATTGACCAGCGCCTCTTTGGCTTCAATAATCGTGGGCATCCGGTTGCTATTCTAAATTGGTTGCGTCGATTCAAAGTTGTATATCAATCCGAAAACCATTTAAAGGGCATTCATTTTCAGCCCAATATGACGAAAGCCGCTATCATCCTGGTGCCAAAAACCTGCCGCCGAGCTCATGGACGAGGCCGATAAAGTCCATCAACTCTATGTTATTTATAGTTTTTTGAAACTAACCGTGGAATTCGCCGAGATAACAGGCAACATGACAGTGGGTTCATCTATTTGTCATGAAAAAGATGGAAGGTCCGCCCGTGGATCCGAGGAGGCCTGCAACAGGTCTCAGGTAAAATAGGGAACCTCCATGATCAAGTCTTTCAACGGCACCCGCCGCGCGCTGTTTATGTCACTTGCCGCAGTCGGCGTCATTGCCACTTCGCTTCCCGCTCTCGCGGTCGATTTCACCGGTGCTGGCGGAACATTCCCGGCTCCGGTCTATGCTGCCTGGGGCGCTCAGTACAAGGCCAAGACCGGCTCAACGCTCAACTATCAGCCGATCGGTTCGGGCGGCGGACAGACGCAGATCCTCAGCCGGACTGTTGATTTCGGCGCATCGGATGCACCGATGGCCAGCGACAAGCTTGCCAGCGGCAAGATCCTCCAGTTCCCGACTGTCATCGGTTCGATCGTCATGATCGTCAATCTCGATGGCATCAAGACCGATGAGCTGAAGCTGTCCAGCCAGGCCGTTGCCGACATCTACCTCGGCAAGGTCACCAAGTGGGATGACAAGGAAATTGCTGACCTGAACCCAGGCATCAAGCTCCCGAGCCTCGACATCCTGCCGGTTTCGCGTTCGGATGGCTCGGGTACGACCTATGTATTCACGTCTTATCTGTCTGACATTTCGGCGGACTGGAAGTCAAAGGTTGGCTTCAATACATCCGTGAAGTGGCCGGCGGGCGACAGCGCCAAAGGCAATGACGGTGTCGCAGGCACCGTGAAGAATACAAAGGGTGCCATCGGCTACGTCGAATACATCTACGCAGCCGCAAACGCGCTGACGACGACGCAGTTGCAGAACAAGGCTGGCAAGTTCGTGAAGCCGACAGTTCCTGCCTTCCAGGCAGCCGCTGGTGCAGCTGATTGGGACCATGCCCAGGACTTCGCCGCTTCGATGATCAACACGGCAGGTGATACCGCTTGGCCGATTGTTTCGGCAACCTTCTTGCTCCTGCCGAAGGATCCGAAGGATGCCGCCAAGTCAGCTGAAATCATGAAGTTCATCGACTGGGCTTACACCGAAGGCGACAAGACCGCCGAAGGCCTGAACTTCATCGCTCTGCCGGCTTCGGTCAAGGATCGGGTTCGCGCTGCCTGGAAGTCCGAAATCAAGGACGCCTCGGGTAACGCAATCTACAAGTGACGGGTTTGAACACCTGAACAGCGCCCGTATCGGCTGACCGATGCGGGCGCCTCAGGTTGACAGGTTCAGGGTACCTTTATCAAATCAGCGACTATTGCTATTTGAATAGCTCGCCGAATCCGAGAGCGTTGAATTGCAGATGCAGGGAGTAGCTACGTGACGGCGGACACGCTAATCGATCGACCCGGCACCGGCACTGGTCGCCTTAAAGACGGCAAGGGCGGCACTGCTGATATCATATTCCGTTTCGCGCTGACTATGGCCGCCACACTTGTGTTGCTTGTCATTGCAGCGATCATGCTTTTGCTTCTGCGCGGCGGCTTGCCAGCGCTCATGAAATTCGGACCAGAGTTTTTCATCACAACCGACTGGGATCCCAACAACGAAATCTTCAGTGCGGGTGTCATGCTCTATGGCACGATCGCGACTGCTATCATCGCGATTTTAGTCGCCGTTCCCGCGTCGCTCGGAATTTCTTTCTTCCTGACCGAAGTTGCTCCACAAGTGATCCGCCGCCCCGTCGGGATTGCCATTCAGCTGCTTGCCGCAGTTCCATCGATCATCTTCGGCATGTGGGGATTCTATGTTGTCGCGCCGATCATGCGCGATCTGGTGCAACCGGCGCTCATATCAGGCCTTCACTGGCTTCCCGTTGTTGGCTATCTCTTTGCTGGCCCTGCAAAGGGCACCGGCATTTTGACGACCGGACTAATCCTTGCCTTGATGATCCTTCCGTTCATGACAGCGCTGTTCGTGGAGGTACTGGAGTCGGTGCCTGGCGTCATCAAGGAGGCATCTTACGGCATCGGATCGACCACATTCGAGGTGTTTACGACGGTTTCCGTTCCATATGGACGCACGGCGATCATTGGCGCGGCGATGCTGGGGCTGGGTCGCGCACTCGGCGAGACCATGGCGGTGACGTTTGTCATCGGCAATGCGAACCGTATCTCTGCATCCTTGATGGCATCCGGTGCTTCGATCTCGTCGGTAATTGCCAACCAGTTCAATGAGTCGGCGCCTGGCAGCCTCCTGCAATCGTCCCTGCTGCTGCTCGGCTTTACGCTGTTTGTCATTTCATTTATTGTGCTTGCACTTGCACGATATCTCGTTCGCAATCGGTTGAAGGGCTGACGTCATGAACCGTTTTCAACGACGCCTTGCCTTCGATGCGACAATGCAAGTGATTGCCACCGGACTCGCGCTGATCGCACTGGCGATGATGGCCTGGATCCTCGTTACCCTCGTCGTAAAGGGCGCTAACGCGCTGTCGCTCAGGATCTTCTGGCTGCCAATGGGGCCTCCCGATGGCAGCGGCGGTCTGGCAAATGCGATCGTCGGCTCCTTCATACAGGTCATGATCGCAACAGCGATCGCCGCGCCGGTTGGTGTTCTCGCCGGGACCTATCTGTCGGAGATGGGGCAATCATCACGCTTCGGGGCTTCCGTTCGCTTCATCAATGACGTGTTGCTCTCAGCACCGTCGATCCTGATCGGCCTGTTCGTCTATGACATTGCCGTTCGCCCGTTTGGTGGCTATTCGGCGATTGCCGGATCACTGGCCCTGTCAATCGTCATTCTGCCGGTCGTCGTCCGTTCTACGGAAGATATGCTCCGACTTGTCCCCGGATCACTGCGCGAAGCAGCCTTTGCACTCGGTGCACCGCAATGGAAGGTCGTTACATCGGTTCTGTGGCGGGCAGGGCGAGCTGGCATCGTGACAGGCATGTTGCTTGCGCTGGCCCGAGCAGCTGGTGAAACAGCCCCGCTGATCTTCACGTCACTTGGCAATGGCTCATGGTCGTTCACGCTGACTGAGCCAATGGGCAGCTTGCCCGCTGCCATCTACCAATATGCAAGTTCGTCGTCCCAGGCCTGGGTCGACTTGTCATGGGCGGGTGCCCTTGTGATCACCGTCGGTGTCCTGGTCCTCAATATCGTTTCACGCGTTGTTCTGGCTGGAGCCGGGAGAAAGTAACATGAATCTCAATCCCTCCGATATTACCCCGGCCATGCGTTCAACACTCGCTCACGAGCAGATCAACGGTGCCAAGCCGAAGATCCAGGTTGAAAATCTCAACTTCTTCTATGGTGACAATCAGGCGCTGCACGGCATCGACATGGCGATCCCCGAGAAGCGCGTCACTGCGATGATCGGCCCATCCGGCTGCGGTAAGTCAACCCTGTTGCGGGTCCTGAACCGGATGTACGACCTTTATCCGGGACAGCGGGCGCAGGGACGCGTACTGCTCGATGGCGAAGATATCCTTGCCAAGGGCGTTCGGGCTACAACTGTCCGCACACGTGTCGGCATGGTGTTTCAGAAGCCGACACCGTTCCCGATGTCGATCTGGGACAATATCGCCTACGGCATCAAACTGCATGAGAACCTGTCAAAGGCCGATCTCGAAGCACGCATCGAATGGTGCCTGACCAAGGCCGCGATCTGGACCGAGGTCAAGGATCGCCTCAACCGCTCAGCCATCGGTCTGTCCGGTGGACAACAGCAACGCCTGTGCATCGCCCGCACCATCGCCGTGAAGCCGGAGGTCGTGCTGCTCGATGAACCGACATCGGCGCTTGATCCTATCTCGACCGCCCGCATCGAGGAACTCATCGATGAACTCAAGTCCGAGTTCACGATTGTCATCGTCACCCACAACATGCAGCAGGCAGCGCGCTGCTCGGACGTCACCGGGTTCTTCCTGCTGGGCAAACTCATCGAGTTCGAGGCAACCAACGACATCTTCCTCAGCCCGAAGCAGCAGAAGACGCAGGACTACATAACGGGCCGCTTCGGCTAATAACCCATAAACACCTGAGCAGAAAAGGGATTTTGCCGGAATGGGCGAAATCCCTTTTTTCGTTCAGGAGCAGCAGGAACCGCATATCTGCACAAGCAGCCACGGCGATAAATTAACGTTTCACGTCAATAGCTTGACACCGTTAAGCTGATATTCATGCTAACCAACCCGTTTGCAGCCTCGTTAAACCTTTATTCAATCCCATCCGGCATCAACAGGGCTCTCGCGCCATAACATGCGACGTGCATCAATTGTTCGATGGGGATATGAATGCCGAAAATCAGACGCGCACCCACCCGTTTGGAGACACGCGGCCGCCTGACAACCTTGCGTCGGGGAACCGCTTTGGCAGGTATTTTAGTGGTCGCATCAATGCTTTCGGCTTGTGCGACGAGTTCGTCGATGTTCGATAATGCGGGTAGCGCAGGATCAACTTCCACCGCCTGGGAAGGCGCTGCCAGACCAAAGCCGGTTGCAACGTCCTCAAACATCCATGTCGGCTCACAGCCACTCCTGCCGCCCGTTCCTGAAACAAATAATGGATTGGCTCCCATCAAGGTCAGTTCATTGCTTGATTAAGATCATACTCGAAACTTAAATCATTAATACTTTGATTGAAGCCAAATTTATTTGAATATTGATTGAAATAAAATCTGAGACTTAATCAAAACTAAGTCAGTTATACACAATATGACCTCCCGATCATAGCAGTAGCGCAAGACTCACTTGCGCTACGAATTACTCATATGCAAATTGATACAAATTTAAGCACAAATTCAAATCCGAATTTCACAATATGTTTCTTCACTGTTTGGCCACTAAATCGGTTTAGATTGATCTCCAACGACCACTCTAGGTCGGGTTCGGGGAGTAGCGCCATGTTTGTTGATGTCGCGCGCAAATTCTGGGGTGGAACGATGGAAGCTCCGCCAGCACCGCCGCAGATCGCTCCTCAGCGCCCGAAAGTGCGCATCGGCCTTGCCCTTGGATCCGGTGTTGCAAGAGGCTGGGCTGGCATCGGCGTGATGAGAAAGCTCATCGAATCAGGTATTTCGCCAGATGTGATCGCCGGAACCTCCATCGGAGCCGTGGTGGGTGGAAGCTATCTCGCGGGCAAGCTTGACGAACTGGAAGCCTTCGCCCGTAGTCTGACACCGCGCCGCATTTTCTCCTTGATCGATGTCCGTCTGGGCGGATCAGGTCTGATTGGCGGCGAAAAGTTAGCCGGCGAACTAACCAAGCATTTCGGCGACATGACAATTGAATCGCTGTCGAAACCCTTCATTTCAGTCGCGACTGAACTCTCGACCGGCCACGAGATCTGGCTTACCCGTGGCCGGCTGATTGATGCCCTGCGCGCCTCCTATGCACTGCCCGGCGTCTTCGAACCGATCAAGACCGGTGGCCGCTGGATGGTGGATGGTGCGCTGGTCAATCCCGTTCCTGTCTCAGCCTGCCAGGCACATGGCGTCGACCTCATCATAGCGGTCAACTTTGCCGTCGACGGTCATCGCCATGGAACTGTCATGCAGGGGCAACATGCCGGTCCACACGAAGCAGGCGGTAACCTCTTGGCCGACGATGATTTCAAGTCGCGGGTTGGGCGAGGCCTCCTCCAGCGGTTCTTCGGTGGTCGCGACGGTCGACCGGGTGTCACCGGCGTGATGCTGGAATCGTTTCACATCATCCAGGAACGGATCATGCGCTCACGGCTTGCAGGTGATCCCCCAGATATCATGATCGCACCATCGCTCGGTGATTTCAGCATGATCGACTTCCATCGTGCCGACGAATTGATCCGCCGGGGCGCGGAAGCAACTGACCGCATGCTTCCGCAGATCGAAGCAGCAATGGCGCGTGTTTCTGCCGTGTGAATTGCTTGACGGGAGCCCGGTGAAAGGTTCCAGATACGTCTGTAAATCAAGACGATAACGGTTTGAATGATCGTTTGATTACTTGCACAAGTAATCATAGAATTGTCCGGTTCTGTCCTGAGCGTCAAAGGCTGGGCGATATGACCGATCTTGATCTGCTGCTTCGGGAACTTGACATCCTGAGCCAACAGGACCACGTCGCGCAGGACGTGTTCAGCCTGGCACTAAGGCTTGCGCGCATCGCACGAAAGCAAGACCGGGAGATCGCTGAACTCGTTGAGGGCGAACGATCCGCGCGATATGAGCTGGCAAAGATCCTGCTTGAATTTCAGCAACAATCCGAGGCGTTCAGGGATCAAGAGAGTCGTCTGGCCGAAAAAGAGGCTGAAATACGATCCTTGTCCGACAGTCTTCGCGAGGCCGAAACCAAAATCGAGCTCTGCGATGCACTCTTCGACTCTCGCGATGCTGAAATCAACTCTTTGAGGCAAGCCTTGAATAATATCGCCGCCTCCAGTCGACAGCGTTGAACACTGTTAAACCCGGCAACTGAAGTCATATAAGCATAGCATGAAGCAAAGTCGTGTCAGGATCAAATTGGGAAAACCTGCCTCGTCAGCCAGGGACGGACTGAGCCTAATTGATTTGTCCGTCGTTGTCCGTCTTCAGTCCACTCGGATCTCCATAAGACCCGAGCGCAACCAATTCGAGCGTATTCGTGTCAAAAGCCGTTGTTACGTTGATTGATTGAGCCCGGCTATCGACAGATGAGGCATAGCCTTTTATAATTAAAAGGCAGAGCATCCAGATGAAAATAACTTGAAATTTCATCAAAAATAACTCCGTCAAAAAGTATACGCTCGACACATCGCCCAAACGATCCGTAAGCATTGAAAGAATTTATTTATATATTAGATAATTCTATAACTTATTTTCCTTGTCAATAACTAGCATAGCATTATGAATGAGTGGCGTCGCTTTAATGACACAACGTGAGCGCATGTCATTGGCCTTGCCGATCATAATCGGGCATCAGGCTGGGGGGTGATCCAGTCCAGACGCCAACGGAGCTGTGGCGTCGTATTCGACTCGACGCAACCATTTTGCTCGCGTGAGAGGACGATTCAGCCAGCGCAAAAGCTTGGAAACGCCTTACGCCTGTTGACGATCATTATCGATCGGCAATGCCTGACCGGAGATCGATTTCGCCGCGTCAGAGGCCAGAAATACGGCAAGTGCAGCGATATCGCGGGGATCGACCAATTGCTTGATCGATTGACTCGCCAGTGCTTCTCGCCGAACCTCCTCAATCGACTTGCCGCTCAGAGCTGCACGACCTGCGTAGACTTTATCGAGGCGTTCGCCCTGCACGGCACCGGGCAGGATTGCATTGGCGGTAATATTGAACGCGCCCAATTCCAGCGCCAGTGTTTTGGTGAACCCGATCAAGGCCCATTTCGAGGCGCAATACGGACTACGGTTGCGATAGCCGAAGCGACCTGCCATGGACGACAGCGTGATGATCGCTCCACGCCCCGCTGTCTTGAGATGGGGGATAGCCAGACGCGTGGTATTGAAGGTTCCGGTCAGATTGACCTGCAGGACCGCGTCCCAGTCGTCGGGATCAACTTCGTCCGTCGGAGCGGTTGGTCCGGCAATCCCGGCATTATTGACCAGCACATCAATCCCGCCGAGCGCTGCCGCAGCTTCAGGAACCATGCGCTCGATATGCGAGCGGGATGACATGTCACAGTGGCCTGTGAGCACACCGGGGATTTCTTCAGCAATGTTGGCGAGCGCTATCCGATTGATATCGCAGACAAAAACCGAAGCGCCGCTCTCGACAAAGGCCCGGGCAATTTCCCGGCCAATACCCGTTGCGCCAGCCGTGATGAGCACTCTCTGTTTCGACATATGTCCTCCAGCCGATTTCTGGCAACGCTTGTTATACTTTTGCCGAGGACTTTATCGGGAACCAGTCGCCGGTTACCAGAGCGTCGTCTCATCTTTTGGGATCAGCCCTGGGCTTCCGTCATGACCTTGCGCAAGGCTGCGTTTATGCGCTCCTGCCAACCGGGACCGTCGGCCTGGAAAAACTCAAGCACATCACGATCCATCTTCATCGCGACTGTTTCGCGGGCTCCAGCTTCGAGCTTGGGGCGAACCAGCGTGGCCGTTGGAGCCACCGGGACGGGCTTTGTCGTGGCGGCCTTGAAGAGTTGCTCGGCGGCTTCACGCGGATCGGAGGGGCGGTAGCGATTGGGTGGCTTGGACATCAGGCATCCCGGAGTTTGTGATGGTTGGAGCGGCTCGATTTCAGGGTTTTGCCGTCTTTTAAGCCCCATGTGACTGCACTGACACGGCGGTCGGGACGTTGGATTCGTGCAATCTTTCCGATGCTTGGTCAATTCTCAGCGGTAATCGGCCAGTCTTTCAGCGATCGACAAGAATCTTCGATCCTGGGCACTAGACCACGTCTGGCCAAAGCTCGCAATTGCCCATGATCCCACGGCCTTGATCACACGAAATGCAGCGGACCGGATGAACGTCTTGCACTTTTGCGCTCTGTATTTTGAAAGGTAAAACAGCGAAGTCGTTACATTGCTGTCAAAGTATCTTTACGAGACTCTGCTTAATGTGGGCATCGCGATATTGTTTCAAAGGATTGTGCCCGAATGACTGACTCGACAATCGAAAGTCCGCAGGCGAACCAGCATCCAAATTCGGGCCTTGCAACGCTGGGCCTCGCTGCGCTCGGAATCGTGTTTGGCGATATCGGCACCAGCCCGCTGTATACATTGAAGACGATCCTGTCGCTTTCCGGTGATACACCGGCTGCGCAGGCTGTCATCGGCATTCTGTCGCTGATCATCTGGACGCTGATCATCATCACCTCCGTCAAATATGTGTCGATCGCCATGAGCATCGACAACGACGGCGAGGGTGGGGTGCTTGCCCTGATGTCGCTGATCGGAAACAAGAAACACCATCGACCAATGATTGTCGCTGCCGGTCTTTTTGGTGCAGCGCTGATTTATGGCGATGGTGCGATTACGCCGGCAATCTCGGTGTTGTCCGCTTTGGAAGGACTTGATCTCGCCACGCCCGCGTTTCACCCCTACATCCTGCCAATGGCGGTCGCGATCCTGGTCGGGCTGTTTGCCATCCAGCCGCGCGGCACAGAATGGATCGGCAAGGCTTTCGGGCCGATCATGGCGCTCTGGTTCGGTGTCATTGCGATCCTTGGCCTTATCGGCATCGTGAAGCACCCCGGCGTGCTGGTTGCCCTCAATCCGTTTTATGGATTGAGCTACCTGATCTCTAACGGCTATGCGAGCTTCCTTGTTCTTGGGTCTGTGTTCCTGTGCGTGACAGGTGCCGAAGCGCTCTATGCCGATATGGGGCATTTTGGCGCGCGGCCGATCCGGTTAGCCTGGTCCGGGGTTGTGTTGCCCAGTCTTGTGCTCAACTATGCGGGACAGGCAGCGCTCGTCCTCGATGGACAGCCAGTGCCCGATAACATCTTCTTCCAGCTTTGCCCGCCAATGCTGGTCATTCCGCTGGTGATCCTGTCGACAATCGCGACGATCATTGCCAGCCAATCGATCATCACCGGTGCCTTCTCCATGACGCGCCAGGCCATTCAGCTGGGCTGGATGCCGCGACTGCGGATCAAGCAGACCTCGGAGAAGGGCTACGGCCAGATCTACGTCGGCGTCGTGAACTGGCTCCTGATGATCGTGACGCTCGGGTTGACACTCGGCTTCGGCAAATCCGACAATCTGGCCGCCGCCTATGGTATCGCGGTTTCGCTCACAATGCTGATGACCACCGTGTTGCTGTTCATCGCGATGCGCGAAATCTGGGGTTGGAGCCTCCTTGCTGCAGGTGCGGCGGCTGGATCGCTCTTCATCGTGGATGCCGTGTTCTTTGCAGCCAATGCGATGAAAGTGCTTGATGGCGGCTATGTGCCGCTCGTACTTGCCATCGCCGTCTACTCGGTGATGCTGATCTGGCATCGCGGGTCAGCGGCCATCTCGGCAGCTTTGACGGACCGGATCGTCCCCGTCGGCGAGTTCCTGAAATCACTCGTTGATCGCAATATTCCGCGCGTCCCGGGTACGGCGGTCTTCCTCACCCGGACGAAATCGGAAACGCCACCTGTCATGATCTGGCACGTCAAGCGCAATCGCGCGCTGCATGAACATGTGTTTGTGCTGACAGCGACGACGGAGCCGGTTCCGTGGATCGAGGAGACGGAGAGGCTTTCGGTCGTCGAACTCGCGCCCGACTTCTGGCGCGCTACTGCCCGCTATGGCTTCATGGAGCGACCGGATCTGCCAAAGCTCCTGCGGGAAGCAACGATCGCGCACGGATGCAAGTTGGATCTCACCGACGTGACCTACTACGTTGGCCACGAAACCGTGATCGCGCGCGACGATGGCAAGGGACTCTACCCCTGGGAAGAAGCCTTCTTTGCCACCATGCAGCGAAACTCCGTACACGTGACGGATTTCTTCCGGCTGCCCAGCGAAAGCGTCGTTGAAATCGGACGCCAGATCGCGATCTGACCACGCAGGTTGCCGTCCCGGGACGGCGGGCGAACAGGATCACATCGTCACCCTTCAGATACCCCCTGTGGCAGGTCGCTGCGGGGGGTATTTATTTGCTTTCCGTTGTCCGCAAAAGCTTTTAAATCTTGGTGAGTTGGTCAACAGTACGGCTTTGGTAGAAGAGGATCGAACACCATGGTTTCGCGTCGCGATATTGCTTCACTCGTCGGTCTGGGAACATTGGCAGCCGCTGTTGCTGCGGCAAATCCGATCACGCCTGCGCTGGCAGATGACGCAGCCGAATCGACCTTTGCCCGGGTCCGGCGGACGAAAAAGTTGCGGATCGCGGGCATTCCTGGAACCGAGCCTTATTATCACAAGGATATCGCTACCGGAGCCTGGACGGGTTTCTGCGTCAGCATGGCGCAAGATCTGGCCAAATCGCTCGAGGCGGAGCTGGAAATCGCGGAGACGACCTGGGGCAATGCGGTGCTCGATCTGCAGTCGAACAAGATCGACATCATGTTTGGCCTGTCGCCGACGCCGTCGCGGGCGCTGGTCGTCGAATTCACGAGACCGATCCTCAACAACACCTTCACG
This sequence comes from uncultured Hyphomicrobiales bacterium, assembly GCA_903930435.1. Lineage (GTDB taxonomy): Bacteria > Pseudomonadota > Alphaproteobacteria > Rhizobiales > Ancalomicrobiaceae > CAIYYN01. The sequence goes on along the minus strand of CAIYYN010000029.1, from coordinate 128,312 downwards.
ATCATCGCACGCGACGGGTTCGAGCCGAAGACATGGGCCGATCTCAACAAGCCAGAGGTACGCATCGCGGTTGATATCGGCTCGACCCATGATCTCTTCGCCCGCCGCATCATGCCGAACGCGACGCTGGTTGCCCTGAAGACCCCTGATGAGGCCGTGCTTGCGCTTCAGTCCGGTCGGGCAGATTGCTGCATTCAGGTCGTCATGCTGTCGCTTGTCTCGGTCAAGAAGAACCCGAAACTCGGCAAGGTGCTTGTGCCAATGCCGCTGTCGCAGCAGCCGACTTGCTGTGGCGTGCGCATCGACGGGGATCATCGATTCCTGAATTTTGTCGACAACTGGCTCGAATACAGCCGCGCATTGGGTGCCATGCATAGCTGGATCTCGGATAACCTGACACTTGTCGGCGTCAAGCCCGAGGACGTACCGTCAGAGGTCCAGTTCTGATCCGTCGACACCGGGAGACACCTGAATGCACTATGAGTGGGATTTCGGGTTTCTCTGGACGTACGGTCGACTTCTGTGGATCGGGATAGCCTACACCATCGGCTTCACGCTGATCACGATGTGCGCCGGGCTTATGATCGGGGGCTTGATGGCCACAGCGCGCCTGAAAAAGGCGCGATTGATCGCCTTACCCGCAACAGCCATCATCGAGCTTTTCCGCTGCACACCCGTCCTCGTGCAATTGATCTGGTGCTATTACGCGCTGCCTGTCGTCATGGGTGTCGAGCTGTCTCCGGCGATGGCGGCGTTCATTACCCTCAGCCTCTACGGCGGCTCGTTCTATGCGGAAATCATTCGGGGCGGCATTGTCTCAATCGACGCTGGCCAATGGGATGCCGGGCGCGCCCTCGGGATGCGCCCGATCCAGCTCATGCGATTGATCATCTGGCCGCAGGCGATGCGCCGGATGCTGCCGCCACTCGTCAATCAATCGATCATGCAGCTGAAGAATACATCGCTCCTGTCCGTCGTCGCCGTACCGGACTTGCTCTATCAGGGCCAATTGGTCACTTCTGCCACCTATCGCCCGCTTGAGACTTACACCACGATCGGTCTCATCTATTTCATTCTCCTGTTTCCGCTGACCCGCTTTGCCGGGGAGCTGGAACGCCGGATGGAACAGAAAGTCCGGTAGAGACGACCATCGCATGACGATTGCCCCAACAGGAGTGGCTCAGGACCCGGCGGCGGCATGGGCAAGTATCCGGGGATGGCCGGTCGTCGTCTGTTGACAGTCTCCAGATGCCTCTGTACTGATCGGTACAAATCAACAGGGGGCATCGGGAATGCGGCGTTTTATTTCAATTCATCAGCCACGCAGTGATCTGCGCAAGGTCCTGCTGGCGGGACTTGGCGGCGCGGCTGCGATTGCCCTTCTTGGATTCCTAAGCCAGAAATCCGGCCACCCATGGCTGATGGCCCCGTTTGGAGCGAGCTGTGTCCTGCTCTTTTCCGCCTCGAGCAGTCCCTTCTCGCAGCCGGTCAATGTGGTCGGCGGGCATTTCGTTGCGACATTGATTGGATTGATTTTGCGGCTCTACCTGCCGAATGACTGGTGGGCAGTCGCGATCGCGGTGGGACTTGCGATATCGGTGATGGCGGCATTGCGGATCACGCACCCGCCAGCAGGCGCCGACCCAATCGTTGTATGCCTCTCTAGCCCCGGCTTTGACTTCCTGTTCATGCCGGTGCTGGTCGGATCATTAGGGCTTGTACTGGTCGCCACGCTCTTTCACCTCGGCACCGGGACGGCCTATCCGATGCGTAAACCCGCTTAAGGGGACTTCCGATGGTTCGACGCTTTGCGGACAGAGACGAGGTCATCACCGAAATCGGCGAACTCTTTCGCGAGCACGGATATCCGGCGACGAGCCTGTCGCTCATCACGGAGCGAACAGGGCTGGGCAAGGGGAGTCTCTATCACCTCTTTCCCGGCGGCAAGCCGGAAATGGGGGAGGCCGTTTTAACGAACATCCACAAGTGGTTTGAAGACAACGTCTTTTTGCCTCTGATCGATGAGTCTGACCCGCAGACCGCCATCAGCCACATGTTTGAGGCGGTCACGACCTATTTCCGGTCCGGACGACGCATCTGCCTGATCGGAGCCATGGCGCTCGATGCCAGTCGCGATCCCTTTGCGCAGCGGATTTCAGACTATTTTCAGCGCTGGCTGGAAACACTCGCCTTGGCACTCAACCGGGCAGGTCTCTTGCCAGATGATGCCCGTCAGCTCGCACGGGAAATCGTTCTCGGCATTCAGGGCGCATTGGTGCTGGCACGGGCAATTGACGACGATAGCGTCTTTATCGATGAAATCGGGCGCTTGCGAAAGCGCAGCCTCACTTTGCCGCAGCGCTGAGTGCTTCGCTGAGAACCGTGCGGTCGCCGATGTGATTGGCGAGCAACAGGATCAGCCGGGCGTTGAACGCATCGCTTTCTGCCTTCGTGAGCCCTTCGTGCGCGGCGATCAGATCGGCGTAGAAATCGTCGGCCTCGGCAATATTGGGCAAGGTGTTCAGTTTCATTTTGGCATCCCCAACGCACCCTTTACCGCCTTGATCACGCTTGCCTCATCATAGTCGGTCCAGCGGGCGGCGATGTGCTGATCGGGACGGATCAGATAGACGCCAGACCCGACCGATCCAAGATAGCGTGCTGACAGTAATCCATTCAGATCATCCGAGCGGTCGAGCGCCAGACGGTGGACACTGATATTGCCGACGGTAACCACGTCAGGTGCGGGCACATTGATGGTCAACAATTGAAAGCCGCCGGTCAAACGGTCCATCAGCCAGCCGTCGCTTAGCGCGACATCTGCGGCGACGGACCCCGGCCGGGTTCTGGGTGGCATGCCTGCGTTATTGGGACCATTCAGCGGGGAGGCGTCATAGGTGGCCGGTGTCGACAGTCTGCCGGAGTTCACCAGCGGTCGGGTCGCTGGCCATTTCTCCGAGAGATCGAGCACGGCATCCCGGAACAGGCGACTGATCTCCGATTTCGGCGTGATGAAGTCCGTTGCACGCGTGGAATGGCGAATGTTCTCGTCAGCGGCGGCAATCCGCTCGGCATCATAGCTTGCAAGCAGCGATGTTGGCGCATCGCCTCTCAGGACCAGATCAAGCTTCCATGCCAGATTTTCAGCATCCTGAATGCCGGAGTTTGCGCCGCGTGCACCAAAGGGCGACACCTGATGCGCGCTGTCACCCGCAAAAATCACCCGATCATGGGTGAAGCGCTCCATGTGGCGGCACTGGAACGTATAGATCGACACCCACTCAAGCTCGAATTCTGTGTCTTTGCCAAGGAAGGCACGGACCCTCGGAATGACGTTTTCGGGCTTTGATTCTTCCGCCTTGTCGATATTCCAGCCGAGTTGGAGATCGATCCGCCAGACGTTATCGGGCTGCTTGTGCAAGAGTGCGGACTGGCCACGATTGAACGGCGGGTCAAACCAGAAGCGACGTTCGGTCGGGAACTTGCCATCCGGCATGACGACGTCGGCGATGAGAAAATTATCCTCAAACACGCGGCCGAGGAAATCGAGACCGAGCATTCCCCGGATCGGGGAAGCAGCGCCATCGCAGGCGATCAGATAGTCCGCCTGCAAGTGATACGGCCCCTCAGGCGTGTTGATCTCCAGCTCAACTCCGTCGGGATCGGATCGCACGGTCGTGACACGGTTGCTACCGCGCAGGCTGATCGGCTTGCCCTCGGACTCAAGGACACGGCAGCGATCGACGAGATGCTGCTCGAGGTAATATTGCTGGAGATTGATGAAGGCGGGACGCTTGTGCCCTGCCTCCGGCTGAAGATTGAAGGCGAAGACCTGTCGTTCGTCAAAATAGACCTTGCCGAGATTCCATTCGACACCCTTGTCCACGAGGCCATCGCCAAGGCCTAGCCGGTCGAAGATCTCCAGCGTGCGCTTGGAGAAACAAATGGCTCGCGATCCTCTGGAAACCTTGTCGTTTTCATCGAGCACGACAACCGGCTGCCCGCGCAGCACCAGATCGATGGCGAGCGCAAGCCCGACCGGACCCGCCCCGACGATCACGATCGGGTGCCGGACAGGTGCCTGCGCGTCCTGATCGGCATGACGGGCATAGGGATAAAGGGGAATTTCGAAGACCTTCGACATGATCCCTCGGAAGCTGCCAATGTCGGTTACGGGCAGATGCCAGTCAGCATCAGTTTTGCAGATCCTTCCACATCTTCAGGTCCCGTTCGGCGGTCCAGATACGCGGCGTATCGATGCCGAGCGCTTCATCATAGGCGCGGGCAACGTTGAACGGCAGGCAATGCTCATAAATCGCGTAGGAGCCGAATTTCGGATCGCAGACCTGACGACAAGCGTCCCATGCCTCGCGCAAGGAGCCTCCGCCAAGCGCCACTCGGGCAATCGGCTTGTAGGTGGACACGACGAAATCCGTCGTCAGATCAAGCGCTTCATTGACGCGCTTGCTGCCAACGAGCGCAGCGCCACGGCCCGGCGCAATCGCGTCGACATCGAATGCCCGAATCGCTTCAATTGTCTTCGGCCAGTCATTGAAATGGCCATCGCCGCAATAGCAGGCCGAGTGATATTCCACGATATCGCCGGTCATCATGACATTGGCATCCGGCACATAGGCGACAAGATCGCCTGCGGTATGCGCCCTTCCTAGCTGCATCAGATCGACACGCCGGTTGCCAAGATAGAAGCTCGCCTTGCCGTTCACCGTCAGGCTCGGCCAGGTCAGACCCGGAATGGATTCATGCCCCTGGAACAGGCGAGGGAACCGCTGGAATTCGGAATCCCAGTCCTCCTGTCCACGCTCGACGACCATCGCGCGGGCCTTCTCGGACATGATGATTTCGCTGGCATTGTATGCCGAGGCACCGAGCACACGGACGGCGTGATAATGCGAGAGCACGACGTATTTGATCGGTTTGTCCGTGACGCCACGGATGCACTCGATGACCTTGTTGGCGAGCCGGGGCGTGGCCTGCGCATCGACGATCATGACGCTATCATCGCCGATGATGACGCCGGTGTTGGGGTCGCCTTCAGCGGTAAACGCCCAGATGTCACGTCCAATTTCCGTGAAGGAGATTGTCTTTTCGGTCAGATCAGATTGCGATGCAAAGGCTTTACCGGACATGGCGACTTCCTCGAATTCTGTCATTATCTCATGGGCCGCCTCGCGTGAGACGACCGGACATTGGTTCAATCCAGCCTATCGGACATCAGGCGTGCCGTCGAACTTGCGTTCGAGGCCCTTCCAGCAATCCGCATAGTCGTCCTGCAACGACGGCAGACTGGCGGCGAATTCGGTCAGTTGCTGCGGGAAGCGGGTTTCGAACATGAAGGCCATCGTATTCTGAAGCTTGACCGGCTTCAGCTCCATCGTGCTGGCCTTGGTATAGGCGTCCAGATCTGGCCCGTGCGGCAGCATCATGTTGTGCAGCGAGAACCCGCCCGGCACAAAGCCATGTTCCTTGGCATCATACTGGCCATAGATCAGCCCCATGAACTCGGACATGATGTTGAGGTGATACCACGGCGGACGGAAGGAATGTTCCGCCACCATCCAGCGCTCGGGGAAGATCACGAAGTCGATATTAGCCGTGCCAGCCTCACCGGACGGCGCCGTCAGCACCGTGAAGATCGAGGGATCCGGGTGATCGAAGAGGATGGCACCGACCGGCGAGAAGGTCCTCAGGTCATATTTGTACGGCGCATAATTGCCGTGCCAGGCAATGACATCAAGCGGCGAATGCCCGATATGGGTCTCGTGGAACTGGCCACACCATTTAAGGATGACGGTGCAGGGCGTCTCCTTGTCCTCAAAAGCCGCAACAGGCGTCTTGAAATCGCGTGAATTGGCGAGGCAATTGGCCCCAATTGGTCCGCGCTCGGGCAGGGTGAATTTCGCGCCATAATTTTCGCAGACGTAACCACGTGAGGGACCTGCGAGCGGTTCAACCTTGAATTTCATGCCGCGCGGAATAACGGCAATTTCACCCGGGGTGACCTCGATGCGACCAAGTTCCGTGAAAAGATCCAGCCCGCCCATTTCGGGCACAAACATCAACTCACCGTCCGAATTGGAGAAATAGGTATCCTCCATGCCCGCATTGACGAAATAGATATGCGTCGCCATGCCGACCTGCGTGTAGACGTCGCCAGCTGTCGTGATGGTCCTGAGGCCATCGAGGAACGTCACCTTGCCATCCGGGAACGGGATCGGCCCCCAGCGCAAGGGGCCGAGTGCGAGTGAGTGCTCAGGCGTATGCGGCGCGGTCTTCCAGAACGGGAAATCAATGCGGCTAAAGCGTCGGATATGGCTGACCGATGGCCGCATCCGGTACAGCCACGAGCGTTCGTTGCTGCCGCGCGGGGCGGTAAATGGCGAGCCGGAGAGCTGTTCGGCATAGAGACCGTAGGCAAGTCGCTGTGGGGAATTTTGACCCTGGGGCAGGGCGCCGGGGAGGGCCTCTGTCTCAAAATCATTGCCAAACCCCGGCTGATAGCTGAGCGCCATATCAGATCCTCCCATCGCGCATTTTGCGCAAGACTGTGTTCTGACCTTCGTGGTAATAGTCCTTTTTGTAACTATCAACGGGCAATTACGTAGGAGCGGGAGAGGGGCGAACTATGGTGAAGGGGAAGGCGGATCATGCAATCGATCTCGCGCTTGAGGCCTTTCTTCCCTATCGTCTGAACCGCATCAGCGAGTTGGTCAGCCAGCGCTTTGCCGCGCTCTATCGCCAACGTTACGGGTTGACGCGACCGGAGTGGCGAGCACTGGCCGCGCTGGGTCAGTTCGAACACATGACGGCAACCGCGATCTGCCAGCATTCCTCGATGCACAAGACAAAGGTCAGCCGGGCTGTCGCCAGCTTGTCCGAGCGAAAATGGGTTTTGCGCGAAACCGATGGCTCGGACCGTCGGATCGAGCATCTGTCGCTGACACGCGAGGGGAAACGGGTCTACCGCGATCTCGCGCGCTATGCCCATGATTACGCAGCCGACTTGCGCCAGATGTGCGGAGAGCCAGCCTATCAGCAGCTCGAAACAGGGCTGGCAGCGCTTGAGGCGTCATTTGGCATCAAGTGAGGTGCGTCCTCACATGAGCAGACGGACCTTGCCATTCTGCAACTGCGCAGGCCGCGACCGTGCCCAGGTCGGTGTCTGCCAGTTTGGCTCATTGCCGATGAAGAGATCGAGATAGGGGATGGCGAGCCTTGGATCCTCAGTCACATTTTCGCGGAATGACTTCCAGACGCCAGTATCCCCCGCAGCGCTAGCCAGCGAAAACGTCTCGAAGCCTTCCTGATCCAGCACAGCGTCGAGAAGGCTCAGGCAATAGGATGTGGCCAGAAATCCCTGCGGCCAGATCATGGCAATCGGGTTTGCGCTATCGTTTGCCGAAGTCGCACCCAGCAGCCGGATCGGCTGCTCTTCCAGCAGCGTCTTCAACAGGATGCCTGCACCAAAAATGATGTAATCCCGACGATCGACATAGGCATAGGCCTTCTGCGCAAAAACGGCGTCGATCCAGTTCAAGAACACAGGCGCCGCCGACGCATCTTCGAAGCGTGCAGCCAAGCCCTCGCGTCGGCCGATGGACGCGATGCCGTGCGCGAGATGTCGCTTGAAAAAGCTCAGGCCCCTCACGCGATGCATCAGATCCGGTGACTTGTCGACTTCAGGCCTGTAAATCAGCTTCCGCGACAAGGGCACGGTGAAATCGGAGCCAAACAGAGTGGGTTGATCGTAATCGTTCATCGATATGATCCTCCCGTTAGACCATCGCTCGGACAGACTAGCGCATATCCAGCCAAAACTCAATCAAATCACTGAAAATCGCGCAGTTTCGCGACATCACGAGACTATATCACTAGGCGGGATCTGCCAGACGATAATTGACATTCCCGACGTCCTCTTGTCACAGTTGAGATCGCAGTTCACTTTTCCAGAGCAAGCGCGTGGCCAAACGAATAACCTCTTCGAAAGACACAGCAAAAGACATCGAGCCAGCAAGCGAGCAGGGCGGTCGCAGATCGGCACGCCTGCGCAATCGGGCCGCCTGGATGTATTACGTCGAGGATATGACGCAAAACGCGATCGGCGAGGCACTTGGTCTTGGCCGCGTCACCGTCGTTCGAATGCTGGCGGACGCCCGTGCGCTGAATGAAGTGAAAATCACGCTGCGCCGCGATCTCGATGAATTGCCGAGACTGGAACGGGCGCTCGAAGCCAAGTTTGGCCTCTCGCAGGCGATTGTTGCACCGCTCTCCTCGCCGACCGCCGACCCGACCCCGGTGATCGGTGCTGCCACCGGGCAATTTGTCTCGGAGATGATCCGCCCGCAATTGCGGCTCGGAGTGGGCTGGGGCCGCACGCTGCTCAGCGCGCTCAATTTCATGGACGACGCTCCGGTACCGGATATGGCAGTCGTTTCGCTGCTCGGCGGCATCTCGGCAGTGCATCAATATAATCCGGCGGAATTTGCATGGCAGTTCTCACGACTGTTTCGCGCCGATTGTTACCTGATTGCAGCGCCCGCACTCGTCGATAGTCCGGAAACAAAAGCCACGCTGATCGAACGCTGTGGACTGGGCCAGGTTTTCAACATGGCCAAATCGCTCGACGCTGTTCTGCTGAGTGTCGGCGGGATGTATCCAACGGCGACAACGCATCTCTTCAATTATTTTTCAGAAGACGACCGCAAATCGCTGATGGCGGCCGGAGCTGTCGGTGATTGCCTCTATAACTTCTATTCAGAAGACGGAAAGATCGTCGATCACCCGCTCAACACCCGTGTCATGAGCGCGTCGCTTGAAGATTTGACGAAGACGCCGGTTCGAATTCTGACCTCTGGCGGCACGGACAAGATTGCGGCCCTCAGGGGTGCATTTCCGCTCTTGAAGCCAACCGTCTTCATCACCGACGAAAAGACAGCGAGCGTTCTGCTGAACGACTGACCGGTTCAACAGCCAATCGGACCGAGGCGGTGCTTCAGGGCACGAATGTCGCCATGTCCGCGAACAGGGCAGCAAGCGCGTCTCCCGACTGCGCATCGTTCGTCGCCGAGGAAAAGCGCTGATACCGGCTGATCACGATGTCGCTGGCGCTGGTCACGCAATCGACGGGATTGAGACCATCGCCCTTGGTCAAACGCGCACACACGACCAGACCAAGCGTCAAGGCTGCAGCTCGTTCCGGTTCAGTCGTGAAAATATCTGCTCCGGACACGCCGACAGGTGGAATGCGGATGGTTTGAGATTTCAGCAGCGCCAGCGCCGTTTCAGCCGAAAACCGGGCAATCGACCAGCGCTCGGTGCCTGACCGCGCCTTGTTGACCAAGGAGCGCGCGGCGGTGGCGCCCGCCAGTTCCGAGAGATACAGCGCATCCTGCCGTCTCAGAGCGAGAATACCCTTCGTCAGACGATAACTGGCAGAGGCAAAGCGGCTATCGAAATCATGAGCCGCCATGGCCTCACGCAGACCAATGAACCCATCCAGCCCGACCCGGATCATATCCTCGGCCTGATCGGACCCATAGCGCAATGTCACCACGGTTTCCTCGAGCGAGGTCAGGACGGAATCGGCAATCCGGGTCAATTCGCTGCGCCCGGGAAAATCATCCGATTGTGCGGCAAAGCTCGATTTCCGCATGGAAAATCGGGCGCCGCGCAGCGCGTCCTTGATCAGAAATTTCAGTCCTGCCCGCAGCATGTCGCGCCCGCAACCCCGGTTGCCCAACCAATCAGTTGGAGCTTACCTTGAAGGCTTCAGGATTTGAAGGGCTATCTGCCTTCGATCAGAGGCGCGACACTGGGTCCAGGCGTCCAAGTCTCTCGAGCAGGTAGTCGACTTCGGCCTTGGCTGTCGCAGAAATCGCGCTGCCGGGCTTGCGTTGGGCATCCGACGCAATCAATCCGCGCCGCATCATCACGTATTTGCGCACCGCCAGACCAGCACCTTGCTGCTGCTCATAGCGCAAGAGCGGCAGATGGGCATCGAAGAGATCGTGAGCTTCGTCGCGCTTGCCAGCCTTTTGCAGGGCCACGACACGGCTCAGCATTTCTGGAAAGGCATAGCCGGTCATGGCACCATCTGCGCCGCGTTCCATCTCGAAATCGAGGAACAGCCCGCCGTTTCCGGTCAAGATCGAGATCTCGCGCATCGAGCCATCCTTCTGGAAGCCACGCAATGTCGAGATCTTTTCCAGCCCCGGCCAATCCTCGTGCTTGAGCATGACGCAGGAGGGATGCGCCATGACGATGTGGCGGATCACCTTCGGCGTCATCTGCACCGTCAACGTCAGCGGATAGTCCTGAATGACGAAGGGAATATCCGTCCCGATGGCCTCAACGGCCTGCGCGTAATAGCCGGTGATCTGATCATCGGTGCGCAGATGCGACGGCGGCGCGATCATGACGCCCGCAGCGCCTTGTTCCATCACAGCCCGCGCCAGCGAGCGCATGGCGGCAAGACCCGGTGCCGATACGCCCACAATCACCGGCAGGTATCCAAATCCGTCGATGAAGCGCTTTGTGAGATCAAGAGCTTCATCCGGTTCCAGTTTTGGCGCTTCACCCATGATCCCCAGAACCGTGACACCCGTCGCGCCAGCCTTCAGATAGCCTTCAATCAGCGTATCAATCGAGCCGTGATCGATCTTGCCGTCCGCCCGAAATGGCGTCGGCGCAATCGGGAAAAGACCGGCAGCAGTGGCATCGAGCAGCATCGGGAGGCCTCATTGAAACAGGAAAGCGTCATTGGCAATTTGAAGTCGTTCGTAGCAGAAACTCAGCCATGATCACCAGTGAAAGGAAGCAAAAATAATCTACCTCTGCTTCGTGCAGATTTATGAGTGATATCGTTCAGACTGAGGACGGCCACCTCATGCCCTAAGCACAATACTGCTCCCGCAGGCTGTCCATTTCGGCGCTTGTGCGCTTGCGTTTGGAGGCCACGGCCCAAAGGACATAGCGTTGGGCGCGTTCAATCGCGGCAATCGAGGCAAAGCCTGCGCTCGCAAGCGATCTGATCAGTGAGTCCTGCGTGAAGCCGCAGCGATGGGCCATGTAATGATGTCCAGCCGCAATGGCCGCGCCATGGCCATAGATCATGTCGAGCGGGGTTATCGGACCACTCTGCGAGATGTAGGCCGGTTCCGTCAGATCCGCCGTGGCGACCCTCGCAGCAATTGACTTCAGATCCGGGCAAGTGATGACCAGAAAGCCATCATCTGTCAGGACGCGCCTGAATTCCCCAAGGGCAACGGGCACCTCATGCAAATAGATGTGCTCGATATTGTGCGAGGAGAACACCGCATCGACGCTCGCGGTTGAGATGCCAGAGAGGTCCGTGATGGTGCCCAGAATGTCCGGTTTCACAGTCGGATCAATGTCAAGGCGGATCTCGGCCCAGTCATCCCCCCGGAAACCGACGGGCAAGTCAGCCTTCCGCTTCTGGCCACAGCCTACATGCAAGACCTGTTGCATATCGCTCTCTGTTTCATCCATTCGGTCCGCGAGATCATCCGGTTACCGTGCGAGGGACGAACCGAATCTGCGTGGAGCGCCATGCAAACATTTGATGTCGGGAATGGCAAGGCGCTCCGACACGTCGCCGGGCACCGACCTGATAGCGAGAGGACGAACCGAGTGGCTCAAGCGATCTCAATGATCGCCTTGATCAAACCGCGCTTGTCGTGCGCGCGTTCGGCCATGAAGGCAGGCACATCCTCAAAGGCAACTGCGTGCGTTGCCAGCGCATCAAGCGGCACCAGTCCGCGCGAAATACTGTCGACGACATGCTGAAAATCGACCGCCGTCGCATTTCGGCTCCCGACAAGGGTTGTCTCCCGCTTGTGGAATTCCGGATCTGCAAATGAGATGGTGTCCTTGACCACGCTGACCAAGACGTAAGTGCCGCCGTGGGCAAGGCGCGTAAATCCGGCCTCAATGGAGCCTGCAAAGCCGGTGCAATCGAAAATCACATCAAAGCCGTCGCCGCCCGTGATGCGTTTCAGACCGTCTTCAACGCCCGGGCCAACCAATGCCGTCGACTGAAAGCCAAGCCTGTCATGGGCAAATGCAAGGCGCTCTTCGCTGGAATCCAGCAACGTCACCTCAAGTCCGGCGATACGTGCGAAGATTGCAGCTCCGAGGCCAATCGGCCCGATGCCAACCACAAGCGCGCGATCTCCCGCAGTCGGTTGCGCGCGCCGCACGGCATGGGCACCGATTGCCAGAAACTCGACCATCGATGCATCGCGCGCTGTCAGATCGCCTGCAGAATAGAGATTTCCGGCGGGAACATTCAGACGATCACACATGCCGCCATCAGCGTGAACACCGAGCACCTGGATCTGCATGCAGCAATTGGGCTTGCCCTTGCGGCAGGCGACGCAGGTTCCGCAGGACAGATAGGGATTGACGATCTGAAGCGATCCCGGAGCCAGCGTCACCCCTTCACCCAGCACGGCGACGCGTCCGGACAACTCGTGTCCCATGACGCGGGGGTAGGCGAGGAAGGGATGCTTGCCCTCGAAGATATGGTAGTCGGTGCCGCAGATGCCGACCCGCGCAATCTCCAGCGTGACCCAGCCGGGCGGTGGTGGGGCAGGGGTATTGCGTTGATCAAGAACGAGTTTTCCTGGCTCAAGACAAACCGCAGCGCGCATCGGACGACCTTTCGGATGGGATCAAAGCGCAGGATGCGCGAGCTGACATGTTAGTGGCCACGGACGTGTGGGACAAGCGGTTTATGGGTGAGGCGCCCGCAGGCACAATTCGGCGAGGTACTGCTGGTTCAGCCAGAAAACATGCAGCGCTCTGATATTCTCATCAAAACCTGTGATTCTCGCCAATCGGATCCCCACTTGGAAACCGCACTCTATCTGCCCGTCAAACGATTTCTGGAAAGCGCTGGCCTCGTCGTCAAGGGCGAGGTTTGCGGCTGCGATATCGTGGCCTTGGATGACGGCGAACCCGCTGCTGTGATCATCGGCGAACTGAAGGAGAGCTTCACGCTGGAACTCGTGTTGCAGGCCGTCGAGCGGACATCGACAGCGGATGAGGTCTGGCTGGCCGTGCGCGCCTCCAAGCGGGGCAGGGGCCGCGAGGGCGACGCACGGGTCAAGAAACTCTGCCGCCTGCTCGGGTTCGGGCTACTCGCCGTCACCGCGACCGACAAGATCGAGGTCGTCGTCGAGCCCGTGCCGTGGAAGCCGCGACCAAACAAGGCGAAACGGTCCAAGATCATCAGCGAACATCGCCGCCGCAAGGGTGATCCGGCAGTCGGAGGCTCGACCAAGCGCCCGATCATGACCGCCTACCGGCAGCAGGCCCTTGCTTGCGCCTTCGCCATGCTGGCTGCACCTGCTCGACCAAAAGACCTGAAACCCCTCATCCCCGATGCGCCAAAGATCCTTCAGGGCAATGTCTACGGCTGGTTCGAGAAGGTTGAGCGGGGAGTCTATCAACTGACCGAAACGGGACGTACGGCACTCATCACCTGGGCTGATCACCTGCCGAATGAGCCATCCCTTCAGACCGTTCAGAATACAGAACAGTCCGTTGCGTGATGCATTATATTTCCTATCGCGCCAGACCCAAAAGTGCATCCAAATCGACGTGTTCAGCAATGTGAACAGCCAATGCATCGAGTGTCGCCTCGATCCGAGCATCGAAATCGAGCCCGGAGGTCACCCCGCCGAGGCTCCCGAGCAGGACATTGCGAGCAGAGGTTTCGTGAAAGATCCCATGCACATAGTGACCGGAAATGCGGCCATCGGGTGACATTGCGCCGTCGGCCCGCCCATCGGCAAAACGCAGCACTGGACGGGAACAGTCGGGTCCGCTTGTCTCGCCGACATGCATCTCATAGCCGGTGAAAAAGTTTTGATCTGGTTCAAGTGTTCCCGAGACGGATCGCAATGTCTTGTCCGCCGTCAGCACCGTTTCGATATCGAGAAGACCGAGGCCTTCGACGGCACCGGCGGGGCCCTCGATCCCCTGCAGATCGGCGACGTGTTTGCCCAGCATCTGATAGCCGCCGCAGATGCCGAGGACCCGTCCACCGCGCCGCGCATGGGCCAGAATGTCGATGTCCCAGCCCTCACGACGCAAGTAAGCCAGATCGGCAATCGTCGCCTTGGAGCCGGGCAGGATCACCAGATCGGTTTCGGTCGGCAGCGTCTCCCCGCGCCGGAGCATCATCAGGCGGACATTTGGCTCGGCAGCAAGGGGATCGAGATCATCAAAATTGGAAATCGACGGCAGCACGGGAACGGTGATGGTTATGGTGCCTGAGCCAGTTTGTCGCTTGGCCTGAAGGGCCATCCCGTCTTCGGCAGGCAACAGGGCCGCATCCCGGAAATAGGGGATCAGGCCGAGCGCAGGCCAGCCGCTATGATCCGCGATCGCCGCCATGCCAGCAGCGAACAGGGCAGGATCGCCACGGAACTTGTTGACGATGAAGCCGACGACCTGCGCGGCATCCTCCGAAGCTATGACGGCTTTCGTCCCGACAATCTGCGCGATCACGCCACCGCGATCGATGTCACCGATCAAGACCACCGGAACGTTGGCGGCGCGGGCGAAACCCATGTTGGCGATGTCGCCTGCCCGGAGATTGATCTCGGCTGCACTTCCCGCACCCTCGATCAGGATGAGATCAGCCTCCGCCCGCAGCTTCGCGTAGCTCTCCATGACCGACGCCATCAACTGCGGCTTCATCGCCTGATAATCGCGGGCGAGCGCATTGCCGATCACCTTGCCTTGAACCACCACCTGCGATCCGATTTCGCTTTGCGGCTTCAGCAGAACCGGGTTCATGTGGACGCTTAGGGGTACACGCGCGGCGCGGGCTTGCAGGGCTTGCGCACGGCCGATTTCGCCGCCATCGGCTGTCACCGCCGCATTGTTGGACATGTTCTGCGGCTTGAACGGCCTGACGCGAAGGCCACGACTGGCAAACGCCCGCGCCAATCCGGCCACCAGCAATGATTTGCCGACGTCGGACCCGGTCCCCTGAAACATCAGGGCCTTTGCGTGAGATGAGCCGGTGTCGGGCATGATCAGAACTCGATCCCGACCTGCGCCTTCACCCCGGCGGCAAAATGATGCTTCACGAGCGTCATCTCGGTTACAAGGTCGGCGATATCGATGAGTTCCGGCTTCGCATTACGACCGGTCACAACAATGTGCAGATCCGGACGGCGCGTAGCCAATGTGGCGACGACCTCATCCAGCGGCAAAAACTCGTATCGGAGCGCGATGTTGAGTTCGTCGAGCACGAGCAGACGGATAGACGGATCTGCCATGAGCTCTTTCGTCTTTTCCCAGGCACGGGTCGCAGCCGCGATATCACGCGCCTTGTCCTGCGTCTCCCAGGTGAAGCCTTCGCCCATGGAATACCACTGAACGAGATCGGGGAAACGAGCCAGAACCTTGCGCTCGCCTGTCTCCCAGGCACCCTTGACATATTGGACGACACCAACCGGCCAGTCATAGCCGAGCGCCCGCATGATCAGGCCGAAGGCGGCTGTCGACTTGCCCTTGCCGGAGCCGGTGTGGACGATCAGCAGGCCCTTTTCGGTAATTGTCTTGGAGGCAACCTCGGCATCCTGAACCGCCTTGCGCTTGGCCATCTTCGCCTTGTGGCGGGCTTCCTCTTCCGGCGTAAGTTGGCTGGCGGTCATGGCGGGGTCCCTCGATTCCGGTTCTCTTTGCGCACAGAAGCGGCTTCGGGGCAATATCTCCCCCTCGCGTTGACAGCCAGCCTGCATGCGCCTAACAATCCCGAGTGATTACGGTCCCTCTACTTCAGAGGGTGAAAAGGGAATGCGGTCGGTCGGGTCCCCCAGGATCAGACCAGAAGCCGCAGCTGCCCCCGCAACTGTAAGCGGCGAGTGTGCCTGTCAAACTGCCACTGTGATCCCCCGGGATCCACGGGAAGGCGACAGGGACGCGGTGACCCGTGAGCCAGGAGACCTGCCGTGATCCAGATACCTGATCGACGCTGCCGGCGGGGTGGCGAGGAGGATTGTTTTGACTGAAGCTGTCACTATCCATGTCTGTACGTCGTGCCGCGCCGAGGGCGAGGCGCTGGAGCCGCGCGAGGCCCGTGCGGGTGCGCGCTTGCATGCGGCCCTGCTTGAGGCTGCCACTGCCGACGGTGCGCCGCACGTCACCATCGTCCCGGTCGACTGCATGAGCGTTTGCAAGCGGCCCGTGACCATCGGCTTTTCAGCACCGGGCAAATGGACCTACGTCTATGGCGATTTTGCACAGGAAGCCCCCGAGGTTTCTGCCGCCGTCATTCTCGACGGCGCGGCCCGGTTTGCGGCAACGAGCGACGGACTGATCCCCTGGAAGGAACGTCCGCAGGCCCTGAAAAAGGGTGTCATCGCGCGTCTGCCGCCATCGGCGGCATGATCCAGAGCTATCCCCCATTTTTGATATCCACGGAAAGACCAATATGTCCGCAACGCTCGCCAAAACACCCGTCACCATCGTCACCGGCTTCCTTGGCGCGGGCAAGACGACGATGATCCGGCACATCCTTGAAAATGCCGGGGGACGGCGTCTGGCACTCGTGATCAACGAGTTTGGTGACGTCGGCGTGGATGGCGACATCTTGCGTTCGTGCGGGATCGATAGTTGCCCGGAAGAGAATATCGTTGAACTGGCAAACGGATGCCTGTGCTGCACCGTCGCGGATGATTTCATCCCGGCGATTGAAGCCTTGCTGGCACTGCCCAACCGCCCCGATCACATCATCGTGGAGACCTCGGGGCTGGCCTTGCCGAAGCCGCTCGTCAAGGCATTCGATTGGCCACCAATCAGGGCGAAGCTCACGGTCGACGGGGTGATTGCAGTCGTGGATGGCGCGGCGGTCGCAGCCGGTCGGTTCGCGGACAGTCCCGAGATGATTGCGGCGCAACGGCAGGATGATGCGTCGGTCGATCACGATAATCCCCTGGAAGAAGTCTACGAGGATCAGCTGCTTTGTGCCGACTTGATCGTTCTCAACAAGGCTGACCTGCTCGACGCCGGAACGCTTGAGCGGGTGGCCGGGGAAATCCGGGCTGCGACGCCACGCGCGGTGAAGATCATCGAGACCCGTGAGGGTCAGCTGGATGCCGCCATCCTGCTCGGTCTGGGCGCCGCTGCCGAGGATGATCTTCTCGCCCGTCAATCACATCATGATGCCGAAGAAGGCCATGACCACGATGATTTCGACAGCTTCATCGTCGAAATGCCGGAAACACGCGAACCGCAGGCGCTGATCGAACGGTTGGCCGCCGTCGCGTCCGACTTTGACGTCCTGCGCATCAAGGGCTTTGTTTCGGTCGCCTCGAAGCCGATGCGTCTGTTGGTGCAGGGTGTCGGCAATCGGTTTCGCCATCAGTTTGATCGCGCCTGGAAGCCGGGGGAGGCGCGCACGAGCCGCCTCGTCGTGATCGGACAGAAGGGCCTTGATCAGTCCGCAGTGACCGCCGCACTACTTGCCTGAAAGGAACCCCGTTGCACCTGATTGTGGAGGACGTGCAGTCGCTTGATGCCACCGAGACCGCGAGAGATCTCGGGCAAACGGCTGCTGACATCGTCTTCCTGTCGTTCTCGGATTCCGATCTCGCAGCCGTCGCGGGCTGCTTTCAGCATACCGCCGCCACCGTGCCGACGCTGCGGCTGGCCAATCTCAATCTGCTGAAGCATCCGTTTTCGGTCGATACCTATGTCGACTCAGTCATTTCCGGTGCACGGGTTGTGATCGTCCGGTTGCTCGGCGGCCTCGATTACTGGCGCTATGGAGTGGACGAACTGGCGTCGATTGCACGGGCGCGGGGCATTCATCTGGCCATTGTTCCCGGTGATTACCGCGACGATCCGCGCCTTGATACGGCGTCGACCGTCGCGATCCCCGACTTGCGTCGCATCTGGGACTGGTTCCAGAATGGTGGTCCGGTGAATATGGCGTCATTCGCAGCCTATGCGGCAGCGCTGACGGGCAAATGTGACGAGGCCGTCGGTCGATGGACGGAGCCGGAGGCAGTGGGCGCAACGGGTGTGTTTGAGGCAGCCTGTCGCGGCACCGCGCGGGGCCTCAAGGCTGGCAGCCAGACGCCTTTGGCGCTCGTACTGCTCTACCGTTCGATCATGGCCGCAGCCGATACCGCGCCGTTTCCCGTTCTGGCGGATGCGCTGGCTGATCGGGGGCTGAATGTCGCAACACGGTTCGTGACAAGCCTGAAGGACCCCTCTGTCGTCGCCGAACTGGGCGACTGGATCGCCACCGCCAAACCGGACGTGATCCTCAATTCGACCGCCTTTTCGGCACGGCTGGATGATGGCACCACGGTTCTGGACCGCGCGGATTGCCCGGTGATTCAGGTCATGTTGGCCACGTCCTCGCGAGACGCGTGGGCGGGGAGCGCGCGCGGACTGTCGGCGACTGATCTGGCGATGAATGTTGTTTTGCCGGAACTCGATGGTCGCCTGATTACGACCGCAATATCGTTCAAGGCACCAGCAGAGCAAAATCCGGCGTTTGAATTCGCCCGGCTGGAGCATCGGCCCGAAGCTGATCGCATCGCCCACGTGGCGGATCTGGCGGCGCGTTGGGCGCGTTTGCGCGGCACTCC
This sequence comes from uncultured Hyphomicrobiales bacterium, assembly GCA_903930435.1. Taxonomy (GTDB): domain Bacteria; phylum Pseudomonadota; class Alphaproteobacteria; order Rhizobiales; family Ancalomicrobiaceae; genus CAIYYN01. The sequence goes on along the minus strand of CAIYYN010000029.1, from coordinate 109,656 downwards.
GGCGTCCGAGCGTAAACTGGCGCTGGTGCTCTCGAATTACCCGGCGAAGGCGGGCCGAACTGGTTATGCAGTCGGACTGGATACAGCGGCGAGTATCGCCAGTATTGCCGAGGCGCTGCGTGGGGCGGGTTACACGCTCGGTGCGTTTCCCAGCGATATCATCGAGGTACTCGAAGGACGCGATGCGACGGACTCAAGCTATGACGCCGCAAGGCCGGGCTTGAGCCTGACACGCTACAAGGACCTCTTCGCCGAACTGCCATCAGATTTGCAGTCGGCCATTTTGGCAGCCCATGGCGACCCAAATGCGGATTTCCGGTTCAACGTCATTCAATCCGGCAATCTCGTGATTGCGCTGCAACCGGATCGCGGACGGGCGGAGACGCGCAAGACCGACGCGCACGACCTGACGCGTCCACCGGGTCACGCCTATGTCGCGTTTTACTTCTGGCTGCGAGAGATTATCGGTATCGACGCCCTCGTTCATCTGGGAACACATGGGACACTCGAATGGTTGCCCGGCAAGGCTGTCGCGCTCGATCATGCCTCGGCTCCCGAAGCCATACTCGGGCCTGTGCCGGTGCTCTATCCGTTCATTGTCAACAATCCCGGAGAAGCCGCACAAGCCAAACGCCGCATCAGTGCAGTGACGCTCGGGCATCTGACGCCGCCGCTCGTCGAGGCAGGCCTCAGTGGCGAGACGATGGAAATGGAAGCCCTGCTCGACGAATATACGCAGGCACAAGCACTTGACCCGCGCCGGGCCAAGCTGCTCGCGACGACGATACTCGACAAGGCACGCGGAAGCGGATTGGCCGAGGAAATCGGCCTGACCGACATTGCCGATATTCATACATCGCTGCAAAAACTCGATGCAAGATTATGTGATATCAAGGAAATGCGAGTTGGAGATGGCCTGCATATCTTTGGTCGGGCACCCCTGGTTCCTCAACTCTCCGCTACGACGTCGTTCCTGAGCCACTTGAGCGGCAAGTCTGAGGCCGAGATCGAAGCGTTGCTGACCATGTCGGCGGCGCGTGAGATCTCTGGACTGCTTGCGGGCCTGGACGGGCGATTTGTTGCGCCGGGTCCGGCTGGTGCGCCATCGCGGGGGCGGCTCGATGTGCTACCGACCGGGCGCAATCTCGCATCCATCGATCCGCGCTCGATCCCGACGCCCACGTCCTACGAGATCGGCAAGCGCGCCGCCGCCGAGCTGATGATGCGACACGCGCAGGATCACGGCGACTGGCCGAAGCGGCTCGTCGTCGATCTCTGGGCCAGCGCCAGCTTACGAACGGGCGGCGACAATCTGTCGGAAGCGTTGGCGCTGATCGGTGTGAAACCGGATTGGGAGGTTTCCACCGGCCGCGTCATCGGGTTCCGTATTCTCCCGCAGGCGAAGCTGGACTTTCCGCGCGTCGATGTGACCTTGCGGATTTCGGGGCTCTTCCGCGATATGTTCCCGGCGGCGATCACGCTGTTTGATGCCGCTGTGCAGGCTGTCGCTGCTCTGGATGAGGACGATGACTTCAACCCGCTGGCGGCTGCGCGCAGGGCAAAGGGTGATAGCGCCCGGATATTCGGGTCTGCACCCGGCGCGCATGGGGCCGGTGGCCTTGCAACCACCGTGATCTCGGAGGATGGGGCCGCTCGCGAGGACCTCGGCAACGCCTATCTTCAGGCAACATCCCATGCCTTTGGCATCTCTGGCGAAGGTCTATCGGACGCCTTCAGCGAGCGCGTCCGCACCGCAGATGCCTATGTTCACAGTCAGGATATGGCAGAAATCGATGTGCTGGCGGGCGATGCGTACATCGATCATGTCGGCGGTTTTGCTGCCGCTGCGGCATCATTGGGGTCCGCGCCTGCGATCTACATGCAGGACGCCACCAACCCGGACAAGCCAAAGACCCGTACCCTGAAAGAGGACATCAGCCGGACAGTGCGGGCACGCGCTGCCAATCCACGCTGGATCGCCGGCCAAATGCGGCACGGTCATCGCGGTGCAGCCGAGATCGCCGAAGTCGTGGAAGCCGTCTATGGGTTTGCGGTGACAGCCGAGGCAGTAACGTCGCCCCAGTTTGATCTCCTGTTCGATGCGACGCTCGGGTCCGAACAAGTCCGCACCTTCCTCGTCGACGCAAATCCATTGGCGGCGCAAGCGATTGCGCGGGCGTTTGATCGGGCGAGCCGTCGCGGTTACTGGATCAGCCGCCGCAATTCGGTGGCCGAGATCCTCGCAAGCATTGGCGAGGTGGCCCAATGACCGGCGTTGTTGCCCAGACGCTGCCGGGCGAGCCATCCGTCAAGGGCTGGTGCCCCGGTGCCTTGCGACCGATGCAATCGGGCGACGGGCTTGTCGTCAGGGTGCGAACCGGCTGCATCGTGCCAGCCAGACTGGCGCGGGCAATTGGTGATCTCGCCAGGTCCTCTGGAAATGGTCTGGTCGATCTCACCCAGCGAGCCAATCTGCAACTGCGCGGCGTCACCGACGAAAGCTGGCCCAAGCTGATCCAGCACCTCTCGGACTTGGGCGTGCTCGATACGGATGCCGAGGTTGAGGCCGTTCGCAACATCATCGTCAGTCCACTCGCGGGATTAGACCCTGCGGCGAAGATCGACGCACGCAGGGCGGCTGAACAGCTCACGGCGTGGATTTCAGGGGACCCGATCTTTCGGCAGCTTCCGGGCAAGTTTGGCTTTGTGATCGATGACGGTGGCGCGTTGCCGCTGGACGATGTGGCAAGCGATATACGGTTCATCGGGATAGAAGCGGGGAGGGTTGCTGTTGAAATCGGCGATCTGCATCGCATTGGCGTGATCCCGACAGCGGAGATCGGCGATGTGGCGGCGCGGCTCGCGGACGTTTTCTTGCGGTTGAAGGGCAACGACCGACGCATGGCGGGCGTCGTGGCTCGGCACGGGGCACGCGCCATTGCGGAGGCAGCGGGCTTTGACCCAACGGGCCTCGAACATCGAAAGTCTCGCGCAATCGCCAATCCTATTGGCGGATTCAGCGAGTATGTCGGGGTAGGTGTGCCGTTTGGCAGGCTGACGAGCGAGCAGTTGCTTGGTCTGGCCGATTTTGCCGACAGGCACGGGACTGGTGAATTGCGCCTGACACCCTGGCGTTCAGTGCTCATTCCGGGCGTCGCTGCTGATGCGGGGCTTGATACGCTGATCGAGGCTGATCTGATCACGTCATCGGACGACGCAAGATTGGCCGTTGTGGCGTGTTCCGGTGCGCCAGCTTGCCAGAGTGCGGCGGGACCCGTCCGCGATGACGCGCTGGCGCTTGCGAAGCTGGCCGCGCAATTACCCGGCTCAGGTGTTCGGCTGCATGTTTCGGGCTGCGTCAAGGGCTGTGCAAGGCCCGTCGCCACCGCCATCACGCTGGTGGCGCGCGAAAATGGCTATGATTTCGTCAAAAATGGTCGCACCAGCGATGGCCCCATCTCGACGGGGCTGACACGACAGGCTATCGAGAGCCTCCTTCAATCGGACTTATCTGCACAATCCATGAGCAAGCCCACCTTGAGCCAGAAACCGGTCAGCACACGGGCGTCCTATATTCGCGATGGCGCGGAAATCTATCGTCACTCCTTCGCCATCATACGGGCCGAAGCGGATCTGGCACGTTTTTCCAAAGCCGAAGAGCCGGTCGCCGTGCGGATCATTCACGCCTCAGGGATGGTCGAGGTTGCAGCCGATATCGCCTTTTCCGCTGGCGCTGCCGAAGCCGCGCGCGCTGCGCTGAAGGCTGGTGCGCCGATCTTTGCCGACGCAGAGATGGTCGCTCGCGGCGTGACGCGTGCCAGATTACCCGCCAACAACGAGGTGATCTGCACGCTGACTGATCCGCGCGTCGCCGGAATGGCCGAGGCTGCCGGAACGACCCGCTCAGCGGCTGCCATGGAGCTGTGGCGGGACCGGCTCGGCGGCTCCGTTGTTGCCATCGGCAATGCGCCGACGTCGCTCTATCGCTTGCTGGAAATGATTGACGAGGGCGCACCAATGCCAGCCTGCGTAATCGGGATGCCGGTCGGATTTGTCGGCGCGGCGGAGTCCAAGGACGCGCTGATGGACTATGGCCGCGTTCCCTTCATCGTGGTGCGCGGACGCAAAGGCGGCAGCGCCATGGCCGCTGCGACCGTCAATGCCCTGGCGAGCGAGCGCGAATGACCCGGATCGATCCCTCACAACGCTTTGCCGACGTAACGACAACAGGCACGTTCCACGGCATCGGGCTTGGGCCCGGTGATCCCGAACTGCTGACGGTGAAGGCTGTTCGCCTGATCGCTGCCACGCCGGTGATCGCTTATTTCGCCAAGAAGGGTCGACGTGGCAATGCGCGCGGCATTGTCGATCGGTGGCTCGTGCCGGGTGTGGAAGAAATGGCGCTGGAATATCCGGTGACGACAGAAATCCACTTCAATGATCGCGCCTACGTCGATGAACTCGCAGCCTTTTACGAGCACTCGGCCAGTGCCATCAGCACGATTCTGACCGGTGGTCGAGACGTCGCGCTCGTCTGCGAGGGCGATCCGATGTTCTACGGCTCGTTCATGCATCTCTATATCCGGCTCGTTGGCACGCACCGCGTCAGTGTCACGCCGGGCGTAACTGGCATGGCTGGATGCTGGAGCGCCGCCGGAAGTCCCATCACCTGGGGGGATGATATTCTGTCGGTCCTGCCGGGGACTTTGCCCGAGGCTGATCTCGTCTCCCGCCTGAAGGGTACCGACGCCGCAGTCATCATGAAGCTCGGCAGCAATTTCGCCAAGGTTCGCCGTGCCATCGACGCGGCGGGCCTGACGGACCGCGCCATTTATTGCGAGCGTGGCACGATGGAAGGGCAGAAAATCCTCGGTCTCCGCGAAAAGCCGGATGACGCCGCACCCTATTTCTCGCTCATCCTCATTCCCGGCAACGGGAGACGGCCCTGATGTCAAACGACAATGCCTCGCCGACGCCCGGCTGGCTCAAGATCGTGGGTCTCGGTCCGGGTGATCTGGAGTACCTGACGCTTTCGGCGATGGAAGCGCTGGGAGAGGCGACAGATCTCGTCGGCTATGGTCCCTATGTCGAGCGTCTGCCCATCCGCGAGGGGCAGGAACGGCACGTCAGCGACAATCGCGTCGAGGTGAAGCGCGCGCGTGAAGCGCTTGATCTGGCCGTAAGCGGGCGCAATGTCGCTGTCGTGTCCGGCGGCGACCCCGGCATTTTCGCGATGGCCGCAGCCCTGTTCGAGGCGATTGAGGCGGGAGAACCCGTCTACAAGTCGCTCGATATCGAGGTCATTCCGGGCATCAGCGCGATCCAGGCCGCGTCTGCACGGCTCGGCGCGATAATCGGCGGTGATTTCGCTGTCATTTCGCTGTCGGACAATCTGAAGCCCTGGAGTGTTGTTGCAACGCGGCTGGAAGCAGCAGCGGCGGCTGATTTCGTCATTGCGCTCTATAATCCGGCGTCCAAGGCGCGACCCGACCGGATCCGTGATGCCTTTGCCTTGCTGAATCGGGTGAAACCACCGGAAACACTGATCATTTTTGCGCGCGCCATCGGGCGTCCCGACGAGCGGGTGACGATCACGACCTTGGGCGAGGCCGACGTCAGCGTGGTTGATATGGCGACCCTCGTCTTCATTGCCTCGACCCAGACTCGCGTGATCGAGCGCGACCTCGAAGGCAAGCCGAACTGGGTCTATACCCGCCGGTCTGTCCCCATCGAGGCCGTTGAGCCATGAGCTGCAATCGCGGCAAGAACGTCTGCGATATCATGGAACTCGGTCACATCGGGCCGCTTCGGCGGCGTCACCATGACAACGGGAAGACCAAGGGCGCGCGCCGCTGCAATCTTGGCATAGGTCGCCTCTCCGCCGCTGTTCTTGGTCACGAGAACGTCGATGGCGTGCTTCCGCATCAGGGCAACTTCATCGTCGATGGCAAAGATACCACGCGCCAGCAGGAGGTCGTGGTTGGGCGGCAGGTCCACGGGTGGCGGCGGATCGATGGCGCGGATCAGGTAATGATGGGCGACGCCGTCGCGAAAATCACCGATCCCCAACCGACCAATCGTCAGGAAGACGCGCCGGGGCGTCTGACCCAGCGCGGCGAGGGCGGCTGCATTGTCGGCGACCTCAATCCAGTTGTCACCTGCGACCGGACTCCAGGGCGCACGCGTGAAGGCGATCAATGGGACGCAGGTCATCGTGCTCGCAATCGCGGCATTCTGCGAAATGCGGGCGGCGAAGGGATGCGTGGCATCGACAAGCAGGTCGATCTTCTCGTCGACGATGTAGCGGGCAAGTCCTTCTGCACCGCCAAAGCCGCCAATACGGACGGGAATTGGCTGCGCTTTCAAGTCGTTGGTCCGGCCCGCATAGGACAGGATGGCATCGATCTCCGGGCGCTCGGACAGGGCGACCGCCAGGCGGCTCGCTTCCGTTGTTCCACCGAGGATCAGGACACGCATGGGCATTTTCCGCTGACGAGCAATTTCAGGGGGAGCGCCGCATGAGCCAGACCCCGTGGCTGTCACTCTTCGGCATCGGCGAAGATGGGCTTGAGGGCCTGAGTTCTGCCGCAAGGCAGGCGCTGGCGCAAGCCTGTCTCGTAGTCGGAGGACAGCGCCATCTGGCAATGCTCGGGCCGTCAGGGCAGGAGCGACTTGCCTGGCCATCGCCGCTGACAGACGCTTTCCCGGCGATACTCGCCAGACGCGGCCAACCCGTTGCAATTCTGGCCACGGGTGACCCTTTCCAGTTCGGGATTGGCTCTACATTGGCATCCGTCATATCGCCAGATGAAATGATCTCGTTTCCGCATCTCTCCGCTTTTTCGCTGGCAGCCAACCGGCTCGGCTGGGCGCAGCAGGATTGTGCCCTCGTCAGCCTGCACGGTCGGGCGCTTGAACGGATCATTCCGCATCTTCAGCCAGATGCGCAGATTATGGCTCTGTCGTGGGACGGCACGACGCCGGGGAAACTGGCAGAACTCCTCGTTACGCGGGGTTGCGGGACAGCGGAACTGACAGTCCTCGAAGCGCTCGGCGGGCCGAATGAGCGCATCCGGTCTGCGACAGCTGCCCAATTCGCACTGACAGACGTCGCGGCACTGAATACGGTCGCCATCCGTGTCGGACGCAATGCGGGAGCCCGTTACCTGCCACTCACCGGCGGCTTGTCCGATGACTGGTTCGAGCACGACGGGCAGATCACCAAACACGAAATTCGCGCCGTCACGCTGTCCGCGCTTGCCCCGCGACGTGGCGAATTACTGTGGGACATCGGCGCGGGGTCAGGGTCCATCGCGATTGAATGGATGCTCACGCATTCGTCTAACAGGGCTGTCGCAATCGAACCTCGCGCGGACCGGGTGGCTCGAATTGGCCGAAACGCCCTTGCCCTCGGGGTGCCGGATCTGACAATCCTTCATGGATCAGCTCCGGCTGCACTTGAAAGACTGGCCCAACCCGATGCGATCTTCATCGGTGGCGGCGCAACTGTTGATGGCGTGGTTCTTTTGGCCTGGCAGGCCCTCCGCCCCGGTGGCAGGCTGGTCGCAAATGCGGTAACGCTTGAGACTCAAAGCCTCCTTTTGGACTGGCGTCAGCGGATCGGTGGACATCTCACGCAGATTGCCATCAGCGAAGCTGAGCCAATCGGCGGCTTCACCGGATGGAAACCCGCGCGACCAATCGTGCAATGGCGGGTGGAGAAGTTGGTATGAGTGAACCCACGCGCATTGCGCCGGGGATGCTGGCGATTGGGGTTGGCTGCCGGATCGGGACATCGGCGGAGATGATCGTCGCGCTGGTGCGGCGCGCGATGGAACGCGCCGTCATGTCTGGCCGGGCGACAGACGGTCACAGCCGGGCAGGGCGGGCCGCTCTCTTCACGGCGGTTGAAAAGCAGGGTGAGGCAGGATTGCGGGAAGCGGCCAGCCAATTGGCCATGCCGATCGTGTTCTTGCCGAAAGCGGCGCTTGAGGCACAGTCGGACAAGGCGGAGACCCGCTCAGCACGGGTTGTGCAACTCTTTGGCGTTCCATCACTCGCCGAAACAGCGGCATTGGCTGGTGCCGGGGCAGGGTCGGAACTGATCGTGCCGCGCATCAGTGCAGACGGTGTGACGTGTGCCGTCGCGATCCAGATACAGAAGCGAAGCGAAGCCCATACGGAGGTGCCGGAATGACCGTACACTTCATTGGTGCCGGACCGGGTGCACCGGATCTGATCACAGTGCGTGGCCGGGATCTCATCTCGATTTCACCGGTCTGCCTCTATGCGGGGTCGCTGGTGCCGGAGGCGCTGCTATCTTACTGCCCCAGGGGTGCGCGGATCGTCGATACAGCTCCCCTGTCGCTTGATGAAATCATGGCGGAAATCGTCGATGCGCACATGTCGCTGAAGGATGTGGCGCGACTGCATTCGGGCGATGTGTCGATCTGGAGCGCGATGGGCGAACAGATCCGGCGACTGCGCGTGCTGGACATTCCGTTCACGATCACGCCGGGCGTCCCGTCGTTTGCCGCAGCGGCAGCGGCGCTTGAAACCGAACTGACGCTGCCCGAAGTCGGCCAATCGCTGGTGCTGACCCGCACACCCGGTCGCGCCTCGTCGATGCCATCTGGCGAAACACTGGCGAATTTTGCGCAATCAGGCGCGACACTGGCAGTGCACCTGTCAATCCACGCAATCGGGCAGGTCGTCGCGGACCTGCTGCCGCGCTATGGAGCCGATTGCCCTGTCGCCATCGTGTTTCGGGCGTCGTGGCCGGATGAGCGGATCTTGCGCGGGACCTTGTCGACGATCGAGGACCAGTTGAGCGCCGAGCCAATGGAACGGACCGCCCTGATCCTCGTCGGTCCCGTCCTTGGTAATCCGACTTTCCGGGAAAGCGCGCTCTACAGCGCCGATTACCAGCGGCGGTATCGCGGGCGTGATGGACTGGTCTGATTTTTGAATGGCGAGAAAGGCAGAACAACCGCGTCACCCCTTGCCTGAATTTGGGACGTTTGATGATCGACCTATCGGATATCGAGAGCAGGTTACCGGCGTTTGAACCGGGAACAGTCTGGCTTGTTGGCGCAGGTCCCGGCGATCCGGGGCTGTTGACGATTGCCGGACTGTTCGCGCTGCGGGCGGCGGACGTGATCGTCTATGATGCGCTTGTCGGAGATGCGATCCTCAATCTCGCCAATCCCGCGGCAGAGCGTCAGTTCGCCGGCAAGCGCGGAGGTCGACCGAGCCATGTCCAGGTCGATATCACGCTGTCGCTGATCGAACACGCCCGCGCAGGCAAGCGTGTGCTGCGCTTGAAAGGCGGCGATCCCTATGTGTTTGGTCGCGGAGCAGAGGAAACACTGGCGCTGGCCGAAGCGGATATTCGCTATCACATCGTTCCGGGAATTACCTCGGGCCTTGGCGGTCTTGCCGCAGCCGCGATCCCCGCGACGACACGCGATACCAATCATGCCGTCATCCTGATGACCGGGCATCCGGCAGCCGGCAGCGAGGAGGGCATCGACCACGTCGACTGGGCGGCATTTGCCGCGACCGGCGCACCTCTCGTGCTCTATATGTCGATGGGCAACCTTGCGGCCATCGCCGAGGCCTTGATAAAGGCGGGTATGTCCGGATCGACCTCTGTGGCCGTTGTCACTGATGCGACTACGGCCAGACAGAGCGTGCTTATCACGACGCTGTCGACTGCCGCCTCGGACGTGCTGGCTGCCGGAATGAAGGCACCAGCCATCATCGCAATAGGCTCGATCGTCGAGGTCCGCGCAGCGCTTCTGGCGCATGCCATTGGTCCGCTCGGTGCAACGTCGTGACCTCAAGGGCAAAAGGCCTGATCATTGCCGCACCGCGTTCGGGAAGCGGCAAGACGACCATCACGCTCGGTCTGATGAAGGCGTTGACGCGTCGTGGGGTCCGAGTTTCCGGTGCCAAATGTGGGCCGGATTATATCGATCCAGCCTTTCACGCCGCCGCAACAGGTCGCCCCAGCCTCAATCTGGATGCGTGGGCGATGCCGCCGGGTCTTGTCGCCGATCTCGCCGGAATGAGCGGGCAGGGAACCGAACTCATCCTGTGCGAAGCGCTGATGGGGTTGTTCGATGGCGTTCCGGCAGGCCCCGGACGGTCGGGATCGTCGGCAGATATTGCGGCGGCAACCGGGTGGCCAGTCCTGCTCGTGATCGATGTATCGGGCCAGTCGCAGTCCGCAGCGGCCATCGTGCGCGGCTTTGCGACCTATGATCCGCGCGTTCGCGTTGCGGGCGTCATCCTCAACAAGGTCGGCTCCGAGCGGCATCGGCGACTGGTGACCGATGCCATTGTTGCGCTGGGGATTCCTGTCGTCGGATCGCTGCCTCGGTCAGAGACGATCCGCCTGCCGGAGCGCCATCTGGGACTGGTTCAGGCCGAAGAAACGGACGAACTGGAACGCGTTCTCTCGGCAATGGCTGACGTGATCGAGGCCAATGTCGATATCGACGGCGTCGTCAGCCTTGCGAAGGCAGGCGCGGCAGTCGGGTCAGACGGCACCGCGCGCATCAATCCGCCAGGCCAACGGATCGCCATCGCACGCGACGCAGCATTCTCGTTTCTTTATCCGCATCTGATCCGATCCTGGCGCGATGCAGGCGCGGAGCTGGTGATGTTCTCACCGCTTGCCGATGAAGCCCCGCCCGCGCAATGCGATGTCTGCTGGTTGCCCGGCGGTTATCCGGAACTGCACGCGGGCAGGCTGAGTGCAGCAAGTCATTTCATGACGGGCTTGCGGACCTTCTCTGAGACGCGCCCTGTCCACGGCGAGTGCGGCGGCTACATGGTGCTCGGGGAAAGCCTCGTCGATGCAGATGGGGTCGAGCACACGATGGCCGGCTTGCTGTCTGTTCGCACGAGTTTTGCCAAGCGGAAGATGACTCTCGGGTATCGGATCGCAACACTGGCGGACGATGGCATTATGGGATCAAAGGGTTCCCGGTTTCGTGGTCACGAGTTTCATTACGCAACGATCCTGGGTCTGGGCCAGGACGCTGCCTTTGCGAGCGTCACTGACGCATATGGAGCAGCAGATACGCCCGCCGGGAGCAGGCGGGGCAACGTCAGCGCGAGCTTCTTCCACGTCATTGCGCGCGACCTCTGACGTCAGGCCGTGAAGCCGTCGAGGACATCGCCTCTTGCCCCGCGCGTCAGAAGATCCGCGAGCGACGTGGCATCGAGAACCCGCGAGATGGCATCGCGAACATCCGTCATGATCAGGCGGACCGGGCATGTATCGAGGTCTGCGCAATCGCTGCACGGCGTGAAGGCCGTGCGGCTGGCGCAGCCGATGGGTGCCAGGGGACCATCAAGCGTGCGAACGATCGTGCCCAGCATGATGTCTGAAGACGGTCGGCTGAGTGCATAGCCGCCGCCCGGCCCCTTCTTCGAGCGCAGAAGCCCCGCATTTCTCAGATCCAGCAGGATCGCATCGAGAAATTTCTTGGGTATGGCATTTTCAGTGGCAATCGACGTGACCTGCGATGTTTCGCCATCCCCAAGCAAAGCCAGGTGCACCATCGCCTTCAGCCCGTATTTCGCCTTGTTCGTGAGCATTCACGTTGTCTCAATCAGCCAGTTCGCTGCATCACTCTAGTTCAACCGGCGTTGAGACGAAACGCCCGTCAGGTGCTCATTTCAAATTTGAGAATGGGGGATATGCTGTGGGCAAACTGGGTTATATTGGTAGAGGTCGTCGACGAAAGAGGGCGATCTGTTGCCAACTGCCCGACATCCCGTCGAGCATTCATGAGTCAGACCGGCGTGCCCGTCATGAGAACGAGGATACTGGGTGTATATATCGCAGTGCTCTACGCGCTGACGATGACACTCGCCGTTTTCAGTTCACATCCAATGCCTGCACTTGCGCCAGTTGAAGAGACGGCGAGTGCAGTCACGGTCTTCGGTCCACTCTGCCAGCATGATCTCAAGTTTGGCGGGCCGATTCACGAACCGTCCTCGGATCATGACTGTTGCGATGCCTGCCTCCTCATCCACGCACCCGGCCTTGGAGCAGTCACTCTTGCTGATCTTCCGTTTCCGGCACCTGGAGAGAAGATCGCCCGAACAGCGCTACTTGCGTCTGAAGCATCGGCCAGACGCGTCCCACCAACCTCGCGCGGCCCGCCGCCGGGTTTGAACGGGCTTTCTTGAAAACCGATTCATGTCCGGTTCTGCCGCCTTTGAGCGGCCAATTCCGGATGATGCCCGACCGGATGATTGAGCTACGTGCCAACGGTCATTCTTCGGGCAAAACCGTATCAATTCCATCTGAGGATTTTCCAACATGCGTCAATTCATACTGGCATTTTTGCTGTCACTCCTGGCAACCGGCCTGTCGTTCGCACACGACTACCAACTCGGTGATCTCGTCATCTCTGCTCCCTGGACGCGCGCAACACCGCCCGGAGCCAAAACCGGTGGCGGCTATCTCGTCATCACAAACAAGGGCAACGCCGGTGACAGGTTGGTGGCGGTCAAGGCCAGCGCGGTCTCGGATAACGTGCAGATCCACGAGATGGCCATGAACGGCACCGTCATGAGCATGAAGGCGCTGCCAGACGGCATCGTCATCCCCGCGGGTGGCAAAGTGGAATTCAAGCCGGGTGGCTATCACATCATGTTCATCGACCTGAAGGCCGGATTGAAGCAGGGTGACCATGTCCACGCAACGCTTCAGTTCGAGCATGCCGGGACGGTCGATGTTGATTTCGATATCGGAGGCATAGGACAGACCATGCCAATGCACCACGATATGCCGATGTGATCCCCCTCAATAAAAAAGGGCGAGCGTCCCATGGCGCTCGCCAATTCCCAGTCTACCGGGTTTTCAACTGCCGTCAGGTCGGCAAACCCTTCAAGTCGCCGCCGCGTGCCAGAATGCCGTCATCGATCACTTCGATCATGGCGCGCCGGGCACCTCTGGCATCCCCGGCCTCGATCGCGTCAGCGACTGCCGTGTGGGTGGCCATATGGATTCGCAGCAAATTGGCATTGTTGACTGGCGACTGCGAGGTCAGGCTGCCGTTCAGCGATGCTTCGATCACCGGGCGGATTGATGTCATGAACGGATTGTACGAGGCAATCGCGATCGCAATGTGGAATTCCAGATCCGCAGCGACAAAGCTGTAGTTCGAGTGGCCCGGAGCCGCCATCGCATTGAGACAACGCCGAATGTTGACCATGTCCGCGTCGGTTCGACGCTCAGCGGCAAGCGCAGCACCGGTCGGTTCGACCGCCAGCCTGATTTCAAACAGGTTTTTCAAAAACGGACCGTCGATGCCTGCCTGGCAGCGCCACAGGATCACGTCGCTGTCAAACATGTTCCAGTTGACTTTATCCGCAACGCGCGTGCCGATCTTGGTTTTTGCGATCACAAGGCCTTTCGCGGCGAGCGTTTTCATGACCTCGCGGATGACAGTTCGCGAGACCGAAAAACGTGCGGTGAGTTCCGCCTCATTGGGCAAATTGGCACCAATCGCAAAATCGCCGCGCAAGATTGCTGCACCCAGTGCGTTTACAACGCTTAACTGACCCGTTCGTCTATTGTCGCCTATTGTCGAAACGGGAACTGCCGAATAGTTAGACATTTGAATTCCACACTCGCTCAATTGGGGTAAGTGGAGCGCTATAATGATGTTCTGTTAACAATGATATTGAGGCAAAACACCGCAGGCAACAACTGCTTCATATTGACTAGTGGTCCCAACTGAAAAGCAAAAGTGAGGGAGATCAATAATTGAGTTGTTATTATATTGAATAATCATGATTCATTTGCACAATAGGCGTCAATTTTCTGAAAATCTCAATACTTTTTTATAAATAAATAAAATAATTTTAATTTAAAATAATTTATAGCCTAATTAATTTTTGAAAAACGATTTCTATAAATTATAACAGATTTTGTCTGATTATTTAGGTATCCAATTTTTCTATATATCATCTCATTTTTTGAATTCACCAGCCCTATCAATACATGAGCTTCGCCTAGGTTCGCTCAGCAAACGTGTGCAATTTCACACCTTCTAGACGAACTTGGCTGGTCGTGAAATCGAATTCGCATCCATCCAAATGGGTAATCCTCATGAATTACCGCCGGCCATGATTCGTCTGGTGCGCGGCCCGTTGCCAGCGAGTGGTTCAGCCGGCTAATCGACGATTAACCGCCTTAATCAATCACGGTGGAACTTCGCAGTAAACTCGATTAGACCAAAGCGTCGGATAGAAATGATTATGACTGTGATGCCTTGAGACTTCAGCCGACAGATAACCAAACACGTATATCGGGATCGCGCTCGATGCCAGCGTCAGGACTAAGTGCCAGCAATAGAATGTTATAAAACTTGATTTAGGCAGGTCATAGGTATCGGCTACAACGGCGACCAACAAATTTTCCGGAGCAGAATCCATGTGCGGCATAATCGGTATTTTAGGCAATCGCCCTGTCTCAGATCTTCTCCTCGATGCAATGAAGCGTCTTGAATACAGGGGTTATGATTCCGCCGGCATCGCCACGCTCGAGGATGGCCATCTGGCCCGTCGCCGCGCCGAGGGCAAGCTCAAGAACCTGGAAGCCAAGCTCGCAGCATCGCCGCTCCATGGGCACATTGGCGTGGGTCAAACGCGGTGGGCCACGCATGGCGCACCAACAGAGATCAACGCGCATCCGCATTCAACGCATCTCGTGGCCGTCGGCCACAATGGCATCATCGAAAATTTCCGGGAACTGAAGGACGCCCTGCTTGCCGAGGGGAGGGTGTTCGTATCGCAAACTGACACGGAAGTTGTTCCCCATCTCGTCACCAAGGAAATGGAACAGGGGGCAACGCCGATCGAAGCCGTTGCCCGGACATTGAAGAAACTCACCGGCGCATTTGCCCTGGCGTTTGTGTTCGAAGGCGAATCTGATTTGCTGATCGGCGCGAGGAAAGGCTCCCCGCTGGCAGTCGGCCATGGCGAAGGCGAGATGTATCTCGGGTCCGACGCTCAGGCCCTGGCCCCATTCACCAATCGCATCACCTATCTGGAGGAGGGCGACTGGGTTGTCCTGCGTCGGGCTGGCGCCACCATCTACAATGAAAATGATAAGCCAGTTAAGCGCCAGATGATCATATCGTCGGCATCCAGCTTGCTCGTGGACAAGGGCAATTATCGCCATTTCATGGCCAAGGAGATCCACGAGCAGCCAGATGTCACCGGACACACGCTTGCCCGTTATCTCGATCTCGCAACCTTGACGACCAAGACGCCGCAACTACCATTTGACTGGGCGAAGCTCGATCGCCTCGTCATCACGGCCTGCGGAACGGCCTATTACGCCGGTCTTGTCGCCAAATACTGGTTTGAACGTTATGCACGACTGACCGTCGATATGGATGTCGCCTCGGAATTTCGCTATCGCGAAGCGCCGATGAAGGCTGGCGAACTGGCCCTGTTTATTTCGCAGTCGGGTGAGACCGCCGATACGCTCGCAAGCCTGAAATATTGCAAATCGCAGGGTTTACACATCGCGGCAGTCGTCAATGTGACGACATCAAGCATCGCCCGCGAAGCCGACGTCGTCTTCCCGACGCTCGCCGGACCCGAAATCGGCGTGGCGTCCACAAAAGCCTTCACGTGCCAGTTGTCAGCGCTCGCCAGCCTGGCCGTCATGGCGGGCAGGGCGCGTGGCACCCTTAGCGCCGACGACGAAAAGGCGATGGTCCAGGCGCTGTCCGAAGTACCGCGGCTCCTGTCGGAAGCACTGCGATTGGAGCCACAGATCGAGAAGCTGGCCCGCCGGATTTCGAAATCCAGTGACGTGCTGTACCTCGGCCGTGGAACCAGCTTCCCGCTTGCACTGGAAGGAGCCCTCAAGCTCAAGGAAATCTCGTATATTCACGCCGAAGGTTATGCGGCGGGCGAATTGAAGCATGGCCCGATCGCATTGATCGACGAAAAGATGCCTGTCATCGTGATCGCGCCGTTTGACCATATTTTCGAAAAGACCGTTTCCAACATGCAGGAGGTCGCCGCGCGCGGCGGTCGCATCATCCTCGTGACCGACGCAAAGGGGCACGAGGCCGCCGCCATGGAGGGGATCGAGACGATCATCATGCCCGAAATGCCTGCGGCCATCGCCCCGATCGTCTATTCAATCCCGATCCAGTTGCTTGCCTATCACGCTGCCGTCCTCATCGGCACCGACGTCGATCAACCTCGCAATCTCGCAAAATCCGTAACGGTGGAATGAGCGACCAACGCAATGGTGCGACCTGGTCGGCAAGGGCGGATAGTGCATTGCAAGATCGCACCGAAATGAAATATCCTCGCTATCGCGGCAGAGTTGACGCGCGGGGATCCGATGACCGAGAAGCCGATTGAACCAACACCGCGCCTGAGTGCAATGGCGCAGCTCAGGAACAACTTCCTGACAGGCGTGGTCGTCGCCGGACCCATCGCCATTACGGCTTATCTCGCCCACTCGTTCCTCGATTGGGTAGATGGCAATGTGAAGCCATTGCTGCCGTCGGCCTGGAACCCGGATAATTATCTGCCGTTCGCCGTGCCGGGCTTTGGCCTCGTTGTTGCGGTCATCCTGTTGACGATGCTCGGCGCTCTCACGGCGAATTTTGTCGGACGCACCCTGATCACCTATGGCGAGGTTCTCGTCGAGCGCACACCTTTCGTCCGCTCGGTCTACAAGACACTGAAGCAGGTATTTGAGACGTTCGTCGCCAACAAGGAAAATGCCTTCACGGAAGTCGGCCTGATTGAATGGCCGCGCAAGGGCGTCTGGTCGATGGTGTTCGTCTCGTCAACCGCGCGGGGTGAAGTGGCCGAACGGCTGAAGTCCGTGGCTGGCACCATTGGCCCCAATGGCGAACCGGAGGATTTCCTCACCGTCTTCATTCCGACGACGCCCAACCCGACCGGCGGTTACATCATGTTCTTGCCGCGCTCGGAGGTTCAGATCCTGGACATGAGCATTGAAGAGGCCGCCCGCCTGATCATTTCGGCGGGGGTCGTTGTGCCGGAACACAAGTTGAGGCATCCACAACTTGCTCATGCAGAGCCTGCGGGAGCCGCGTGAGCGGATTGCTTACCCCGATCTCTGGTCCCGGACATACGCGCCGGACTGCATGAGGCGAATGGCTGTCAGTCCCTTGATCGCAGGCCATGCACCGCGTACAGGTGACGCGCTTCCCGGAACTCTATCCTGATCGCCCCATGACCCTGATCGACAGCCATTGCCATCTCGATTTTCCCGACTTCGCCGCCGAGCTTGATCAGATCGTTGATCGGGCGCATGCGGCTGGCGTGGCGCGGATGGTGACGATCTCGACACGGGTAAAACGCTTTGACGCGATTCGCGCCATCGCCGAGCGCTATGACGAGGTCTATTGCTCCATCGGAACGCATTGCCTGCACGCAGCCGAGGAGCCAGACACCAGCATCGACGAATTGTGTCGCCTGGCAGAACATCCCAAATGCGTCGCAATCGGCGAGGCGGGGCTAGACTTTCATTACGATTATTCGCCGCGCGACGTCATGGAAACGGGTTTCCGCAGGCATATCGCAGCCGCGCGGATCACGGGACTGCCGCTCGTGATCCACGCCCGGGAAGCAGACACGGAGGTTGCCCGTATCCTGACCGAGGAAACTGAGCAGCACGGGCCGTTCCCCATGATCCTGCATTGCTTTACGTCAGGGCCAGATCTGGCGCGGACGGCGGTTGCCTTGGGGGCTTACGTGTCTTTCTCAGGCATACTGACCTTCAAGACGGCCGACGAAATCCGCGCCGTCGCCGCAGAGATCCCGGAAGATCGCCTGCTGGTCGAGACCGATGCGCCCTATCTCGCGCCCCTGCCGCACCGTGGCAAGCGCAATGAACCCGCATTCGTCGTACGCACCGCCGAGACGCTCGCCAAGACGCGCGGCGTGAGCTTCGAGCAGATCGCGGAAGCGACGACAACCAATTTCCATCGCCTGTTCAAGAAGGTACCGCCGCTCGTAAAAAGGTACGTGGCATGACGGGTGACCTGACCTTCCGTATCCTGGGCTGCGGGTCGTCGCCAGGCGTTCCCCGGATCGGCGGCGACTGGGGCGTCTGCAATCCGCTGGACCCGCGCAATCGCAGGCGACGGGCGTCGATGCTGGTCACGCGGCGTGATGCTGCGACGGGCGCAACGACGCGCGTCCTCATCGATACCGGCCCCGATATGCGGGAACAGATGCTGGATGCAGGCATCGATTGGGTGGATGGGGTCGTCTATACCCATCCGCACGCCGACCATATTCACGGGATCGATGATCTCCGGTCATTCGTCATCAACCGCCACAGGCTCGTCGACATCTATGCGGACGACAGCACATACGCGAGGCTTCTACAGGCTTTCGACTATTGCTTCATCACGCCGCCGGGGTCGTCCTATCCGCCGATCCTGCGACGGCACATGATCGAGGCGGGCAGGGCCTTCACCATCGACGGGCCAGGTGGCCCCATTGAATTGCTGCCGTTCACGCAAGTTCATGGCGAAATCCAATCCCTCGGCTTCAGGATCGGCGATGTCGCCTATTCCTCCGATGTCAGCGCGCTCGACGACCGTGCGACGCCGTATCTGTCCGGTCTCAAGGTCTGGATCCTTGATGCGCTGCGCTACAAGCCCCACCCAAGCCATTTCTCCGTCGAGGAGGCAGTCAGCTGGATCGACCGAATGCAGCCGTCCCGGGCCATCCTGACGCATATGCACATCGATCTGGATTATGCGGAACTTGCCGCGAAGCTGCGCGCTGGCATCGAACCCGCCTTCGACGGGCTTGAATTCACTGTTTGAGATGACATCGCGGCTAAACCGGATTCCGGAATCCACCTTCCAAAAAGCCGCCAGTTAAACTCTGATTAACCATGACGCCCTAGTCTGTCTAAATACTATTATTTGAGACAGATCCGGAAAACCATGATCTGACAGGATCTTAAGTTAATATCCGGGCAGCAGGTGTGGTTCAGGGGCAGGGTAATGACGACGACGTCCGCAGCACCGGTGAGTTCATCCGGCGAAGATCTGTCGATTGGCATGGCCACCGTCCTGCGGATGTTGTTCCAGCAGGTCGACCTCATGCCGAAATGGGACGAATTGCAGGCGCGGATCTCAGCCAATCACCGCGACGCTGTTGCCCTGCATGACGCATCGCTGATCCTGCAAGGCCTCGGCAAGACGGATCTGGCGCTGGAGACGCTGCGGACCGCGTTAAAATATCAACGGACTTACAAGGTCGTTTTCGGAACGGGCAGGGGTCCGCGCATTCTCGCCTTTGTCACGGTCGGTGATTTCATGGCCAATACGCCCGTCGGCTTTCTGCTCGCCGGGTCCGAAGCTACTCTGTTGCTGCATTACGTGGATGCCGATACGCGCGACCTGCGCGACGTACCGGCCCACGATGTCGCCATGGTGGCAGTCGCCGAAAGTGAGACCAATGCACCGGTCTTGCGGCGCCTGCATCTGCTGACGCAGGGGTGGCAGCGCCCGGTGCTCAATCAACGGGCTGATATGATCGCCAGACTGACCCGTGATGGCGTCTCCGCGATGTTTGCGGATGAACCAGATATCCTTTCGCCGCCGACCTGGCGGGCCGGGCGAGCCGACCTCATGCTGCTCGCAAACAACATGAAGAGATTGCCGGACCTGTTTGAAAACGCCTCATTTCCGGTAATCATTCGCCCCATCGGAACGCACGCAGGCGGCGGCCTGGACCGACTGGAGTCGGCGGCTGACCTTGTAGCCTATTTGCAGGCCGAACAGGCCGACAGTTTCTACCTATCGCCCTTCATCGATTACAGTGGCCCGGACGGGCGGTTCACCAAGCTGCGCGTCGTGCAGATCGATGGCAAGCCGTTTGCCAGCCATCTGGCCGTATCCGATCACTGGATCGTCCATTATCTGAGCGCAGGCATGGCAGACGATCCGGCCAAGCGCGCCATCGAGGCACACTGGATGGCGACCTTCGACGAGGATTTCGCCAGACGTCACGCGCGGGCATTCCAGCGCATGCATGACACCGTCGGGCTGGATTACTTCGGCTACGACTGCGCCGAATTGCCAGATGGTCGCTTGCTGCTGTTCGAATTGGATGTCGCCATGGTCGTGCACGACATGGACAGCGAGGAAGTCTATCCCTACAAGCGCCCGACCATGCGCAAACTGTTCGACGCCTTCATTGCCATGGTCGAAGCCCGCGCCAGCTCAGGCACTACAGCCCCGGTTTAAATCTCCGACAGAAGCCGTTGAGATAAAACGGCAGGGGGCGTTTGGGGGTTGGAGCTAGATATCGCTTATCCGGGCTTTTGAAATCTGATTAAGTTCCATAATCCATCTTATGCGAATTTCATCTAAGATGTTTAAGGCTCATCGTTCATAACTATTTCAGCGGCCACCATCGTGACGCCACCCTGCCTTTGTGATCGCGGCTCTGGCAAATGAAGCACATCGATCATGGTTTGCTGCGCTTTTCGTATTTGCTTCTGCAACTCTTCAACATTATCGTAATACCAAGCTGCGCTGATTTTTTCACGCGGTACGTGGCGACTTGCCAGTCCCTCTTCACCTTCAGCCCAAGTACCGTGTGCTATCCGCTTGCGCTCAGCGTTTATATCATAACAGGCTCCGAACACCTTCACTATTTGTTTCTTAGCTTCTGGATATTTCAATAACATAATATCTTTTGTAACAGAACAAAGCATTGCAAAATCATAACGACTCGTTACAATATCGAAATATTTATCATCAATATTCAACATTTCACCCAAACGTATTCTAATTGAAAACTCTAGCTGTGAAAAGCAGAATATAAATTCGCCAATCTCTGCAAACTTTTTATCTCTCTGTTTTTTCGACCGTGAATTCATGGCATCTTTCCTGTTTGAGACTTTAGCACTTTAGGCTGACTCCGACCTCATTTTATGATCTCGTTTCAGTCAACGCCATAAAGGACGCTGTTTATGGAAGTCGCCGAAGAAGTCACCTTCAGCCTGCCCCCGGAAATGATCCGCGAACTCCGCGCCAGTGTCGCGGCCGGTGACTATGTTTCGACAGGCGAAGCACTTCGAGACGCTATACGTTTATGGAAGCAAAAGCGCGTCGAAGACGAGGAACACCTTGAGGCCATACGTGCCCGCATCCGCCGTTCACTCGACGATCCCCGCCCCAATGTGACGATTGAGGACGTTGACGCCCAGTTAGACACCCTCTTCACTCGCGCAAAGCAATCTGGCGGAAATGCG
The DNA here is from genome assembly GCA_903930435.1 of uncultured Hyphomicrobiales bacterium. Taxonomy (GTDB): domain Bacteria; phylum Pseudomonadota; class Alphaproteobacteria; order Rhizobiales; family Ancalomicrobiaceae; genus CAIYYN01. The sequence goes on along the minus strand of CAIYYN010000029.1, from coordinate 88,343 downwards.
ACACCTTAAAGTGACGTTCCGGCCAGAAGCCGTCAAAGATATTAGCACGATTTTTCACTATATACACGAGTTGAGCGGAAGCGCAGCAATAGCTCGCGGGTTCGTTCAACGTATCCGCGACCGTTGCGTCCGTATTGGCAATATTCCGCATGGTGGACGCCCACGCGATGATTTAGCGGAGGGCCTGAGGATTGTACCCTTTGAGCGGTCAACCCTAATTGCCTGTACGGTGACTGACAAGACAGTAGCTAAGCGCCAGCCCCCCATCCCCTTCAATCAGTTGCGAATTGTCACATCGGCGTATTATAGACATCCTCAGTCTTCGCCCTCCTCGCCCCCCTACCTGCAACCGCCCCTCACGCGAAAGTTTCCCCATGACCGAATTCCGTCAACTTGGCCGGACAGACATCCGGGTCACCTCCATTTGCCTGGGAACCATGACCTGGGGACAGCAGAACACCGAGGCGGAAGGCCATGCGCAGCTTGATTATGCGCTCGATCGCGGCATCAATTTCATCGATACCGCCGAGATGTATTCGATCCCGCCGCGCGCAGAGACACAGGGCTCGACGGAGCGGATCATCGGCACGTGGTTCAAGGCGCGTGGCACGCGTGACAAGGTGATCCTTGCCTCGAAGGTCTCTGGTCCCAGCGATTCCACCTATCTGCGCCAAGATGCACGCCCTCCCCGGCTGGATCGCTCGAATATCCGCGAAGCCATCGAGGGGTCGTTGCACCGACTGCAGACGGATTATCTCGATCTCTACCAACTGCATTGGCCGAACCGGTCTGTGCCGCTGTTTGGTGGCGGCAGCAATGCAGCCGGGCGCGGCGGTGGCAGCGAAGTGGCGATTGAAGAAACGCTCGATGCGCTCGACGAACTGGTCAAGGAGGGCAAGGTCCGGCACATCGGCCTGTCCAATGAAACGGCCTGGGGGCTGTCGCGCTTCCTGCATCTGGCCGAGACCCGCAACCAGCCGCGCGTCGTCTCAGTCCAGAACGCCTATAATCTTCTCAATCGGCAATATGAGGTCGGCCTGGCCGAGTTCCATGCCCGCGAAGGCGTCGGGCTGCTCGCCTATTCGCCGCTGGCGCAGGGTTTCCTCACCGGCAAGTACCAGCGCGGTGCCCGCCCGCCGGGCGCACGGACGACCCTGTTTGATCGCGGCGCACGTTATCAGAAGCCGGGAACCGAAGCGGCTATCGACTCCTATCTGGCAATTGCGCGGGATTTCGGCCTTGATCCCGCACAGCTCGCCATCGCCTATGTGACGTCGCGTCCGTTCGTGACGTCAAACATCATCGGCGCGACAAGCCTTGAGCAGCTGAAAGTCGATCTGGACTCGCAGGAGATCGTGATCACCCCGGAAATCGAGGCCCGCATAAATGCGGCCCATCAGTTGCACGGCGATCCCGCGCCCTGATGTGTGATCCAAGCGGCTGGGCGATCATCGCCCTGCCCCTTCACACAGACTTACGCTTCGAAGATGACGCCGGCCTTCAGGCCCCGCGACCAGACGCGGGTCACGAGCCGCTTGCGATCGTGAAAGCGCAGCTCAAACGTCTCCGGAATAGCGCCGAGGCCATCAAGCTGCACAAGCGCACCATCCGGCGACAGATTCAGGATCTCGGCATCAAAGGTTGACCATCCAGCATTCACGACAACCTTTGCCTTATGCCGCGTCCGGCGTCGGACGGCCTGTCGACGGTCCGGCTGAAAATCCGATTGAAACGATTGATCAAGCATTCCTGCCTCGATGTCTGAAATCAACGAACGCAAAGATGTTACAGCTGATGATAATCAGAGACAATTTGAGTATTTAAAAACTGACTATTTACCTTAATTCGCGGATAGAGCCGAGCAGGCTTCAGTCGAATACTTCGACTGCATAAGCCACCGCAATCCTTGCAGCCAGAGCGGCGTTGTTCCTGATCAGGGCGATATTGGCTGTCAGGCTGCGGCCGCCGGAGACCCCCTCTACACAAAATTACATTGATATGAATATTAAAAATACGGACTACAACTTTTTTGTGTAATTTGAACCCAACACTCTTGATCCCGAGATCCGGTAGTGTTACGAATCGTAACACTACAGGGAGTAGCAGACAGTGACTGACATCTCGGCCGATCTGGGCGATCTCGAACGCGAAGTGATGCAGATTATCTGGGACGATGGTCCGATGACGGCTGATGCCGTTCGCGAGCGATTGCAAAAGCCGCTGAAGGACTCAACCGTGCGCACGGTGTTGCGACGGCTGGAAGATAAAAACTACGTCACCCATACAACCGAAGGCCGCACATTCCTTTATAGCGCTGTTGAGGCTCGGGGTCTGGTGGCAGCCAGGGCCGTCAAGCGACTGGTCGACTGGTTCTGTGATGGGGCAATCGACGAAGTGCTCGTCGGCATGGTCGACGGGGCAGTGCTCGATTCCCGACAACTGAAGCTGCTCGGCGACAAGATCGCTGAAGCGAAGGCGCGTAACCCTAAGAAAGATTAGGCGATGCTGCAGATCGTTCTTGAAGCTGCCGTGCGTTCGGGCCTGGCTGGTCTTGCGATCTGGCTGGCCTTGAGAGCTGCAAGAGTGTCGTCTCCGCGTGTGGAGATGATGGTCTGGTCCCTTCTTCTCATCGGCGCACTGGCGATGCCGGTAACCATGCACTTGATCAGGCTGCCGATTTCGATACCGGCACCACAAACTGCTACCTCTTGGACGTCGATGACGCTCGCAGGTCCCTCCCCGCTGGACTATGCGGCAACGGATGACGTGGACACGCGCTCATTTATCAAGACAGCGGTGAAAGCCGCTTCGCTGCCCATCGATTGGTGGCGGATGGCGGACCGTGTCTACGAAGCGGTAGCATTCGGTCAATTATTGCGGCTTTTGGTTGGTTTCGGCCGGGCCCAGTACCTGCGGGTAACAGCGCGACCCTATGATCGGATGGACCCCCGCTTTCGTAGCGTCCGCACAAGTCAACGGGTGACGATGCCGATGACGGTTGGTCGCACGATCCTGCTGCCTGCGAATTGTCGGAGTTGGTCACCCGTCCAGCTCGCGGCCGTGCTGGCCCACGAAGGCAACCACATTCGCAACCGCGACTTCTTCACCCTGCTTCTCGCCAATGTTCACAGGGCCATATTCTGGTTCAACCCACTGGCATGGTGGCTGAAACATCGCCTTGCCGAGCTGGCCGAGACCATCAGCGACGAGGCCGCAATCCGTGCAATTGGCGACCGGACAACCTACGCCGAAATCCTGCTCACAGTCGCCTCCAGGGCCAGCAAACCTGGCCTCGGGGTGGCCATGGCTCGCACATCCAATGTGAGCCGTCGGATCGATTTCATCTTGAGGGAGACACCCATGGAACCCAATTTTACCTTGCGTCGTAAGGCAGCTGTCGCCGTCTTTGTTCTCCCCTTGCTCGGACTAGCGGCTGGCGCGAATGCCCAGAGCCCGGCGCCGGAGACGCCAACCCAAGCTGCCGCAACCGGCCCGCAACCCTCGCCTTCGCCCGCAACACTTGCAGCCCAGTTCAAGCCCAAGACCGACAGCACCGAGCTTGACCCGACGCTGAAGGACCATCCGGAAGCCTTCGTCGGCACATTCCAGTTCGATCCCGAGCTTTATCCCAATCAGGTCATCAGTCTGACCTACTGGATGGGTCAACTCTATGGCCAGCTGACCGGTGAGCCGATGACGACGGTGCTTTTACGACCGGATGGCGATTTCGTCTATCACAACCGCCATCTGGCCCCACGCAACGCCGAGATCGTCGACGGTAAGGTCGTCGCATTCGATATCAGCTGGCGTCGCGGCAGTACGCGGCTGGTCCGGGTCGATAACAATGAGGCCAAGCGCATGAACGCCCTGTATACACAGCGGGTTCAGGATCAGCTGACGCCGAAGGCGATTGTTCCACTTGCCGAACAGACGCTGGAGCAGTTCGTCGGTTATTATAAATTGCCACCGGATCAGGTCTTTACCTTTACGCGGGAAGGAACGCATTTTTTCAGCAAGAAGCTGGATACCCAGCGCGTCGAGATCTTCCCCTATACTGACCGTGACTTCTTCTATACGACGTCGCCAACTCAGGTGACATTCGAAGCTGAAAGGGACGGCCATTTCAATATGGCGGTCTTACACTGGGATGGTTGGGCAAATCACGCTGCGCGCATCACTGAAGACGAGGCCAGGCAGCTCGAAGACGCCTATAAGGCCCGCCTGGCCGATCAGCGTCGGCCACGGACTGTCGCAGCGGTAGATCCAAAAGCAATGGATGCCTTTGTCGCCAGCTATCAGCTCCGCCCGCAAGTCAATCTCGACTTCTCGCGTGAGGACACAAGATATTACATAAAGGTCAACGGCACGGGTAAGACTGAGGTCTATCCGTTCAGCGATCACGCGTTTTTCTATACAACCGCTGCCGCCCAAATATCGTTCGAACGGGATGCATCTGGCCGCGTGACGAAATTGGTGCTGCATGAAAACGGCTGGGAGACAACGGCGGAACGCATTTCTGTCGGTGAGTGAGGAAAATCCTTGCTGGGCCAGAGCGCGTCGATTTTACCCCCCAACATAAGCCACCGCAATCCTTGCCGCCAGCGCTGCATTGTTCCTGATCAGGGCGATGTTGGCGGTGAGGCTGCGGCCGCCGGAGAGTTCATTGATCCGTTGCAGCAAAAAGGGGGTCAGCGCCTTGCGCGTGATACCGCGTGCATCGGCCTCGGCGACGGCCTCGGCGATGGTCTCATCAATGAAGGCGGGATCGAGAGCAGCGTCTACCGGGATCGGATTGGCAATCATCAATCCGGTTCCGCAGTCGAGGCTATAGTGCAGGTGCATGGCGGCGGCGATGTCTTCCGGCGTATCGAGCCGGTGATCGGCCTTGAAGCCGCTGGAGCGGGTAAAGAAGGCCGGGAAATCATCGCTCTGATAGGCAATGACCGGAACCCGTTGCGTTTCCAGCACTTCCAGCGTCTTGGCGATATCGAGGATCGATTTCACCCCGGCAGACACGACCGCGGTGTGGGTGCGACCAAGTTCGGTGAGGTCTGCCGAAATATCGAATGTGGATTCAGCCCCGCGATGCACGCCGCCGACGCCACCGGTGGCAAAGATGCGGATGCCTGCCAGTTCGGCGAGCCGCATCGTGGCGGAAACCGTTGTTCCGGCACTACGTTTCTGCACCATGGCGACTGCCAGATCACGGCTGGACGCCTTTACGACGCCCCGCGTCTGCGCCAGGGCTTCCAGTTGAGCTTGATCAAGACCCGCCTTCGCCCTGCCCTCGATCACGGCAATCGTCGCAGGAACGGCCCCATTGGCGCGCACGACCGCTTCAACGGCGAGGGCGGTTTCGAGATTGGCGGGATAGGGCATTCCGTGCGTTATGATGGTTGATTCAAGCGCCACGACGGGGCGACCGGCGTCAAGAGCCTCGGCAACTTCGGGCGACAGGTCAGGCTTCAGCATCGACATGGGTTGGCTCCGGTTCAGGCTGTTGCGGCGGCAGGCGATGCCGATGGCTCTCAAGGAACGTGGGCGACAAGGCGGGATGGACGGTCGCTTCGGTCTCGGTGGTCAGCGCCGCCAGCAGCGCGCCCATCTGGGCAGCGGCGGGCAGCGTATCACCGGTCATGATCCGATGGATGGTTGCGGCAATCATCGCATCGCCCGCGCCGGTGATATCGAGCGGGGCTGCGGCGACGCTTGCAATCGTCCCCTGCCCCGTCTCCGACGCATAAACTGCCCCCTGCGCACCAAGCGTGATGATGACATCTCGCGCGCCCGCCGTTCGCAACAGCCGGGCTGCCGCTTCGGGTGAAAACCGCATGTTAAGGGCAGCAGGAACCGCAGTTGTGCACAAGTCGGGGTCAATCGGGCCAAGTGCCAGAAAAGACTGGGCTTCATCGAGATTGAGGAACAGCAGGTCGACGCCTGTGAGATCACGCGGCAATCGGGTGACCTTCGGCGTCGATACCGCATCAATCGCCAGTCTGAACCGGGCCGACCGCTTCCGGTCGATCAGGGCCGCAAGCGTCGCGGCTGGCAGGTTGCAATCGGCGAACACCCAGGTCGCCGCTGCCAGGTGCGGCCAGATCCGGTCGAGCAGATCCGGCGTGAAGAGGTCGAAGATCCGCATGTCCGCCGCCGCAACCGACAATTCATTGTCTGGCCCAAGCAGCGCCAGATATTCCGCCGTCGGAGCTGCGTCGGTCACGATCATCTGGCTGACGTCAATGCCCCGCTGACGCATTGCGTCCGTGATCTCGCGGCCTGTTTCATCATTACCGACAATCGAGATAAAGCTGGTTTCGGTTCCCAATTTCGCAATGTTTTCAGCCACATTGCGTGCGACACCACCGAGGCTGCGGAAGCCATCGACCGGATTGGACGTCGCCGGAACAAGTGGCGCATGGGCGCGAAATTTCCGGTCGAGAACCGCGCCGCCGATGCAGACCGCCCTACCCGGTTCCGCAACCACATAGCCACGACCGAGCAGATAGCCCTTGCGTGTCAGCTGGACGATATGCGCTGCAATGGTCGAGCGCGCCAGCCCAAGCGCGTCAGCCATTTCCTGCTGCGATACAAAGGGGTTGGCCTTGATCGCACCGAGGACAGCCCGCTCCTGAGGCCCAAGCTCATCCATGTACAGGCCCTCGTCCGCTCGCCATTTGGACGCATTACAAACAATTGTTGTTTATACCAACACTTGTTCAGGGGTCAAGGCTTCATGCCGAGGCCAAGACGGTCAAAGCTGACGCTCTTGATGATCGCATAGACGGGGGTTCCGGGCCTGAGGCCCAGCATTTCAGCGGATTTTGCTGTCAGGTTCGCCAGCAACCGGTCGCCCTGACAGTCGAGCACAATGTTCACATTGGCCGCCGAGCCCGGCTCGATACTTTGAATTTTGCCGACAAGACTATTGAGCGCGCTGAGTCCGATCGGGCGATCGAGCGCAATCATGACATCTCGGGCCTTGATACGCAGTCGGACCGGGGTTCCGATTGGCAAATCGAGTGTCGGCACAAAGAGTTGACCGGCACGAGCTGTCAATTGACTGAGCTGGAATGCCTCATCTTGCGCGCTGATGACCGCCTCGATCACCGCTCCAGCCTCGCCTTCACCGAGCGCCGGTGCCAGGTCAAAGCGGCTGAGCAGATCGGTCGTTTCACCCGATGCCAAGAGTTTACCGTTCGACATGAGCACGAGCTGGTTCGCCAGCCGGACCACCTCCGGCAAGGAATGCGTGACATAGAGGATCTCAACGCTGCCCTCATCCCTGAGGCGCTCGATATAGGGCAAGATCTCGGCCTTTCGCGCGTCGTCCAGTGCCGCAAGTGGTTCGTCCATGAGAAGGAGGCGCGGACTGGCTATCAGGGCGCGACCAATCGCGACGCGGCTCCTTTCGCCGCCGGAATAAGTCGCGGGCTTGCGATCCAGCAGGTGCTCGATACCGAGCAAGGCGACCACGCGGTCGAGATCCTCCCGCCGGTCGCGCTTTCGGACAAACCATTGACCATACGTCAGGTTTTGCCGCCCGGTCATATGCGGAAACAGCCGCGTCTCCTGAAACACCCAGCCGATACGCCGTTGGTGGGGCTTCAGGAACCGACCGCTATTCGAATTACTGAGTGTTTGTCCGTCCAGACTGACATGCCCTTGGGCCGGCCTGCGGATACCCCCGATCAGCTCCATCAGGGTCGTCTTGCCGGACCCGGACGGGCCGAACAGTGCGGTCAGACCGCCCGTCGTTTCAAACTTCGCGGACAGGGCGAAATCACCGGCGCGCGATGTGACGTCGACTTGCAGGGTCATGACAACGAAGCCCTGCCAGACGCGCGCCGTGCCAGCCACTCGGACACAACCAGCGCCGCCATCGAGATCCCGATTGACACGAGAACCAGCCGCATCGCGCCGGTCTCACCATCAGGAACCTGCATCAGCGTATAGATGGCCGTCGGCAACGTCTGGGTTTCGCCGGGAATATTGGACACAAAGGTGATCGTCGCGCCAAACTCGCCCATGGATTTGGCGAAACTGAGGATCAGACCCGCCAGAATGCCGGGAACGATGAGCGGCAGCGTAATCGTGACAAAGACGGCCAGTGGCGGCGCACCGAGCGTCCCGGCAGCGACTTCCAGCTTGCGATCGACAGCCTCTATGGACAGCCGCATGGCGCGTACCATCAGTGGAAACGCCATGACTGCGGACGCAAGCGCTGCACCGGTCCAGCGGAACGAGAACACAAGTCCCAGATGTTCGGCCAGAAACGGGCCAAGCGTTCCATGCTTGCCGAATGTCAGCAGCAGCAGATACCCGGTCACAACAGGTGGAAGCACCAGCGGCAAATGGACGACGCCGTTGAGGATGACGAGACCCGGATGCGTCCCGCGCGCCAGCACATAGGCGACAGCGAGCCCGAAGGGGAAGCTGGCGAGCGTTGCCACGGTCGCGACGCGTAAGGAAAGCTGGACCGCTGTCCATTCCTCAGCCGACAGGCCTAATAACTCCCAGCCCGACACGACGCGTTCCCCGACAATCCAACTTGGTCCGAAAGCCTACAGGTTTCAGCCAATATGCGAAAGGCCTGCCTGTGAACACCGGATGTTTCGGGCTCACGGCGCGATGACGTTGAAGCCCTGACGCTCGAAGGCCGTGCGCGCTTGAGGCGTGCGCAGAAAGTCGAGAAAGGGTTGGGCCTGCTGATTCGTGCTGGCAGCGACGACCGCCACCGGATAGACAATCGGCGGATGACTGTCGTCCGGAAACGTCGCAACGATCCGGACGTTGGCGTCCGCCGCCGCATCGGTCTGATACACGATGCCCGCAGCGGCTTCACCACGACCGATGAGCAGCAAGGCCGAACGAACACTGTCCGCCATGGCCAATTTGCCCTGCACCTGATCCCACAGCCCGAGTTTTTCAAGCGCATGCTTGCCGTATTTGCCAGCCGGAACCGAGGACGGCTCGCCAATCGCCAACCGACCTTCGCCCAGAAGTGCGGCAAGATTGGCGCCCGGCACAAGGCTCAGGGTCGCCGATGATGTCCTGGGGGCGATCAGGACGAGCTTGTTGCCGAGCAACGTCAGACGCGACCGTTCAAGGATCAGGGATTTTTTCTGAACATAATCCATCCAGTCGAGATCTGCGGAAACGAAGATATCGGCAGGAGCGCCCGCCTCGATCTGCTTGGCCAGCGGGCCGCTTGCCGCGTAGGAAATCACCGGTTTTGTGTGGTTGCTTGCTACCCAGTCGCCAGCGATCTCATCAAGCGCATTTTTCAAGCTGGCAGCGGCAAATATCACAAGCGGCTTGTCGTCAGCTCTGGCATCGGAAATCCGGGTGACGCCAATTCCAGCTATGGCAATCAACAGCGCAGTGATCAAACCACCAATTCGATGCATCATCAGGTCAACTCGCCATGAAACACTGGATTTTCGGCAATCCAGTTTATCGATCGAGCCAGCACGCTCGCCGTCATTCACAGCTGTACTGCATCTTGAGTCAGATCGCTATAGCCAATAAAATATAACGGCTACCAGATTATAGTCGGGGCAACTCAAGCCCGAACCGATTCCCGATCGACCAAGGTGACATCGACAACAACAGACCGATCGGCGGATCCATCAATGTTTCGAATAGCGGCCAAGATGGCCCTGCTCATGTCCACCGGATTCTGCCGCAAAGTCGTCAATCGATAGTTTTCCCAGGCAGCCTGCGGCAAATCATCAAAACCGATGACCGAGACATCGTCGGGGACTTGAAGGCCATACGTCGTGCGCAGCGCATCCAGGAACCCGGCCGCCAGCACATCACTGGTACAGAAGACACCATCAGGTCGCTGATCCAGTCGGGTACCGAAAAGCGCATGTGCGCCTGCGACACCGCTTTCGTATGAGACAGGACCGTTCAACGTGATCGTTGCTGTCAGGCCGAGTGTTTCAGCACGCTTCACGAACCCCATCGTCCGGCGTTGTTGAACAGGCGTGCTGCTGGCGCTGGCGACGACGGCCAGATGTCTATGGCCTGCCGCGACAAGACGGTCAGCCGCCTTGGCTGCGCCGGTAAAGTCATCGCTTACGACGCTGAAAGCCCCGGAGACCGTCGTATCACCATTTACGAGAATGGGTTTGACGCCATTGGCGACGCATTCCCGGATAATCGAGACCGACGGCGAGCCGGACAGCATGACAATTGACTCGACGCGATATTCGAGAATTCGGATAATCGCGTCGCGCAAATCTTCTTCGTTCTCGCTGAATTCGATCACAAGGGCGTTCATGCCGCGCTGCGAAAGCGCTGTCGTAATGTGGGAAAGCAGTCGACCTGTGAACGGTGTTTCCAGGTCGGCACAGACGATCCCGACAAGATTTGACCGCGCACTGATCAGGCCACGCGCGAGCCGGTTGACGCGATAGCCAAGTTCGTCGGCTGCGGCCAAAACCTTTCGCTTCACTGTCGGCGAAACACTTGCGCCAGGTGTGAAGGTCCTTGAAACAGCGGAACGAGAAACCCCTGCCCGTTCAGCAACATCGGCGGAAGTTATGAAGCCGACGCGGTGATCCGGCAAACGCAGATGCGACCCATTATCTTCGCTCATGCTGTCTCCAAAGACTCGTTGAAGCGAATATCGCGATCCTCAAACCACTATCAAAAAACCTAATATGAATTGGGATTCGAGACAATAGGTAGACGTCCGCATTACCGGCAATTCGTTAGCATTTTTTGTTAACGAACCGGCCGCCCTTCAAGCGAAATCCGCGCTACCAACCGCCGAATTGCCGACTTTTCTCAATAAGAACAACAGACGTTCCAAGAACGCGAAAAAATTTGCGGCGGCACCAGGAGCTGGGACCGCCGCAAAATTTGTCATGTTGCCAGAGTTCAGCGGTGACCCTTGATCACGCTCATGCCAGCATAACGGGCGCTGAGGCCCAACTCGCCCTCAATGCGAAGGAGTTGATTATACTTCGCTGTCCGGTCAGAGCGGGCCAACGAACCGGTCTTTATCTGTCCGCAATTCGTCGCGACAGCAAGATCAGCAATGGTTGAATCTTCTGTCTCGCCGGACCGGTGCGACATGACAGCCGTGTAACCGGCCTTGTGTGCCATTTCGACTGCATCGAGTGTCTCGGAGAGCGTGCCAATCTGGTTCACCTTGACCAGAATGGAATTCGCGATGCCTTCAGAAATGCCACGGCTCAAGCGGGTCGTGTTGGTGACAAACAGGTCATCGCCGACCAACTGCACCGATTTGCCCATCATGTCTGTGCCATGCTTCCAGCCGGTCCAGTCATCCTCGGAGAACCCATCTTCAATCGTGACGATCGGGTAGAGTGAGGCGAGCTTGGCCAAATAGGCAGCCTGTTCCGACGGAGAGCGCGTGACGCCTTCGCCTTCATAGACATAATTGCCATCCTTGAAGAACTCGGTGGCAGCGCAATCAAGACCGATGAACACGTCCTTGCCGGGCTTATAGCCAGCCTTTTCGATGGACTGGATCACGAAATCAAGCGCCGCTTCGGCGGAGGACAGGTTGGGTGCGAATCCGCCTTCGTCGCCGACATTGGTGTTGTGGCCCGCATCCTTCAGGGCCTTCTTCAGCGTATGGAAGATTTCGGCGCCCGTGCGCAACCCCTCCGAGAAACTCTCGGCGCCAGCCGGCAAAATCATGAACTCCTGGAAATCGATGGGGTTATCAGCATGCACACCACCGTTGATGATGTTCATCATCGGCACCGGCAGCAGGCGTGCATTTGAGCCACCCACGTAGCGGAACAAGGACAAGCCCGCGGCATCAGCGGCGGCCTTGGCAACCGCCAGACTGACACCAAGAATAGCGTTTGCACCAAGCCGCGCCTTGTTCGGCGTGCCATCAAGCTCGATCATCGCTTCATCGATGGCAACCTGATCTTCAGCGTCAAAGCCGCCAATTGCGTCGAAAATCTCGGAGTTGACGGCATCAACCGCCTTCAGAACACCCTTGCCCAGATAGACGCCCTTGTCGCCATCGCGCAGTTCGACCGCCTCATGTGCACCTGTTGATGCACCCGATGGCACAGCAGCCCGGCCAAAAGAGCCGTCTTCCAGCAGCACATCCACCTCAACAGTCGGGTTGCCGCGACTATCCAGAATCTGCCGGGCCATGATATCGACGATGGCGGTCATGTGTAATCTCCTCATGTGAAATGCCGAACTCTTCGCGCGTTCCTATATCCGAGCACGCAGGCGCTGCATAGAGTCTGGCTCAGTACGAGCATTGATATGACATCATGACGACGATGCGATTGGACTTCCCGCAAAATCTGGGGCATTGACGTCCCTCACCCAAGCGACTGGCCGGATCATACACATGACTTCATCGAACCTTCCCCTGGATGCCTCGACGCTGCAACTTGGCAGCCACGTTGAACAGCCGAATTCGCCTGACGAGGCGAGGCTTGATCGCGTTCCCAACCCCCAGTCCGGCGTCCTCTACCTCGCCCGGTTTACGGCACCCGAATTCACGTCACTGTGCCCTGTCACGGGTCAGCCGGACTTCGCGCATCTGGTGATCGACTACGTCCCGAAAGACTGGCTGGTGGAATCAAAAAGTCTGAAGATGTATCTGACGTCATTCAGAAATCACGGCGCATTCCACGAGGATTGCACTGTCGCCATCGCTCGGCGGCTGGCCGACCTTCTGGAACCCGTATGGCTTCGTATTGGTGGATATTGGTATCCGCGCGGGGGCATTCCGATCGATGTCTTCTATCAAACGGGCGAGCCTCCCAAAGGCGTCTGGATCCCGGAACAAGGTGTCGCCAGCTATCGTGGCCGAGGGTGAATTTGGACTTCGCTTCTTTTAGCGTCGGCCACCAGAATGCCCTCAATAACAATCGGAGCGGCAGTGCCTGACCGGGGTCACGCCAGCTTTTTTTCCGCCGGTTGCTCGTAGAGCGAGACCTGCCTGCCAAACCGATTTGGCGGCAGATCGAACACATGATGCAACACGGCGTCCACGTTGACGGGGTGGAAAGGCTTTTGCAAAAATGCAATCGCTCCGACCCACTTGGCCGCTTCGTCAAGCTTCTGGTTCGTCTCAGTTGCCGTGAAGATCACAGACGAAACCCGTTCGCACTGGCTCCAGCGCCGGGATAGATCATAAATGCTCATGTCTGGAACATTAGGGTCCGCAATAATAATTCTGAAGAATTGGCTCTTGATCGCCTCGATCAATTCGTGACCAGTACCAACCTCTGTGATCCGAACATTGAATATAGATCTTTCAATGACCTTTTTGATCACATCTCTGACTTTTGACGATTGATCCAAAAGCAACATACAATGCGGTATCCGGATAATCAGGCATCTGGCAATAAACTCACGGATCTCTGCCTCGTTGATTGGCTTTCTTTGGGAGTCATATGCGCCCAGAGCACTGAACTGCTCGACTTCGTCAGGGGTTATATTCTCTGATAGAACGATGGAGATTGAACGCCTGCGCATCAGCTTGATGGCGCTCAAAAGCTCCCGGCAGCCTAATCCGCCAATCAACTTGTCGATAAAAACAATATCGAAGTTGATTGCCTTGATGAGGGCGAGCGCGGCATTACCATCGGATGCAACTCTTATATCAAAGTCGTATCCGGTATTTGCCAAGGTTGTTGCCAACTGGACACGGGTTTCCATATCACCTTCGGCAACCAATACAGAAATTCGCCCAATAACCACGGTCATAGCGATTATTCTCCAGATTACCCAAGGTCGATTTCAGTATAAAATCACCGATCCACCAATCTCAATTGGATCATTTATTTTATTTATGATGCATAATCTCATTGAGATCGGTTTATTTAAAGATATTTTTTATTTTGTAAAAATCAATTAACAACGCCAGTCAAGACAAAGCAATCTGCACCGATTCTATACTAAAAACAAAAAAGCGCCCGATGCCACGCATCGGACGCTTTCTGAATAACGGAAGCAATTTGACTTAAATCAAATAGAACTTCAGTGAATACAACTCAAAGGCCGATCGACTCTTCGAGACCCAGCATGACGTTCAGATTCTGAATCGCGGCACCAGACGCACCCTTGCCCAGATTGTCGAGAATCGCGACGAGCCGAGCGCGGCGCTGGTCCTCGCTGCCGAAGGCAAACAGGCGCATCCGGTTCGTTCCGTTCAAACCTTGCGGATCGAGTTCAGCGACATACTCACCGACATTCACACGGCGTTGCTGCAACGACGCGGTCTCTTCGTCATCAGCTACGTCGACAAAGGCGGCTCCGTCGTAATGCGCGCGCATCGCTGATCTCACGGCTGCCGGCGTCGGCGATCCCGCAATGGCCCACAGCGGAAGCGGTATTTCGATCAGCATGCCATTCGCATAGCGGCCAACGGACGGCGCAAAGATCGGCGTCTCGGAGATCCGGGAATAGACCTCGATCTCAGGAAGATGCTTATGCGCCATCGGTAGACCGTAGATACGGACATCGTCGTTGGAACCCGGGGGCAGATGACCGCTCTCGTACTGCGCAATCAGCGCCTTGCCGCCACCGGAATAGCCGGAAACGCCATGGATCGAGATGGGAAAATCGGGCGGAAGCAAACCGGCATCGACAATAGGGCGAAGCAACGCAATCACACCGGTGGCAAAGCAGCCGGGATTTCCGACGCGCGTTGCCGATCCAATCGCCGCACGCTGTCCTGCGTGCAGCTCCGGAAAGCCGTATTGCCAACCAGGTGCGATCCGGTGCGCTGTTGACGCGTCAATCACGCGCACACGCGGATTGTCAATCAGGCTCACGGCTTCAATGGCCGCCTGATCCGGGAGACACAGGATTACCACATCGGCAGAATTCAGCGCTTCCTTGCGGGCAGCGGCATCCTTTCGCAGCGCCGGATCAATCGACAGGAGCGCAATATCGCGACGGGCTTCAAGCCGCTCGCGAATCTGAAGGCCAGTCGTCCCGGCTTCGCCGTCAATGAATACCGAATATGGCATTTATGACTCCTCTGTCACCAATCCTGACGCAACGCATCAGCGCACGCCCCGTTCCGCATTTACGCGGGATGCGATGTCATGCTTTGACCAGCGCGTCAATTGCCATGAGCCTCTTTAGCAGGGCCTCAAGATCCTTGATCGGCACCATGTTCGGACCATCCGAGGGCGCGTGATCGGGATCTTCGTGGGTTTCGATGAACACCCCGGCCACGCCGACAGCCACCGCCGCGCGGGCAAGCGTTTCCACGAACCGCCGTTCACCGCCGGATGATCCACCCTGCCCGCCCGGCTGCTGAACCGAATGGGTCGCATCGAAAATCACGGGCAGACCAGTTTCCGCCATGATCGGCAGTGATCGCATATCGGAGACCAGGGTATTGTAGCCGAAGGACGCGCCACGCTCGGTGAGCAGCACGTTCGGATTGCCAGCGCCGGTCACCTTGGCAGCGACATGCTTCATATCCCAGGGCGCGAGGAATTGACCCTTCTTGACGTTGATGACCCGGCCTGTCGCCGCCGCCGCGAGCAACAAATCCGTCTGCCGACACAGGAAGGCCGGGATCTGCAAAACGTCGACGACCTCAGCGATGTCCGTGCACTGGTGGGCGTCGTGGACATCCGTCAGAACCGGAATGCCGAATGTCTCCCGGATTTCGGCGAAAATCGGCATTGATGCTTGCAGGCCAAGCCCGCGCTGCGCGTTCAGGCTCGTCCGATTGGCCTTGTCGAACGACGTCTTGTAGATCAACGGGAGCCCCAACCGGCGTGTGATCTCGACAAGGGCCGATGCCATCTCCAGTGCGTGCGCGCGGCTTTCCAACTGGCATGGACCTGCGATCAGGCCGATGGGTCGATTGTTGGCAAGTGTGACAGAACCGGCGGTAACGGAGACTGGCGAGTTCAAGGGCGATCCCTTTCGATCTACGAGCGGCTGGACTTAGGCCGGACGGAAGGCAACTGCAAGACCCAGAGTTTGATCAGGGCCGATGACAAGGGCGTCGTGATAGTCTGCGATCTTCAGACCACCTGCGACGAGACCGGCAGCAGTCGCCCCGAAATTGGTGACGGCGAAAGTCATACCGCGAATTTCGAGATCACTCGGGACGTTGTCGAGGCTCGCGGGACCGTAACGGAACCGGAAGGCCTGAGGCGTCAGGATCGCGATCTTGCCGCGCGGGGTCTCAGCCTCGATCCCCAGGGATGTTGACCGAAGGTCAGAGTTGCCGGTGAAGGATTTGAGGAAAATGTGGTGATCGGCGGGATCTTTGGCGACGAGCGTAATCTCGGCAATCGTCGTGGCGCCATTGGGGTGACGCTGGTAGACCTCGTGCCAGAAATGATCGGGTTCATGCTGCTGGCAGGTGAAAAAGCCGGTCGCCTTTACGCCGGGCGCACGGGTAAACGCAAGCGAGAAGGCGACCCTCTCCCGCGATCCATCCGGCTGGCCAGCCATCCGTTCAAAATCAAAGCGCTGGAACGTCTCAAGGCTCCGGCTGGCGAAATCAGCGATGTCCGCGTCCGCATCAGTGGATTCAAGCACGATCATCGACGCACCTTCGCGCTTCTTCAGATAGTCGCGATTGAAGGCGCCGAACGAAAAGGCCTTTTTGGTCGTCGACTTGATTTTCGCCGGGTCCGCAATAGCGACAATCTCGATGAAACAATGATCGAGTTGGGCAAGGCTATTTTGCGTGCCCCAAGGGTGCTCGGCCTTCGGCGTCAGCGTAAACCCAAGTGCCTGCCAGATCGCCCTGCCCTGATCGAGATCCCGGACTGCAACGACCAAATGATCAATCCCGCGCGGACGCGTCACCAGTGACAACGCTTGGTCCGTCGGATGCATTTCGGCAGACAGGGTCATTGTGACATCCTCAGCGGGCGCTTCGATCAAGTCGCGCCCTTGTCGACCGGAATAGCAACCATTTCAAGACAAAGCCGGAGATTTCTTTGCTTTGTGTGATCCTTGCAATGGATCTACCAAACGGAATTACACCAACCGGCTTTGGACCATGGCGGCAGCAATGAAGCTGCGGAACAAGGGATGCGGCTCGAACGGGCGGCTTTTCAGTTCGGGATGATACTGAACGCCGACAAACCACGGATGGTTGGTCAACTCGACGGTCTCAGGCAAGACACCGTCAGGGGAAAGCCCGGCAAAGCACAGACCCTTGTCCTCAAGACGCTGGCGATAGCTGATATTCACCTCGTAACGGTGGCGATGGCGCTCCTGGATTTCGGTGGCGCCGTAGATTTCAGCGATGCGGCTTCCCGGAGTGAGGCGGGCCGTATAGCTGCCAAGTCGCATGGTGCCACCGAGATCGCCACCCTCTTCGCGCCGGTGCAGTTCATTGCCCTTGACCCATTCGGTCAGCAGGCCGACGACAGGCTCGTCGCACGGGCCAAATTCAGTCGAACCGGCTCCGGCCACACCAGCCAGATTGCGGGTCGCCTCGATGACGGCCATCTGCATGCCGAAACAGATCCCGAAATACGGGATGTTCCGGCGACGCGCATAGCCTGCGGCAGCAATCATGCCCTCCGTCCCGCGCATGCCGAAGCCGCCGGGCACGAGGATCCCGTGCACATGTTCGAGGAATGGGGCCGGATCTTCCTTTTCAAAGGTTTCCGAGCCGATCCAATCGATCTTGACGCGCACATTGTTGGCGATACCGCCGTGAACAAGCGCCTCGATCAGCGACTTGTAGGCATCCTTCATCTCGGTGTACTTGCCGACAACCGCGATGGTGACCTCGCCTTCCGGGTTGTTGACCCGGCGCGAGATATCCTGCCAGCGCGAAAGATCGGGCTGAGGTGCGTCCTGAATGAAAAACGCCTTGAGGACCTCTTCATCGAAGCCTTCGCGATGGTAGGCGATTGGCACGTCATAGATCGAGGCAACGTCGAGTGCCTGAATGACCGCAGACGGGCGGACGTTGCAGAACAGCGACAGCTTCTTGCGCTCGCTTTCGGGGATATCGCGATCCGCACGGACCAGAAGAATATCCGGCTGGATGCCAATCGAGCGCAACTCCTTGACGGAATGCTGGGTCGGCTTGGTCTTCAGCTCGCCCGCGCTCGGAATATAGGGCATCAGCGTCAGGTGGATATAAACCGCTGCCCCCGGCGAGAACTCATTGCCAAGCTGGCGGATCGCCTCAAAGAACGGCAGCGCCTCGATATCGCCAACAGTGCCGCCGATCTCAACCAGAACGAAATCGAAATCATCGTTGCCAGCAATGATGAATTCCTTGATCGCATCGGTCACATGCGGAATGACCTGTACCGTGCCGCCGAGGAAGTCGCCACGGCGTTCGCGCGTGATGATGTCGGAATAGATGCGGCCCGAGGTGATGTTGTCCTGCCGGTTGGCAGGACGCCCCGTGAAGCGCTCGTAATGTCCGAGATCGAGATCGGTTTCAGCGCCGTCGTCTGTCACGAAGCATTCGCCGTGCTGATAGGGCGACATCGTGCCGGGATCGACATTGAGATAGGGGTCGAGCTTGCGCAGGCGGACCTTGTAGCCACGCGCCTGAAGCAGAGAACCCAATGCGGCAGACGCAATGCCTTTGCCGAGCGAAGAAACCACGCCACCGGTGATGAAAACGTACCGAGCCATGGAACCCAACCATATCCAAGCCGACAGCGATTCGCCGCAGCTTTTTCAGAGTTATCCCAAACAAAAAGGCCCGTTCACCGCGACTGGGACTAGCGCTGAAAACGGGCCGGATTTGTAAGCTGAAGGGAACGACGCGTTAGCCAGAACCCTTATCAAAGATCAGATGCCCCGTCGTGAACGGGGCACCGCGACATCACTGAGCAGGCTTATCCGGGGCCGGTGTCTCGGCCTTTGGCGCCTCGACGGGGGCCGGCGTCGGTGTTTCCACCTTCGGGGCCTCGGCAGGCGCAGCCGGGGCAACAACAGGAGCTTCAGCCTTTGGAGCGGCGTCAGGGGTGACCGGCGCCGCCGTCTCAGCTTTCGGAGCAGCGACGGGCGCAGATGCTGCAGGTGCTGGCGCAGTCTGCGACTTTTGCAGCTGGTCAAGAATGCCACCCTGCGTCGGCGCTGCCGGAGCCGTAGAGCCAGCAGCAGGCACTGGCGCATTATCGAGAATCGAGCTCGGCTTCTGCACGTTCGTCTGGGCCAGGAAGGCGAGCAGCAACGTCGTTGAGAAGAACACGGCAGCCAGGATCGTGGTCGCCTTGGTCAGTGCGTTGGCGGTGCCGCGTGACGACATCAAACCACCGCCGCCGCCACCCACGCCGAGAGCGCCCCCTTCGGAGCGCTGCAACAGAACGACGCCGACAAGCGCCACAACAACCATCAAATGAATGACGATGACGACGTTTTCCATTTATCCGTCCAAAGTATCCCGCCGGGCTCACCGCGTCGCGGCGACCGTCGCCTGAAGCGCCGGATCCCAGGGGAATGAGGTTTCAACAAAACGCTCCGCCGGAGCGTTGCCGCCCAGGCTTCCCGATGCATATGGTGTGTCGCGCCTGCACTTGCCAGCCGATGCCGAAAGGCTTCGGTGGCCTGTCGAACAATGTCCGCAGATCACGAACACATCGTTCGACCCCTGCAAACCGTTCTAACCAGCAACGCAATTCGTTGGGCGTCTTACACGATCGCTCTGCCAAGCGCCACCCCCAAGCAGCAATCACGTAAGCCCGGATGCGCCGTAATTGCAGATAATCTGTGTTTTCAGCGAACGATAGCTGCAGCAGCTTGGGCGATTGGCAGAAAATCGGCTGCCTTCAGGCTGGCACCGCCAACGAGTGCTCCACCGACGTTCGCGGCGGACAGGAGTTCGGCTGCATTGGAGGGTTTGACCGACCCTCCATAGAGAATGCGGATCGACGCGCCCGCCGCGCCGAACAGGTCGCTCAACAACGCACGAATATGCGCGTGCATTTCGATGACGTCTGCGGTCGTTGGCGTGAGGCCAGTGCCGATTGCCCAGACGGGTTCATAGGCAATCACGACACGGCTGGCGTCCAGATCAACAGGAACCGACTCCTTCAGTTGTTGACCGACGACTGCAAGCGCCTTGCCTTCCAGACGTTCTGATTTCGTCTCGCCGACGCAAATAATTGCGAGCAGCCCTGCCCTCAGCGCCGCCTTTGCCTTGGCCGCAACCATCTCACTGGTTTCATGGTGATCAGCGCGACGTTCGGAATGGCCAACAATCACAGAAGTCCCGCCAGCATCAGCAATCATCTCAGCCGAAATGCAGCCGGTATGCGCACCCTGGATCGCAGCATGGCAGTCCTGGCCACCCAGCGCGATCCCGCTCGTGCCAACACGCACCGCCATAGATGTCAGCAGCGTAGTTGGCGGGCAAACCATGAGATCGACTGCCGACCGCAAGACGACATCATAGCCCGCAACCATGGCATCAAATTCAGCCAGGCTGGCGCTCAGTCCGTTCATCTTCCAGTTTCCGGCGATCAATGGCTTCATCATCAAACTCGTTTCGCACGCATGCAGTTCTCTCGTTCGCATCGGGTCATGCCATAGGGTGGTGTTCGGCACAATCAGCCTATTGGGCTAATGATTTGAACACAGTACAAACAGGTCGATCGATATTGACCGTCGGCAAAACGATGGAGACTCGGTCATCGCCACCGCCTACCGGCAATCCGAATTGAGACCAATATAAATCTTTCTCGGTGTTAAATAAGAACATTATAAATACTTTAAGTTTTATGAGTATATTATTCGTCAGAAGATTGGTTAAGCATTTAATCCGAATGCTCGCACTTCTAAACCGGCTCTATATTCATGTGATTGGTCAATCGGAGTGACTAACATGGATCTCGTACGACTTATTTACGTCAGCAGACGTACAGACAAATTTAAGCAGGGCGACGTCAAATTAATCCTCGACTCTGCGCGTCGGAATAACGCTGCGTCAGGAATATCGGGCGCCCTTTATATTCATCCAAACTATTTTATCCAATGGTTAGAAGGTGAAAAATTTCAAATTGAATCAACATATAATCGCATTTTGGTCGATCCACGACATCGAGACAACAAAATCATTGATTATACTCCCGTCAAGAAACGTGAATTTTTTTCGTGGTCAATGGGATTTCTTGGCGAAATACCAGAAACTTCTCCCATAATACGGCAGATATTTGAAAACTCAACGTTTGAACCTTATAACATGAGCGGAGAGGACGGTGTTGAGTTCCTTTTGGCGCTGCGCGATCTCGCTCCGATGACTTAAAATCGCACAAGCCGCCAGTTTGGCGAATGACTGAACCAGGGCATTGGACCATGCGACCTCACAAATCACCCGAAGAGCGCAGCCCGGTCTGATCAAGCCAAATTCTGTCGGCGGATTCAGGGAGTTTTGCTTCATTTGACGCCGACACTTGCTCTTCCGCCCGCTCATTCTTATGATCCGCCGCTCTTTGCCAGAGGGATCAGCCCTTGGGCCTTTGAAAGTCGGTTCGGTCTACATGCTTGATGTCTTGCGTCGCGGCGCCAATAGCTGGCTGTCGAAGTTCGTCCTCGGATTGATCATCCTGAGTTTTGTCGCGTTTGGCGTCACCACGCGCCTGACAGGATTCTCGACAGAAGAGGATGCAATCGAAGTCGGTTCGACACGGTTGTCTGCGGTCGAGCTTGATCAGCAATATGCACGATCGCTCAATGGCTACGGCGCCCAGTTGGGGCGGCCTTTGACCAAGCAGGAGGCCATGCAATATGGGCTTCCAAGGCAGATCCTGACCCAGATCGTCAGTCAATTGACCCTGACCGAGGCGGCAAAAAATCTCGGCGTCGGGGTTTCAGACAACGCAATTCGACAGGCCATTTTCGACGATCCCTCGTTCAAGGGGGCGAATGGCCAGTTTGACCGAAACCTGATGCGTCGTCTGCTTTATGAAAACCGGATCAACGAAGACACCTACGTGGCCGACCGCCGCCTGGGCGAAATGCGCAAGCAGGTGCAGGATGCACTTGTCGGTGGCCTGCAAACGCCAAAGGCGATGTTGGAACTGCTCAATCGCTACGCCGAGGAAGAGCGGAAGATCCGCTATATCCAGATATCCTCTGCGCCGCTGTCCGAGATGGCCGATCCTGCGCCCGATGTCCTTGCGAAATATTTCGACGAACGCAAGGCAGCTTACAAGACACCGGAAATGCGTGTCCTTCAGCTGATCACCGTTGACCCGGCCAAGGTCTCAAAGGCCGATGACATTACCGATGATGATGCCAGGGCGACCTATGATCGCCAGATCGCCCAATACACGACGCCCGAAAAGCGCCACATCGAGCAGATCCCCTTTGATTCCAAGGAAGCCGCTGAATCTGCCGCCAAGCGCCTCAGCGAGGGCGTGACATTTGACACGCTCATCGCAGACCTGAAGCTCAAGCCGGAAGATATCGATCAGGGCCTGATCGAAAAAACCGCGCTGGTCGATCCCGTGATTGCCGATGCCGCCTTCAAACTCGCCAAAACGGGCGACGTCTCCGGGGTCGTGGCAGGTAAGTTGCGCAATGTGATTGTGCGGGTGACGGACATCCAGCCGACCGTCATCAAGCCGTTTGATGCTGTCAAGGGCGAGATCAAGGCTGCGCTGGCCGCCGCCAAGGCTGATGCGGATGTGCGCGCCCTCATGAAATCCATCGAGTCGGCGCGAGACGAGCGTGCAACCTTCAGCGACATTTCGTCGCGCTTCAAGCTCGATCTCGTAACCACCGCTCCCATCGACAAGGATGGCAACACCGAAGACGGCAAGCCTCTGCCGGGCGTTACCGATCTCGCAAAAGTCGCCAAATCGGCTTTCGAGAGTGACGTGGGCAATCAGAATGATCCGCTGACGCTCGCCAATGGCGGCGAACTGCTCTACGACGTCGTCAAGGTTCTGCCGCCGCGGGATCGGACACTCGACGAAGTCAAGGCAGACATTACAACGCGCTGGAAAACTGAACAGGCGCACAAGGCGCTGTCGGACAAGACGAAAGATCTCGAAGCCCGCTTGCAGGCAGGCGAGGACTTCGAGGCAGTGGCGAAGTCCGCTGGCGTGGAGGTGAAAACAGCTGGACCCTTCAAGCGGTCTGACACGCCGGATGGCTTGACGCCGACCGTCGTCACGGCCGCCTTCAGCGGCGGCGAGGGCACGATTGCAACAGCCCTGACCCAGGATGATGGCCGGATCATTCTCCAGGTCCAGGACGTCAGTGATCCCGCCTTTTTCGCAGAAGCCGAGAGTTTGAAGAAGCCGGAACAGCAGTTCTCGGACTCTCTCAAAGTCTCTGTGCAGAACGAGTTCATGCGGCGCATTCAGGCTGATGCAGGATTGCGGCTCAATCAGCAGGTGATTTCACAGATCATCGGCACGCCATCGTCCCCGAACTGACAGGCCCGCCCATGCGTATCGAGCCGTCAGAAGCCGCATTCGCCGAGATCTATGCCTCGGACAAGCCGACTGTCGTATGGACCACGACGGTCGCCGATCTCGAAACGCCGGTTGCCGCCTACATCAAGCTATGCAGCCAGCGGGACCACACGTTCCTGCTTGAATCCGTCGAGGGCGGCGCGACACGCGGTCGCTATTCGATGATCGGCTTTGATCCGGACCTCGTTTTCCGTGCGCATGGCGAAGCGGGCGAGATCAATCGGCAGTTTGCCAGTGATCGCAATGCATTCGTGCCCGTTGAAGGTCGCTCGTTTGATGCGCTGAAGGCGCTCATCCATGAGAGCGAATTCACCCTGCCGCCGGGTCTTCCGCCGATGTCTGCCGGCATCTTCGGCTATCTCGGCTATGACATGGTCCGCCAGATGGAACGGCTGGGGGCACCAAATCCAGATGTGGTCGGGTTGCCAGATGCCATCCTTGTGCGCCCTCGGACTGTGTTGATCTTTGATTCCGTCAAGGATGAGATCACCATCGTCTCGCAGGTTCGCCCATCTGAAGGCGTATCTGCGAAATTGGCCTATGGTGCTGCCGTCAACAGGATCTCGGATGTCCTGGATGCGCTTGACAAGCCCGTCGACAAGTCGCTGAATTCAGACGACATTGCGATGACGGCGCCAATGACATCGAATACGTCCGAAGCCGAATATCTGGCGATGGTCGAAAAGGCCAAGGACTACATCGCGGCTGGCGATATCTTCCAGGTCGTGCTCAGTCAGCGCTTTGAAGCCCCCTTCAGCTTGCCGCCCTTTGCCCTCTATCGCGCGCTGCGGCGGGTCAATCCGTCGCCATTCCTCTATTTCCTCGACTTTGGCGACTTCGCGGTTGCGGGATCATCACCGGAAATCCTGGTGCGCGTTCGCGATGGAGACGTCACGATCCGCCCGATTGCCGGTACCCGTCCGCGTGGCAAGACCGCTGCGCAAGACGCTGTTTATGCCAAGGAATTGTTGGCTGACCCTAAGGAACTGGCGGAACACCTGATGTTGCTCGACCTCGGACGCAATGACGTCGGGCGCGTCTCGGAGATCGGGTCGGTCAAGGTCACCGAAAAATTCTTCCTCGAATATTACAGCCACGTCATGCACATCGTGTCCAACGTGGTTGGACGACTGTCGTCACGGCATGATGTGCTCGATGCCCTCGCCGCCGGGTTTCCGGCAGGGACGGTCTCGGGCGCGCCAAAGGTTCGGGCGATGGAAATCATCGACGAGCTGGAGAAGGACAAGCGCGGCCTCTACGCCGGTTGCGTCGGCTATTTCTCGGCAGACGGCGCGATGGACACCTGCATCTGCCTGCGCACGTCCATCATCAAGGACGGCAAGATGTACGCGCAGGCAGGGGCTGGCATTGTCGCAGACAGCGTGCCTTTGTCCGAACAGACTGAATGCGTCAACAAGTCCAGTGCCTTGTTCCGGGCCGCTGAAGAAGCGGTGCGCTTCGCCAATGCCGCCCGGCGCGGGCAATAGGCCAGTCCGGCTTCATTCGGCTGCTGTGGGTTTCAAACGGCCCTTGTCCGACTTGCCTCGCAGACGCAGCAGCGGCTTCTCGATCGCAAGGTACGACACGATGCTGATCGTGAAGATAACGACGGCCGCAAGTGCGACGACGGCGATCGGTGCCTGCCCCCCCTGCATGACAGCATCGTTCAGACCGAAATAAAACAGGACGGGGAGATGGTAGAGGTAGAGACCGTAGGAAATGCGGCCAATGCCCCGTAACGGCGCGAAGCTCAGAACAAGCCGCAAAAGATCGCCAAACCGGCTGTGATTGAACAAGATCGTGCCGATGACCGCGACGCCAATCGACGAATACCCCATGAGCGCAATGGTCCAATAGGTGCCTTGCGAAGCGATGATTTCTGAACTTCTCCCGAAGCGATCCAGCCCGAGAAGACTCAATCCGCACAAGATCAGTATCACCGACGACGAAGCCGATATTGGCCGCTTCTCGTATTCCCTGACTGCAAGCCATGCGCCGAATGATAGCGACATCATTCGGGTAAAGGTCGACATGTAAACGAGATTACCGGAAAACAACTGATCACCGGTACCAGCCCAGACGCTCAGAGCCAGGCCCGCAGCAATTGCCGTCAGAGGTACGATAAGCCCGGTCACACGTGACAGGGCCATGGTTGGAACAAACAGGATGACCATCGGCCAGATCAGGTAGAATTGCTCCTCAACAGCCAGCGACCATGTCTGCTCCAATGGCATAGGTGTGGGATGAAATGGCAGCAGGAAATTATATGTATAAGTCAGCAGACTTAATCTGACCGTTGGTGACAGCTGGAAAATCAAACCGCATGCCAAAGCTGCGAGATAATAGATGGGAAATATCCTCAGAGTGCGTCGAAAATAGAAATTGCTAAAAGAGATTGTTCCCGTTCTTACCTTTTCTGACAATAGGATTCTTGTGATCAGAAAACCGCTCAAGAGAAAGAAGAAATCCAAAAATATATAGCTCAGACGAAGCGCATTCGAAAACTTCCACACTGAATTATAATACAATGCGCCTATCGCCAGCGGAAAATGGGAAAATGCAACAAACAGGACAGATAGCCCCCGCACCCCGTCAAGGGCAGGCACCTGCGGCAGAACCGTATGTTTTTGCTGTTCGCACATCGCATTTATCCACAATCGCCCTGAACGAGAATTCGATCCATGTGCCGAACTCAGGCATCGGGTCTGGAATTTGAGTTACCGAAAAGTCAAAGATCAATTTTTAGATATTATGGTTTTAAAATTTGAATCAACATAAAGTTCGGCAAAATTAAGAAACTGATCACCAGCCACTTAATAGTTGTCAATAAATATCGTTAAAAATGTTAACCTTAATCTGAGTAATATAACAAATTTCCCCTGTGCGTAACAATCATCGAGCAACGTTTATGCAATCCTTCGCGGCGATTCCTAGATATATTTTTGTTTAAATTGTTCAAAAATCCCAAGTCATTACTGTCGTCCCGAGTTCATGAAACTATCTGATAGTCTTTGAACCACGGTTGGGCAGGAGACCCGCATGACAACCATTCGAGTAATATTGGTGGCTCTTGGGGTCGCCACTTTGGCGTTACCCGCTCACGCAATGGATACCTATCACTGGGTACAATATGTCCCGGACGGTCTGGAAGTTCGCGCGACGACGGATCGGGCGAGCTGTCCGGCTCTGACGTTCGATGGCGCAGCGGCCACATTTACCGAACGATCGACGCCCGGTGAAGGCTATCCGATCCGGGTCTGTTCGTCGGCCATTCCGGCGGGGACCAAGTCGGCAACGATTGACGGAGTCCCGCTTGCACTGCCGGTCGCACGCCCGACGCGTATCCTGGTGATCGGCGATACCGGCTGCCGGATGAAGGGCAACGTCATGCAGGCGTGCAATGATGCTGCACTCTGGCCGTTCCGGGTTGGCTCGGATGTGGCGGCATTATTCAAGCCTGATCTCGTGCTCCATGTCGGTGATTTCCATTATCGCGAAACGCAATGCCCCGCGGAGTTTGCCGGATGTGCAGGCTCGCCTTCGGGTGACAACTGGGCGGTGTGGAAGGCGGATTTCTTCGCGCCTGCCGAACTGCTCCTCGGCGCGGCACCCTGGATCTTCGTTCGCGGCAATCACGAGGAATGCGAACGTGGTGGCAAGGGCTGGGCGCGGACGCTTGATCCCTATCCCTGGGACGTCAAGTCTGGCCTGATGGGCTGCCTTGATGTCGCCAAGCCCTTTGTCGCGGATCTCGGCGATCTCAAGATCGTCGTGGTCGATACCTCCACCGCCGATGAGGATGTCGCCAATCCCGATCAGGCCAAGATGTTTCGGACGCAATTCCAATCGATTGGCGAACTCGCCCCAAGTGGCCCGGTATGGGTGGCGTTCCATCGGCCCATCTGGGCGATCTCTGGGTTAAATCCGAAGAAGGCAGGTGGCGACAACAAGACTCTCGCCCTCGCTGCCCGTGACGCGATACCTGCAAACGTGCAAGCGCTTCTGTCAGGCCATCAGCATACGTTCCAGGTCGTTTCCTATGAGGATGATCTTCCGGTTCAGATCGTTTCTGGCCACGGCGGGGATGAATTGTCGTTCTGGTCCCCGACCAATCCGGCCGGGCTGACAATCAATGGCGTCAAGGTCAAGGCTGGTATGGGCAGGCCCGGCAAATTCGGCTTCTCTCTTCTGGAACGTGACCGCGATGACCCGAACGCTCTCTGGGCGATTACCGATTATACGGTGACCGGCGAAGCCTTGGGCCGTTGTGTCCTCGATGGCCGAAAGGTCGAGTGTAAATAGCCCAACTGCCTGATTTTCCGGTCTTGGCGGTCAAGACTTTGGAGGCATCGCGCTAGCACCAAGCGCAAATTGCGGCGTGTTTCGATAGCCAGTTAGACAAACCGGGCAAGGACGGATATTCAGTCTCACCAAGCGCGGCAGACTGGCCCGGACCACGTGGATTGTCTTCAATGTTTCTGCTTATCGATAACTACGACAGTTTCACCTACAACCTCTACCACTACCTCGGCGAGGAGGGTGCGGTGTTGGAGGTTGTCCGGAATGATCAGACGACAGTCGCGGATATCATCGCGCAGGACCCGGAAGGCATCATACTGTCGCCGGGGCCGTGCACGCCCAATGAAGCCGGCATATGCCTCGACGTAATCCGGGAATTGGGTCCGCAGATCCCGATTTTCGGAGTTTGCCTCGGGCATCAGTCCATCGGCCAGGCTTATGGTGGTGTCGTCAAGCGCGCACCGCATCTGATGCACGGCAAGATCAGTGACATCCGTCACACAAATCGCGGCCTGTTTCAGGGGATCAATGGGTCGTTTTCCGGCGCACGCTACCATTCGCTGATCGTGGAACGCGAAACGATGCCTGGAGATCTGGAGATCGTTGCCGAGACCGAGGATGGGATCGTCATGGGTCTGGCGCATCGCTTGCATCCTGTGCACGGCGTCCAGTTCCATCCGGAATCGATCGCGAGCGAAAATGGTCATCTCCTGATCCGGAATTTCCTGACTATCGCCAAAAGCTGGAATAGAGCCCATCGCCCCCATCTGGCAGAGCGGGAGGCAAGCCTTGTCTGAGCCGAGCACGCTTTCGACCGATTTGCCGGTCGCCGACCTCAAGTCGTTCATCGCCAAGGCAGCCAGCGGCCAGATCCTGAGCCGCGAGGAAGCCCGCGCCGCGTTCGATATCATGATGTCCGGCGCTGCAACGCCAGCGCAAATCGGGGGCTTCCTGATGGCGCTTCGGGTTCGCGGCGAAACCGTCGATGAAATCACCGGGGCCGTCGAAGTCATGCGCGAGAAGATGCTGCGCGTAGACGCACCCGCTGATGCCATCGACATCGTCGGAACCGGCGGCGATGGCTCGGGCAGCTACAATGTTTCAACCGCTGCCGCCTTTGTGCTGGCTGGTGCAGGCGTTGCCGTCGCAAAGCACGGCAATCGCGCGCTGTCGTCCCGCTCTGGCGCTGCCGACACCTTGATGGCCCTCGGTGTCAGGATCGACATCGGACCGGAGCAGATCGCCCGTTGCGTCGCTGAGGCCAATGTCGGGTTCATGTTCGCGCCCGCGCATCATGCGGCGATGAAACATGTCGGCCCTGCCCGCGTGGAACTGGGGACCCGAACGGCCTTCAATCTCCTCGGCCCGCTCTCGAATCCGGCGAGCGTCAAACGGCAGATGACCGGCGTTTACTCGCTTGCATGGGTCGAGCCGGTCGCGCGCGTGTTGGCCAATCTGGGGACAGAGAAGGCCTGGATCGTGCATGGGTCTGATGGGCTCGACGAGATAACGGTGACCGGTCCTACCCACGTAGCGGAATTGAGTGGCGGGCAGGTCCGGATTTTCACCGTCGCCCCGGAAGATGTTGGCCTGACACGCTGCCAGCCTGCGGCCTTGAAGGGCGGCGATGCCCAGGCCAATGCGGCGGCGCTTATCCGTGTGCTCGAAGGCGAAAAGTCGGCCTATCGGGATATCGTGCTGATGAATGCGGGCGCAGGTCTCGTCGTCGCAGATAGGGCTCCGTCATTGCAGGATGGCGTCGCCCTGGCTGCCAAAAGCATCGACAGCGGCGCGGCGCGTGACCGGCTCGCCCGGCTTGTAACCCTGTCCAATACGTGAGGCGCGCGCCATGACCGATATTCTGGCTCGCATCGAGCGCTACAAGCGAGACGAAATCGCCGCTGCCGAAGCGGCTGTGCCCCAGACAGAGCTGATCGCGCGCATCAAGGATCAGTCGCCACCGCGTGGCTTTGCCAACGCCTTGCAGGCAAAACATGCGACGGACCGCCCTGCCCTGATCGCGGAGATCAAGAAAGCAAGCCCATCCAAGGGCTTGATCCGACCGGACTTTGATCCACCCCTGCTGGCAAAGGCCTATGCTGAGGGCGGCGCGGCGTGTCTATCGGTCCTGACGGATCGTCCGTCGTTTCAGGGCGCTCCGGAGTTCCTCATTGCGGCACGTGATGCCTGTTCGCTGCCGGTGCTGCGCAAGGACTTTCTCTTTGTGCCGTACCAGATCTACGAGGCACGGGCGTGGGGCGCGGATTGCATCCTGATTATCATGGCCTCGCTGACCGATGACGCTGCGAGAGAACTTGAAGATACGGCCTTAACGCTCGGAATAGACGTGCTTATCGAGGTTCACGACGAGACCGAGCTGGATCGGGCGCTGCGGCTTACGTCGCCGCTGATCGGGATCAACAACCGCAATCTCAAGACCTTTGATGTGACATTGGTGACATCCGAGCGATTGGCCCCGATGATCCCGACCGACCGGATCATTGTCGGCGAAAGTGGCATCTTCACGCCGGACGATATCGCGCGGCTCACCAAAGTCGGGATAAACACGTTCCTGGTCGGCGAAAGCCTGATGCGTCAGGCCGATGTCACCGCCGCGACAAGGGCGCTTATTGGCTCCTGACGGCATTTCAATGACCAGCAAAGCGGCCTGATTGACGGGAACCGACGCATATGACTTCTCGCCTCACCCATATCGATGAGACCGGTGCCGCCCACATGGTCGATGTTGGCGACAAGGCCTCGACCTCGCGTCAGGCGACCGCCACGGGTTCGGTGACCATGTTGCCGGAAACATTGGCGCTGATCCGCGAGGGACTGGCCAAAAAGGGCGACGTTCTGGCAACCGCCCGCATCGCCGGGATCATGGCCGCCAAACGCACGCACGAACTGATTCCACTTTGTCATCCTCTGGCCCTGACAAAAGTCAGCCTGGATCTTGCCATCGACGAGGCGCTGCCGGGGATCTCCGTGACGGCGACGTGCCGGGTCACTGGACAAACCGGCGTTGAAATGGAAGCCCTGACCGCCGTCTCTGTCGCGTGTCTCACGATCTACGACATGGTCAAGGCGGCGGATCGCGGCATGGTGATAGGATCGGTCCGGTTGCTCGAAAAATCCGGTGGCAAGTCAGGCGATTGGCGGGGAACGTGACATGGCACTGATTTCGGTCGCTGAGGCGCGCGCCCTCGTCCTTGACGGCGTCAAAAGGCTTAAAGCCGAGCACGTCGCTCTGAAGGATGCGCGGACACGAACACTGGCCGAGGATCTCACGGCCAGGCGCACGCAGCCGCCGTTCCGCGCCTCCGCCATGGATGGATACGCGGTCATTGCCTCTGATACCGAGGCCGATAGGGCCACGCTCAAAGTGATCGGCGAAGCGCCCGCTGGTCGGGCCTTCGCTGGCGAGGTGACAAGCGGTCAGGCGGTCCGGATTTTTACAGGAGCGCCGGTGCCGGAGGGAGCCGATGCGGTCCTCATCCAGGAAAATACCGCCGTTCTTGATGCCACGACCATCCGCGTGACGGAAAAGGTTGCCAAAGGCCGCAATATCCGTGCAGCGGGCCTCGACTTCAACGAAGGCGATGCGCTGCTGAAGGCTGGTATTCGTCTGGACTGGCGTTCACTCGCGCTCGCAGCATCGATGAACTATCCGACCGTACCCGTTGTCCGGCGGCCAACAGTCGCGATTCTGGCAACCGGCGACGAGCTGGTTGCACCGGGCCAGCCCGCCGGACCGGACCAGATCATCGCCTCGAATGCCTTTGGACTGGCGGCGTTCGCAGACGAAAAAGGCGGGGTCCCGATTGACCTTGGCATCGTACCTGACAAACGCGACGTGCTGATCCAGCGCATCGATGACGCCCTGAAGTCCGAGCCGGATATCCTGATCACACTCGGTGGGGCGTCGGTCGGTGATCATGACCTTGTGCGCGAATCGCTGGCCGCAATCGGATTGGACCTCGGCTTCTGGAAAGTGGCGATGCGGCCCGGCAAGCCGCTCATGTTCGGCCAGTTTGGCCGGACACGCGTCCTCGGCCTGCCCGGCAATCCTGTCTCCAGCCTCGTCGGTGCAACGCTGTTCGTTGGCCCGCTCATTGGTGCCCTGCTGGGCAACGACATCTCACACGAACCCAACATCGAATCGGCCAGATTGGGTGCGGATCTGGGCGCCAACGACAGCAGGGCCGATTATCTGCGCGCAAGGCTCGAACGTGGACACGATGGATTGCCCGTTGCAACCGCATTTGACGTTCAGGACTCCTCAATGCTGCAGCGATTCGCGGTCTGCGATTGCCTCATCCTGCGGGCACCGTTTGCCGGGCCTGTCGCAGCTGGCGACACCGTGGAAATCATCCGGCTGTAGGCGAAGTGGTCTTTTTTAAAGCTTCCCTGAGGATTTTTTCAGAAACTTAAATGTTCACGGTCTGTCTTAGCATTATATTTACTATTGCAGAACATGAAGAGAACGTATACAGATAGTTCCGGTTTTGTCCTGCACATATGCGTATTTAAGAAATTGATGGGCACTCCAATAACGCTTATGCGAAACGGAGATTGATCGTCGGTTTCCACGTGCGGTGGAAGGAGCCGGACGGCTTTTACGTCTCCGGGAAGGGATTTGGGCGCATGCTGACTCGCAAGCAATATGAACTTCTCATGTTCGTGCATGAGCGTCTGAAGGAAACCGGCGTCCCACCATCATTTGATGAGATGAAGGACGCTTTGGACCTGCGGTCCAAGTCGGGTATCCATCGCCTCATCACGGCACTTGAGGAACGCGGGTTTATTCGTCGGCTGCCAAATCGGGCGCGGGCGCTCGAAGTACTGAAGCTGCCAGACTCGGTCACGCGGGGGCTCGCGGCACCGAGGCCACAAGGAAAGTCCGGGTTTGCACCATCGGTGATCGAGGGAAGCCTCGGCAAGCCGCGAACGCAAGCCGACGATGAACGCCCGCAAGTGGTGACGATCCCGGTCATGGGACGAATTGCAGCGGGTACACCGATTTCGGCAATCCAGACCAATACCCATTCGCTCCCCGTGCCGGCGGAAATGCTCGCCGGCGGGGAGCATTACGCGCTTGAGGTTCGCGGCGATTCGATGATCGAAGCCGGAATTCTCGACGGCGACACGGTTGTCATCAAAAAGGCCGACAGTGCCGACACAGGCGACATCATCGTCGCGCTCGTCGATGAGGAAGAAGCGACCTTGAAACGCCTGCGCAAGCGGGGGGCTTCAATCGCGCTTGAAGCCGCCAACCCGGCCTATGAAACCCGCATTTTCGGGCCGGATCGGGTCAAGGTTCAAGGCAAGCTTGTGGGGTTGATCCGCCGGTATTGATCGCCAGGTTGCGTCAACTAAGGTTCGCCATCTTCAGGCGGCTGAGTTGGATCGAGGAGCAATGGTCGGGTTTTGACAGCGCGTCTGATGGGATGCATTGAAGATGGAAGCTGTATGTTTGTGTCGGATCTGGCGAGCAAGTCTGCGGTGTCTATGTCCTTCGTCACGGCATTGTCAGAGTCAGCCTCGGGCGGCATGGCATCGGTCGTAGGCCGGATTGCAGCGGTTGGCGCGGGCGCTGGAGGGTTTGGAAGCTTCGGCTTGGTGGTAGGCTCCAAGGGTCGCATCCAGGCGCGTTGCTGGGTCGGCAGAGCGGTTGCGATTTCGAGGTTAGGCATATCTCGAGCGTCCTGGTCTGGACCGGTGTCCGACTGGATGGACGCCACATCCGGCGGGCTAGAGGCTTTGGTGCCATTAAACGTCAGGGCCACGGCCCCGGTTCTCGCGAGCCTGTCGTGATCGAAAACGACTGCAGTATCAGAACAATAATCAGGCGCGACAAGGCGGGTGACGACAATATCGGCGCGCAGGCAATCCTCGTCAAAACCTCTGGGGTCGGTCACAACGGCAACCCGGCGAACAGGCTCTCCCTTGTTGGCGGCGCGATTAAAGACGCAGCCTAGTCCATCGCATGCCCATCCGTCGCTCAGGTGCGGATCGAGTGGCACACGGGGATCAGCGGGCGCGTTGGGAGAAGCATCTGCCGTCAGCCAGTTGGCGACGGCGAAGCGGTCCTGCTTGACCCCTAGCGCTTTCAAATGATTGTCGCTGTCCCGAACAGCCACGGCGATGGCATTGGCATCGATCAGGATGTCGGGACGCGACGCAAAGGGCGCTAACCCAAGCGCCAGAACCATCGGGATGGCCCCGAGCAGTCGCCACGGGCGCTGCCACAGACAAAGCCAGCATAGACCGGCGATCGCCAGTCCATTTGCCCAAGGATGAATTCGCCCGATCAGTCCGTTCCCACCGGGCAACTCAGCTGCCATGAAGCCAATGGAGTCCATGAAACTGATCGCCCATCCCAACACCTTCAGCGGAATGACTTCGAGACCGAATGGCATCGCGAGGCAGGAGAGCACCGCTGCGGGCATGGCAATCATGTCAATGACCGGCAAAACGATGAGATTCGACAAGGCACTGTAAGGCGAGAGCCGGTAGAACTGATCGGCCGTCACGGAGGCGGTAGCGATTGTCGCGATCAGAGTGGAGGCGACCGCACCAAGGCCATGATCGGCAATCTTACGCAGGACATACGTGAGCAGATTATCGTCGTGCAGACCGGACGGCGTGGCTCGATTGCTTCGATAATCGGCCCAGGCGCGATAACTTGCAATCAGGGCCATGACGGCGAGAAAGCTCATCAAAAAGCCGGGTTCAACGACTTGCACGGGATTACGGATGATGAGCACGATGGCCGACAGCCCGAGATTTCGCATCGTCAGCGCCGGGCGGCCAAACAGGATGGCGAGCAGCATGATCGCGCTCATGATGTAGGCGCGCTCGGCGGACAAGTGCCCGCCGCTGATCAGCACATAGAACGTCGTCGCCCCAAGCGCAGCAGCGGCGGCCCATTTCTTGGTCGGGTATCGAAGCGCGATAGCCGGAAACAAGGCCAGCAGCCAGCGCATCGCCGCAAAGACGCATCCGGCGACGATGCTCATATGCAGACCCGCGATCGTGATCATGTGCGGCAAGCCCGACATGCGCAGGGCATCATTTTCAGCGTCAGGAATGCCTCGTTGCTCACCGACGATGATCGCGGCGGCAATGGCCCCTTCAGCGCCCGGCAAGGCCGCCCGAATTCGGGTCGACATGGTGCGCCGGATATTCGCAATCGCGGCAGTTATACGGGTCACGAGATCCGCTGGCCCGATATCGACCAGACCGACCTTGCCAAGCGCATAACCGGTCCCGCCGCGCCCCTCATAAAAGGCCCGTCGGGCGAAATCATAGCCACCGGGCATCACGGGTCCCGAGAGGGGCTGCAAACGCGCAATAAAGCGGATGCTGTCGCCGACCTCGAACGAGGGTGTCGAAGCGCGGAACGTGACGGTAACAAGATGCGGAATAGCCTCGCGCGGCAACCCGTGCCCGCTCATCTCCGCCACTTTGATGGTCATCCGGGTCGCGCCCTTCAGGACCGTCTCTTCGTCCAGAATCCAGCCCGTTACCGTGACCGTGCGTTCGCGATCCAATCGCGATCCGTCAGCCAGCAGCGATTTAAAGGAACCCGCCCACACACCGGCTATCAGCATGACAAGCAAGGTCAGACCGAAGGTTCGATCAGCCGTGCGGCGTTTCAGCAGAAGGTAGACGGCTGCCGCCAGCAGCAAGCCGCTCAGCGCGAGAAGAGAGGGTTCAGAAGGAAGGATCAGATAGATAGCCGCTCCGACAGCAAGGGCGACGATGTACCAGGAGAACTTGTTTCCGGCCTGCATCTCCTGCAGATAGGAATGAACCAGCCAATCCCGGATTGCGCCGAGCCGCGCTGCGGCAAACCTGGCACCCCGAGTTCGCCGGGCATACCAGCGGACCGCATGCGGGCTTTCAATTGGTAACACAGCATCGGGGTCGAACGGGCGCGGTGCAAAAAACGGCTTCAGGTCGAGTCGTTGCCCGTCCTCGCCGTCTTTTCCTTTGCCGTCGTCGTCCCAATCGTTCAATTGCAGTCACCTGATCTGGACATGGCCTTTCCGTCGTCCATATTGCCATGCTACAGGAACTCGGGCTTCAAGACACCCCGCCGCAGCCGCAAGTTGGTGCGGAATGACAAGGTTTATTCATCGACATGACAACAAACGTTGTAACCCGCTTTGCCCCCTCCCCGACCGGTTACCTGCATATCGGCGGCGCCCGGACGGCTCTCTTCAACTGGCTCTATGCGCGCCATACCGGCGGCAAGATGCTGTTGCGGATTGAAGACACGGATCGTGAGCGGTCAACGGAGTCGGCGATTGATGCCATTCTCGATGGGCTCGACTGGTTGGGCCTGAAATCGGATGAAGCGCCGATCTTCCAATTTGCCCGCGCCGGTCGTCATGCCGAAGTTGCCAACGAGATGGTCGCTAGAGGGTTGGCTTATCATTGCTACGCGAGCCAGGCCGAACTTGAGGAAATGCGTGAGTTGGCGACCAAGGAGGGACGTCCTCCGCGCTATGATGGCCGCTGGCGGAATCGTGATCCCAAGGACGCGCCAGCCGGTGTGAAGCCTGTCGTCCGTCTAAAAGCGCCGCAAGACGGCGAAACCGTGATCGATGACAAGGTTCAGGGTCGGGTTGTCTTTCGCAACGACGTGCTCGATGATTTCGTCCTGCTGCGTTCGGATGGCACTCCGACCTATATGCTGGCGGTCGTCGTTGATGATCACGACATGGGCGTCACCGATATCATCCGGGGTGACGATCACCTGACCAATGCGGCCCGGCAAACACTGATCTATCGCGCGATGGGATGGGACGTGCCGCGCATGGCCCATATTCCGCTGATTCATGGCCCAGACGGGGCCAAGATGTCAAAACGGCATGGAGCCCTTGGTGTCGATGCCTACCGCGCCATGGGATACCTGCCGGAAGCAATCCTGAATTACCTCGCCCGTCTTGGCTGGAGCCATGGCGACGACGAGGTGTTCTCGCTCTCTGACGCGCAAAAATGGTTTGAGGTCACCGATATCAACAAGGGCGCTGCCCGGTTCGACTTCGCCAAGCTCGAGCATTTGAACGCGATCTACATCCGGTCATCGAGCGACGAGCACCTGCTGCAATCAATTCTCAAATTGCTGCCCTATCTTCCGAACGGATCAGAGATCCAGGCAAAGCTTACCCCGGAGCGGCAAGAGCAGTTGCTGGCATCCATGGCGGGTCTCAAGGAGCGCGCGCGTACCCTGATCGAACTGATCGACAGCGCTGGCTACCTGTTGGCTGAACGGCCTCTTCAGCTCGACGAAAAGGCCACGACCATGCTCGACGCCGATGCGAAGGCCTTGCTGGGCGAGTTGCATACCCGACTTTCGGTGGTTGACGAGTGGACGGTTGCCGCAACCGAAGCCGTCGTGCGCGCATTCGCCGAGGAGCGCGGCCTGAAACTCGGCAAGGCAGCCCAGCCGTTGCGCGCTGCCTTGACCGGACGGACCATGTCGCCGCCTATTTTCGATGTGCTGGGCGTGCTTGGACGCGAGGAGGCTCTAGGCCGAATTGCCGATCAGGTCGGATAATAGTTTTGCATTGCAGCATCTGATGCACATGTTATTCATCATGTGTGGAGTATGCTGCGCGCGTCAATCTTTAGGTCAGGTTGCCGCTTTATGATGCATCGGCTAAAAGCCAGCAATTATCCGCGTGCGGCGCAAAAGTTGCGCCGAGTCGCAGTTCCGAACCAGTTCCGGCCGCTTGAGTGCGGCAAGTACACACTGTCCCAAAGTCCGCTTCCCGGGGGTTCTTGCGCATGACGAACACAACAGCAAAGATTTCAATTGGCAATGAAGCCTGGGACCTCCCGATCAAATCGGGGACCATCGGCCCGGATGTGATCGACATCTCGAAGCTCTACGGCAATTCGAAGATGTTCACGTTTGACCCGGGCTTTACGTCCACGGCGGCATGTGAATCGAAGATCACCTACATCGATGGTGACGAGGGCGTGTTGCTGTATCGCGGCTATCCGATCGAGCAACTGGCACTGCAGGGCGACTTCCTCGAAACCTGCTATCTCCTGCTCTACGGTGAACTGCCGACACCTGCTGAAAAGCAGAATTTCGACACGCTCGTCACGCGTCACACGATGGTCCACGAGCAGATGAGCCGGTTTTTCAGCGGCTTCCGACGCGACGCGCATCCGATGGCGGTTTGCGTGGCATCAGTCGGTGCATTGGCTGCCTTCTATCATGACAGCCTCGACATTACCGATCCGCACCATCGTCTTGTATCGTCGATCCGCCTGATCGCCAAGCTGCCGACAATCGTCGCGATGGCGTACAAGTACACAATCGGCCAGCCGTTTGTTTACCCGAAGAATGACCTCGATTACACGAGCAACTTCCTGCGGATGTGCTTCTCGGTGCCTTGCGAGGACTACAAGACCGACCCGGTCCTGACCCGCGCGCTTGACCGGATCTTCATCCTGCACGCCGATCACGAGCAGAACGCTTCGACCTCCACGGTCCGTCTCGCCGGCTCATCGGGCGCCAATCCGTTCGCGTGCATTGCAGCGGGCATTGCCTGCCTGTGGGGCCCGGCGCATGGCGGTGCCAATGAGGCCGCGCTGGCGATGTTGCAGGAGATCGGCACCCCTGAGCGGATTCCGGAATTCGTCCGCCGCGCCAAGGACAAGAATGATCCCTTCCGCCTGATGGGCTTCGGTCACCGCGTCTACAAGAATTACGATCCGCGCGCCAAGATCATGCAGCAGACGACGCACGAAGTGCTGAAGGTGCTCGGTGTTCAGGACGATCCGCTGTTGCAGGTCGCCATTGAACTCGAACGCATTGCGCTTCACGACGAGTACTTCATCGAGAAGAAGCTTTATCCGAATATCGACTTCTACTCGGGCATTACATTGAAGGCTCTCGGCTTCCCGACGTCGATGTTCACCGCGCTGTTTGCTCTGGCCCGCACCGTCGGCTGGATCGCCCAGTGGAAGGAAATGATCGAGGATCCGTCCCAGAAGATCGGTCGTCCGCGCCAGCTGTATACGGGCGCTGCCCGTCGCGATTACGTCTCGCTCGACAAGCGCGGCTGATCCACAGGTCATATCGACATGCAAAAGGGCGCTCATTCGGGCGCCCTTTTTCGTGAGACTGGACAGCGTCGAATTCGGCTGTCGTTAAACCTCAGGAAGCAGCGCCAGGACCGCCTTTGCCGCTTCGCTGTTCGGGCGAAAGCCAAGCGTCGGCTGCATGATCTGGGTCAGTTTGGCAAAGGCTTCGATCTGACGACGGCGTTCGGGCGTATCGCGGAGCAAGCATTCCAAAGCGTCGGCGAGAGCCATCGGAGTGCAATCGGCGTCGATGAATTCGGGCAGGACAAACGCGTTGACGATCACATTGGTCAGTTGGGCCGAGCGGACCAGCTTCAGGCTTGCCAATGCTTTCGGCGGGCGCAGCAGATATTTGACCCAGCGGCCGATCCAGTCCAGTCGGTAAGCAGCAACTGTCGGCACGTGCGACAGGCTCAATTCCAGTGTCACAGTGCCTGACGCGGCAAGCGCTGCATCGGCTGAGGCAAATGCCGCCAGTTTCGCTGCTTCCCCGCTGACCAGAACCGGCCTCACCTTCCAGTCCGCCAAGGCACGTTCCACATCGGCACGGACATGCTCGACAACGGGCAAGGTCAGATCAAAGGGTCCGATCCGGTTATGCAGCAGCTCCAGCGCCTCGCCGAAGGGGGCCATCAGGCGTCGTATCTCGGAACGGCGACTGCCGGGCAAAACAAGGATATTGGGCCGCCGCTGGCTCGAAAGCGGTGCCTCGTCACGGTCATGTCGGGGCTGAACACGGGCCTGCTTTTCGATGAAGGGATGGCCAACATAGGTGGTCGGTGGACCGCCCAGCAGGGCGTGCGCGGCTGGTTCAAAAGGCAATAGCGCCAGTAAGCGGTTGCAGAAGCGCGCGAGCTTGGCTGCCCTGCCCGGTCGCCAGAACCAGACCGTCGGTGAGACATAAACAACGATTGGCGTATCCGGCAGGGCGCGCCGGATTTTGGCCGCGACCCGATGCGTGAAATCGGGACTGTCAATCAGCACGATGGCATCGGGTTTCAGTGCGACTGCCGCCGCCGCCGTCTCGGAGATCCGACGCAGGATCAGCGGCAGGCGCGCCAGCACGGGACCAATGCCCATCACAGCAATATCGCTGATGGGGAAAAGCGTGCGCAGGCCATGCGCCTGCATCAGGGGACCGCCGACGCCGCTAAAGGCAAATTGACCGGGTCGAGCCTCGTCCAGCGCCGCCATAAGCCCGGAACCGAGGATGTCGCCTGACGCCTCGCCCGCGACCAGAAAGATGCGCCGAACGGATTGCGCGTGCGTGGCAAAGTCGGAGCCGATTGAGATCGTCGTCATGCGAACTCCGAATAGAGTGTCCGGGATGGGTCAATGCCGACCAGGTACATTCCGCGTTGATCGAGCGCCGCGATCACGCCCTTGAGGTCCGTCACCAATGTTGTGCCGGCACTGACGGCAATGCCCCGCAAACCGGCTTCAGCAGCCCGCTCGACCGTCTCCAGACCAATGGCGGGCATATCCAGTCGCGGATCCTGGTTTGGCTTCAGGCATTTGACGAGAACGCCAACGGGGCGGTCTGTCGGCGAAGTCAAAATGGCCACGGAAGCCAGCATCGCGTCGGTACCTGAGGCCGTTTCTGTCGCAATCACGACGCCGTGCCGGGCGACGGCGGCCTGTCCCTTGTCGCGGACCCCGAGGGTTGTCGCAGCGGCGATACCCGCCTTGATGTCGCGGTGATCCGCCTCACCCGGCGCGACCGCAGTATGAACGCCTTCGCCAACCGTCAAATGCGGCGCGATTTCGGCTGCACCGACGACGCGAAATCCGCGTGCTTCAATCAACCGGGCGACAATGCGCAGAACACTGTCGTCGCCGCGGCGCAGCATCCGCCAATTCGTCAAGACGCTCCAGATACCGCCAAGGTCAATCTCGGAGAGATATGGCATCCGCCGCTCCCGGATGCCGCCGATCATGACGAGTTCGCCTATCCCTTTTGCCCGCAACGCGCCAAACAGCCGCCCAAGCTGACCGCGATAGATCCAGATATGCGGAAAGGACTCGATCGCGCTTGAGGCTTCACCCCGGATACCCGCGATCAGGACAGGACGCCCCGATTCCACGGCAGCCCTGGCAACCAACAGCGGAAATTCGCCGCCGCCCGCCAGAATTGCCAGAGGTCGAACTGCGGCGTCTTGCGTGACCACGGAGTCCCCGATCAGTTTTCAGCAGCCAGTCACGCGGAAAGTTGCTTCAGGCGCGCGGCGTACACAAGGCCCGGTCAGATGCGCCACGGATGAACTCGACGACTTCCATGACGAGCGGTTCATCGGCAAACATCTGCGCCACATCCGCGACACGCTCCATCAGCGTCCCTTCCTCCGAAAACAGCATCCTGTAGGCGGCGCGCAGGCGATGGATTGCCTCGCGTTCGAAACCCCGCCGTTTCAATCCGACAAGGTTCAGCCCACCCAGACGCGCCCGATCGCCCAGCGCAGAGCCAAAGGGGATCAGATCATTCTCAAGCCCTGAGAGGCCGCCCAGCATCGCATGGGGCCCGATCCGAACCCATTGGTGAACTGCCGCCAATCCACCGAGGATCGCATGATCGCCGACGCTCACATGCCCACCAAGCGTCGCATTGTTGACGAGGATGACGTTATTCCCAACCCGACAGTCATGCCCCACATGCGCACAGGCCATGATCAGACAATTGGAGCCGATCGAGGTCAGCATGCCGCCACCCTCGGTGCCGGGATTGATCGTGACCTGTTCCCGGATGACGGTGTTGGCACCGATGGTCAGGCGGCTCGGCTCACCCCGGTACTTCAGGTCCTGCGGCGCATGGCCCACCGATGCAAACGGGAAGATCTTGACGCCCTCGCCGACTTCCGTATGCCCGGCCAGCACGACATGGCTCTTGAGCTCCACACGGTCGGCCACAACAACATCGGGTCCGATATGGCAAAACGGCCCGATGATCACATCATCGCCGATGCGCGCGCCATCTTCCACGACAGCCGAAGCATGTATCTTGTTCATCTCAATCCTTGACCAGCATGGCGCTGACTTCAGCTTCGGCCACGACCTGGCCACGTACTTTTGCGATGCCTTTGAACCACCACATGTTCGACCGGGATTTGGTCTTTTGCATATGATATTCGACCGTATCACCGGGCATGACGGGTTTACGGAATTTTCCGCCTTCGATGGTCATGAAATACACGACGCTTGGCCGACCACCCTGCATCGAATGCGCGACGCAGATCGCTCCTGCTGTTTGCGCCATTCCCTCGATCAGCAAGACGCCCGGGAAGATCGGGCGACCGGGAAAATGACCCATGAACTGCGGCTCGTTCATCGTCACATTCTTGATGCCGATTGCCGACTTGTCCTCATCAATGGCTTCGATACGATCAACCAGCAGGAACGGATAGCGATGGGGCAACAGCTCCATGATCCGTTGGATATCGGCTGATCCCAGCTCTTTTTGCGGTGCCTCTTCGCTCAAGATTTACCCCCGTTATCATCCTCTTGGCGGCTCTCCCCCGTGCGGCGGCGAGCCAGCCGTTTTAACGTCGCGATCTCACGCGCGAATTCCATGAATGGGCGTGCCGGCGACCCGACAATGCGCGATCCCGGCGCGACATCGGCATCGACGCCGGACTGGGCACCGATCTGCGAGCCGCTCCCGATCTTCAGGTGGCCGACAATGCCTGCCTGACCGGCCACGATGACGAAATCACCGAGCGTCGTCGAGCCGCTGATGCCGACCTGACTGACGATCACGCAATGCCTGCCGATCACGACATTATGCCCGATCTGCACGAGATTATCGATCTTGGTGCCTTCGCCGATGATCGTGTCACGGCTTGCACCCCGATCAATGGACGTATTCGCACCGATCTCGACGTCATCTTGAATGACGACGCGACCAATCTGCGGCACCTTCAGGTGACCCTTTGGCCCCATGGCAAACCCGAAGCCATCTTGGCCAATCCGGACGCCGGGATGCAGGATGACACGATTGCCGATGAGGCTGTGAA
Source organism: uncultured Hyphomicrobiales bacterium (assembly GCA_903930435.1). GTDB lineage: Bacteria > Pseudomonadota > Alphaproteobacteria > Rhizobiales > Ancalomicrobiaceae > CAIYYN01. The sequence goes on along the minus strand of CAIYYN010000029.1, from coordinate 45,526 downwards.
TGACGGTTGCGTTTGCGCCGACATAGCCGTTACGGCCAATCCGCACATCATGGCCGATCACAGCATTCGCACCGATTACCGTTCCCTGCCCGATCTCCGCCCGCGCACCGATGACTGCGCCCGGCTCAACGATGGCTCCCGGTTCAAGGACGACGGTCGGATGGATCGTTGCGCGCGGCGAAACAACATCCTTGTCGCCATAGGCACCCTCGAGATGAAATCCGGCCTGGTACAATTTGGCCAGCGCAATGGCGTAGGCGCGATAGGGCTCAGGCGTCTCCAAGGCCGCAACATCAGCCGGCACTTTGCTCACAAACCGTGGATGAACAAAGCAGGCAAGGGCTTTTGTCGACGCGAGATGGTGGGCGTATTTCTGGTTATCAAGAAACGCGAGATCGCCCGATCCGGCCGTATCAAGCGGGGCAACGCCCGACACCGTTAACATGGTGCGCGTTTCGTCAACCACGCGGGCACCAGTCCACTGCGCTACTTCCGCAAGGCTGGCAGGGCGCGGCGTCCGGAAAAAGATGGGATCAGGCATATGTGTCAGTTTCCGGAGGATTGCATGGGGATTTCAGCTAGGCAGTCAAGCGATCGCACGTTCAAGCCACGACCCGGGTTGATCCGGTCGGGTCAACAGGACCCTCCACAGATGCCGGAGTATCTCAAACAAAACAGCCACCGCCTTATGAGCGGTGGCTGTTATAGCTATGAAGCTTGTGTCCGTAAAGCAGACACGTTTGATCAGAACTGCGTACCACCGGAGAAGCGGAAGATTTCCGTCTGGTCGCCCGTCGCCTTCAGGATCGGGAAGCCGAAGTCGCCCCGGATCGGGCCGAACGGCGACTTCCAGACAACACCGAAGCCAATCGACGCACGGATTGCAGAACTGTCGACGTATTTCGCACCACCAGCGCCAGTGAAGTAAGCAGCCGGCAGCGACGCCTTATCGATACCGAACTCCGTACCGGCATCAGCGAACACTGAGTAATAGAGACCGAACTCTTCAGGTGTGCCCGGGAATGGCGCATTTACTTCTGCCGTACCAACGACGTAGGTCTTGCCGCCGAGAGCCTCGTTGGAGGTGTAGTTGACGCCGCCCTGGTTGATCTGCGTCAGGTCACGTGCACCGATACCCGATGGCGCGAAGCCACGGATCGTTTCGCCACCGATGAAGAAGTTGTCGATGAGCGCAATCGGCTTGTTGCCAACGTCAAACATCTGGCCAGCCTTCAGCTTCAGGGCACCAATCCATCCCCAGTCAGCGTAGAGCTCACGGTAATAACGTGCATCCAGCGTCGTGCGCAGATAGCTGACGTTACCGCCAACACCGGCGAAATCATTCTGCCACTTGATGAACGCACCGGAATGCGGGAACTGGATGTTATCGATCGTGTTATAGACCAGATTGATGCCCGGCGTCGAAATGAACTGCGTGCGCGAGCAATTCATGTGCGCCAGATACGTCACACCCGCACCCGCACCCGTACCGGTCGAGGCACCACAGGTCATCGTTGATGACGGACTCAATATAGAGTTACTGGGATCAACGAACGCCTTGTAGGCCAGCGACGACTCACCGTTGGAATAGTTGCCGTCTACGTCAGTTGCTGACAACGATATCTTCCGCGATGCAAGCGACCAGCTCGGTCCGACCGAGAGATCCTCGGTAATCGGGAACCCGAGACGCAATGAACCGCCGTAGCTGACTTCCTTGAAGGGACGGAAATAGGTCTCCTTCAGGGTCTGTTGATAGAGATCGAAACCAGCGGCGACGCGACGGTCCATGAAATAGGGTTCGGTGAACGAGAAGTTCACGCCACTCTGGTACTGGCCGATCTGGAGACCGGCCTTCACAGCCTGGCCGCGACCCAAGAGGTTGCGCTCGCCAACGGACACGTCGCCGAGGACGCCGTCAGTCGTCGAATAGCCTGCGCCGAAGCTGATTTCACCGGTGGACATTTCCTCAACGTCAACGTTGATGTTGACCTTGTCCGGAGCCACCTGCTCGGTCGTCACCTTCACATTCTTGAAGAAGCCAAGGCGATTAAGACGACGCTCAGCCTTCGAGATCAAGGCCTTGTTGTAGGGGTCACCTTCAAGCACGTCGAACTCGCGACGGATCACATAATCACGGGTCCGCGTGTTACCGCGAACGTTGATCCGGTCCACATAAACATGCGCCCCTTCTTCAACGTAATAGGTGATCGCGATCTTCTTGTTTGCATAATCGCGAACCGCCCTCGGCCGTACTTCGGCAAAGGAATACCCGGCGCGCGCCGCAACACCCGTGATGTTCTCGACAGTCTTGTCGATCTGTTCCGAGTTGTAGACATCGCCTGCATGGGTCTCGACAACGGACTTCAGCGCATTCGGATCAACGGCAGGCGGCAAGGACGACTGCAGGTCGACATCGCCGAAGCTGTATTGCGCACCCTCGTCAATCGTAAAGGTGATCAGGAAAGAGTTCTGCTCACGATCCAGATCGGCATTGGCGGCAACGATATGCACGTCAGCAAAGCCGTTCTTGAGATAGAACTTGCGAAGCGTTTCCTTGTCCTGGTCGATGCGATCGGAATCGTAGGTGTCCGTCGTCCGAATGAAGCCCAGGAAACCGGTCTCGCGGGTCTTGATGATATCGCGCAAACGACCTTCCGAGAAGGAATGATTGCCGACGAACGAAATCCGCTGCACGGATGTCTTGTCGCCTTCATCGATTTCATAGACGAGATTGACACGGCCCTGCGGCAGATTAATCATTTTTGGCTCGATGATCGCCCGGAAACGACCCGAACGGCGATAAACCTCAAGCAGACGCTGAACATCGCTCTGGACACGCGACTTCGACAGGAAGCTGCGCGGCTTTGTTTCGATCACGGAATTCAGCTGTTCGTCGGTGAGGCGACGATTGCCTTCGAACTGCACCTTGTTGACGAGCGGGCTCTCGGTCACGGTCACAACGAGCGTGCTGCCCTGGCGCTCGATCTTGACGTCGCCAAACAGCTCGGCGCCGTAGAGAGCCTTAAGAGAATCGTCGATATCCTTGGACGTGAACGACTTTCCGGGCTTGATTGTCAGGTACGACCGAACGGTCTCAGGATCCATTCGCTCGTTGCCGTGAACGACGATCGACGACACTTCATCAGCGCGCGCGCTGCTTTCACCGAGGAGTCCAGACCCCAGACCAATTGCCGGAGAGACTGTCAGCAGGAGGGCCAAACCGACGATCCTGGCCATTTCAGTCGTATAAGCTCGCATTGATCCAGAGCCCCAAATGTTTAACTTAACGTCGTGACGCATACGCAGCATGTCCGTTGCCCTGGAATCCCAAAGCTGGTCCCGAACTTGTACAGCCTTTTCAGTCAGGCGCAAGTCATGGAACCATCTCGTAGTTTGCCTTTTCAATGAACCGTTGCTCATCAGACACGCTTTCATACCGGGTATTTTCCTACTGGCCGAACGCATATTGCGCTGTTTTTCTTAAATTTTAGACGCATCAATGGACCCACGTTGCCAGAAATCGACCACCATAGTGAATAAGGTCGTTACCATTGGCAACCAGCATCAGTGTAAGCACGAGGGTCATCCCGATCCGGAAACCAATGTCCTGAACACGCGGCGGCAATGGACGACCACGGATTGCTTCGAACAGATAGAAGACGAGATGCCCCCCGTCCAGGATCGGAATGGGAAACAGGTTCAACAGGCCGATTGACGCCGAAATCACCGCAAGACGCGCAACCAGATCGGCGAACCCGAAGCTCGCGGATTCAGCAACAGCATGCGCCATGCGCGCCACGCCACTCAATTGATCCACATACTCGTGTCCGGTGAGGAGTCGTCCGAAAAACTTCAGCGTCTGGGTGACGATCTGCCAGTTGAATTTCAGTGATTCGACAAAGGCTCCGCTCAGAGACAGGCTGACGAGCCTGGCATTGGCCGGGGAGTTGTCGGCAACGATGCCGAGCAACCCCCTTCGTTCGACCCCGAGTTCCGTTTCTCGCTGGCTCAGCCGTGGAACCACGTCATAGTCGAGCAACTGACCTGCGCGTTCGACCGTCACCTTGATATGGTCACCCGTTCGTGTTGCCACCAAAATCGGAATTTGCATGAAGTCGCTGATATGGGTGCCATCGACTGCCTCCAGTCGATCACCGATCTGGAGACCGGCCGCCTGCGCTGCGCTGTTTTCGGGAAAACTGCCGATGATGGGCGCGCGTTCGAACTTGCCGACAACGGCATAGAGAACGGTCAGAATGGCAATCGAGAGCAAAAAGTTGGCAATTGGACCGGCGGCGACAATGGCGGATCGTTGGGCGACCGACTTGGACTGGAGCGTATTGGCCTTTTGCTCGGGTGTCATCGTCGCGATTGCGTCCTGATCGGGCGCGCTGGCGGCATTCGCGTCGCCTGCAAACCGCACATACCCGCCGAGCGGAATGGCAGCGATCCGCCAACGTGTTCCGCGACGATCGACCCAGCCCGCGAGTTCAGGACCAAAACCAAGGGAAAACGCTTCAATGGTCACGCCGCACCAGCGACCCACGATGAAATGGCCATATTCGTGAACGACCACAACGATCCCAAGCACAACGAGATACAGGAGACCGTAAAGGACGTACATAAGCGAACCGGTCAGTATTTCCATCATCATCCTCGCTGTGGTCACCTATCCTAGGGCGACCTTGATCCAATCAGCTCAATCTGCCTCGGCTTTGCGGCAGCATAGGGCACGGATTGGCTTAACTGCCTTCACGTCAGGCTCAACTGGTCTCTCAAATCTCTGTCCGCCAAGCAAGAGACTAGCAGCGGAGTGTAAACCGTTTGATAGTGGCCGTCACAGGTTCGATGACCTTCGTGGCAAAACCACGACCTACTTGCGTCCAAGAACCAAACGACCGTTGTCTCAAGCGTCGAATCGTATTTTCCGAATACGTTACATCCGACAACCCTGGCATTGCTGACAGGACAAAGTCCAGCAATGACCGTCGGCTAATCACGATAACTGTGCTCACCAATTCAGGAAGCCACTCGCCGGATCGTCAAGACCGGCCCTGCTCCAGCCAGTCAGAGCAAGGAAAACCGCTGCAGCCACGAGACCATCAACGCGATCCATCACGCCGCCGTGACCGGGGATCAAGTGGCCGGAATCCTTGACCAGAAAGCACCGTTTGATCCAGGATTCAAAGAGATCACCAACCTGCGTCATGACCGACGACGCCGCAGCTATGGCGATGACAGGCAAGACATTGGGAACATGCGCAAGCAGCGCCACGCAGGTGCCCGCAGCCAACGCGCCAATCAACCCGCCCACCGCACCTGACCATGTCTTCTTCGGCGAAATGACAGCCATCAAACGAGGACCGCCGAACGCCCGACCCGCGAAAAAGGCCGCGATATCGGTGGACCAAACGACGGCAAACAAAAACACCAATGCCCAGAGCCCGTCATGTGCGGACCCCCTGAGGGACTGCAAGGCGATTGCCGGAAGAATCGCATAAATGACACCAAACCCGGCCCAGATCCTGGAAGTCACACCGCGATCTGCGTCGGGGCCCACCAGGACAACACACACCATCAAGACGCCGACAGCCAAAGCTGCGACCTCGGCTCCCAGCCCTGCAAACAGCACGACGACCGCAGCGGTTGCAATTATGAAGTCGCCAGGGAAAATCAGAAACTTGCGACAGCCTGTGACCGACAACCATTCCCCCAGGACCAGCCCTGCGAGCACAGCCGTGAATGCAACAAACGGCCAGCCACCCAGCCCGGTCAAGGCAAGCACGCTTAATCCGAGCACCAGGGCAGAGCGAGTTCTGACGGCCACATCTGAGCCAAACCGCCCTTCGCGATTTGCCTTCGGAGGCACGTCTTGTGCCTGCTGTGTTTCCATCAGAGGCTCGCCCCGCTCACGATCCCACCAAATCGACGTTCACGCGTCTGGAATTGCGCCAATGCCAGATCAAATACCTGATCGTCGAAATCAGGCCAGAGCGTCGGCAAGAACACAAATTCAGAATAGGCCGATTGCCAGAGCAGGAAATTCGACAGGCGTTGTTCGCCGCTCGTCCGGATGACCAGATCCGGATCGGGGAACGAGGCTGTGAACAGTCGCGACGAGATCAGGGCTTCATCTATGGCGGCCGGCTGGATGACGCCATTGGCAATGTCGATCGCGATCAGTTTGACAGCTTCGACAATTTCCTGCCTCGATCCGTAATTGAATGCCACGACCAGCGTGAGGCCGGAGTTGCGATTTGTCAGGGCTTCGGCATCCTGAAGCAGAGCGCGGATATCAGCGGGAAGATTATCCCGACCACCGATGATCCTGACCCTTACATTCGATGCATGCAGATCCGCAAGATCGCGCCGGATGAAGAGCTTGAGCAAGCTCATCAGATAGGACACCTCGTCCGGCGGACGCCGCCAATTCTCTGACGAGAAAGAAAACAGGGTCAGATAATCGATCTTGAGCTTGATGGCCCGCTTAACGGTCTTGCGGACGACGTCGACGCCGCGCCGATGCCCTTCAGTGCGCGGCAGCCCCCTGCCCTTTGCCCAGCGACCGTTGCCGTCCATGATGATCGCAACATGGCGAGGCGTGCCAGAGGAGTCAAACCCGACAGAGTTCCCGGCGTTGGATGCAACGTTTGTCGGATCGGGACTGGCTGTCATTCGCTAGGCGCCTTCATCACAGAACAATCTCGTCAAACGTCGACTACGCGCCGATAAAATCACACCGACCGAGGCCAGAATCAGACCAAAGGCATGCGCAAGCCGCGTTCTTAACCCAATCGGTCAGACTTTGGCGATATCTTGTTCCTTCAACGCCAACGCCTTGTCGATTTCGACAATCGTTTCGTCTGTCGACTTTTGAACGCGTTCGGCCAACTTTGCCTCTTCGTCCTCGCCCATTCCGTCCTTGGCCGCCTTCTTCAGCATGTCCAGCCCGTCACGACGCACATGTCTGACGGCGACGCGAGCCTGTTCGGCATACTTATTAGCGACTTTGATCAGTTCCTTGCGGCGCTCGGCGTTCAGCTCCGGAATCGGGATGCGCATGGTTGCACCCTCGACAATCGGATTAAGACCGAGATTGGATTCACGAATGGCCTTGTCCACAGCCGACACCATGCTGCGGTCCCAGACCTGAACGGACAACATGCGCGCTTCCGTCACCGAAACGGTCGCGACCTGATTCATCGGCATCCGCTGCCCGTAGGCCTCGACCGTGAGCGGCTCCAGCAGCGACGCAGAAGCGCGCCCCGTGCGCAAGCCTGACAACTCGTCCTTGAACACCTGAACCGCCTGGCCCATGCGGCGCTTGACATCTTCAAAATCGAAATTCTGGGCAGCCATCTTATCCTCGAAGTCTATTGGGAGTTCCGCCATCGAGCCTTCAATGCTCGACGACAAAACGGAAGCAGATCAGCACGTCTATGCCGGTGAGGAACCGAATTTCTCAGCCCCTGACCGCCGTAAAGCGCCCTTCGCCCTTGAGTACCGATACAAGCGAACCTGGCTCTTGCATAGAGAAGACGATTATCGGAATCTTGTTGTCGCGGGCAAGTGCGAATGCCGAGGTGTCAAGAACCTTCAGATCTCGCCCGATGGCCTCGTCAAACGTCAACTCGTCAAATCGGACCGCGTTCGGATCACGGCGCGGGTCGGCGGAATAGACGCCATCGACATTGGTCGCCTTCAAGATCGCATCGCATTTCATTTCGCAGGCTCTGAGCGCCGCAGTGGTGTCTGTCGAGAAAAACGGACTGCCCCCGCCGCCCGCAAACATGACGACGCCATCATTCGCAAAATGCTGCAGCCCACCGCGCTGGGTGAATGTGTCGCACACTGTCGGCATCGGCAGGCCGGACAGCACTGAAACTTCAAGCCCACGCGTCTTCAGCGCTTCGCGAACGGCGAGCGCATTCATCACGGTCGCCATCATGCCCATGTGGTCGCCTGTCACGCGATCAAAACCACCTGCCGCCATCCAGGAACCGCGGAACAGATTCCCGCCGCCGATGACGACTCCGATTTCCATGCCCAATGCCCGGGCGGCAACCAGATCATCTGCGAGACGCCCGACAATCTCAGGATCAATCCCGAACCCGGCAGCACCGGCCAAACCTTCACCCGACAGCTTGATCAGCACTCGTTTCCAGCGCAATGGCATCGTTGCTCCCTGTATGCCTCCTGCCCGACAACCGGCAGTCATCCCTATAAAAAAGGCGCCAATCCCTCAAGGACCAGCGCCTGATTTTTATGCTTTCATGCAACGCGTCATGATTGACCGGCGGCAGCAGCAACCTCGGCGGCGAAGTCACTGGTTTCCTTTTCGATCCCTTCGCCAATCACATACCGGACAAAGCTGGTAATGGCGACCGGAGCGCCGACTTCCTTTTCGGCCTTCTTCAGGGCGGCTTCAACCGTCATGTCGGGGATGACGACAAATGCCTGCTTCAGAAGCGTAACTTCTTCGTAGAACTTGCGAATCCGACCTTCGATCATCTTTTCGATGACCGCCTCGGCCTTGCCTGACTGACGGGCCTGATCAGCAAAAATATCGCGCTCACGATCCAGGATGCTGGAGTCGACCTCTTCCGGACGAACTGCAATCGGCGTCGCTGCCGCGATCTGCATCGCAACCTGCTTGCCGAGCATCGCCAGAACAGTCTTGTCGCCGGTCGACTCAAGACCGACGATCACACCGATCTTGCCAAGCCCGTCAGCAACTGCGCTGTGGATATAGGTACCAACGACGCCATCCGAAACGGTGATGGCGGCGGTGCGGCGCAGGCGCATGTTTTCGCCGATCGTGGCAACGGCGTCCGTGATCCGCTCCGTGACGGTCTTCTCGGTTCCCGGAACCTTCGTCGCACCCAGCTTGTCAACGTCGCCGCCAGCGGCAACGGCCAGCTCGGCGACCTGCCGCACAAGTGCCTGGAATTGGTCATTGCGGCCAACGAAGTCCGTCTCTGAATTGACTTCCACGAGCGCAGCCGTGGTGCCGGACGACGCGACACCGATCAGACCTTCGGCGGCAGTACGACCGGACTTCTTGGCGGCCTTCGACAGACCCTTCTTGCGGAGCCAGTCAACGGCTGCTTCCATATCACCAGCGTTTTCTGTCAGCGCTGCCTTGCAATCCATCATGCCTGCGCCGGTTGCGTCGCGCAGTTCTTTTACCTGGCTTGCCGAAATAATCATGTTAGCCTCTGCATAAGGCCTGCCGCGATGAGGCAGGTTCAATCGGATCAATCAAGCGCAGAATTCTCGACGAAAACGCGCATTTTCAGTTTCTCTGCGCCCGTATCCCGGACCGACGCAAAGCGCGGTCCAGAACCGTGCAGTCGCACATGCCGTCAGCGCCTGAGCACCCGTTCATGCGCAACAGTCCCGGACGACATCTCCATTTACAGGATGTCACGCCGGGACCGATTTATGTGCTCGCTGCTCAACGTTACGGTGTCGTGACACTCACGCAAAATTCGATGAGGATCCGACAGTCTGGCGACATGAACGTGAGCGATCACGCCTCAACAGGCGAGGCGTGATCCAGTGCAGTTCAGACAGCAGCCGCTTCTTCTGCGAGCGCGGGCTCTTCGGGCAAGGATTCCATTGCGCCGATATCGACGCCGTGGTCGCCATGCGCCCGTGAAATGCCGTCAAGCGCAGCGCGCGCCACCAGATCGCAATAATAGGCAATCGCACGGCCAGCGTCGTCATTACCCGGAATTGGATAGGTAATACCGTCTGGATCGCAGTTGCTGTCGAGGATCGCTGCGACCGGAATATTCAGTCGACGAGCTTCCTGAATTGCAATCGCTTCGCGGTTCGTGTCGATGACGAAAATCAGGTCGGGAATACCGCCCATGTCCTTGATACCGCCAAGTGCTTTCTCAAGCTTCTCGCGTTCGCGATCAAGCGTCAGGCGCTCCTTCTTGGTGAGGCCGAGAGCCTCGCCCGCGAGCATGCCCTCGAGCTTGCGCAAGCGCTGGATCGACTGCGAAATCGTCTTCCAGTTGGTCAGCATGCCGCCGAGCCAACGCGAGTTCACGAAATACTGAGCGGAACGGCGGGCCGAATCAGCAACCGGATCCTGGGCCTGACGCTTTGTGCCGACGATCAGCACGCGACCACCGCGCGCAACCGTATCGGACACGGCCTTGAGCGCCTGATGCAGCATCGGCACGGTCTGGGCAAGGTCGATGATGTGGATGTTGTTGCGGACGCCAAACAGATAAGGCGCCATCTTCGGGTTCCAGCGATGCTTCTGGTGGCCGAAATGAACGCCGGCTTCCAAGAGCTGACGCATTGAATAATCTGGCAGAGCCATGGCCCTGAACTCCTTCTTTTCCGGTTAGTCGTAGCGCGGGTGTCGCGTCATCCTCTGGTCATGCCCTCAGGCAAGGCCTTTGGAAAACACCGGATGGAAAATCGCGACGGGAAACATTCCCGTCAGATCGTCCGACCCCGCGTGTGGAATGGCGCGGCTTATAGAGCCGTCGCGCAATAAAAGCAAGCCTTTGTCAGACGATCTGGACTTGCACGACACCCGGAACCGCTTTGAGTGCACCGGCAACCTGCGGCGAAACCCGATATCGGCCCGGCAACTTGACTTCGACTTCCCGGCGCTCCGCTGTCCCGAGCAGCAAAACAAAGGACACATCGCCCTCGCCCTTGGACTCCAGCTGCCGACCGATACTCTCGATTGGTCCTGGTTCGCGCAGGAAAATCCGCATGCTCTGATGCTGGCGCGCGGCAAGCTGCTCAAGCGGCTCGACCTTGTCGATGCGGACATTGATGCCTTCGCTGCGATCTTCCGCCGAGGCATAGATGACAACGGATCGACCAGTCTCCAGGAGATCACGGTATTGCGACAATCCCTCGGAGAAGATCACGGCCTCGTATTGTCCCGTCGGGTCGGAAAACCGCAGAATTCCCATCTTGTTGCCGGTCCGCGTCTTGCGTTCGGTGCGAGAGGTCACGGTTCCGGCCAGACGACCAAAGGTGCTCCCGCGTTTTACCGATTCCACAAACTCGGTCCACAGCTGAACGCGCATCTTTTCAAGGACGCCGCGATAATCATCAAGGGGATGGGCGGACAGGTAAAACCCGACCGCCGAATGCTCGCGTTGCAGACGCTCGTCCATCCGCCACTCCGCGACCTCCGGCAACCGGATCTCTTCCGCCGCCCCGCCGCCAAACAGCGCCGCCTGGCCCAGCAGCGCATCAGCATGGCTACGCTGGGAAGCTGCGAGCACGACATCGAGCCCGTCGACCAGCCGCCCGCGATTGGGCTCAAGGCAATCAAACGCCCCGGCACTGCCCAAGCTTTCCAAGGTGCGCTTGTTGAAAAATTTTGAATCGACCCGGTGGGCAAAATCGCCAAGCGACTTGAACGGCATCTTGCCGCGCGCCTCGACGAGATGCTCGATTGCATGCCGCCCGACGCCCTTGATAGCCGCCAGCGCGTAGAGGATGCGGCCCTTGCCGTTGACCTGTTCAACCTCGAAATGCGCGTCCGACGCGTTGACCGATGGCGGCAGCACATCGATGCCAAGACGCATGGCCTCGCGGCGAAAATCCGAGAGCTTATCGGTGTTGGACAGGTCGAGCGTCATGGATGCGGCCATGAATTCAACCGGAAAATTCGCCTTCAGATAAGCGGTCTGGTAGGCGACCAGGGCATAGGCAGCCGCGTGGCTCTTGTTGAAGCCGTAGTCTGCAAACTTGGCCAACAGATCAAAGATCGTATCAGCCTGCGCCTGCTCCAATCCCTGCCGCAACGCCCCTTCGACGAACCGGACGCGCTGCGAATCCATTTCCGACTTGATCTTCTTGCCCATCGCACGGCGCAGCAGATCGGCTTCACCCAATGAGTAGCCGGAGAGGATCTGCGCGATCTGCATCACCTGTTCCTGATAGACGATGATGCCGTAGGTCTCCTTCAGCACCGGCTCCAGCAGCGGATGAATGTAATCGGGTTGCTCCAGTCCCTGCTTGCGCGCGCCATAAACCGGAATATTGGCCATCGGACCGGGTCGGTAGAGCGCGACAAGCGCGATGATGTCCTCAAACCGGTCCGGCTTGATGTCGGCAATGGCCTTGCGCATCCCCTGGCTTTCCAACTGGAACACGCCAACCGTCTCGCCCCGGGCGAGCATCGCATAGGTCGGGCCATCATCAAGCGGCAAGGCGGAAAGATCGATCATCGGCGCACGCCGTGCGATCAGCTTCAGAGCCTTGTCCAGAACCGTCAGCGTCTTCAGTCCAAGAAAGTCGAATTTGACCAGACCAGCGCTTTCAACCCACTTCATGTTGAACTGGGTCACCGGCATATCGGATCTGGGATCCCTGTAGAGCGGCACAAGTCGATCCAGCGGCCGGTCACCGATCACAATGCCCGCCGCATGCGTGGATGCGTGCCGATAAAGCCCTTCGAGTTTCTGGGCGATGGTCAATAATTTCTCGACAATCGGCTCCTTGTCGCGCGCTTCCTGAAGCTTGGGTTCGCCTTCGATGGCCTGCTTCAAGGTCACGGGGTTGGCGGGATTGGAGGGCACGAGCTTCGCGAGCCGGTCCACCTGACCATAGGACATCTGCAGGACGCGCCCGACGTCGCGCAGGACCGCGCGCGCCTGCAAGGTTCCAAATGTGATGATCTGCGCCACCTGATCGCGACCGTATTTCTCCTGGACGTAGCGGATCACCTCGTCGCGGCGGTCCTGGCAAAAGTCGATGTCGAAGTCCGGCATCGACACGCGTTCGGGGTTCAGAAAGCGCTCGAACAGAAGCGCAAAGCGCAAGGGATCGAGGTCCGTGATCGTCAGAGCCCAGGCAACGACCGAACCGGCACCTGATCCGCGCCCCGGTCCGACGGGAATGCCGCGCGCCTTGGCCCATTTGATAAAATCCGACACGATCAGAAAATAGCCGGGAAAACGCATCTTTTCGATGATGGACAGCTCGAACCTGAGCCGTTCGCGATAGGTCTCCACCGTGTGTCCCGGCGCAACACCATGGACCGCTATCCGCGCCTCAAGACCCGCCTCAGCCTGGGCAAAGAGTTCGGCAACCTCGGCTTTTTCGGCGGTCTCGGCGTCCTCGTCCACGCCCGCAAAGCGCGGCAGGATCGGCTTGCGCTTGTAGGCACGCGCTGAACAACGTCTGGCGATCTCGATGGTGTTCTCAAGCGCCTCCGGCAAGTCGGCAAACAGCGTGACCATTTCCGCGCGGCTCTTGAAATAATGCTCCGGACTCAACCGACGCCGATCCTCTTCCGCGATCACCCGGCCCTCCGCAATCGCGATCAGCGCATCATGTGCTTCGAAGTCCTCGCGTGCGGGGAAATAGGGCTCATTGGTGGCAACGAGCGGCAGGTCAAGCTCATAGGCGAGACCGAGCAGAACAGGCTCCACGACCCGCTCGGCCTCAAGCCCATGCCGTTGCAATTCGACATAAAGCCGATCGCCGAAAATCTCGAACAGGCGCTGCAACCGCCGCCGTGCAACGTCCTCCTGGCCGCTCGCGATCAACGTGTCGATGGGCCCATCGGGACCACCGGTCAAAACCAGCACACCCGTTGAGAACTGTTCAAGATCAACAATCCGCACGTGCGGGCCATCGGCACCCGACGTCGCCATGAACGACCGCGACACGAGCCGAACCAGATGATCATATCCAACATCGGTCGCCGCAATCAGGGTCAGTCGCGCATGGGACGCGGCCACAGTCTGGCGGCGATCCTCATCGCGATCCATGAAATCGACGGCCAGCGCGCAGCCGATGATCGGCTGCAAACCCTTGTCGACCGCCTTTTCCGAAAATTCCAGTGCGCCAAACAGATTGCCGCTATCGACAAGACCGAGCGCTGGCTGCTGATCGGCCTTGGCGAGATCAATCAGCCGCCCGAGTGGCAGCGCCCCCTCAAGCAGCGAATAGGCTGAGTGGACCCGCAAATGGACAAACCCGACATCAGCCATCGTCAGATCTCCCTTGCCGCATCAACGTCGCCCGACTCTCTGACCCTGGTCCGGGGCGGACCGTGAGGCTTCCAGCCCGGCCAGCTCCTTCCCGACAGACGGGTGATTCGCGCAAAAACGACAAACCCGTCAGCCACCGATCATCGCAGACCAATGCTCTGGATGCCAGCGACAGTTTCAAACGATGCACAGCCTCGCAGCGCAAGATCCGGCAGGTCTTGACTGGTTATTCATGGTTTGTTCTAGTAAGCCGAAAACAGGTGGATGAAGCCCTCCGACCACATGATGATCGCAGCGGCGAACGACAAGAGAGCACTGACACTGACGACTTCCTGCAAAACGATGCTCATGACGAGCCTCCTTGGTGTCATTTTCGTCGATAAGCTACAATGTTCTATTTTTGTTCTCATGTCAAGTCGCGCTCCCGTATTTCGAACAGGACGACCGTGACTTTTGGTTAATAAAAAAAGCGGCTGATTTTGGTGCTTTTGTCGCATATCACGTTTGCATTGCGACAAGTTTTTGAAATCAGGCTTGCCGACGGCGTCGAACCCGCCTATAAGCCCGCGCCAAGCGCCCTTCGTCTATCGGTTAGGACGACAGCCTTTCACGTTGTAAAGACGGGTTCGACTCCCGTAGGGCGCGCCACATTTTAAGAACACCGATCAGACAGTCATACCAACGCGTTATAGGCGGCGGTTATGTTCAGGCTCACCTGACCCGGGATGTGATACTGCGCCCGAACATCGACGCGTGTCTAGCGTCGTTGCGCGGGTATGCAGCGTCGGGAGAACCGGTTTAGACTGTTTGCCGGAAGCAGCTCACCCGACCCCTCCTGGCGCGGCGCGTCTCAGCCACCATGTCTTGACGCCGGCATCAAAGGGTAACCAAGCCCATGCTGTTGACGGAGCGGCAGAGGGTCAACTGCATGCGAAGGGGACCTTGGTGCAGAGGTCAAGGGTGCTATGGCAGCAGCCATCCATGAACATCGGTCCATGAAGTGCCACGCAATCAAGACTGGCAACAAGAATGCGCAGTTGCACCAACCATCAATTTGCATCAAGGTGGCACACAAGTGGTCGGTTTTAAGGATCTACGATGCTGCGAGAAGTAGTCAGGTCTGTATCGGTTTTAGCCGTGTTGATTTTTCTTATATCACCCGTGCAATCCAAACCATACCAGCCAGCAGACATAAATGAGCTCGTAAAGATGTTCTCCGAGATCTGCCTCGATAGCTTTCCGAACAGTGACCGGATAAATTCATCTCTTTCACGTATGTCTTCAATTAAAATGCCGCCAAGTGAAGTTCAGAGATATCTCAAAACTGATCCCGGGCAAGGTTGGTACGTTAAAAATCGGTCAACACTATATGCGGTTACGATTGAGGAACCCCCTTATCATACATGCGCGATACGTCGCATGACTTCAGTCGGCCCAAATGCTGCCGGCGTATCCAGCGCGGTACATCTCATCAAATCCTATGCCACGAAAATTGGTGGCAGCACGCAAGCGATCCCGCACAAAGAAGTTCAAGGTCTGGCCGGTCTGGACATTGCCTATTCGGGGATTGGCATCTTTGCGAATGGAAAGCTGAGCGACGTCTTCGCCATTATAACGACCAATTACCATGGCCGCATCTCCGAGCCGTGGGTTACAGCCGAAACAGTTGGAGAGAGAGTTGAGATTAGGCTAACGAGGACGGTCAAGGACCGTTGAGCCCTTGTCACTCAGCATTTAATGGCAATATGAAGCTCTAGGCCCTGGACAGCGAGGTCGAGCGGCCGTCTCCATGGATCGCTCGAACCATCAGAGGGACTTGATCAAGCGCGACCGATGCCCATGCGACCGAGCAACTGATCCTTCAGCACATATTGATGGAAGAGCGCCACCAGCGCATGCAGCAAGGCCAGCGCAGCGATGGCATTGGCCGCCAGTTCATGCCACCCGTTGATTGGCCTGCGCAACGATGCGTCGCCAATGGTGGGCAATGTCACGATATTGAAAATGTTGAAGCCGCGGACAAATGCATCCGCCAACCCGAGCGCGACAACCGCAATCAGCAGTCCGTAGAGTGCCAGATGCCCCAGCGTGGCTGCGTGACCCATCAGGCCGGCGTTCGCTGGTGCAACCTTGCGGGCGGCTGTCAGTTTCCAGACGATACGAATGATCAGCAAGGCGCACAGGGTGAAGCCAAGCACGACGTGCGTCGACCAGATCCCCATGCGAACAGGTCCACGCGGAACGAAATCGACAAGCTGACCGATCAGCCAAAGGCTGATCACGAGAGCCGCAGTCAGCCAGTGAATCGCGATCGTCAGTCGATCGTAGTGGTTTTGCGTCGAGCTATCAGTCATGATGCATGCCTCGAATTGGGTGGATCAGGTGAATTGTTGCATTGCAGCATGCACCGATCACACAAGCGCACGCAATAGCGTTTCACCAACATGACCAAAATTTAAGAAAGTGGCACTGGGCGATAAAACGCCAGTTCTCTCAGACGGATAAGGCAAGACGATCATGTCCGCGCATGTCACAGTCAGGCCATGATGTGCCGGACGAATGCGTCAATCTTGGCAACATGCTGACGATGTACGGGGTAGACCGCATGGATCGGGATTGGACGCGCGCGCCAGTCGGGCAGAAGGTGGACAATCTCGCCAGACGCCAACTCTTCCGGCAGCAGCCAGTTCGGCGCATAACAGACGCCCAGACCCGACAAGGTCGCGGCCCGGATCGCCTCGGAACTGTTCGTCTGGAGATTCCCCGTCACCCGGACGCGCTCGGTCTCGCCATCCGGCCCGATAAACTCCCAGACATTCTGCGTCGCCACTTCGGTATAGACGATGCAGTTCAGCCCGCTCAGGTCACGCGGATGCTTTATCCCGGCCAAACCACCGGACACCAGTTCAAGATAGGCTGGATGCGCAAGCAGCAAGCGCTGCGACACACCAATCTTGCGGGCCACGAGACTGCTGTCGGGCAGCTCGCCGATGCGAATGGCGACATCGATTCCCTGTTCGATCAGATCGGTGAAACCGTCGCTCAATCGGAGATCGATCCGAAGCCCCGGATGTTGCTCGAGAAACGTCTTGATCTGCGGCATGAGAATCCGCCTGCCGTAACCGACGGACGCAGCGATGCGGAGCGAACCGGTCAGACGCGCCTGTCCATTGCGCAGGAGACCTTCCAGCGCATCAAAATCCGACACCAGCCGCTTGGCCTCAGGGAACAGGATCTCGCCATCCCCGGTCAAGGACAGCGCGCGCGTCGAACGGCTCAGCAATTTGGTGCCGAGTTGCGCCTCAAGTGCCGAGATTTGCTTGCTCACCGCACTTTGCGTTGTCGCCTGTTCACGCGCCACCGCTGAAAACGATCCCGTTTCCACCACACGCACGAAGAGGCTCATTGCTGCCAGCCGGTCCATGTATTCAGTCCATTCTGGAATATATCTTAGGCGAGCATGCCAGCTATTGTTACGAAATGGAAGAGCTACATTGCCTCCTGTCTTCACCGCGCCAGACGCGAAACCAGGAGCTCTTCCATGTCATTCTTCAAAATCCCCACCCGCAACGACGTCACCCCGGACAACCAGGGCATTTTCGACAATCTGACCAAGATGCTCGGATTTGTGCCGAACCTCTACGCCACCTTCGCCCATTCGGCGACGGCATTGGGAACCTACCTGAACCTCCAGAACGCCAAGTCATCGCTGACGAGCAAGCAGCGCGAAGTGATCAATCTCGTCGTCAGCCAGGTCAACACCTGCGAGTATTGCCTGTCGGCCCACACGGCTGTCGGCAAAATGGTCGGCTTCACCGACGAGCAGATCCTTGAAATCCGCACGGGTCGGGCAACATTCGATCCCAAGCTGGATGCGCTCGCCCAATTTGCGCGTGATGTGACCGAACATCGCGGTCATGTTGCAACAGCCGCGACAGAGGCCTTCCTTGCCGCCGGTTGGACCGAGGGCAATGTGGTCGATGTCGTGATGGTCATCGGCGACAAGATCATCAGCAACTACCTGCATGGCGTCACCAAGATCGAGATCGACTTCCCAGTCGCTCCCAAACTCGCCGCCTGATTTCACCTGCAGGACCGGGCACGCGCTGCCCGGTTCCCGCGTGCCCAACCGGAGACCCGTCATGATTGATCTCTATGCGTTTGCGACTCCAAATTCGATCAAAGTTCCGATCATGCTCGAGGAAGTCGGGCTTGATTACCGCCTTATCAAGGTGAACATCCGCTCCGGCGAGCAAAAGGCGCCCGAGTTCCTCGCACTGAACCCGAACGGCAAGGTGCCGGTCATCGTGGATCTCGAAGGACCGGACGGCAAACCCGTCACGATCACGGAGTCCGCTGCAATCCTCATCTACCTCGCCGAAAAGACCGGCAAGCTGATCCCCCAGACGTCCGTTGATCGGATCCGCATGTTTGAGTGGATGTTCTTCCATGCCTCCGGCCTCGGCCCGGCATTCGGTAACTCCGGCTACTTCCAGAAGCTGGCCCCATCGCCCGCTCCGCTTGCAATCGAGCGATTCTCCAATGAAGCAAAGCGGACGCTTGCTGTACTGGATAAACGATTGGGTGAAGTCGAGTATCTGGCAGGCAGCTATTCCATCGCCGATATCGTCAATTTTGGCTGGATCTGGCGCAGGGAGTTCGCCGGCGTCGATTTCTCCGAAACGCCGAACGTTGCGCGCTGGTATGAGGCATTGGAACAGCGCGATGCCGTAAAAGCCGCGATCTCAAAGCTCACGGCCTGACCGCGATAGAACAGAAAGTTATCAATCAGGCCCTCAGGCCGCCCGGACCGACTCCAGGAATGCCCGAATTTCGCGACGCAGGTGTTCGGATTGGGATGACAAATCGGAGGCGGCATTCAGCACGTTGCCGGCTGCCTCGCCCGTATCACTCGCGGCGGCGGCGACGTTGCGGATGTTCGACGTCACATCATCGGTTCCAACAGCCGCCTGCCTGACAGCCGTCACGATCTCCAGAGTCGCAGCACCTTGCTTCTCAACCATTGACGCCACCGAGGTTGTCGTATCGTTGATCGACCGGATACGGTTGCTGATGGTGCTGATCGTTTCAACTGCGCGACCAGCAGATCCCTGGATCGAGGTGATTTGCTGACTGATTGCCGCCGTCGCGCTCGCCGTCTGGGTGGCGAGCTGCTTGACTTCATTGGCGACAACCGCGAATCCGCGCCCGGCTTCCCCGGCGCGGCTTGCTTCGATGGTTGCATTCAGCGCCAGAAGATTGGTCTGGTGCGCAATCGCCGTGATCAGCTTCAGAATATCCCCGATCTGGGTCGCCGATGCCGAGAGTTCATCAATCACCGCTGCAGATGCGTTGGCTTCGTTGACGGCTTCAACCGATAGGGATGCGGAATGCGCAACGTTGCGGCTGATCTCACGCACGGACGTGCCGAGTTCGTCAGCAGATGAGGCGACCGTCGCAACATTCGCAGACGCTTCGCGCGCAGCGGTATTGACGACACCGGATTGCGACGCAGCATCTTCCGCGACCGAGGTCAGGGTCTGGGCTGTGGTCTGAAGCCGGGACGCGGCAGATGAAACCACGTCCACAATACCGCCAACCTCGCGCTCGAACTGGTCCGCTAGTCGGACCATGAGAGTGCGGCGATCTGCCTCTTGTCTGGCCCGGTTGTCGGCCTCGGCTCTTGCTACGTCAGACGCCTGCAATTGGAGCCCCTCGCGGAACCGCTCGACAGCCTGACCGATGATCCCGATTTCATCGCGCCGACGGGCCTCATGCACGCGACGATCATAATCGCCAGCCGCCATGGCATCGATCGTCTTGCCAAGCGCGCGCAACGGTCGGCCCATCAGGCTCTGCAAGAGACCAAAGAGCAAGACTCCGACCAGTCCGACGCTTGCGATCGCGACGAAAATCATGGTCGCGCGAACTCGGGCGGTCGCGGCCTGCAGCGTCGCCGTCGGAATGGCCGCTACAGCTGCCCAGACTTCCTCGGTCGCGTCTGCCCGGATCGGCTCGGCGACATAGTGCCAGGACTGACCATCCCGCCCGACTGCATCGAAGCGGACCGTTGACTTGGACGAAATGGCGCGACGGGCCGCTTCGGCAACCGGCGCATCGGTCTGATCGAGCGGCTTGCCAATCGCGTCGGCAATCGGATGCACGACCGCCATGCCGCCGGTGGAGACAATTGTCAGATAGCCGTCGCCGAACGGCTTGACTGTCGCAAGCGGCGCATAAAGCACCGTCAAATCGACGTCCACGCCGATGGTGCCGATCATCTTGCCCTTCGACTTGAGCGGAACGCCCAGCGACATGATCAGATCCGACTTGCCGCCAACCGGATAAAAATAGGGTTCGATGATGACCGGACGATTCAACTGCTGCGGCTGCAGATAATAGGGATCGGTCTCGTAGCCTGTCAGGACATCCCGCACGACGTGACCGCTCGTCCTGTTCCAATAGGCGAGAAACCGGCCTGTCTTGTCGGATGAGCTCTTGTCGGCAAAATCCGCGTCGCGGCCATCGAGGGCATTCGGCTCAAATCCAGCCCATGTTCCAAGGAATTCGGGGTTGCGCTCGGCGGCGGCGCGCAGCACGGCGTCGAATACCGATCGTTCCTGCACGCCATTTGTGGCCAGCATTTCAAATGTACTCGCCAGGTCACCCGCCGCATTTGCTGCCAGGTTCTGTCGATGTCGCCCGAGATTGGCTTCGGTCGCAATCGTCTTTTCTTCGAGTTCCGACGTCTGACTATCGATGACCTCAGAGATCCTTGAGACAAGCAGAACCGTCCCAACCCCTATCACGAAAGCCACCGAGAGGCTTCCAATGAGGGCAACCCTAAATGACAGCGACCGGAATGACATGGGATCTCTCAACACCGTGGTTAATTGAGAAAAGCGTGCCCGATACATATTAATTCTCGTATAACACTCGTCCTATTTATGATTTAAATTTTATGAAAGCGGGCGTCGGCTACCGATTTCAGCATTCTTTCTCTGTATTACGCCGTCCGTCCCGTAAGGTGTTCAAACCGGCTAATCTACATTTCAACCCGTGGCTCAAGCAGCCCAAGCCTAGCAATTTGAACAAAATTATCAAAAGGTCGCGCCGACTTGGTCAACAAGAGTTATACGTTAAGTGACTGAAAACACTTGGGCAGCATTAAATAACATCACCGCTCAGGCCCGCGCCTGCACGATTTGTGCGGACTTTCTTCCGCTAGGACCCCGTCCGGTCTTCCAATTGGGTACGAGCGCCCGGATACTGATCGCGGGGCAAGCTCCGGGCCGCAAGGTCCACGAAACCGGAATCCCTTTTGATGATCCAAGCGGTGAACGTCTGCGGGCGTGGATGGGCATCGATGAAGTCGTCTTTTATGATCCATCCAAGATTGCCATCCTGCCGATGGGCTTCTGTTATCCCGGAACAGGCAAGTCAGGAGACCTGCCACCCCGCCCCGAATGCGCTGTCACCTGGCGTAATCGGCTGCTGCAACAATTGCCGTCACTCGAACTCACGCTTGTCATCGGTCGATATGCCATTGATTGGCATATGAACATCGATGCAAGCCAGTCGCTGACAGAGACCGTACAAAACTGGAAACGGGTTTGGCCAAGTCAGCTCCCGCTCCCGCACCCTAGTCCGCGCAACAATATCTGGCTGAAAAAGAACGCCTGGTTCGAGTCCGAGATCTTGCCGGAACTCAAGGAGCGGATCAGAACAATTTTGAATTCTGGCACCCTTTAAGGATGCAGCGTTCAATGGGCACCGGATTGGTTCAAGTCTAGGTGGTTGTCATATGATGATCGAGAGAGTTTTGAGGCGGTAGTCATGAGTCAACGATCGGCCGATAACAGGATCAAACAACTCCATCCGGAAGCCATTTGACGGTCGCACGCCACCAATTGCGCTGATCGTGCCACAAAACAGGCCTGTGCCAGCGGCGATCTCCCCGTTCAAATCAATCAATTCCTCGGGGCCGATCAGCGAACCGACGCTGCCATCCTGATAGAGTTGCCAAGTGCCATCCGGCAAAGGGATCCAGGAGCGTAGCTGGAGTTGATCCCAGTGCCCCGCAACGTCTGCATGACGCCAGAAGCGCGGACCGATCGGCTTGGCACAGAGTTGCTTGGAATGTGGAACGCTCCAGGCTTCCGCTTTCCGGTCGGTATGGTCGGAGCCAACGCCAACGAGCAGCCCCTCGGATGTCAACACGACGAAGGGTTCCACCTCGCCCGATGACGTCTCACCCAAAATTTCGACTGTCTGATCCGTCGTTAAAAGGCTTGCTGAAACTTCGTAAAACAATGGCGTCCGACTGGGCGGCGCGATCCCCAGCGCTGCCAATTCGTCAATGTGATGCTGAACCGCGTTCTTGTTGCGCCCTGCCCACCCGGCAATTCTGAGCCGCTCGACCGTGATGTCGGTGTGTATGATCGATCCGCTCCGAGGCTCGATCGAAATGGACAAGGCGGGCATGACGTTCTCCAATGTCTGGCAAAGCATTGCTTCAGCCCTGCCCATCACTTGGACGAGGATTGCACCTCGGCACAGGTCAATCAACTGGCAGCGACCCGGGTTGCCGAGAATACGTGAAGTGCGAGGCGGTCGACCGCCTACATGAGACCGCGCGCGAGGCCGCCATCGACGTTGATGGATTGCCCGGTCATGTAGCTCGCCCTCGGGCTGGCTAGAAACGTCACAAGGCTCGCAATTTCATCCGGTTGACCGAACCGTCCCATCGGGATGTCCCTGGCGAATGCAGCGATGATGGCCTCGGGCGTCGTGTTCTGGGCTTCAGCCATTGCAGCGGCCCGGTTTATCCAGAGCGGCGTCAGTGTGCGGCCAGGACCGACCGCGTTGACGCGGATGCCAAACGGGGCAAACTCATCGGCCAGCGTTTTGACAAGGCCTAGTAATCCCGCCTTGTGCACATTGGACATGACCTGTTGCGGATTGGGTGATTTCGCAGCCGCAGATCCGAGGAGAACGATTGCCGGCTGATTGCCTGATTTGAGCATCGGTAGACAGGCCCTGATCGCCCGGACGCAGGACAGCACATTGAAATGATAGTTTTCAAGCCAATCGTCGTCGGACAGCTGATCAAACGGCGCACGCACACTGCCGCCCACGGAGACGACGAGCGCATCCAATCCCGACCAATGGCCGGACACGAAGGACACCAGACCGTCGGCAGCATCGGTCTGCATGAGGTCGAGGGAATGGGTCATCGGTCGGCGCTCGCTGGTCGCTGCAATCTCGTCCGCTGCCGCATCTAACTTGACGGGATCACGGGCTGCCATCACGAGTGACGCCCCTTCGGCAGCCATCTGCTGCGCGGTGGCAAGACCAATACCCGAACTTGCCCCGATGATGACAACCCGGCGTGTGTCAAACAGCAAATTCACGGGCAAACTCCTTTGAAGGCGGGCGCAACAGTACGAGATGAGTCATTGCGTTACTCTTCTTCGACAGCCTGCTCAAGCGAGCCCGCGTGAAGAGGACCTCCATTACAATCTTGAGCGGTCGCGCACACGGCGAACACTTTCGAAATGCACTTGATGACCTGAAATCAAATGCCAAATCGCATCAAAGCAGTTGATATTTCCGGAATAATTTCTGACACTCCTCCCAAAGGAATTTCGCATGAATTGGAATAAAATTCCTGGATGAGAAATCGCTTTCAAAAAAGACAGCAAGGCCGACAGCGGTCATGCAAAACAAAAACGAACGGGAGGACGGCTTGGCTCAACCGGCACACTTGCGCGCACTTTTGCAACGAGATGGATGTCTGGCGCTTCCCGGCGTCTACGATGGTATTTCAGCCCGGGTGGCCGCCGCGACCGGTTTTGAAGCGCTGTATATGACCGGCTACGGTGTCGTCGCATCTGCGCTCGGTGTTGCCGACGCCGGGACCGCGACCTTTACCGAGATGCTCGATCGCGTGCGCTGCATCGCCGGAGCGGCCAATTTGCCATTCATCGCGGATGGCGACACCGGGTATGGCGGGTTGCTCAACGTTGACCGCACGGTACGCGGCTATGCTGCTGCTGGCGCATCGGGAATCCAGCTCGAAGATCAGGAATTCCCGAAGAAGTGCGGCCATACGGAGTTTCGCCGCGTCATCCCGGCAGCAGACGCCGCAGCAAAGATCCGCGTTTCCGTCGAAGCACGCCCAAACAGCGATTTCCTGATCGTCGCGCGCACCGACGCACGCTATGCCGAAGGCCTCGACGCAGCGCTCCGACGTGCCGAGCTATTTCTGGAGGCTGGAGCCGATGTGCTTTTTGTCGAGAGCCCGGAAAGCCTCGAAGAGCTTCGTCGTGTGGCCGAAACCTTCAAGGGCGCAACCCTGCTTGCAAATATGGTCGAGGGTGGTCGTACGCCGTATCTGTCAGCGTCTGAGCTGGGTGCGATGGGATTCAAGATCGCCATTTATCCCGGTTCCGGCTTCCTGACAGCGGCTGGCGCGCTGCAGAAGGTCTACGGTCGTCTGAAGTCAGCAGGTATCGGCACTGGCAGCGAGGCACCGATGATGGCCTTCTCCGACATGAACACGCTGATGGGATTCCCGGCGGTCCACGCCTTTGAAAAGCGGCATGGCCTCTCGGACAGCCGCAAGGACTAGCGCGCGTGATCGCCAAGAGCCTCACGTCAATCAACAAATCCGCACAAGACGGACGGAACGAATTATAAAAACAGGGGGAAGCCATGTTTACCGGAAATAGGCTTGTACGATTTGGGCTGTTCGTCGGCCTGGCACTGTCGGCGTTTACGGCAGGGCCTCTCAAGGCGGAAGCCGAAACGATCACCGTCACGCATTGGGGCGGCCAGTTCTACGGCGTTCCCTATGCGGTTGCTATGGACAAAGGCTTTTTCAAAAGCAACGGCGTCGATGTAACCGGCATCCTCACGGCGGCTGGCGGCGGCACCGCGGTTCGCAACACCCTCGCGGGCGGTATTCCCTTTGGCGAAGTAGCCCTGTCGGCGGCGGTGCAGGCGATCAATGCGGGCCAGAAGCTGATTATTATCGGCGGCGGTGTGCTGAACGTGTCTGACCAGATGTGGGTCGTGAAGAAGGGATCAACCCTTTCCGGCATCAAGGATCTGACGGGCAAGCAGATCGCCTATACGTCGCCCGGTTCGGTCAGCAACATGGTGATCCTGATGGCACTGAAGGCCAACGGCCTGACTGCGCAACAGGTCAAGCTCGTACCGGCGGGTGATCTTGGTGCCAACCTGTCGGCGGTCGGCAGTGGCGCAGTCGATGCGGCCTTCTCCGATGAACTGGCGCTCGCGCAGAATTCGGAACTCGTGAAGCCGCTCTTCATGGTGCGCGACGTGATGGACCCGCGCATGATGCAGACCGTGATGATCACGACGGCAGAGTATGCGAAGGCTCATCCTGATATCATCAAGGGCCTGATCCTCGCGCGGCGTGATGGCCTGCGCTACATGCTGGAGCACCCGGACGAGGCCGCCGCGATTACCGCCAAGGCGTACAATAACCCGAATGTTGATCTGTTTCGGGCGCATATCCATCGGCTCGTCGCTGAAAACTACTGGAGCGATGGCCGTCTGGATTATGTCGGCATGAACCACATGGTCGAGGGCCTGCAAATTACCGGACAGCAGAAGGGCGACGTCGATTGGCCGAAGTATATCGACACCTCGTATCTGCCAGCTGAACTCCAGTCCATTCAATGACCGTGTCCATGTCCGTGACCGAGCCGCATGTGGAGTTGAAGGGGGTGGTGCGTCGCTTTGACGGGCCACCGGCTGTCCATGCTGTCGGCCCAATCGATCTGACGCTGGCGCGGGGGGAATTCGTTTCAGTCGTCGGCCCCTCAGGTTGTGGCAAGTCGACCCTGCTGGACATGCTGTGCGGCGTCGCACGTCCGACGAGTGGCAGCGTCAGGTTCGAAGGCTCAGACTTGAACGGCGAAGTGCCTCCCGGCATTGGCGTCGTCTTCCAGGAAGACTCCAGCATGCCCTGGCTCAGCGTTCGGCAGAACGTTGAGTTTGGCCTCAGGACGTCTGGCCTGCCGAGCGCGGAAATCAAGGAGCGGGTCGAGCACGCCGTCAGCTTCATGGGTCTGGCGCAGTTTATAGATCATTTCCCCGCACAACTGTCTGGCGGCATGCGGCAAAGGGTCTGCATTGCCCGAACACTGGTGCTGCGTCCGCGCCTGATATTGCTGGACGAACCCTTCGGTGCGCTCGACCAGCAGACACGCCTGCTGATGGGCGACGAATTGCTGCGGCTCTGGCGGGAAACCGGCGCAACGATCCTGCTCATCACGCACGCGCTCGACGAAGCAGCCATGCTGTCGGACCGTGTCGGCGTGATGAGTGCGCGGCCTGGGCGGTTCATCGATTTTGTCGAAACAGGTTGGCCCCGTGACCGCGACAGCCGGGTCGTCTCGGATCCGAATTTCGGCGCGCTGACCGCCCGCCTCTGGTCATCGCTCCGCGAAGAATCGCTCAAAACCATGGGGCGCGCATCATGACGCGTGCACTTGCCCTGCTCATCGTGCGCAGTGTTGTCTTGGCCGGCCCCATCCTGCTGCTCGAGTTCGGGTGCCGTGCGGGTTATGTCGATCCAAACTCGATCATTCCGCCAAGCGACATGATCGCATCGATGGTCGAACACATTGGCTCGGGCGATTTGAACGAGAGCATGGTGCAGACGTTTTCGACGATCGCCCTCGCCTTTGGTCTCTCGGTCGCAATTGGCACATTGTCTGGCGCGGTGATCCATCGGATTGCACGCTTACGCGATATGGTCGATCCGCTGCTGGCGTCCTACTACTCGGTTCCGACCTTCATCTTTTATCCCGTGCTCGTCGCCCTGCTTGGGTTGGGCAAGGCCCCTCTGGTGGTACTTGGCATCCTGTCGGCGATGCCGGCGGTCATCATCAGCACACTCTCAGGGCTGGATAGCGTTCCGCCAGTGCTCCTGAAACTGGCCCGCATCCAGCGTCTCGGTCCGGCGCTCACTCTTTGGTGGATCATCTTGCCGTCGGCGTTGCCGCGCCTGTTCAGCGGCTTCAAACTGGCGCTGAGTTATTCCCTGATCGGCGTCATCGCCGGTGAATTCATCCTCTCCGGCAGCGGCCTCGGTTTTGCAATTTCCTTTGCCTATCAGAGCTTTGATAACCGGGCCATGTACGGAATCATGTTGTTTGTCTTGCTGACAGCCGTTGTCGCCAACGGCGTCCTCTATGCGTGGGAGGGGCGGCTCAGGCGCCGTCGGTCAAAGGGATGAGCACCAGCGCCGTCAATGAGCCAACCTATAAGCAGGCAGCGCCAGCTCGGGCACGTCCGGTTGACGCTCTCATTCTGCTGGCGCTGATGCTCCTGCTCTGGCAGGCGGTTGGCGTCTGGACATCTGGTATTGCCGTCGCACCACCGCTGCCGACGCTCGCCTATCTCGTCAATCTCCTGCAAACATCGCTGTTCTGGGACAATGCAGCAGCGACGCTTGAGGCGTTTCTGATCGCCTTCGCAATCTCGGCGGTGGCTGGACTTGCGCTGGGCCTCATCTTCGGCACCCGACCGTTCGCCAGCGACGTCGCAGAACCGATCCTGTCCGGGTTCTATACAATCCCGAAGGTGACGCTCTATCCCGTCGTGCTGCTGGTGTTCGGGCTAGGTATTTCTGCAAAGATCGCCTTCGGCGTCATGCACGGGCTCGTCCCCGTCGTCCTGTTCACGCTTGGGGCGGTACGAAGCCTGCCACCTGTCCTGGTCCGCACGGCGCGGGTCCTGCGTCTGTCCCGTCGCCAGACCATGCTCTGGGTATTGCTGCCCGCCTGCCTGCCGGACATCGTCGGAGGCCTCAGGATCAGCTTTTCGCTGAGCCTGCTCGGTGTGCTGATTGGCGAGATGTTCTCGTCACAGCGAGGGCTCGGGTTCCTGCTCGTCAGCGGGATAGCCCAGCACAATGTCCTCCTGTCGACGTCCGTCATCACGATGATCGTCATTGTCGCAATCGTGGCGAATATGGCGAT
Source organism: uncultured Hyphomicrobiales bacterium (assembly GCA_903930435.1). Classification (GTDB taxonomy): domain Bacteria; phylum Pseudomonadota; class Alphaproteobacteria; order Rhizobiales; family Ancalomicrobiaceae; genus CAIYYN01. The sequence continues at coordinate 17,520 of CAIYYN010000029.1, read as the reverse complement.
GCTGCATCTCAGTCGGCGACTGACACATCGTTCCAAATGAGGCAAAGGAAACCGCATGGCTAGGCCGACAACTGCCCTGAAAATGATGCTGGCCAGACGCGAGGCTCCGATCCTTGCCGGTGCCGCCAACGGCTTGTTCGCGCGGGTCATTGAGGACCTCGGGTATGAAGCGGTCTATGTCACCGGCGCGGGTGTCGCCAACATGTTTCTTGGCGCTCCCGACATCGGTCTCACGACGCTGACGGAGATCGCCAATCATGTCGCGGCCATCGCCGACGCTGTCGCACTGCCATTGCTGGTCGATGCCGATACCGGATTTGGCAATGCCGTCAACATGGTGCGGACCGTGAGGGTGCTCGAGCGGGCCGGTGCGGCAGGATTGCAGATCGAGGATCAGGTGTTCCCGAAGAAATGCGGACACTTTTCCGGCAAGGACGTCGTCCCGCTTGAGGAGATGCTCGCCAAGATCAAGGCCGCCGTGGACACCCGCCGGGACGGTGATCTGCAAATCGTCGCCCGCACCGACGCACGCGCCGTTCTGGGCTTGCAGGCGGCAATTGACCGGGCAGGAGCGATGATCGAGGCCGGAGCAGATGTCACCTTTGTCGAAGCGCCCAAATCCGCCGACGAACTCGAACAGATTGCCCGCTCACTGTCCGTGCCGCAGGTGGCCAACATCGTGTTCGGCGGCCTTACGCCCGAACTGGGTCAAGCAACCTTTGCCAAGCTCGGCTTTGGCTGCGTGCTCTATGCCAACGCCTCGCTTCAGGCTGCGTTGAAGGCATCACATGACGTTCTGGCTGCCCTGCTTGAAACAGGATCGCTGGCCTCGGTGGCTGATAGGCTGGCCGGGTTCGAAGTCAGGCAACAAGCCGTCGACAAGCCGAAATTCGACGAACTGGAGCGGCGCTACAAGGTTTAGGCGGTTTCGCGGGATCAAGGGACGTCCGCCGCGTCAATGGCGTCTTGTCGCTAGGCGCCATGTCGGGTGGTCAAGCTTGACCTCTCACGATGACTTTGGGACACTGAACCGGCAACGGCGGGACCTCAGACGTGACAATCGATACAAACAGTCAATCCGCCTCGGCCTACCCTGCCCCATCCGCAGTGCTCGAACTGTTGAAACCGATCACCTGGTTTCCGCCCATGTGGGCATTTGCCTGCGGCGTCGTCTCGTCCGGTGTTCCGATCCTGATAAACTGGTACACGGTTCTGGCCGGGATGATCCTTGCCGGTCCCCTTGTCTGTGCGATGAGTCAGGCGATCAACGACTGGTATGATCGGCATGTCGACGCCATCAACGAACCACACCGTCCCATTCCCTCGGGTCGTATTCCGGGAAAATGGGGCCTTTATATAGCGGGTATCTGGAGCGCGCTTTCGCTGCTCGTGGCGGCCACGCTCGGCCAATGGGTGACGATAGCGACAATCATCGGTCTCATTCTCGCCTGGGCCTACAGCGCGCCACCATTCCGATTGAAGCGCAATGGCTGGCTCGGCAATGCGGCTTGCGGGTTTTCCTATGAAAGTCTTGCCTGGATCACGGGCGCGGCGGCGATGCTGGGCGGTGCCTTGCCGCCCACGCAGGTGCTGGTCCTGGCACTGCTGTATGGTGCCGGCGCCCATGGCATCATGACGCTGAATGATTTCAAGGCAATCAAGGGCGACAGCGAAATGGGGATCAACTCCCTGCCGGTGCTTCTCGGCGCTGACCGCGCGGCGCTTGCCGCATGCATCATCATGGCTTTGCCGCAAGTGATCGTGATCGGGCTGGTCACGTTCTGGGGCGGCTTTCTCGAGGCCGGGATTGTCGCGGCTTTATTGGCGGGCCAGTTGCTGATGATGCGCCGCCTGTTGCGGGACCCGATCAAGGATGCCCTTTGGTACAGCGGCTTCGGTGTACCGCTGTATGTGTTTGGCATGATGGCGAGTGCGGTCGCCGTGCGACTGTTGGCCGGAACCTGATGGCTGCCATGGGGCGTCTCGGTTGGTAGTCATGAATTTTCGCCCTCGGAGCCTTGGTTGCGCGCAATGATACAGCGGATTTTGGCAGCAATCGTCGGGCTTGTGCTGACCGCTCTCGGGATCTGGCATCTGGAAGAAGCGCGCTCCGGGCTGACGATCACGCCACTGATGGTGGGCACGACACCGGCAACAGTCTATCAACGTCCAGGGCCTGCAAAGGCACCGACGGTCATCATCGCGCATGGCTTCGCCGGGTCGCGACAACTCATGGAAGCCTATGCGCTGACGCTGGCGCAAGCCGGTTACGTCGCTGTTTCATACGATCTCGAAGGCCATGGCCGCAATCCGAAGCCAATGTCGGGTGATGTCACGCGCGTCGACGGAACCACCCAGCTCTTGAAGCATGAACTGACCCGCGTCATCGATGCAGCATTAGCACTGCCGGGCGTGGATGGGCGCGTCGCGTTGCTCGGTCATTCCATGGCGACCGATATCATCGTGCGTGAGGCGATCGAGGACCCGAGGGTCGCCGCGACTGTGACCATTTCGATGTTTTCAGAAGCGGTTACGACGTCTGGGCCGCGAAACCTGCTGATGATAACGGGTGAGTGGGAGTCTTATCTGCGCGCCAATGCAGTCCACAATGCGCAACTGACCGATCCCGCTGCGCGGGAGGGCGATACCATCGGCGATCCCGCGACAACGGGCGGCAGGCGAACCGTGGTCGCACCAAGCGTTGAACACGTCGGCGTGCTCTATTCGCCAACGGCACTCCTTGAGGCCCGGGATTGGCTCGACAAGGTCTTCGGACGGGCGAGCAGCGGTCCTGTTGCCGCCACCGGGCTCTGGATTGTGTGCTTGTTGGCCGGGATCGTCTTGCTCGCCTGGCCGCTGGCCAGCCTGTTGCCCCGTCGGGTGGAGCAGCCGCCCACGATTGATGTCCGGACCTTTCTGATGGCCGTTCTGCTGCCCGCAGCCGTGACGCCACTCGTGCTAACGCTTGTTGACACCCGATTTTTACCGGTCCTCGTCGCAGACTATCTCGCCGTACATCTGTTTGTGTTCGGCGTTCTGTCGCTTGGTATCCTCGTCTGGCGGCGCGTGAAGATCGGCCCCATCGCCTGGATTCCGACTGTTGCGCTCGCGGCTTATGGGATCTTCGTCTTTGGTGGCGCGCTTGATCGCTATGTCGCCTCATTCATGCCGAATGCCGCACGCTTGCCGATCATCGCGGCGATTGCGGTTGGCGCAGTGCCCTACATGCTCGCCGATAGCCTCGCCCTGAACGGTGGAATGGCTTCCTATTGGCGCGTATTTCTGGCGCGAGGCGCGTTTCTCGCCTCACTAGGCGTAGCAGTTGCATTCGACTTCAAACGTCTGTTTTTCCTGTTGATCATCATTCCGGTCATCATCCTCTATTTTGTGATCTTCGGCCTGATGGGCGGATGGACCGGACGTCGGACACAGTCACCGCTCGCAGTCGGTATCGCTCTTGGTCTGATCCTCGCGTGGTCCCTCGGTGTCAGTTTTCCAATGTTCTCACCGGGATAGCATCGCGGCAACATGGGGGACGCAAGTGCGCATCGGGAAAACCAAGAGACAGGGCGTGACAGCGGACCGCACCAACGAATGTCGCCATGAGGATAGTTGATTGCGTCGCGATCGGTGATCCTCACCATTGAATTCCAGCTCGGGACCTATGTCATGACACTTTCCCCAACCCGCGATGTCTTCATCACATGTGCCGTCACCGGCGCTGGCGACACGGTTTCGCGCTCGCATCATGTTCCCGTGACACCGAAACAGATTGCGGAAGCGTCCGTTGAAGCAGCAAAGGCGGGCGCTGCAATCGCTCACATCCATGTGCGCGATCCCGAGACAGGCGCACCGAGTCGGAGCCCCGCCCTCTATCGCGAGGTGGTTGACCGCATTCGATCCGCCGATACCGACGTCATCATCAATCTGACGGCTGGCATGGGCGGCGATCTGGTACTGGGCGGCGTGGAGACACCGCTGCCCCCAAATGCCGTCGGCACCGACATGGTGGGCGCGACCGAGCGCATGGTTCACGTGACCGAGTTGTTGCCGGAGATTTGCACGCTGGATTGCGGCACGATGAATTTCGGTCTTGGCGACTATGTGATGACCAACACGACGGCCATGTTGCGAGCCATGGGTGCCAAAATGACTGCCCTCGGCGTGCGCCCGGAGATCGAGGCATTCGATACGGGGCATCTCTGGTTTGCCAAGCAACTCGTCGAGGAAGGCGTGATCGTTGATCCGGTGATGGTGCAACTGTGCATGGGGATCGGCTGGGGTGCGCCAGATGATCTGCTGACGTTTCTCGCAATGGCCAATAATGTGCCGAAGACCTGGACATTCTCGGCCTTCTCGATCGGCCGCAACGCGCGTGCCTTTCCAGCTGCTGCAATTCTGGCCGGTGGCAATATCCGCGTCGGCCTTGAAGACTGCATCTGGATGTCGAAAGGCGTGCTTGCGACGAACGGCGCGCTGGTGGAAAGTGCTGTCACAATTGCCGAAAACATGGGTTCGCGGGTCATAGGCCCTGCCGAGGTCCGTGAAAAACTGAAGCTGATCAAGAGGTAAGTCTGGATGAGCAACCTTCAGCCCATTTCGAGTGCAGCCTGCATCGGTGGTGGTGTCATCGGCGGTGGCTGGGTCGCACGCCTGTTGCTGAGCGGCGTCGATGTGGCGGTTTATGATCCAGCCCCGGATGCCAAACGGTTGGTACTCGAAGTCCTCGCGAACGCAGAGCGGGCCTATGGCAAGCTGACCGCCGTGCCGCTGCCCAAGCGCGGGACGCTGACATTTGCAAATTCGATCGCGGAAGCCGTCGCAGGGGTTGATTTCATCCAGGAGAGCGTGCCGGAGCGGCTTGATCTGAAGCGGAAGGTTCTGGCCGAGATCGACGTCTTTGCGCGGGCTGACGCGCTGATCGGTTCTTCAACAAGCGGACTGAAGCCAAGTGACCTGCAAGCGGGATTGCAGCATCCGGAGCGGTTGGTCGTCGCACACCCCTATAACCCCGTTTACCTGCTTCCGCTGGTCGAACTGGTTGGAGGCGCTGAAACAAGTCCTGAGACAATCGCGCGAGCAAAGGCGATCTACGGCGCACTCGGCATGAAGGCTGCCGTCATCACGAAGGAGATCGAGGCTTTTGTCGGGGATCGGCTGCTGGAAGCTTTGTGGCGGGAAGCGCTCTGGCTGATCAAGGACGACATTTGCGACGTCGAGACGCTTGATGATGTCATCCGCTATTCCTTTGGTCTGCGCTGGGCACAGATGGGGCTGTTCCAGACCTACCGGATTGCCGGTGGCGAAGCTGGCATGCGGCACTTTCTGGCGCAATTCGGCCCTTGCCTAAAATGGCCATGGACCAAGCTCACCGATGTGCCAGAACTCGATGACGCACTTGTCGACAAGATAGCCCTACAGTCAGACCAGCAAGCAGACGGTCGCGGCATCCGTGAACTTGAACGGATCCGCGATGACAATCTGGTCGCGATCCTGCACGGGTTGAAAGCTGCTGAGAACGGAGCTGGATGGGGTGCGGGCGCGCAACTCAAGGATTTCGAGGATCGGCTGTGGCTCCTGGCAAAAGCCGCAGGCAGATCGGCCACCAAACCCGACCTGTCAAAACCTCTCGCGCTGCACCAGACCACCGTTAATGCGGCCTGGCTCGACTACAATGGCCACATGACGGAGTTCCGATATCTTCAGGTGCTCGGTGATGCCAGTGATGCGTTTCTGCGCATGATCGGTATCGACGCCGAGACAGCTGCCAATGGGTCGAGCTATTTCACGGCGGAAACCCACATCCGGCATCTTGCGGAAACCAAGCTTGGCCAGAAATTATCGGTGGAAACGCAGGTGCTCGCTGGCGCAGGCAAAAAGCTGCACCTGTTTCATCGGATGCTCAGCCCAGAAACCGGCGTATGCCACGCAACTGGCGAGCATATCCTGATCCACGTTTCCAAGGGAAAACCGTGTGATCCTCCGGCGCATGTCGCGGAACGTCTGACTGAAATAGCCGATGCGCAGGCAGGACTGCCGTTACCGGACGGCGCTGGGCGACATGTCGGACAGCCCAAAGCGCGCTAAACGTCACAGATAGGCCCTTGAGCCTTACCGTCTCATGGCTGGCTGTTCTTGGCGATCCACTCTTGCGCCAGATGGACCGCCTGACGCCGGTCCTGCTCCGCCGCTACCGAAAAGGCCTGCTCTTGCAAGTCGCGAATCCAGTCGTCTTGGGCCGAATTTGCGTGGGAGCGAGCGATTGTCAGCCACATCAGACCCATCAATGGCTTTCGCGGCAAATCCGCATCCCCGGCGAACAACAACTGACCGAGTAGTGCCTGCGCACCGACGTGTCCCTTGCGGGCGGCAAGGGTCAACCAACGGGCAGCCTGCACCGTATCGTGGTCCGGGAGTGAACTATCGCCCAACATCTGGCCGAGTTTGAACTGTGCCTCGCGATCGCCAAAATAGGAGGCCGCGTAGGTCAGCAGACGGCGCGCTTCCGGGAGATTGGGCTTGACGGGTCCATCCTTGATCCCGGTCGAATAATAGGTACCCAATTCGACGAATGCAGATGCCACAAACGGCGCTTGCGGTGACGATGGACTATCGTCCGCGTGGCTGTTGGCGATTTCGTTGAAAATCTGGAAGGCTTTCAGGTCGCTCGCGGGAACGCCATCGCCGCGCCGATAATGTTCGCCGAGCACCCACAGCGCGCCGGGATGGCCAAGATCAGCGGCCTCTTCCAACAGCTTGATCGCGCTCGTGGTATTGCCTTCACGGAACGATTGCTTTGCCGAGCGGAAGATTTCATCGGACGTCGCTTCCGGCGGTTTTGCTGTTGCGCTCACGTCCAGCGCAAATGCCATCGTGCCGCCAAGCGCAGCCAGGCTCAGCGACAGAAAAAGTTGCACTGTGTAAACACGCTTGACCAGCCGCATAATCGTAAACTGAACCTTTTGCGCCGGCACGGGCGACAAGATGCGAATGAATCGCGTGAAACGCATTCCCAGTTGATCCCCGCGCCGGTCTACATCAAGCCTTGACCGAGACTGTAGCACGCGACCGTTAAAATTCCGATTTCGTCCCGACTCGCTTGTCATAGTTGCGCCCGAACGTGCATTGCTTATGGCCGCATGAGGAACACTTTCGATGGTTCCTTGCGTCTTGTATGAACGATACGCATCATTTCCGGCAACACTGGGACGATTCCGAGCCGCAATAAGGCATTTGGCCGATTTCAAAAATTCCGCCAACTCATTGAAAAAATTTGAAAAAGTGCGATTTAATGCTGCGACGACCATATTTCTGCCGTCGAATGTCTTGCCTATTGCGGAGCGAAAAAGCCAGCATGAGAGCCTGGGCAGCATCGCGAGCTGACGTGCTCCTCCATTGAGCGGTACTGATTTCAACTCGATCAACGACATCAACCCGACTTGCCCCAAACCAGCCAATGAGCTGCGTGCCAAAGCCGCGCCCGCGAAAAATTGACTGAACCATCACTATCGGTCGACTGAATTTGTGACGGAATGGGGGCAAAAAGCGCCGCAATACCTACGCGACCGCACAGCTGCAGAAGACTGTTGCTAAATCACAACAGATAAGATCACTGACGTGGTCACGGTGCAGCAGGCTCGACCGGGTCGGGACTGCAAAGCAATCACTCGACCCGGCGAATTCGCAGATAAAGCACTGATTATCCGAGACGCTTCAATGCCTCGATAATCTTTGACAGGCGTAGCGTGGCGGTTTCATGCCGATCGCGCTGCTCCTCGATGGCCTCTTCCTTGGCCTTGGCCATGAACTGAGGATTGGCCAGCTTGGCGTCAATCTTCGCGATTTCCTCTTCCAGCTTTTTGCCGTCAGCCGAAAGGCGCTTGCGTTCAGCCGCAAAATCAATCACGCCCGCGAGCGGTAGACACGCAGTGACCTCACCGGCGATAATTTGTGCTGAATTGGCCGGAGGATCATAGGCCAGACTGATTTCCGATAAGCGGGCGAGCCGCTTCAGCACAGCCTCATTGTTGGAGATGTAGGGCAAAATCGCCTCGGAGACGCCAACCAGGACCAACGGGACCATCGCCGACGGCGGCACGTTCATCTCGGCGCGAATGGATCGGATTTCACCGATCAGGTTGACGACCCAATTGATTTCATCGGCCGCATTGTCGGGTTTGACGGAGAGTTCCGGCCAGTCGGTCAACACAAGCATGTTTTCGCGTGTGATTCCGGCGGATTCAGCAGTTCGCGCCCATAACTCCTCCGTCAGGAAGGGCATGAAGGGATGTAGCACCTTCAGGATCTGATCGAGCACCCAGGCACAGGTTGCGCGGGTCTCTGCCTTTGCCGCTTCATTTTCGGCCTGCAAAAGCGGCTTGGCCAGTTCGAGATACCAATCGCAATAGGTATTCCAGACAAAGCGATAGGCTGCATTGGCGGCATCATTAAACCGATAGGCCAGAATTGAAGCCGTAACATCTGACACGGCGCGGGCTGTTTCGGCCACAATCCAGCGATTGAGCGTCTCGGTCACCGTCTCAGGCGAAAAGTCGGCTTGCAGCTTGCAGCCGTTCATTTCGGCAAACCGGGCGGCGTTCCAGAGCTTGGTGGCAAATTTGGCGTAGCCCTCAACGCGTGAGATCGCCAGCTTGATGTCACGCCCCTGTGCAGCCATGGCAGCAAGCGTGAAGCGCAAGGCATCTGCCCCATACTGATCGATGAGCACGAGGGGATCGATGACGTTCCCCTTCGACTTCGACATTTTTGCGCCCTTCTCGTCCCGGACGAGCGCATGAATATAGACGGTGTGGAATGGTTCCTGATCCATGAATTCCAGGCCCGCCATCATCATGCGCGCAACCCAGAAGAAGATGATATCGAAGCCCGTTACCAGAACCGAGGTCGGGTAGTAGCGAGCGACCTCAGGTGTCTTGTCAGGCCAGCCCAGCGTCGAAAAAGGCCAGAGTGCCGACGAGAACCATGTGTCGAGTACATCCTCATCCCGTCTCAGGAAACCAACTGGCCCAGCAGTCCGCAATTCCGAGGCTTTGGCGGCGTTGAGATAGCCAGTCGTCAAATAATGCCGGATCGCCTGATCGAAGGCTTCCTTTTCCGACATGGCAACAAAGACATAGCCATCCGGACCATACCAGGCCGGGATCTGGTGTCCCCACCAGAGCTGGCGAGAAATGCACCAGGGCTGGATATTCTCCATCCACTGGAAATAGGTGTTCTCCCAATTCTTCGGGACAAAATTGGTGCGCCCTTCGCGAACGCTGGCAATTGCGGGCTGTGCGAGCGTCTTGGCATCGACATACCATTGGTCGGTCAGATACGGCTCGATGACGACGCCTGAGCGATCACCATGCGGGACGACATGCTTGTTTGGCTCAACCTTCTCAAGCAACCCACGCGCTTCCATCTGGGCGACAATCCGGATGCGGGCGGTGTTGCGGTCCTGTCTGTCAAAATGGGCCAGCAGGTCCGTGATCGACATGACCAGCGGCAGGGATGGTTCAGTGGTCGAGTAAAGATCCGTCCCGTGGCCGATTCCTTCGCTGAAGTCGGGATTGCCAGAGATCTTCACGGCAGCCTCGACGTCGAGGATGGAGATCATTCTCAGCCCATGCCGCTTGCCAACTTCGAAGTCGTTGAAATCATGCGCTGGTGTGATCTTGACTGCGCCAGCGCCCTTCTCGGGATCGGCATAATCATCAGCCACGATCGGAATACGACGCCCGACAAGCGGCAGGATCGCAAATTTGCCAATCAGATCGCGATAACGCTCGTCTTCCGGATGAACAGCAATCGCCGTATCACCGAGCATGGTCTCCGGGCGTGTCGTTGCCACGGTGATATATTGGTCAAGTGATCCTTCGAGCGGATACCGGAAGTACCAGAGATGTCCGCTGACATCCGTTGGCACGACCTCCAGATCGGAAATCGCGGTCAGAAGCTTGGGATCCCAGTTTACCAAGCGCTTGTCGCGATAGATGAGACCCTTCTTGTGCAGATCGACAAAGACCTTCAGCACGGCGCGAGACAGACCCTCGTCCATGGTGAAGCGTTCACGCGACCAGTCGCAGGATGCGCCAAGCCGCTTGAGCTGGTTGGCGATCGTTCCACCCGATTCCTCTTTCCAAGCCCAAACACGCTTGAGAAATTCCGCACGCCCGAGCGTGCGACGATCGGGCTGCTGTTGTTCCGCCAATTTGCGCTCGACAACCATCTGCGTGGCGATGCCGGCGTGATCCGTCCCCGGCTGCCAGAGAACATCCTTGCCGCGCATCCGTTCAAACCGGATCAGAATATCCTGCAAGGTATTGTTGAGCGCGTGCCCCATATGCAGGGAGCCGGTCACGTTTGGAGGCGGAATGACGATGGTATAGCTGGGTTGACCGGGTTTGGCTCCCCGGCCTGCCTTGAAAGCCCCGATGGCGTCCCACTCCGCGGCGATGCGCGGCTCGACACTCGAGGCTTCATAGCTCTTGGCCAGCACGCCAGAAGTGACGGTGTCTGCGTCGGCAGATGCGGAGGTATCGGCAATCATGTCTGTCATCGTCGTTTCCGCTCCGCCCAATCCTATTCGATCAGACTAGTGTCCAGTCAGACGGGGCGGAGAATGCGTCGTCTCGACTTGTAACAGGTGTCGCGGGCCTGATGGGCAAGTCACACCCAAACAACCGGCCTCTGGTGCACCAAGATACCAGGACGCCGATAAACGCGAGATATCAGGGCCTTGTCAACACTGTCCGGTTCATGTGCACTCTACGCCACAAGCGATCTCGGCACAAATCGGCTAACGGAGATGCAACGTCCGTTGACTTAACGGCCCCTGGAGACGCGCTCGATCTCGGCACGCACGAGCCGCTCAACGAGCGACGGGAGGTTTTGATCGAGCCAGGACCGGAGCATGGGGCGCAGCATATCCTGAATAAGATCTTCTACCGTTCGTGCATTCTTGTTCAGGATCGTCATGGCGAGGTTGTCAAAAGCGGCAGAAACCATCGTATCTGTCGAGTGGCTCAGAATCGGCTCGACCGTGGCCTGTTGCTCCTGAGCATACACGGGTTGACGTGCCTCGACCTCCGGAGGAGGCATTTTCGGCTTCGGTGGAGCCTCAACCTTGGCCTTGACCGGCGGGGCTACCGGTTCTGGGGCTGCTATCGGTTCGAACGAAATATCGAAATCATCTTCCTCAACCGAAGCCGCAGCCTGATCCTTGTCGTCATCGCCCAATTTCAGAACGTCGTCATCCTCATCGTCGTCAGCTGCGCCGCTGAACAAACGATCAAGATCATCTTCGGACACATGTGTCTCGGCTGGCGCGGCGGCAGGCGCGCCCTTGGCTGATGCTGCAGCGGGTGCGTCTTCGTCGGCAATAATGCGACGAATAGACGCCAGGATTTCCTCCATTGAAGGTTCCTGTGCCTGAGCCTTAGCCATAGTGCGTCCCTCACCCCTACTGCGCTTCGGCCAACCGTCGCCGCAACGCACATACTCGTCGACCGTACCATGCAACGATTCGACGAACATCGCTAGTTTGATGGAAATTCATTAACAGAAATCAAGCGTTCAACCTGCCGACTATCCCGACAGACTGGATTTTATGTCCGCCTGCAGCCTCTTTCAGGCTGAGATCAACGCTTTCAGCGCCCGTCAGGCGTACGCAGGCCGATCCACTGATCCTTGACCGCCTCATAGTGCTCTTTCGGGTCATACCGAATCCCGGCGAGCTTCAAATGATCCGCGTCAAAGTGCCCAATTGACTGCAACAGCGTGAAAATCGCCGACGCACGCTGGAACTGGGCCTGGGCCAAGCTGATCTTGGCCGCACTCAATGCATTTTGCGCGTTGAGAACGTCCAGGGTGGTGCGCTCACCAACCTTCTGCTGCTCAATCGTCCCTTCGAGGGCCAATTGCGACGCGGCAATATTCGACTTTGCAGCTTCAATCGAAATTCCTGCCGCGGTCAGAAGCGCCCACTGCTGCGACACGATGCTGCGCAGGTTCTCGCGCGACACATCGACCTGAATCCGGGCGGCACCAAGTTGTTCCTTGGCCTGACGAATCGTCGCGTATTCGCCACCACCCTGATAGATCGGCACCGTTACGTTGATACCAACCTGGCTGTTATCCGTTCGCAGATACCCGGTTGGCTGGGTTGCGTGCTGGAACGATCCCTGCAGGCTGACCTGAGGCAACAGGGCTCCTTCGGCATAGGCCACATTCGCCTGAGCCACATCAATATTATAGATCGCGGCCCGCAACGCTGGTTGATCGCGCATTGACGTGTCAATGGCACTGGGAAGCGATGAGGGGATCATCTTTTCGAAGGGGATAGCGCCAGAGAGGCTCTTCGCTTCCGTTCCCACATAGCGCACAAACGTGGCTTTTGCGCCCGCAAGATTGGCGCGCGCTGCCGCCAATGTCGAAACGGCCCCCTGATAGCTGGCTTCGGCCTGGGCAAGATCCGTCTTGGTGCCTTCGCCGACTTGGAGCTTATCCTTCGCCGCCCGCACCTGCTCCGCCAGGAACTGAAGATTCTGCTCATCAAGCGCAACAATTGACTGATACATGACGACGTTTTCATAGGCCGTCGCGGCATCCAGCAGGATCGTTTGCTCTGTATCGCGGATCGTCTCGCGCTGTGCAAGGACCGCCATCTCAGCGCCCTTGATTTTTGATTCAGCCTGGAAACCGGTGAAAAGCGGTTGCGTGAGCGTAACGCCAACCGTCGCAGGATGCGTGATCACCTGCCCCATCGGCGTTCCGCCGCGATTGTAAGCGAAGTCCTGAACGCCATAAGATCCTGAGCCGCTGAACTTCGGCCGCTGCAATGACTTGGCGATACCCACGTTCTCATCAGTGGCACGCCCGGTGGCGCGCTGCGCGTTCAGATCAGAACTGTTGGAATACGCAATCGCCAGCGTATCGAGGAGGCTTTGTGCCGAAGCAGCGGACGCGGACATGGCGACAAGTGCCGTCGTCAATGACCATGTCAAAAGTCGCGCTAGTTTCACGTTAGTCTCCTTGCACCAATCCACAGACTTGGCGGTTTGACGCTCAAATCTGGCAGTCGACTCACACACCATACGCAGATTGCCGACCGGAACTGTACCTTTAAAGCGTACTCTTAACCGAGATCAGAAAGATGGTCCACACCGGAGCAATCGGCAAGTCGCAGAAAACTCGATTGTTTTTCCGTGCGGCAATGCCGCAACAGACCCTCTATCTCCACGAGAATGCGCGATTGGGACACGGCCTGTAATCACATGATTATTCTTGAATTTCTCGATAGCCTGAACGAGCGCTCTGTCAGAACACAAATTCCGCAGCCCGCTCAAATCCCGGCAATGGCTTTGCGGAACAATTGAAGACCGTTCGGCCCGTCACCAGACCGGAGGTCTTCACATACAATTTGGCTGTGGCACTTGCGCCGCGTCCCTCGACAACAACGAGACGTCCACCTTCGGCCAGTTGGTCAGTTATCGCTTCCGGCAAAACGTCAATCGCGCCTTCAACCAAGATAGCCTGATAGGGCGCGGCTCCTGCGTAGCCGTTTGCCAGCACACCCTCGACGACTGTCGCATTGGAAAGCCCAAGTCCGGCAAGCGTTGCTGTCGACGAAGCGACCAATGCCGGATCGGCTTCAAGACCAACCACGCTTGTCGCCAGCGCCGCCAATATGGCAACGGAATAGCCCGAGCCACTCCCGACCACCAGCACCTTGTCCGAGGGTACGGGCGCGAGCAACTGGATCAACTTGGCCAGCGGCGACGGAGCCATTAGCCAACGACCGGGCGCGCCGTCGGTCAGCCGGTGCTCGACGTCCGTGTAGGCGAGCGACTGGAGATGAGGTGCGACAAACAACTCGCGCGGCACATCACCGAAAGACGCCAGAACTGCAGCATCGGTCACATCAGTTGTGCGGATCTGATTGTCGAGCATGGTCCGACGCGCGATCGAATATTGCGACATGGTCTCACCCTTGGTCTGAAAACCGACATTGGCATCTGACCCGTTCATAGCCGAGCACGGGAACATGAGACAAGTGGCAATTCAGTTAACGTCGACACGCGACGACCAGCGCAGTACAACGCAGGAGCGCGCCTTCGACCAATGCCCAAGCAGGGTCGCCGCTTTCGGCGTTGGTCAGCGCCTTATCCATCTGATATTCTTAGGTACGCGTTCGTTTGAAATTGGAGTGGGCATGTTTCCGGATCGTTTGACGCAGGGCTATCAGTCATTCCTTGGCGGCCGATTTCAATCCGAGCGCCAGCGGTATGAAACCCTTGCCGAACGCGGCCAGAAGCCCGAAATCCTGATTTTTGGCTGCGTCGATTCGCGCGTCTCGCCGGAAGTTATTTTCGATGCCGCGCCGGGCGAGTTGCTCGTCGTGCGCAATGTCGCCAATCTTGTGCCGCCCTACGAGCCGGACCGCGAGTTCCAGCATGGCACGAGCGCGGCGCTCGAGTTCGGCGTGCAGGCCTTGCGCGTCAAGCACATCGTTGTTCTCGGCCATGCGCTCTGCGGCGGCATTCGGGCGTTTGCCGACGAGATGGAACCGCTGTCTCCCGGCGACTTCATCGGACGCTGGATGTCGCAGATCGAACCGGCGGCACGGGGACTTGGACCCCGGACACCCGGCGACGATCTCGTCTACCGGCAGCGGCTGGAGTTCGCATCCGTCGAACTCAGCTTGCGCAATCTCATGACCTTCCCTTGCGTCCAGATTCTTGTCGCTCGCGGAAAATTGCGGCTGCATGGCGCTTATTTCGGCGTTTCAAGCGGTCGGTTGCTGGTGCGTGATCCCGAAACCGGGACTTTCGAGCCAGTCGATGAGGGCAAAGCCAGCCCGCTTGCCATGTTGCGATGCGAGGAAGAAGGGTGATCGCCCGATCACCACCCTTCACCAACCTGCATCACCATCATCAAACCTAAATTTGGCCTTCAGCTCTAAACCACTTGCGTTCGGCGGCGTCCTGTCTTATCCGAATGATGCCGACGGCGTCGCTCAAGACGGGGCCGTCATGCCGTGATGCACACAAAATCACGCAGGCACGTCTGACGATGTTCCGATGCATTGACATCCGGGCATTGTGGCATGGCCCGATGGTAGATCGGTTATACACCGGACTGCAAATCCGTTTAGCCCGGTTCGACTCCGGGTCGGGCCTCCACCTTTAAAATCAATAAGCAACGGCTGAAATTAGAAGCGTGGTCTTTAGTACCGACTTCAATCCCCCCAACAGAGATTGACTCACGGAAAAATACCCCCAAAATTTTTATCTTGACCGGAACATATGTTTGGGTTCTGATATTTATATGTTGATTGGGAATAGTCAGAGCAACAGCAAATGAAAAACAGAACAAGAACCAATATTTTGTTTACGCTTTCTATTGCTGTTTTTCTTTTGATTTGTACCGATTTATCAGCTCAGCCCGTACACCCTCGATGCGCCGGGGAGGTTTCGTCTGTAATTAAGTGGGCTGAACACATCAACTCATTACTACCAACAGTTCCAAGCGAAACAGCATCATATCTTGAGACAGAGTCAAGAAGAGTTTTAAATTTAGCCGAAAATGGAATAGATAACATCTCTGCTATGGGTAATTTACATAGTCAAAAGCTATTTTTTATTTGGCGCGTAAAGCAAACTATCGAAAGCATCAAAAAACTTACTAATACAGAATTTATTTACGGAGAGAATTTTAATTCAATGAACCTAGTGTATATAATCACATTCATGAATACAAGTCTCACCATGCTAGCATCTGACATCCAGCAAGCATACGACGTTGACGTCGATCGTAACGCAAATCTGGTGAGCCCGAATATAGTGAACGCGCCAACTGGTATGGCATCTGCGATATCTGGTTGGCAGATATGCATGGTTGTTGAACTCACAAAAAAATAAATCCACTTAAAGAATGCGCCGAAAAGCAATACAGCCAACCGGCAATCATGCCTAAGGAGATCAATAGGTAGAAAATTAAGTATTATACATCTATTTGGAGCAAGAGCTAATTTTCAAGCACAAAAAGCACATAGTAACGACATCTCATCGTTTTAAATTCGAGGCAAATCGTTGTTGCTCACGTTAGATATCGGTTATTAACGCAAGAAAATTAGCAATCTAAAAAGCGAAGCTCCAGTTTATTCTCGACTATAATGTAGCCGCACTATTTGGGCTGCAGAGTATGTTACGCCAACCGACGTAATGGTTGCTATTTCTCTTCGATCCACGGGCAATTTGTCAAATTCAATCACGGCTTCTTGAAGCGTGAGACAATTTATGGTCGTAACACCATAGTTAAGAACAGCCGAACGCGAGGCGTCCACATAAATTGGATCTTTGTTCATATCGATCATCCAGCCTAGCCATGTTCCAATCGGTTGACTTTGTCATTTTGCACGTAAGAGAATCAAAATGGGTATTCAATAATAAGCATACCAGAATCGGCCATCAAGTCGGCGATCGTGTACTTAGCTACTTGGGAACCAAAGTCATCTGTCAATAAAAATTCCTCAGGAGTATTATTCAAATGCTCTCGTTTAGGGTAAAATGTTGTCTCCGCAAAAACGAAATAAGCCTCAATTACTTTTCAAGCACAGGCGCGAAAATCACTGTTGGATACGCAAATTTGATGCAATTCGATAGTTTGCAGGGACTTACCGTTTATGTGCTGAATTATCAGCTTCATCAATAGCCTCCGTTTATGTGCGTCACGACACAACGCTAGTGGTCCATAATCTCAATTAATTACATTTGAGGTATTAAATTACGTGTTTTATTCACCCGAAAATGGCCACACGAATAGTAGACGTCAATTTAGTGATCATAATGCTATTATATATTTGGGGCTGACATAGATAGCTAAAAAGGGCTATTTATGTCAGATGGATAAGGCAAGGCGGAAAAGTCGGCTCCTTCCAAGTATTCAGCTGGAGCTTTTGCGTCTGTTCGTGGCAGGCGTTCCAGCCCGTACGGCCGCTGAATTGACGGGCGTGAATCGCAATACGGCGATCCTCTATTTCCATAAGCTGCGCGAGTTGATTGCTCAAAAGCTTGCCGAGCAGACACCCTTTCTGGCGGGCGAGGTCGAGGTGGACGAGAGTTACTTCGGCGGGCGGCGCAAGGGCAAGCGAGGAAGAGGCGCTGCCGGGAAGGTGCCGGTTTTCGGCCTTCTCAAACGGGGTGGACTTGTCCATACCTTCATGATTCAAGACTCGAAGTCATTGACCTTGATGGGTATTATCAGAGAGCGGATCGAACCCGACAGCATTGTCTACACCGATAGCTATCGATCTTACGACGTTCTCGATGTCTCGGAATTCCACCACTACCGCATCAATCACAAGGAAAAATTCGCGACCGAGCGGAACCATATCAACGGGATCGAGAATTTCTGGAACCAGGCCAAGCGGCACTTGGCTGCCTATAATGGCATTCCGAAGAGCCACTTTTTTCTCTTCCTGAAAGAATGCGAATGGCGCTTCAATAACCGCCCAGC
>CAIYYN010000028.1 GCA_903930435.1 uncultured Hyphomicrobiales bacterium | reverse complement strand
GACATCGACCAGCACGGTCGCGGCTCGTTGCTGGCGGTCCTCATCGACAAGCAATTGCAAGTCTTCGAGGGAACCCCGGTTCATGGCGGTCTTGATCTTTCCGGCAGGTGCCTTGTGGCCAACTTCGTTGCGGCGGATCGACTGGAAGCGGATCGGCTTCAGCACATGGATCGCGTCGATGCGCCACTGGATGGCAGGCTTCCAATGGATCGCCTCCAGTATGCCGCGCGCCGCAGACGGTGTCATGACGTCATAACTGACGCGTTCGACCTTCATTTCCGGTCGCGTGAAACAGGCACGCGGACCCGAGACTTTCAGACGAATTCCAAAGGGCATATGTCTTTCCCTCGCTATGAACTTGAGCTGGATTCGCTTCTCGGCTTGCGAGGGAGGCAAATTGGGTTGTCACTTCAAATCACACACTCCTCCAACCCCAAATAGTCCGCATCCTCCCAGATCAATCCAGTCTCTTCCGAATAGAGTTTGTCCGTCCGCAGCACCGCGAAGCGATCACCCCGCAAGCCTTCGCTCTCGAAACCGACATGGCCATTCGCCAGAAGCCGCGCTCTTGCCGCCGGAGGCACTTGCACGATGTAAGATTGCAGCTCACGCGCGATTAAGCCATTCGGAATTTCTTCATTCCTGAGCTTATCCACTGTCGTTTTCGCCTTCTGATCGTAGAGGACGATGACGGGTTCCATGCCACTTTCAATCATGCGAAAGGCTTCAGCAGCGCTGCGGTAGGAAAAATTGGTGCCCTGTTTCGGGTTCGCTGGATCGATACTGAACATGCCCATGATCTTCTTCCGATCGAGCTTGTCGTCGAGCCGCCAGAACATCTCGCTGAAATAATCGGCGATGGCAGCAGGGGACAGCAAATCCTCATATTTCGCAGCCATCCGCCCGAGATCGCCAATCAGACCCCTGATTTCGGATGGCGGCGGATAATCGGGCGCACGAAACACTGTTGCGAGACTTCTGGCCGGATCCCGTTTGCCCTCACGATTGCAACGGCCTGCAGCCTGGGCGATCTGGTCCAGCCCGGCTTCGGCGCGCCAGACACGCGGGAAATCGACATCCACCCCGGCCTCGATCAACGATGTGGCGATGACCCGGCATGGCTTGTGATCCTTCAGTCGAGTCCGCACGTCCGCAAGGATCTTGCGGCGATGAGCCGCGACCTGCCGTGTTGTCAGATGAACCAGACCTTCAAGCCCGGCTTGCTGTCCTTCCCGGTAAAGGTCAAGCGCATGCTTGCGGCTGTTCACGATCACGAGGGCCTGGGGTTCGTCAGTGAGGGCATCCATCAAATCTGAATTGCTGATATCACCGACGAAATTCAGCTTCACTCGCTTCAGCCGTCGCGCCAGTTCAGCCGGATCAGGGGCCAGTTCTCGACCTTCCAGCGGCAACGCGAGGGGAGAAGGCTTTTGCTTTGGTTTGGCAATTGGAAAATGCCGGGCATCAAGCGCCGGCTGGGTCGCGGTACAAAGCACGATCGAGCAGCCGTAGTTGCGAGCCAGTTCGTCGATGACACGCACACACGGGATCATCAGATGGCGCGGCAAGGTCTGCGCCTCGTCAAGTATGATCACCGAGTTGGCGATATTATGCAGCTTTCGGCAGCGTCCCGGTCGGGCGGCAAACAGGCTTTCAAACAGCTGCACATTTGTTGTGACGACAACCGGAGCCCCCCAATCCTCCATCGCAAGTCGGAGCTTGTCACGGGATTGGCGCTGCTCGAATTTCTGCTCCTCAATCGCTGAATGATGTTCCAGCACAATGTCATCACCAAGCACCTGTCGGAAGATATCGGCGGTCTGGTCGATGATGGATGTAAAGGGTATTGCGTAGATGATACGCGCATGACCATGGGCGCGTGCGTGATCGAGTGCGAATGCAAGTGAGGCGAGCGTCTTGCCGCCGCCCGTCGGCACAGTCAGTGTAAAGAGGCCCGGTGTTTCGATTGCGCGGGCGCGGACATGTGTCAGAATATCGCCGCGCAGCCGGTTGACCTCCGAATCCAGATTGGCCTTGGCGGCCATATAGCTGTCAAACCGGCTTGAAATCTCTGGCAAAATGGTCGCCAGCATCGGCCATGACCGATCCGGCATCGTTCCGTCGACGATGCGGTAAAAGGCCTCTGTTTCCTTGTAGTCGGCGTCGACCAGGCAGGAAAACAGCATCCGGCCAAGAAAGGCGAGCCGGAATTCCAGGTAAGTTCCACCGCTTCGGAGCAAGAAGTCTGGAACCAAATGTGCGGTATTCGGAGTGAATTCCACCTTCCAGATGGGATCGAGCCTGGTCGCATCGAACTCCTTCAGTCGGTCGGCCAAGCTGCCGGAGACGGCGAGCTTGTCGGGTAATCCTGCGTGATGCCCTGCTATCGCGTAGGCGATCAAGTCAGCCATAACAGAATCACGACCCGTTACGAGTTCACGGACCAGAGCGGCCCCTGCTATGGAATGCGGCGCCGCTTCATTCGATCCCGCAAGCCGTCGCTGGAAGGCGGGCGTGTATTTGCCGAGATCATGCAAAATGCCGGCAAGCCGAGCGGCGTTTTCCAAGCCCAGGGGAGCCGCAAATTGCGCTGCCATGTCTGCGACGGCATTGAGATGATCGGCAAGACCCTGCCAATCCCGCCGGTCCGGGTTTCTGGTCGAATGGGCGTAATACATGCGCAGTCCTCCCGCGAGCGAACCAGCATAGCGACATGGACTGCTAACCGAGCTTATTCGTCAGCAATCAAGTGCTTACGGCTCTCTGATATTTGAACTGAAAATCCAAACTGACATGGCCCCGCTTAAAGGAACCACGCAACGGTCTTAATGGATTGACCGAGTGATGCGTTGCCATCCGGCTTTGCATCGTGCTCTTCACCGTTCCCTGATTGCCTCTGATGTTACTTCGACGAGGGGTGCGAGGAAGTACTCAAGTATCCGACGGCTACCGGTGGCGATTTCGATCTTGACGGACATGCCGGGTTTCAAGGGGACGGCTACGCCATCGACGGCGATTGCTGTCGTTCTGAGGCTAAGCGTCAGTGGGAAGACCAGATTCTGCATACGTTGCGCGGGCGCGAACAGGCCAGGCTTCTGACCTTGCGTGCCATTGGTCTCGGTTGCCTGGGCTTCCGGTTCCGGGATTGCGTCATGACCGACGCGGATGACTTCGGCGGGAACGGTGCCATATTGGGTGAAGGGAAAGGAATCGACCTTCAGGATCGCCTTTTCACCGGGCTTCACGAAGCCGATATCCTTGTTCGGCAGGTAGCCCTCGACTTCCAGGGTCGCGCCTTGCGGAACAATGCGCATCAGCTCTTCGCCGACGGTCAGAACCTGCCCGACCGTCGTAACGGTAGATGCGAGCACATCGCCATCGATGGGGCTCGTCAGCGTCATATGCTCGGCATGAAACCGCGCCTTCGCCAGCTTCTGTGTCAGGTCTTCGGCTTGCCGTTCGGCCTCGGCGAGCTTCTGGCTGTTGTCGTCAATAAAGGTCTTGATCGTCTTGTCGCGCTCGCGGGCCAGCACATCCAGGTTGGCGCTGGCAATATCGCGCTGGCTCTGCTGCGTTGTCAGCGTCGTCTGCTGGGTGAGCAGACTCTCGGCGGCATCAATCACGCCGGATCGACTGCCACCGCCAGATGCCACGACCGATGAACGCATATCTACCCGTTCCTTGAGCGTCGCGATCAGTTGCTGCTCGGCAAGGATCGTCTCGTCAAGCCGGTCGCGCTCGACCTGCTTCTGCCGGATCTGCGCCTCAAGACTGCCGACGGCAGCAACTACTTGTCCGAGGTCGTTCATCAGAACCCGGTCTTCGCGCGAACGTACGGCGGCAGGGATCTCGTCCGGCCAGTTGACCCTCGGGCTCTCCACAGATGATCCGGCCAACGCTACATCAAGCACGGCGCGACGTCGGATGGCTTCAGCCCTGCTGGAGGCGAGCGCAGCGGCGGCGGCACGTTCATCGGCCTCGGCCTCGCCGCGATCAAGCTCGATCAGAACTTCCCCGGCTCTCACACTCTGGCCATTGCGGACGCGAATATCGACGACCTTGCCCGTTTCCAACGGCTGGATCACCTTGACCCGACCCGTCGGCTGGATCTTGCCCTGGGCAACGGCGATGATTTCGATATGGCCAAACCAGCTCCAGACGAGTGCAACCACGACAAAGGTGCAGATGATCAGGATCAGCGCGGTTCTGACCGGGGACGGCGGCGTCTCCAGGATCTCCAGATCAGCGGGCAGAAACGCCTGATCCTCGCGCTTCGGCACAAGGTGCGCGACCGGCTTCGACGTAACCCGCCTGCGCACATCGAGCTTGCGCCTTGGCTGCCCGCCGCCCGTCACTTCGGTCACGGGGTCGGAGACGTGAACGTTCATATCGCCTCCGCACGCTGGTTTTGCAGGCTCCACAGATGCGAGTAGAGGCCCTGGCGGTTTGCGAGCAGTTCGTCGTGGGTACCTGCCTCGACGATGCGCCCGTCGACAACGCCGATGATCCGGTCACAGGTGCGCACCGCTGCCAGCCTGTGGGCAATCACGAAGACGGTGCGGTTGCGCGCGATCTGCCGCATGTTCTGCTGGATGATGCGCTCGCTTTCATAATCGAGCGCCGAGGTTGCCTCGTCAAAGATCAGGATCGGCGGGTTCGGTACCAGTGCGCGGGCAATGGCGATCCGCTGACGCTGGCCACCGGACAGATTGGAGCCACGCTCCTCGATCATCGTGTCGTAGCCCTGCGGCAGCTTGCCGATGAACTCATCCGCCCCGGCCAGCCGGGCAATTGCGATCACCTGCGCGCGCGGCATCGCGGGATTGGCGAGCGCGATATTATCGTGGATCGAACGATTGAAGAGCAGGTTCTCCTGCAACACGACGCCAATATGCGAGCGCAGCCAGGCCGGATCGAGATGGCTGAGATCGGCCCCGTCGAGCAGGATCTGGCCTTCGTCTGGCACGTAGAAGCGTTGTACCAGCTTCGTCAGCGTCGACTTGCCAGACCCCGAGGGCCCGACGATGCCGATCACCTCGCCCGCCCGAACGCTGAGCGAAATCCCCTTCAGCACGGCGGGCGCGCCGGGGCGATAGCGGAAGGTGATGTTGCGGAACTCGACGTTCCCCTTTGGCGGCGGCAACATCTGACGGACGGCAGGCGCGGGCTCGGGCGGCGCGTTAAGGATATCGCCAAGCCGCGACACCGAGATCTGCACCTGCTGAAACTCCTGCCAGATCTGCGACAGCCGCAGGATCGGCTGCGACACCTGGCCTGCGATCATGTTGAAGGCGACGAGTGCGCCGACCGTCAGTTCGCCGTCGATGACGGCCTTCGCCCCGAACAGCAGCAGCGCAGCCGAGGTCAGCTTGTTGATATACTGGATCGCGTTCTGCCCTTTGGCGCCGAGCATCGTGGTCCTGAACGACGAGCGAACATAATTGGCCAGCCGCTCCTCCCAGTTGACGGCCATGACCGGCTCGACGGCCGATGCCTTGATCGTCTGGATGCCGATGATGGATTCCACCAGAAACTGCTGGCTCAAGGCACCGCGATTGAACTTCTCCTGCAGGCTGTCGCGCAGCAGCGGCCCGGCGAGCATCCCGACCAGCAGATAAAGCGGGATCGAGACGAGCACGATGATCGTCAGCTTCCACGAATAGGCAAACAGCACCGCCAGAAACACGCCCGTGAACAGAAAATCGAGCGCGGCGAACAGGCCCTGACCCGTGAGGAAATTGCGGATCGTCTCCAGTTCGCGCACGCGGGCGACCGTCTGACCGGCGGGCCGCGTCTCGAAATAGCTGACGGGCAGGCAGATGAGATGCCGGAACAGTCGCCGCCCCAGTTCCACATCGATCCGGTTGGCCGTATGCGAGAGCGCATAGGTGCGTAAATATTGCAGCGCCAGATCGAACAGGCCGATCATCGCCAGTCCGCCAACGAGCACGAACAGCGTCGAATAGCTCTGGTGGGTCAATACCTTGTCGATGACGACCTGAAAGAACAGCGGCGAGATCAGCGCGAAAATCTGCACGAACAGCGAGGCAAGCAGCACATGCGCTAAGGGCTTGCGATAGCGCCAGACCGAGGGAAAGAACCAGCGGAAGCCGAACAGCTTGGGATCGAGCCCCGCCCCCAGAAACGCGCGCGCCACCAGCATCACGCGCGGCTCGATCCGGGCAAGCAGCTCGTCGAACGGTAATTCTTCAGCTGCATGGCTCACCGGATCGACGATCCGCCAGGTGCCTGCAGGCGTCTTGCCACCGAACACCACGTAGCCGCCCGAGCGCAGCGCCAGAATGGCGGGCGTCGGCACAGTCATCAGCCGCGACGGCGCAACCGACTTGACCCAACGCGCCCTGAGACCGATCAGCTTCGCCGCCCGCACGAGATCAGTGTCGCCGACCTCTGCGCCGACCAGTGCCAGTTCCTGACGTAGCTGTTGCGGACCCGCCGCAATCCGGAAATAGGCGGCGATCCCGCAAAGTGCGCGGAAGCCAGAGTCATCGATTGATCCGCCCGTATCTGCTGCCCCCGAGGCTGGATCGGCAGCAGGGGCGGACAGGCTCTCTGGGGCTGACGTGGGCGAGGTCATGGCTGACGCACCCCTGACGAAACACTCCGCTCGCTGTCACGCCGCCGCGCAAGCAACCCGCCAGGACCACTTCGCGCTGATATGATACCGCCGCACGCGTGCCCGAACCGCACCCCTGCAGCGGTGCGCCAGTCATGCAACTCTGAACAGCCCTTGCGACGCATCACGCCCGCCCAAATCCACACGCATCACGATAAGTGCAGACACATCGGGACCCGATGCCGCGCTTCACGGGTTGCTTATGACGCCACTACACGCAACCAGGTCGCGAACACGCTAGTTGACGGCCTGCGGACCTGTCAAGGACGAAAGTCGATAAATGGAACCAGTGATATCATATGCATATTTCGACCTTTGCAAGCGCTCTGCCCGTCGATGTCAGCCTCATGGAGGGTGAAAAATTGTTTACTGAGAGATCCAGAAGTTTCTGAAAAAATTTTTTACACACGAGAGGATTGTAACAAAAGAGGATTTTGGGAAATCGGAGCCTGCGACGCCAGCGTGTAGGGGAGTGGGTGGGTTGACATGGAAAGTTAAGGCCGTGAAAACTTTGTGCGATCGGCTGGATGTTCCGGGCCTAACCTCCCAACGTTTTCCTTCGGATGCGGGTATGGAGGGCTCTGCGGCGACGACCAATAGTTCTAATGAAACTTACCATGGGCTTGGATTAAAGAGAGCCCTGAGTTTGGAAGGCTGCAGGGTTAAAAATTGGAGCATGCATGTTGTATCCAAGACTATGGCTTAAGCATTGGCGTACACGGCGGGCTCTGGTCGGCTACCCACTTTATGATGCGCCACATAAGCAGGCGGAACACACTTTGAAAGAAGTCCAGTTCCAGGAGAATTATGATTATTTTATGAACAACCGCCTGAAGCGGTTGGCATTTTTTCAAGCATGGCTCAAGCGGCATTTCAGGGTGGATGCGTCAATCAATGGTGATGGCCTGCGAGCCGCAAACGCCTGGGTCAACGATTACGGCGGCGCACTTATCGGCGATGAACCCGATACGATGACCATCTTCGCCAGCTATATGCCTCGATGGGAGGGGCAATACGTAGGGTACAACGTGCTTTATGACATCGCTATCTTCATCGGCGAATATCTGATCTTCAAGAGACCCAAATTACGCTGGGAGCTCTATCGAGGGCCGAAGGCGGGCTCCGGCGAGACCGTGAGTATCAATCTTTATCGCCCGCACATCGGCGGTTTTACTCGGTACTGGGAAGACGATGTACTTAACGTCGCATATTTGGCGATCGTGCAATCCAGGAATGGCTCAAAGATCGGCCACAATCCTCTAACCCGACAACCCAATTTAATGATTACGAGCTGTCAAACATCACTTCGTTTGGCAAATATTCCTGAGGGAAACGATCCAATCATCGCAGGAGATTACAGCCTTGAACCTCTCTGAAGTCGAATCTGGAGCGCTAATCGGTGGTGGATGGGGGACTTTTTCATACGGAACAACTTTAATTATTGAAAACCCCTATTCCGCAATCTCATGGTCGCCGTACATTAGCCCGATCACACGACAGGCGGGATTTACTCCCGCTTTGAGCAGTTATCTGAATTCAAACGGCATCGCAGTTAATTCACCAGTCTTTCAAGTCGCGCCAGGCTCAATACAAGGCGTCAAAGGCACGATCACTGTAAATAACGTCAACGGCGCGCGCGCTGTTGAGGCCGAAGCGGCGCGGATCTCGGCCACGTTCGGGAATTCGATTTACGGCGAGATTCTGACCCAGAATGCATCCTCGGAGATGCGCAATTCCTTGGGCAATGCGCGCAACCTGGATATCTCCTATCAGACTCGTAGTTTTTGGACCGGGGCGACGAACAATTATGTCGAAGTCAAAACCGGTCTGACCGATTTAAATGGGACCACCGGCGGCACGGCTCGCATCCAGGCTATTGCTGACGCTGCCAATTTGAAATCACTAAACTCCGCGGTCGCTGGAGTGAGAACTTTAGGACAGGGGCTCAGGATTGGCGGCGCAGTTCTCGGAACTGCAGGGCTTATTATTGGCGCGGGAACAACGGTTTCAGAGGCGGCGACACAGATCAGCAATGGGAATTATGCTGGCGCAGCAAAGACGACGGGATTGTTTGCAGCAGAGCTTGCGGGAGGCATTTATGGCGCGGAAGCCGGGGCCGGCGTCGGAGCCGCATGGGGCGCGGCAATTGGTAGCATCGTTCCGGGCCCCGGAACAGCAATCGGCGGTCTGGTTGGAGGCTTCGTCGGCGGTCTGATCGGCGGCACGGTTGGTTCGCTGGGCGCCGGCGGAATATTTGAGTCATTAACCAGTAGCTCAGCGCCGACTTTGAACACCCCCAATTCTGCCGCCAATAGTGGCAATGGTGGCAACAGTTTAACACCGGGGATGACGCAAGCGCAGCCGGTGGGCGCGTCACAGGATCCAGGTGGTCTATCTGCGCCGGGCGGAACGTCAATTACTCAAACAGGCGTGGGCGGTTACGGTACGTCGACAACACCCATTGGGGAAACAGTTGCTGGCGTGGTCTCGCCGACGTTGACCGCTGGCCAATACGACGGCACTCCGGCCAATGCAAACGGTATTACTACTCAGGCTGGCGGTTTGCCAACCGCAGGCTCAGCATCTGGTTCAGCAACCGCGAGCGATGGTGGCTGGAAGCTTTACGATAATCAGAAGTACGGAACCGTCTATCAGTCTCAGACGGACCCAACCAAATTTGCGTACACCTATACCCAAAATGGATGGACTGGCACCACCTATTTCCAACAAAGCCCGGACGGTACCTTCAGTCAAGTCGGCGATAATCCAAACGATCCGGGTAGGCAAACAGACGACCAAAGCAGCACAAAACAATCCGGTTCTGACCCTGGAAAATCAGACGAACCCGTCATCCTCGACCTCACGGGCAATGGGATCAATCTCACACAGCTTTCGCAGTCGAATGTGTTCATGGATGCCTCGGGGACGGGGTACAAGTCGCAAACGGCCTGGGCGGGTGTGGGCAATGGCGTGCTGTTTTATGACGCGAGCGGTCAGGGGCAGCTGACGCAGGCCGACCAGTATATCTTCACGGACTGGGACCCGAGCGCAGGGACGGATTTGCAGGCGCTGAAGGACGTGTTCGACACCAACCACGACGGCCAGCTCGACGGCGCCGAGCTCAACAATTTCTTCGTCATGGAGACCAATGCCGACGGGACCCAGACCGCCCATTCGCTCGCCAGCCTCGGCATTACCTCGATCAACCTGACCGCCAATGCCTATAATTCCAGCCTGCCGGATGGCTCCTCCATCGATGGCGAAACGACGTATACAACAACGTCAACGGTTTATGACTGGGTCCAGAACGCGGACCCCAAGCAGGGCCGGTATCAAGTTGCCGAGACCGTCACGACGACCCATACCGCCGCCTCCGTCTCGCTTGCCTCGGATGCGAACGGTTATGCGGTCAATTCCACGACCACGCACAACGCCGACGGCACGACGACCATCGCGAATGCCGCCAATAACGGCGACGGCAGCGCTGCTTTTGTCAGACTATTGAACACGTATGCAAATGGGAATGTGACGACACGCACCCTCTCCGACGTGAGCGCCGGCGGCGCCGTTCTCAGCCTTGAAACCGACACGACGACGACTGCCGCAAATCCCGCGAATTCAACGGAAACCGTGG
>CAIYYN010000027.1 GCA_903930435.1 uncultured Hyphomicrobiales bacterium | reverse complement strand
GAAACGCCATCGAACGCATGTTCTGCCGCCTCAAGGATTTCAGGCGCATCGCTACCCGGTACGATCGACTAGCCATCAACTTCCTGGCCGCCATCCATATCGCGGCAACGGTCTGCTACTGGTTATGAGTCTGGAGCCTAGCGTAATTTTGAATTAATTTAATCATGACGCCTATTGTCTCAGGCTTTTCCTTTGAATAATTATAATTTCTGTTCGGTCTGTTACGTATAAGTGAACGAATTTGCTAGTTTTGAATTATTCTAAATGTAAATCCTGGCATTTTAACTATTACAAACTACGCAATTAAAATTGACAGAAAGTAACTCCTCTCATACTGATGCTTTATTCGAGATCAGTTAACGGGTGAGGTGTTCGCCGTGTATAGTCCTTGCCGGAAAACAGTCGCTAAGCGTTTAGCGGCGTTATTTGGCGCGACGGCGCTGGTTGTTCAGGTGACCGAGGTGGCATTCGCCGTCGAGACGCCGCCGGCACCAGCGACCGCTCAATCGCAGACTCCTCCGGCGGCGAATTTCGGCGAGTTCATCGAACAGCCAATCGGCGACGTGGGCACGCCTGCGATCGCCGCCGCGCCAGTTGCTGGCATTCAGGCAGCCACTGTTGCACCGCCCCAGGCTCCGGCGGTTGGCGCGCCAACACCGATGCCTGCGTCTCCTGACGCAAAGGCTTTTGATCCCTTTGCCTTCATGTCAACCGCAGAACGCAGTTCGAACCTGCTCGGCACGCTTTGGGGATTGCGTCCGCTGCTTGCACAAGGCGGTATGACGCTGAATATCCAGGAGCAAAGCGAGATCCTGGGCAATGTGACGGGTGGCTACCACAAGGGCTTCGACTACGAGGGCCTGACGACGGCAACCTTGCAACTCGATACCAAGCGCGCCTTCGGCTGGGATGGCGGCCTTGTCAATGTCAGCGGGTTGCAGATCCACGGTAAAAGCCTCAGCGCCTACAATCTAGGCACGTTGCAGACAGCAAGCGGCATTGAAGCGGAGAACAAGACGCGGCTCTGGGAGGCATGGTATCAGCAGCAATTCCTGGACGGCAAGGTCGACGTCAAGCTCGGTCAGCAAAGCCTTGACCAGGAATTCATGACGAGCCAGAATTCCAATTACTTCGTCAATACGATGATGGGCTGGCCGATGCTGCCGTCGGCCGACATGCCCGGCGGCGGACCCGCCTATCCGCTATCGGCGCTCGGCATTCGGGGCCGTGTCCATGTGGATGATTCCATCACGGTCTTGGCCGGTGTCTTCAATGGCAGCCCGATCGATAACAGGATCGCCGACTCCCAGAAGGACAACCCGACCGGCACCAGCTTTCCGCTGAACGGCGGCGCATTGATGATCGCGGAACTGCAATTTGTCTATCCCGGCCAGGGTACGCTGGTGAAGGCGGACGAGGCCGAACCGCTCGCGCGAACCTACAAGGTCGGCTTCTGGTATGACAGCGAGAGTTTTGCGGATCTGCGCTATGGCACGGACGGTTTGTCGCTTGCCAATCCGGCGAGCAATGGCGTTGCGGTGAGCCATCGCGGCAATTACGCTTTTTATGCTGTCGCCGACCAGATGATCTGGCGCAATGACAAGGATCCGGATCAGAACATCAATGTGTTCTTGCGGCCAATGTTCACGCCACTGCAGGATCGCAACCTCGTCAGCTTCAGCGTCAATGGCGGGCTTACGGTGCATGAGCCGTTGCCCAACCGCGATGACGATACATTTGGACTCGGCTTCGGCGTGGCGCGGGTAAGCAACTCGGCGACAGGCTTGGATCTCGACACGCAGGCGCTCAATCAGGGCGTATTTTCGACGGTCAGGCATACGGAAAGCTTCGTGGAGACGACGTACCAGTATCAGGCAACGCCCTGGCTGCAGGTACAACCTGATGTGCAATATGTGTTCAATCCCGGCGGCGGGATCATCAACACGAGCAATCCGATGCAACGCGTGAAGAACGAACTCGTGTTTGGCGTGCGGAGCAACATCACGTTCTGAGACCGAATTCCGGAAATTTATCTGCGAGGGACTATAGTTATGCAAACAACCAGAGTTTTGGCTGCGCTCATCGGGCTTGGAGCGCTGGGCGGATTGATGGGCGCAGCCCGCGCCGACACAGTGCTTGCCGGGTTGCATCACCACACGACGGTCACGTCGACGATCACCGACAATGGCGACCTGAACCCTTATGCTGTCGTTGTCGCGCCGGCCTCAAGCGGCAAGATCCAAAAGGGCGACATACTCGTCGACAATTTCAACAATCAATCGAACCTGCAGGGCACCGGCGGCACGATCATCGATTATAATCCGTCGACGCACGCCACGACGCTCTTTGCGAAAATCCCGCAAAATTTGCCGCAATGTCCTGGTGGCATCGGGCTGACGACCGCCATGACGATGCTTTCAAGCGGCTGGGTCATCGTCGGCTCGACGCCCTCAACCGACGGTACGACGCGGACCAAGGGAGCCGGTTGCCTGCTGGTGCTCGACAGCAACGGCAAGCTCGTCACCGTCTGGTCCGGATCGCATATCAACGGTCCCTGGGGCAATATGGCCGTGATCGATAATGGCTCAACGGCGACGCTCTTCGTCAGCATGTCCGGCTTCGACCTGCCGGGACCGGAGAAGATCGATCCCGCCACCGGCAAACCAGTCATCCTCAACAAGGCCAACGTGCTACGCATCAATCTGGCGATCGCACCGAATGCGCCGCCCAAGGTCACCGGCCAGACCATTGTCGCGAGCGGGTTTGCCGAGCGCGCCGACAAGGATGTGTTTTTGATCGGCCCGACCGGGCTCGCGTTGATCGGCTCGACCCTCTATGTGTCCGATGCGCTGGAAAACCGCATCGTCGCCATTCCGGACGCATCGACCCGCAGCGCCAGTGCCGGCACCGGCAAGACCGTCACCCAGGACGGCCAATTGCGGCAACCGCTGGCCCTTGCTGCCACCGGCAACGGCCATATTCTCGCCTGCAACGGCAAGAACGGACAGGTCGTGGAGTTCGATCCTGCATCCGGCCAGCAGCTCGCTGCCCAATGGATCGACAGCAATCAAGCGCAATCGCCGCCTGGCAATGGCGATCTCTTTGGGCTCGCAATGGCACCCGACGGAAAGAGCTTCTATTACGTCGCCGATGACACGAACCTGTTGATGAAGGCAACGCCATGAGCACGACCAACACCAAGGCACCAGCCACAAGACGCGGATTTCTTACCGGTGTCGCCGGCATCGCGGCGGCCGCGACCGTGGCGCCGATCGCACGGGCAACGGAGACGCCGGCCGTAGAGATCGTGGCGCAAGCGCCTTCGCCCGACATCATTCCGTTCCGGGGCAGACATCAGGCCGGCATCATCACGCCAGCACAGACCTTTACCTATATCGCCGCGCTGGATCTGGCGACTTCGAAGCGCAGCGATCTCGTCAGGCTGATGCAAGCCTGGACGGAGGCTTCAGCTCGGTTGACGGCTGGCGAACCGGTCGACATTCCGGCAGAGGGCGATTCTGAGGCCCAGCCGGATCCAGCTGATCTCGACGGCCTTTCGCCCTCGAAACTGACGTTGACCTTCGGTTTCGGTCTCGGGATGTTTGAAAAGGACGGCAAGGATCGTTACGGTCTCGCCAGGCAGCGGCCGGACGCCTTTGTTGATCTGCCGCATTTTCCGGGCGATCAGTTCATTCCCGCCCGCACCGGCGGCGATCTTCTGATCCAGGCCTGCGCCGATAATCCGCAGGTTGCCTTCCATGCTGTTCGTCAGTTGGCGCGGCTCGCCTACGGTCTGGCGGAGATCAAATGGGTGCAATCCGGCTTCGGCTCGGACTATGGCCCGGGCAAGACACCGCGCAATCTCATGGGATTCAAGGATGGTACCGGCAATCCCAATACGTCCGATGCCGCACTCATGGATCAACATATCTGGGCGGGTGCCGAGGCGCCGGACTGGATGCAGGGCGGCTCCTATATGGTCATGCGCCGCGCCCGGATTGCGCTTGAACATTGGGATCGCACCAAGGTCTCGTTCCAGGAACAGACCTTTGGCCGACAGAAAAAGTCTGGAGCGCCGCTGACGGGCAAACACGAATTCGATCCAGTCGATCTTGCGGCCAATGACTCCGATGGCAATCCAATCATCCCGGAAAACTCTCATGTTCGTCTGGCGCATCAGGCTGCGCTTGACGGCAATGTCATCCTGCGTCGGTCCTACTCCTATAACGACGGTGCCAATGTCATCGCCGAGCGCTGGCCACCCTGGAAGCAGGGCATGGAATTCGACGCCGGGCTGATTTTCGTCGGCTACCAGCGCGACGTTCGCGCGTCGTTCATTCCGATCTTCGAGAAAATGTCGCGCTTCGACATGATGAACCAGTTCGTCACCAACGTCGGTGGCGGCCATTTCGCCTGTCCGCGGGGCGTGGAAAAGGGCGAGTATCTGGGCGCGCGCCTGTTCGAGACCGCATGACGGCCGCGACAGCATGGCGGCTTCGCACCGCGCAAATTCAGTCAAGGAGGCCGAGATGGCCATTATTCGTTGCTTGTCGCTTGCACTGGGATTGGGTGTTCTGTTCGGACAGTTGGCCGTCGCCGAAGATTTGCCGGAGATCGCCATCACGCTGAAGGATCACAAGTTCTCGCCGTCCGAGGTCGTCGTACCCACGGGCAAGCAGGTGATGCTCGTTGTGACCAATCTCGACGCAACGCCAGACGAATTTGAAATGCATTTGCCTGCGCTGGAGAAAGTCGTACCTGCCGGCAGCACGGTCAAAATTCGCATGCGGCCGCTGGGGGTTGGAAGCTTTCCATTCTTCGCCGATTTCCATCCGGACACTGGAAAAGGCGTGATTATTTCCAAGTGAGTGTCCGATCAGGTCGGACCGAGGAGCCATGGACTTTCACCTGATCGAGCCCACAAACGAACTTGCGTCGTCTTGATCGCTCGAATATAGTCCGGGCTGATGGTTCCTTTCGAGGATCAAAAGGGAACGCGGTGCGGGCAGCGATGCCCAATGCCGCGACTGTACCCGCAACTGTAAGCGACGAGACGACGCCACCAATGATCACTGGAGCCGCGCGGCCCTGGGAAGATCGGCTGAAGTCATTGACCCGCAAGTCAGGAGACCTGCCATCAACCGCGCAGCCGATCTTGGGCAGGGTGTCAGAATGATCTATACCTTTCGTCTGAATGGCATGTCCTTGATTGCGCTGGTCTAACCCAACCTCAGCATGCGAGGATCTCATGCTCGATTCGTTTTTCCAACGTCTTGCCAATGGTGACAAAGGCTTGAAAGCCCGCGTCACCGGCATTTATGCCTTTCTGATCGCGCTCAATATCGCGGCCTGGATCTGGGCCTATGTTGTGCTGCACGATCAGCCTGTCCTGATGGGCACGGCATTTCTCGCTTACACATTCGGTCTTCGGCATGCGGTCGACGCCGACCATATCGCGGCAATCGACAATGTGACGCGCAAGCTGATGCAGCAGGGTCAACGGCCCGTTGCTGTCGGATTTTTCTTTGCGCTGGGGCATTCTGCCGTTGTAGTCGCGCTGTCAGTCGCGGTGGCCTTCGCAGCCACCGAGGTCGCAACGAGCTTTGAGTCGCTGAAGCAGATCGGTGGCGTTGTCGGCACCGGCGTTTCGGCGCTCTTCCTGTTCGCAATTGCGGCCGTGAACGTCATCTTGCTCGTGTCTGTCGTTAAGACTTTCCAAGCGGTGAAGCGCGGCCAACCCTTCGCGGAGGAGGATTTTGACATTCTTCTCAATAGCCGGGGGCTGTTGGCGCGGATCTTCCGTCCGGTCTTCGGCATCGTCACCAAGAGTTGGCACATGTTCCCGGTAGGATTCCTGTTCGGCTTGGGGTTCGATACGGCAACGGAAGTCGCGCTATTCGGCATCTCGGCCGCCGAAGCAGCTCATGGCGGCTCTGTTTCGACGATCCTCGTCTTCCCGGTGCTCTTTACCGTCGGCATGATGCTGGTCGATACGACCGACGGCATCCTGATGCTCGGCGCCTATGGTTGGGCCTATATGAAGCCGATCCGCAAGCTTTATTACAATATCTCGATCACGGCCGTTTCGGTCGCGGTTGCTGTCGTCGTGGGCGGGCTGGAGACCTTGAATCTGATCGGCGATCAGCTTGGTCTCACAGACGGTGGTGGTTTCTGGGGCGCGATCGGGGCCATCAACGATAATTTCGGCACGCTCGGCTACATCATCATCGGGATTTTCGTGCTGAGTTGGTTGCTGTCCGTCGTTGTCTATAAGGCCAAGGGCTACGACAAGCTCGATATTGAAACAAAGCTGGTGTGATCCCGCTCAACTGCACACGTCCCGTATGTATAACGTACTTATGATGAAACGGCGACTGATAGATTGACCGGGTCTATCAGCGATCTGAACAAGAGTTCATGTCATTTTTTAAGACACCTACGGCACAGACCAACGCCGTCCGAAACTCGTCTCTTCGAGAGAAAAGGCCCTGATATCAACGGCCATTGAATCTGGCTCATGTTTTGGGATTCCCATTTTTGGTCTGATCTGATTGCCTGATTTGGGGAGGACCGGGCGCGGCGTCGGTGCCGCGCTCGCCATGCCGTTCGCCAATACCGAATCCATGCAAAAGCACCTCGGCGAGATCAGCCGAAACGTCGCCAAGCGGGCCGATGCGCTCCTGTTGCTCGACCGCGCCGGCTGGCACACCACCGACAAGCTCAAAGTTCCCAAGAACATGAGGCTCATACGGTTGCCATCGAAATCGCCCGAATTGAACCCGATCGAAAACATCTGGCAGTACATGCGCGCCAATTGGCTCTCAAACCGGGTCTTCGAAACCTGCGCCGAAATCGTCGATGCCGCATGCGAAGCATGGAACAATCTGACCGATCGACCATTCGTCATAACCTCAATCGGCATGCGAGATTGGGCGCAAATCGGTCAATCAAGAGGGCCGTTGGTCTTAGGCTCCAGACCCATAAAGTCTCTTTTCGTTGATTGCAGGATGTGATTCAAAATCTCCGACAGGAGATTTGCGATGAATCGGGACCTTTTCTGGCTTTCGGACGAGCAATTCAAGAAGATCGCACTGCATTT
>CAIYYN010000026.1 GCA_903930435.1 uncultured Hyphomicrobiales bacterium | reverse complement strand
GCGCAAATGGGTCAGG
Organism: uncultured Hyphomicrobiales bacterium; assembly: GCA_903930435.1. Taxonomy (GTDB): domain Bacteria; phylum Pseudomonadota; class Alphaproteobacteria; order Rhizobiales; family Ancalomicrobiaceae; genus CAIYYN01. The sequence continues at coordinate 2,999 of CAIYYN010000026.1, read as the reverse complement.
GAGTTTTCGGCAGAGCCCGACCAAGCCTTTCCTGGCAATGGGCAGATGAAGGCCGATCAAGCCGAGATCGCGCGGCTTCGTAAGGAGGTCGCCAAGCTCAAGGCGGAGCGTGACATCCTAAAAAACGATCATGGGCTTTGGTCCGCCTGTGTGCGGTAGAAACAGGCTGTGGTACGCTGGCTGCCGGAGGGGAGTTGCCGACTGCTTATTGGAGGCGATCGACCCCGGTAAAAAACGTGGCACATGGGCTGTTGCGGACTTGAGAGTGGTGACGCTGTTTCAGCTGCGATCCCGGTTAGGAAAATGACGAACTTGCTCGGCCCAGCCCCTCCCGATCCAGAGAAGGAGACGCCATGCCAAAGACAAGTTCATCTATGCCGGAGAACCTCACCCGCATGAACCCTGGAGCATCGGCCATCGACATCGGGTCCACGATGCATATGGCTGCGGTCAATCCGGATTGTGCCGATATGCCGATCCGCTCATTCGGGACATTTACCCACGATTTGCATGATCTCGCCGCCTGGTTCAGATCCTGCGGTGTCACTAGCGTGGCGATGGAGTCGACCGGTGTTTACTGGATACCGGCCTTCGAGATCTTCGAGCAGCACGGCTTCGAGGTGATCCTGGTCAACGCGCGTTATGCAAAGAACGTCCCAGGCAGGAAGACCGATGTTAGCGATGCGGCGTGGCTTCATCAGTTGCATTCCTATGGTCTGCTGCGCGGGAGTTTTAGGTCGAACGCACAAGTCGCAACGCTGCGTGCTTATCTGCGCCAGCGAGAACGGCTGGTCGAGTATGCGGCAGCTCATATCCAGCACATGCAGAAGGCCCTGATGGAGATGAACCTACAGCTCCACCATGTCGTCTCCGACATCACCGGCGTGACGGGCATGAAGATCATCCGTGCAATCGTCTCCGGCGAGCGCGATCCCGACGTTATGGCATCGTTACGTGATGTTCGCTGCCACTCGTCTGTCGAAACAATCAGAGCATCCCTGATCGGCAATGATCGTGATGAACATGTGTTTGGCCTTTTCCAGTCACTAGAGCTTTACGACTTCTATCAGGCGAAGATGCTCGAATGTGATTGCAAGCTTGAAGCGTCGATTGCTTCCATGACCGTGGACCCCGACGCGCCGCTCCCGCCGCTACCAAAGGTCCGGACGAAGACCAAACAGACGAATGCACCGTCCTTCGATGTGCGAGCTGCACTCTACGGTCTCACCCGGACAGATTTGACCCAAATTCACGGCCTCGGCTCCTCGCTCGCGCTAAAGCTCATCGGCGAATGCGGAACGGATCTGAGGGCATGGCCCTCTGCCAAGCACTTCACATCGTGGCTCTGCCTCGCACCCGGCAACAAGATCTCCGGAGGCAAAGTGCTGTCGTCACGAACTCGTCGCTCTTCCAGTCGAGCGGCAGCATTGTTGCGGTTGGCTGCGACCACGATCGGGCGAAGTGACACTGCCCTCGGTGCGTTCTACCGACGGTTGGCAGGGCGCATCGGTAAGCAGAAAGCAGTGACAGCGACGGCGCGGAAGATTGCAGTCCTGTTCTACAATGCGTTACGATTTGGAATGGTCTATCGGGACCCAGGAGCTGCGGCCTACGATGAACGGCATCGCGGTCGCGTCATTGCAAACCTCCAGCGTCGCGCCCGGTCCATGGGCTATGAGCTGGCACCAATGACGGCTGGAGACTGTGTTTCTTAGGAAGGCCGCAGCCTTCTTCGCGAGGGAAGTGACATGAAGTTCGCTTTCATCGCGAAGCACCGGTCGATCTGGCCGGTCGCGTGGCTGTGCGCGGCGCTCGGACTGTCGCGGTCGGGCTTTCACGCCTGGTTGAGGCGCTCTCCGAGCAAGCGTCACCGGGACGACGAAGCGATCGGTGCGAAGGTCCGCGCAAGCTTCATGGGCAGCGCGCGGACCTATGGCGCGCGGCGTGTCTGGCGAGATGTTCTGTCATTGGGTGTCGACTGCGGTCTGCATCGGATTGAACCTCTGATGCGATCCCAGGCGCTACGTGCCAGACCGAGAAGGCGAGGACTGCCGAAAGATGATGGCATACGTTCGGCATCGTCGATTGCCCCGAACGTTCTTGACCGGCAATTCGTTGCCGATCAGCCAAACCAGAAATGGATCGCCGATTTCACGTATATCTGGACAGCCGAAGGCTGGCTCTATGTCTCTGCGGTGATTGATCTCTATTCCAGGCGGGTGATCGGCTAGTCGATGAAAGCCGAGATGACGGCGCAACTGGTCGCCGATGCGCTCATCATGGCGATCTGGCGGCGCGGCAAGCCAGATGCTCTGCTGCACCACTCGGATCAGGGTAGCCAATATACAAGCGAACAGTTCCAGCGGCTAATGAGCGACAATGGCATCACCTGCTCGATGAGCCGATCAGGCAACGTCTGGGATAACGCGGCGATGGAGAGCTTCTTCTCGTCTATGAAGACGTAGAGAACTGCGCGCAAGGTGTAAAGGACACGCGATGCCGCGAGGGCAGACGTGTTCGACTACATTGAGCGCTTCTACAACATAGTGCGCAGGCACTCGTCACTGGGCTATATCAGCCCAGCCGAGTTCGAGCAGAAAGCTCGGTTAGCTTAAGTGGGTGTCTACGAAACCGGCAGCAGGCCAATGGATTTCGTTCATAATCAGCTGGCTACCGGGAAGAAGATCAGAATTCTCACGGCCGTCGACATATTCAGCCGATTTACACCGGTCGTCGATGCCCGGTTCAGCTATCGAGCAGAAGACGTGGTTCGGTCGCTCGATCGGGTATGCGCCATGGTCGGGTATCCGAAGTCAATCAGCGTCGACCAGGGCAGCGAGTTCGTCTCGCGCGATCTCGCCCTCTGGGCCTATGCAAATAACGTCACGCTGGACTTCTCCCGACCGGGGAAGCCTACCGATAACGCATACATCGAAGCGTTCAACGGGCGTCTACGAGCGGAATGTCTGAACGCCCATTGGTTCTTGACCCTTGCGGAT
>CAIYYN010000025.1 GCA_903930435.1 uncultured Hyphomicrobiales bacterium | reverse complement strand
CGAGCGGTTCGAAGCTGATCAAGGCGCGATCGCTGTCACCCTTGATCACATAGTCCTTCACGACTGCCCGGCGCGCAGCATTTCCGGCCGCATTGAAGATATCGAAATCCGGCTCGATCACCTGACCATTGACAAGAATACGAAATCGGCGCGCGCCAGCCACAGCCTTCTCATCGGGCTCGAAGAAGCTCAGCTTGAGATAACGCAGGCCGCGAGCTTGCGGAATGTCATAGGCAAAACTGCCTTCGCGGTAGTTCATGAACAAGTCTGGCGTTTGCGGTTCTGGTTCATTTGAGACAAAAGCCTGCCGGACAACCCTGCGCAGACGCGGCAAATTGTCCGAAATCTTCAAGGCGTCGGCCATTGGCAGCGACCGCTTGTTGCCTGTCATTGCACTATTGGCGAGTGAAGCCTCGGTCAGGAAACTGTCCGACCCCCAACGCGCGCCCTGAAAACCGGTCATCGGGATGAAGGATCCGACGCGAATGCGGTAAGCACCCGATCGGTCTTCAAGGTTCCATGTGGCGGCGTCGGTGAGTGTGTTGCCGTCGCTGTCACCCTCGACTTGAATGAGGTTGTGCCCCGGATCTAGTCCGATCTCGCGCCAGATGCAGACCATCTCGGTGCACTGCGGTCGCACCCTGATCTCCGAGCCATTGACCCGCAAATGCAACGAGCCAGCCGACAGGTTGGTATAGACCTTCACGTCGGTCGTCTTGTAACTGCGTTCAGTGTAATTTTTACCGGTCAGATGCAGCATCTTTTCCGGATTCCACTGAGCCTTGTAATAATAAAAAGCGTCCTTACGGGTTTGTCGGTCGTAACTGACGAGCCCCTTGTTATTAAGGCTGAAGCCCTCAGCGAGGTAGTCCGCTTCGCGTCGCCCGGCGGAGGGGAAATCGAACATTACCTAGACGTAGGTGCCAAAAAACTGGTCTTGTTGCATGATCCGGTGCCAGATCTGCTCGTGTCCATAGGCTTGATATTCTTCAGGCATGAAATCCGGAAAATTGCCGCGCGCGATGGCAACGAGGTTTTCCGGAGCAATCACACGCGCATCATCGGTGTGCTGGGTTGTCGACGCACCAAAGCCGTATTCGCTGAGTGCCATCGGCTGATCCGGTCGCTTCTCGTGCCATTCGGCAGCATCAGTGAGCAGCTTGTTCATGTTTGGCTCATACCAACCGTAATAGCGGTTGAGTGCGGCCAAACCGTCTTTCGCATTGAAATCGGAGCGGTCGCCGATATTGGCCTGGATCGTCGGACGTGAGGGATTCGTGGCGGTCGCCTCAGCCCGCAACTGTTCGAACATTCTGCCCAGGTCTTTTCTGCCTTAGATGAATAGCGCTTGGTACCCGCTGACCTCCGCTATGATCGGGGACTTTGAAGATCTTGCGATAGACGCCGTGCCCGCGCGCATAGCTCTCCGACGTCGATTGGCCATCCTCAGCATTCCAGGTATGCGGAACAGTGACCTGTTGCCAATCCGTGTCAACAAATCCCGGTTCGACGACCGCCTCGAGTGCAATGCCGGGCTCGTACCTGAAACGCCAATCGGCGTTGAGGGAGATCACCTGTCGGGCAGTCGCTGCCCCGACAGAGGCCGCGACGACAAGAAGTGCGAGCAGAAGTACCCGCAGCGTTTGACGAAACAGGGGTCTCATTTTGGATGGATCAATTTTGCGGGGTCTTCGCCGTAGGGTGGTGAATAGATGACGAGCAGCTTGATCCGTTCAGTGAGTACCTTGATGGAATGAAACACCTGGGGTGGAAAAAACATCATGTCGCCCTGCTTGACGTGATGATCAACCCCGTCAATCCCGGCAATCGCCTCGCCTTCAAGGATATAGACCGCCTGTTCGAGATCGGGGTGCGCATGGGCAGGTGACCCCTCATTGCGCTCGATGTCGCCCAAGGCGATTTCCATGTATTTGGCGCCATTCACCTTTGGCCCGATGAGCCGATAATTCTTCGTACCGGTATGGTTGGCGGGGCTATACGGTTCAACATCCTCGATGCGGATCACGTAGGGGGATTTCTCGGTCATGAGTCAGGATCCTTGCAGCAAATCAGGCGGAACGGGTCTCGGCGGCACGCACCATCCGGCCACCGATTGTGTGGAGTGCAGCCGCTGCGACGATTGCGGCAATGGCGACGATGCCGAGGCCGAGACGGAAATCACCTGTCACGTCCTTCAGATAGCCAATGATGGTCGGTGCAACGAAACCGCCCAATACACCAAGCGAGCTGATTGCGGCATAGCCGGCAGCACGGGCGGGGCCACTCAGCAAGGCGGGTGGGATTGACCAGAACGGAGCCGTGAACGACAGCGTCGCGGCGAATGAAACACTGACGCAGGCGATGCGCACGACGGGATCAGCCACCAGCACCGAAGCCAGAAGGGCGAGTCCTGCCAGACCGTTGGCAATGCCCGCAGCAAGCGGGCGATTGCCGATCTTGTCACTGCGCCGTCCCCACCAGACCACCGCGAACAAGCCACAAAGTGAGGGAATTGCAGATACAAATCCTGTCTGCGTGTTGCTCAGCCCAAAGCTCTTCACAATCATGGGCAGGAAAAACAGGATACCGTTGATCAGGCAGACATTGGTGAAATAGATCAGGGCAAGAAACAGAACGCGCGGATCGAACACGACGAGCCAATACTTGTCACCGTGCTTGACATCCGATGCTTCGTGTTCATTGGCAAGGGTCCGCATCAGCCATGTTCGATCGGCTTCGGCAAGCCAACCCGCCTGCGCAGGCGAATCCTTGAGCAGCACGAGGCAAAGCGGAGCCAGCAGGATCGCGGGCGCGCCCTCAATGATGAACAGCCACTGCCAGCCCCGCAGACCCGCCAGGCCATCAAGCGACAGGAGGAACCCGGACAAGGGTGCGCCGACGATGCCGCTGATGGCAACGCCCGCCATGAACATGCCTATGATCCGGCTGCGATAGGCGACCGGGAACCATAACGTCAGGAAATACAAAACGCCGGGAAAGAACCCAGCCTCGGCTGCACCGAGCAGCAGTCGGACAGCGTAGAAACTGTAGGGTCCGACGACGAACGCAAGCCCCGCCGCGCAAATACCCCAGGTGAACATGATCCGCGCAATCCAGCGCGACGCACCGACTCGGCCAAGCATCCTGTTCGATGGGACCTCGAACAGGCAGTATGTCACGAAGAACAGCCCCGATCCCAACCCGTAGACTGACTGCGAGAAGCCCAGATCCTTGTTCATCTGCAAGGCGGCAAAGGCGACATTTACCCGGTCGAGAAACGAGATGAAGTAGCAGGCGAGCAGGAACGGAATCAGGTGCAACGTCACTCGCTGCATGATGCGTGCGCCATTCTCGTCGATGCTGACCGCAGCAGTCTGCGTAGTCTGGACGCTCATTGTCATTATCCTCCCACTGCACCTTGCGATGCGCCGTCGCCGTTTCGCATTTTCACGTGATAGCGAAATTTTCTGCGCGATACCGAAGCTCAAGGCAATTTTCTGTGTCTGTCAAGCGAAAATTGACGCTCTGACAGAGTACCAACGGACGCTTGACATGGGACAAAAAACGATCAAGAAAATCGCTATACCGAATTTATGTACGTTAATGCGAAATTGTTCAAGGGGTGTTCAGTCGTCATGTTGCAGCAAGCACCCGAGATTTGGCCGGACGATTCGATCCCGGCAAGTGGCCCCTTGCGCGGCGTGCGGGTGCTCGATCTTACGACCGTTGTCATGGGGCCATCCGCCACGCAGATGCTCGGTGATCTCGGGGCTGATGTGGTCAAGGTCGAAACGCCCGGCGGCGATTCGATGCGGTTGATTGGGCCGTGGCGCAATCCCGGCATGGGGCCAATGTTCCTGCAGGCCAACCGCAACAAGCGCAGCGTGATGCTTGATCTGAAGAACGTGGATGACAAGGCCAGCGTGCTCGCCCTTGTCGAGCGGGCCGATGTACTGGTGACCAATGTCCGCCCCGCCGGGCTGCAGCGACTTGGCCTCGATGATGCCAGTGTGAGGGCGATCAATCCCGGCCTGATCTATTGTGCAGCAGTCGGCTATGGGTCGGCAGGGCGGCACTCAGGCAAGCCAGTCTACGACGACCTGATGCAGGCTGCATCAGGAATTGCCGGGCTGTTCGGCGCAATCGATGGAAAGCCACGCTACGCGCCCGTCAATATGTGCGACCGGATTGTTGGCCTCTATGCTGCGAATGCCATCATGGCAGCTCTGGTCCACAAAGGGCGCACTGGTCAGGGACAGGCCATCGAAGTGCCGATGTTCGAGACAATGGCGCAGTTCGTCCTTGCCGATCACATGGGTGGCCATGCGTTTGAACCTTCGCTCGGACCTGTCGGGTATGGGCGGATACTGGCGACGACGCGGGGACCTTATCCCACGAAGGACGGGTATCTTTCACTCGTCGTCTACACAGACAAGCACTGGCGATCCTTTACCGCGCTCGTTGGCTGCCCCGACCTTCTCGATCGCGACGAGCGCTTCGGCACGCCACAAAACCGCAACCTGAACGCCCAGCAAATTGGCGAGTTTCTGGCCTCCCAACTGCCGGCGCGTACCAATGCCGAATGGCTGGTTGTCCTGACCGATATCGATATACCGGCCAGTCCCGTGAACTCGCTGCAAGACCTGTTTGATGATCCGCATCTCAATGAGGTCGGTTTGTTCGAGACCGTGCAGCATCCGACGGAAGGGGCAGTAAACGTGACAAAATTCCCGGTGATCTTCAGCGACACACCGGCCGATATCCGCCGACTGGCACCCAATCTTGGCGAACACAACGCGGAAGTTCTGGGCGGAGGGTCAGCAAAATGACGTTAGCGCCTGAGCGGTTCGGGTCGCATCTCAAGCATCTGGCAGAGACTGGTCAGCAGGCCAGCGGCATGACCAAGTCGAGGCCGGACGCGGGCGCTCGGACCAGCAACAGTGACGATATAGACTGCCGTATTCCAGCGAAAACTCGCGGAAATCGTCGTTACGCCCTCCATGCTCTCCTCATCGTTCAGAAACCAGCCAGACGTTCGGCCCTTCTCGATGTCTTCGCGCAAGGCGGTACGAGACGTGAGTGTGTTTGGGGTCGCAGCCGGGAGCTTGAGAGACTTGAGGCAGGTGTCCAGTTCAGCATCTTCAAGGCTGCCAAGCAAAGCCTTGCCTGCCGACGTGGCATGCAGGCTGCGGATCGGCTGACCGACATCGACCATGAAGCGCAAGGGATGGCTCGCCTCGAAGGCCAGGAGATAGATCGCGTTGTGACCACTCACCTTGGCGAGGAGCACTGTTTCGTCAAGGGTGTCGCGCAAGGATCGCAACAGGAGATCGGCGCGCGCAATGACCGGATCGTTTTCGCTGATCACCTCCCCGAGCAAGCGAAGTCGTTGCGTGGGGTAATAGCCAGCGCGCGGTGCCAGTTCATAGATATAGCCGCGCGCCTGCATCGCCTGCAGCACATCGTGACAGCTGGAGACTGCGATCCCCTGCAATTTCGCTATTTCCGAAAGCGACAATGGGCGCTTCTCGGTGGCAAACAGCTCCAACAAGTCCAGAACGCGTTCAACTATCTTTGACATAATCTACCTTTTCGCTGTCTCGAAATAGTATACGCCAAAGTTAGTGTCAACACGACGCATTTAATAGGATTGTTTGGTGGCACCTGACTAAAAATGAGAAAAACTGTTCGGTATTGCGAAGCAAAAAGAGGAATTGAGCGTGAACCAGTTTGAGCCCCTGGCAACGACATCCGAGCGTGCCGCAATTCGCGATGCAGTGCGGGCAATATGCGACCGCTTTGATGATAACTATTGGGCTGAGAAGGATCGCACTCACAGCTTTCCCCATGAATTCGCCAAGGCGATCGCCGATGGTGGCTGGCTCGGCATCGCCATGCCGACCGAATACGGCGGTGCCGGACTAGGCGTCACCGAAGCCGCAATCATGATGCAGGAGATTGGTCGCTCTGCAGGAGCGTTTGCTGCCTGCTCGACGGTTCATATCAATATTTTCGGTCTGCACAGCATCGTCAAACACGGTACCGAAGCACAAAAGGCGGCCTGGCTACCATCGATCATCGATGGGACTTCGCGCGCCTGTTTTGGCGTGACCGAACCAGATGCCGGGCTGGATACCTCGCGGATCAAGACGCGTGCCGTGCTGAAAGGCGATCATTATGTGATTAATGGCCAGAAGATCTGGACGAGCACCGCCCAGCAAGCTGACAAGGTCGTGCTGCTTGCCCGAACGACGCCAATTGAGGAGTGCAAAAAGCCGACTGACGGATTGACGCTTTTCTACGCCGATCTCGACCGCACACGCGTCGAAATCCGCGAAATCCCGAAAATGGGCCGACACGCCGTCAACTCCAACCAGGTCTTCTACGACAATCTGATTGTGCCCGTCGAAAACCGGATCGGTGAGGACGGGAAAGGCTTCCGCTACATCCTGGACAGTCTCAACCCTGAGCGCATCCTCAATGCAGCGGAAGTGGTGGGCATGGGGCGGCGAGCGCTGGAGAAGGCCGTCGATTACGCCAATGAACGCGTCGTGTTTGGACGCAAGATCGGCCAGAACCAGTCGATCCAGCACCCCCTCGCGGAATGCTGGTCTGAACTTTATGCCGCCGAATTGATGACGCTGCACGCCGCTGAACTCTACGACGCCGGTCAGCCCTGTGGTCCACAGGCCAACGCCGCGAAGTATCTCGCGGCTGACGCAGGCTTCAAGGCATGCGACCGCGCGATCCGTACGCATGGTGGCATGGGCTACGCCGCCGAATACCACGTCGAGCGCTATTTCCGGGAAATGGTGGCAACGCAACTGGCCCCGGTTTCACGCGAAATGATCCTCTGCCACATCGCCGAGCGCGTGCTTGGCCTGCCGAAATCCTATTAAGGGCCACGATATGACTGATATCCTGACGCAACGACGCGGCTCCGCTTTGTGGATTACCATCAACCGCGAAGATCGTCGCAACGCGATGAACAAGACAGTTCTGGCTGGCATTCAGGAAGCCATTGTTGGCCTCGATCCAGCCATACGCGCCGTGGTGCTGACCGGGGCAGGACGCAAGGCGTTTTGTGCGGGCGCAGACCTGAGCGGCGGCACGGGGACCTTCATTCTCGGTCTTGAAGAGCCTACGACCGACTTTGGTCAGCTTGCCCGGCATGTGCGCGAGCTTGGCGTACCGCTGGTGGGGCGGATCAACGGCGACTGTGTGGCAGGTGGCATGGCACTCATGGGGCTGTGCGATTTGATTGTTGTCGCCGACCACGCCCGCTTCGGTCTGCCGGAGGCGAAAGTGGGTGTCTTTCCGATGCAGGTGCTGGTGTTCCTGCGCAGCATCATCGGTGCACGGCATATCAACGAAATGTGCCTGACGGGAGAATTGATCTCTGCCGCACGCGCATACGAGATCGGTATCGCCAATCAGGTCGTGCCCTTTGAGGATCTCGATGCCAAGGTGGACGCCTTGCTCGGCAAGCTGGCGCTGATGTCGCCCGTCGCTCTTCGCCGAGGGAAATACGCCATTGCCGCCATGGAGCGGATGGCATTCCCCGAGGCGATGGCATTTGCCGAAACGTTGATCAGTGTCACGTCTCTCACCGCAGACGCGACCGAAGGGCTCGCCGCCTTCAACGAACGTCGCAAGCCTCGCTGGCAGCAGGAGAATTCCGATGACTGAGAAAACCATCCGGATCGGTGGCGCGTCAGGTGCCTGGGGCGACAGTCCGATGGCCTTCGGTCAGTTGATCAGGGCAGGCGTCGATTACCTGATGATGGACTACCTCGCCGAAGTCTCTATGTCGCTGCTGGCCCGTGCCCGGATGAAAGACCCCGATGGCGGATTTCCTCCAGATGCCGTCGCTTATCTGAGGGCGGTCTTACCTGAACTCGCGGCAAAGGGCGTCCGCGTGGCCACCAATGCCGGTGGAGTCAATCCCTCCGGATGCAAGCGGGCGATTGAGGCGGCGGTTGCGGACCTTGGCCTGTCGCTTACCGTGGCTGTCGTGGAAGGCGATGACCTCATTCCAATCCTCGACGACCTGCGCGACTCCGTCCGCGAACATGTGAGCGGCGCACCATTGCCCAAGCGAATGCTGACGGCAAATGCTTACCTTGGTGCCTTGCCGATCAAGGCGGCCTTTGATCAGGGCGCGGATATAGTCATCACCGGTCGCTGTGCTGATTCTGCGCTCGCGCTCGGCATCCTGATGCATGAATTCGGCTGGACAAGCGATGCCTATGATCTCCTCGGCGCAGGCAGCCTTGTCGGCCATGTCCTGGAATGCGGGCCGCAAGCAACCGGCGGCAATTTCACAGATTGGGAACGCGTTCCGGACTGGCATAACATCGGCTATCCGATTGCGACCTGCCGGGCAGATGGCAGCTTTGTCGTCAGCAAGCCGGACAGCACAGGTGGATTGATCGAGCCCGGGTCGGTGGCCGAACAGATCCTCTATGAAATAGGCGATCCGGCTGCCTATCTGCTGCCTGATGTGGTCGCTGACTTCTCACACGTCACACTTCGGCAGATCGCACCAGATCAGGTCGAAGTTTCCGGCGCGCGCGGTCGTGCTCCGAGTTCGGTTTACAAGGTCTCGGCGACCTATCAGGATGGCTACCGGGCGGTCGCTACAGTTTCCATCGTTGGACCGGATGCGGCGCTCAAGGCAGAACGGACCGGAGAGACTTTGATTGCTCGCGCCCGAATGTTGTTTGCCCAGCGGGCTATCCCGGATTTCTCGGCAACCTACATCGAAGCACTGGGGGCAGAGGCGTCCTATGGGCCAAAATCGCGCGGACGGGCGTCACGCGAGGTGCTGTTGCGACTATTGGTAGAACACGCAAACCGTGATGCGCTGGAGATTTTTGCGCGCGAACTTGGGTCAATCGGCCTCAGTTGCGCGCCTGGGACCACCGGCATCTACAATGGTCGTCCGAAGGCGACGCCCGTGGTGCGGCTGTTCACCTTCTTCATCGACAAGGCGGCATTGGGAATGCCTCGCCTGCAGGTGGCGCAAGGGCCAGTGCAATTGGTCGATGTGCCGCTGGGTGGGGAACCCCTTGCATCCGAACCCATCGTGATTCCCGACTGCGTCATCCCGGACGGTCCAACTGTGACCGTCCCGCTTTCGCGATTGGCCTTTGCCCGATCGGGGGACAAGGGAAATTCCTCCAATGTGGCGATCATTGCGCGCGATCCGAAATTCGTGCCGCTCCTTCGACGTAACCTGACGCCTGAGCGGATACTGGCCCAACTTGATCAACTGGCAGACGGACCGGTCGAGCGCTTTGAAGCCCCCGGTCTCAATGCCTTCAATTTCCTGATCCAGAATGCGCTTGGCGGCGGCGGCATGGCGTCGCGCCGGATCGATCCGCAAGGCAAGGCATACGGCCAGATGGTGCTGGAAATGCTGGTCGATGTACCGGAGGCGTTGGGCTTATGAAATAAGTAGGCAATCAGTCGAGGCAGCAATTCGTGAAATCGAACTTCTGTCAAAAATTGGTGTGCGTCGCGAGAAATGGGCGTCTAATCTCTCGTGTTGGGCCAGAGTTGGCTTGGTGTTTGATATCGTAGTACGAGGCAACCATTGTTGCCGCTCGGCGGCTGTCTTTGCGCATTGCAGCGAGGGGTTCCGCTGCTGACGCGGTCGTCGTTGCAGCGCTGCCTGCAACTCCTTGGCATTGCCCACCTGCCAAACCTCGACGTTGGACAACATCCGAAGCAGAAATTCTCCTCTCAGAAAAAGCCTTGTTTTGTCCCATGGGCACTGACGATGAACAGTCGCCTGAAGACTTTCAAAGACCTCACACCATGCAGATTCATCTGCAAGTGCTGGACGATCGAACCCGAAAGATTCAGATTAATTCCACTCCATCAAATGCCGAGACTGAACACGAGACGTAAGCAACCGTTCAGCCACGCGCCTGCTGAGTCTTGCGCACGCTTTGATTACCTATGTCCGCTAAAACAAAGGCGCAATCAACGACTTCGGCCTCCGTTATCGATGGGTCGGCCTATCGCCACGGCACTTTTCGAGTGTGAGGTCAATTCTCTGGTGGCCCGACGGATGGTCAAGAAGCCGCAAATGCAATGGACGAAGCGCGGCGCCGATCGCCTGCTTCGGGTTCGGGCCGCCGTCCTCAACAACGATCTTCGGGAATGCCTCGCGTACAAGCCACCGAGAAAATCTCATTGATCGCAGTTTGCGTGGACGCTGGAGCTTATGCCGCCGCTGCCCGTGAGGGCATGATATCCCATTGAATTTAAAGTCCCTTCCCGTTCGTGTTGGATCTTGTTTTAGAGATCATATACTCATATAGATGTTCATATGATAAACCTCTCTGCTGACGAACGCCTGCCGCTCTATCAACGCCTGCGCGATCACCTCGCAGCCCGCATCGCAGCGCGGGACTGGCTGCCCGGCGATCTCATTCCGTCCGAGGGCGAGCTCGCTGCCCTGCACAGCATCTCCGTCGGCACGGTGCGCAAAGCGATTGACCGTCTTGTCAGCGAGGGCCTTCTCGACCGGCAGCAGGGACGCGGTACCTATGTGCGGCGCGCCCGCTTCAATTCGTCGCTCTTCCGCTTCTTTCGGTTTCAGTCAGAGAGCGGGGAGCGCAAAGTGCCGGAAAGCCGTATCCTGCGCCGGGAAGTGATGCCGGCTCCTTCAGCGGCAGCTTCGGCGCTCAGGATCGCCGAAGGCGCGCCCGTCATCCACCTCTCGCGCCTACGCATGATCGATGGCGAGCCGCTGCTCTCTGAGGAAATCTGGCTCGAAAGGGCACGTTTTGCCACCCTTCTGGATCTGCCGACCGATACATTCGGCGACCTTCTTTATCCGCTCTACGAAGATCGGTGCGGACAGATGGTGGCGACGGCCGAGGAAACTCTGACCGTTGAGGTCTCCAATTCGATGCAGGCGCGACTCCTTAAACGCGATGCCGGCGATCCGCTTATCGTCATCGAGCGTGTAGCCTTCGATCCCGACCGTCAACCGATTGAATGGCGTCGCTCGCGCGGGCCGGCGGATCGTTTCCGATACCACGTCGAAATTCGCTGATTGAACAAAATAACAAAAATCAGAATCCTGGAGGAAACGGTCATGAGCCTTTGGTATGCGCAATCCACGCCGCAGGAAAAGCGGACGTTCTGGGCCTGCTTCCTCGGCTGGGCGCTCGATGCCTTCGATGTGCAAATGTTTGCGCTGGCGATTCCGGTGCTTCTGACGACGCTCGCCATGACGAAATCTGAAGCCGGCGCGATCGGTTCGGTGACGCTCTTTGCCGGGGCCTTCGGCGGCTGGCTCGGCGGGGCGCTCGCCGATCGCTTTGGTCGGCTGAAGGCATTGCAGATCACTATCCTGTGGTTCGCACTTGCGTCCTTTGCCTCGGCCTTCGCGCAAAACTTCACGCAGCTCATTGTTCTAAAGGCCATTCAAGGCGTTGGATTTGGTGGCGAATGGGCGGCCGGCGCAGTCCTGATGGCTGAAGTCATTCGCCCAGAAAATCGCGGCAAGGCGCTTGGGGCCGTGCAAAGCGCGTGGGCCGTCGGCTGGGGTAGCGCCGTCGTCCTCGGTACGATTGTTTTCGCGACGCTGCCGAATGACATCGGCTGGCGCGTGATGTTCGCGGCTGGCCTCTTGCCGGCGCTCCTCGTGCTCTACATTCGTCGCAACTTAGAGGAGCCCGCGCGGATCGGCGCGAAACAGGCAGGATCGCTCGTAGGTTCGCTGTCGCAAGTGTTTCGCCGCGATGTGCTGCGCTCGACCCTGATCGGTGGCCTGTTCGGCGCGGGTGCGCACGGCGGATATGCGGCGCTGACGACCTTCCTACCGACGTTTCTGCGCGAGGAGCGGCACCTCTCGATCATCGGTGCGGGTGGCTATCTTGCTGTCATCATTATCGCATTCTTTTGCGGTTGCGTCGCGAGCGGCATCCTCAGCGACCGCGTAGGTCGGCGGGCCAATGTCGCGGTCTTTGCTGCGGCCTGTATAGTGACCGTGATCATCTACATCTTCGCACCGCTCGACAATCATATGATGCTCGCTCTGGGCTTTCCGCTTGGATTCTTCTCGGCCGGCATTCCTGCGAGCATGGCGGCTCTTTTCAGCGAGCTTTATCCCGATGGCATGCGCGGATCGGGTGTCGGCTTCTGCTATAATTTCGGCCGTGTCGTTTCGTCGGCCTTCCCATTCGCAGTCGGCGCGATGGCTAGCCACTGGGGGCTTGGTGTGGCGATCGGCGTCTACGCCACCCTCGCCTATTCGCTCGTCCTTATTGCTGTATTGATGCTTCCCGAAACGCGCGGCAAGCGCTTCGAGGTGACCAATGTTGCCAATATCTGACGTGAGGGTCGACACGCATGCGCATGTCTTCCTGAGAGATCTGCCAATGGCGGCAGGGCGCCGCTATACGCCGGCTACTGACGCCTCGTTGAACTCATATCTCGACGTACTTGACACGTATGGATTGTCACATGGTGTTCTCGTCCAGCCCAGTTTCCTGGGTACCGACAATTCCTACCTAGTTGCTTGTATTGCCGCGGCACAAGGCCGACTTCGGGGCGTCAGCGTGCTCGATCCAACAACTGCCGGCGAGGAGTTAGATCGTCTGGACGCGGCCGGCGTCGTCGGTGTCCGTCTCAATCTTCTCGGTCAGGCAACACCTGACATTGCTAGCCAGATCTGGCGGGTCTTTGTCGAGCGGTTGATCCATCGAAGCTGGCAGATCGAGATCCAACAGCACGCTTCAATGGCATTTACTCTGGTGGCGCAGCTTCTCGACATGGGGGCGACTGTCGTGCTCGACCATTTCGCACTACCCGATCCAGGCCTCGGGGCGGCCGATCCAGATTGGCGCAGGTTGCTTGCTCTAGGTTCAAACGGCCGACTCTGGGTCAAGCTCTCTGCAGCCTACCGCAACGGTCCCGAGGGAGCATTCATTGCTAGCGCGTGCTGGCCCATATTACGGGATATGCTGGGACTCGATCGATTGATGTGGGGGTCCGACTGGCCGCATACGCAGTTCGAAACCGTTGCAAATTATGCCATGGCATTTGATCTTCCCAACCATCTAGGTCTGAATGCTCAAGAGCGCGCCGTACTTCTCGGCTCACCTGCCGCCTTGTTCCGCCTTTCGTGAAGATTGCGCCATGGTATTTGTCAGATAAGACTGTCGACAATCGCCATGCGTGCCTCATACCGCTGCAAATAAGGCACGACCCTTACAGGACGTGAGTGGACGTCCGATCCCGGGAAAGCGGCCGCCGCCAAGCTGTCAAGCCCGGGGTTGGATCAGGCAAGTATCGGTCTCCAAACCTTCGAGTGACGAACAAAGATTCGAGGCTGGAATAAAAATCTTCGCCGTTTTGCATCGACCACTTGCAAGATCGGTGGGAATCAGTCAAAAACGCATCATCTTGAGTTGCGCGCCACTGTATCTTCACGAATCACCTTCGTGACATCTTGCGATGTGCGTTGAATTCGGGACCCTAACCACCGCCCTGGCGTTTGCCTGTGGCGGTTTTTTTGTGCCCGCAGTCTGGCTTGAGAGCCGGAGCGGGCTTCCTCATCAGGAACATTGTCATGACACATCACGAGATCCTCGAGGTCGCGATTGCGATCTTGCGTCCGTGGGCACGTAACGCCCGCACCCATTCGAAGAAACAGATCGGCCAGATCGCCGACAGCATCAAGCGCTTCGGTTTCACCAACCCGGTGCTGATCGACGAGGAGATGACCATCCTCGCCGGACATGGCCGTGTGGAGGCAGCCCGCAAGCTTGGGATGACGACCGTTCCCTGTCTGCGAATCGACCATATGTCCGCGAGTGAAAAGCGTGCCTATGTGCTCGCTGACAACAAGCTGGCGCTCAATGCCGGTTGGGACGAGGACTTATTGGCTCTTGAGCTGAAGGAACTGATGGCATCAGATCCAACGTTCGAGATCGAGCTTACCGGTTTCACCATCGCCGAGGTGGATACGCTGATTGAGATCAGCGCGGTGGAAGAAAAGGGTGACCCGAAGGCGGATAAGCTGCCGCCGGTGGACGAGGGGCAAACCCGTTGCCGTCCGGGCGACATCTGGCAGCTGGGCAAGCATCGTCTGATTTGTGGCGATGCGCGGGACGGCCAGGTACTCACCGCGCTGATGAATGGCGAGAAGGCCGAGATGATCTTCACTGATCCGCCCTACAATGTACCGATTGACGGTCATGTCTCAGGGCTTGGCGCAGTCAAGCATCGGGAATTCGCCTGTGCCTCGGGTGAGATGACAAGGGCTGAGTTCGTCGCGTTCCTGCGGACAGGCATGCAGCGGCTGATCGCGCATTCGATCGACGGATCGATCCACTTCATCTGCATGGACTGGCGGCACATGGGCGAGATGATGGAGGCAGGCACCGTCTATGCCGAGTTCAAGAACCTCATCGTCTGGGCCAAGGACAATGGCGGCATGGGCAGCTTCTATCGCTCCCGCCATGAATTGATCTTCGCCTTCAAGAACGGCACTGCGCCGCACATCAATACATTCGAGCTTGGCCAACACGGCCGCTACCGCACGAATGTGTGGGAATATCGTGGGGCGAACTCCGGTGGTGCAGCCCGGTTGGAAGAACTGGCGCTGCATCCGACCGTCAAGCCGGTCGCCATGATCGCCGACGCCATCAAGGACTGCTCGCGTCGCAACGGCATCATCCTCGACATCTTTGGCGGGTCAGGCTCAACAGTGATTGCAGCACACAAGACCGGACGGCGCGGCTACCTCGTCGAGATTGATCCCGTCTATTGTGACCGGATCCTGCGGCGTTGGGAGACCTTTGCCAAGGACGACGCAGAACTCGTTTACCGGATCCCTGACGACGTCGCTGACAGCACCGCGAGCGCCGACATCGCTGCATAACGCGGCCCCTTTGCGCGGCGGAAGCCGCGCTAAGAACGAAACAAGAATGGCTGCGAGGCACTGAAGCTCTCAGCGACCGCATCCTCGCGGACCCACTCAACCAGGCGCGACCGGACACTCCGGCGCGCCTTTTTTATTGACGGAAACGTATCATGGAACAGCCACGCAAACCCCGCCGCCTCACCGACAACAACAAGTCGGATGATGAGGCAGACTATGAAGTCGGTTACGGCAAGCCCCCGAAATCGGGCCAGTTCAAGAAGGGTGAGACGGGCAATCCCAGGGGACGGCCGAAGAAGATGAAGCCCCGAGATCCGCAGGATGGTGATAGCTACTATGACATCATGGGCCGTGTCCTCGCGATGCCTGTTCGTGTCACCAAAAATAACAAAACCCAATCCATCAGCTCTTATGAAGCCGTCATATCGCAAATTCAGTCTCAGGCGCTTGGAGGTGACAGCAAGTCGCTACGTCTGCTTCATAATCATCGCGAAAAAATGAACCGGATACTGGCAAGCCGCCCCCAGAGGCAGGAAATTCTGTTTTTTAATATAGACCATGGAACTCTCCGGTCTAACGGGGGCACGCTCCCATCTGAGCGGTCGGAGCGCTCTCAAAATGTGAAGAGTTACAGTTATGGCGCTGAGAACGACCGGATACTCGACAGAGAACTAGACAAATTAGCAAGGCATCGGCAACGCGAGACGTTCGATCCTGTTGAGGCACTCGACAATTTGCTCGGTCAAAAATTCCCGGCCACGATCAACGGCAAAAAGCAAAATGTAACGCTTGAGGAGGCGTCACTTTTGCAAACCATCAAGGGAGCGCTTGCAGGCAGGCCAGCGGATATGCGCTCTGTCCTGACATTTGCAGAGCTATTCGCCAGATTAAATACAAGCGCCGTGATCACGCGCCAGATTATCATACCGATGGACGATATGATTGAAAAAATATAAAAAATGAATTTAAGATCAACTTGATTAAATTGGAATATCGAGCACTATTGTTGAGAGACGTATCCAAAATACATTGAAGCCTTTGTCTTGAATGCCGCTAATACAATAGTTGTTGACGACCGCCGGCCAGCATCCTCGCGAACTCTTGGGGTAAGCGGGGTTGAGGCAGTGGCAGCGCATGTGCTGTCGATGCTTCACGGAGGTCTCTTCGATGTTTGGTAATCTCGTCCGCCGCAAACCGAAGCCGGCACCGACGCCGCAATCAAGCCTTGCCCATATGCCGTCAGGATCGGACCTCAGCGACCGGGAATTGATTCTGCTCTCGGCCGCGTCACAATCACCTGACGGAATATTGCCTGACTCTGACGCGAATGATGATCGAGCTGAAGCCGCACGGTCCGACATCGACCATCTGGAAGCTCTTGGGTTCATCGCACGCGACGCTGTGGAGCAAACGGATGATGATGATCGAGGCGATGTGCGCGGCGCCAGATCGCGATACCGCGTGACGCCTGCCGGACTTGAGGCGATCGGGCTTGATCATGGAGCGAGTGGAGCGACGTCCAAGGCGCTTGGTGGTGCCGATGACGATCGCGTCGGCACATCGTCGACAACCGTTTCTGGTTCGACGGTCGACGTCGCTGGCGTGAATGACGCCCTACTACCGGTGCAGCAACCTGTTCTATCCACAGAGGTTGAGATTGTTCGGACCGCGAAAGCACCAAAGCGAGGTAAACTGCGGTCAAAGGGCCTCTCGCCGGAGCGGCAGATAACAACGGATCGGCGGGCCGCCAAAGCCAAATCCATTCCCGACCGCGTGCTGGCACTTTTGATGAGCCCGGATGGTGTCAGGATGGCTCAAATCGTGAGCGAGACCGGGTGGCAGGCTCACAGCCTGCGCGCTGTGCTCTCGAGGCTTCGCGCCGACGGACATGCGATCGACTTGCAGCGGGGTGTCGATGGTCGCGGTGGCGTTTATCGCCTGCGCTCGGCCGGTGAGACCAGTGTCGGGCCTGTCGATCCATCGGTCGAGGTGTGCTGATCATGGCCAGATCAAAATACGCTTCGCCGCGGGCGATGACGGCGGCTCCCGCGTCACAATCAACTTTCGCCGATCCGATTGAACAGTTGGAAGCCCTCGACCTGCCTGAGCTTCGGGTTCGCTACCGGCAACTCCTGCGCAAGACAGCACCGGCGCATCTGCCACGTTGGCTCCTCCTCCGCATCGTTGCCTATCGCATGCAGGCGCAGGTGCTCGGCGATCTCGATGCCGAGACCGTGCGGCTCCTTGGCCAGCTCGCCCGGTTGCACGAGAGTGACCTAAAGGCCCGCGCCAAGGCTGAAGCGTCGGGCAAGCCATGGTCAAAGCCTGCGGTGCCGAGGGTCCCGGCGGTCACGACCAAGGGCCGTGTCGCCTTGGGCACCGAGTTCGTGCGGGAGTTCAATGGTCAGCTGCACAGGGTTGTGGCGGTTGAGAGTGGCTTTGCCTGGATGGGCGCGACCTACGGCAGCCTCTCGCAGATCGCCAAGGCAATCACCGGCACAAGCTGGAATGGACCTGCCTTCTTCGGACTTCGCGCCAAACGCCGCGATCGCCGCGATCCTGGAGACAGTGCAGCTGAACATGCGTCGAGCACTGTGGCGACAGCTAATCTGCCGTCGATGTCGAAGCGCCCAATTCCATCAGAGGCAGTCAAACCCAAGGCACCGCGCGGGCAAATGTCGATGGGTGACACTCGTCAGGGGAGGCGGTCATGAAGTCCCCGCTCCCAAAACAGCAACAAAGGCTCCGCTGCGTGATCTATACCCGCGTCTCCAGCGATTCCGGGCT
>CAIYYN010000024.1 GCA_903930435.1 uncultured Hyphomicrobiales bacterium | reverse complement strand
TTGTGCCGGATGCCGCGATCGCGGTTTCGCTGGTGCCGAGGCCCGAGCTCGTGCCGGCATTCAGGCCGAGCGAGGTCAGGATCGAGCTTGTGCCACCGATGGTGAGACCGGTCGACGACGTGCCGGAGCTGAGGACGATGGAGCCCGACGAGATGGTGGCGGTGCCCGATCCCGCGATGTCATTGATGGCGCTTGTGATATCGCCAACCGTGCCGCTACCGATGTAGATCGTGCCGCCCGTGGCGCCATAGGAGCTGGTGCCCGAACCCGCCGCAAAGGTGACCGTCTGGCCGTTGACAACCAGCGAACCGGTCGCGAGCGTCGCGGCCAGCGTATCGGCGTGGGTGGCCGATGTCAGGGCCGTTGCCGACGTGATGGCAACCGGTGATGCGAGGTTGTTGTCGACGGCCGTGCCCGTGAAGCTGCCAGCGGTGTAGGTTGTGGTGCCGAGCAGGTTCGAAGCGGTCGCACCCGAGATCGCAGCCGAGGTGAACTGCGACTTGGTCGAATAACCGATCGAGGTCTGCAGAGCCTGGTCGGCGATCGACTGGGCCTGGCTTACAAGGCTTTCAATGGACGTCAGACCGGTGTTGGCAGCCTGAATGACCTGCACGCCGTTCGAGATACCATCGAGCAGGTTCGAGATATCGCTGGCGCGATTGTCGAGGCCCTGTGCGGTGAAGAAATTTGTCGGGTTGTCGAGGGCAGAATTGACCTTCTTGCCAGTCGACAGGTCGTTTTGTGTCGTTGCGAGGTTTGCGGCTGTTTGTTGAAGAGCCAGCAGATTCTGGCGAACGGCTGATGAAAGAACGATACCACTCATTGTCGGACTCCTGTCCATGTAAAACGATTACTTCCCATTCTGGAAGCAATTCACGTTCACATGGCGAAGGTTAAACCGACGTAATAATCGAGATGCTGAATTTTATGATTCGTGCTTTATATAAATTAGGGTTTATAAAAATATAATTGTACTTATTACCTGCACCTTTGACTATTTGATTGAAAATTAACTATGAACCGACGAAAAACAGACTCAATGCGCTTCGTCCCAATTGTTTGCGGCGCGAGCATCGACTCTGAGTGGCACCTTGAGATTCACTGCGGGGAATGCGGCTTCTTCCATGATCGAGCGAATGATCTGAATGCTTTTGTCGACCTCGCCTTCGGGAACCTCAAAAATCAGTTCATCGTGCACCTGCAACAGCATGGATGCAGCGAGACGCGCCTGCTCGAGCGCCGGTTCGATTCTGGTCATGGCGCGACGGATGATATCGGCAGCTGATCCCTGGATCGGTGCATTGATGGCCGCACGCTCGTTGAAAGCGCGCATCGCCGCATTCTTGGACTGGATTTCAGGATAGTGGGCCTTTCGACCGAAAATCGTCGTGACATACCCGTCGCGGCGACAGGCTTCCTTGGTTGCCTCCATGTAATCGCGGATGCCCGGAAACCGCTCAAAATACTTCTTGATATAGGCACCTGCCTCTTCCCGCCCGATCGACAGCTGATTAGCAAGACCGAACGCCGAAATACCGTAGATGATTCCGAAGTTGATGGCCTTCGCGCGACGCCGGATCGATGGGTCCATTCCAGCGACTGGCACGCCAAACATTTCAGACGCCGTCATGGCGTGAATATCGACACCATCCTCGAAGGCCCGCACGAGCTGCGGAATATCCGCCATATGCGCGAGAATGCGCAACTCGATCTGGCTATAGTCGGCCGAAATCAGCTTGTTGCCGGGCATTGCCACGAAGGCTGTCCGGATTTTTCGGCCTTCCTCGGTGCGTACCGGAATATTCTGCAGGTTCGGATCGGACGAGGACAACCGACCGGTCGTCGTCGCGGCCATTGCATACGACGTGTGAACGCGCCGGGTTGTCGGATTGACAAAGCTCGGAAGGGCGTCGGTGTAGGTCGACTTGAGTTTCGCAATCTGGCGCCATTCCAGAATCCGACGCGGCAATTCGTGGCCAAGCGCCGCGAGGTCTTCGAGTACGTCGGCACCTGTTGCCCAGGCTCCCGTCGGCGTCTTCTTGGCGCCCGGCAGGTTCAGCTTGCCAAACAGGATATCGCCGAGCTGTTTCGGCGAGCCAATGTTGAAGCTCTCGCCGGCCAGCGCATGAATTTCCGCTTCCAGCCGCGCCATGCCCTGCGCAAAGTCTCCTGAAAGCCGCGACAGGATCTGGCTGTTGATGGCAATGCCGCGCGCTTCCATCCGGGTCAGTACCGGAACCAGCGGCCGCTCCAGCGTTTCGTAAACCGTCGACATGCGCTCAGCTGCAAGGCGTGGCTTCAGCAATTGCCAAAGCCGCAGCGTTACATCAGCGTCTTCGGCAGCATAGGCAGTTGCCTTGTCGATCGGAACGGCATCAAACGTGATCTGGCCTTTTCCTGAGCCAGTCAGCGACTTGTAGGTGATCGGCTCGTGGCCAAGCCATGTCTTGGACAGGTCATCCATGCCGTGGCCCTGCCGTCCGGCATCAAGCACGTACGACATCAGCATCGTATCATCGATCGGGTGGATCGTGATCCCATGCCGGGCGAGAACCAGCGCGTCGTATTTGAGATTCTGGCCAATCTTCAGGATTGACGCATCTTCCAGGAGATCACGCAGACGAACCAAGGCTTCAGATGAGGGGATCTGGCCCTTGGTCAGTCCCTCGTCGAAGAGCCCTGCTCCACCGGCACGATGCAGGAGCGGCACATAGCAGGCACGTCCCGGCTCGAGCGCCAGCGAAAATCCGACCAGATCCGCCTGCATGGCGTCGAGCGAGTTCGTCTCGGTATCGAAGGCGACATAGCCCTGTTCGCGCGCGCCCGCGATCCAGCGCTCCAGCGCATCAATCGACGTTACGGTTTCATAGCGTGAGGTATCGATTGGGCCGGCAATCGTCTCGGCGCGGCGCTTGGCCAGCCGCAAAGGCGTCAATGCGTCATCTGTGAGGGGAGCAGCCGCGACAGCCCCCGTAACGGGAACCATCGTCTGCGTGCCGCCAGTCTCGTCTGTCAGCGACGGTCCTTCCTCCGGCTGCGATATCGCCCCGGAGCTTCCCCATCCGTCAACAACCACGGCTGACGCCGCAACACTGGCAGCATCCGTCCCGATCTCGCGCGCGACCCGGTTCGTCAGGCTGGTGAATTCGAGGCCCTTCAGGAAACCGATCAACCGGGCGCTATCCACATTGGCGACGGTCAACTCGGCAAGCGGCGTGACAACCGGAACGTTCCCGTCAAGCTGGACGAGCCGACGCGAGATTCGCGCCTTCTCGGCATGCTCGATCAAGGCTTCTCGACGCTTCGGTTGCTTGATCTCTCCAGCGCGGGCGAGCAACGTCTCGAGATCGCCGAAATCCGTGATGAGCTGCGCCGCCGTCTTGATACCAATGCCCGGGACCCCTGGGACATTATCGACGCTGTCGCCTGCCAGCGACTGCACATCCACGACCTTGTCCGGCGTAACCCCGAATTTCTCGAAGACCTCCGCGGCACCAATGCGCCGCTCCTTCATCGTGTCGTACATGGCGATGCCGGGACGCACCAACTGCATCAGATCCTTGTCGGACGACACGATTGTTACATCGGCCCCGGCCTCTACGGCCTGCAAGGCGTAGGTCGCGATGAGATCATCCGCCTCGTAGCCCATCTGCTCGACAGACGCGACATTGAAGGCTTCCACGGCCTTGCGGCACAGGCCGAACTGCGGACGCAGATCTTCCGGTGCTTCCGGGCGCTGTGCCTTGTACTGGTCGTAGATTTCGTTGCGGAACGTTTTTGACGACGCATCGAATATCACGGCGAAATGCGTCGGCTTCACGCCAACGTCGGTCTTTTCGGCCTCTTTCAACAAGCGCCAGAGCATGTTGCAGAAACCAGACACGGCACCGATCGGCAGGCCGTCCGATTTGCGCGTCAGCGGCGGCAAGGCGTGGTAAGCCCGGAAAATATAGCCCGAGCCGTCCACAAGAAAGAGATGATCCCCCGGCCCCGGCAGCCGTGCTGCTGCATCGGTCGTAAAATTGCTGCGCAGTTCACGCGCGGGCATGGTCGTCTGGGCATTGGGATCGATGATGTCGCTCATGGGGCCGCATCATAGCGAAGCGTTTGAACGCAGGGAACCCGCTCCCGCATTTGCCATCATCCTTAACCACGCCTTAATTCGCCATCATTAGGCTGAATTTGCGATAAGATAGTCGATTGGGTCCGCCGGACCTTTCCACCACTGGAGCCAGAATGCGGTCCAAGCCGACCACGCGCGGAAAAGAGCCGTCGCTGGACGAGCCCGGGTTTGAACCCGATGCGCTCGATCTTCGGCTCACGCCCGGTGATCGGCCATCCTATACTGCCAAGGCCAAGGGGCCGGTACGGAACCGTCCGGCGCGCGACGGAGGCGGTGGTCGCATTGAACCAACGATGTTGGCCGATGGCGGAGAACTCAGGATGTCGCGGTCGCAAGCGGGTGGACGCGCACGCGCGCCCGTCGACGATGATGATGATGATGATGACGCGGGTCCTCCGCCCAGCCGCCCATCACGTCGCAAGCGCCGCCGTTCGCAAGGTGGCTTTTTCGGGTTTATCGGACGATTGATCTATTGGGGCATCGTGCTGGGCATTTGGGGCGGCATCGCGCTTGGAGCGGTCGTCCTCTATTACGGCGCGCGCCTGCCTCCGACATCGGAATGGAGCGTGCCAAAGCGCCCACCCAATATTCGCATCGTCGCCACCGATGGTGCCTTGATCGGCAATCGTGGCGATACCGGCGGCGAGGCGGTCAAACTCTCGGAATTGCCGCCCTATCTGCCCAAGGCGCTGATCGCTATCGAAGACCGGCGTTTCTATTCTCATTACGGCATTGATCCCGTCGGCCTGGGGCGCGCTGTCGTCGTCAACCTGCTCCATTCCGGCGTCAGCCAGGGCGGATCGACACTGACGCAGCAATTGGCCA
Organism: uncultured Hyphomicrobiales bacterium; assembly: GCA_903930435.1. Taxonomy (GTDB): domain Bacteria; phylum Pseudomonadota; class Alphaproteobacteria; order Rhizobiales; family Ancalomicrobiaceae; genus CAIYYN01. Next base: position 118,249 of record CAIYYN010000024.1, on the reverse strand, counting down.
AGAACCTGTTCCTGACCCCGGACCGGACCTTCGGGCGCAAGATCCAGGAAGTCCTGCTCGCGCTCTGGCTGGAACATACCTATACCAAGGACCAGATCATCGAGCTGTATCTCAATCGGGTCTACATGGGCGCGGGAGCCTATGGCGTCGATGCAGCGGCTCATCGCTATTTCGGCAAATCGGCACGCGAGGTGAACCTGATCGAGGCTGCCGAACTGGCGGGCCTGCTCAAGGCACCAAGCCATTATGCGCCGAGCCATGATCCCAAGGCATCACGCGCCCGCGCCGAGGTCGTTCTGGCCGCGATGGTCGCAACCGGTGCCATCACCGAGCAACAGCGTCAGGACGCCCTGAAGCTTCCCGCCGTGATCTTTACGCATCCGAGCGCCGGATCGGAAAATTATGTCGCCGACTGGGTCATGGAGCAATTGCCCTCGTTCATCGGTGCTGTCGACAGCGACATTTCCGTGGAAACGAGCGTCGACAGCAACATGCAATTGATGGCCGAAGCCGCGCTCCAGGGCGGTATCGCCCAGTTTGGTCCAAAGCACGACATTACCCAGGGCGCGCTCGTATCCATGGACCCGACCGGTGCTGTCAAGGCGATGGTCGGCGGCGTGGAATACGACAAGAGCCAATTCAATCGAGCGACCTCGGCCAAGCGTCAACCCGGCTCGTCGTTCAAGGTATTCACTTACCTCGGCGCCATGGAAGCCGGACTGACGCCGGAAACGATCCGCGTCGACGAACCCGTCTCGTTCCACGGCTGGGCGCCGCATAACTTCGAAAAAGAGTATCTCGGACCAGTGACGCTGAAGGTGGCGCTGGCCAATTCCATCAACACGGTTGCCGCCAAGCTGGCCGTCGAAGTCGGACCGCGCCGGGTCGCGGCAATCGCCGAACGACTCGGAATTACATCCCCGCTGCAAGCCAATGCCACGATTGCACTTGGCACGTCGGAGGTCACACCGCTCGAATTGACAGCGGCCTACACGTCGTTCTCCAACGGTGGCTTCGGCGTGGTTCCACATGTGATCGAACGGATCCGGAATGCCAGTGGCAAGATCCTTTACGAACGCAAGGGCGGCGGTCCTGGTCGGGTCATTGATCCGCTGTATCTGGCGGAAATGGATGACATGCTCGCGGAAACCTTGATTTCCGGGTCGGCCAAGCGGGCGCAGCTTCCCGGCTGGCAGACAGGCGGCAAGACCGGCACCAGCCAGGACTTCCGCGATGCGTGGTTCATGGGTTTCACTGGCGCGCTGACCACGGGCGTCTGGCTCGGGAATGACGATGGCTCGCCGATGAAGCAGGCAACCGGCGGCGCGTTTGCGTCGCAGGTCTGGAAGCGGTTCATGACGGAGGCTCTGCGCGGCAAACCGCCTGTCCCAATCCCGGGCAGCAATCGCGATGGCGTGACGACCACGCAGCAAGCCGCCCCCGGTCCCTTTGGCGCGAACCCCGGCCCGAACAACGCTTCGCCCGTCGCCACATCCCCCCTGACGACCGGCTCCATCGGACCGGCGACACCCTACAGGGCAGCTCCGGCGGCAACTGTGCCCGACAAGGTCGTCGACGATGGCTCCGGTCAACAAGGCCCGGTACCGCCTGCGGCAATCGGTGCCAACAGTCCACGACCGACCACGCAACGGCAGGCCAACGGCCCGGTCGATGGATTCCTGCGCCAGCTGTTTGGCGCAAACTAGCCTCAGGGCAATGTCCTGCGCCAGGCATTGAGCTGGAAATGGAGACCGAGGGTCGCCAGTCCAAGAACAGCCATGGTCAGCACCACCGACCACGCCCCGAACGACAGGAAATGCCCGACGGCAGTTCCGACAATCGCTGCAAAGGTCATCTGGACAAAGCCGACCAGAGAGGACGCGGTCCCGGCCTTGTGCGGAAATGGCATCAGGGCGCTGGCCTGCGTCAATGGCATTGCCATCCCGACGCCTGCCATGAATATCATCGCGGGAACGATCATTTCTTGCGGGTAGCCAGTGTCCACAATCTGGCCAAGCGCCGCGAGTAGTCCGCCAGCGGTCATGAAGGCAGCTCCGACCCCGACCGTGCGTTCCATGCCGATCCGGCCGACAAGATGTTGGGTCAGCAGGGCACCGGCGACGAAGCAACACGCGCCTGATGCGAAGGCGAGGCCATACCCGACCTCGCTCATGTGATAGAGGCCCTGCAGAACGAATGAGGAGCCGGAAATGAAGGCGAACAGACCGCCGTAGGTCGCTGCCTGCATCGATATATGCAGGCGGAAGCCCTTGTGGCCGAGCAATTCGCCAAAATCACGCAGGATCTCCTTGAGCGAAAACCGGGTCGTCAGTTTCGCAGGGACTGTCTCCGGCAATCCCCAGACGACGGCTACAGCAAACAGAACACCCAGTGCAGCCTGAAGCTCGAAGCCTGACGGCCAGCCCCAGATCACGCTGAGCGCACCCCCGATGACAGGTGCAACAGCCGGGATCAATCCCATGATCGCGCCGATGCGTGCCAGTTCCCGGCCTGCACGAGGCCCTTCATAGAGGTCACGGGCGACGGAGCGCGCCAGCACGATCGGCCCCGACGCCGCCAATCCCTGCAAAACGCGGGCACCGATCATCATTTCAACCGAGATCGAGGCTGCGCACAGGATCGAGGCCACCACAAAGCCGATCAGGCCCGCCAGAAGGACGGGCTTGCGTCCCAACCGGTCAGACAGCGGGCCGTGAAAGATTTGTCCGGCTGCGAAGCCAATCAGATAGGCTGACAGTGTCAGCTGAACGGTTGCGGCATCGCTGTGGAAGGCCCGCGTGATGGCTGGCAGCGACGGCAGATAGAGGTCCGTTGACAAGGGCCCCAGACCGGCCAGGCAGGCCAACAGGATGGTCAGTGCGAGTGTATCAGGTTTCAGCACAGACGTGATCCTTGGGGCTCGCTGAGAAACAGGCTTCGTGCCCGCTTTGATGCCCCGCCTGCTGCTGCAATGCAACAGCATTTGCCGCTCGGCGATTCGCCGATTTTGCAGAGCTTGGCCGTCGACAGGACGATAAAATGAACCCGAAGATCGGACATTCCTTGCACCTGCCACCTATCTCGCTCATTCAATTATCAATTTCCTTTTTCGGAAAATACTTGACGTTAACGTCATGCTGTGACATAAAAGATGTCAGAAAATTGGCGCAGACTCCTCGCTGTTCTGCGGTGCACAAAAGGTCGGGGGACATTGAATGCAAGGTAATGCCGCTCACACACTCTTGAGCGCAGGAGCGGACATTCCGGTTGGACGGGTTGATGCATTGCTCGGTTCGGCAGCGGAAAAATTTGGGCCCCGCACCGCAATCAACTTCATGGGCAAGTTCTGGACCTACACGCAGCTGGCAGACCAGGTGGACCGGGCGGGAGCCGGACTACAAGCGTTAGGGGTCAAGAAAGGCGATCGCGTCGGATTGTGCCTTCCCAATACGCCCTACTCCGTCATTTTGTATTTTGCCGTCCTCAGAGTAGGCGGCATCGTCGTCAACGCCAACCCGCTCTATGTCGAACGTGAACTGGAGCACGTGATCCAGGACTCAGGTGCCACCATCATGGTCACCATGGACCTCAAGATCATCCTGCCCAAGCTCGCAAACCTGATCGGCAAGACCTGCCTGAAGACGATCATCGTCTGTCCGATGGCGTCGATCCTGCCGTTTCCCAAAAATCTCCTGTTTCAGCTTTTCAAACGCAGCACCATCGCTGAAATCCCGAACTCCGACAACTTCGTGCGCTACGCAGATCTGGTCAAATCGCCGGGCGCCAAAGCGGTCATCATCGATCCGCTGACGGATATCGCGGTTCTGCAATTCACAGGCGGAACGACCGGGTTTCCGAAGGCTGCGATGCTGAGCCATGCAAATGTCACGGCAAATGTGGCCCAGATGGACCATAGTTTCCCGAAGGAACGAGATCGCGTCGAACGGGCGCTTGGGATCCTGCCGCTGTTTCACGTCTTTGCCATGACCTGTGTGATGAACTTCGGTGTGAGTATCGGCGCTGAACTGATCCTTGTGCCTCGGTTTGACCTCGAAGACCTGCTCAAGACGATTGCCCGCTACAAGCCGACCATTTTTCCAGGCGTACCCACGCTGTTTGCAGCCATGGCAGCGGCTGCAGCGAAAAAGCCCATCGATCTCTCATCGATTTTATATTGCATTTCGGGCGGCGCACCCCTCCCGCTGGAGATCAAGCATCGCTTCGAGACCCTCGTCGGCTGCAGGATTGTCGAAGGCTATGGGCTGACCGAAGCGAGCCCGGTCGTAACTGTCAGTGAGCACGATGGCTCATCCCCGGACGGCTCGATCGGCGCGCCGATGCTTGGGACCACGATTGAAATTCGCAACGAAGACGGCGTGATTGTCGGACCCAACGAGCGTGGCGAAATCTGCGTACGCGGTCCGCAGGTCATGCTCGGTTACTGGAACAAGCTGGACGAAACCGAAAACGTCTTTGTCGATGGGGCGCTGCGCACCGGCGATGTCGGCTACGTCGATGATCATGGCTGGTATTATATCGTGGACCGCGTGAAGGATCTGATCATCTGCTCCGGTTTCAACGTATATCCACGCGTGCTTGAAGACGCGCTGTATCAGCACCCCGCCGTGGCAGAAGCCGTCGTGATCGGGATTCCCGACACCTACCGGGGCCAGGCTCCGAAAGCCTTTGTGACCTTGCGTCCAGACGCGACAGCGACGGCCGCCGACCTGATGGATCACATGTCGCATTTCGTTTCGAAAATCGAGATGCCGCGGTCCATCGAAATCCGCCAAAGCCTGCCACGCACAATGGTCGGCAAACTGTCCAAGAAGGAACTCGTCGCCGAAGAGGCCGAAAAGGCATCCCCGGCAAAAGCTGCATCCGCTGGATCCTAGACCGCTTCCCCGTTCATCTCACAGGCCATTTGTCTCGATTGGAGAGCTTTCATGACTGAAGTCGTTATTGCCGGATATGCCCGGTCGCCGTTTACCCTGGCCCGCAAGGGTGACTTGACGACCGTCCGCCCGGATGATCTGGCCGCAAGCGTTGTCCGTGAACTGCTCGCACGGTCCGGCGTTCCCGGCGCTGAAATCGAGGACCTGATCGTCGGCTGCTCGTTCCCGGAAGGCGAACAGGGCCTCAACGTTGCCCGCCTGATCGGCCTGATCGCCGGTCTGCCGAAGTCGACCGCGGGCGTGACCGTCAACCGGTTCTGCGGTTCCTCCATGCAGGCGATCCATATCGCGGCTGGCAACATCCTGCTCGGCGCTGGCGAGGCATTCATCGCTGCCGGTATCGAGAGCATGACCCGCGTACCGATGATGGGCTTCAACCCGCTGCCGAACCCGGCCCTGATGAAGACCATGCCGGAAGCCTACATGAGCATGGGTGACACGGCCGAAAATGTTGCCACGCGCTGGCAGATCTCGCGCACCGAGCAGGAAGCCTTTGCTGTCCGTTCGCATCAGAAGGCGACCACCGCCCGCGACGCCGGTCATTTCGCCGACGAGATTGTCGAAATCACCACAAAGACCGGCAAGGTCAACTCCGACGGATGCATTCGCCCGGAAACCACGGCTGAAACGCTCGCGACGCTGAAGCCCGCCTTTTCGACGGAAGGTATCGTGACCGCTGGCACGTCTTCGCCGTTGACCGATGGCGCATCGGCTGTCCTCGTTACGTCGGCGGACTTCGCCAAGCGACATGGTCTCACAGTCCTTGCCAAGATCAAGTCGATTGCGGTGTGCGGCTGCGATCCGGAAGTCATGGGCATCGGTCCCGTGGGGGCGACCAAGAAGGCCCTGTCACGTGCAGGTCTTTCGATCAACGACATTGACGTCGTCGAACTCAACGAAGCCTTCGCGTCGCAATCCATCGCCTGTATCCGCGACCTCGGCATCGATGAATCCCGCGTCAATCTCGACGGTGGCGCGATTGCGCTCGGCCATCCGCTTGGCGCGACCGGTGCCCGCATTGTCGGCAAGGCAGCAAGCCTGATGAAGCGTGAAGGCAAGCAGTTCGGTCTCGCCACCCAGTGCATCGGCGGCGGTCATGGCATCGCCACCATTCTGGAGGCAGTGTGATGGGAGAGATTGCAAAAGTCGCCGTCATCGGTGCCGGCGTCATGGGCGCAGGCATTGCCGCTCAAGTGGCCAATGCGGGCGTTCCCGTTGTGCTGCTCGATATCGTCAAGGCCGGCGCGGAGGATCGTTCCGCCATTGCCAAGGGTGCAATCGAGAAGCTGCTGACGACGGAACCAGCCGCCTTCATGTCGAAGTCAGCCGCCAAGCTCGTCACCCCCGGCAATACCGAAGACGATCTTGGCCTGCTTGCTGATTGTGACCTGATCATCGAGGCCGTGGTCGAACGTCTCGATATCAAGCAGGCGCTCTATGCGAAGGTTGAGGCTAACCGCAAGCCCGGCAGCATCGTGTCGTCCAATACCTCGACGATCCCGCTGGCAACGCTCATCGCTGGCCAGCCCGAGAGCTTCCAGCGTGACTTCATCATCACGCATTTCTTCAATCCGCCACGCTACATGCGCCTGCTGGAAATCGTCACCGGCGACAAGACGCGCGCCGATGCGGGCGCGACTGCGGCCAAGTTCGCCGATTTCAAGCTCGGCAAGAGCGTCGTGTTCTGCAAGGACCGTCCGGGCTTCATCGCCAATCGTTTGGGCGTCTACTGGATGCAGAAGGCCATCGTCGATGCGTTCGACATGGGTCTTGAAGTCGAGGATGCCGACGCCATCATCGGTCGCCCGATGGGCATTCCCAAGACCGGCGTCTTCGGTCTGGCCGATCTCGTCGGCATTGACCTGATGCCGCATGTCGGCGCCAGCCTGTTTGGCGCATTGCCCCCAACGGACGCGATTCAGACGACCAATCGGGACTTGCCCCTCATCAAGAAGATGATCGCGGAGGGCTATACCGGACGCAAGGGCAAGGGTGGCTTCTACCGAGTCAATCGCGACAAGGGCAAGGCCAAGGAAACGCTCGATCTCGTCACTGGCGAGTATCGCCCGACCCGCAAGGCCCAGGTGGATGCCATTTCGGAAGCCGGCAAATCACTTGCTGCTCTCCTCACCCATGACAGCAAGCACGGGAAGTATGCGCGTTCGGTGCTGGTCGCAACGCTGGTCTATGCCGCTGAACTGATCGGCGATGCCGTTGACGAAATCGACTCAATCGATGAATCGATGCGCCTCGGCTACAACTGGAAATCCGGCCCGTTCGAACTGATCGACCAGATCGGTGTCGACATGTTGATCAGCCTGGCGGAAGCCGACGGCTTCACGATCCCGCCGATCCTGGCCGCTGCGAAGGGCAAGACGTTCTATCGCGTCGAGGATGGTCGCACGCAGATGTTCTGCGCTGATGGCACCTACCGCGACCTGAAACGCGCCGATGGCGTAATCATGCTCGCGGACATCAAGCGCGCCTCAAAGCCGATCCTCAAGAATGGTTCGGCTGCGCTCTGGGATATCGGCGACGGCGTCACCTGCTTCGAATTTACCTCGAAGATGAATTCGCTTGATCCGGACTCGCTGACCCTGCTCTCCAAGGCCATCGATACCACCGCCAAGAATTACAAGGCGATGGTCGTCTACAATGAGGGCAGCAATTTCTCGGTCGGTGCCAATCTCGGCCTCGCCCTGTTCGCGGCCAATATCGCGATGTGGAGCCAGATCGAAATGCTCTGTGCTGCCGGTCAGGCAACCTACAAGTCGCTGAAATATGCACCCTTCCCGGTTGTCGGCGCTCCCGCAGGCATGGCGCTCGGCGGTGGTTGCGAAATCCTGCTGCATTGTCACGCCGTCCAGGCACACGCCGAAAGCTACATCGGCCTTGTCGAGGTAGGCGTCGGTCTCATTCCCGGCTGGGGCGGCTGCAAGGAGATGCTTGGTCGCTGGCTGACCAATCCGAAGCGTCCCGGTGGACCGATGCCCGCAATCTCGAAGGTCTTCGAGATGATTTCGACCGCGCAAGTGTCCAAATCAGCGGCAGAAGCTAGGGAAATGCTGTTCCTGCGTCCAACCGACGGGATCACCATGAACCGTTACCGGCTGCTGGCAGATGCCAAGGCCAGGGCGCTCGCCATGGTTGAAACCCACAAGAAGCCGGAACCCTTCACCTACCAACTGCCCGGCCCGACCACGCGCGTCGGTCTGGATGCAGCCGTCGCCAGCTTTGCCCGCATGGGCAAGGCGACCAAGCATGACATTGTCGTCTCCGGCGCATTGTCCGAGATCATGGCAGGCGGCGATGATGCCGATGTGACCCGGCCAAAGACCGAAGACGATCTCACAAACCTCGAACGCAAGGCTTTCATGGCGCTGGTTCAGCACCCTGACACCATCGCCCGGATCGAGCACATGCTCGAAACCAACAAGCCCCTGCGCAACTGAAGCCAACGAGGATTTTCCCATGCCACAGTACAAGGCTCCCTTACGCGATATGCGCTTTGTCCTCTACGAGTTGATGGACGGCGAAGCGATTACGACGCTGCCCGGTTTCGAGGATTTCACGCGTGACGTCACCGACCCGATTTTGGATGAAGCCGCCAAGATCTGCGAAGAAGTCCTGTTCCCGCTTAATCGTTCGGGCGATGAAGAAGGATCTGTGCTCGAAAACGGCATCGTCCGGACACCCAAGGGCTTCAAGGAAGCCTACAAGCTGTTCATGGAAGGCGGCTGGACCGGGATCGCCTGCGATCCGCAATACGGCGGCATGGGCTTGCCCAATTCGGTCGTGACCTTCGTCACCGAGATGATCTGCTCGTCAAATCTCGCCTTCGGCATGTTCCCCGGCCTCAGCCATGGGGCCTATGTCGCGCTGAAGGCCTATGGGTCCGATGAACTCAAGGATCGCTATCTGCCAAAGCTGGTTGATGGCACCTGGGCCGGGACCATGTGCCTGACCGAGCCGCATTGCGGCACCGATCTCGGCCTCTTGCGGACATCTGCAGTGCCCGCCGATGATGGTACCTATCGGATCTCGGGCACCAAGATCTTCATCTCCGGTGGCGACCAGGACCTGACCGAGAATATCATTCATCTGGTTCTGGCGCGTCTGCCCGGTGCGCCGAAGGGTGTTGGCGGCATCAGCCTCTTCCTCGTGCCGAAGTTTCTTGACGATGCGGATGGTCGCCCGACGATCCGCAACGGCAATGCCCCCGGCTCGCTCGAGCACAAGATGGGCATCAAGGCATCGCCCACCTGCGTGATGAATTTCGATGGTGCCAAGGGCTGGCTCGTTGGCGAGCCCAACAAGGGCATGCGTGCGATGTTCGCCATGATGAACGACGAGCGTCTGGCAGTCGGCATCCAGGGGCTGGGCTTGGGCGAAGTATCCTATCAGAACGCCGTCCAATATGCCCGCGACCGCCTGCAAGGTCGGTCCCTGACCGGTGCCAAGCACCCGGAAAAGAACGCCGATCCGATCATCGTACACCCGGACGTTCGCCGGATGCTGCTGACAGCACGCGCCTATAATGAAGGCTGCCGTGCGCTCGGGGCCGAGGTTGCCCGCGCGCTCGACCATGCCGAGCGTCACCCCGACCCGAAAAAGAAGGCGGAAGCCGAAGACTATGTTGCGCTCATGACGCCGATCGTGAAGGCGCTCTTCACCGATCTGGGATTTGAATCAACCAATCTCGGTGTTCAGGTCTTCGGTGGACATGGCTTCATCCGCGAACACGGGCAGGAGCAATACGTCCGGGATGGCCGCATCGCCATGCTCTACGAAGGGACCAACGGCATTCAGGCGCTCGATCTCGTCGGACGCAAGATGCCCGCGCACATGGGCCGCTATCTCCGCTCATTCTTCCATCCCGTCGCGACCTTTATCGAGACGCGACAGGCGTCGCCGGGACGAGCCGAATTTATCCAGCCCTTGGCGAAAGCCTTCCAGCGCCTGCAACAGGCGAGCGCCGAAGTCGCCCGACGCGGCCTTGGCAACCCCGATGAAGCCGGGGCTGCGGCGACCGACTACCTGCGGCTGTTCGGTCTGACCGCGCTTGCCTATCAATGGGCCCGGATGGCCGATATTGCGCTCGATAAGGTGGGTGGGCCGGAGGATTCCGATCGGTTCTATTCTGCCAAGGTCGCCACGGCCCGCTTCTTCATGGAAAGACTGTTACCGCAGACGGGCGCACTGCTCTCCACCATCATGGCGGGATCGAAGTCGATCATGGCATTCGAGGAAGCAGCTTTCTGAGCCCTGTCGGGTCGGATCGGGGAGCAGGCCTTATGCTGCACTCCGATCCGCGTTGCATCGGATCTGAAAAATGACAGAACGCACCCTCCCCTTCGATGACATGGACGCAAACCAACGCCCGGCGAGCGAGTCGAACCTGTCCCCGCAGGCTTTCGTCGAAGCGCATCGGGACGATAGTTCGACAGACATCTTCGGCATCGCCGAAATGTGCGATGCCTTTGGCATTTCCGCGCGTGCCTTGCGCTTTTATGAGGAAAAAGGCCTTCTGAACCCGCGCCGGATCAATGGAACCCGGATCTACAATCGTCGTGACCGCGCTCGCCTGTCACTCATCATGCGCGGGCAGTCGATTGGCGCGTCTCTCGCCGACATCAAGGAATATCTCGACCTGTATGGAGATCAGGGCGAAGGCCACGCGCGCCAGCTTCAGTATGTCATTGAAAAAACAGATCAAAGGATTGCCGAGCTTGAAGAACGCGCCAGACAGATCGAGCGGACGTTAACGGAATTGCGGCTGATCAATACAGACGGACGCACGTTGCTGAGGACGCGGATGCAAGACTGATTTTCGCGAGTCGTTTGCTGGATTTTTATGTCTAGCGACCGCGTTAACCCTGTCGCATCGGGTCGAAGCGATGTCTTTTCATTAAGTTATGATTTCATATCGTTCTCTGACAATCGAATTCTGATTATCGAATTTAAATTTACGCTGAATAATAGCGTTAATGCTGGCAACCGCCCCGATCACGTCGGTTGACGTTAACGTCACTACATGGACGTCGATTTTTGTTGCCCAAAAACAACAAGCCACAGCTTTCGCCATTGCTTTGATTTACCTGACATTTTTTCGATCGGGCCCTGAAAGGGTCTACATCAGAATTTGTCAGCAAATTCAAATTATTACAATTGGGTGACGCCCATTTTCCCGGATCGGTTGATTGAGGCCCGAAGATCGCCTGCGGGATTGATATCGTGTCTTTTTCGTGGTGGTAATATTGCAGAAGTGGAGCGTGAAAAGCGCACCCTAGGGGGAAAACATGAAATTCAAGGGTATAGTGCCATCTCATCTTGCTGTGCTTTCAGTTGCCACAGCCCTGTCAACAATTTGTCTGGTTTCAGGAGCCAATGCAGGCGGATTTGCATTGAACGAACAGAGCACGACGGGAACCGGCATGGCCTATGCAGGCGTTGCGGCAGGTGGCGTTCTGTCCGACATGTTCTGGAACCCGGCAACGCTCGGCGATGTCAAGGGCCTCAGCTTCGAAAGCGACCTGACCGGTATCTTGCCGGGACTGAACGTCACGACAAACAGCTTGGGCCCTCTGCCGGCACAGAGCCAAGGCACTGTGGGTATTGGTGGCGTTGTTCCAGCCAGTTATTCCGCCTATCGCCTGAACCAGAACGTGATCTTCGGTTTGGGGATCAACGCACCCTTTGGACTGGCGACCGCTTACAATCAGGCCACATCCTATTTGGCTAATATTCCTGGCTCGGCTCCGCCTAAGGCTATCGCGGGTGGCACACGCGTCTTCTCGTTGGATGTCAATCCCAACGTGGCGTATCAGTTCAATAATCAATTGACGATAGCTGTCGGTCTTCAGGTCCAATATATGGAACTGACAGAAACAGGCTTTGGTCAGCCGACAGGGGCCTATTTCGGCAAGTCAAAGAACCTCGGCTATGGCTACACGCTCGGCGTGGACTGGAAGCCGATGCAAGGCACGACGTTTGGCCTTGGCTATCGCTCTGGCATTTCGAACGGCGTGTCGGGAAATTTGGCTGGTGTTCTCGTAGCGCCGGCAACCTACATGTCCTTCGCCGGAGATATTGCGCTCAATACGCCGGGCATGGTGAGTTTTGGCGCCTCTCAGGTTCTCGATGATAAATGGACCCTGCGCGGCGGCGCCACCTACACCAATTGGTCGACTCTTGGTACCGCGACAGTGACGGGTCCTGCGGCAGCCGTCGTGACAGCATCGCTCGGCTCAAACTTGCTGCCGTTCAATTACAAGGACTCCTACTCGGTTTCGACCGGTGCTGAATAAAAGTGGAATGACTCGCTGACCCTGCGCAGTGGTATCGCCTACGAAACGTCGCCGATCGTGAACTCCAACCGCAGCTTCCGCTTGCCGGACTCCGATCGCCTCTGGCTGTCGACCGGCTTGTCCTATGCTGTCACCAAGCAGAGCACGATCGATGTCGGCTACAGCTTCCTGCATGGTCTCGGCAGCACGATCGGAAACTTCACATTGAACGGTCCATTCACGGGTACTTTCACGAGCAATACGAGCATCGTATCGGTTGCCTATCGCGTGAACTTCGACTGATCACGGTAAAGATCGCCATTTCGATCAAACGACGTAATGACACCCCGACCATTCACCGAGTGGTCGGGGTGTTTGTTTTTCCCAGTGAATGGCTTCGTAAGGTCACGCTGGTTGAACGCAATGCCACGTGTCAAGGCCTCCGGCCGGACAAGGGATTATCCGGATTCCAGCGATAGCGGATTGTCTCGAATTGCATCGCGCGCGTCTCGATCAGCAGTAATCTGCCGATCAGGGGGTCACCAACGCCTGCGACAAGCTTGAGCACTTCCAGCGCCTGTATGGTGCCGACCAGTCCGGTCAAGGCCCCCAGAACCCCGGTCTCCGCGCACGTCGGCACAAGCCCGCGTGGCGGCGGTTCAGGAAACAGGCAGCGATAAGTTGGATTGGGTTCGCCATCGGCGTTCAGCAAGTGCGGCACCAGAGTCGTGACGGAGCCGTCGAATTCCGCCACCGCTGCTGTCACGAGGGGCCGTTTTGCGTGATAGGCGGCGTCGGACACGACATAGCGGGTCTCGAAATTGTCGGATCCATCGACCACGACATCAAAGCGCGCAATCAGATCGACGGCATTTGTCTCATCAATCCGCGTCTCCCAGGCTTCGACCGTCACATTCGGATTGATCCGCCGGATTGCGGCGCGCGCGCTGTCGATCTTGGGTCGTCCGATATCATCACTGGAATGCAGCACCTGCCGCTGCAGGTTCGACAACGACACACCATCGTCATCAACGATCCCCAGCGTGCCGATGCCTGCTGCCGCGAGATACATCAGCACCGGACTGCCCAATCCTCCGGCCCCAACGACCAGCACCCGCGCTGCTTTCAGCTTTTGCTGAGCCGGCCCACCAAAGCCGTTGAGCACAATATGGCGTGCGTAGCGTTCAAGTTCATCGGCTGAAAGGGTCATGGTTGGATCACTCTGTGGTGGACTTCAGACAAGGCAAGTCCAGAGCCGGGTTATATCCTAATCGGCGAGTGCCACCAGATGCCGAAACAGATCCTTAAAACAGTCCTGCCAACGCGCCAATCATACCCGCCACCGCAACAGCTCCAAGTGAAACGACTGCTAGCCCCAGATACAGGCCGCTCAGGCGCGCTGTATCGGTGAGCAGCTTTGCGGCTATGACGATCAGAAACACCGCGATGACGGGCAACAGCAACGCATTCAGCACTTGCATCGCCACGGACAGCCAGACAAGATCCCGGACGAACAAGACCAGCACTGCGCTCGCGATGACCCAGGCGGCGTAAATCAGCACATAGGCGATCCGATTGCGGGCCGGATGTTCGAGCGACCGCTTCAGGCCGACAATCTCACCCAAGCCCCAGGCACAGGCGAGCGAACTGACGATGGCAGCCGCCATCGCCGCGCCGACGACACCAACACCGAAGATCGCCCGGCCAAATGTTTCGCCCAGAAACGGGGTCAGCGCATGGCTGATCTGGCCGATCGTTTCCAGCGGCAAACCGGTTCCGCTTCGATTGAGGGCTGCAATGGTCACCAGAACAGCGGCCGTTGCCAGTTGCGTCAGGATCGCACCAACCAATGTATCGAGGCGTGCTGCGCCATAATGCGCATTTGTCAGCCTTTTCTCGGCGACGGCGGATGCCTGGTAGAAAATCATCCAGGGATTAAACGTCGCGCCGATCAGGCCTGCACCGAGGTAGAGATAGCCGGGTTCTGTCCATTTCTGATCGGCGATGTCGCCGAGGATCTGCGACCCTTGCGGATGCGACGACCATGCCACGGCAAAAAAGCACAACTCGAACAGGCCAAACAGCAGCGCGATCCGCTCGACACGCCGATATTCGCCGGTCGCGACCACCAGGATCAGCACCAAGCTCGCCATCGGCAACACAATCGACCGCGACAGACCGAACAGCTCACCGACACCGGCAATTCCTGTCAATTCGGTGATCAGAGATCCAAGCGTCGCGGCAATCAGGGCAACGGCAGCGACCAGTCCACCGATCACGCCGAACTTTTCCCGCACCATTTCGCCGAAACCGCGCCGCGTACTCAACCCGATCCGAACAGCGATATCCTGGGCAATGAAGAGAACCGGGATCAAGCCAATCAGGACCGGCAGTAGCCGATAGCCCCACACGGACCCCGCCTGCGCTGCCGTGACGACGTTGCCAACGTCGGTATCGGCGAGCATGACAAGTAGACCCGGCCCCCAGGCCGCAGCCACCGCTGAGACAAACGACAGCCGGACAGGCGTCCGAACCGCCTTCGACCCGGCAGTTTCCGTGTTCTGGGCCTCATTCAGCGGCATAAATAGGCTTTCGGCGGTCGGCGTCACAAATCCTTGCGCTATCAGATCGCAGATCGGCACGGGCATTGGCAAGCAGTACCTTCGCCGACGCGCTTGGCGTGGCCGCTGCCCAACGTCACGCAGCAGCTTGCCGCAATCCCGCAAGATATTGATCCAGATCCGCGATCTCGGATCCGGACAGGCGCAGACCTAGCTTGCTGCGCCGCCAGACGATATCAGCAGCCGTCCGCGCCCATTCATTGGCGACAAGATAGCGGACTTCCGCCTCGCTCAAGTCCGCGCCAAACATGCGTCCGAGATCAGACATGGACGTTGCCGCACCAAGCACCGCCGTTACGCGCGTTCCGTAGGCGCGAACCAGTCGTCTGGCCAGCGCTGGAGCAAGAAACGGGTAGCGCGCAAGTGTCCGGGACATGAGTTCGTCAAAGCCCTGAACCGGAAAATCGCCACCCGGTAATGGCTCAGTCCCGGTCCAACTGGTCGTTCGGTGCGGGGCAGGAAGATGCGGCGCAAGCTGGGCCAAGGCCGATTCTGCCAGGCGCCGATAGGTGGTGATCTTGCCGCCATAAACACTGAGCAGCGCGGCGTGCGGATCGGACTCATCGAGCTTCAGCACATAGTCCCGTGTTGCCGCTTGTGCCTTCGACGCGCCATCATCGTAAAGCGGCCGGACACCCGAATACGTCCAGACGACGCTGTCCTCAGATACTGGAACCTTGAAATAGTCGCTTGCGGCCTTGCAGAGATAGCTGATTTCCTCCGGTGATGCCGAAACCGTGCTGGCATCCCCCTTGAAATCAAGGTCCGTTGTCCCGATCAGGGTGAAATCCTGCTCATAGGGAATGGAGAAGAAAATCCGCCCGTCGGCATTCTGGAAAATATAGCAGCGGTCGTGCGCATACAGCTTCGGCACAACGATGTGGCTGCCTTTCACATGCCGGACTGACGCGCTCGTGTTCTTGTGCAAAACGCCATTCAGCACCTCCGCGACCCAGGGACCTGCCGCATTGACCACGGATCGCGCCTTGATCGTGCGGAGGTCCCCGGTCTCCTCATCCCTGAGGGTGAGCACCCAGCACCCGTTTTCCCGCTCGCCCCTGATGCAGGCGGTTCGTGTGGCGATGACAGCGCCGCGATCAGCGGCATCGCGCGCGTTGAGCACGACCAGCCGGGAATCCTCGACCCAGCAGTCCGAGTACTCGAACCCGCGCGTGTATTCGTCCTTCAGCGGCTCGCCAACGGCACCCTGTGTGAGATCGAGCGATCTGGTCGGCGGCAACAGCTTGCGACCACCCAGATGATCGTACAGAAACAGGCCGAGCCGCAGGAGCCAGGCCGGGCGCAGCCCCTTGTGGTGTGGCAACACAAACCGCAGCGGCCAGATGATATGCGGCGCAATGCCCCACAGCGTCTCGCGCTCCATCAGGGCTTCGCGCACGAGACGGAATTCGTAGTACTCAAGATACCGCAATCCGCCGTGGATCAGCTTGGTTGATGCGCTTGAGGTGGCGGATGCCAGATCGCCCTTTTCGGCCAGAAACACTGACCAGCCGCGCCCCGCCGCATCCCGCGCAATGCCGCATCCGTTGATGCCGCCACCGATGACGGCAATGTCGAAGATGGATTGCGTTTCGTCTGTGATTTCCTGAGGCACGTGCGTTCTCCCGAGCCTGCGACCAAGCTAGCTACCTGATGCGCACTCAATAAAACGAACTTACATCAGAAAATAACGAACCTCCAAATGAAAATATCGAAAGCCTGATCTGCGTCAACGAACGCCTGCTACTGACGTGAGCCAGAGGCACTCAGGACGTCTGAAGCAATGTCCGCGCGATCGCATCACGCCACCCGGCGCATCGCCTGTCACGTTCCCCATCGGACATCCCGGATTTGAAGCGGTGTTCGAGCTTCCATGTTTGTCCGAAATTGTCCGGTGCCGGATACAATCCGGCCTGCCAGCCCGCGAGCAATGCCACACCCAGAGCCGTCGTCTCGGTCACCACGGGTCGATCGACCGTGGCATCGAGGATGTCGGCGAGGAACTGCATGGTCCAGTCGCTTGCCGTCATGCCGCCATCCACCCGGATGATCCGCTCTCCATCCTCCGTGCCAATGCCGGACGCGTCATCGAACATCGCCGACATCAAATCGCGGGTCTGGTATCCGACGCTTTCCAGCGCTGCCCGTGCCAGTTCGTTGCGGGTCGTCCCGCGCGTCAGTCCGACGATCGCGCCACGCGCATCGCTCGCCCAATGCGGAGCACCAAGACCGGCAAAGGCCGGGACCAGATAGACCGGCTGTTCCGGGTCCGCTTCCGCCGCCAATACGCCTGTTTCCGCCGAGGTCGCTATGATGCCGAGCGCATCCCGCAGCCACTGAACCGTTGCTCCCGCGGAAAAGATTGATCCCTCAAGTGCATAATGGCGGGTGCCATTCCACTGGTAGGCGATGGTCGTGAGCAGCTTGTGATTGGAAAGGACGAGCTTGTCGCCCGTATTGAGCAGGATGAAACCGCCCGTGCCATAGGTTGCCTTCGCCATGCCGGGCTTGAGGCACGCCTGCCCGATCAGCGCGGCCTGCTGGTCGCCCGCCATGGCGAGCACCGGGATCGATGCCCCCAGAAGTTCGGCTGCCGTCGTGCCAAACGGTCCCGCCGTATCACACACCCGAGGCAACACGCTGGCTGGTACGCGGAACAGGTCGAGGAGATCTGCATCCCATTGCCCCGAACGAATGTCGAGCAACGATGTGCGCGCCGCATTGGTGGCGTCCGTCGCGTGCACAGCGCCATTGGTGAGATGCCAAAGCAAGAACGTATCAACCGTTCCGAACGCGAGTTCGCCCCTTTCAGCCCGTGTCCGTGCCCCGTCCACATGGTCCAGGATCCACGCGATCTTGGTTGCCGAGAAATAGGGATCGATCACCAGACCGGTACGCTCGCGAACCAACCCGTCGTAGCCCGCCGCCGACAACCCTGCGCAAACGTCAGCCGTTCGCCGATCCTGCCAGACAATGGCATTGTAGATCGGTCGGCCTGTCGCCCTGTCCCAGACAATCGTGGTTTCGCGCTGGTTGGTGATGCCAATTCCGGCGATATCGGCGGGGTCAATCCCGGAGTTCTTGAGGGCATCGCGTGCGGTCGTCAGTGTCGTCCGCCAGAGGTCATCAGGATCGTGTTCGATCCAGCCCGGGTGCGGATAGTGCTGCGGAAACTCCTGTTGCGCCATCGCGACAGGAGCGGCATGTGAATCGAAGATGATCGCGCGCGAAGACGTGGTTCCCTGGTCCACCACGAGAATATGCTTTGCCATTGAACGTCCGTGCCTCCCGAAAAACGACCGATGCCTGCGAAATCTGATGGGTTTCGTTTCAGGTTCGTTATGCCTTGAATGCAAGGGTAAGCGAACTCGGCCCGGCCAGCAAGCCAACGCCGGGCACGCCACGTGGTCACTCAATCAGCGTCCGGCAAAGCACCCGCCGTTGCCGCATCTGTTTCGATCAACCGTATCCGGTGAGACTGACACAAGGCGCGCAACGGCTCCGATGGCAGATAATCCGTCACGAACGTGTGGATCTGGCTGAGATGCGCAACCCTGACCGGTGCCGACCGTTCAACCTTCGTGCGGTCGGCCACCAGCATCACGTGCCGCGCATTTTGAATGATGGCCTGGGCGACGCGCACTTCGCGATGGTCGAAATCGAGCAGCGAGCCGTCCGCATCAATGGCCGAAACCCCGATCACAGCCACATCGACCTTGAACTGACCGATCAGGTCAACGGCCTGTGCCCCCACGACCCCGCCGTCCGTTGCCCGCACTGTTCCGCCCGCAATGATCACCTCGAAGGTGGGTTTGCGATAGAGCGTCATCGCCACATTCAGATTATTGGTGATGACCAGCAGGTCCTCATGCCCGGCGAGAGCCGTCGCCACCTCTTCCGTTGTCGTTCCAATATTGATGAACAGCGATGACCGGTTCTGGATCAGCTGCGCCGCAGCCAACCCGATGCGCTGCTTTTCGCCTGCCGCGACGAAGCGCCTGGCCTCATACGACATATTCTCGACCGTAGAGCCGACGGTTGCGCCACCATGGATGCGCACAAGGATCTTGCGGTCGCAGAGTTCGTTGAGATCCTTGCGGATCGTCTGCGGCGTCACATCGAACCGGCGCGCTAGTTCGTCCACCTCGACCCGACCATGATCCTTCGCAAGTGTGACGATGTCGATTTGGCGCGCAGACAGGTCGTTCATGCTGGCTTTTCACTCCACGCGGCGGATCAATGCCTTGGGTTCCTTCCCACATCCAACCCGGCTCACCAATCAGTTCCAATACCGGCAAATTCCTGGCCCGGCAATCAGGCGCGGGACATCCGCTGCAACCAGCTCATTCACCCGTCAAAGAGGGCACCTTGCGCGAATTTGCGTGGACATCTTCCGAAGTCAGGCTATTGGCTCTGTCACCGATCAATTTCCCCTAGCGGACCAAGACGCCATGCCGCTCAATCAATTTCAATCCTCCGGCAATCTCACCGCAGATCGTCGCTATGCCTATGCCGTCGAGCTTCTCGCAGAGGGCGATGCACAGGCTGCCGGAGATCTGATCGAACAAGCCCTTGAACTGGTGCCGAACTGGCCGGCTGGCTGGTTTACATTGGCGGAGGCGCGTGAGGCGTCCGGCGACCGTGCGGCAGCCATTGCCGCCTTCGAACGCGCTTTGACGCTCGATGCCAGCGATACACTGGGTGCCCGCCTGCACCTGACCCGGCTCGGCGCAAAACCGACGCCGGATCAACCGCCGGCGGCTTACGTTCGTGGCCTCTTCGATGCCTATGCCTCGCAATTTGATCGGGCACTCGTTGACGGCCTCGATTATCGCGCACCGCGTTTGCTGGCATCGGCTCTTGAGAGAATCGTTGGCGGGCGACCCTTTCGCCGCTGTCTCGACCTCGGCTGTGGCACGGGCCTCATGGCGGAGGCCCTGACCGGGATGACAGGCGAGATCGACGGGATCGACCTCTCTGCGAACATGATCGAAATCGCCCGGTCGAAGGCGCTTTACCGCGATCTCCGGGTTGCGGATATCGGGGTGGCAATGGCGAACCAACCGCCAGCCTGTTACGCCTTGATTACAGCGGCCGATGTCTTTTGCTATCTGGGTGACCTCACGACCACGATCGCGGCTGCCGCTCGCATCCTGACATCTGATGGCTTGCTTGCGTTCTCCGTCGAATCTCTGTTGGAAACCGATGGCTCAAACACATATGCGCTCGCCGAAAGCCTGCGTTATCGTCATGCGCCACGCTATATCGAAAGCATTGTTTCGGAAGCCGGCCTGGATTTGCTGCACATGTCGACCGAAAATCTCCGGAAAGACCGGGGTGCGTTCATTGAGGGACTGGTCGTGGTCGCAAAAAAGGGGTTTGAAACGAGAACCTGAACGCAGGATGAACGCGCTACTCAGCTTTCATCAACCATTTCTGCGATATCGTCACACAATCGACGAGATTCGCTGGTGTTGTTAGGGTCACACCGGCATGAACCACACGAGGGGCAGAGAGCCATGAAGAAAATTATCGTTACACTGTGCGCAGTTGCCTTGGTTGGCACCAGCATGATCGCGGCACCGCAACCCGCACGCGCCAATGACGTTGGCGCGGGCATCGCAGCAGGCATCATCGGCGGCACGATCCTGGGTGCAGCCATTGCCTCGCAGCCGCGTCAGCCGGTCGTTGTCGAAGAACATCGCGTTTACGAAGACAGCCCGGTTTATTGCCATCGCGTCCGCATGGAAGACGAATATGGCAACCACTACTGGAAGCGCGTCTGCCATCGCGATTGATCGTCAATTTCAATTTGGCAAGAATTCAAAAGGTCGGGTTTTCCCGGCCTTTTCTTTTGCGTGGGCCGTGTGCGAGTTGCGCAATCACGGTTTCGTGAACAGGATTTATCTGTCTGAACGCTGTCTGAACATGACGCTCAGCCTGGATGCATCAAGGGTGACCTAATCTCTCCACATCGGACACGGAAAGCAGCGAGGCGATCCCCCTGCACCCGGTCTTGGAACCCGAGAGATCACTCCAGCGCAGAAGGAATTCAGTCATGTTCAAGACATTCATCATCGCTGCTGTTGCAATAACCCTCGTTGGCGGAGCCGCCATCACGACGCCAACTCAAGCCGAAGCCCATGGCGGTATCGGTCTTGGCATCGCTGCCGGGCTTGTCACGGGCGCGGTGGTCGGGTCGGCCATCGTTGCGAGCCAGGATCGCTACTATGACGGCGACTATACCTACTGCCGCCATGTGCGCTTCGTCGACGACTATGGCCACGTCTTCTGGCGCCGCGTTTGCCACCGCGACTGAGCCAGCCATTTCATCCCAGTTCAGCGCATGAGGCCGGAACCCATCCGGCCTTTTGCATCACGTGACGACCGGATAACTGGCATCCGAATTGAAGATACCCTAGGGCTCGTTGACACATAGGATTTGGAGCGCGGTATGAGCGAAAATCGTCCAGATTCAGGAGAAAATGCGCAGGCTGGGATATCCCCAGTCAAGCGTTTTCGACACCAAGCTGGGCGATTTGCGCCATACCCCGAAGGGGCGCGGCGAAACCTATTTGTCAACGAGCCCTAGCGATTATCGAGGATTGCCAAGGCGACGATTGTCAGGATCATGCTCGGGAACACCTTGACCAAAGGTCCGAGCGGATCAACCCATAACGCCGGAGCCAGGACCGTCGCGCCTGCCATGTACAGCAACGACACCGCAAGTCCCATGACAAGGCCTATGCGGCAGGACTTCCGGTATGCAATCAGACTCCCGACAAAAACGTCCAAGGCGCAGGTCAAACCGACGAGGGGAGCGGCAAACGCCGACGGGATACCGGATTTGATCGCTTCCGCCGACGCCGGTCCGTATCCGGCTGAAATCGCAATAAAACCGGATGCGAGCCAGAATAGCGCCAGTCCGCCAATGATCAGGGCCTTGGCAAGATAGAGCCGACCAAACCACCGTTCCTGAATGGTCGAGGGAACGAGCGCGAGCGATGACTTCAATGAGCGCGGTACAATCCCCGTTGCCGACATCCAGGTCTCAGGTTTTCCGTCGATGCCTCGTTGCAGCTCGCGCAAAGCCGTGGACCGTATGGGGGATGACCAGCCGAGTAGCCCCGCCAGATCCGCTGCCAACGCGCCGAGCTTCATAAGCCAGACGGGCAACGCGACCATGGGACTGAGACCGCCAAAATGATGCCGGAACTGCCCGACCACGTCAGTCAGTGTTGATGGAGGCCATTCCATGACATCCCAGACGTCTTGCCAGCCGCGCCGACCAAGCGACCATTCTCGGGCAAGGTGGGCAACCGTTGCCGAAATATCGCTGACCGCTGTTACAGCAAGGGGTCGCCGACCCAGAGTATCGGGAAGCCCTAACGGGAGCGCCGCCAACGCCCTGATCAGCGCGCTGCCGCCAAAGGCATTGGGTGCTATGACAAATCCTGGTCTCAGAATGACATAGGACACCCCAGACTGGCCGATCAATCGCTCCGCTTGACGCTTTGTTCGTCCAAACTCGGTCTGGTCCTCGTCGGTCTCGCCCGGGACAGAGACTTGAACGAGCACAATATCACGCTGCGATGTCCTGATCGCCGCCAGCAAGCGCTCCATGAAGGCGACATGCACATTCTCGGCAGTGTCACGTAGCCCACTTTGCAGAATTCCGATGCAATTGACGAGGATATCGGCTTTCAACTCGGCCAGACGGGTCGTGAGCTCCTTCACATCGAGATCAACCACCGCAGTCTCGATCAATCGATCTTCAAAGGCTGATCGTTGCGCATCACTGACATGCCGTGCAATCGGTCGCACGACGATCCCCTGTTCAGAAAGGTCCGTTGCGACCGAGTGTCCGATCAGGCCGGACGCTCCGAGGATGGCAACTGTGGGCATTTGTGTTGTCATGACCAGCCCGGCTTTGCGATCATCAGCCAGACAATGGCTATCACTGCGCCAAAACCGGGAAACCCAAACAGAAACCAGATTTTGAATAGCCGATCATAGGCGGCGGAAAGGGGCTGATCCGTTCGGGCAGCCACCATCGCGAGATCACGCAGTCGCATTTGGATCCAGACCACCGGCAGCCAGAACATGCCCGCGATGACATAGAGGCAGACTGCGGCCACCACCCAAAACTCCGACAGGCGAAAGCCGGTTTCCCTCAACAGGAGATAGCCGGTTATCGGCTGGGTGATCACCGCACTCGCCGTGAAGATCAGATCTGCAACGACGACCACGCCAGCGGTTCGTGCGATGAACTCCGCGTTCCGGCTTCGGTTGGCCATCAGCATGAAAAACGCGATGCCGCTGCCCGTACCAAGCAGGACAATCGCACCAAGCACATGCAGAAATTTCAAGAGAAGATATCCCATCCCGGTCCGTGACTTCAGGTTAGCCGGGCTCTCAATCTATCGGATGGAATCTTAGGTATGCAACAATCATTCGCTGCAGCTTGCTCACCGCTGCGCGCGTTCCGGACGAGGCGGAGAAGGCCACGAGATCCGCCACGCCAAGCCGTCAGGGTGACCACGGGCTCTGCCGCAGTCGACCGCTGATTTCATTGCGAGGCTTTAACGCGTCCGGGGCAATGCCGTTTCGCAGGTTATTAGCCCGAATGTTACGACTTCAGGAGCGGCAGACCCAATTTTTGGGAAAGACTCATCGAATGGTGAGCGAGGACAGGCAGCCCGAGCGCGCTCGACAAGGCCGTGGCACCTGAACTCAGGAGCTTCAGCCCCAGCAGACCGGAGAGCGAAGCCGTGTGGCTGGCCAGTGCGGGCAAGCCGGTATAATGCGAAACGGGTGTTCCGTTCCTGGAGAGCACCGGCATCTGCAGCATGCAGGAAATAGGCGTTGCGTCATCCCAGAGCATGACTGGTTCAACCGGTTCCACATAGCCGGAGTCGATCGTGTTGTGACTTTCCAGAATGTTGATTGCGTTCAGGGCCGTTCCGAACAGGGCATGGACTGTCACGAGCGTGCCGCCGTTCTGAACACCGACGGCGAAGATCTTGGCCTGCGCTCTCAGCACATTTGACCGCATGATCGAAGCCGCGATGGCATCCTGATCAAGGTTCGATCCTTCCCCGGGGGGCGTTACCACATAGACTTCCGCATAGCCCGCGTGTTTCAGTTCCGCGACGGCTGCATTGGCGTCTTCAACTGTACCGAACATCCTGTTTATCGTCTGTGTCATGGCATGTACTTTCCAGTTTGAGTGATATTTCCGGGAACGGAATACAAATCTGTTGCTCCATCAGATGCACAGTCATCGCTAGACAACCTATTCTTGATGAATTCAATGTTTGGCCCTTTGGATCTTGCCATCTCGCAACCTGCTCACAGCAACTTCCGGGCCGATGACCGCGACAGAATTCTCTGCTTTTGCTTCAATTATCCTTGTACGATCCGATATCAACTGAGGGCATCGACCTTTTGACCGATATGACCGAGGAGCGGCAGCATCGAAATGATCGTGACCAGAAGCAGGACGATTTCCAGCCCATAAACAGCGTCATAGCCGGATGCATAGCCCAGGAGATTACTCTGGAGGTTGCTGGCAACCAGATCCCGGATGATGCCGCCAAGTGCGATTGCAAATCCTGCCGTTGTTGCCTGAACAGCGCCCCAGGCACCTAATGCCAGCCCCGTCTGCCCGCGTGGGGCAAGCATCATGGTCGCTGTCAGGGTTCCATGGCCAAACAGGCCCGCTCCGAACCCGATCAGGAACGTGCCGCTTCCGAACAGGATAGCGGAAGTTGCAAAACCGGCGGTGATCACGGCGGAGAATGCCGGGATACCGACGAGGGCGCCCATGCAGGCCATCCTGAAGGGATCTGCCCCCCGGCTCAGCAGCCGCGAGGCAAGCCCGAACCCGAACAATCCGCCAATCGCGAGGGTCGCCGTGAGCTTCGTCGTGTCGGCGACGGACAAATGCAGGACCGCACCGCCATAGGGTTCAAGCAGAACGTCTTCCATGCTGAAGGCCATGGTGCCAAGACCGACAACGATCAATCGGCGCAAGGCCTGTCCTTCCTGGATGAATTGTGACCAGGACTGGCTGAAGGTCGGTCGCCGCTGCGTGTTTGACTGAGATGTCGAGGATCCGCGCGCTTCCTGCTTCCACAAGGCAACGGCATTCAGGATGATCGTCAGGACAGCTGTCCCCTGAATGACCTGAACCAGACGACCCGGACTGAATTCGGAGAGCAGCACACCGAACAGCAGGGCACTCCCCATCGTTCCGATCAGCAGCATCACGTACATCAGGCCGACCACCTTGGGCTTTGCCTCCTGGGTTGCCAGATCGGTGGCCAACGCCAGCCCGATCGTCTGTGTCGTATGCAGGCCAGCACCAACGAGCAGGAACGCAACAGCTGCGGCCGCCTGGCCGATCCAGGTGGAAAGCTGCCCGGAATTGCCGCCGCCGGATAAAACCAGAAGCGCGAACGGCATGATCGCCAGGCCGCCGAACTGAACCATCGTGCCGCGATAGATGAACGGGACGCGCTTCCAGCCCAGCACGGACTTGTGCGCATCTGACCGAAACCCGATCAGCGCTCGAAATGGCGCAAACAGCAGCGGGAGGGAAATCATCACACCGACAAGCGACGCCGGAACGTCCAACTCAACAATCATCACCCGGTTGAGCGTGCCGATCAGCAGGACCAGCGACATGCCGACCGATACCTGAATGAGGGACAGTCGCAAAAGCCGGGAAAGCGGAAGGTCCGGTGTCGCGGCGTCGGCAAATGGCATGAAGCGCGGGCCCAGACTGAGCCAAGCATTCATCACCTTTACGCTCACTCGGTTCATGGACATAAACCTCCGGCTTCCAGAGACTCTGTCGAGTTCCGGAATGACTTATGTGCCCATGGCTGAAGCAGCCATGCGGACGTGAACTCGCGAGACTGAAAAGCAGCGTTTTCAGTCTCGCGACTGTGTTTCAAACGATCCCGGCGATGACTATTTCAACGTCGGTTCCGCGAGCGCTACGCGATCACCAGCGGCTGCCTCTGTCGGGGCAAGCGCTGCGACTGCTGTCGTCGACGGACCAATCTTGACCACGAAAGCTGTCTCACCGGCAGCCGTCGTCGATGCGACCGGAGCAACCGTGACCGTGAACGCCGGAGCGTCCTTTGTCGCCGTCGCCGAAGCCAGCGGGGAGGTCGTGTCCATCAGACTGACTTTCGCCTTCTGGCCGCCATTCCAGTAGGTCTGGATCCACGTTGTATGGCTCAGCACGGAATAATGTACGATCAGCGACAGCGTCGCGACACTACCCAAGAAAAGCGGCAACCCGACGTTGGGGCTGACAACACACCATATTCTGCCCTGATTCATGTCAATTCCTCCTCAATGCAGCCATGGCGAATAGGCATAGGCCAACAGATGGGCAAACACCGAGATCAAGAAGAACACACGCGCGCCGTCAATAACGTGCTTGTGCAGTTCCTCTGATTCAGCAATCGTCAGGCCAGTTGGCCAGACTCTGTTTGGGTCATCAGACATTATTTCTCCTCCTGACTAGAGCACGAACAATTTCGTACCCAACCCGTTTGGGTTTTCTGAATATCTCATGAAATAACTATCGACATCCGATTTTATTATTAGTATTTATTTTTCAGATGACGAGACTTCACGGGATTTATTATGATCTGGCGTAGCGACTTGGTCATTTTACTTATCTCGGTTGGGCAGAAAACCGCCCTCCAACCTTTAACCACACTGAAGTGTCACTATAAATGGACATTTTAAATTGTCAATTTGATTTGACGCTAACGCAAAGGTAATCCCGCCTTGCCATCTCGACGTCGCCAGAACAAAGCACTAACTATGGTCTTGTGACCCGACCCCCTGCCCACCCCGCCGCACGTGATGATCTGCCGCCCGCGTTCCAGGCCTGGTTCGCCGAACGCGGCTGGCAGCCTCGTCCGCATCAACTTGCGATGCTGGACATGGCGCGCGCCGGTCGTTCGGTGTTGCTGATCGCCCCGACAGGCGCTGGCAAGACACTCTCGGGCTTCCTGCCGAGCCTGATCGATCTGGCCACGAGCAACCATCCACGCACCGTCACACGGGGGCGACGTGTCGTGCGGCGCGGGATACACACGCTCTACATTTCGCCCCTGAAGGCTTTGGCGGTTGATGTTGCCCGCAACGTCGAGCGTCCGATCGCCGACATGGGTCTGTCCGTGCGGATTGAAACCCGGACCGGCGATACCCCGCAGCACAAGCGGCAGCGCCAGAAGATCGATCCGCCCGACATCCTGATGACCACGCCCGAGCAGCTCGAATTGCTGATTGCGTCCCGCGAGGCGGACGAGTTGTTCGGTGATCTCAGCACCATCGTGTTCGACGAATTGCACGCCCTCGTCACATCGAAACGCGGCGATCTGCTTGCGCTCGGCCTTGCCCGGTTGCGCAAGCTTGCCCCTGACCTGCGTGCCGTCGGACTGTCGGCCACCGTCTCAAATCCGCAGGAATTGCGGGCCTGGCTGGTCCCGCAAGGCCCCGACCCCGATGGCGTGATCGCCGATCCGGCGGAACTCGTGATGGTTTCCGGCGGTGCTGCTCCCGACATCACCATCCTCAAGTCTGATGACCGGATTCCCTGGGCCGGACATTCCGCCCGTTACGCCTTTCCTGATCTCTATCAGGCACTGAAGCGGGCCAAACTGACGCTGATTTTCGTCAATACGCGCAGCCAGGCCGAAGTCGTCTTTCAAGAGTTATGGTCGCTCAATGAGGATCATCTGAAAATCGCGCTGCATCACGGATCGCTTGATGTCGGACAGCGCCGCAAGGTCGAAGCTGCCATGGCAGCGGGGGGGCTTGATGCCGTGGTTGCGACGTCGACCCTGGATCTCGGGATTGACTGGGGTGACGTCGATCTCGTCGTTCACGTTGGTGCGCCAAAGGGCGCAAGCCGCCTGGCACAACGGATCGGACGCGCCAATCACCGCATGGACGAGCCCAGCCGCGCGTTGCTGGTGCCTGCCAATCGCTTCGAAGTGCTGGAATGCCAGGCAGCGCTCGATGCCAACTATATCGGTGATCAGGATACACCGCCCATACGCCCGGGGGCGCTGGATGTACTCGCCCAGCATGTCCTGGGCTGTGCCGTCGCAGCGCCGTTCCGCGCCGATGACCTCTTTCTCGAAGTGACCTCAACCTATCCCTATCGCAACCTTGATCGAGCGACATTCGATCAGGTCCTCGCCTTTGTTGCCACCGGCGGCTATGCGCTGAAGACTTACGAGCGCTATGCCCGCATCCGGCTGACCAAGGACGGCACCTGGCGCGTCTCGAACCCGCAAATTGCCCAGATCTGGCGGCTCAATGTCGGCACCATCGTCGAAATGCCGATGATGAAGGTGCGTCTGGTCTCCTCCCTCAAGCGCCTGTCTGCCTTTGGCGGTAGGGTTCTGGGGGAGATGGAGGAATATTTCTTCGAGACCATGTTGCAAGGCGACACATTCCTGTTTGGCGGCGAGGTTCTCCGATTTGAAGCCATTCATGAAAATTCAGCCATCGTGACCCGCACATTGGACAAGAACCCGCGCATCCCGAGCTACATGGGCGGCAAGTTTCCGCTCTCGACATTTCTTGCCGAGAAGGTCCGCTCGATCCTGTCGGACCCCTCCCAATGGTCCCGGCTTCCGGCACAGGTCTCCGACTGGCTCGAGATCCAGGCCCAGGTCTCTGAATTGCCGGGCCGCGATAATCTGCTCGTCGAAACCTTCCCGCGCGGCGACCGGTTTTACATGGTCGTCTACCCCTTCGAAGGCCGGCTCGCCCATCAGACGCTCGGCATGTTGCTGACGCGACGGCTCGAGCGCATGAAGGCAAAGCCGATGGGATTTGTCGCCAGCGATTACGCGCTTGGCATCTGGTCGGTTGAAGATATGGGTTCCATGGCAAGGTCGGGTCGCCTGCGCCTTGATGACCTCTTTGACGAAGACATGTTAGGCGATGACCTCGACGCCTGGATGGCCGACAGTTATCTGCTCAAACGCACCTTCCGCAATTGCGCCGTGATTGCCGGATTGATCGAACAGCGCCATCCCGGACAGGAAAAGTCAGGCAGGCAGGTCACGGTCTCATCTGATCTGATCTACGACGTACTGCGCAGCCACGAGCCAGATCACATCCTCCTGAAGGCGACCTGGGCAGACGCAAGTGCGGGACTGCTCGACATCGGCCGCCTCGGCGTTATGCTCGCCCGTATCAGAGGTCGAATCACGCATCGGGACCTCGAACAGATTTCACCGCTGGCCGTGCCGGTCATGCTGGACATCGGCAAGGAATCGGTGCCCGGTGAAGCCGACGAAAGCTTGCTCGCCTCGGCAGCGGATGATCTGATCGCCGAAGCCATGCGTTCTCATTCGGCTCCGCCCCAGTAACAGGACGTTTTATGACCGCCCGCCTTGTCAGAGTCTGCAAGCCTGACCTTGATCCGCTGACGGGTGCGATCGAATGCGCGGTATCGGGCGAGACCCTGACGCTTCTGGCGGATGGTGCGCTGTGGTGGGCATCGGAACGAACCCTCGTCGTGTCGGACCTGCATCTGGAGAAAGGCTCGCGCATGGCCATGCGTGGCCAATTCGTGCCGCCCTATGACACCGAACTCACGCTTTCGCGCGTCGAGCGGCTGGTCTCGGCCCTGTCGCCTCTGCGCGTGATCTCGCTCGGGGACGCCTTCGACGATGTCGGCGGCGCAGAACGGCTAGACGTGAGCGTGCTTGAAAGACTGAAGGCGATGCAGTCCGGGCTGGACTGGATCTGGATTGCCGGCAATCATGATCCGCATATCAAGGCGGATATTGGCGGCATCCAGACGGATGAGATTGCGCTGGGTTCACTGGTTTTTCGGCATGAACCAACCAGAGGGGAAGCGATTGGCGAGATTGCGGGCCACCTGCACCCGGCGGCGCGCGTGTTCCTAGGGCCCAAATCTGTCCGCCGTCGATGCTTTGCGGGCGATGACAACCGCCTGATATTGCCCGCAATGGGAGCCTATACCAACGGGCTTTCCGTCACGAGCGATGCATTTTCAGGCCTGTTCCAGCATGCGACGATGACGGTCGGCCTGCTTGGCGAAGGTCGTGTCTACGCATTCCCGCGCCGCATGCTGTTTGTCTGACGTCAGAGCCATTTGTCCATTTCAGTGCCGACCACATCGGCGATGGACTTGAATTTCTGCGTCTTCAACCGCGACGAAAAATTCTTGAGAATGCGGGGGATGAGGGATGGCCCTTCGTAAACCAATCCGGAATAGATCTGGATCAGGTCCGCGCCTGCGGCGATTTTTGTCCAGGCCGTCTGCGGTGAGTCAATGCCGCCGACCCCGATGATCGGCATATCGCGTCCGACGAGCTTGCGCATGCGGGCGAGAACCCGCGTAGACTTTTCAAACAGCGGACGTCCGGACAACCCACCGGTTTCTTTTGCGTGAGGACTTTTGAGACCGTCTCGAGCCAGCGTCGTGTTGGAGACGATGAGACCGTCGACCTCCCGCTCGAGCGCGACTTCGGCGATATCCTGAAGGCCTTCCTCATCGACATCTGGCGCGATTTTCAGCAGCACGGGGACGCGTGACCTTGCAAGGCCGGCAGCCTCGTTGCGGGCGATCATGACATTGATGAGCAGATTATCCAGCGCTTCACGCGACTGTAGGTCACGCAATCCCGGTGTATTGGGCGACGAGACATTGATCGTGAAATAGCTGGCGAGATCGACAAAGGCTTCAATCCCCGCGACATAGTCGGCAACCCGGTTGAGCGCGTCCTTGTTGGCACCGATGTTCACGCCGACGATCCCGCCCAGCCCCTGGATCTTGCGAACCAGCATCCGGTCATGCAGGGCCGTGTGACCAAGGTTGGCAAAGCCGAAGCGATTGATGACCCCGCGATCCTCCGTCAGCCGGAAAAGCCGCGGACGCGGGTTTCCGTCCTGTGGACGCGGCGTGACCGTGCCCACCTCGGCAAAACCGAAGCCCAGACCCAGAACCGCATCAATCGCCTGGCCATTCTTGTCAAAGCCGGCCGCCATACCGATCGGATTGGGGAAGTCCAGTCCGAACAACTGTCTCCGCAAGCGATTGTCTGATGTCTCGGCAGCATAAGGCCAGAATGGCGAATTCAGGGCCTTGATCGTCAAGCCATGGGCTGTTTCCGCATCAAGATTGAATAACAGCGGGCGAACCAGAGAATAAAAATCCATCAACCGATCTTTCCTGCGAACTCATGTCCATCGGGTCCGAGAGGCAATTCCACGACGTCTGTGACCCAGGCCGTGTACAATGGTCCGTAGAGATGCGGAAACAGGTCGCCGCCGCGCGATGGCTCCCATTTCAGCTTGTCACCCAGCCGATCGACATTGACTGAAACCAGCAGCAAATCGCTTTGCCCAGAGAAATGGCGACGCGCCGTTTCACGCACCTGCGACGCCGTTGAAAAATGGATATAACCATCCGCCAGATCGACAGGCGCTCCGATCAGACTGCCTGTTCGCTCTGCCTCGACCCAGAGGTCACGCGCAACAATCTTGTAGATTATCTGATCCGGCATGTGCAATGAACTCGTCAATCGCGCCCGATAGTTGGCACCGGTCTGCTTTACGATAGTTTGGCCCCGCGCCCAAGGGGCAAGACGGATCCCGCTCTTATAAACCCCAGATCCTTCGTTTTAATGACCTGATCACGTCAACAGATTTTGCTGAGGGCCCATCAGAGAAGTGGCAGATACCATGCAGATACCAATCAGCAGCTGGCCATGGCTCATGACGGTCCCGTTTATCGGGCTCATCGTGTCGCTTGCCGTTCTGCAGGCGGCGGCGCCAGCCCTTTGGCATCGGCATGAGCGCAAGATCGTCGCCGCCTGGTCGCTGATGACGCTCGCAATGATCGCTGTCCGGAGCGGATGGACAAAGGTGGGCGACACCCTGATCACGACAGCGCTCTCGGATTATCTACCGTTTTTTATCCTGCTCGCGGCGCTCTACATCGTCGCTGGTGGTATCAGGATAACAGGCCATCTGCATGGCAGCCCGATGACCAATCTGCTTCTCATTCTTGTTGGCGGTCTGCTGGCCAGTCTCGTCGGCACGACAGGGGCCTCGATGATCATGGTTCGCCCCTTGATCCGAGCAAATCGCGAGCGGGTTCACAACGCACATGTTGTCCTGTTCTTCATCTTCATCGCCGCCAATATCGGTGGTGCCCTGACCCCGCTCGGCGATCCGCCGCTGCTGATCGGCTATCTGCACGGTGTCGCCTTCTTCTGGACGACGAGCCACCTGATCGGCCCAACCCTGTTCGTCGTTGCCTGCCTTGGAGCGGTCTTCCTCGTCATTGACTGGTCCGTCTATCGCGCGGACAAAGCGCATGCGTTGAAAGGCTTTTCCAGGACCGGCGAGCCGGGCATTTCCGTTGAAGGCTGGCTGAACGTGGCGCTGATGCTGGTCATCATTGCGGCTGTTCCGTCCTTGGGGGCATGGCAGCAGATGAACGCCACCGAGGTCAGCGGCCCACAAGTCGGGATCGCCTACCTGACCCGAATGGGCCTGCTCCTGGTGATCGCCGGAGTCTCGATTGCAGTGACGCCACGGGCTGTTCGCGCAGGCAACGGGTTTACCTGGCGCCCTATTATCGAGGTTGGCGTGCTCTTCGCCGGCGTGTTCATTACCCTGGCACCGCTGGTCGAAATCCTGCATGACGGTCGCAACGGCGCTTTTGCGCCACTTGTCACCCTTGTCAGCCGTGCGGATGGTAGCGCCAGCCCTGCCGCCTATTTCTGGCTGTCCGGCCTGCTTTCCGCATCGCTCGACAATGCGCCGACCTATCTTGCCTTCTTCGATCTGGCAGGTGGCGACGCAAAACACCTGATGGCGGGCGATGGACAAGTCTTGATCGCTCTTTCCTGCGGCTGCGTCTTCATGGGTGCGTTGACCTATATCGGCAACGCACCGAACATGATGGTCCGATCGATCGCCGTTGAGTCCGGGATCAGAATGCCGGGTTTCCTGACCTATCTTCTCTGGTCGTGCGCGATCCTGCTGCCGATTTTTGCACTCGTTACACTGGTCTTCTTTCCATGACCGACGCAACCCAACCGCTGCCCCCGATCGAACCGCTGGAGACGGAGGAGTCACCAAGCCGGCCGGAGGAAACCCGTGCCGTCTTCAGGGGAACGCGGCGGCTTCTCGCTCAACTGGGCTATGCGACAGTCGACGAATTGCCTTTGGCCTCTGGCAAACGGGCAGACATCGTTGCGCTCGGCGATGACGGGACGCTGTTGATTGTTGAGGTCAAGTCGTCGGTTGAGGATTTTCGCGTCGATCAGAAATGGCCTTTCTATCGGCAGCATTGTGATCGCCTGTATTTTGCCACGACAATTCGTGTCCCCCAGCACATTTTCCCGGAAGACGCGGGGCTGATCATCGCTGATGCCTACGGGGCCGAAATCGTCCGGGAAGCGCCTGAACATCGCCTAGCCGCGGCGACGCGAAAATCGACCCTGTTGCGATTTGCACGGCTAGCTGCAATGCGATTGCACCAGCTCGTTGATCCGAAGCCTTGAGTCCGATTATTTCGGCGCGCGCTTGGAGAGAATTCGTTGCAGCGTCCGCCGGTGCATATTCAGTCGACGAGCTGTCTCCGACACGTTGCGGTCGCAGAGTTCGTAAATGCGATTGATATGTTCCCAACGAACCCGATCGGCAGACATTGGATTGACGGGTGCGGAAACAAAAGCTGCAGCGCATCCCTGCAATGCCCGGTGCAGGTCGTCAGCATCTGCTGGCTTCGTAAGGTAGTCGACCACGCCCAACTTGATAGCTGAAACCGCCGTTGCAATGGTGCCATAGCTCGTCAGGATGACGATCCGGCAGTCAGCCCTCTGCAAGCGCAGAACCTTCACTACATCCAGTCCGCTGATCTCGCCAATACGGATTTCGACAATCGCAAAGGCGGGCGGCACAGAGGCGATCTTCGGCATCGCCTCAAGATAAGATTGTGCGAAATCAATGACATAACCCTTGCGCTCAAGATCTCGGGCGATGCGCATCGACTGCGCCTTGTCCTCATCAACAATCAGCAAAGTCTTGTCACAGCGAACAAGGTTTTCCTGCGTTATGATCGCGCAGATTACGTCGCTATCTGCCCCCATGTCATGTTCCTTTTCACCCAGCCAGGGGTGTCGAGCTGATTGCTTGCATTGCTGAGAACCAGCCTTGCGTCCTGACACAATTCGAACTCTCGCACTAAAGCTGATGTTTTCCGCTCAAACACAGCTCAAGAACTGACTTATTTTAATGTGCCTGAGGAAAAACATAACAAGTTAATCAGAGCCATTGAACCCCCAATTTTTATAAAATTGAGCCAAATTATGTACATCAATATTGAATTACTACCTTATCTCATTACTTATTTTGGTAAAAAATAGGCTAATATTAAGAATACAATTTACCTGTCTGGCTTCAATGCTTTTTCGACCTATTCTCAGGCGTTGCCAAGCTTGCAAGGTTCCAGATTGTGCGGATTGGAAAAACGTCGCACAACACCCGCACTCGACCGATCAGTGCACCAGCATCTGCGCGCGCAGATCAAATCCGAAGGATCGGCGTGATATCAAAGTCACCGTGGCGCTGGCCGTGGCCATCCATCCCGGCTATACCCCAGCCATGACGATTCCTGCTGCAATTGCTGTCGACAAGCTTGTCAAAAGTTACCACGGAACGCGCGCTGTCGGTCCGATCAGCTTCACTGTGCCGCGTGGGTCCGTTGTTGGATTGCTTGGCGGCAATGGCGCGGGCAAGACAACGACCATCAGCATGATCATGGGGCTGACGCTGCCGGATGAAGGATCAATCCACGTCCTGGGCGAACCGATGCCGGAGGCCCGCACCCGCGTTCTGCATCGCATCAACTTTGAAAGCCCCTATGTCGATATGCCGCATCGCCTGACGGTCAGGCAAAACCTGCGGGTCTTCGGCATGCTCTACGGGATGGATCGGATCGGCGAGCGGATCGAACGGCTGGCAGACCAATTCGATTTGGCCAGGTTCCTCGATCGTCCATCGGGCAAATTGTCCGCAGGCCAGAAAACGCGCGTCGCCCTTGCCAAGGCCCTGATCAATGATCCGGATGTCCTGCTTCTCGACGAACCGACTGCGTCCCTTGATCCCGATACCGCCGACTGGGTGCGTTCGCGGCTGGAGGAGTATAAACGGAACTTTGGTGCGTCCATCCTGCTCGCCTCCCACAATATGCCCGAGGTCGAGCGTTTGTGCGATACGGTCCTGATGTTGAAGCAAGGCCGGATTGTTGATCAGGGATCACCGACCGACTTGATCGAGCGCTATGGTCGGGCGGATCTGGAGCAGGTCTTCCTCGATGTCGCGCGTGGCAGGGGCGAAGGCGCGCTCCTCGGCGACGCACAGGACACTGCTCGCCCGGATCTGGAGCATGGGGCATGACAGAAAACCCGACGAACACTCCGTCCGCGACCTCGGCGCCCATTCGTCGGTCGGGACCGGATCGCCGCTCCGGATTTTCGCTGACCCGGGTGAGTGCCATGATCCTCAGGCACTGGTATCTGCTGCGCTCGTCCTGGCCACGCATGCTCGAGCTGATCTACTGGCCCGCCATCCAGTTGCTGACCTGGGGCTTTGTCCAGACCTACATCATGCAGCACTCGAGCTTTTTCAGTCAGGCCGCAGGCACCTTCATTGGTGCCATGCTGCTCTGGGACATTCTGCTGCGCAGCCAGCAGGGCTTTTCCTTCGCCTTTCTCGAAGAACTCTGGGCACGCAATGTCGGCAATCTGCTGATGAGTCCGCTCAGACCATCCGAGCTGATTGTCTCGTTGATGATCGTCAGCCTGATCCGACTGACCATCGGCATGTTGCCGGTGACGTTGGTCGCCATTCCCCTGTTCGGGTTCAATCTCTGGGGCCTTGGCGGCGCACTGGCGATCTTTTTCCTGAACCTCGTGCTGACAGCCTGGGCGGTCGGAATCGTCATCGCCGGCATCTTGCTGCGTCAGGGCATGGGCGCGGAAAATCTCGCCTGGACCATCATGTTCCTGATCGTCCCAGTCGCCTGCGTCTATTATCCCGTCGCGACTTTGCCGGCGTTCCTGCAGCCAATCGCCTGGAGCCTCCCACCGACCTATGTCTTTGAAGGCATGCGGGCTGCGCTCATTGGTCACACGTTCCGGGGCGATCTGATGGCTATGGCCTTCCTGTTGAACATCATCGCCATGTCTGCGGCGATCATCGCCTTTTTCTGGCTGCTCGCCTCGGCACGTCGGCAAGGATCTCTCCTGTCGACAGGTGAGTAGTTTCAAGATTGTGTCGCATTGCAGCAGAGAAATTTTGCAAGCGCTTGCCAGATCGCAATGACAGCGCTAGCCTGAGTTCAATCACAACATCACGGTTTTGCGATCGCAAGCCAATCAAATGATCAACTGCCTGACTTATTCAGCATTTCGCACGATGATGAAGGGCAGTTTTCCGAGTTCGACCATGTACTGATTGCGTAGATGGCACATCATGCTTCACCATGGTCATTCGATTGCACCCAGCAGCTGATCCGGAGTGACTGTGAAGTCACTCGATGATCGGCGCGAGAGGACGTGGATACCATGTTCTACCAGTTGTTCGAGATGAACCACGCGGCAATGAGTCCGCTTCGCGTTGCAGCAGATGCGGCCCGCCTCTACTTCAAGAACCCCTTGAATCCGCTGTCTCACACCGGTTACGGCAAGACCATTTCGGCCGCGTGCGAGGTCTTCGAGCGCACAACGCGCCGCTATGCCAAACCGGCATTCGATCTGCCAACAACGCTCGTCGGTGGCACCAGGGTCGGCGTGACCGAGACCGTCGTCTGGCGGAAGCCGTTCTGTAACCTTCTGCATTTCAAGCGCGATTTGCCGTCCGACCGTCGGCCCGATCCGAAGATCCTCTTGGTGGCACCAATGTCGGGTCATTACGCGACCCTGCTTCGCGGCACTGTCGAGGCCCTCATGCCGCGTCATGAGGTCTACATCACCGACTGGATCGATGCCCGCATGGTCCCGCTGATCGACGGGCGCTTCGACCTCGACGACTACATCGACTATGTCATCGAGATGCTGCACTTCCTTGGCGAGGACACGCACGTCATCGCTGTTTGCCAGCCGTCCGTGCCCGTACTGGCGGCTGTCGCCCTGATGGAAGAGGCCAATGATCCGCTTGCCCCGCGTTCTATGGTGCTGATGGGAGGTCCGATCGATACGCGAATTTCGCCGACAGCCGTCAACAAGCTGGCAAGCGAAAAGGGGATCGACTGGTTCCGGCAAAACGTCATCATGCGAGTGCCGTTCCCGCATCCCGGTTTCATGCGCAGTGTCTATCCCGGCTTCCTGCAACTGGGCGGCTTCATGTCGATGAACCTGGATCGTCACGTGACGGCGCACAAGGATTTCTTCAAGCAGCTCATGCAGGGCGACGGCGACAGCGCCGAAAAGCATCGCGAATTCTATGATGAATATCTGGCGGTGATGGACTTGAGCGCCGAATTCTATCTTCAGACCGTGGATACGGTTTTCTGCCAACATGCCCTGCCGCTCGGCGAAATGCGTCATCGCGGTCGCCTCGTCAGGCCCGAAACCATTCGCAATGTGGCGCTTCTGACAGTCGAAGGCGAAATGGACGATATTACCGGCAAGGGCCAGACCCAGGCCGCACACGTGCTCTGTTCCAGTATCCCGGATGATCGGCGGGCAGACTATGTGCAGCCGAAGGTCGGTCATTACGGCGTCTTCAATGGATCCCGGTTCCGGGCCGAAATCGCGCCCCGCATCTCGGATTTCGTCGCAACCTTCAGCAAGAAGGGCGCAACGCTTTCGGAAACATCCGAGCCGGTCATCGCCGCCGCTGCTGCGCGCAAGTTGAAGCCTGCATCGGAGAAGTCTGCACCGAAAGGTCCGGTTCGCGCCCGCAAATCGCCAGTCTCCGCTGAAAGC
Organism: uncultured Hyphomicrobiales bacterium; assembly: GCA_903930435.1. Classification (GTDB taxonomy): domain Bacteria; phylum Pseudomonadota; class Alphaproteobacteria; order Rhizobiales; family Ancalomicrobiaceae; genus CAIYYN01. The sequence goes on along the minus strand of CAIYYN010000024.1, from coordinate 80,366 downwards.
TGATCGTGGCGACTGGCGACGGCGTTTTTGAACCGGGCACGACTGACAGGCTCTTGTCTAATGAGGAAAACTGGGGCACCTCAGGTAGAACGCGTATCCACGCTTCGTGACCTGAGGGCCAAATGACGCCATCACTTCTGACGACACGCCGTTTCGCGCCCTTGTTCTGGTGCCAGTTTTTCAGCGCCTTCAACGACAATTACCTGAAAACCTCGGTTTTGTTCGTCATCACGTTCCAGGTTGCATCGAACCTGACGGGACCATTGTCTCAGCTTGCCGGCGCGGCCCTGATCGCTCCGTTTTTCCTGTTGTCAGCGCTCGGCGGCGAGATTGCCGACCGGTATGACAAGTCCCGCGTGGCACGGAAACTGAAATTTGTCGAAATCTGGGTGACGGCCATCGGCGTTGCCGGGTTTGCGCTGCAATCCCTGCCGCTGCTGTTCGTCGCGCTTGTCTCGTTCGGCTGTATTGCCGCACTGTTTGGCCCGATCAAATACGGCATCTTGCCGGATCACCTGAAAAGCGAGGAATTGCCTGCGGGCAATGCCCTCGTGGAAGGCGGAACGTTCCTGGCTGTGCTCGCCGGAACGATCCTCGCCGGTTTCACGGCTGCCAGCGGCGGCGGCAACTGGATTGTGGGCTGCCTGACCATCGGCCTATCGGTGCTGGGCTGGCTGTCCGCCCGCATGATGTTGCCCACGGGAGAAGCGGCACCCAATCTGAAGATCAACGCCAATATCTTTTTGTCCTCTTTCATCGAATTGCGCGCGCTGAAGAGCGACAGGCAGCAATTCTGGCTGGGTCTCGTCATCAGCTGGTTCTGGCTCATCGGCGCGGTTGTCCTGACACTCATCCCGGAATTTGTGGCCGGAACACTCGGCGGCGGACCCAGCGTTGTGACGCTGTTCTCGACGATCTTCGCCGTGGGTATTGGCCTGGGTTCCGGCCTCGCAGCGCTCCTGTCGCGTCCAAAAATCATCCTCCTGCTCACACCGATTGCCGGTGTCCTGATCGGCCTGTTTGCCATTGATCTCGGTCTCGCCACGATCGGCTACCATCCCCGGTCAACGGGGATCGGCGCGGTCGATTTTCTCGCCAGCGGTTTCGGTGTGCACATCGCGCTCGATCTGTTCGGGCTTGCAGCAGCAGGCGGCCTTTACGTCGTTCCCGCTTTTGCCCAATTGCAGGCGAATGCCGGACCTGACAGGCGCGCCCGCGTCGTTGCCGCCGTCAATATCCTCAATGCACTCTTCATGACCGGTGGGTCGATCGGTGCAGCATTGATCCAGGCTCAGGGCGTGACAACACCGGGTTTGCTGATCCTGATCGGGGTTCTGGCGGTCATCATCGCGGTCCTCATCTTCCGGTCGTCCCCCGGAAGCAGGCTGCATGACCTTGTGTCGCTCATTTACCGCCTTTTGTTCCGCGTCGAGGTGGTCGGGATCGAGAACCTCAAGCTGATCGAGGGTCGCCATGCCGTCATCACGCCCAATCATTTGAGCTTCCTTGACGCGCCGCTGGTCTTCGCTGCCATCGATTACCAGCCGGTCTTTGCCATTGATACGCTGATTTCACAGCGCTGGTGGGTGAAGCCCTTCCTGCGCTTTGTGCCCGCACTCCCCATCGATCCGATGCGCCCGATGGCAACGCGCCTGCTCATCTCGGCGGTGAAGGACGGCAAGCGGGTCGTGATTTTCCCCGAGGGTCGCCTGACGGTTACCGGCACCTTGATGAAAGTCTACGACGGAGCCGGACTGATCGCTGAAAAGGCCGGCGCTCTGGTGCTTCCCGTCCATATCGAGGGACTGGAGCGCTCGTATTTCGGACGCATGAAATCGCATCAGGTCCGCCGGGCACTGTTCCCGAAGGTCCGCCTGACGATCCTGCCGCCGCGCGAGATCCAGCTTGATCCCGATTTGAAGGGACGGCGACGCCGACAGGCCGCAGGTGATGCACTCTACCGGATCATGTCCGACGCCCTGTTCCAGACGGCAAACATTGACCGCAGCCTCTTCCGTGCCGTTCTCGACGCCGCAGGTCGCGAGAAACCCAACTGGCCGGCGCTGGAAGACCCGGTCTCGGGCGTTCTCAGCTCGAAAAGGATGCTGCTGGGTGCAAGGGTTCTGGGTGCGAAACTGATGGCATTTGCGCCCGAAGGGGCTGCCGTCGGTGTCATGCTGCCCAATTCGAACGGGGCCGTCGTGACCGTTCTGGCCCTGATGTCGGCAAGACGCGTTGTCGCCATGATCAACTTCACCGCAGGGCCATCCAATATTCTGGCCGCCTGCAAGGTCGCCAACGTCCAGACGATCCTGACATCGCGTGCCTTCATCGAGAAAGGTCGACTGCAGCCAGTGATTGACGCCATTTCGACCGGGGTTGGGATCGTCTATCTTGAGGACGTCCGGGCCGGTATAGGCACGCTGGACAAGCTGCGGGGTCTCCTTGGCTGGCGACGTCCTCTTGTTCCTGATGCCGACCCGAACTCTCCGGCGGCCATTCTCTTCACGTCCGGATCTGAGGGAACCCCGAAAGGCGTCGTCCTGTCGCACAGGAACATTCTGGCCAATGTGGCCCAGGTCGCCGCCCGCATTGACTTTGGCCGCAATGACAAGGTCTTCAACGTGTTGCCGGTGTTTCACGCGTTTGGCCTGACCGGTGGGCTGTTTCTGCCGTTGACGTCGGGGGTACCACTCTTCTCCTATCCGTCGCCCCTGCACTATCGGCTCATTCCCGAACTGCTTTACTGGTCCAACGCGACCGTGCTGTTTGGGACCGATACATTCCTGCAAGGCTATGCCCGCTCGGCAAACCCGTATGATTTTCGGTCGCTACGCTTCGTGGTCGCCGGTGCGGAAGCCGTCAAGGACCAGACCCGCAAGGTCTGGATGGAAAAATTCGGCATGCGTATCCTTGAAGGCTACGGCGTGACCGAATGCGCGCCGGTGCTCGCAGTCAACACGCTGATGTGCTCGCGCTACGGGACCGTTGGCCGACTTCTGCCAGACATCGAGCACGAACTGAAACCTGTGGAGGGCGTGACCGGCGGGCGATTGCTGGTTCGTGGCCCCAACATCATGCTCGGGTACCTGCGCGCCGAAGCACCGGGCGTGATCGAACCACTAACCGATGGTTGGCACGACACCGGTGACATCGTCGAGATCGATACCGATGGCTATGTCGCGATCCGGGGACGCGCCAAGCGCTTTGCCAAGATCGCTGGCGAAATGGTCTCGCTTGCTGCGGTCGAAAATCTGGCCTCGGCAGTCTGGCCTCAGTCGCCGTCAGCGGTTGTTGCACGCCCGGATCCCAAACGCGGCGAACGGGTCGTGCTGGTGGCGACGAAGCCGGATGCGACACGATCCGAGTTCCAGACAGCGGCTCGCAGCCTCGGCGGCGCATCGGATCTGATGATGCCTCAGTCGGTTCTGGTGGTTGCTTCGCTGCCGCTGCTGGGGTCAGGCAAGATCGATTATCCCGCCTTGCAGAAGCTGGTCGAGAGCCTCGAAGCAGGCGCACCGGTTTGAACGGGCGTTCGTTGAAATCATTTGGCCTTGTCGTCAAAAGTCGATATGAGCAGGGCACAATCGGGCGACGCATGAATGGGGATCGCATATGACAGAGACGTCTGTGAAATCAGAGGCCGAACTCATTGAACAGGCCGAAATCCTGTCGAAGGCGCTTCCCTATATGCTGCGCTATGACGACAAGACCGTCGTCATAAAGTTCGGTGGTCACGCCATGGGTGATCCAGCTCTCGGCAAGGCCTTTGCCGAAGACATCACGCTCCTGAAGCTGGCCGGACTGAACCCGGTCGTCGTCCACGGCGGTGGTCCGCAGATCAACGCGATGCTGAAGAAGCTGGATATCAAGTCCGAGTTCGCTGACGGTATCCGCATCACCGACCGGCAGACCATGGAAGTGGTCGAAATGGTGCTTGCCGGTTCGATCAACAAGGAAATCGTGCAGACGATTGGTGAAGCAGGCGGTCGCGCCATCGGCCTGACGGGCAAGGACGGCAATATGGTCACCTGCGCCCGCACGACCCGCAAGTCGCGGGACCCCGTCACTGGTGAGGAACGCTCAATCGACTACGGCTTTGTCGGCGATCCCAAGATCGTCCGCACCGAAGTGCTTGATGTCCTGAAAAAATCCGAGATCATCCCGGTTCTGGCACCCGTGTGCCCCGGCGAAGATGGCGAGACCTATAACGTCAATGCCGATACATTTGCGGGCGCCATTGCCGGCGCACTCGGCGCAGCCCGCGTCCTCTTCCTGACCGACGTTCCCGGTGTTCTCGATGCCAACAAGCAATTGATCCGCGAATTGTCGCGCGCCGAAGCCGAACGACTGATCGCCGATGGCACAATTTCCGGCGGCATGATCCCCAAGGTCGAGACCTGCCTTGAAGCGCTTGATCGTGGCGTCGAAGCCGCCGTCATCCTGAATGGCAAGGTCCCGCACGCGGTTCTCCTCGAACTCTTCACCGAACACGGTGCCGGCACCCTGATCAAGGGCTGAGCGGTCAGGGACACGCCTCAATCCTGTCGTCGCTCGGCCATAAAGTTGAAAGCATTGCCTGCTAGTGTCGCTTTTTCGACGCACGGTCCAGGTTCGCCGCGCGTCAGGGCAGAAGCGGGAAGTGGGTCATGCTGACAAGACAGGCGATCATCGAACCGGCAATCGCGACTCCAGCGGCCTTTGCCCATGTCGATACCTGGGTGTTCGACCTCGACAACACGCTCTATTCACCGCACACGACAATCTTCGAGCAGGTTGACACCAAAATTCGACAATTCATCTCGACCCTGCTCAAGATCGACGACGCGGCAGCCCATGCGCTGAAGAAAGATCTCTACCGCCGCTACGGCACGTCCCTGCGCGGCCTCATGGTCGAATACGGCATTTCGTCCGACGATTTCCTCGATTTCGTCCATGACATCGATCATTCGGTTCTCGATCCCGATCCCGAGCTTGCCGAGGTGATCCGTCGCCTGCCCGGTCGTCGCTTCATCATGACCAATGGCACCCGCGCCCACGCGACGAAAACCGCCAACCGGCTCGGTATTACCGAGCATTTCGATGATATCTTCGATATCGTGGATGCCGACCTGATCCCCAAGCCGAACGAGAGTGCGTATAAGGCGTTTTTCGCGCGCCATGCCATCGATCCAAGCCGCGCCGCCATGTTCGAGGATCTCTCGCGCAATCTCGTCGTCCCGTTTGAAGCCGGCATGAAAACCGTGCTCGTGCTGCCCCCCGGCGAACTGCCGCTGTTCACCAGAACCTGGCAGCAGGAAGGCCACGGTGACCCCCACGTCGAATTCGCGACCGATGATCTGACAGCGTTTCTCAATGGGATTTGCGCCTGAAGGGCTCTCCCCGTCACAATCTCCGTTGACACAACGATGCCCGTCATTATGGTCCGGCGCCTGTGTGTTTGACATGAAGCCACCGGAGCAACCGACATGACCGCTGATATCGCCGCCGCCATTGATGCCGCCTGGGAAGCCCGCGCCAGCATCGATACCTCCACAAAGGGCGAAGCACGCGATGCCATCGAGACAGCGCTCAATGGACTCGACTCCGGCAAGATGCGGGTTGCCGAGAAGATCGGCGACGAGTGGGTCACCCATCAGTGGCTGAAGAAGGCCGTGCTTCTGTCCTTCCGCCTCAATCCGATGGAACTGATCCCCGGTGGTCCCGGTGGTTCGAGCTGGTGGGACAAGGTGCCGTCGAAGTTCGATGGCTGGACCGCCAATGAGTTCACCGCCGCCGGTTTCCGTGCCGTGCCGAATTGCGTGGTTCGCCGCTCTGCCTTTATCGCGCCGAGCGTCGTGCTGATGCCGTCGTTTGTGAATGTCGGCGCGCGCGTCGATAGTGGCACGATGGTTGATACCTGGGTGACGGTCGGCTCGTGCGCCCAGATCGGCAAGAACGTACACCTGTCGGGCGGCGTCGGCATCGGCGGCGTGCTGGAGCCGCTTCAGGCTGGCCCGACGATCATCGAGGATGATTGCTTTATCGGCGCGCGCTCGGAAGTCGTCGAAGGCGTGGTTATCGGCACCGGCTCGGTCCTCTCCATGGGCGTGTTCATCTCGGCCTCGACGAAGATCATCGATCGTGAAACCGGCGAAGTCTTCATCGGCAAGGTTCCGCCCTATTCCGTTGTCGTACCCGGCAACCTCCCCGGCAAGCCATTCCCAGATGGCACGCCGCGCCCGTCGCTCTATTGCGCCGTGATCGTCAAGCGCGTCGATGCGCAAACCCGGTCGAAGACATCGATCAACGAACTGCTGCGCGATTGAGGATGATCGCGTGACTGACTCGATCCCGTCGACGACTGACCCCGTTGCCCTGTTGCAGGCCCTGATCGCCTGCCCGTCGGTCACACCTGAGGAAGGCGGGGCCATCGCGTTGCTGGATCGGGTGCTTGGCGCGGCCGGTTTCGAGACGCATACGCTGGTGTTTTCCGAACCAGGCACGCCGGATGTGACCAATTTCTTCGCCAGGATCGGGACCGGCGCGCCGCATCTCATGTTTGCGGGTCATACCGATGTCGTGCCGCCCGGTGATGTCAGCCAGTGGACCAAAGGCCCGTTCGAAGGGTCTATCGTCGACGGCGAGATCATCGGTCGGGGCGCTGTCGACATGAAGGGTGGCATTGCCGCCTTTGTCGCAGCCGCCCTCGACTATCTTGCCTCGGGCCAACCCCAGGGCACCATTTCGTTGCTGATCACCGGCGACGAGGAAGGCCCCGCCATCAATGGTACGCCCAAGCTACTTGATTGGGCGATGGCGCGCGGCGAAAAATTCACGGCGGCCATCGTCGGCGAGCCAACCAACCCCGCAGCCTTGGGGGATGCAATCAAGGTCGGGCGGCGCGGATCGCTGTCCGGCACCGTCACCGTCCGGGGCAAGCAGGGCCATGTTGCCTATCCGCATCTGGCAGTGAACCCAGTGCCGCAACTGGCCAGGTTGGTCGCTGCCGTCAGTGCCGAACGGCTCGATTCCGGCAACGAGCGGTTTCAGCCATCGAATCTGGAATTCGTGTCCGTCGATGTCGGCAATCCCGCCTTCAATGTGATCCCCGCCGAGGCACGCGCCCGATTCAACATCCGGTTCAACGACCAATGGAACCGCGACAGTCTCGATGCCTGGCTCCGCGCGCAGCTCGCCAGTGCGGCTGGAAACGAGGTCGACTGGTCCTTGACGCTTGAGACGCCATCCAGCGACAGCTTCCTCACCCATGACGCCAAGCTCATCAAGACCCTGTCGTCCGCGATTGAAGCCGTCACTGGCCGCACGCCGGACCTCTCGACAGGCGGCGGCACGTCAGATGCGCGCTTCATCAAGAACGTCTGCCCCGTCGTCGAATTCGGGCTGGTTGGCCAGACGATGCACCAGATCAATGAGCGCGTAGCCGTTGCCGATGTCTTGCAGCTCACCCAGATATACAAGCGGTTTCTCGCCGATTTCCTCGTCGGCAATGCCTGACAATTCGCCTGCCGATACCTCTGTTCTCACCTGATTCGGGTTCTGATGCTGCCTCTCCTCCGCCAGATCGAAAACGCCGCACTCGGATGCTGGATGCTTTTTCTCGGCCAGACCGAAGGCAAGGCGTATTTCGACCTGACAATGCGCGGATTCTGGCTCTCGTTTCGGCTGGCCGTGGTGATTGCAATCTTGGATGCGCTCGATGGGCTATCACGAACAACACCAATCCAGAGCGGCGATGCTCCCGCGGACCCGGCATCGGCTAGCACCATCCTGATTGTCTGGGCCGTCGCATCCTTGTTGAGCTTCGGTGTGTTCCCGCTTCTCCTCGCAGGCCTGACGCGCTTCATGGGTCTGGGCAAGAATTATGCGGCTTACATCACGACCCGAAACTGGCTGACGCTGTTCCTCAACATTCCCGCCTACATCATCGACCTCTTCAGCTACTTCGATCTTTGCCCACAAGAAGTACGTGATCCTCTTGTAATCTCTTTAGAATTGCTGACCCTTTTCGCCGGCGCACAACTGGCACGGCTGGTTCTGGTCACGACCTGGTCGCTGGCCTTCGGATTTGCCTTGCTGGATTTCCTGCTGGCCCTGTTAATCGGGGAGTTGGCTTACCGCCTCATATCATGAGAGGATGGCCCCCATGAGCAAACCCGACCGTCGCCTCACGCCCGCCCGCTTCGACCTTGCCGCAGAAAGCCTGCGCGGCATCATTGACGCCCCGCGTTATGCCGTTGGCGAGCCGGGACAGATCATCGAATCCGTTGCCCCCGTCCGTGTCAGTCCACGACCCGACGCAGGTCTCGATACCGAAGCGCTCTATGGCGAAGCACTGACGATCTATGATCAGGATGACGAAGGCTGGGCCTGGGTGCAATTGGCCCGCGATAGTTACGTCGGCTATGTCCCCACAAACGCCATCCTGAAAACAGAACCTTCGGCCCCGACCCACAAGGTCTCGGCACTGAGAACCTTCATCTTTCCCGGCCCAACCATCAAGGAACCGCCGACTACCTGGATTTCCTTCGGTGCATTGGTTCGGATCACCCGCGAGATCGAGGCAAATGGTCGCGTCTTTGGCGTCATTGAGGCCGGTGGCGCGATCGTCATGCAACACCTCCGGCCGGTTGATCATCTGGAACGCGACCCGGTCGCCCTCGCCGAACGCTTTCTCGGCACGCCTTACCTGTGGGGTGGCAAATCCAGCCTCGGCATTGATTGTTCAGGGTTGGTGCAAACGGTTTACCGGGCATGCGGCATTGCCGCCCCGCGCGATTCTGACATGCAGGCCAATGACCTCGGCGCATCCATATCACTGGATCCCGCAGGCTGGCAACGCGGGGACGTCCTCTGCTGGCCCGGCCATGTGGCGCTCGTACGCGATGCCGACACCATCATCCACGCCAATGCGCATCACATGGCCGTGGCCATCGAGCCGACGACAGACGCCCTGGCGCGGACAGCAGCCGCAGGCCATGCCCTGACGTCCGTCAAACGGGTGTTCTGACCGGGGTCAGTACCCCTTTGTGCGATCAACGACGTTGAGCAAGGGCTCGCCCGCCTGATGCCGCCGGATCTGTTGCACGACGTATTTGGCGAGATGCCGCGGGTCGGAATCCGCTGCGACATGTGGCGTGACGACGACGCGCGGATGGGACCAGAGCAGCGACGTCGGCGGAAGCGGCTCAGGATCGAACACGTCGAGACTGGCTCCGATCAGCGTTCCATCATTCAGGCAGTCGACAAGGTCCTGCTCGATCTGCAACCCACCGCGACCCGCATTGATCAGGACCGGCCCACCCAGACGACCATCGCGCGCCAGTTTGGCAAACAGCGACCGGTTCAGCATCCCTTCGGTCTCATCCGTCAACGGCAGCAGCACCACGAGAATGTCGGTCCCGGCCAGAAAGGCGTCGAGTTCGCCGTCACCGGCGTAGGTCGTCACGCCCGCCATCGTTACGCCCGACCGGCTCCAGCCCGAGACCTGAAAGCCGAGCCGGAGCAAGGCACCGGCGGCATCGCGCCCCAGCACGCCAAGCCCGAGGATGCCGACCCGGACATCCGCAGCAGCCGGCTGATCCGGGATGGGTTTCCAGGTCCTGGCTGCCTGCATTGCGGTATAATGGAACCCGCCACGGTGATGATGCAGCACCTGCCAGACGACATATTCCGTCATGCGTTGCGTGAGATCCGGATCGACCACGCGGACAATCGGAATATCCGGCAAGGTCTTGTCGGCCATCAACGCGTCGACGCCGGCGCCCAGATTGAACGCTGCCTTCAGATTGGGAAGCCGTGCCAGAAGGCCCGGTTCAGGCTTCCAGACCGCTGCATATTCGATGGCCTCGGGGTCAAAGGCGGCCGACGTCTCAACGACGTCGATCCCTGATGCCTCCACACGGAAAAAGCTGAGCCACTGATCTGGAATCCAGCCGGTCACGGCAACAAGAAGGGACATCGCGGGACACTTTCAATGGAGTACGAGGAGGTAACGGACGGAAGCGACTTGTTCCAATGATCCTACCCGTGAACGCGCATCGCATTCAACCCAGCTTCATGACCCCCTGCCCGTCTTCTTCGAGATCCATCTCGCTGATCCGTTCGCCGCGACGCACGAGCTTGTCGGTTGAGGTGAGGATTTGCTCGAGATCACGCCGGGCCTGATCATGATGGGTGGCAAGCTTGGAGACGCGGTCGCGCAGCCGCGCGAGATCGTCGATCATATGCCCGACTTCCGTCCGGATCTCCCGCGCGGCTTCCTCGATACGCTGATCCCGGTGCAATGACCGGACAACCTGGATGGCCAGCACCAGCAGCGACGGTGATACAATGATGACCCGCGCCCGATGCGCCTTCTGCACGAGATCCTCGAACCCCTCGTGCAGGCGAGCAAACAGTGATTCGGATGGCACGAACATGAGCGCCAGATCCTGCGTCTCGCCGGGCACGAGATACTTGTCGCGGATATCGATGATATGGGTCAGAAAGTCGCGCCGGAACAAGCCGCGTGCCCGGTTTTCCTCCTCAAGTGTCTCGGCGCGATCGATCGCCAGACTGCTTTCGAGCGGAAATTTGGCATCAATCGCCAGAGGCAGTGCTGCGGGCATCTGGATCAGGCAGTCTGGCCGAACGCCCGTCGAGAGCTTTGCCTGGAACGCATAGGCCGACGGCGGCAAGGCATCGGCGACAATGGCTTCCATCGAGCCCTGCCCGAAGGCCCCGCGCGCCTGCTTGTTGGTGAAAATCGCTGTCAGATCATCCATTTGACCTGAAAGATCAGCGATTCCCCGTTGTGCCCGATCAATGACTGCAATTCGCTCATGCAGCTTTGAGAGGCTCTGGTTGGTCGCCGCCGTCCCGTCGATCAGCGTTGCGCCGAGCCGTTGCGACAGGCCATCCAGCCGGTCTGACACATGACGCGCGAAATCCTGCTGACGTGATCCGAGGACCTCTGCCATGGTCTGCATGCGCCCGGTCAGATCTTCCAGTCGCTGGTCGATGTCACGCAGATCTTCGCTCTGGCCAATCGCGCCAGATCGACGGCGCAGCAGTGCCAGACCCATCAGCACAATGACAAGTCCGGCCCCGGCCAGCAGCCACCCGACGCTGATATCTTGCCCTGCCATCTTGAAAACTGTCTCGTTCATGTCCAAGAGAATAACGGCAATCCGCTTTTTGTGCGTTAACGGTTCGCAAGACGCTCCATTCAGACGAGTTAAATTCTGTCATGTCCACGCTCGACATTCTCCTCATCCCCGATCAGCGCCTGAAACAGGTCGCCGCGCCGATCACCTCGGTGGATACGAGCGTCCGAAAACTGCTCGATGACATGCTGGAGACCATGTATGCCGCGCCCGGGATCGGCCTCGCCGCCCCGCAGGTCGGCTCTCTCATTCGCGCCGTCACCATTGACCTCGCCCGTGAAAACGAACCGAAGGCCCCGCTGTTCCTGATCAATCCCCGGATTGTCTGGTCATCCGAGGAGCGTTCCACCTATCAGGAAGGCTGCCTCTCGATCCCGGACTATTACGAGGACGTGGAGCGCCCGGCCCGTGTCAGGGTCGAATATCAGGATCGCACCGGCGAAGAACAGGAACTGGTCGCCGAGGGCCTCTTGGCAACCTGCATCCAGCACGAGATTGATCATCTGAACGGCATCCTGTTCATCGATCATATCTCGCGCCTGAAGCGCGAGCGGGTCTGGAAGAAATTCGTCAAGCGGGCCAAGTTCGAGGCAGGTGAATGAGCCTGCGCGTCGTCTTCATGGGTACGCCGGTTTTTTCCGTGCCGGTGCTCGAGGCCATCGTGTCTGCCGGCCATTCGGTCGCGGCTGTCTATTCGCAGCCGCCGCGTCCAGCCGGTCGCGGTCTGGAACTGACACCATCCCCCGTCCACGCGCGCGCCGAGCAACTCGGGTTACCTGTGCGGACGCCGCGCAGCCTGCGCGATCCCGAGGCTCAGTCCGAATTTGCAGCCTGGAAGGCTGATGTCGCCGTTGTTGTCGCCTATGGGCTGCTGCTGCCCAAACCGGTGCTGGACGCGCCACGATTTGGTTGCCTCAACTTGCATGGCTCCTTGCTGCCGCGCTGGCGTGGTGCGGCGCCCATTGAACGCGCCATCATGGCGGGCGATGCCGAGACCGGCGTTCAGGTCATGCACATGGCGGAAGGCCTTGATACCGGACCTATCGCTCTGACTGCTCGTGTCGCCATCGGCGAGAATGAGACCTCGGGCGTGTTGCGCGAGCGGCTGTCGATCATCGGTGCCGAGCTGATGATCGAGGCACTGGCACAACTTGAAGCCGGACATTTGCCGAGCACCGACCAATCTGATGCTGGCGTAGTCTACGCGGCCAAGATCACCAAGGCCGAAACCCGCATCGATTGGTCGAAACCCGCCTGCGATGTGCACAATCACATTCGCGGCCTGTCACCCGCCCCCGGCGCGTGGTGCGAAATGCAACTTGGCAATCGACTGGAACGGGTCAAGATCCTGGAAACATCCCTGCAGACGGGATCAGGCCGTCCCGGTGAAGTGCTCGATCATCACTTGACGATTGCCTGCGGAGATGGCGCAGTGCGTCTGGATGTCCTGCAAAAGGCTGGCGGCAAGCCTGCCATCTCGGACGCTTTTCTGCGCGGTGCGGCCCTCGCCCCCGGCACGATCCTCAGCTGACGGAAGTACCAGTCCAACATGCCGCGGTACAAACTCCTCATCGAATATGATGGCACGCCCTTCAATGGCTGGCAGCGCCAGGCCGGGTTGCCGTCCGTGCAGGGCGTCATTGAAGAGGCGTTGCTGGGGTTGACGGGCGAGACGCTGACGTTGCGCGGAGCTGGCCGGACGGATGCCGGCGTCCATGCAACCGGTCAGGTGGCCCATATCGACCTGACCCGCGACTGGCGGGAGGCCGTGTTGCGCGACGGCCTGAATGCGCATATCCGGCCCCACCCCGTCACGATCCTCGAAGCGACTGCCGTTGATGATACCTTCGATTCGCGGTTTTCAGCCAAGGCGCGGCACTATCTCTACCGCATCATTGATCGCCGCACGCCCTTGGCGCTCGAATATGCCCGCGCCTGGCATCGACGGGAACGGCTCGACATCGATGCCATGAACGAAGCCGCCAAGCGCCTGCTCGGCCATCATGATTTCACGACCTTCCGGGCGGCAAATTGCCAGTCGCGCTCCCCGATGAAGACCCTCGATCGTCTGGATGTCACCCGCACCGGCGATCTCGTCGAAGTCAGAGCCTCGGCGCGCTCCTTCCTCCATAATCAGGTCCGCTCGATGGTCGGCAGCCTTGAGCGTGTTGGCCTTGGCAAGTGGACGGCCGACGATCTGCAAGCCGCCCTTGAAGCCGCCGACCGCGCCCGCTGCGGCCCGGTCGCTCCGCCATGGGCGCTCTATCTCACGCAGGTCGATTACTGAGTATACCGCTTTGCGATGACCCGATAGAGCGCGCGGATTGCCTGCGCCTCGCCGCCAAATGGCTTGCCCGGCTTCTCCGCCGGGGTCCAGGCGTAGATGTCGAGATGCACCCAGGTCCGGGCTGCACTAACAAATTTTGCCAGGAACAGCGCTGCCGTGATCGACCCGGCAAACCCGCCACTCGCGACATTGTTGGTGTCGGCAATCTTGCTGTCGAGGCCGGATTCATAGGGCTTCCACAGCGGCATGCGCCAGAGCGGATCACTGGTCGCAAACGACGTTGCCTGAAGCTCCTCGGCAAAGGCGTCGTCATGGGTGTAGAAGGGCGGGATATCCGGCCCGAGCGCAACGCGTGCAGCACCCGTCAATGTGGCGAGATCGACGAGCAGATCGGGCGCTTCTTCATCCGCCAAGGCCAATGCGTCCGCCAGGATCAGCCGTCCCTCGGCATCGGTATTGCCGATTTCGACGGTCAGACCCTTGCGGCTCTTGAAAATATCGCCAGGTCGGAAGGCTCGGCCCGATATCGCGTTTTCGACCGCCGGTATCAGTAGCCGCAGCCGCACCGGCAACCCCGCCCCCATGATCATGACCGCAAGGGCCAGCGCATTGGCCGCCCCGCCCATGTCCTTCTTCATCAGGAGCATGCCGGTATCGGGTTTGATATCGAGACCGCCCGTATCGAACACGACACCCTTGCCAACCAGCGTCACGCGAGGGTGATCCGGGTTTCCCCATCCCACATCGATCAGTCGCGGTGCGCGGTCAGACCCGTGTCCGACAGCATGGATGAGCGGGAAATTATGTCGGATAAGATCATCTCCGATGATCTCGCTGACAGTCGCCCCAAACGGCGCGACGGCCCGTCGGACAGTCGAGGCGAGCTCGGCCGGACCCAGATCATTTGCCGGCAAATTAACGAGATCGCGGGCGAGCGCAACGGCTGCCACTTCCCGCTCGATCGCCGTCTGGTCGACGTCTGACGCCAGCTTCAGGCTGGCAGACCGCTCCGACGTTCCGGTTTTATAGGTGCGAAACCGGTAGGCACCGAGTCCCCACCCCAGCGAGGCTGTCGCCGCGTCAAGGAACCCGCTACCTAAATGGTAGGCTCTGGCCGGCAGACTCTGCGCGAGTTTGCCGAGGGCAAAGGGCGACGGATCGGTCGCATTCACACCGACCAGAACCGCCGCGAGCCCTTCTGGTCCCGGAACCAGACACTGCTGGCCAGCGGCACCTTCAAACCCGCTTTGCTCGACGAACTCTCGCGTTTCCGCTGGAAATCCCGCCAGACACTCACTCAGGTTCGCGCGCGTCACGGCATGGATCGGGATAGTCGCTTCTGCTGTATCAGCGGGCAAATAGGGAGGGGTCAACGTCGTCTCCGAACCAGTGGAATCATATCTGCGTCAGTTTAGGGCTTGGAGACAGGCTGTCCACTCTCCTGATCCTTTGAAAGCCGATGCCAACTCTGCGCGCCTGGATCTGCACCTGTGACAGCCACGCGACGTTTCTGGATCGACGATTTAACCGTCTGTTAGGGTTAACGAACTATCAATAGGGCCAGGGGCGCATTGTGGATCTTCGCACGCCCGTTCGCTTGACGCGGAGTCCTGCCATGTCACCTACCCCGCACGGTCGTCGACTGACTTTGTCGACAATCCTGTCAGCAGGCCTACTCACATGCGGCCTGTCCCTGGCGGCCTGTACGCCGCCGCGCGATCCAAATGTCACGGGGAGTGTCTCCGCACAGCCTTCAAGCGCGGATCCGCATGCTGTCATGGAATCATGGTCTCAACGGTACCGCACATCACCCGACCGCGACACCGCGCTTGGATACGCCCAGGCTTTGCGCGCAAATGGTCAAACAGCGCAAGCTGTTGCCGTCTTGCAGGACGCGATGCTGAAGTCACCGAAGGACCCGCTGGTCGCTGCAGCCTACGGAAAGGCGCTTGCCTCGAACGGAGACTTCGATCAGGCGCTCAAGGTTATTCGCAGCGCAAATTCGCCGACCAGCCCGGACTGGCGTCTTCTGTCGGCTGAAGGGGCTATCAACGATCAGATCGGCAATTCGGCGGCAGCCCGGTCAATTTATTTGACGGCCCTCAAGATCGCGCCGGAAGAGCCAACGATTCTCAATAATCTGGGACTGTCTTACCTGCTGACCAATGATTTGAAGTCTGCGGAACAAACATTGCGCCGCGCAGCTGCCAATCCGCAGGCCGACAGCCGTATCCGACAAAATCTTGCGCTCGTCCTTGGATTGGAAGGCCGGTTCAACGAGGCCGAACAGGTAGCCCGCGCCGAAATGTCCGCTGATCAGGCGGACGCCAATGTTGCCTATCTGAAAAGCATGCTGGCTCAGCAAAATACCTGGCAGAAGATCAAGCAGCAGACTGATCACCCGACCGGGGGTAATGGCTGATTTCAGCCCGTAGGGCCTCGCTCTGGCCTTATCCCGTTTCCATCGTTGACGTTGCCGCTGCCGTCAGGTCCAGTGAAAGATCTGGATAAATGCTGGTCCCATAATCACGAGAAACAGGACCGGCAGGAAGAAGATGATCATTGGCACTGTGAGTTGCGGCGGCAAGGCGGCCGCTTTTTTCTCGGCCTCTGCCATACGCATGTCGCGATTTTCCTGAGCAAGCGTTCGCAAGGCGTTACCGACCGGTGTGCCATAGCGTTCTGCCTGAATCAGTGCCGTCATGACCGACCTCACGCCCTCAAGACCAGTACGATTGCCGAGGTTCTCATAGGCCTTGCGTCGATCTGCGAGAAACGACATCTCGGCTGTCGTCAGGATCATTTCTTCAGCCAGTTCAACTGACTGGGTTCCGATTTCATCGCCAACCTTGCGGAAGGCCGGTTCGACGGCCATGCCGGATTCAACGCAGATCAACATCAGGTCGAGCGCATCCGGCCAGGCCCGTCGGATGGATTGCTGACGTTTGGCGATCATGTTGGACAGGTAGAGGTTGGGAACATAAAGTCCCCCCGCAGCCGCAAGAACGGCGAGCATCAACCTGAATCCAACCGGGCGCGTGGCAAGTACCCCCACAACAAAGAAATAAAAGATTGCTACGGCGAAGAGGATGAACGGGAAGACAAAACGGGCGAAAACATAGACGGTGATCGCTGCCTTGCCGCGTTGTCCGGCCATCCGCAAACGGCCGATCGTCTGTTCATCCGCCAATATGTTCTTCAATTGCAGGCGATCAACGAGGTCACGCATGTAGGCCTTCGGCTCGTTGCGGAGCTGAATTTTGCCTTCCGCATTGGCGAGCTTCGAGCGTTCGCGCGCCCTGATCTGTTCGCGCTCCAGGGCGACGGCTTTGATTCTGGCCTTCAATGGATCCTTGTCGATCATTGGCATGGCCAATGTGATGACTGTCGCAGCCACAAAGAGTGCCGTCAAAACTGCCAGCACAAATTGTGGATCAAACACGAGAGTCAGGAATTCTTTCATTGCCAGCCCCGCGTCAGAAATTGAAGTTGATCATTTTCTTCATAACTAAAATTCCAATCGACATATAAACCAACCCGATAACCAAGATAATATTCCCGGTTTTTGTATTAAACAAAAGCATAATATAATCAGGACTAGTTAGATACACTAATATCGAGACAATAAATGGCAATGATCCAATAATGCCAGCCGATGCCTTTGCCTCCATCGACATTGCATTAATCTTTGCTTTCATCTTTTTTCTGTCTCGCAATACACGCGAAAGATTACTGAGTGCTTCGGAAAGATTGCCACCTGCCTTTGATTGAATAGCAATAACCGTGGCGAAAAAGTTCACCTCTTGCGCCGGAACCCGTTCGTACATCTTGCCGATTGCTTCCGTTATTGGAATGCCCAGTTGCAAGGACTCCACGATAAACCGGAACTCGGACTTGACGGGTTCGCGCGCTTCGACAGAGATGATCCGCAGACAATCGCCAAGCGGCAATCCGGACTTGATACCGCGAATAATGACATCGACAGCATTCGGGAGTTCATGCAAGAATTGTGCGATCCGTCGCTTCAGTCGAAAGTTGATGAACCAGCGAGGAAAGCCGAATGCCCCGGTAACGGCCAGTCCAAGCGCAACAAGCGGTACACCGGATAGCAGGAACCCGACGACGCCAAAGATAACGCCGGACACAGCACTGAAGATGTAGAAGCCGCGCTTCGTCCAATTCATGCCCGCCTGCGACATACGCTGACTGAGCGGCACGGACCTCTTTTTCTTCAGGCTGTCTTTCTGTTTTGCTTCGAATTCCTTGATTGATTCCTGGATATTTTTTCTCTTCAGCGTGGCATCGATCTGCGCTCGCCGGTCGGTGTTTGCCGGGGCGCGGGCCGCGAATGAATTGATCCGCTTTGCCGTGGCTTGCTCAGTGTTCACGCGCCGGAACAAAAGCCCATACGCCATCGCGCCGGACGACAGCATCGCCAGCACGATAACAGCGATCAGGATCAAGGCATTATTGAACATCTGCGGACCAGCCCTCACCCATGTCAACCATGCCCCAATTCACTGGCTTCAGAGGCATCGAGGGCTGCGGCCAGTCGCGTTTCTTCATTGAAATAGCGGGCGCGCTCCCAGATCTTCGGACGGCCTACACCGGTGGACCGATGCCTGCCGAGCAATTTGCCGTTCGCGTCTTCACCGAGGATTTCGTAGAGAAACAGATCCTGCGTAATGATGACATCGCCTTCCATGCCCATCACCTCGGTAATATGCGTGATGCGACGCGAACCATCGCGCAGTCGCGACGCCTGAACGATGACATCGACCGACGACACGATCATCTCGCGGATCGTCTTCGACGGGAGCGCAAACCCGCCCATTGTGATCATCGATTCCATACGCGACAGAGCCTCGCGCGGGCTGTTGGCGTGTAACGTTCCCATGGATCCGTCGTGACCCGTATTCATGGCTTGCAGCAGATCGAAGGTTTCGGGTCCGCGCACCTCGCCGACGATGATGCGTTCCGGGCGCATACGCAGGCAATTCTTGACGAGATCACGCATGGTGACCTGACCTTCGCCCTCCAGATTTGGTGGCCGGGTTTCCAGCCGGACGACGTGCGGCTGCTGCAGTTGCAATTCGGCTGCGTCTTCGCAGGTAATGACCCGTTCTTCCTTGTCGATGTAATTGGTCAGGCAGTTCAACAGCGTCGTCTTGCCCGAACCGGTGCCGCCCGATATGACGACATTGCAGCGGACACGCCCGACGATCTGCAACAGAACCGCGCCTTCCGGCGAAATGCTGCCGAAGCGGACAAGTTGATCAAGCGTCAGTTTGTCGCGCTTGAATTTTCGGATTGTCAGTGCGGGACCATCGATTGCCAGGGGCGGTGCAATAACGTTGACGCGTGACCCGTCAGGCAGGCGCGCGTCGCATATCGGACTGGATTCATCAACGCGGCGTCCGACCTGACTGACGATCCGCTGGCAGATGTTCATCAATTGCTGATTGTCGCGAAACCGGACATTGGTGAGCTGAACCTTGCCCGCCACTTCGATGAAGGTCCGGTCGGCTCCGTTGACCATGATATCGGCGATATCGTCACGCGCCAGCAGCGGTTCAAGCGGACCATATCCAAGCACGTCATTGACGATATCTTCGAGCAGATCTTCCTGCTCGCCAATCGACATTACGACGCTTTTCAGCTGGATGATCTCATTGACGACGTCACGGATTTCCTCGCGCGCGGATTCAATATCGAGGCGCGCGAGCTGCGACAGATCGATTGTTTCGATCAGCGCCGAAAATACGGAGGATTTGACATCGTAATATTCTTCCGCGCGCGGGCGTTCCGGCCGTGGCGGCGTTTGCCCCCTGGCTTGGGATGATGAGCTGTGAGATGACTCTGCCGACGCTGGTGTCGCGTCCGGACGCCGCGCCGGTGCCGGTTCAGCTCCACCAAACGTCTGCGTTGGGGCATTGGTTCCGCGTTTGCCGAACATCCATTTACCTCAGTTGTTCCAAACGTCCTCAAGCGCGCTTCTTGAAGCGCGAAAAAAGCGATAGGCCTGCCGTCGGCTTTTTGGCGACGCGAATTTCCGCTTTACCCATAACCGTTTGCGCTATGGAACGGAATGTTTCGCCGAGTGCGTGCTTGGGATCCATCTCGGCGATCATCTGTCCGTTGTTCGCGGCATTGCCGAACAATTGCGGTTCAAACGGAATGACGGCCAGAAGCGGAACTTCAAGCGCCCGCGAGAACTCTTCGGGCTTGATTTCCGGTCGCTTGGGCACACCATTCATGTTGATCAGCAATCGCGGCGGTGCGTCATTGGGACGCGCCGCCTTCAGGTCATCAATGAGATTCTTGGCATTGCGCAAACTGGCCAGATCCGGGCACGTGACAATCACGATTTCGTCGAGATTGCGCATCGTGTTGCGCGTCCAGCTGGCCCACATATGCGGAATATCGAACACAACCGCCGGCACGCTTGCGCGCACCAGGTCGACAATCGGCTCCATGGCTGTATCGGTGATGTCAAAACAGCGATCCAGTGTCGCCGGGGCAGCCAGAAGGTTGAAGTGGTCTGAGCATTTCGTCAGCAGGCGATCCAGGTACACATCGTCGACGCGATCCGGGGCCAGCAAGGCGTCACCAATGCCCTGGGTCGGATCCTGGTTGAAATCAATGCCGCCGGTGCCGAATGGCAGATCGAGGTCGGCCAGAATCACATCGTGCTTGAAGGTTGTCGAGATCGCCCATGCAACGTTGTGACAGATCGTCGACGCGCCGCAGCCCCCTTTTGCGCCGAAAAATCCAATCGACCGCCCAAGGGGAGCCGCATTTGCAGTCGTGTAGAGTTCCGAAACCGATTTGATCAGATCAAAGATCCCGAATGGCGCAACAACATATTCGCTCACGCCACGGCGCATCAGTTCACGAAACAGGAGCACGTCATTGATATGACCAATGACGAAAACCTTCGTGCCGGCATCACAAACGTCCGCAAGGCTGTCAAGGCGATTGAGCAGGGTATCGCGCTGCTCGCTTGATTCCACGATGACCAGGTTCGGCGTCGGGGCACCCTGATAAAATTCGACGGCAACTGCCAACCCGCCCATCTGGACTTTGACATGCGCCTTCGACATGCGCCGGTCTGCCGCCGCCGCTTCGATCACGGCGGCCACCTCGCGTGTCTCGCAAAACGCCTGAATGGCGATACGCGGCACGGGTTTCAGGTCGCTGAGCGATTCGTCATGAGACTGTCCGCCGGTTCCATGTGCAGGATTGACCATCAGTTGCCTCCCTGCACGCCATCAGCAATCGTCGTTGCCTTGGCGCCCGTTTCAGACTTGGTCTGAATGCCAGCCCGATACTTGGTAATAACCATTGTCCGTCGGGTCCCATCGATCGGGTCCTCACCCGTCGGTGTCACCAGATCTTCCGGATTGACGACCATCGCGGCCAGATTGGACTGGCCCGAACACCCGATTTCCCAGTCATCGCGGTTGTCCACGTTGCCATTACTCAATGAGTCCGGCCATTGCCCGCAGGAATGCTGAACCATCGCCTTGATGCGCGCATAAGCAATCCTGAGCGGCGCTTCCGGCGTTCCCTCCGGAACAGCATAAGTCGTCCTTGCGATCGCATTGCGCGGGAAACCGCCGAGCATCAAGGCACTTGTCACCTGGCTGGCGATCTTGCGGGCGGCAGCATCATTCCCTGCGCCTGCCGGCAAAAGAATTGTGATTCCCTTGGCACCATGCAACCGCGCATCGTGGGCAAAGACCTCAACCGTGTGGCCCATGCGTCCGGACAGCTCACTTCCCTGCTGCCCGACCGGGATATCAAGGGTCTCCGCCGATTGCGCCAGCACAATCGGATGACGTGTCCGATAGCCGTCAAGATCGACCGAACCGGTGGTCAGTTCGGCCTCGGTTTTCGGATTGGCACATGCCATGAGGCTTGCGGTCATGAGGCTGACAGCCGCCACTTTTGTCAACACCACAGCGAACCCGGGCCGGACCGTTGCATTGGATGTCTCAGCCTCTGGCCTTACGACTGATCGGTCATGAAATAGCATCGGAACATCCTCACTCATAAATGAAGCCAAACTGGCCGTGGTAGTTACCCTTCGGGCCTTGATCGCCCGTGCGGTACACCTGATTGACCTGGCCAAGGAAGACGGAGGCGGCATCGCTGGATGGCGCAAAGTTCTGATCAGGCCGAACCAGCTTTCCGGCTGCGACCCCTTGAACGATGATCGGCTGCACGAAGACTGCGAGTTCGGTCTGCGTCCGCTGGAAATCCCGACTGCGAAACAGGGTGCCGAGGATAGGCAAGTTCATGAGGCCGGGTGTGCCGGTGACCGCCTGCTTGAGATCATCACTGATCAACCCGGCCATCACCATCGTTGATCCCGACGAGAGCTCGACTGTGGACGATGCGCGCCGAACGTTCAGGCCGGTAATCGACAGGGTCTGGTTGGTCCCATTGCCCGCCGAGACAGCAAACGCGCCGGTGGCTGTCGGCTCAGACACTTCGGTTGAAATCTTGAGGCTGATCCGCCCCTCCGACAGAACAACGGGAATGAACCCGAGGCCGATACCATATTTCTTGAAGTCGATGGTCACGACACCGTTTTGCTGGGAGACCGGGATCGGGTATTCGCCACCAACCAGGAAGTTCGCTTCCTCCCCCGATATTGCCGTCAGGGTCGGTTCGGAGAGAATGCGCGCAAGCCCATTCTGCTCGAACGCCTGCAAGGTTGCCGACACCGTGGCGGTGGGCACCTTGAAGCCGAGACCCGCCGTCGAGCCGCCGGTTGCGACGCCATTGATGGGGAACGGATTGGTGCTGACCAGCGCGGTCGAGAAATTGCCTGATGAAATCGATGTCGACAGGTCAATGCCGAGGCTCTTGATGGCCGTGCGTTGCACTTCGGCAATCGTGACCCGCAGCATGACCTGATCCTTGCCGCGGATTTTCAAGCCATTGATGACTTGGACGGAATCAGACCCTGCGGCACCTGCGGCGGGAGCGGCAGTACCCGATGAAGACAGGTATTTGGTCGCAATATCATAGGCTTCGGTGGCATCTGTTGGCGATGGAACACTGCCCGAAAGCACGACGGCACCAACGACGGCCTCGACATGGAACTCCGACTGTGGCTGCAAGCGGCGCAGCAGTGTTTCAAGTGTGGAGGTATCGGGCTGAACCTGGATCTCGAGGTTCGCAATCTGGTGATTGTCTGCCCCGTAAACGTACACGTTGGTTATGCCGTATTTGTTGCCGATCACGTAGAGGCGCCGGTTGGACCTGACAACGGCGTCCGCGACCGCCGGACTTGAGACCAGGATATCCCGAATCTCGTCATCGAAATCGATGATGGTCGATTTCGACAGCGGCAAGTTGATGTGTCGTATCGATGTCGGCTTCGCGACTGTCGACTTGAACGCACCCGTCGTCGGTGGCAGGCTGGACGGATCAGCTGCAAGTCCGCTTGTCGCAACACTCGCAAGCGCAACGAAGAGAACAGTTCTTGACAGGAATGCGGCGAACATTGTGCGATCCTTGCAAACTCGGAAGTCTTCAATTCAGTGAAGGCTGCAGGATGGTTTCAGGCACCCTGCATTGCCAATATCAACGAGCAGTCACACGAGAGATCTGGCCGAAACGAACGACCTGCACTGTGCTTGGCTGGTCATTGTTTCTCACTTCGCTGACCTCGCCATCACGCAGGGCCCGCAAGCTCAAGGCAATGGTTCCGGCCTGCTGCGCAGCGGCAACCTGTTCGGCCTGACGCGGCGAGACTTCGAGTGTGACCGAGGATTTCGGGATCATCGATGCCTCACCCTTCTGTTCTGAAATCTGCTGATCAACCGCAAGAACCTTGATATTGGTCAGGACTGTTTCGGTCACGAACGTATTGCCACCCGGTGGTGCGCCAGGCCTCGGCTGCGTTGCATGGGTCAGCAGCATGTCGACGTGATCACCAGGGAGAATGAAGCCGCCTGCGCTTCCCGTTACATGAACCTCAACGCCCACGGCACGCATTCCGGGTGCCAGTATCACCGACATGAAGCCGCGCTCTGCCTTCATGAGGCGCGATTCCCGCACCGGCTCACCCGCAAGAAAGGCGGAACGCGCCACCGACCCGGCCAGATCTTCAATCGCGGTCGCGTGACGGGATTTGACCACGTAGGAATCGGTTTCCTCGCCCTTGGGCCAAGGTTGCCAGGCCAGATCTGCGGCACTGATCACAGTTCCAATCGCGACATCGCGCCGCAATACCAGAACGTCGAGTGTTTCCATGCGTGGCGCTTCCACGACTTCACTCTGGACAACAACCTCGGGCGGCCGTGAGGCCATTCGGACTGCGAGCATGGCGGCAAGCAATCCAGATCCAAGAGCAATTCCGATGACGGCAATACGCGCAACCTGCATGGTCCAACCTCGAGAGCGACCTCCAGAACCGTGACGAAGGTCCGAGTCAATCTCGATAGTGATCCCAATTGGTTCAATTATAGTTAATGTGATGTGATCAGATATGCTGAATAAAGTATGAATAGACCCTGCAATCCGACGTCACAGATACCTTCTGGCATTCACCCGGGTTGGCCGCCAGAATGACTTGATGGCGGGTCATTCTGTTATCCGGCCAGAACCCCGGTGATCGCGGCACAGAAAGCGTCAGCCTTCAGTTCATGCTTCCGGCGAGCCAGTGGGTCGTCGGGTAAATTTGCAGGGCTGCGATCGAGAGCGCGATGCCATAGGGCACACGGCGATGATCTGCGAACCGGTTCAGGAAGCCGACTTGCAAGATCGGAAGCGGCTCCAGGAGTCGGCTCAGGATCAGGACGGCAATCGTCAGGAACCCGCCATAGAGCGAAAACAGGACGAGATAGTCAAACATATGGTTCCAGCCGAGCCAAAGCGCCACCGCGCTGGCAAACTTGACATCGCCGCCACCGACCCATCCGAACGCAAAACAGGCAAATCCGATGCTGAACAGGACGGCAGCTGCAAGCACCGACATGCCAGCCATCTGGAACGTCATCCCGGTGAACGGAGCCAGGCAGCAGAACGAAACAACAAGCGCAATCGAGATCTTGTTTGAGATTGTCATCGTCAGGAAGTCGGTCACCGCAGCAAATCCGACGACCAGTGGGAAAACGATCATCAGCACATTATGCAACATGGTGCGTACCTCAGCGACGAATGGGTGGCCTTTCGGCCAAGGAAACTCTACGAACCGGTCAAAGGTCGCCATCTGCCAGATGCAAGTGAAAACCGATAGCGGTAAAGGCGGCGTTAAGGCAATAATCGGACAAACCCGCTTTTCACCCGCATGCACTCGAAGTCCAGTGACGGATCGTTGCAGTATGTGCTCTGAGCCAGTCCGGTCAACTCCGACAACATACACATAGACAAAATCTGTTGCGATTTGATTAAATACATCGCTGAACGACAAGATTGCATGTCGTTATATTTCATTATACTTGAATTTCAACAAAAACCCGGACGAGAGCCTTGCTCTTGTCCGGGTAACAGCATTCACACAAGAATGTAACGGTAACTACGGCTGACCGCGATCAGGCCGACTTCATCTTGCCGGCAAGCGTCGAGAAGGTCGTCTGCAGGTTCGAACCCATCGTGGTCGCGCCTGTGATGATTGCAACCGAGATCAGCGATGCGATCAGGCCGTATTCGATGGCGGTGGCGCCGGATTCGTCCTTGATGAAACGTGCGAAAATCGTCATGTAATGCTCCTGTCGTGACAATTCAGATTTCGTTTTCAGTCAGATCATCCAACCTGGCTGCTGGACCGGTTAGCAAGCGCCATCTCCGTGTCGACAACCTGATTACACCGGAACCCATTGCTTTTTGCTTAAGTAGATACGTTAATTTTTTAATACGCCTCGTTTTTTCGATAACTTATACTATTTTTTTCTCCTTCATTTTCTATTTTATTATTTTAATGATATTGCAGACAAATCATTTACTATAATATTTCTCAAATATATTTTTGTATATTTGATTTTATATTTGTTTTCATGCGAAATAGTTTTATCAACCTTTACTCGACCCGACACGGGCAAGCCGAACTTCGGTTTAATCGCAGAGAGATTGTTGGCAATCGACAAAGAAAACCGGACAAAAGCGACGCTTCTGTCCGGTTGTTTGTACCATGGCAGATGTGACGGCCCCGAGGCCCCAAGATGTCGATCAGGCCGACTTCATCTTGCCGGCAAGCGTCGAGAAGGTCGTCTGCAGGTTCGAACCCATCGTGGTCGCGCCTGTGATGATCGCCACCGAGATCAGCGATGCAATCAGGCCGTATTCAATGGCGGTGGCGCCGGACTCGTCCTTGATGAAACGTGAGAAAATCGTCATGTGATGCTCCTGTCGTGACAATTCAGATTTCGTTTTCAGTCAGATCATCCAACCTGGCTGCTGGACCGGTTAGCAAGCGCCGTCTCCGTGTCGACAACCTGATTACACCGGAACCCATTGCTTTTTGCTTAAGTAGATACGTTAATTTTTTGATCAATCGCATTTTTTTGGATAATTTACTCGATTTTTTTGTCTGTTTTGTCTTTTTTATTATTTTATCGATATTTGAAATGCAATATTTACTTTATTCTATAACTTCCGTCTTTTATCTCACTTGGCTTTCGCTTTGTTTCTCATTGAAATAGTTCCGACAATCTTGATCCGCCTCGATACCCTTCAGCTGGACTTTGGTTCGGTGGTGAAGCCACTGCTCAGACCCGACATAGAAAACCGGACAGAAGCGACGCTTCTGCCCGGTTGTTGATACCGAAGAACATGTGGCGGACCGAAAAGGCCGCAGGCCCAATCAGGCGGACTTCATCTTGCCGGCGAGCGTCGAGAAGGTCGTCTGGAGGTTGGAACCCATGGTGGTTGCGCCTGTGATGATAGCAACGGCAATCAGCGAGGCAATCAGACCGTATTCGATTGCGGTTGCGCCGGACTCGTCCTTGATGAAACGTGCAAAAATGGTCATATGAGGCTCCTGTCGTGACAGTTCAGATTTCGAGTTCAGCCAGGTTCTTCAACCCGGCAGCTGGACCGGTTAGCTAGCACCGCCTCCGCGTCGACGAACAGATTATGAGTATATCCGTTGAATTTCGTTTAAATAAGTCCGTTAATTTTGTATTTTTCGCTATTTTCGACATTTTTTATTGTGAATTTTGTGCTTAATTATTTACTTATATCATTTTTCTGTACATTTTTGTGATTTCATTTTTTCAATACAAATTAGCGATCCACAAGATGACTTGAAATCATCATTTTTATTTTATTTATCACATTTGAGATCTTGAGATAATTTCAGCTCAACTGTTTCAACGACATATTACACCTCTATCATCGGCGCCTCGTTAATCCAGCATAAAACAACCGGACAAAAGCGACGCTTTTGTCCGGTTGCTTGTACCCAGGAAGATGTGGCGGGCCGGAGAGGCCACAGGTCCAATCAGGCGGACTTCATCTTGCCAGCGAGCGTGGAGAAGGTCGTCTGCAGGTTCGAACCCATCGTGGTCGCGCCGGTGATGATGGCAACCGAGATCAGCGATGCGATCAGGCCGTATTCGATTGCAGTTGCGCCGGACTCGTCCTTGATGAAACGTGAGAAAATCGACATGTGATGCTCCTATCTTTTTGACACTTCAGAACCAAGTTCCCAGAGCGGCTGTTGGGCTC
Source organism: uncultured Hyphomicrobiales bacterium (assembly GCA_903930435.1). Taxonomy (GTDB): domain Bacteria; phylum Pseudomonadota; class Alphaproteobacteria; order Rhizobiales; family Ancalomicrobiaceae; genus CAIYYN01. The sequence goes on along the minus strand of CAIYYN010000024.1, from coordinate 53,249 downwards.
TTCTCGGGGAAGCCGAAGCGGCAGGGCGCCGCGTCTTGAAGACAGGTATAGTACTCGATTATTGTGGCTTACTTAAAGGAGTGGGTTAATATCTCATTTTTATTTCGAATTTGACGCAAAGTATCGATTTAGACTTTATTTAGTATAGATTTCTTGTTCGCGGAAAACGGCAGGAATCTGTATATTTTTCTGAATGTGCCACCCCTCATACCGACAGGCTGCGGTGAACGTCGCCTTCCCCTGCGTTCCATTTTTTAAAAAAAATTTTGAACCGCTGGTCAAAACGGGTGACTTTTGACATCTCTCGAACGCAGGACCGATCTGATGGGACCCGCAACAGTCGCCTGCTAGGGAAGTGACAGGGGCCGGGCTTGCTTGCCTCGACAAATCCCGATCAGACGAGAGCCAGACAGCTCGAATGCATAGGGATCGAGGCTCGGCTCATGGCAGAATTGTCCGACAATGTGCAGCCAGGTGACCCCGTCTTAGGATTTAATTCACCAAGTTGGGTGACACATATGATCTTGTGCATCGTCGTGGTGCACAGGTGCGATTTTATATCAGGATCAGAACGCGGCTGTTTCTGGTGAGGTTCCGATATGCGAGCAATTGCTTTGACCGTCTCTACCCTTTTCATCGTCGGGCTCGGGCATTGCGATTCCGTGGCAGCCAAGGATCCGATCCTCATCACGATTGATCACGCAAAGGTCATGCGGCTTCCGGGTCCTGCCGATACGGTCATCATTGGCAATCCGGGAATTGCCGATGCAACAGTGCATGACCGCATGACGCTGGTCCTGACCGGCAAGATGACGGGCATAACCAATCTGGTTATCCTTGATGCCAAGGGCAACCCGATTGCCGATGAAGTGCTGAAAGTCGCCAAGAACGAAGATGGCTTGGTAACAGTCCAGCGCGCGGGAAACCGCTACAGTTACAGTTGTACACCTCTATGCAGCAACACGCTGGAGGTCGGCGACGAAAAGAACCACTTTGATTCAACCAACACGCAAATCAGCACGCGAAACTCGTTGGGGCAGTCTTCAACCGCCCAGCAGTAGACGGAATGCAGGATTTTTCGTCGGCTTGTCCTGCCACGGTCCTTTGCCTGATGAGATAGACATAATCATCTTTACGGCGACAAACACCGATCTGAAGTCAATACTGACCAACTGTAGCGATTATTAAGCATTCTGGCTCACGGTTCTTCAATCAATTTTCGCTATTGCTGCACGATGGAAGGTAAGCAGGATCCTTTGGGGGCAACATGAGCCTGTACAGGAGTCTGAGGTCTTGCAGCGGAGCGTGCCAAGGAATGACCCGTTTTCTACCGCAAAAATTTCAACACAACGAATCCGGAGCGGTCGCGGTTGAGTTCGGGATTGTTGCTGTGCCGTTTTTCACGCTGCTGTTTGCGATCTTTCAGATTGGTCTTGTTTTTTTCTCCGATCAGTTGCTGGAGGCCGCTGTTGCCGATGCAGCACGGATGATCCGCACGGGACAGGCGTCTGCCCTTGGCTGGGGCTTATCCAACTTTAACAGCCAGGTTTGCTCTGAATTATACTCGCTTCTGGATTGCACCAAATTAAATACATACATCACAACCTCCGGGAGCTTTGCGACCCTTTCCCTGTCGCCCCCAGTTGATCCCAAGACAGGTGCCTATACCACCACGCCATCCTATGATCCCTTGGCCAATACATCCTCCTCGATTGTCGTGGTCAGTACCTACTATGAGTATCCCACGATCTTTTCAGCCTTGGGGCTGGCGATGGCAGATCAACCAAACAACACCAGGCTGTTGGGTGCAGTGGCCGCATTCCGAAACGAGCCGTTCCCATGACACAGGTCGTCCGGCGGATTGTGTCCTGTCTTCAATCCATGCGCAGACGTTTGTGCGTCGATGGCATCGGGCGCTTCTCTTGCAGCCAGACAGGGATTGCGGCAGTTGAATTTGCGCTCATCCTGCCGTTTATGCTTGTGCTGTTCATCGGGGGCAGCGAAGTCGGGCAATCTATTGCGATCAATCGCAAGGTTGCCCAGGTCTCTTATTCGCTTGGCGATCTGATCAGTCAGTCAAAGGGTGTCACGACCGGAACGGCAACAGCGACACTGGCCAGCCTGCCTGATATTTTTACAGCTGCCAGCGCCGTGATGCTGCCTTACAATGCAGCCGGAGCACAAATCATTGTCGGTGTTGTCAGTTATACCGGCGGGCAGTTCAAGGTCGTCTGGAGCCAGGCTCAGAATGCGACCGCCTGGACGCCGGGTTCGACGCCTCCGGCAACAGTCACGATTCCGACCACGCTCTTTTCGAATGGCCAGCAGGTGATTGTTGCCCAGGTCGTTTATACCTATTCCTCGCCGTTTACGGCGATTATGGCAAATATCTGGGGATCAAGCTCGATCACGCTGAGCAATGTGGTTTACCTTCGTCCACGTCAATCGACGACAATCGCCTGCACTGGCTGTTGATCGGGTTCAAGCGAAAGATCGCCAATCGCTGTTTGCCGAGCCGGACGAGACTTCGCTCTTGATAGATACATCGTATGGCTCTATGTCCTGTTTTGAAAAGTTCTAAACAGGATTTGCTCCATGTCCATTTTCGGGTCAATTTTTAATCGCGGCAGGCGCGATTTTGCCGACCTGACCGAGGCCGAGATTCTGGCCGTCGCCATTTCAGCCGAGGAAGATGACGGGCGTATCTACGCCGCCTATGCCGACGCGCTGCGCGTGGCCTATCCTGCATCCGCCAAGGTCTTTGACGAGATGTCAGCGGAAGAGGGCGAGCACCGGCATATGCTGATCGAGATGTTTCGCCAGAAATTCGGCGAACGCATCCCGCTGATCCGTCGTGAACACCTGAGCGGATTTTATGAACGCCGCCCGGTGTGGCTCATGCAAAACCTGTCGCTTGATACGATACGTCGCGAAGCTGAAAGCATGGAAGCCAGTGCCGCGCGTTACTATGAGAGGGCAATGACCCGAACATCGGATGCCTCGATCCGTAAACTGCTCGGGGATCTGGCCCAGGCAGAAGCCGCCCATGAGTCGATGGCGCACCGTCTCGGGCTGGAAGCAACCGAAACCCCGGAAGGCACTGCCGAGGAAGAACTTTCACGCCAGAAATTCGTGCTCGAGATCGTCCAGCCGGGCCTCGTGGGCCTGATGGACGGGTCGGTTTCCACGCTTGCCCCGCTGTTTGCAACGGCTTTTGCAACTCATAACACCTGGGATACGCTGCTCGTTGGCCTTGCAGCTTCCATTGGTGCGGGCATTTCCATGGGATTGGCCGAGGGCCTGTCGGATGACGGACAATTGTCAGGCCGCGGCTCCCCCTGGGTCCGTGGCGCCGCTTCCGGCATCATGACAGCCGTCGGCGGTCTCGGCCACTCGCTGCCCTATCTGATCCCCGAATTCTGGACGGCCACGATTGTCTCATTCTTCGTCGTCGTGGTGGAATTGAGTGCGATTTCCTGGATCCGGTGGCGCTATATGGATACCCCGATCGTCAAGGCCATGCTGCAGATCCTGCTTGGCGGGGCTCTGGTCTTTGCCACCGGTATCCTGATAGGCAATGCCTGACATAATCTGACGGGCCAATCCAGACGACGAGGCTTCCTGTGACAGTGATCATCAACGTGCTGCGCCTGCCACATGCGGCGGGTCTGGCCGATCCCGCCTACCAGACGCAGGACGCCGCCGGTGTTGACCTGGCTGCCGCTGTTGCCGAGCATGAGCCGGTCACCTTGCCACCCCTCGGCAGGGCGATGATACCGACCGGTCTCGTCCTCGAAATCCCGCGTGGATTTGAAGGTCAGGTCAGGCCGCGATCCGGGCTGGCGGCCAAGGCGGGCATCACCGTCCTCAACAGCCCCGGCACGATTGACGCTGATTATCGTGGCGAAGTGAAGGTCATCCTCATCAATCTCGGGTCAGACCCCTTCACCATTTCGCGCGGTGACCGGATCGCGCAACTGGTCATCGCCCCCGTTCATCAGGCCACGTTCCAACCGCAACTCCAACTGACTGACACCCAACGCGGATCCGGCGGATTTGGATCAACAGGACGCTGAGGTGCCGCTGCCAGCGATGGGCCGTCGGCGAAATGTCTTTTCTCGTTGACGCGATCTTGCTTAGGTTGATTGCGCTGCATTTCGGGAAACGCCCTTTTTTTGGGATCTGGTTCCAACAAACCGATATTTTCGATGATCTCTGGACTCGCAGTTCAGGCCGTATCGACGTATGGTCCTCGCTTGCCGATAAGTGAGCTTTAACGAGGAAACAGCATGTCCGACACCGCTGCGCACCGCCCTGGAAGAGGCCGGGTTTACAATTCGATTACGGAAACAATTGGCGATACGCCGATCGTTCGTCTCGACAAGATCGCAGCAGCGAAGGGCGTCAAGGCGCATCTTCTCGCCAAGCTCGAATTCTTCAATCCGATTGCCAGCGTCAAGGACCGCATCGGCGTCGCCATGATCGACGCGCTGGAGCGCGAAGGCAAGCTTGGACCGGGCGCGACACTGGTCGAGCCGACATCGGGCAACACCGGCATTGCGCTCGCCTTCGTCGCAGCTGCCCGTGGTTACAGGTTGATCCTCGTGATGCCGGAAACCATGTCCATCGAGCGGCGGAAGATGCTGAAGCTGCTGGGGGCTGAACTCGTGCTGACCGAAGGCCCGAAAGGCATGAAAGGGGCCGTCGCCAAGGCTGAGGAACTCGTCGCAGAAATTCCGGGCGCGATCATCCCGCAACAGTTCCAGAATCCGGCCAACCCGGAAATCCATCGGCGCACCACGGCGCTCGAAATCTGGAACGACACCAATGGCGGTGTCGACGTCCTCATTTCGGGCATCGGCACTGGCGGCACCATCACGGGCGTCGGTCAGGTCTTGAAAGACAAGAAGCCGGGTGTGAAAGTCATCGCGGTCGAACCGACAGCCTCACCGATCCTGTCCGGCGGAGCCCCCGGCCCCCACAAGATCCAGGGCATTGGCGCGGGCTTTGTGCCCGGCGTGCTCGACACGCATGTCTATGACGAGGTCGTGCAGATCACCAATGATGAAGCCTTTGAGTATGCGCGTCTGGTTGCGCGCACCGAAGGCATTCCGGTTGGCATTTCATCCGGTGCGGCCATCGCGGCTGCCGTCAAGGTTGGCCTTCGTCCGGAATTCGAAGGCAAGACCATCGTGATCATTATTCCGTCCTTTGCCGAACGGTATTTGTCAACGGCGCTGTTCGAGGGCCTGGAATAAGGTTTGTTCGCACTTGCATTGGTGCCTCGTCGCATTGCACCCGCCTTGGTTCGGTCGAACCAGGCGGGTTTTTCATGAGGGTACGACCCATTCTTACAACCCCAACACGGTGAAAAATTTTTGCAGAATGTCCGTGACGTCAGGCGGTATAACGGTTATAGTATGAGCATTAAGTCAAGTTTGGATTATCGTCATATCATTGCAGAGCCTTGGGCCAACTGGTGGTTTAGACCGTAACCCCATCCGCCGCTCCACTCTTGACAAGCGGCACTTTTGTTTTATCATCGTGAATTAATTAATAGCTCGTTGTGACTGATCGTCACTGACGGTTCGACTTGCCTGCTCGTCCTGTCAGGTACGCGTCTTTCGCCGTTCACAATAATGGCTGCAACGGTCCCGAAGCACTGTCACCGGGATTGGGGGGATTAAATGGGCGATGCTCCGATCAAAACTGGCAACGGCCAGGGCTCGAACTCTGTTCACGTTCGGCAATTCAATGAACGTGTTATTCTTGCAGCGTTGCGCCGCATGGGTCAGGCGTCGAAGGCCGATATCGCACGTCATGCATCGCTGACGAATAATGCAGCCGGCGTCATCGTTCGGGAACTCGAACGCGCAGGCCTGATCCGTGAAGAAGGCAAGAAGCGCGACGGTGGGCGTGGCCAACCTGCGACAATGCTGTCGCTCGCCCCCGAAGGCGCTTACGGCATTGGCGTTCGCATTGATCGTCGCTCGATTGAAACGATCCTGATTGATTTTGCCGGTAATCCCATCGGTCGGCGCCTGCACGCGATTGACCTGCCCCCGCCCCAGCGGGCAATTGATCTGATTACCCAGGATATCGAAGCGCTGGTCGACCAGTTGCCTTTGGCCGCCCGACGCCGCGTGGCGGGTGTTGGTGTTGCCGCACCCTACAATCTGGGAGCCTGGCTCGAAAAGCTCGATATGCCGACAGCCCAGTTTCACGCCTGGGACAATTTCGACATTGCCGCCGCGCTGAAGGAATCCACCGGCTACGATGTCGTTGCCGAAAACGACGGCACGGCCGCGGCTGTCGCCGAACTATTCTATGGCCACGGTCGCAAGATCGACGACTTCCTCTATCTGTTCATCGGACCGGCAATCGGTGGCGGCATCGTGCTTGGTGGCCAATATGTGCGAGGGACGACCGGCAACGCGGGCGACGTCGCGATGATGCCGGTTTCGCCATCGCGCCTTGCTTCCGCGCCGCAAACCAGTCGTTCAGCCGAGATCTTGCTGTCCCGTGCCTCAATCAACGCGTTGATGCGTCATCTCAGGTACCATGGCGCGGACATATCGGGGCTGGCTGATCTGGCCAAGACGACCGCTGCCATGCCGGAGGCCGTCAACGAATGGGCGGAGGATTGCGTCGATGCGCTGATTGTGCCGATCCTGTCGGCTGTCGCCGTTCTCGATGTGCCTGTGGTCGTGATCGACAGTGACCTTGATCGGACCATCCTTGATGAGATCATTCACTGGCTGCAATGGCGATTGACTGAGTCGATGCCTGAGGCGCGCGAGGCCCCCAGGCTGATGCGGGGATACTTCAGTGAAGATGCCGGCGCAATCGGTGCTGCCAGCCTGCCATTGCACCTGAACTTCTCGCCGTTTGCCGCAATCCTGACAGGCAAGCATGCGAGCGGTCGGGACGAAACCGCCGGCTATACGACCATGCGACGGGACGAGCGGTTTGAAGTCGCCAGCAACTGAGACAATTTGAGAGTGAAAATTGAGACCCGTGCTGGTCTGCATCTGGTTGACGGGCAATCGCCAGCCCAAGGTCCAGACGTGAGATCAGAAGGGCTCAATCCGGAGACTGCCCCTGAAATCACGACAAAGTCGATCGGGTCAACGGTTCTGATCGTTACAGTTACGACCGTCGCAAGCCGGTTGTAACTGTCATCCCCGGCAGATGAACTGCGGGCGGGATCTCAACCCTGAGATTTTGAGGTCCTTGCCATTCGCGTCGTGAGCCGGGGATGATTTTTACGACTCACAGCTTGCGTCTTGGACGTTTTTCTGCAAGATGCAACAAAACTGCAATAAATTGCGGTTAACTTTCGCGCTGTCCATGGGAGCTGGCAATGATTCTCTCCGCCGGTGAAGCACTTTTTGACATGATCCAGCAGCCCGGCACCAAGGCGATCGACCCTGTCATCGGCGGCTCAACCCTGAACGTTGCCCTCGGGCTCGCCAGACTTGGGCGCCCGACAGGCTATCTGACCAAATTGTCGACCGATTACCTCGGCGAGCAGCTGGCTGAATTCCTCGTGAAGGAAACCATTTCCATGGATTATGTCGTTCGCGCCCCCGGAACGCAGACGACGCTTGCCTTCGCCTTCCTGCAGCCGGGCGGCCATGCGGATTATTGCTTCTATCTCGCCAATTCAGCCGATTGTTCGCTCTCGAAGGCCGAGCTGCCAGCCGAGCTGCCTGCGACAGTCACCGCTGTCCACTTCGGCTCATTCTCACTCGCCGTCGAACCCGTCGGAACCACGCTCGCTGATTATCTGCTGGCGCTATCCCCGACCCGGTTCATCTCGCTTGACCCGAATATTCGCGTAAGCCTGATCCCGGATCGGGCAAGCTGGCTCGCCCGCTTTGCAAGGCTTCTGCCGGCTGCCGATTTCGTCAAGGCAAGCATTGAAGACGTCGAATGGATCACGGGTGCCAAGGCCGATGCGGGCGAAACCGCACGGGCCTGGTCGCTGGCCGGACCCCGGATCGCGGTTATTACTGATGGCGGAGCCGGCGCGACGGTGGCAGTCAATGGCGAAAGTCGGTTTGCGCCCGCTCACAGGGTCGATGTCGTGGATACCGTGGGGGCAGGTGATACGTTCCAGGCCGCCTATCTCGCCCGTCTCGATGAACTCGGCCTGCTCTCAAAAGCCGCTGTTCGCACCGTTGATCTGGATAGAGCTGAAGAGATCGCCCGTTTCGCCGTCGCCGCTGCTGCCATTACCTGCACGCGACGCGGTGCTGATTTGCCAAGCCGGTCCGAAGTCGACGCATTCCTGTCGCGACAATGACGGCCATTTCGGCGGACCGGTCACCGGCTTGCCGTCTGATACCAAGGGGACCCTCAAATGGTCAGCAGAGTCATTTCGGTCGATACATTCGACTTTGTCATCTTCGGTGGTACCGGTGATCTGGCACGGCGCAAGCTGTTGCCGGCCCTCTATCAGCGTGATCGCGCCGGTCAGATCGTGGGCGATACCCGCATCATCGCGACAGCCCGAGCCAATCTCGATGCCGCAGGCTATCGCAAACTGGCCCGTGAGGCCATCGAAGGCTTTGTGAAGCCCTCCGAGCGCGACGACGCCGGGATCGAGGCTTTTCTCCAGCGCTTGTCTTATCTTTCGGTCGACGCAATGGGCGACGGCGGCTGGAAAGACCTCGCCGCGACACTGAAGGGAGCGCAGGACCGGATTCGCGTCTTTTATCTGGCGACGTCGCCGGATTTCTTCGGCGTGATTTCGTCGAAACTCGGTGCCAACGGTCTCGTGACCCCTGCCACGCGCGTCGTCATCGAAAAGCCGGTCGGCAAGAGCTTCAAGTCAGCGACGGTCGTCAATGATGCCGTTGGCAAGGTCTTCACCGAGCAGCAGATTTACCGCATCGACCATTACCTCGGCAAGGAAACCGTCCAGAACCTGATGGCGCTGCGCTTTGCCAATGCCCTCTTCGAACCCATCTGGAACGCCGCTCACATCGATCATGTGCAGATCACGGTCGCGGAAACCATCGGCGTTGAAGGGCGCGGCGGCTATTACGATACCGCCGGTGCAGTGCGCGACATGGTCCAGAACCATATCCTTCAGCTTCTTTGTCTGGTCGCCATGGAACCGCCCTCGGCCCTTGATGCCGATGCCGTGCGCGACGAAAAGCTCAAGATCCTGAAGAGTCTGAAGCCGATCGACGAGCGCAATGTCAACGCACTCACGGTGCGCGGGCAATATGATGCTGGTGCCTCGGCAGACGGTGCCGTTCCCGGCTATCTTGAGGAAATCGGTAAACCTTCCAGCCAGACCGAGACCTTTGTTGCCATCAAGGCAGAGGTGGAGAACTGGCGCTGGGCCGGGACACCGTTTTATCTGCGCTCCGGCAAGCGGCTTGCCGAGCGCATGTCGGAGATCGTCGTCTCGTTTCGCCCGATCCCGCATTCGATCTTCGACAGTTCTGCCGGACAGATCATCGCCAACCAGCTGGTCATCCGCCTGCAGCCCGATGAAGGCGTCAAGCTGCAGATCATGATCAAGGATCCCGGTCCCGGCGGCATGCGGCTGAGAAGCGTGCCGCTCGACATGAGCTTTGCCGATGCCTTCGGCGTGCGCAACCCGGATGCCTATGAACGCCTCGTCATGGACGTGGTGCGCGGCAATCCGACGCTTTTCATGCGCCGCGACGAGGTGGAAGCCGCCTGGCACTGGATTGACCCGATCATTGAAGCCTGGGGCCAATCGGCTGCGCCACCCAAAGCCTATCGCGCCGGAACATGGGGACCCTCGGCAGCCGTCGCCCTCATCGAACGCGACGGTCGCACTTGGCACGAAGATGGCGCTGGCTGAGTCTTATCTGGAGCAGTCGACGCAAGTGCCCCAAATCCGGCCGTTGACGACCTCAAGCAAGATCGCAAATCTTGCGATTTGCGGGCTTCCGTAAGGGGAGAAGGGTCGAAAGGAAGGCGCTCAATATGTGTCGCCTTCTCCCCTTGCGGGAGAAGGTGCCCGAAGGGCGGATGAGGGGTGAAAGCGTTAGCAGTCACGCCTGATCTCGCTCCACTCGACATGGAAAGGAACCGCATCATGACCATTCATGCCCGCATCGGTGAAGTCACGGAACGCATCGTCTCGCGCAGCCATGAGGGCCGCTCGCGGTATCTCGAACGGATCCGCGCCGCAGCGTCAAAGCAACCCATCCGCAAGAAGCTCGGCTGCGCCAATCTCGCGCACGGCTTCGCTGCCTGCGGACCCGCTGACAAGGCCGAACTCGCGCAAGGCGATGCGCCAAACATCGGCATCATCACCGCCTATAACGACATGCTGTCGGCGCATCAGCCCTATGAACGGTTCCCCGAACTGATCCGCTCTGCAGCGCGGGCGGCCGGTGCGGTTGCTCAGGTCGCCGGGGGCGTTCCGGCCATGTGCGATGGTGTGACACAAGGCGAAGCCGGGATGGAGTTGTCGCTGTTTTCGCGCGATGCCATCGCGCTCGCCACCGCTGTCGGCCTGTCGCACCAGATGTTCGATGCCGCGCTTTATCTCGGCATCTGCGACAAGATCGTCCCCGGTCTCGTCATCGCGGCGCTGTCCTTTGGCCACCTGCCCGGCATTTTCGTGCCTGCCGGTCCGATGAGTTCCGGCCTCTCCAACGATGAGAAGTCCCGCATTCGCCAGCTCTACGCTGAAGGCAAGATCGGCAAGGCCGAACTGCTGGAGGGCGAAAGCCGCTCCTATCATTCCCCGGGCACATGCACCTTCTACGGCACGGCCAATTCCAATCAGATGCTGATGGAAATCATGGGCCTGCACCTGCCCGGCGCGTCATTCGTCAATCCGAATACCCCCTTGCGCGATGCGCTGACCACTGCCGCCGTCAAGCGTTCGCTTGAGATGACGGCTTCGGGCAACGATTACACGCCGGTTGGCGAAATTCTCGATGAGAAGGCCTTCGTCAATGGCGTCATCGGCCTGCATGCGACCGGCGGCTCGACAAACCACACGCTTCACCTGGTCGCCATGGCCCGCGCCGCCGGGATCACGCTGACTTGGCAGGACTTCTCCGATCTGGCCGACGTCACGCCGCTCGTTGCCCGCGTTTATCCCAATGGCTCGGCAGATGTGAACGCCTTCCGCGATGCTGGTGGCGTGCAATACGTCATCCGCGAGTTCCTGAAGGAAGGCCTGCTGCACAAGGACGTGCGGACCGTCTGGGGTACGGGCCTTGATAGCTATCTGGTCACGCCGACATTGAACGAAGAAGGTGCGCTGTCCTTCGTGCCATCGCCTGAAGCCTCTGGCAACGAGCAGGTCCTGCGGCCTGCCTCCACGCCCTTCCAGGCAACCGGCGGCTTGAAGCTGCTGCACGGCAATCTCGGCAAGGCCGTCATCAAGACCTCTGCCGTGAAGCCGGAACGGCATGTGATTGAAGCCCCGGCCAAGGTCTTCCACTCGCAGGAAGAGATGCAGGCAGCCTTCAAGGCGGGCGAATTGACCGGCGATTTCGTCGCCGTGGTCCGCTTCCAGGGACCCAAGGCGAACGGCATGCCGGAACTGCACAAGCTGACACCGCCGCTGGGCGTCTTGCAGGATCGTGGCCAGAAGGTCGCGCTCGTCACCGATGGCCGCATGTCCGGTGCCTCGGGCAAGATTCCCGCCGCCATCCATGTCACGCCGGAAGCCGCCGACGGTGGTCCCATCGCCCGGATCCAGAATGGCGACATCTTGCGGCTCGATGCCGTGACGGGTGAATTGAACGCGCTGGTCCCGGCTGCCGAATGGGCCGCACGCGTGCCCGTGACGGCTGATTTGTCGGCTAATCAATTCGGTGTCGGACGCGATCTTTTTGCCAACTTCCGCCGCTTCGTCGGACCGGCGGACGAAGGCGCGAGCTCACTTTAAGATTGCACATCTTGCCACAGGCAGCCAGAATCAGATACTATGTTGTTGATCTCAACAAGAACGCTGTAATGTAAGAGAAAATATGCATCAGAGCTATGATTATTCGAATCTTCCAGATGACCCTCAAGAAGCCTTCGTAGAGCTCTGCTTAATATTTATGCAAGAGCTTGACGAAAAAATTTTGAATTTAGAGGGTCCCAACACAGAACATTTTTACTTAGACTTCGTAAACAATGTACTTGCTGCTGCAAGTGCATTGGAAATCACTCAATTCGAAAACCGCGATACTCCGCCGATTGGCGTGATATACGATGAGTACGGTGCTTTTAGAATAGAACTCCAAAGATTTATAGTTTACGCTCAAATAAGAAACTCCCGGATCGGTAAAAAGCTTTCGGTTTCATTTGAATCTTCGGATAAAGCAAAAATTCATCGTTTAATTGCAAAAATTAAAGAAGTAATCGAAAGTTCTAATTTAGAACAAACAAAAAAGGATCACTTATACACAAAACTGAATGATTTTTCATCTGAAATTGATATATCACGTACTCCGTTTAGTCGTATTATGGCCAATATTTTAGAGTTTTCGGACGTAATTTCACAATCAGCAAACAAATTTCAGCCAATAGGAAACTTTATCTTAGAACTTATTTCCGCAGTCAAGACTGCAAAGGATAGGGAAAATTCATCGCAACCACTATTGCCAAAATCATTAGAACGAAAGCAGATAGAACCGCCAAAAAGGAAAGCAACTCGTGCGTCAGATTCGGATGACGAAATCCCTTTCTAGTCGCAAATGCACCATGATCATTGCCCCCCTTAAATCTCACCCTTCAGGACCTTATATAGCCGCCGGAAAGCTTCGAGGCGCGGTTGGTAGGCCTCGACGAGCCTTTCGTCGGGTTCGGTGACATCGGCAACGTCGGGCGGGACAGCGACCTCTTCAATATCTTCGCCCGTGAGTGCGACACGCGCCAGGAGTGACGCGCCAAAGGCCGGTCCCTTGTCGGCTCCGCGATAGCGAACGATCGGGCGATTGAGGACAGCAGCGATCATCTGCATCCACAATTCCGATCGCGCCCCGCCGCCAATCGCGGCAATTGGGGCGGTGTCGTCGGCGGCGGGCCCCAGCGCAAGGTCGGCATCGGCGAGCGAGAAGGCAACCGCCTCCATCAAGGCTTGCGCGATCTCCTGCGGCGATGTCGTGGACGTCAATCCGATGATGGCTCCCTTGGCATCCGGATTGTTGTGCGGGGTGCGCTCGCCCGCCAGATAGGGCAAAGCCAGCAGATGGGATGGCCCCGTAAAATGTGCCTCAACCTCGCCGACGAGATCGCTGACCTCGCGGCCCAGTTGCTGCGCTCCCCAGGCGAGCACGGACGCCCCGTTCAGCATCGCGCCCATCTGGTACCAGCGCTCCGGCACCGCGTGGGCAAATGCATGCACGAGGCTTTCGACATTCGGGCGATAGCTCGACCCTACCCGCACCAATTGGCAGGACGTGCCCAGCGAGACAAAGCTGGCACCTTCGTTGATCGCACCGATGCCAACGGCACCGACTGCCGCATCGCCGCCACCACCAGCGACCAGAACCGCCGATGAAAGCCCCCACCGCGCCGCGATTTCGGGGCGCACAATGCCTGTGATCTCGGTCCCCTCGACCAGACGCGGCAGGGCCGAGGCATCCAGCCCGATGACATAGGCGGCCTCATCCGACCACGTCCGATAGGCCTGATCGAATCCCCAGGTTCCCGCCGCATCCGACATGTCACTTGCCAGTTCGCCGGTCAGCTTGAGGCGGATATAATCCTTGGGCAGCAACAGGCAGTCGATTGCAGCAAAGGTCTCCGGTTCATGCCGCGCCAGCCACAGGAGCTTGGGAAACGTCAGTCCGGCCATTGGCAGGACGCCGAGTTGACCCGCGAGATCAGGGTACTGCACCTGCAATTCGGCAGCTTCCGCACTGGCGCGACCGTCGTTCCAGAGCATGACGGGACGCAGCGGACGATGATCGTGCCCCAGAATCACGGCACCATGCATCTGGCCGGACAAGCCAATCGCCGCGATCCGGGCAAATGCGTCCGGTGCCTGTCGCTTGAGACTGGCACCGGCGACTTCCACCGCCTGCCACCAGTCCTCCGCGTCCTGCTCCGACCAGAGGGGATGCGGACGCGAGATGCCAATTGGCACGGTCGCCTCGGCCAAGGTTCGGCGGGCGACATCCACCAGCACCGCCTTGATGCCCGACGTTCCGATATCGATCCCGAGGAACAGTCCGCTGCGGCGTTCAGACATCGAGAACCTCGATCTGCCCGATATCGTCGAGGATAACATCCGCATGCGGCGCAAGCCGCTCGCGACTGGCGACGCCGGAGAGCACTGCCACGCCGAGCGCTGCCCCGGCTCGCCGCGCGGTCACCAGATCGCCAATCGCATCCCCGACCATGACGACCCGATCCAGCGGGACCGCCTGCGTCTTTGCCAGATGAACCAACCCATGTGGCTCGGGCTTCGCGCCATGCCCGTCGTCGGCGCAGCCAACAGCTGAAATCATTGGCAAAAGACCGAGATCACCCAGGGTTCCAAGCGTGCTGGCCCGGTCATCATTGGTCAGGACGGCAATCGCGACACCCGCCGTGTGGAGCTTGCGGAAAAGGGGTTCGACCGTTCCGAATGCCCGGATTTCATCGGGGGTCGGGACAACGGAGAGAATGCGCCGGACATGCCGTTCAGCCGCGAGCGTCGCTTCTGTCCAAGACTCCCCAGATTGATAAAGAACCGTCGCAGCAACAATTGCGGTCTCCGCAACAGATCCAACGACGACAGGGCTTTCTGGCAATGCCTTCAACGTCAAGGGATCAAGCCCGATCGATCGCAGAAGCACTTCGCGAACGTCGGCACGCTCGGGCCGCTCGGTAATCAGCGCGTCCACCGCCGCGTAACACCGCCTGCTCCAGGTGAAATCGAAATCGATCAGCGTGCCGTCCTTGTCGAAGACCACCAGGTCAATCTCGCTGACACGATGGGCGAACCGGAGACGGGCCAAGATAGTTGCCTTTTGAAATCACTAATCACGGGGAGGAGTGGACCTTCCCGCACACCCCTAACGCAAGCACACCCGGCTTGCAAATGTCGCAGCCGCGCAAACAAAAAGGGCGCCCCGGAGGACGCCCTTCTGTCTGGAGTTCGCATCTGATTGGTTCAGGCAATCATCTGCAAATTCGCTTGGGAGAAACAATCAACGCTGTGCGCCGCGAGCCAGCTCGGCAATGCGCGAGCGGGAAACGCCGATGTCAGCCAGCTGGCGATCATCGAGGCTTTCCAGCTGACGGACAGCCGAACGATAGGAGTTGAAACGCTTCCAGGAGGAAGTAACGGATGATGCGATGTTGAGGAGGGTCATGGATCTAATCCTTGTAGTCAGTGAATTGGGTTTGCTGCGGTGCAGTGTGATTATTTGCAGTGCAGCGACTGGCTCGGTTCTAGGCTCATTTCGCCGCGAGCGGTACCCCTCTGACCCCGCTTCAGACATGCGTTTTATGCATATCTTTGAAGTCAATCGTTTACTCTTTTTTCACAATGTTAGATTTTTTGAGGCTTTTTTGTCAAAATTAGCTGCCTCATGACGTCATGTCATTGCTATATATCTTCTTGCTATGCGAATTTAGGCGATCTACGGCGAAAATGTGGCGAATTCGCAGCTGCGAGACCGATTCCGCCCATGCATCAAGCAAGCCCAATAAATAGACACGTTAAATCTTCATAAACTCTGGTGCTAAGAAGTTGCCGGCTATCGGCGCATGCGGCGTCCCGGTTTGTCCGTTTCGCGCCTGGCAGGCCTATTTCACGACGATCTGCTTGCGAAGTAAGCCTCACTCGGGCAAGTCTCAACGCCATGAAGAGACTCATCGCCCGCATTTCCACCTCGCGGTTCATTCGTCGCCTTGGAACAGTTGCCGGGTTCACATTGCTGAGCCGATTGACGGGCTTTTTCCGCGACCAGGCCATTGCCCACGTGCTGGGGGCCGAAGAACTGGCCGACCCCTTCTTTGTCGCACTTAGATTGCCCAATCACTTCCGCGCCATTTTCGCCGAAGGCGCGTTCAATGCGGCCTTCGTGCCGACCTATGCCGAGACGTTGCAACAGGAAGGCCGTGCCGTTGCCCTTGCCTTTGCCGGTCGCGCCCTGACGGCGATGATCGTGATCCAGGCGGCATTTCTGGTCGTTGCCGAAATCTACACACCCGAAATTCTGTCGTTTGTCGCGCCCGGCTTCGGAGCCAATCCCGCCGTTGAGGCGCTGACGGTGACGCTGACGCGGATCACCTTTCCGTTCCTGGGTGCAATCGTCGTCGTGACGGTGCTCGGCGCGGTGTTGAATGCGCACGGCAAATTCGCGGCAACCGCCGGGGCTTCCGTCCTGTTCAATGTGGCCGTGATTGTGGCACTCCCGTTTTCCGCGTTCTTTCCGACACCAAGCCATGCGGCTGCGGTCGGTGTCCTTGTGTCGGGCTTTGCCCAGATCATTCTCGTCTGGGTCGCCTTGTGGCGCGCGGGCTTGTCGTTCCCGCTGCGCATGCCGCGTCTGGACCGGGAAATCCTCACCTTTCTGAAGCGCATTGGCCCCGCGATCATCGGATCCGGCGCGGCCCAGATCGCCGCGTTTTCTGACACGATCCTTGCATCCGGCCTGCCAATCGGTGCGCAATCGGCACTGAATTATGCAGATCGGATCTATCAGTTGCCCGTCGGTCTGATCGGCGTGGCGATGGGCACGGTACTCTTGCCGGAATTGACCCGCCTCAACGCTTCCGGCGATGAATTGGGTGCGCAAAAATCACAACAACGGGCAATCGTCTGGAGCCTGACGCTGACGCTACCGTTTGCAATCCTGTTCCTGACGTTTCCCTATGAAATCGTCGCGCTCGTGTTTCAGCACGGCAAGTTTCTCGCCAGCGACGTTCCGCGATCTGCCGAAACCCTGGCTGCCTATTCGCTCGGGCTGGTCGCCGTTGTGCTCATCCGGTCAGTTGTCGCCGGATTCAACGCGCGCGGCGACACAAAGACACCGATGACCGTCGGTCTTGTCGTTCTCGTCCTGAATGTAGGCCTGAAGATCGGGTTGACCGGGATCATCGATGTCGCCGGACTGGCTGCGGCGACATCGGCGGGGGCGTGGACCAATCTGATCGCCTTGTTGATCATCGATTGGCAGCGCCGCCGCCGTGTCCTCTATTTCGAACGTCCGGAAGATCGACTGCCGGACGCTCCCTGATCGCGTTTCGGATCAGACGATCTTGACGTACTCAGCCGGATCGAGGCGCGGATTGCGCGGGTAGAGCTTTTCCTTGTCGCCGTAACCGATGTTGATCACGAGATACGCCTTCCACGTCGTGCCTGCAAAGAAGGCGGCATCAATCGCTGCCGCATCAAAGCCACCCATCGGCCCGAGATCGAGGCCGAGGGCCCGTGCGGCCATCGTCAGATAGCCGATCTGAAGCGCGGTCGAGCGCTCGGCGACCCAGCGCTTGCCTGCGTCGTCACGACCCACGTACCAGGACCGTGCGTCAACCTGCGGGAAGGTCTTCGGCAGATTGTCATAGAACGCCATGTCATAGGCTGCGATGATCGTGGCAGGCGCAGCCAGCGTCTTGGCACGGTTGCCTTCTGCCATCGCCGGGGCGAGCTTGGCCTTGGCCTCGGGCGACTTCACAAACACGAAGCGACCCGGCAAGGTATTGGCCTCTGTCGGACCAAACTGGGCGAGGCGCGCCACCTCGAGCAGAAGCTCGTCGCTAACCGGCTTGTCAAGAAAGGCATTATGAGTGCGGGCTTCCGTGAAAAGCTGGGCAAGCACGGCGGTATCAAGAACAGTCGACATCAATGGCTCCTTAGTTCAATAAAATTGTACTTCTGTCTGCAGATAAGGCGTTTTCATCCGGGATCAAGGCCGATCCAGGAAACAATCCGTCAACGCCTGCATCGAAGTCCCGAGATCAGCCGATCCTATCGCTCCTTGAAACGGCTGACGGCAGCGCCTGCGACACCGACATCGAGCGCGATCAATTGTCCGGTCAGGGGATGGGCGGCGAGCCGCTCGTCCGACACGCCTTCGGTGAGGCTCGTCAGAAACAGCGTTTTTAACCCATCCCCGCCGAAGCAGGGCATGGTCGGTGCCGCGACGGGCACCTTGATGTGTTCGACCAGTTGGCCATCCCGGTCAAAGCAATTGAGAAACCCCGTCGATACGCCCGCGCTCCAGTACCGGCCCAGAGCATCACAGGCCGCGCCATCCGGTCGACCGATCGTGTCATCCGGCGTCGCGATCCGGACGCGCCCGGTCATGGCTCCCGTCGAGGCGTCGAAATCGAACCGATCAATCCAGCCACCGCGTGAATTCGAATAGAACATCGTGCGCCCGTCCGGCGACCAGGCGAGACCGTTGGAGACATGCACCTCGTGATGCAGCTTCGTCTCAACGGTTCCATCAGCCAGAACCCGATAGAGCGAACCAATCTGCTGGCGGTCCTTGTTCTCGTCCATGGACCCGACCCAGAACGCGCCATCCGGGCCGACCTTGCCGTCGTTGAGGCGCATGTTTGCGGGTTCGTGATCGAAGCGCGCCAGCATCTCGAAGATGCTGGTGTCCAGATCAAACAGCTGGACGGATTTTGGAAACGACAGGATCAACCGTCCTCGTGTCGTCAGCCCCAGCGAACACACCCGATCCGGCATCAGCCAGGTCTCGAAGCCACTGCCATCAGCATTCATGGCGTGCAGGACGCGCGATTCAATGTCTGTCCAGATCAGTCGCCCCGTCCGGTCATCCCAGGTCGGGCCTTCGCCCAGGCGATTTTGCTTTGTGCTTAAAACTCTGAAATCCATAGCGGAATCCTCTTTCGAGCTGAACAGCGGGTAACAGTCGCAGGGTCGTGTCAGATTGTTTCAAGAATCCCGCATCAGATGGCTCGACCAGCTTGTTGCGTTGAGCTATGACAAGTTTACAAATTTTGTCCAGTTCAGACACGTGCAAATGCTGACCTTTTGGATCAGGGCACGGCAGAGGGGAGACCGGCGTTCATGACCGTAAGCAAAATTCTTGTCACTGGTGCCGCCGGCGCTCTCGGACGTCAGGTTCGCGCCCGGCTGGCCGGCAAATACGCGTTCATGCGCCTTTCCGATGTGGCGCCAATGGAACCGGCTGGTCCTGGCGAAGAAACAATCGTTGCCAATCTCTCCGATGCCGAGGCAACAGCGCGGATCTGCGAGGGGATTGACGGGATCGTGCACCTCGGCGGGCAATCGGTCGAGGGAAGCTGGGATCAGGTGATCACAGCGAACCTGATCGGCCTGATCAATCTCTACGAAGGGGCCCGCAAGGCGGGTGTCCAGCGCGTCATTTTCGCAAGCTCAAACCACGCCATCGGATTTCACCGCCGGTCCCAGCGCATCGATCACACGGCGCCTGCCCGCCCCGATACGCGCTATGGCCTGTCCAAGGCCTTCGGCGAAGACATGGCGTCGCTCTACGCCAACAAATACGGCATCAGGACCCTGTCGCTGCGCATCGGCTCCTGCTTCCCCAAGCCGACGAACGCGCGCATGCTGTCGACCTGGCTCTCCTACGGTGACCTCGTGAAACTCGTCGAAGTCGGCCTGACCGCCGATTTCCTGAACGAGATCGTTTATGGCGTCTCCGCCAACACCCGCTCCTGGTGGGATAATTCCAACGCCTATCGGCTCGGCTACAAGCCGGAAGACAATGCCGAAGCCTTCGCCAGTGAGGTCGAACACATCGTCACCGACGACCCGATTGAAGAAGCCTTCCAGGGCGGCGGTTATTGCTCGCCGGAATTTGTGGGCGATCCGTCGCGCGTTCCCTGAGCCAAGTACTGTCGCGTGAGCAGGTGCTGCAAACGTGCATGCAGCCCTGCGCGCGGGACTCTTTCGCCGAAGGCTTTTGTTGCGCTATAGTCCACCCTATATAGGGACGAGACCAATCGTCACCACCGGGGGACGCCATGAGCGATGGAACAGACTTGAGCGACAAGGACGTGCTGGGGCTGGCTGAAAGCTGGCGCGCAGGTGGTCGCGGTGTCGCGATTGCGACCGTTGTCGAGACCTGGGGTTCCGCCCCTCGGCCTGTTGGCAGCCATCTGGCCATCGACGATACAGGCCACTTCGAAGGCTCCGTCTCGGGCGGCTGTGTCGAGGGCGCGGTGGTTTCCGAGGCCATCGATGTGATCGCAGACGGCAAGCCACGGCTGATCGAATTTGGCGTGGCGGACGAAACCGCGTGGCGTGTGGGGCTGTCCTGCGGTGGCCGGATCTCGGTCTATGTCGAACGCCTGAACTGATTTCCGCCTGCTGGAGCTGACCCCATGGATCTCACTCTCTTACGTCGGCTCAATCAGGCCCGACGGGATCGACAGGCCGTGATCCGCGTGTCGGATCTGGCGACCGGCGCGGATCGCCTTGTGTTCGAAACCGATCTCTCAGCAGAGGATCCGCTCGCGCCTGAGCTGACGGCGGCGTTCCGGTCCGGCAAATCCGGCATGATCGAAACGGCGGATGGGTCGAAGCACTTCCTCACGGTCCACGTGCCGCCGCCCCGGATCATCGTGATTGGCGCCGCGCATATCTCGCAGGCTCTTGCCCCGATGGCGCGGATTGCCGGGTTCGATGTGACGATAATTGATCCCCGCACTGCCTTCGCGACCGAAGAGCGCTTCGAGGGCACGCCCATCCTGCCGGAATGGCCCGAAGACGTGATACCGTCGAAACTGACATTGGATGCCTATGCGGCGCTTGTCGCCGTGACCCATGATCCAAAAATTGACGACTGGCCGATTGCCGCCGCCTTGAATGCAGGCTGCTTCTATGTCGGTGCTCTCGGCAGCCGCAAGACCCACGCAAAGCGGGTCGAACGCCTTCAGGCCAACGGTATTTCCGAGGCCCGGATTGGCCGGATCGCCGCTCCCATCGGCCTCAAGATCGGCGCGCAATCGCCCGCCGAGATTGCGGTGTCGATCCTCGCCCAGATCATCGAGGCCCTGCGGCTGCGCCCAGCCTATCTTGCCGTCTCCCCGGAGACGACCGGCGCGGCGCAATGAAATTCGGCCCGGTCGCCATTGCCGATAGCCTAGGTGCGGTGCTGGCACATTCGGTGATGATTGCCGACAAGACCCTGCGCAAGGGACATCGGATCAGCCAGACCGATATCGACGCCTTTGCCGCTGCGTCGCTCACCGAGGTCATCGTCGCCCGACTGGACGCTGACGATATCAGCGAAGACGAAGCGGCTGCGACAATTGCAGCGGCGCTTGCCGGGCCGCATGTCCGTATCGATGCCGCCGATACCGGTCGCGCCAATCTCTATGCGGACTGCGCCGGGCTCCTGACCGTTGATCGCGATGGCATTAACGCCCTGAACCAGATCGATCCCGGACTAACGTTTGCGACACTCGCCGATTACGCGTCCTGCGAAATCGGCCGCATGCTGGCCACCGTGAAGATCATCCCGTTCGCGTTGCCAAGACGCGTCGTCGCGCAAGCCCTCGACCTGATTTCCCGCCACGGCTCGCTCGTCCGGGTCGCGCCGTTCCGTCTGAAGCGAATCGGCATGGTTTCGACCCTATTGCCAAGCCTTAAGCCATCCGTGATCGACAAGACGCTGAAGGTTATGGCCGGTCGGCTGGCACCTGCGGGCGCAGCCATCGTGTCCGATTTGCGGGTGCCCCATCAGACCAATGCGATTGCCGACGCCGTCCGCCGGTCGCTGTCTGAGGACAATGCCGAGCTCGTCGTCATCTTTGGCGCGTCTGCCGTCGTTGACCGGGATGACGTCATTCCGTCTGCCATCCATCATGCGGGCGGCGAGATCATCCAGTTCGGCATGCCGGTTGATCCCGGCAATTTGCTCCTGCTTGGGCAGATCGACGGTCGACCCGTTCTCGGTGCGCCCGGCTGTGCCCGTTCACCGCGTGAAAATGGCTTTGACTGGATCCTGTCGCGGCTTTTGGCCGACATTCCGGTCGGGGCCCGCGATATCCTGGGATTTGGCGTAGGTGGTTTGCTCATGGACATCGTATCACGGCCTCGACCGCGCGAAGGAACCACGGAGGCAGCGAACCAAAGCGAGCGGCATATTGCCGCACTGGTGCTGGCGGCAGGCAAATCCTCCCGCATGGGCGGACCCAACAAATTATTGGCGACCATCGACGACAAGCCGCTTGTCCGTCATGTCGCGGAGTCCGCCGTGGAATCCGCCGTCAGCAGCGTGACGATCGTGACCGGGCACATGGCAGATCGCGTCAGCGCTGCGCTCGACGGCGTTGACGCAACCATCGTGCACAACCCGGATTTTGCCGACGGCATGTCGACATCGCTGAAGGCGGGTCTGGCGGCACTGCCACCGGAGGCCGAAGCGGTTCTCGTCCTGCTGGCCGATATGCCGCGTGTGACGGCTCAGATGATCGATCAGTTGATTGCGGCCTATGACCCGGCCAAGGGATCGCTGATCGTCGTGCCGACATTTGAGGGCAAGCGCGGCAACCCCGTTCTCTGGTCGCGGCGTTTCTTTGGCGACCTGATGGGCCTGACTGGCGACATTGGTGCCCGCAACATCATAGGCACCTATCCGGAAGCCGTGACCGAGCTGGAACTCGGTCAGGCTGTTGCACTCGACCTCGACACCCAGGACGCCATTTTGACGGCGGGTGGCGAGATCGTTGTTTAAACTGGCTTATTCGCCGACTGGCAATTCGAGCGTATCGGAGGGCTCGATATTGGCGCGCGACAGGAGCGCCGTGAGCTCCTTGACGGTTTCCGTCAGATAGAGGACCTCGGTTTCGCGCAGCTGATCGAGCTTCTGGTGCAACAGCTCGATTTCCAGCTCGGCCTTGATGTTGATCCGATGATCTTCCTCGGCAGCGCGACGATCGATGTCCTGCTGGCGGTTCTGGCTCATCATGATCACAGGCGCAGCATAAGCGGCCTGGAACGACAGCACCAGATTGAGCAGGATGAACGGATAGGGATCCCAGTTGGTGATATAGGCCGTGATATTCAGCACAATCCAGACGGCCAGAATGACCGACTGGACAATGATGAAGGTCCAGGAGCCCATGCCAGCAGCAACCCAGTCGGCCACCCGCTGACCCACTGTCAGCGGGTATTCAGGAGCTTCGGAGGCCGCTGCATCCACGTTTATCGTGCGCAGATCGCGGCGTGATTTGCGAAGCTCAGCCAAAAGACGCTCTTCGGTTTCGTGAATCTGCGTCCGCAGGTCCGATATCTTGCCCATTTTGTGCTCCCATCCGTAAAAAGACTGGGGCGCACTTTTGCAACAAGCCATGAAGGATTGATGACTTTATGACAAAACAGGGGCAGATTCCGGTGGTTCTATTCCCCGAGATTGCCGAAAAAATCCTTGACCTTGGCAAAGAAACCATGGCTTTCCGGATTTGTCTCGCCTGACGAGGCTTTTTCAAATTCTTCCAGCAACTCGCGCTGCTTGCGGGTCAGGTTACGCGGCGTTTCAACCAGGACCTGGATATACATGTCACCCTGGCTGGCCGAGCGCATCACCGGCATGCCCTTGCCACGAAGCCGGAACTGTTTGCCCGCTTGCGTTCCCTCGGGCACCTTCACCTTGGTCTTTTCGCCTGACAGCGTCGGCACATCGAACTGACCGCCGAGCGCTGCCGTCGTCATCGAGATCGGCACCCGGCAATAGATATCAGCCCCGTCGCGCTGGAAAAACTCATGCGGCTTCAGACCGATAAAGATATAGAGGTCGCCAGCCGGACCGCCACGTGCGCCCGCTTCGCCCTCCCCGGACAGACGGATACGCGTGCCGTCCTCAATGCCGGCCGGGATATTGACTGTAAGCGTCTTTTCGTTCGTTGTCCGGCCAGACCCACCACATTTGCCGCAGGGATCGGCGATCACCTGACCGCGCCCCTGACAGGTCGGGCAGGTACGCTCGATGGTGAAGAAGCCCTGCATTGCGCGGACGCGACCCTGCCCTCCACACGTCCGACAGTTCTGCGGCGCGGTTCCGGGCTTCGCACCCGAGCCGGAGCAAGCCTCACAGGTAATCGAGGTCGGCACTCGGATCTCGACCTGCTTGCCCTGGAAGGCTTCCTCAAGCGTGATTTCCATATTGTAGCGCAGGTCCGCGCCACGTTCGCGCCCACCTGCAGAGCGTCCACGGCGCGGATCACCGTCACCGCCGAAGAAGCTCTCGAAGATGTCCGACATAGTCTGGGCGAAATCGCCGTTGAAACCCGGACCACCCGCGCCGCCGCCCTGCTCGAACGCTGCATGACCGAAGCGATCATAGGCAGCCCGCTTTTGCGGATCCTTCAGCGTGTCATAGGCTTCGTTGATTTCCTTGAACGCGGCCTCGGATGCCTTGTCACCGGGATTGCGGTCCGGGTGATATTGCATGGCCAGCTTGCGAAACGCAGCCTTCAGATCTTTTTCGTCGGCGCTCTTGGAGACGCCCAGCACTTCGTAAAAGTCGCGCTTGGACATGCTGGTTTCTTCAGCCCCGCTGATGGTCGTTACGAAAACGCTTGTGACAGATAAGATTTACACGACCAGCGCCATTTCGCACAAAACGAAGCAATCCACACGCCGACCGACCGGACCTGCTGGATTGCTTCGCTCGCAATGACGGAGGAGTTTTACGTGCCTTGCAGCGAAACGGGGAAGCCTGCCAGACGCTAGTCCGACAGGCTTCAATTGCGTTCGCTCAGTTCTTCTTGTGGTCCTTGACCTCTTCGAAGTCGGCGTCGACGACATCATCATCGTGTTTGGCGCCGCCTTCGTGGCCAGCCTCAGAAGCAGCCTGGCTGTCCTTGTACATGGCTTCGCCGAGCTTCATCTGGGCTTCGGCCAATGCATTGGTCTTGGCTTTGATCAGTTCAGCATCATCACCCGTGAGCGCCGCCTTCGTGTCGGCAATCGCCGTCTCGATGATCGACTTGTCGGCACCCGAGACCTTGTCGCCATAGTCCTTCAGCGCCTTCTCGGCTGAATGGACGAGACCCTCGGCATGGTTCTTGGCTTCGACCAGTTCACGCCGCTTCTTGTCCTCGGCGGCATTCGCTTCGGCGTCCTTGACCATCTTTTCGATGTCAGCGTCCGACAGACCACCAGAGGCCTGGATGCGGATCTGCTGCTCCTTGCCGGTACCCTTATCCTTGGCCGACACATTGACGATGCCGTTGGCGTCGATGTCGAAGGTCACCTCGATCTGCGGAACGCCGCGCGGTGCGGGCGGGATGCCGACGAGATCGAACTGGCCGAGCGACTTGTTGTCCGCCGCCATTTCGCGCTCACCCTGGAACACGCGGATCGTCACAGCGGTCTGGCCATCCTCGGCAGTCGAGAAGGTCTGCGACTTCTTGGACGGGATCGTCGTGTTGCGGTCGATGAGGCGCGTGAACACGCCGCCGAGCGTCTCGATACCCAGTGACAGCGGCGTCACGTCGAGAAGGAGCACGTCCTTCACGTCACCCTGCAGCACGCCAGCCTGGATGGCGGCACCGATCGCCACCACTTCGTCCGGGTTCACACCCTTGTGCGGCTCGCGACCGAAAAACTGCTTCACGATTTCCTGGATCTTCGGCATGCGGGTCATGCCGCCGACGAGAACCACTTCATCGATCTGGCTGGCGTTGAGACCGGCGTCCTTGAGAGCTGCCTTGCATGGCGCAATCGTCTTCTGGACGAGGTCGTCGACAAGTGCTTCGAACTTGGCGCGGGTCAGCTTCAGCGCCAGATGCTTCGGACCCTTGGCATCCGCCGTGATGAACGGCAGGTTGATTTCGGTCTGGGTTGCGCTGGACAGCTCGATCTTGGCCTTTTCAGCGGCTTCCTTCAGACGCTGCAGGGCGAGCTTGTCGTTGCGCAGGTCAATGCCCTGCTCCTTCTTGAACTCGTCGGCGAGATAGCCAACCAGCCGCATGTCGAAGTCTTCACCGCCGAGGAACGTGTCGCCGTTGGTCGACTTCACCTCGAACACGCCGTCGCCGATCTCCAGGATCGAAATATCGAAGGTGCCGCCGCCGAGGTCATAGACCGCAATCGTGCCAGCCTGCTTCTTGTCCAGACCATAGGCAAGCGCCGCCGCCGTCGGCTCGTTGATGATGCGCAAAACCTCGAGACCGGCGATCTTGCCTGCGTCCTTGGTTGCCTGACGCTGGGCGTCATTGAAATAGGCGGGAACCGTGATGACGGCCTGCGTCACGCTCGTGCCGAGGAAGCTCTCGGCGGTTTCCTTCATCTTGGTGAGGATGAAGGCGGAGATCTGCGACGGCGAATAGGGCTTGCCGTCGGCTTCAACCCAGGCATCGCCATTGGGGCCGCGCGCAATCTTGTAAGGGACGAGATGCTTGTCCTTTTCGACCATCGGATCATCGTAGCGGCGACCGATCAGACGCTTCACTGCGAAGAATGTGTCTTCCGGGTTGGTCACAGCCTGGCGCTTGGCCGGCTGGCCGATCAGACGTTCGCCATCATCCGTGAAGGCAACGATGGACGGCGTCGTGCGCGCGCCCTCAGCATTTTCGATTACTTTGGTGGTCTTGCCGTCCATGACTGCGACGCAGGAATTGGTCGTGCCAAGGTCGATCCCGATAACTTTAGCCATAATGCCTCTCTTTCCGGCAGACTGCCCGGACCCATACGGCATCCCATGTCACTGTAACAGCGACGGCAGCCCCCGATGGACGTGTCAGGGTTTAAGTGTCACATGCTTGCGCGATTCGGCCCTCGAAGACGATGCCTCACGCGACTTGAAGCGTATATATGGTGCGACTTTCCACACCGCAAGACGCTCTGTCACGAAGGAGTGATCTCGTCATGAATGAACTCTTGCTGATCGGGCCTGCCCTGTACCGAGCCATAAACCGATGACTGCCACATCCGCCTCACTGACGATTACACCGGGCTGCGTGCTCTATCCCGGATTCCTGCCGCGGACGGATCAGGAGGCGCTTGTCGCGACCTTGCGCGATGCGGCCAGATCGGCTCCCCTGTTCACACCTGAAATGCCGCGCACCGGCAAGCCGTTCTCCGTTCGGATGACCAACATGGGCTCGCTCGGCTGGGTCTCTGACAAGTCCGGCGGTTATCGGTACCAGCCCCTCCATCCCGTGACCGCTCAACCCTGGCCGAAGATCCCGGACAGCATCCTGTCGATCTGGCAGCAAGTCGCCGATTTTCCGCGTCCCCCTGAGGCCTGCCTCGTCAATTATTACGGACCAGAGGCGAAGATGGGCCTGCATCAGGATCGCGACGAGGCAGATTTTGACGCGCCAGTCGTCTCGATTTCACTTGGCAGCAGTTGCCGTTTCCGGATTGGTGGCACTGAACGCCGCGACAAGACGCGCAGCGTCGAACTGGCGTCCGGCGATGTTCTGGTCTTTGGCGGACCCGCGCGACTGGCGTTTCATGGTGTCGACCGGATCATTCCGGGCACGTCGACGCTGCTACCCGACAATGGCCGTATCAATCTGACGCTGCGGCGCGTGACCTGACGGCTATGCGCCAAAAACTCACGTCACGCACCTGAAAGCGTATCCTCGCCCATCGGCAGCATGAGATCCACGGTCAAGCCGCCACCTGGCGTTTCAGCCAATTTGATGCGACCGCGATAGCTCGTCACGAGGTCATCGACAATCGATAATCCCAGCCCGGACCCCTGGATTGTCTCATCCAGCCGCAGTCCGCGCAGCAGGACCGCGTCGCGCTGTGCGGCCGGAACGCCGGGGCCGTCATCGGCAATCCGGACATGCACGAAGCCGTCCTCGGGGTACCCGCTGATCACGACATGCGAGGTCGCAAACTTTCGGGCATTGTCGAGAAGATTGCCGAAAATCTCGTCAGCATCTTCGCTCTGCAAGCCGATACCGATGTCAGGCGTTATATCGATGATCCACTCAACCAGGTCACCGCGTGGCAGCCTTTGCATGGTCCGCACAAGTCGGCGCGTGACCCCGTCCAGATCAAGACGGCGACCAAACCGTTGCAGGCTGGTGATCCGTGCCCGCGCCAGCTGCCGTTCAATAAATCGCGACATCCCGTCCACTTCCGCATCGATGACGTCGGCGCTTTGATCCTGGCCTGCCTCCCGCATCGCGCGGGTTTCCGACGTGATCACCGCCAGAGGCGTCTTCAAGCCATGGGCGAGATCGCCCGCACGGGCACGGGCACGTTCGATCGTGTGGCTCTGGGCGTCGATCAGCGCATTCAACTCTTCGACGAGCGGGATCACTTCATCTGGAAATGTGCCGGATAGTCGCTCGGCTCGCCCGCCACGCACGGCAAAGACCATTTCGCGCAATCCATCCAGAGGCCTCAGGCCGACCGTGACCTGAACCCACCCGGCAAGCCCGAGGAAAATCACCAGAACAACCAGAAAGGCAGCCACTTCAAGCGCATAGTCTTCAATAACCTGATCAATTTCCGCGCGATCAATGGCAACGACAAGGTTGAATGTTCGCTGTGGACTGGCTGGTGGATGTCCGAGGATGACAACACGCGAGACAGCAATCAGGTTCTGATTTCTTGGACCCGGGATCTGAAAGGCCGTATCATCCAGTTCGTCCAGCACATCGCCCGTGACCGGGAGAACCTGGTCCCACAGGGATCTTGACCTGACTTGCGGCTCGCCTGCCTCACTCACCTGCCAGTAGAGGCCGGAGAAAGGCCGATCGAACCGTGGATCGGCCAGATCGGCCTTGAGATCCGGTCGGCCGTTTTCCAGGGAAAATCGGGCGGTCACCTGATCGAGATACCCGCGTAATTCATGCACAACACGCCGTTCTATGTGCCGGTTGACAAGCACGACCATCGACGTACCGGCAATCGCAACAGCTATGCCGGAGGAAATGAAAGCCGCCACGATCAGCCGTAGTCGAAGTGATCCGCGCCCACGTCCGAACCCGGAAATCAGGCGGATGATGGCGTGATAACACCGGCTGATCGTGGTCCCAGGCGTCACTCGGCAATCACCAGATAGCCATGGCCGCGGCGTGTTTCGATCAGATCGGAGCCGATCTTGCGCCTGACCCGCCCGACGAGGACCTCCAGTGCATTGGAATCGGGTTCAACATCGTCATGATAGATGTGTTCCACGAGTTCGACGCGGCTGACGACGCGGCCACGATGATGCAGCAGATAGGACAGCAATCGATATTCGAGTGGCGACAGGGCCACGGTTTCGCCATCGACAATCGCCTTGGCCCGGCTCGTGTCGAGCGTCAGGGGCCCGGCCTGCAACATCGGCGACGCGCGACCGGCAGACCGCCGGATGAGCGCGCGGATGCGGGCAACAAGCTCCTCCATCCTGAACGGCTTGACCAGATAGTCATCGGCGCCTGCATCGATGCCCTCAACGCGATCGGTCCAGCCACCGCGCGCGGTCAGGATGAGGATCGGAAAATTGCGCTCGGCTTCGCGCCAGCGCTTGAGGACTGACAGCCCGTCCATCTTCGGCAGTCCCAGATCGAGAACCACCGCATCAAAATCCTCGGTATCGCCGAGAAACCACGCATCTTCGCCGTTCGAAGCCTCATGCACGACGTAGCCCGACGCCTGCAGGTGCGACTTGAGATCCCGGCGGATCCGTTCTTCGTCTTCAACCACGAGAATGCGCATCGCGTCTCACCCTTATTTCGTTTCGTCTTTGAGAACCTGGCCGTCCTTGGCATCTACGGAGAAGATCCGGTAACGACCGGTTTTGGTGAGCCAGGTCACCTGATAAACCCAGCGGCCATCTGGACGCTGCAAGACAACATCGACGAGCCGGTCGCCCTTTCGCTGGGTCAACATCTGGAGAATGGTCTCCAGAGGCAAGATTTCGCCGCGTGCCCGCGCATTCAACGCGTCATCGTGATCAGGCGTATCGGACGCGTTGGCCGAGATCCCGCCACCGGCGGGGTGCTTGTGATTTGGTAACGCAGCACCAGACACAAGAAAAAAGCCGGTAACCGCGACAATCCGCCACGCGCCGCGTCTGTACCAGAAGCGGATTATGGGCACGTGATGTCTTTCGATCTTGTCTTCATCATCACAATCACTCGCCCGAAAAGCAGATGGCGGGCCCATACCGATCGGTGTGCGTGGACGTCTCGCCGGCAAAAAGGCGCTTTCTGCAAACAGTCCAGACCCCGCATCAACGCCGGACATGGATCACGTTCCCGGACACTGGACTATAAGCGCTCCTAGCTGACAAAATACCCACTGAAACCGGCTTTGTCAGCCTCACTCTTGGATTTGCGCGCCCGAACAGACAGATTGCGGCCATCGGAAGTCTGAGGAGTCTCATTCGCGTGGACAGCAGCCTGATTTTATGCGACGGGACCGCTTCGAGATAACACGGACAGGGAACACGTTGTCCGCAGATCGGTGCTGGCTTGTCAGTTCCGTCAGAGATCAGGTCCCGTGCATGGCACTGCTGGTGAAAATTTGCGGTCTGTCGACGCCCGAAACTGTTGCAACGGCGGTTGCGGCTGGCGCCGACATGGTCGGTTTCATGTTTTATCCGCGCAGTCCGCGCAATGTGTCGGTGGAAACATCGGCTGCTCTCGCGGATCTGGCGCGTGGTCGCGCGACAATTGTCGCCGTCATGGTCGATCCAACTGACGAAGCCCTTGAGACGATCACGGCTGGCCTCAAGCCGGACCTTTTGCAATTGCATGGCAGCGAGTCAGCAGAGCGTGTCAGCGAAATCCGTCAGCGCTTCGGCATACCGGTCATGAAGGTACTGGCGATTGCAACGGCGCAGGATCTGGCCCCCATTCCGGAGTACGCCGGCCTGGTGGACAGCTTCCTGTTTGATGCCAAGCCATCCCCGTCAACCGCCCATTCCTTGCCGGGTGGCAATGGCATCTCGTTTGACTGGCGTCTCGTCAAAGGCCTCGAACCGGGCAAGCCTGCCCTGCTATCCGGTGGACTCAACGCGTCCAATGTCGCCGACGCGATCCGCTTGACGGGCATGGGCGGCGTCGACGTTTCCTCGGGTGTCGAAAGTCGTCCAGGCGAAAAAGATCCCGCCATGATCGAAGCCTTCATTGCCGCAGCGCGCAGCGCGCTATAACAGGTTAGTCTTGAGTTCCGGAACCCGAGTTCGGCTAGCCCGACTTGCTCCGACTGTGCAGAAAAGGAATTGGACCCGTGTCAGCTCAATCATCCGCCGCCGTCTCCTCCGGAGCCATCCCGAACACCATGCGCTCGGGCCCTGACGACAGGGGGTTCTTCGGCCTCTATGGTGGCCGGTTTGTCGCGGAAACGCTGATGCCGCTCATCCTGGAACTCGACAAGGCCTATACCGAAGCCAAGAATGATCCGGCCTTTCAGGCAGAACTGGCCCACCTCGGCAAACATTATACCGGACGCCCCAGCCCGCTCTATTTCGCCGAGCGACTGACCCAGCACCTCGGTGGTGCCAAGATCTATTTCAAGCGCGACGAACTCAACCACACCGGCAGCCACAAGATCAACAACTGCCTCGGGCAGATCCTGCTCGCCCGGCGCATGGGCAAGAAGCGCATCATCGCCGAAACCGGTGCGGGTCAGCATGGCGTCGCCTCGGCCACTGTTTCAGCCCGGTTCGGCCATCCATGCGTTGTCTACATGGGTGCGACCGACGTTCAGCGGCAATCACCGAATGTGTTCCGCATGAAGTTGCTCGGCGCGGAAGTTCGCCCGGTGACCTCGGGCCTTGGAACGCTGAAGGACGCCATGAACGAGGCGTTGCGCGACTGGGTGTCGAACGTTGAAGATACCTACTACATCATCGGCACCGCTGCAGGCCCGCATCCCTACCCCGCCATGGTGCGCGATTTCCAATCGGTGATCGGGACGGAAACCCGCGAGCAGATGCTCGAAGTCGAAGGCCGTTTGCCCGACGCGATCGTCGCCTGCATCGGCGGTGGTTCCAATGCCATCGGCCTGTTTCATCCCTTCCTGGATGACAAGGATGTGCAGATCATCGGTGTCGAGGCCGGCGGACACGGGCTGGACGTTCCAAACGGCCACGCAGCATCCATGGCAGGCGGTCGTCCGGGCGTTTTGCACGGCAATCGCACCTATCTATTGCAGGATGACGACGGCCAGATCCTTGAGGGACATTCGATTTCGGCCGGATTGGATTATCCGGGCGTGGGACCGGAACACTCCTGGTTGAAAGACAGTGGCCGTGTGACCTATGTTCCGGCGACGGACGCCGAGGCGCTTGAAGCCTTCCAGCTGCTGACCCGTCTCGAAGGAATCATTCCAGCGCTTGAACCTGCCCATGCCCTTGCACATGTTATGAAATTGGCTCCAACAATGGGCAAGGACCAAACGATTGTAATGAATCTTTGCGGGCGTGGCGACAAGGATATTTTCACGGTCGGTAAAATTTTAGGCTTCGAACTCTAAGCCGATCGCGCTAAGATGTTGCGTGGTCGAAAAGGCAGGCGCAACTCTTGATGGTTTGACGGCTCGCTTTTGCTTGGATGCATTGGATCGCTCACGTTCCGATGCATGTTTTGCATAGAAATCGGAGAACTCGATGATCGGGCAACGCAGACAGATGTCCCGGAACGCGCATCGCGTCGGTTTCGGGCGTGTCAATCAACGTCTGCGCAAAGCGCCTCTGGTCAATTGTCCGCCTGCTCCCATCGGCCACAATGCAATGCCCGGAGGCAACAGTGAGCCAGAATGGCTCAAGGAGCGACCCATGTCAGACGATTGGACAAATAACCAGCAGCATACGGAATGGCAGAACCCGGAGCCTCAACCCCATCAGGATCACGGCTACCAGGATCCAAACCACGGCAACCAGTTCCAGACCGAACAGCAGACGTTTCAGCCGCATATCGAACAGCCGGTCTTTGAAGCTGACCACCAGCACGCCGAGCCCGCCCATGAACCGGTCGTCGAGGCTGTCGCAGCCGCCCCGTCCCCGGAAATGCTTCGGCTTGACGCAATCGAAGCCTCGATCAACGAACTTCGCGCGCACATGGAAGAGCTGAAGGCGTCGCTCCAGGCCCCCCATGCCGCAGAAGCCGAAGTCGTTGTTGAGGCCGCCCCGGTCGTTGAAGCCGAGGAAGCCGCAGTCGTCGAGCACGTCGAAGCCGAACATGTGGAAGAAGCTGCAGCGGAAGCCCCTGCAGAGGCTGTTGCCGAAGCGGTTGTCGATCACCAGGCCGAGCGTCTTGCCGCCATCGAAACCGAGATTGCAGAGGTCAAGTCCTTGATCAGCAAGCTCTATGACACGACTGCCGCGCTGCACGAAGACGTCAAGTCGAACGCTGCCCGGCATGCCGAGACACAGTCGATTGTGGATGACCAGCTTCAGCTGTCGCGCGGCCTGAATTACATCATCACGTCGGCTATCGGGACACTGACGGCCAGCGCCAAATCCATGAAGTGACGAACCACTGCCGGTTATTTCATTTCATGCATTTTAGTTCGTGATCAATCAAAGCAACCGAGCACTCTGAAGCCGCTCGATCAAGAATAACCTTTATCAGATTGATTACCCGACAGATTGCTTCGATTTTCGAAGAACCCGATGGGATCTCGCCTGAACCGAATCTGTGCTGACGTCGACAGGTGAGGGCGAAAACATCATCTTGGGGGCATTTCCAGCAAGCACCGGGCTCGCCATCCGCGGGCCCGGTCATTACAGTATCCATGACCAAAATAACGGGCAGAGGGGCGCACGACCGCCGCATTCCGGCATTACTTGCCCTGCACGTCCGCTCCGATTAAAACAACCGTTCTGGCGGCCACTTGTTTGCTAACAGACCGCGTCGCTGCTATTGGCATTGCGCAAAGTCGCAAGCCCACGATCAAGGAATATCGTTCACATCATGACGGACACTCGGATCAGCCGCCGCTTTGAATTGCTCGCCCGCGAGGGTCGGGCTGCCTTTGTCACCTTTGTCATGGCCGGTGATCCCGATCCTGCGACGTCATTGGCGATTATTGAAGCGCTACCAGCCGCAGGTGCCGACATCATCGAAATCGGCATGCCGTTTTCGGACCCGATGGCCGATGGTCCGGCGATCCAGGCGTCGGGCTTGCGGGCGCTCAGGGCCGGCATGACGCTGCGCGGAACGCTCGACCTTGTCCGCGCCGTCCGGGCTAAGGATGAAGCGACCCCGATCGTGCTGATGGGCTATTACAACCCGATTTACACATTCGGACCTGACGCCTTTGTCGCTGCCGCGCGTGAGGCTGGCGTCGATGGCTTGATCGTTGTTGACCTGCCGCCCGAAGCCGATGACGAGCTTTGCCTGCCTGCGCTGGCGGGAGGCTTGAACTTCATTCGCCTCGCCACGCCCACGACCGATGATGCGCGCCTGCCCAAGGTGCTCGCCAACACGTCCGGCTTCGTCTATTATGTCTCGATTACCGGTGTGACCGGGACGGCTGCGCCAAACGCCGTCCGTGTGGCTGGTGCGGTCGAACGGATCAAGCGGCACACGGACCTTCCGGTCGTCGTCGGATTTGGCGTCAAATCGGCAGAACAGGCCGAAATCATTGGTCGCGACGCCGATGGCGTGGTGGTTGGGTCTGCCCTCGTCGAAGCCGTACGGACCTCACTCGATGCCGGGGGCCGGGCAACCGCTGAGACTGTCGGCTCCGTGACGAGCCTTGCCGCGTCCATCGCCGCTGGCGTCCGTCGCGCCAAACAAGGAGTTCTCGCTTGAACTGGCTCACAAACGTCGTTCCGCCGAAGATCAAGAACCTCCTCTACGCGCCCAAGAAGGACGTACCGGATAATCTCTGGATCAAGTGTCCTGAAACCGGCGAGATGGTGTTCCATCGCGATCTGGAATCGAACCAGTACGTGGTTCCATCGTCCAATTTCCATATGCGCATGCCGAGCCGCAAGCGCATGGCGAGCCTGTTTGATGGCGGCGTTTATGAGTCCATTGCCGTCGCCGCTGTCCCGCTCGACCCACTGAAATTCCGCGACGAGCGCCGCTACGTTGACCGCCTGAAAGACGCCAAGACCAAGACAGGTCTGGAAGATGCCGTTCTGGTTGCCACGGGTGCGCTGGAAGGCCTCGCCGTGACAGCCGCCGTGCAGGATTTCGACTTCATGGGCGGATCGCTCGGCATGGCGGCAGGCGAGGCCATCGTGACCGGCCTCCTGTCAGCGCGTGACCGACGGACACCCTTTATTCTCTTTGCCGCATCCGGCGGTGCTCGCATGCAGGAAGGCATCCTGTCGCTGATGCAGATGCCGCGCACGACCGCTGCCATCCAGGCACTGCGGGAAGAGCAATTGCCCTATATCGTCGTCCTGACCAATCCGACCACCGGTGGCGTAACCGCCTCCTACGCCATGTTGGGCGATGTCCATCTGGCGGAACCCGGAGCCCTCATCGGCTTTGCCGGACCGCGCGTCATCGAGCAGACGATCCGCGAGAAATTGCCCGAGGGCTTCCAGCGCGCCGAATATCTGCTCGAACATGGGATGGTCGATATGGTTGTACATCGCCACGACATGCGCTCGACCCTGTCGCGGCTCTGCCATATCCTGACCAAGACTCCCAAACGCGACGAATCGACGGCGCTCGTGACGCAGGCGGCAGAGTAATCTCCGGGATGTCATCCGAAGCGCTCGACGCAATCTTGCAACGACTGACCGCCACTATCCGGCAAGACTGGGATCTGAGCCTTGACAGGATGGTGCGGCTGCTCGGCGAACTGGGCGATCCGCATCTGAAGATCCCGCCTGTGATCCACATTGCAGGCACGAATGGCAAGGGCTCGACGACGGCCTATTGTCGCGCAATCCTTGAAGCTGCGGGCAAGACCTGCCACGTCTTCACCAGTCCCCATCTGGTCCGCTTCAATGAGCGCTATCGGCTGGGTCACCCGGATGGCGGCAGGCTGGCAACCGATGAGCAACTGGTCGCCGCGCTTGAGAACGCCGAAAGCGTCAACAACGGTCAGCCGATCACCTTTTTCGAGCTGATCACGGTCGCTGCCTATATCCTCTTTGCCGAGCATCCCGCCGATTACACCGTTCTCGAAGTCGGTCTCGGCGGTCGCCTTGACGTGACCAATGTCATCGCGCCGCCGCTCGTCAGCGTGATCACCTCCATTTCCATGGATCACGAAGCCTATCTCGGCGATACCCTGGAAAAGATTGCAGCCGAGAAGGCAGGCATCATCAAGGCCGGGTCGCGCGTGGTTTCAGCCCCGCAGGCGCCCGAAGTCGAGCGCGTGTTGCGCCGCAAGTCCGACCGTGAGCGCGTCCCGTTCCTTTACGGCGGCGAAGACTGGCATGTGACGCGTGAGAACGGTCGTCTGGTCTATCAGGACGAGATGGGCCTGATGGATCTGCCGCCACCGCGCCTGCTAGGCCGCCATCAATTCGTGAACGCTGGCACGGCCATCGCCGCGATCCGGGCAGCCAATATCCCCGTCAGCGACAGCGCCGTCGCCAAGGGTATCGCAAGCGCCGAATGGCCTGCCCGCATGCAAAGGCTCGGTCCCGGACCGCTGGTTGATCTTGCCGTCAAGGATGCCGAAGTCTGGCTGGATGGCGGACATAATCCGGGCGCTGGCGTCGCCATCGCCGAGGTCATCGCCGATCTTGAAGATCGGGTTGCCCGTCCCCTGTTCCTGATTGTCGGCATGCTGACGACCAAGGACCCGATCGGCTTTTTCAAGCCATTCGCCGGATTGGTGCGCCATGTGTTCACCGTCCCCGTGCAGGCCAGTCAAGCGGGCCGACCGCCCGCCGAACTTGCCGAGTCCGCGCGCGAGGCTGGCCTGACTGCTGAGCCTGCCGTGAGTGTATCGCAGGCCATCCAGCTGATTTCCCGCGACTGGCGCTTCGAAGCCCCGCCCCGCATTCTTATCTGCGGCTCGCTCTATCTGGCCGGCGATGTGCTGAAGGCAAACGGCATGATGCCGGAGTGAGGCTACTTCCTATGGTCGGCTAGCGCCTGCTCCAACGCGAGCCGGATAAAACGCTGGTATGGTATACCCTGTCGTGCGGCCTGTTGACGAACGGCCGCGTAGAGCGCTTCGGGCAATCTTAGATTGACGGATTTGTCTTTTGGTTGCAATTCAAATTGCACGAACTGCCCGCCCGATAAATCGTAGTCGGTCAGGGATGCCGTATCGACAAAAGCCTCGACTTCTTCATCGGTCGCGAAAGTTGGGATAGGCTTTTTCATAAGCAATCACCTCGTCCTTATGCATGTAGCGGGCGCTGATTGGTTGTAAGAGACGTTCTACCGTGCTCGACTCTCGCCAAGTAAAGACTATGAACGCATTTCGACCTTTCGACGTTTTGCCTATCGCCCGATAGCGAATTTCGCCTTGAGGGTTCGGCTTGTCTGGCAGGATCAGTACCGGACGCAGGAATAGCGACTGAATTTCGTCCCGCGACAGACCATGCTTCTCGCATTTACTGCGATTTCCGTCGTCCCGATCAAATCCGACAAATCGCATCTTAGGTCTCGTGTAGACGTCCGTCTATACAAATATATCTAAATTCACAGCCGGTCCAGCATCCCGTACCAGAACATGGCGAGCACGAGCGTCGGATACCGCAACCATCTGCCACCAGGGAATTTAGGCGCGGGCAAATTCGCGAACAGATCGAACCGGCTGCTGTCGCCGACCATCGCCTCCGCAACCAGCTTTCCGGCCAGCGCCGCAATCGCTACCCCATGCCCCTGATAGCCGCCGGATGTATAGAGGCCCGGTCGGATGCGGCGCATGACGGGCATTTTGGTCCGGGTCAAGGCGAGCGTCCCGCCCCAGGCGAAGTCGATGCGGACATCGGCGAGATCGGGATAGACGCTAAGCATGTGTCGTCGCACGAAGCCTTTGAGATCGTTCGGAAAATCCTTCGAATAACTCTCCCCGCCACCGAAGATCAGCCGCCCGTCCGCCGAAGGCCGCCAGTAATGCACGACGAACCGGCTATCCGCGACCGCCTCGTTGCCGGGAATGAGCCGTCGTCCGCGATCCCCGAGCGGTTCAGTCGCCAGAATATAGTTGTGGATCGGCATCACCCGCGCTTCGGTATCGGGCAGCAAGCCGCTGGTATAGCCATTGACGGCGACGAGAACGTCGTCCGCGATAATCGTGCCCCTTGCATGGGTAACCCGCATCGGACCTTGTCCCGAAATGTCGAGCGCGCGCGTTCCCTCATGGATCGTCACGCCAGCGCGCTCGGCTGCGAGCGCCAGACCCAGCGCGAAATTCAAGGGATGCAGGTGACCCGCCGTCGCGTCCCGATAGCCCCCATGATAGCGCGTCGTGCCGATTGCCGCCGCCAGTTCGTCGCGGTCGAGATAGGCCAACCCCGCGTAGCCATAACGCTCCATCATATGCGCGACATGCGCCCTGGTGCCGGCCACGAACCGGCGCTTGTGCAAGGTCCCGATCAACCCGTCCTGCCAGTCGCAGGCAATGCCGTGCTCGGCGATCAGCCCCTTGACGAGCTGCTTGGCCTCTTCGGCCAGATCAAACAGCGCCCGCGCCGGTCCCTCCCCAAGCCAGCGCTCCAGCTCTTCCTGGTCGAGCCGCTGCCCCGAATGCAACTGCCCGCCATTGCGCCCCGATGCCCCCCAGCCGACGCGTTCCGCCTCGATCAGGATGACCTTTCGCCCGGCCTGTGCCAGATGCAGCGCCGCCGACACGCCCGTGTAACCACCGCCGATGACGCACACGTCCGCCCGCGCGTCGCCGTCGAGTGGAGGGCGATCGATCCGGCCAATGGCGGTGGCCTCATAATAGGAGGGTGGCTTTGTGGAACTGGTCATGAGATTAGTTTCGCGGTTGAAGCTGCCATCCGACGTCACGAACGGATTGATCACACGTTCAACAGCAGATATTCCCGCTCCCACGGGCTGATGACGCGCATGAAGGTCTCGAATTCGGCTTGCTTGATCGCCTTGTAGGTGCTGGCGAACGTCTTGCCGAAGACGTCGATCAGCTCCTCGCTCTCGTCGAACATGGCCACCGCCTCAAGCAGGCCGCGCGGCAGACCGAAGGGCAAGGTGTAGGCTGAGCCGTCAACGGGTTCTTCCGGCGTATAGCCCTCGGTCATGCCGATATAGCCACACGCCAGGGACGCTGCGATGGCGAGATAGGGGTTGGCATCCGACGACGGCACCCGGTTCTCGACGCGGCGCGCTTGCGGCGGCGAATTTGGCACCCGCAAGCCCACAGTGCGATTGTCATAGCCCCAGTGCACGTTGATCGGTGCCACCGACTTGCGCATCAGACGTCGATAGGAATTCACGTAAGGAGCCAACATGCACATGACGTTCGGCAAAAGCCGCTGCTGCCCGGCAATGAAGGCGAAGAAATCCCGTGTCGGACCGCCTTGCGCATTCGAGAAGATGTTCTCGCCCGTCTCAAGATCGACCACCGACTGGTGGATATGCATCGCCGACCCCGGCTCATTGGCAATCGGCTTGGCCATGAATGTCGCATACATGCCGTGCCGGAGCGCCGCCTCACGGATCGTCCGCTTGAACAGGAACACCTGATCCGCCAGCACGAGTGGATCGCCGTGCAGCAGATTGATTTCCATCTGCGCTGCGCCTTCCTCGTGGATCAGCGTGTCGATTTCCAGTCCCTGCGCCTCGGAGAAATCATAGATGTCATCAAACAGCGCATCGAATTCATTGACTGCAGCGATCGAATAGGACTGCCGTCCGGTTTCCGCCCGGCCCGATCGACCTACCGGTGGCTTCAGCGGATAATCCGG
Organism: uncultured Hyphomicrobiales bacterium; assembly: GCA_903930435.1. Lineage (GTDB taxonomy): Bacteria > Pseudomonadota > Alphaproteobacteria > Rhizobiales > Ancalomicrobiaceae > CAIYYN01. Next base: position 13,587 of record CAIYYN010000024.1, on the reverse strand, counting down.
GTCCTGATTGCGATCGACGAGATAAAACTCGATCTCCGGCGCCACGATCGGCCGCCAGCCCTTGTGCGCGTAAAGTTCCAGCACCCGCTTCAAGACCTGGCGCGGGGCCAGTTCCACGGGGCGACCGTCCTGATGGTAGGCGTCATGGATCACCTGTGCCGTCGGGTCCGATGCCCAGGGAACCGTTGCCAGCGTCGAAAAATCCGGCACCAGCAGGATGTCGCCGTCAGCGGCATCGTAGGTAAATCCGTCACCATCATCCGGGTATTCGCCGGTGATCGTCTGCAGGAAGATCGAGCCGGGGATCGACATGTTCTTGGAATGGACGAATTTTTCCACCGGCATCATCTTGCCGCGTGCAACGCCCGCCATGTCCGGCACCAGACATTCGATGTCTTCCAGTCCCCGCTCGGCCAGCCAGTCAACGGCTGCATCGGCGTCCGCCACGCCCCGGTTGGAAACGACATCTCGGGTGAGTTTCTTCTTCTTGGCCATAGGGTTACCTGTCAATCAGTCGAGACTCTTCGGCGGACGGATGATGCTCATCAACAGCCAGACGGGCACAACGATGAACGCGCCCAGCCCGATCTTCGGGATCGCCCACGCGATCCAGCCTTGCAGCTTGTCGACAAACTGATCCGGCGTCATCCCGAAGCGCGCGAGCACATCGGCATGCGTGATATGGACCATCGACAGGATGACGCCGACCGCAAAGGACGCCGCGATCAGTTTCAGGATGGAAGCAACAAAGCGCGCAAGCATGGAAGGGACCAGTGAGTCAGCTATGATTTGGCCTAGTATACCCGGCCCCACCGCGAATGACAGGGCCTGATCCCGACCCCGTTCAGGCCTCGCCTTCATACCGCTCCAGAAAGGCTTCCGCGCTCAAGGTCCGAAACTCCGGCAAGGCCTTGCGCAGCCGCTCGTGATCCCAGTCCCACCAGGCCAATGCCTGCATGCGTTCGGCCGTGCGCTCATCAAACCGGCGCTTGATGACTTTCGCCGGTGTGCCGCCAACGATCGTGTAGGGCGCGACATCCTTGGTCACGACGGCACCTCCGGCAATGACGGCACCCGTTCCGATGCTGCGCCCTGCCAGAATGATTGCGCCATGTCCGATCCAGACATCGTGGCCGATCGTCACATGCGCCTGCCGCCGCCACTCGAAGAAGTCCTGATCATCGCTTTCGCCCTCAAAATAGGCCGACGAGCGATAGGTAAAATGCGCCTGCGTCGCCCGCCACATCGGATGATTGCCCGGATTGATCCGCGTCATCGCCGCAATCGAACAGAACTTGCCGATGGTCGTATAGATGATGTTGCTGTCGTTCACGACGTAGGAATAATCATCCATCGCGCTTTCCGAAAAGCTCGTGCGCTCGCCGATCTCGGTATAGCGACCCAGCTTCGCATCCCGCACCGTGGCTGTCGGATGGATGTAGGGTTCCACACCAAGTTTCTTTATAGTTGTACGCGGATCTTCAAACGCTGTCATAAGTTGATCTCTTGTTCGCCGGATAGTCCTCTTTTGGTGCACCCCAGATATGACGGTTCCGTGACAGTTGAGGTCATCGCCCCCGATAATGACCTGATCTGTCTAATCCCAATTACCTCGATAAGTCTGTCATCAAAGCTTTGTTAACCGGCGTTAGGACTTCTCCGATTAACCTGCTCGGGGAAGCCTATGCTCGATATCGAAGGCCTGTCACGGCATTTTGGCACCAAGACCGCGCTCGACAACGTCACCCTTCACATCAAGGAAGGCAGCTTCGTCGGCGTTATTGGTCGGTCGGGCGCCGGCAAGTCGACATTGCTGCGCCAGATCAATCGTCTGGCCGATCCCTCGTCCGGTCGCATCCTGTTTGAAGGCCGCGACGTGACGGCTTTGAAGGGCAAGGCGCTGCGTGACTGGCGCGCCGATTGTGCCATGATCTTCCAGCAGTTCAATCTCGTTGGCCGTCTCGATGTTCTGACGAATGTGTTGCTAGGACGCCTGAACAAGGTGTCAGCGGCCGCGTCAATGCTGCGGATCTGGTCGCGCGAAGATCGCGCTATGGCGCTTGCCGCCCTTGAAGCCTTTGATATCGCAGGCCTTGCCTCGCAGCGGGCGGACAGCCTGTCCGGTGGCCAGCAGCAGCGTGTTGCCATCGCCCGCGCCCTCATGCAGGAGCCGCGGATCGTGCTGGCGGATGAACCCATCGCCTCGCTTGATCCACGCAACACCAAGATCGTGATGGATGCTCTCCAGCGGATGAACAAGGAGTTCGGCATTACGGTGATCTGCAATCTGCATTCGCTCGATCTGGCGCGCGCCTATTGCGACCGCCTCGTAGGCATGTCCGCCGGTCGCGTCGTGTTCGACGGCGGTGCATTCGATCTCACCGAAGACGTCTCGCGCCAGCTCTACGGGCTGGAAGCGGGAGACGTGATGGATCTGGAATCCGACGACAACCGTGCTCAAAGGGCACAGCTTGTCCCGGCCTGATGACCCCGGCATATCGCCGGCATTGTTACCACCTGAGTTTGGAGCCTCTCATGCTGAACCGTCGCATCATTCTCGGCGCATTTGCCGCCGGCCTTGCTTTTTCCACGGCTGCTCATGCAGCTGACGATTGGAAAGCCAAATATCCGGAACTGACCTTCGCAGTCGTTCCGACCGAAAACGGCACGGATACGCTGAACCGTTGGGGCCCCTTCATCGACTACCTGTCCAAGGAACTCGGCGTCAAGGTGACCATGCGCATTGCGCAAGATTATGCCGCTGTCATCGAAGGCCAGCGCGCCGGCAACATCCAGATCGCCAACTACGGCGCAGCTTCCTACTCCCGCGCATTCATCACGGGCGTGAAGACGGAGCCATTCGCGACCGACAAGAACGGCGATGGCAGTGACGGTTACTATTCGGTTTTCTACGTTTTGGCCAAGAGCCCCTACCAGAAAATCGAAGACATGAAAGGCAAGAACCTTGGCCTTGTCGATCCGAATTCGACATCTGGCAATAACGTTCCGCGCTTTGAGCTGAACAAGAAGAACATCAAGCCTGAAGATTTCTTCGCTAAGGTCGTTTACACAGGCAGCCATGAAAACGCTGTTCTTGCTTTGGCACAGGGCTCTGTCGATGTTGCTGCGAACCAGTGGACAAACGACAATGACTCGACATTGCAGCAAATGCTGACAAAGGGCATCTTGAAGCATGACGACGGTAGCGTCTTCAAAAAGGAAGAGTTCCGGATCATCAACACGTCTTCGCCCATTTTGAACGGCCCCTATACGGTTCTGGCCGATCTTCCGGCTGATCTGAAGACCGCTGTTGCAAAGGCCTTCATGGACGCTCCGGTCAAAGCAAAGGCTGCCTATGACAAGATCTGGGACGGCCAGAAACTGGGATTCACGCCGATCACCCACAAGGACTATGAACCGACCATCGAATTGGTGAAGTTCATCGACAGCCTGCGCAAGAAGTGATCGTTTGATCCAATTGTCTGGCGGTTGGAGCAATCCAGCCGCCAGACTTACGAAATCGCCTCCGAACCGATCTGCACAGAGAGAGAGATCCCTTGCCCATCAGCGTCCCCAAATTGCCAGATGACCGTTTGGCCGCGCTTGAGGCGTCCTATGCGGCAGCTGTATCGGCCAAGCGGACCAAGACCTTCGTCGGCTTTGCAATCTTGGTGGTCGTCCTGATCAGCTCCGCCGCCGTGGGTGAAGTCGATCTCGTGAAATTCTTTTCGCATATCAATAAGTTCTCAGATTACATCGGCCGGATTTTTGTTCTCGATTCCGGACAGATCGTGTTTTCCAACGTGACCGAATGGTTCTGGGGCCTCGGCAAATGGACCCGTCTGATCGGTGAGACCATCCTGATCGCCTACCTTGGTACGTTGATCGGCGGTATTGGTGCATTCATCCTGAGTTTTCTGGCCGCCGCAAATGTCGCTCCAGCGCGTTGGGTTCTGTTTGTCGTGCGCCGCTATCTGGAATTCTGCCGCACCGTGCCGGAAATCGCCTTCGCCATGGTGTTCGTGGTTGCCTTCGGATTTGGTCCGCTGCCGGGTGTTCTGGCGCTGTCGATCCACACCACCGGTGCCCTTGGCAAGCTGTTCTTCGAAGTGATCGAAAACGCCGACATGAAGCCGATGGAGGGCATGACCTCGACCGGTGCAGGCTGGATGAGTTCGGTGCGCTTCGCCATTGTGCCGCAAGTCCTGTCGAACTTCGTGTCCTATGCCTTGCTGCGTTTTGAGATCAATGTCCGCGAGGGCACCGTCATGGGCCTGGTTGGCGCCGGCGGCATCGGTCAGGACCTCATCGAGGCGATCCGCAAGTTCTACTACTCGGATGTGAGCGCGATTCTGATCCTGATCATCATCACCGTCAGTCTGATCGATTTCATCACAGAGCGGGTACGTAGCCGGCTCATCAATATGGAGGCGGGACATTGACAGCCTCTGTTCGCAAAAGCTTTTTCACGACTGTCATGGCTGACCAATCCGGCCTTGAGGCCCGTTACCCCAAGGCCTTTCGCGTAAACTGGGTCGGTAGACTGAAAACAGTCGTGGTCATTTTCGGGGCTGCGGCTATAGCTGCCTATGCCGTGGTTTACCTCGACATCCAGTGGTCGCGGGTCCTAGCCGGATTTGCCCGGCTCGGCTGGTTCCTGTCCGTCATGCTGCCACCCAGCTATGGCACGACGGAAAACCTCCTCATCTATCTTCATTCGCTGCTGGAGACGGTCGCAATCGCGTTGCTCGGCACGGTCCTGTCTGCGGTCCTGTCGATCCCGCTTGGGTTCATCGCCGCGCGCAATGTCGTGCCCGGCTGGATCACGCATTTTTTCATTCGCCGGTCACTCGACACGGTCCGCAGCGTCAACATGCTGATCTGGGCGCTGATCTGGATCAACGTTGTGGGCCTTGGTCCCTTCGCCGGTGTGCTCGCCATTATCACGGCGGATCTGGGACTGTTCGGCAAATTGTTTTCCGAGGCCATTGAGGCCAGCGACCAGAAGGCCGCCGAGGGCGTGATATCGACTGGCGGCAGCAGTCTGCATCGCGTCCGCTTCGGGCTGTTACCGGGCATCCTGCCCGTGCTCGTGAGCCAGGTGCTTTACCAGATCGAGTCCAATACGCGCAGCGCGACGATCATCGGCATCGTTGGTGCTGGTGGCATTGGCGCACATTTCCAGGAACAGATTCGCCTCAACGAATGGCAACACGTGGCGTTTCTGACGATCCTGATGCTGATCACGGTCAGCCTGATCGATTATGTCTCGACCAAGATCCGCTTTGCCATCATAGGCGTCAATCAGCAGCAGAATCCGCATTGACGCCTTTTGTCGATTGACGTGACCTACCCCGCGCCAATCGAAATCACGACCCGGTCGGCTGCAAAACAGCCGATGTGATACGAGATAACCGCGCCCGTTGCGGCCTCAATGTCGGTGGCTGTGAAGGCGAGCACCGGTTGCGCCCGTGATTGGACAAGGATACGCGCTTCTTCCGGCGTCGGCAGCCGGGCCGTGACCTCGGTTGAGGCGCGGGCGTAATCCTCGACGCCAAAGGCCTTCAACGCCGTCGTCAGCGAACCCACACGCTCGAATTCGGTGTCGAGACCCCGAAACCGCGCGGCGGGACAATGCCGGATACCAACTGATATCGGACGCTCCCCGGCGAGGGCGACGATCTGCAACGTCAGTACGGCCTCGCCGATCCCGATCCCTAGCACTGCCGCCAGCGCATCATCGGCTTTTACCTCGCTGGTCCGCAAGATCCGGCGTTGCAGCTTGATCCCCTCTGCCGACAGCCAGTTCCTGGAAAACCGGATGCGATCCCCGCCGAGCGAATAGCGAATGCGCGCATCATCACTGACAAAGGTGCCGTTGCCATGCTCGATCCGGATCAAGCCGTCCTGTTCAAGGCTGGCGAGCGCCCGTCGCGCCGTCATCCGGCTCGCAGAGTAGCGTGCAGCCAGGTCACGATCCGAGGGCAGTTGAGCACCCGGTTGATAGCGGCCACCGAGTATATCGCCCCGGATCGCCTGTTCGATCATCCGCCAGAGCGGTGCGGTTGTGCCGTTGGTTTGGTCGTCAGGTCTCGTCATTCGGCTCAGCCATCACAAAAATCCAAAAAACATGATTAGTGGTCTAGACCACCAGCATATTAAGAGGTATAGACCTCTTCATCAGCTCTAGCAGAGCTTCATGCGCAATGCAAAGGCTGTAAGCCGGCAAATTGTATCCGGCGTCATGTCGGCGTCACGCGTTTCGCCACAAATGATGCGCATCTGCATTGCCTCTAGACGACACGAGGGATCCGTCCGTGATGACCCAGTCCAGTCCGTCCCAATTGCCCGACACGAGCGCCCGTCGCCGCGCCATGGCCGCCTTTGCCGAGGCGACAACCGACGAGCTTCTCGCCGCCCTCGACCCGATCGAAGCCGCCCATGGCGCAACCGACCTGCGCCGTCCCGAGGCCGGGCTGGTCATGCTGCGTGGTCGGATCGGCGGTGACGGCAATGCCTTCAATCTCGGCGAGGCCAGCGTTGCCCGCGCCTCGGTCTGCCTTGCAACCGGTGAAGTCGGCCACGCCTATGTCCTTGGTCGCGACGTCGGCAAGGCCAGGCTGGCAGCCATCGCCGATGCCCTTTGGCAGGCGTCCGCGACGCGGGAGCACATCGAAGCTACGATTGTCCAGCCGGTGGAATCCCGCCTGTCCGCCGCCCGATCCGACAAGGCCGCCCGTGTCGCCGCCACCAAGGTCGATTTCTTCACGTTGGTCAGAGGCGAGGACGCATGATGCAACAGGCTCTTGTCACCTCCACAGCTCCCGGCGCGGGTCTGACCGATCCGGTCATGGATGCGCAGGCCATCTTCCGGCAGGTCATGAATGCGCTGGCTGAACCCGGCAGCGTCCAGTCGCTGGAACCAGACCTCCTCGCCGCGCTTCAGCCACCTGCGCCGCTGACGCCCGCAACCGCCGCCATGCTGCTCGCACTCGCAGACTTCGAGACGCCCGTCTGGCTCGATCCCGCCCTGTCGACCGCATCCGTCACGGCCTACCTCCGGTTCCACGCAGGTTGCCCGCTGGTTGCCGAGCCGTCAAAAGCCAGCTTTGCCGTGATCGCCGATGGTGCAACGCTCGACCGGCTGGACGGCTTTGCCTTGGGGTCGCTCGAGTATCCGGATCGGTCCACGACCGTGATCGTGCAAGTCATAAGCCTCACGCATGGTCGGGCCTGGAGCCTGTCCGGTCCCGGCATAGACGGTATCCGCACGGCGCATTTATCGCCGCTCCACCATGATCTTCTTGCATCCCTGCAAGCCAATCATGCGCTATTCCCCTGTGGCATCGACCTGCTCTTGACCGATGGCACCAGCGTCCTCGGCTTGCCGCGTTCCACAGACATCACGGAGGCCTGAACCATGTATGTGGCTGTCAAAGGCGGCGAAAAGGCCATCGACAATGCCCATCGCCTGCTCGGCTCCGAGCGACGTGGCGCGCGCGACGTGCCTGAAATCACAATCGCCCAGATCACCGAGCAATTGAAACTGGGCGTCGCCCGCGTCATGGCGGAAGGCTCGCTCTATGACCCCGAGATTGCCGCACTGGCGATCAAGCAGGCGCGTGGTGATCTGATCGAAGCCATCTTCCTGACCCGCGCCTATCGCACGACGCTGCCGCGCTTTGGCTATTCCCTGCCGCTTGAGACCAATGACATGGCGATCGAGCGCCGGATCTCGGCCACCTACAAGGATTTGCCCGGCGGCCAGATCCTCGGCGCGACCTTCGACTATACGCACCGGCTCATCGATTTTGACCTTGCCGGCGAGAACGCACCCGCCGCGCCACACGAGAACCGGCAAGGCCTTGAGCCAGCGCCACACGTCACGGGCCTGCTCGATGACGAAGGCTTGATCGAGCAGAACGCAGCCCCAAGTGACACCCCGCCGCGCGACCTGACCCGCGAACCGATTTCCTACCCTGCGGGCCGTGATCTCCGCCTGCAGAACCTCGCCCGTGGCGACGAGGGCTTCCTGCTGTCGCTCGCCTATTCCAGCCAGCGCGGCTATGGATCGAGCCATCCGTTTGTCGGTGAAATCCGGATCGGCGAAGTGGAGGTCGCGTTTTTCGCCGAAGAACTCGGCTTTGCCATCACCCTTGGCCGCGTGCAGCTGACCGAATGCGAAATGGTCAACCAGTTCAAGGGATCGTCCAAGGAACCGCCACAGTTCACGCGCGGCTATGGTCTTGTGTTCGGCCAGTCCGAGCGCAAGGCCATGTCGATGGCGCTGGTTGATCGCGCCCTCAGGGCCGAAGAACTGGGCCAGGATGTCGTCGCCCCCGCGCAGGATCAGGAGTTCGTGCTCTCGCACTCTGACAATGTCCAGGCGACCGGCTTCGTCGAACACCTGAAACTGCCCCATTACGTCGATTTCCAGGCCGAACTCGGCCTCGTCCGCCAGATGCGCCGCGAATATGCCGCCACGCATTCGGATGTGACACTGAAGGAGGCTGCAGAATGATTCCGACGCGACTGATCAACACTGTCGGACCCCTGTCCCTCTCCCGCAAGGGGAGAGGGCACTCAAGTTGCAGGATCTCGGTTCAGTCGTCCCCTCTCCCCTTGCGGGAGAGGGACAGGGTGAGGGGTGGTCACGCGCCCTCGACTGCCACGAGGAGCACCCAAGCATGACCCTCATCTCCGCCACACTCGGCCATGCGGCTCCCTATAATTTTGCTTATCTCGACGAACAGACCAAGCGCATGATCCGGCGCGCGATCCTGAAGGCGATTGCGATCCCCGGCTATCAGGTGCCCTTTGCCAGCCGTGAAATGCCGATGCCCTATGGTTGGGGCACTGGCGGCGTGCAGGTGACGGCGGCCATCATCGGCCCATCCGATGTGCTGAAGGTCATCGATCAAGGCTCTGATGACACGACCAACGCCGTCTCGATCCGCAAGTTTTTCGAAAAAACCGCCGGCGTTGCCGTCACCACTTCCACGTCGGCCGCCTCGATCATCCAGACCCGGCATCGCATCCCGGAAGAGACCCTGAAATCCGGGCAAGTGCTCGTCTATCAGGTGCCGATCCCGGAACCCCTGCGCTTTCTCGAACCGCGCGAGACCGAAACCCGCAAGATGCACGCGCTCTCCGAATATGGCCTGATGCACGTCAAGCTCTATGAGGATATCGCCAGACACGGCCATATCGCCAAGACCTATGCCTATCCGACCATGGTCGGCGGTCGCTACCTGATGGATCCCTCGCCGACACCGAAATTCGACAATCCGAAAATGCACCGTTCCGCTGCCCTGCAGCTGTTCGGGGCCGGACGCGAGAAGCGGATCTATGCCGTGCCACCGCATACGGAGGTCGTCAGTCTCGATTTCGATGATCACCCGTTCGAGGTCAACAAGTTCGACAAGCCCTGCGCGCTGTGCGCCGCTGAAGGCGTCTATCTCGACGAAGTCATTCTCGATGATCGCGGCGGTCGCATGTTTGTCTGCTCGGATACAGACCACTGCGAAACCCGGCGTGCTGATGGTCATCGCGGCGAATTGCTGGGATCGCCGATCGAGCAGAAGGAGGCCACGCATGTCGCCTGAGACCATGTCCGCCGACGACCAGCCCCTGCTCGTCGCCCGTGGCGTCACCAAGCGCTACGGCCCCCACATCGGCTGCATCGATGTCAATTTCGAGCTGTTCCCCGGCGAAGTCCTTGCAATCGTCGGCGAGTCCGGTTCGGGCAAATCGACGCTTCTGTCTGTACTGTCCACACGCCTTGATCCGACAGCCGGGTCCGTCGGCTATCGCATGCGCGATGGCGTGATGCGCAATGTCTTCGATCTGAACGAGGCCGAGCGCCGCCTCCTGATGCGGACGGACTGGGGCTTCGTCCACCAGGATGCCCGCGAAGGGCTGCGCATGGGCATTTCAGCCGGTGGCAATGTCGGCGAACGACTGATGGCTGTTGGTGCCCGCCATTACGGCGAGATCCGGTCAACTGCACTCGACTGGCTGAACCGGGTCGAGATCGATCAGACCCGGATCGACGACGCGCCGAAGACCTTTTCCGGCGGCATGCGTCAGCGACTGCAAATCGCGCGCAACCTCGTCACCAACCCGCGCCTCATCTTCATGGATGAACCGACCGGCGGGCTTGATGTCTCGGTACAGGCCCGTCTTCTCGATCTCCTGCGCGGTCTCGTCGCTGATCTGGGACTGGCCGTCGTGATCGTCACCCATGATCTCGCGGTTGCGCGCCTGCTCTCGCACCGGATCATGGTGATGCGCCATGGTCGCGTCATCGAAACCGGTCTCACCGATCAGGTGCTCGACGATCCGCGCGAACCCTACACGCAATTGCTCGTTTCCTCGGTTTTGCAGGTGTAATCATGACGCTGAAGCTCGAACTTGAGGACGTCGCCAAGACCTTCGTCATGCACTTGCAGGGCGGCAAGACGCTTGAAGTCGTCGAAGGCGTCTCGCTCAGCGTATCGGCGGGCGAATGCGTCGTCCTCGGCGGTCCGTCGGGGGCTGGGAAATCCTCGATCCTGAAGATGATCTATGGCAACTACCGCACAGATCGTGGCCGTATTCTGGTCCATGGCGCCGACGGAGCAATCGATGTTGCCACAGCGCCACCACGTCAGGTGATCCGCCTGCGTCACGCCACGATTGGCTATGTCAGCCAGTTCCTGCGCGCCATCCCGCGTATTTCGGCGCTTGATCTCGTCGCCATTGCCGCCCGCGACCAGGGACTGGACGAAGGCCTTGCGCTGACACGCGCCAGGGATCTCCTGACGCGCCTCAACGTTCCTGAACGGCTCTGGTCCCTGCCACCCGCGACCTTTTCCGGCGGCGAGCAGCAGCGCGTCAATATCGCGCGCGGCTTTGTCGCCGATCACGCGATCCTGCTGCTCGATGAACCGACCGCCTCGCTTGACGCGACCAACCGGGCGGCGGTTGTCGAGCTGATCCGCGACAAGAAGCAGCGCGGCGTTGCCATGCTCGGCATTTTCCACGACGAAGACGTCCGCGACCGCGTCGCCGACCGGATCGTCGATGTCACCCGCTTTGCCGCAAAGGCGGCGTGACAGGTGACCCGTGGGGACATTCATCGCCTGGGACGCGTTGACAACATTACAGATATCACCGTTGCAGCGTCCTGTCTGATATCAACCCACTTTTGTCCCAGGCAAACGAATTGTCTCATTGCCGTATGCCTGATTGTTCCTCGGAATTTTCATGCAAGCCGGGGTCCAATGGATCGCAGGTTTGCAATTAAGTCATCAAGACATTCACAGCGTTTCACTCTTGGGCACTCAATATAGTAGCGCATACAAAAAACACGTATTTTGATGTGTCATGAATGTATGATCGCATTGATCAACCTTCTGCAATTCAGAGGACGCCATGCCATGCCCCGGTATGTGGCAAGATGCGCAAACTCATTTCCGTCCTGGCCGACGACATAAAGTTCTCAAAACAGCGTGTAGCGCACTTGTCGAGCCTTCGCCGGTCTCAAGATTTGCTGCGACCGATCGCGCAACGATAGAGATCTCTTTTCTTTCGCAAATTTTGCTGTCCTTCACTTGTGTATTGATCAATATTTGATGAATATAATCTTAATATTGATCGAATATACCCCTTGAAATCAAAACAAGACTCGAATTACTTATGAATAAAATCAGTCTCGCCTGATCAATAACTACAATTTTTTTATGAAATACGCTGACCGACTTGGGGGAATAGAATGTTGAGCAAAGACTCATCCACAAGATATGAGCGTCTTTCTGGCGCATCGAAGCTTTGGCGTCAAATGAAACGACTTCTGCTTGATCGCGCTGGAAACATTGGGATGACGTTTGCCGTGACTCTGCCGGCGCTGGGTATCGCCATGTCGGCGGGCATTGAATATTCGCGCGCAATCTCTTTTCGTGAACAGTTGCAAGCCGCCGCCGATGCTGCTGCAACAGGCGCAACGGCGGCAATGGTGCAGGGACAATCAGCCAGCGACGCCCAAGCCGTAGGCCTCGCGCTTTTCACTGCCAACGCGCCGAGTGGTGCCCTGCCGTCATCATCCCCCGGCTCCGATGGGGTCGTGTCGATACAGCCAACAAACTATGCAGCTACGTTGACAACGGTTGTGAACTATACCGGATCGATGAAGACGGTCTTCGCCGGATTGCTGAACATCAACCTGATCCCGATGAGCATCACTGCCGAAGCCCAGGCCGTGACAAGTACTACGTCTGGCGCTGGTACCTATTCCGGGATCGGGACGATGTGGGGCGATCCCTATATCATGGGAGCCGACGGGACGTTCAGAGACCTCTTTTGCAACAATCTCCCGCCGGGCAGTTGGTACAATGCTGTCAGCGACCGCAAGTTCGAGGTCAACATCCAGTGCTCGGGCGCCGTGGTCTTCAATAGTTCGTGGTTTGTCGTTTCCGCGTTTTCCATCATGGTCGATAACCACGTGATTTCGTTCTCCGCACCGCAGCCAACCAACGTGAATGGCACATTGAACTTTCAGCCGGTCTGGGAAGGGGCTGTCACCATCGACGGTGTTACCTACCCGCCCTCACTTGGTCATCATTCCTACCTGAATGGACTGGTTCAGACCGATATCACCGATTTGAATGACTTCTACCAGTACGCGAATTCCGTAACAGTCACGACGCCAACCTACGTCTTCAAGGGTGATTTTGGCTATCAGAGCGTCGTCGCGGGGCGACTATCGCTGACGGCGACCAATGCAGGTGCCTGCGGCGTACCGGGCGGCATTCTCGGGACCACGCTCGCCGGTATCTTCAACGACAATCTGTATTACGGTCAAGACGACGGTCCGAGCAAGTATCTGGTCAGCGGCCCAACGGCCGTCTCCAATGAATTCAACTGGGTTCAATGTAACATGGCAGGCGGAACCTCGTTGGTCCACCTGGTCAAATGAAGCCGCGAGGCCGGCCTGGCCTGCACCAGAAAACCCGGTTCGTTCCGAAAAATGCGCGTACTGATGAAAGGATCCGCGTCATGCGTCTCATGCGGCGTTCCAATTGTGCTCCCACCTTCGCTGCGATCCAGTCAACCAATCCGGCGGAGCCTGGATCGACGTGGCGGAGGGTCAGGTTTTCTGGACTGTTCCATGCCGCGATATTGGCATTCGCCGTCTCCAGCCCCGCTCTGGCCGGTTCGGCATCGATCATAACCTGCAGCGACCTGCTGAAGCGATGCCTTGCCGGAGTTGATCGTATGGAAGCTGCCCTGTCGCGCTCGCCAGGACTTCAACGCCCGCAAACCGGAGACTCAAAAATTTCCCGGCAACGCTGCAACACCGATTTTCAGACAAGCAGCACATCTGGCTATTGGCCCGGCGTCAAAGGCGCGCCGGGACTGAAGTGTGTTCCGTAGAACCCGTTAACCCTGGGTGCCCAGCGCGTCGAAACCAGATCGCCCGCAGTTCCTAGGGCTCGTTGACAAATAGGTTTCGGGCGCGGCGCGAGTCGAAATTTGGCGTGGAAAAGGCGAAACGACCGCGGTGGAGCTCATCTCCACGAGGGAGGTTCAACGCATTCCCCGCCGAAT